>NZ_CP076653.1:3415000-4615000 GCF_018966865.1 Bacillus sp. NP247 | reverse complement strand
TAGAAGCACTTTATAGGGGCCGCATCGACCTTGGTGTCGGGAGAGCACCTGGTGGTATGCCGATAGCAACTCGCGCACTTCAAGAAGGTAAAATGGTCTCACTTGATCAATATCCAGAACAAATTGCAGATGTTGCTATGTACTTACATGATCAAGTACCAGAAAACCATCATTATGCAAACTTAAAGGCTACTCCAGTTATCACAACATCTCCTGAAATGTGGATGCTCGGTTCTAGCGGAGAAAGTGCAATGATTGCCGCAAAGCAAGGCGCTTCTTTTGCATTTGCACAATTCATTAACGGATACGGTGGCCCTGAAGTAATGAGGGCTTATCAAGAACAATTCCAACCTTCCTATTTAGGTGATAAACCAAAATCAATCGTATCTATTTTTGTTATTTGCGGAGAAACAAACGAAGAAGCAGAGAAGATAGCATCAAGCCTTGATTTATCGATTTTACTATTAGAACAAGGAAAACGGACTACTGGTACTCCTTCTATCGAAACTGCTCAAAATTATTCGTATAGTGCTTATGATCTATTCCGCATAAAAGAAAATCGTCAACGTATGATCGTCGGTGATCCGTCTTCTGTGAAAGAAAAAATATTAAACTTAAGCAAAGCGTATAATACTGACGAATTTATGATTGTCACGATTACTCATCAATTTGAAGATAAATTAAACTCTTATCGCCTATTGGCAGACGCTTTTAATTTATAATAACGAAAGGGAGATGCATCACATATGATGCATCTCCCTTTCTTACTACCAATCAATTGTTTTTGCTTCCTATATATTCAATAGCTTCTTTTAATAACTCATCAAAATTATGAGGATAATCATGATTTAAGTTAGGCACAATTTTATACTTATGTTCTATATTTTTATCTTTTAGTAACTGTACAAATCGCTGCGTGCATTCGAAACAATCTTCATCTTGATCCCCACATATTATATAGCCTTTTATACTTTTATCATGTAATATTCCAATCATCTCTTCCCATTTTTCAATTTCTGGGAGCCACGGTGCCACAAAAATAAAACCGTTCACTTCTATTTCACCTTGTAACATGGAATGTAACGCTACTCTTGCCCCAGCAGAAAAGCCACCAATAATAATATTTCCAAATGTTTTATTCACTTTAATCTTATTATAATGTTCTTTTAACTCTTCTCTTCCTCTTTCGATACTATCCCAAACATATCCATCTGAAAATTGAATTTGGGAAGATTGAGGCACTGCCAGCATAAAACCTTGTTCCATTACAGAGTTCCAATATGGTTCTATTATTTGTATATTTTCTTGATCCCCATGCAGTGTTATTAGTAGATTTTCATGTTGTTTGCTGTATTTATATTTCAGGTCTGCTTGTTCCGATTTCTTTGCTAATTCTTCTCTTTCTTTACATAATTGAACCATTCTATGAAACTCTTCAAATTTATGTAGTGGTTTTAAATCATCATCGGAAATTAAATACTCACTTCCGTACCAGAATCCATTTTCTATAATTGCTTTCTTCATTAAATGCAACGCTTCTTCTTCAAGTCCTGCTGCACTTGCTAATGCATATTTAAAATTATATATTTGTGCTTCATTACCCATTACATCTTTAGCATTTTTCATTATATAAGAATACGCTTCAAAACTTCCTTTATTTGCATAACAATCTAGCGTTTCATTTAATAACTTAATATAAGTCATACTATTTTTCATACAGAAATCCCCCGTAACCTTTATAATAATTGTTTCTCCAATCTTCCTATCATTCTAGGGTCACGGTATAAGTAGTTAAATTCTACAATTCAACTTAACAATACTTGATCCTCAGAATGATATTTAATAATTAATGTATGTATACGCATAATACACCACTCCTTCCTATCCAGTAGTTGTATTATAAAGTTAAATAGACTGAAAAATCAATATTTTAATGAAAAAAAGACAACAATAATATTATTGTTGTTCTCATAACATCTGCCCACTATTCTTTTTTTTCTTATCTGGTTTACTTGAAACTAAATAATGCTTTTCTGAAATATATAAGTTTCTTTTTAACATACGATTTAAATATGGTCCTAGCTTCACTCCGCATATGAGGCGATCTTCGCTATCTTCAACAATTGGGAACATTTCTTTTTCTGTTACATATTGATCTACGGCCTTTTGTACGATATCAATTTCTTTAACTAGGTTTAAATTTTCTTCTGTATGCTCAAATACCTCAAGTGTTTCCTTCGTAATAAGAAAAAAATTGGTTGGAAATGCAGGTAAATAAGGCTTTAACAAATCATAATTTACTGTGTAATCATTATTTACTAAGACTGTATAAACAATATTAGCATTCGTTTCTAGAAACTTAGCCATCGCTTGCTCTAATTCGTCTTTCGTAATTTCCCGCTCTTCTTTTCCAGTTCTGAAAAAGCGAAACATCGCATCGCCTCCTTTTTACTATATTATAGCATAAAAGAAAACTGAAAAATCAAAAAAACTCTATTGAAAGAATTTTTCAATAGAGTTTTTCTTTAATCAATTTATGTTTATTTTAAGAATGCACTTAACATCCACACATGTTGTTCTAATGTCGTATGAATTGCTAATAGCATATCAGCTGACGTTTCATCACCAGCTTCATCAGCTACTTCCATACCTTCTTTTAATTCTTGAATAAGTGCAGAAAAATCGTTTACTAAAGTTTGTACCATTTCTTCTGCAGACTCTTTTCCTGTCCCTTCACTCACAGTAGAAGTTGCTAGATACTCTTTCATTGTCGCTAACGGTTTTCCTTCTAACGCTAAAATACGTTCTGCTAACTCATCAATGTAAGTCCCTGCTTCATTATAAAACTCTTCAAATTTCTCATGTAATGTAAAGAAGTGTGGTCCTGTCACATACCAGTGATAATTATGCAATTTCACATATAACACATTCCAGTTTGCTACCTGCTTGTTTAATACTTCAACAACATTTGTTTTCGTACTCATACAATCCACTCCTCTTATCATTTTATAATTATTATCTTTTAATAACTTAATTACATTTTACCATACATTTCCTACTCTTCCGAATGAACAGCTTATATGTAACAAAGTTTTAACAACCTTAATATTTCCCTAATATCATATAATTCATGTATTCTTTCAACTACTTCACATGTCTAATTGTCCAAGCTCACACATATGCATAATAGTAAGTCAAGCTCATCATAGAAGAAAGAGGGATAACATGAACAATCAACAATGGCAAGTAGCAAAGAAAGTCGCTGCTACTTATATCGGAACTGTCGTTGGAGCTGGATTTGCTACTGGGCGCGAAATTGTTGAATTTTTTACAGTTAACGGATTTTACGGAACCATTGGCATATGTATAAGTGGATTTTTTTTTATTTGGCTCGGCACAAAGATGATGTTACTTTCATCACAAATAGGGGCATTCTCAGCTCAAGAATTCAACAAATATTTATTTGGGGATGTATTTGGAAATGTCGTAAACACATTACTATTACTCGTATTATTTGGTGTAACGAGCGTTATGTTATCAGGAGCCGGTGCAGTATTTGAAGAACAACTCCGCCTCCCGAGACAACTTGGTATTTTCATCACGGTCATCGCCTGTCTCATTATTGGGAGCCGGGGATTACAAGGTGTTTTTGAAGTAAATACGCTTGTCGTACCTATTATGATGATCTTTATTATCGGACTCGCTATTACAACCTTTTTCCATAGTACAATACCTATTAGTAATACTATTCCTGCAGAGAGCTGGAATATGAAGTGGATTACTAGCCCTATTACATATGTCGCTTTAAATCTTTCGCTCGCCCAAAGCGTTCTCGTCCCGTTAGCCAGTGAAGTAAAAGATCGAAAAGCCATTTTGTGGGGTGGAATTTTAGGTGGTGCAGGACTTTCTTTAATTTTATTATGCAGCCATTTAGCTATCTTATCAGTCGACCAATTTTATCAATACAATATCCCAATGGCTGAAGTCATAAGAAGATTTAATGCAACTTTTCACTTTTTCTTTGTTCTTATTATTTTCGGTGAAGTGTTCACAACTTTAGTTGGTAATGTGTTCGGGATGACAAAACAAATGCAATCCATTACCGGATGGAAAAGTAATAACATTATTTACTTCATATTACTAATTAGTTATTGCTTTAGTTTCATCGGATATAGTGAATTGCTTCATATTCTATACCCTATTATCGGCTGGGTGAGCATCATTTTACTACCGATTATTGCCTTTAAACAACTTCAAAAAACATGAAAAAACATCCGTGTATACGGATGTTTTTTCATGTTCATTCACAGTCTTCACATACTTCCCAGTACGGCCCCATTTCTACTGCAAGGTATGGCTTTAATTGCAAACGAATCATTCGACTTGGCATGCGTTCTAATACGAATTGAATGCCTTCTTCCTCTTCATCTAACTCAACTTTTGAAATAGCAATTCTTTGCATAGTAGTAATGGGGCTTCCATCTTTATATAAAGTGATTTTCACCTCATCATACTCATTAAAATACAATTCAACATTCATTTGCTTTTTTAACATTTCATCAACAATTTCATATTTATCATTTTGTTCCTGGATTATATATTTCCAGCCGCCTCTATCCAATTCTATCGGAGCAGCTTGGAATAATGTCATCAAATCCTCGTATAGCATAAGATAACCCCTCTCTTACTAAAAAACGATGAGTATTTTATATACCCTTTATCTCTATCACTATCCATGTTTATTGTACCATATATCACGAATCCTACCGCATTGATTTGCTTTATAAACGCATACAAAACCTATAGTATTTTCAATTCACTCTCTATTCACTAGTATGTTCCCTTACTGATAACTTATCACTTTCCTTATTTCCTACACACTACTTACAACTCTTAAAAAAAACAACAAAAAAGAAGAGTAATTTATATCACTCTCCTCATAAGATTTTCCCTGTAGCTGCTAATGCTAATACTAGAATTAAACTTGCAAATAATAATGATACAATTAAACTAAAAATCGGCAATATTTTCTTTTCATTCTTCTTAGATAATAACCTTAAACAAAGAATGATATTTAATGGGACAAATATCAAATAAAGATATTTAACGACTTGTAATGAACTATTTGAAAGTGTTTTAAATACAAACACTTCAATTAAAAAAACAACAAAGAATAAAATACTTAACCAAAACGAGACATAGCTAAGCCAAGAATGTCTTTTCGTTCCCCAATACACTCCCATACCGATCTCCTTTAAACGTAATCTATATTATATTAATTATACATCAGCTTTACAAATCCCTCTATTTTTCGACAAACATTACATACATTGAACCACTAATCCGTTTATCAGCTAAAAGACTGTCTCTAATAGCACTAATGCTATTTTAAGACAGCCTCTCCTTTTTATACTTTAAATCTTTCAATTAATCCTTGCAACTCTTCAGCCATTTGAGATAATGTACCAGCTGCGGAACCAATTTCCTCCATCGAAGCTAATTGTTCTTCAGCAGACGCCGCGACACTTTGTGTACTCGTCGCATTATTCTGTGCTGTCATTGCAATTTGCCCTACTGAAATAGATACTTCATTGGCACCTTTTGACATCCCATTAGCCGTTTCAACCATCGTTTTAATTTGATTAGCAATTTCATTTGTAGATTGTAAAATCTCAGCAAAGTTTTGCTTCGTTTCATTGGCAATAACTAGTCCAGATTGAACTTCTTCATTTACATGACCCATAGATTTTACTGTCTTACTCATATCATCTTGTATTTCACATATTAATTTACTAATTTCACTGGAAGATACGCTAGATTGCTCTGCCAATTTACGTACTTCATCTGCAACGATCGCAAATCCTCTTCCGTGCTCACCAGCTCTTGCAGCTTCAATTGCAGCATTTAAAGCAAGAAGATTTGTTTGATCTGCAATATTTTGGATTACTTCTAATATGTCACCAATTTGCTTTGATTTATTATTTAATAACTGTATAACTGCATCAGATTGTGAAACAGATTCTGCAATAGACTGCATTTGATTTACTGTTTTCCCTACTAGCTTTCCACCATCTTCTGCTTTTTCACGAGTATGAGTAGAAGCCGTATTAATAGATGATGAACTATTTGCTACATGCTGAATTCCTTCTGTTACATCAAACAATAACATCGCACCATTTTCTACACTTGTTGTTTGCGTCGTTGCCCCACTTGATATTTCATCCATTGCCATTGTAATTTGTTCCGTTGCTTCACTCGCTTGTCTTACACTCGCAGTTAGCTCTTCTGATGCCGCTGCAACATGCCCGGCCGAATCATTAATTCTTCCAATTAACGTTCGTAGTGAATCTGTCATCTCATTAAAACCTTTTGCAAGTTGACCAATTTCATCGTTTGAATGAATTTCAATTGTTTGCGTTAAATCTCCTTCACTTATTTCTTTAGAAGTGGCAACTAATCTCTTTAAAGGTTTTGTAATAGAAAGCGTTACGAAATAAATAAGTGCTCCTCCTATAACTAGTGAAATAAGCATAACCATTAACATATTATAAAATACAGGCTGAGCAGCTTCAATTACTTCATTTGAGTACATCGTTCCACCGATTTTCCATCCTGTTTTTAAGTTTGTAGCAAATACCATTTTCTTTTCACTACCGTCATACGTGTATGAAAAAGTGCCCTGATTATCTTCGTAAATTTTCTTTGCCCAAGAATCAGCTGCTTTATCTCCTGGTTTTTCTTGAGGATGCGCAATTATTTTTTGTTTTCCATCTAAAATGAAAGTATATCCTTTTTTACCAATATTGATTAGCTTTGTTGTTTTCAATAAATTCTCTAAACTTAAATCTACCGCAACAACACCATTTTTATCTTCTGTTTGTTTCGCAATCGTTACGACAATATGTCCATTTCCTTTCGCCTTATACGGTTCAGTGACCACGATTCCACCTTGTTTACTCACTGCATCTTTATACCAAGAGCGGGTTGTTGGATCATAATCTGCTGCCATTTGTATATTTGGTTCTTGCACAAACTTCTTATCATTGCCGGCAACATATACTTGTTCAATATCTTTATTTAAATTAATATATTGAGATAACACCTTTCTTAATTCATCTTGATTATCTCCTTGATACATATCACTATGAATCACTCGTGCAAAGTTATTTACTTCGTTAAATTTCGCCTCAATCATTTGATTGATTAAATTATCTAATATTTTTATATTATCGTGAGCACTACTCGTAATTTGTGATTCAAAATTCTTTTTAGCTGTTTGATAAGACATGCCTCCAATAATAGAGACAGCTGCAATTAAAATTACCAAAAATGAAATTAATAGCTTTTTTGCTACTTTTATATCTCGAAACCACCTTAACAGTTTATTCATTATAAACCTCCTAAATTTAAATATTAAGTTTTAAAGATAAATAACCGATTATGAATATATCCCATTCCCTATCCTCTATTTTTACAATTCGTTTTTGATAAACACCTTGTAAAGTTTAAACAAATATTCCCCGTTTGTCTATATATACGAATAATATTATTATAAAATTTACAAATACAAAAAACCAAAGGAATAGTCCTTTGGTTTTTTACATTTTTTTATGTTGTTTAGAAATCTTCTTCCACTTATCGCGCTCAGCTCTTGCGAGAATAGCATCTTGTTTTCTCATAAAATACGCCAATTCTCTTTGCAGCTTTTTATAGCTAAGTAAGCGCTCTACCGCTATAAGTCCATTATCTATAGCGCTGCGTACTTCACATCCTGGTTCACCTTCATGTTTACAATCTCGAAAGCGACATATTTTTGCAAGATCCTCAATATCAGAAAATGTGGTTTGGATTGCCGTACTTCCTTCCCAAAGTTGAAGTTCCCTCATGCCAGGGGTATCAATTACTAAACCGCCACTCGGTAATTGGAACAACTCACGGTGAGTTGTCGTATGTCTTCCTTTACTATCTTCTTCACGTATATCTCCAGTTTTTGCTACCTCTATTCCTACTAATGCATTTAACAAAGTAGATTTCCCTGCACCTGAAGATCCAACTAAAGCAATTGTTTTTCCTGGGGCAACAAATTGTTGCAATGATTCTATTCCGACGTACGCTAGGCTATCAACAACGAAGATGGGAACACCGATTGCTACTGCTTCTGTTTCTGCAATTTTCCGTTCCACATCTTCACATAAACTACTCTTCGTTAAAACGATAACAGGCATTGCACCACTTTCATAAGCCAATAGCAAATAACGTTCCATCCTTCTTACGTTGAAATCATGGTTAAGAGCATTTACTAAAAAAAGATAATCCACATTCGTAGCTATAATTTGTTCCTCAGTTCGGTAGCCAGCCTCTTGTCTAGAAAAAGAGCTTCTCCTTTGAAAAACACGATGAATAATCGCCTTTCGCTCTCCTTCTACTTTCTTTATATACACCCAGTCACCAACTGCTGGATAATCCCCCTTCGTTAACGCTTCATGACGAAACTTTCCAGACAGTTCCGCTACATATTCACCATCATTACAAATAATCCGATATATATGCTTATGCTCAAGTAAAATACGTCCTACTTCATAGTTCTCAACAGCTTGTTCTTCAAAAAAAGAATCCCAGCCGAACGATTCTAAAATATTTTGATTCAAATTGATATCCTCCCTAGTTTGAACTCAGTGGAAGGATTGTGCGCTCACTTATAGAGTATCTCCCTTTCCGTCCACCTTAGTATTTGGTTTACTATTCATATAAGTTAATTTCGCCATAATACATCACCCCGTTCTAATTTTAATTACTCTCATTATATGGAATATCCCGTTAAAAAGCTACCTTATTTAACGTAATTTTCAAATAATTTATTTTTTAGCATTCTAATTTGTCCACGATGACTAATTTCATCTTCTAGCACGTGAAACCAAAGGTAGTGCTGATTATACGCTACGCCATTAGGCCACTTTCTTTCTGACATTAGCCATTCATCATCCTTTTGTCTCAAACACTCTATTGTTTCCTCTCGAATTTTCTGTAAAAGTTGTACATAATACTGTATTTCATAACCACGAATAGATCTCCCCACTTCCCCTAAATACAGTGCATCTTCCCATATTTCTAATTCTTCTTTTGTAAAATCACGATTTTGAAAAGAAATAAGCTGATGGACTTTTTCTATAGCCGCTATATGCTTCAGTAAAGCACCAATTGAATTCTCACCACTCGGCATTATTAAATCCAATTGCTCCACTCCTAAATCCTCTATTTCCTGTAATGTTACTGCCCGCGTATGCTCCATCATACTTACAAGTTCCCCTATATTTTTTGTATAACCATTTACACTTCTTATTCGATAATCTATATACATTTCTCGCACCCCTTTCTGAATTCATATTAATGAAAAAAGGATTCATATAATAGACTGAAATATATCAGATTTTTCTGTTACAATTAAATTGAACAAGCAATTAGCCAGAACAAACTTTCTCAATATGCTTATATAAAATTTAAAAAGGAATATATATTTAATAAACGAATCTTATTCACTAAAAGGAGTGGATTCGATGGAAATGTATCAATGGCTAACTGCTGTTCTAGTTGGTGGCGTTACTGGCTTCGTTTCCCATCTGATCAATAACCAAGGTAAGTTATTGCTTCCACGCCGTTTAAAAACGTTTTTCCACTTTGGGTTTTTAACCGATATATTGACCGGTTGCCTAGCTGCACTTCTTGGACTCGTTTTATTCGATGTCACCACAATAAAAGAAATTATAAAAGTATCTATTGTGACTGCCATTTCAGGTCAAACATTTTTACTTCATCAAGCTTTAGGTGGTGAACAGGCTAAAAACACGCAAATCGGGAAAGCTGATGAGAAAATTCAAGAAATTGACAAACTATTACGACGTTAATCTATACTTTCTTTAAAAATTATTGTTATAATGAAAAATAAATATTTTCTATTGCGTCGTTTGTCAGAAGAAAGGGTGTTTCGTATGACAAAAAAGAAAATAGAAGATTTCTTAACAAACACCGAAAAAGAGGAACTGCTAGAAAACTATAAATGTTTACGAGAAGCCCGCACAAAAAGCGAAGCTAACTATTTTGGTGAGGCAGTAGACCATCTATTAAATAAAGTAAAAAAACGAGTTATTGAAGAAGCTGGAATACATGATGAAAACGCAGCAACTGTTCAATCAAAAAGAAAAGCACTGTTTTAGTAAATTAACTAAAACAGTGCTTTTTATTACGGTATTTTTCACATTACTTTCACATCTATTTCACAAATATAAGTAGTCCTATATGTTAAACTAAGTATATCCTTTTCCAAGGAACTATATGCCGATATATAAATCCCTATCTCTTTAGGGATTTTTTATTTTTTGGATTTCTCCGATTTATTTTTAAAGGCTTTATGATGCAATTCCTGTTTCACTATCTTCATTAAGCTTTTCACTTTTTCTAAACAAAAATAAAGCTCCTATATATAGTAACGCAGTAAAACTACCTACAAGTATAAAATTGTGAGATGCTGCAAATAACATTCCTGCTATTGCCGCTCCAATCATTTGGCCAATATACATAGAAGCATTAGCAAGAGCGGCTCCTGTTCCTCTTGCTATACTAGACATATTTTGTAAGCGCCCCATCATCAATACAAACAAAATTCCTGTCACAAAAAATAAAACAAAGAAAAATAACTCTACAAATATAATGTTCTTTAAATGAGGAAGTATGACATATAGCACTGCTGTAAATACAATTCCACCATAGAAAGAAAGGTTATAACCAATTTTAATTACGATTCTCGGCCCAAAAATGTTACCGGTTAAATTTCCTAATCCTAATACGAGCATAGCTATACCTACTTCATGAACTTGTAAGCCAAATTGACTGGAAAGCCACACACCAAAGAATGAAAATGCTGCAAAATTACCAGTTTGAAAAACAAAATATGCAAAATAAGAAAGTGAAACCTTTGAATCTCTAAGTAATTGCTTATAGCGCTTTAATATATTTTTTTCATTTCCACCTATTTGAGCTGGTTGTATTTCTGGTAATGTAACATAAATAAGAACGACAAGTAGTGCTGATAATATACCAATGACGAAGAATGGTGTTGTATAATGTATCGTTGCTAAATATGCTCCAATTGGCAGTCCTAAAATTTGGGAGATTGATAACCCTGCTGTTGCAATTCCAATTGCTTTTACAATTTGCTTCTTCTCTATAAGGAGCGGAATAGATGCCCATACTTGTGGAGATATAAAAGCTGCACTTACACCTGCTAAAAATCTAAATGTTAGCATCCATAAAAAACTCGGTGCCATTCCACACAAAAATGTACTTAATGCAAAAAAACTCATTCCTAATACCATCACTTTTTTTCTGTTTAAGCCATCTGATATAGGACCAGCGATAAGCGCAAATCCAGCGTATCCTAAAGCATATGAACTCACCATCCATCCTGATAATTCAGTTGATACATGATACACCTGTTGTAATGTTGGCAAAAGTGGTGAAATTAAGAAAGTATCTGTACCAATCATAAACATTATCGTAAAGAATACAGCTAGCACTCTTTTCATTTAAACCTTCTCCTTTTATATAAAAAGAGGGCACTGTCCCTCTTTTCAACTAATCTTCTAATATAGATCCAATCTCTTTCATAACCTTTTCATTCAATGAAACATCCACTGCTCTTACACTTTCTCTTATTTGCTCCGCTCGCTTCCCGCCAGGAATAACAGTATCAATTCCTTTTTTGTTTAATAACCACGCTAAAGCTAACTTCGATACTTCGAGATTCTTTTCTTTAGCTAAGCCTTTTAACTTCTCAACTTTCTTAAAGTTACTCTTATATGTATTTTCTTCAAATAGATTTACACTTTGACGCCAATCTCCTTCACTCAATTTGAAATCTTCTGTATATTTTCCGCCTAGTATCCCAAAAGCAAGAGGCCCGTACGGAATAAATGAAATACCTGATTCTATACAATATGGCAAAAGTTCTTCCCCAGCAGCACGATCCAACATATTATACGGTGATTGTACAACATCTATATGTCCGTGCTGATTCGCTTCTTTTAATTGCTCTACATTAACATTAGATATTCCAATTGAACGAATTTTCCCTTCTTCTTTTAGGCGAGTAAGCTCTCCAATTGAATCTATGTAACTTGTTTCAGGATTTGTAAAATGTAAATAATATAAATCAATATAATCAGTTTGTAATCTTCTTAAGCTATTTTCCACAGCATTTCTTAAATAGCTTGGTTCATTATTAATATAAACCTCTCCATTTAATACCGGCTGTATTCCACCTTTTGTAGCAAGTACAAATTCGTGGCGTTTTCCTTTCAATACTTCTCCTACCAATTCCTCTGATCTACCGAAACCGTATGAATCTGCTGTATCAAAAAATGTAATCCCTTGCTGGATAGCTTCTTCTATTAATCGTTTTCCTTCTTCCTCATTCACATCAGCATATAAATTATGTCCCCCTACAGCGTTTGTTCCTAACCCTAACTTTGAAATATTTAGTCCTGCCTTTTGCAATTTTGTATACTTCATTTTTTCTCCCCCTATATTTCTATTGTTCGAATATAATCGAACAATAGAAATATATCACTTTATATGCTATAGTGCAACTAGAACAACTTATACAAGTAGGTGAAATAATGCGAACACTATACCATCCGAATCGAGAAGAAATTCAATTCTCTTCAGTCTTATATGCACTTAGCGATCAAATTCGTTTACAAATTGTAAATATGTTACTTGAGAAAAATGAACAATCTTGTGGCTCATTAAACATCCCTATCGCGAAATCAACTTTATCTCATCATTTCAAGGTTTTACGTGAATCAGGTGTTATGTATACACGCCTTGAAGGAACACAACGTTTCATTTCAATTCGTGAAGAAGATTTAAATACTAGATTCCCTGGTTTATTAGATGTTGTAATACATGCGACAGAACCATACTAAAAAACATCTCATATAAATATGAGATGTTTTTTAGTAATTACTATTCTTTTAATAAATCTATTAATCCATTTCCTTCAGATGTACGTTCATACCCTAAAGGTACAGTCTTTTTTATAAGTTGTGCGTATATTTCCGGCTCTGATAATTTTCTACCGTACTCTCTCTCGCACTGCTTTATGATAAGTGCTAACGCCCCAGCAACATGCGGCGTCGCCATTGAAGTACCACTTAATACTGCATATTTCCCCTTTGGATACGTAGACAGTATTTCATCACCCGGCGCTACTAAATCAATTTCTTGATTTGAATTACTAAAGCATGAAATTTTCCGCTCTAAATTAACAGCACCTACTTCGATTCCTTCAGAATAAGCACCTGGAAAATCTAATTCTTCCGTATCATCGTTACAATCTCCATCATTTCCAGCAGCGCATACGACAAGTACGTCTTCTTTTACCGCATTTTGAATAGCTTCATGTAATTCTGGTACATCTTGCGGACCACCAAGTGACATTGAAATAATTCTTACTTTCTCTTTATTCGGTCCTCTCCAATTTACAGCATAATGAATGGCCTCAATAATTTGCTCATAGCTTCCAGAGCCGTCTCCAGCTAATACTTTTAAAACTAACATTTTAGCAAGTGGTGCGACTCCTAGTACACCCACTCCGTTTTCAGTTGCTGCGATTGTCCCCGCTACATGAGTACCATGCCCATTATTATCAAGATAAATTTTCGGATCACCTTCATAATCTTTTGTGAAATTTCTCCCGCCAATAATACGATCTTTTAAATCTACATGATTTATATCACAACCTGTATCTAAAACGGCAACGACAATGTCTTTCCCTTTCGCGCTCTTTTCCCATACTTGCGGAGCATGAATCAGTTGTACACCTGGTGGAATTTCATTTACTTGTTCAACCACCTTATTTACAGTAAACGGAATTAATTGTATACCTTTTTGTTTATTCGCTGTACTACTATTCATCGTAATCCCTCCTGAAAATGTATTATTTTCATTTCAGAACACTATTGAATACGTTTATATTTAACTTTCGTTTTATTCGTTCTATTTTCCTTCCTCTCAAATATTTCTCAATAAACAAAAGAAAAGGACCCTTTGCATTATATTTAGGTTAGGTAAGTGAAACAGTTGAAATTAAAAGGACCACACATATTAAACATGTCTAATATGTGTGGTCCTTGTTTAGTTAAAATAATGATTTAGACTAAACATCATTGGTTTAATTGTATTTATCTATTCTTATGTTTTAAATTTAATAAAATAAAGATGTAGACTGTTGACTAAATTTCATTTTATACAAAGATTTTTTATTGTTAAAAATTTCTATTTATTCAGAGTCCAAATATTCCATAAAACCCCTCATATAATTTAAGTACAAAACTTCACAAATTAAAAATTATATATGTGTTTTGAGTTTGTATAGAAAGTCAAAAGCGAACTTTTCCTTTTCCTTGTATTTTTCAATATTTTCGGGTAAGTAACAATGATGTTTATTAAGTATATTTGTTTCTAGATATTCAATCGTTTCCAGTAAGGATTGTCCCCTGAGTGATCCAGTGATTAAAGATTTAACAATTAAAAATGTCTCTCCACCCTCAAGTAAATGTGCATCGTGGAGAATTTTAGCTTCTAGGCTTTCTGGTTTTCCATCCTTTTGAGAACCGTCTGCTACTTCTAGAATTCGTTTTATTTTTTCTCCACTAAACCCAATACCCTTAAGAAATTCTTCAATACTTATTCTTATCTCTTCTTCATATATTACTCCGTGAAAATATGCGCCATATTTAAGTAAATCCTCATCTACTTTATTTTTATATATTTTAGCCATTTCTAGAGATAAATTTAAAATTCTTTTTATATGTTCAACATTGTGCATTATATCTTTTTGAGCATAGTAAGGTAATATGAAATCTTCAATTAATTGAATAGTGTCCAATTTCAACAGCTCCTTTATTTTTAATAAATGTATTTGATTTCCTCCCACATTATAGATCCGTTTTCTTTAATTGAATAAACAAAAAACCGACAATAGTATACCAATCCTTTCTCAATTAAATCAAATATTAATACATCTGTAGAGTGATAATAAAGTTGTTTAATTCGCTATAATAAAGCAAGAGCCTTACTACATATCAAATGTAATAAGGCTTTAAAAAAGTTGTTTAAAACTGAATTGATCTAAAAGAATATTGTTACTTAAAATGATAATAAAGTTGTTTAATTTTTTTCAACTAAAGCACCTGTTACTTTAAGTACAACATTTCACAATCTTACACATTGATGTTAATCACATTTCTTTCAGAAAGGGGAATTATAGGTTAATTTGCGCCCCTGTTAGATAATGGGGGGCTGTTCATGTAGTCGTGGCTTCGCCACTCCTGCAAAGACGTTTCGTTTATATAAACGGCTATTCAACAAACTGGAATTTGGCGAACACGGATTATGCTTATACTATTCGCCTGTTCTTTTTGTCGTATATCACAACGGTTACAATTGAAACAAGAACAATCACAGCATTTGCGGCAATGGTTCCCGCCCAAGTCATAGTCATGGTGCCGAAGATGGGGGATGCCGCATTGAACATGGTGTGGAATAATACGCACATAAACACACGGCCTTTTCCTGATATTTTGTAGATTGCCCCGTTGAAAAACCGAAACGCAATGAGTTGAACTGCAAACATCCAAAAGTTAATGAGTCCCTCTCCGTGATTCGTCCCCGGAATGAAGAAGAGAGGGATATGCCATAAAATCCAAATGATTCCAACAAAAACAGAAGACAAAACAAAACCGTATTTTTTGTCAAGCTCAGGCTGCAATATGTACATCCAGCCAGCTTCCTCCAAGCCACCGATAATAAGATTACCAAGCAGGGAAAGGAAGAACGTATAAAATGGAAGCACCATTTCCGTGTGGCCTGAAACTGCAATATGTATCAAAAAATACAGTGCAAGTCCTGCAACAACGAACAAATAGAGAGATATGCTATTTTTGGCATAAAAAACAGTTCTCAACCATTCCTTGAAACCTGCTATTTTGTTATTTTTCTTCAGAACGATATATGAAGCAATAGCGGGCGACAAAATATAGATTGCAAAGGGGATATTCATCCCGAATTGCTGTAACGAGTGAACCCAATTGTGAACCGAATATCCGAATTGCCCAAGAGCAATCAAAGCACCTGACACAAGATAGGCTATGCAAAATGTCAGCATCGTAAATTGTACTGTGATTTTTTTGTCTGTCATGATTTCTTCACCTCACATTTTAAATGTATACATTAAATTTTAACGGATGGACGCTTTGACTTTTATCACCTAATGTTTGCTTTCTGCCAATTCAAAGTTGCGCTCCGCACAAAATATAAATAATCTCCATTACAAATTCTAATTTATCGACTTGTTTCTAAGCCCCAATTATGGCACTATTTCGTGGTACAGTTATTTTTCCGGTACTTCATTAGCTCATGCTTTATCAAGTAGTTAAGCATTACTTCCCAACTTATTAAACTACTTTATTATCACTCTACAACATCAAAAACTTCCTATAGTTAAATAAAAATATCCGTTCTATAAACAGCTTTATTATCACTGCACAGAAGAAGAATTATATCATCTTAAAATATTCCGTAAGTTTTTTGTTTTCTTTTTCGCGTAATCGTTTATTCTCCTCCTCTAATTGCTTATTTTTTTTTTCTAACTTTTCAATTCTTCTTTTGAGAGAAGCGATTACGGCATTTTGATTGTTCTCATCTCGTTTAATTCGAGAGTCTACAAATGTCTTTTCTTGTTGATTTCGTAAGAAATTGATACGCTCTTTGAGCTCATTATGGTTATAAAGCGTTGCTTTGCTCACCCCAGCTTCTGCTGCCACGCTATTAAAGTTAATTGCCTTAGAGCTCTTGGTTAGACGTTTAATCGCTTCCTCAACCTTGGCTATAGTTGTCTGTTTCCTTTTTTCGTGTAGCTGCCTCAGTTGCTCCTCACGGTCGAAATTAGCCACGCTTAACACCTTCCCTTTTCTTACGTTCTAATTGTCTCTTCATCCGGTCAAATCGTCCAAAAATGACATTTCCACCCTTGATTGTTTCATAAATGTTTTGGTATCTCTCCAAGTTCTTTTCGTTTGCTTTAACCATATCTTCGCGACCATATTCTTTTGAGGCTTCAATCCACTTTGTCGTCGTTTCTATGAGAAGCTCATACTTTTTAACATCAAAACTCGTCATACCTACAGCTAAATCAAAACAAGGCTTTCCATCGTTTGCTGTGAGACAAGGGGGTTCTGCTGATAATGGACAGTTTCCATTCACTCTGGCGCGACAAGTCCCGTAAGGGTTGTCCAATGCGTTTAACTTTTCGTCTTTCCACATCATATCCATGATGTCTTCAGGGATGTCTTCAGCTTCTGAGACCTGATGAATTTCCCCATTTAGGTCAAAGCTAAATACACCTTGCTTAATAACCTTCTCGAACTCCTTGCGTTTCGTATCATCCAATAAACGGGCATATCGCATCGTCATTTCAGGAGAAGCATGAGCCAATAGCCCCTGCACAGTTAAAATATCAGCTCCACCATTTAACATTTTCACCGCATAAGTGTGTCTAAATTGGTGTGATTTGAAGTGGAAGACGTTGCCTATTTCGTCAGTAATGTTCTTTTCGATTGCTAGTTCGTTAAGTTTGCTTTGCACCCATCCTTGTGAAAATGGTTTCCCCTTACGGGAACCATTTTACCGAACAAAAATATATTTATCAGGGTTGTTATCCTCATTGCTGAGTTCCTTGGAGTTGTGTATTAAAACGGCTATCATATTGGCTAATTGGTCGTCAATCGGAATTTTATGACCTTTTACATATGTTTTTTCAATATCGGTTTGAATAGAATATTTGCCATTTAGCTGAACCAAACAGTCCTGTGTTAATCCTAATGTATCGCTGATACGCAATCCAGTTTTAAAAGCAACCCACACGATAGGTTGTACGTCTGGATGAAGGTCGCTAATGTTTTCAAATAACTGCTCCAATACATGTTCAGGAATGTAATCAATATCGTCATCTGATTTCTTATCAAGACGTGGATAGTCCTCAGAGTAAAGTAATTTTGCAGTTGATTTCTCAGGTGCTATACTGTAATCAAAACGTTGGGTATCTTTCAAAAATGTATTAACACGTTTTAGGTTATCAAATATGTGTTGTTTTGGATTAGCATTTTTATTTTTCAAATTATTTCGGGCATAATGACGAAGAAACTCCAAATACTTTTCGATATGCTGTCTTGTAAGACCATTTAAATCATTCCATTCAGGCTCTAGCTCACTAATGAAATTTAAAAACTTAGGAACATTTCTTAAATATTCACGAGCTGATGACCACGAAAATTTTCCACCACCAAGTAATCTAGTTTTGATATATTTTTTTAAATACTGTTTAAAAACAGCGTTTTGAATACTTGTGAAGTCAAGAAAATAATGCGTTACCGATGCATTATATGTCACCCCATATTTGTCATATAACACCCTAACATTCCATCTATCTTTCTCCCATTCTTCACGATCATCTGTTATATTGAATAATTTTCCATACAGGGAACGAAAGAAGTTCGCTGTAGTTGTTTTAACTTCGAGTTCACCATATTGGATACTTTTCTTTGTTTGGGTTGTTTTTACACCTTTGTTGTTCAACCACAAAATCCACTGTTTCTCAGTCTTTTCAACATCTAATTCAAGGAGAGAATGGAGGTGGGAATGCTTTTCGTTAAGAAATAAAACTAATTTGTTTATGGATGTTTTGTAGCCATAAACAAGGCTGTAAAAACTCGGTTCATCGTTAAACAACTTATGATAGAAAACAAATTTAAGTTCTAAGCCAATGGTATAATTTTCGATACAGAACTTTATATTTTTAGTTGTTCCTTTGTATTTATTGAATTGCTCTTCAAAATTAGGAATTTGACCAATATCGTTAACGTTCCAAACGTCATTGACTAAAAAGTAATCATCTTTCACAAGTCTTCTTTTTACCGTGCCATCACTGGACACATCTTTAACCTCGTAAGATGAGAGGGTGGAGGTAATTAAGTTCCAATATTCGCTTTGTGGGAGTGAATTATTTGCTATGATTTTATCCAATGACTTTCCTCCTAAAATGCCAATCTCGTTTAAAAAGGAACTGCTTCATCAGGAATACCTGATTGAAAGTCTTCCTCTTTGTTCTCTTTTCTTCGCCCAATCTCAAAGGCAGGAGAAGCCTTCTCCCAATCCTTGCGGATATCATCTTCGGAAGGGTGGACGTATAAGTTCATTGTTGTCTGTATTTGTGCATGACCTAGGCGCTCTTGCACCATCTTAATGTTTTTCGTTTGAAGGTAATAAATCGTTCCGTGAGTGTGTCGGAACATATGCGGAGTAATATGTATGCCTGTTCTCTTCTCAACCTCTTTGAAGGTCGCATAGACATCAGAATAGGTAAGGGGCTTCCCGGCATTCTTCCCCCAAATTTTCACAAACACAAAGTTATGGTCTGGATTATATTCATCAAGCACTTCGTACAAATAATCGTCGTATAAATCCATGAGTCCTTGAGAGATATCTATTCTTCTCTCTCCGGTCTTCAATTTACCTCCGTTTGGTAGTTCCCCTCTATCTATCAGTTGGATTTTGTGTTTTCTTTGTTTGACATCAAATTGAAAGTCTTCGAGAAACAGGGAGAGAACCTCTCCAATACGCAATCCACTTTCAAAAAGCAACCGCACCAGAAATTTATCCCTAATGTTCGTTGTAGATTGATAGATTAAATTAATTTGTTCTTTTGTAAATACTCTTACTCTTTCTCTCGGTTCATCTAATTTAAGGACGTTTTTAGATATTGGTTTCCCTTCATTTACGTGATGTAAGAAACCCTTGTACCCATTTCCACCAGCGCCAATGAACATCTTCTTCATAAGCTTTTCCACAAGATCTGAGTCAACTAAATCATTTCGGTATAGGTAATCATAAAAGGATGTCACGACCGTAAGGTAATTGTTTACTGTGCTTTCCCTGCGTTTAGCTTTTGTTGTTTTATGAGGTACAACATTATTGTTTTCGTAAGGGGTTCTAAGCCAAACAACAAAGTTAGATAGTCTCTGAAAGTTGATTTCTTGATAACCAATCTTTACTTGTTCCAGATATGTAAAGTAATGTTTTAAAGCCGTACAGTAAGTCTTTAAAGTATTGCTGCTACTCTCCCTGTTATGAAGGTATTTCATATACTTTGCAACAGGTTCAACAGGTAACCCATTTGTGTCCAGTAGAAGGTAGGCTTTTGTATTGTCAACAGATATCTCTTCCACTCTCATAAGAATACTCTCCCGTTAATCATTATTTTTAATAGTAGTTCTACCCATAGAGCCTACCGTCATTGTTGTTTTTAAGGTCCTCGCACCGAGGCTCTGTCCTCCTCCCAAAACCAAACAAACATTTCTAATTATATATCCATATTATACTCATTAAACCGAATGTTCAATCTTCATTTATTTCATTCGTTATGTAAATAAAAAAGGATAATCAGCCCTCATAATGGACTAACTATCCTACACATTATTACCTTAATTTAAATTAAATGGTCCTCTTCTTTTTCAGTTTTTCAATAGAATAATATAAAGTGAAACTATAATCAGTGGGGGTGTTCATCCCCCACTGATTATTAGCCCTCACCAATCGGGCGTTTACGGGCAGTCCGACTCCCACCTAACTTCTTTGCTTCAGCCGAGTTTTGAGGTGGGAGTTTTACTGCCCACAAATAGCGGGATAAATTAAGACTAAATCTCACTCTTTTTCAAAAACTGCTCAATTTCTTTTATTACATGTTTTGCGCCTTCTATACTAACAGTAATGTTTCCATTTGCTAATGAAATATTTTGATCTGAAACATCGCCTGTTATTTGACAAGCATTGTAAGGTTGATATTTTTGTAAAATGACTTTGTCTTCTTCTACAAAAATTTCAAGTGGTGATTTGATTTGTATTCCTAATACATCTCTTAATTCTTTAGGAATAACTATCCGTCCCAATTCATCTACTTTTCGAATAATTCCTGTTGCTTTCATGTTACTCCCCCTTACTCTCTATTATTTTTTTCACCTCGCTATTTTCATTTTATCACTATATATTTGGTAATGCCTTACTCTTTTTAGAAAATATAGTACAAAAGTTAAAAAAACACATTTAACGAATATTCAATCTTTCTTTCAATTGTCTTAAATAACGAGATCGTATAATTAAGAAGTATACAACTTGAATACTTACAAAAATACTTAATACAATTGTATTTTCTTTAAACAGTGAGTACTCAAACATTTGTCCTAATGCCGTTAATGCTACTGCCCCATGTAATGTTGCAACTCCAACTGGAACGAAGAATAAAAGCGCTAAGCGGATTGTGACTACTTTCGACAATTCGCCTCTCGTCAATCCAACTTTTCGAATCATTTCAAATAAACGAGTATCATCCTCCATATCAGAAAATAAACGGAAGTAAAGGAAGCTTCCTGCACAAACGAAAAATACAATACCAATAAAGAAACCTACAAATAAAATGGGTCCTGCGATTTGTAAACTTTGGTTTTGTTCGTACTCTTCTGCACTAAACGTTGCATGTTCTTCATAAGGCTTCATCTGATGCGTAAGTTCTTTACCAACCTCAATTTCATCTTTCGTTCCTTCTGTTTTGTACACATAATCTTTTTCTTCTTTAAATCCATCTTGTAATGCATCATATTGATTGCTAGAGATTACATACACGTTACCCCTAAGTATTTTACTTAATGAAGAAGTATTAACTTTTTTCACCTTTAAGGGCTCATTGGCATTTGGGAAAGAAATTTCTTTTCTTTCCTTTATCGGTGGCCCTGGTATTTTTACTGACAGAAATAGGGCTTCTTTGTCTGATAAAGTATTAAACGGTTCCCCTGTTAACTTCGCATACTCCTTATAATCCGATTCTTTTATAAAAATAGCACTTCTTAGCGATTGTTCTTCCGTTTTCTTCGATGAAATATTTATTTTTGAAGCTGCTATATTATGTTTCTTTAATCCTCCATCAATGATCTTCAGATGCTGTGATTCATTACTATTTCCTTGCTTAGAGTGGTAATGAAACGCAATCGGTCTCTCCATAATTCCTTTCGTCATTGATGCGAAGCCAACCAATGTACCTATTGCTGAAAATGCTACTGTTGAAATAATTGTTACAATAAAGAACATTCTAGCGTTATCTCTCATACGGTATGCTAAATCTGACAAAGTAATAATATTTGTCTGTGTCCAATAGAAACGTTTACTTTTTTTACATAGTCTAATAATAAAGACGCTCAACTGCTTGTACAGCAAGTACGTACCGATAGTGACTACCGTTGTAACAGGAATCATCATAATAAATACCATTGCACCATGTGACATAAGAGCGCCTGCATACCCAGCACTAAGCAATACTACTGCTAATATAGAAGAAATTATAGATGCCTTCGGTTCTGGTTTCGCCTCTGCTGATCCTCTAAACAATTTCATAATTTTATTTTTACGAACCATTCCGGCACTAAATAAGGAAATGATAATAAATAATATGAAAAACATAATACTCGTTACAACTATCGCTTTCATCGGTATGTAATAGGATAAGGAAATATCTAGTTTTAATATCATTGGGGCTACAACAATTAGTACTCCTGAAAACAGCATACCTGAAAGAATCCCGAAAATAATTGCCCCTATTCCAATCATGATATTTTCAAAGAAGATAAGACGCTTTAATTGATATTTCGTCATTCCAAGCATCATTAATATCCCTAGCTCACGTTTTCTCGTTTTTAAAAACATTCCCATAGAATATAAAATGAAGAAAAATGTAAACAAGTAAATAATAGACTGTGCAAAAGACATACTTACGAATACGTACTGTCCTAATTGTCCAGCACTTAATGCCGGATGAAACGCAAAAAATGAATACACAAAAAAGGCCATAATGGCAAATGCACTACTCAAAAAATATGCTGAGTATGTCCGTCTATTTCGTGTTACATTCCGATATGCGAGTTCTCTAATGTTCATATTACTTCTCCGCCCTTCTACTAACTATGCTTTTATATTAGTAAAGTACGGAAATACCTTCCATCGATTCAAATGACAAAAACCTTACATTATTGAAAGGTTTAAAAAAATTGCTTACACGAAGCAGTTTCATTATAATGACTACATTCATATTCATACACACATCCTATTGTATATTCGTTAGTTTTGCGAAATAATAAAGGATAGAGGTATGTGCCAATATACATATAAACTTATTTATCGCTTTAATATGAATAGGAGGAAAACATAATGACATTACAAGAACAAATTATGAAAGCATTACATGTTCAGCCTGTAATTGATCCGAAAGAAGAAATTCGTAAACGAGTTGATTTCTTAAAAGATTATGTAAGAAAAACAGGTGCGAAAGGATTTGTACTTGGAATTAGTGGCGGACAAGACTCTACATTAGCTGGGCGTTTAGCTCAACTTGCAGTTGAAGAAATTCGTAATGAAGGTGGTAACGCAACGTTTATCGCCGTACGTCTTCCGTACAAAGTACAAAAGGATGAAGATGACGCACAATTAGCATTACAATTTATTCAAGCTGATCAATCTGCTGCATTTGATATCGCTTCAACCGTTGATGCTTTTTCAAATCAATACGAGAACTTATTAAGTGAATCATTAACTGATTTCAATAAAGGTAACGTTAAAGCACGTATCCGTATGGTTACACAATATGCAATTGGTGGACAAAAAGGTCTACTTGTTATCGGAACAGATCATGCTGCAGAAGCTGTAACAGGATTCTTTACAAAATTCGGAGATGGTGGTGCAGATCTATTACCATTAACGGGATTAACGAAGCGCCAAGGACGTGCTTTATTACAAGAGTTAGATGCAGATGAGCGACTTTACTTAAAAATGCCAACAGCTGATTTATTAGATGAAAAGCCAGGTCAAGCTGATGAAACAGAATTAGGCATTACTTACGATCAATTAGATGATTATTTAGAAGGTAAATCAGTTCCAGCTGACGTTGCAGAAAAAATCGAAAAGCGTTATACAGTGAGTGAACATAAAAGACAAGTACCAGCGTCACTGTTTGATGATTGGTGGAAATAGAACATAAAAAAAGAAGCTAATCTTTTAGCTTCTTTTTTATATATTAGCGATATACCCCTACTCTTTTCTCCAATAAATCTTGCAAGCAATCTTCATGTTGTTTACAAAATAACGGTGGCATTTTATCTAACGGGAAAAACTTCAAATCCAACGTTTCATCACCGTCTACTTTTTTGTTCCCTCCAACGATTGAAAACTTAAAGAATATTACAATTGCCTGTGCCTGATCTCCATTCGGATATGTTTGAAAATATTTTGTATACACCCCAATAAGCTCATTTATTTCTACATCATATCCTGTTTCTTCTTTAACTTCTCGAATGGCAGTTTCTGCCGCTGACTCTCCTATTTCCATTGCACCGCCTGGAAAGCCCCAAGCGTTAAAGTCTCCCCTTTTTTGCAGTAATACTTCTCCCTCTTTATTAAATACACAACCACCCGCAAAGTTTAAGAAAATATAATCATGTCCTACTTTTTCACGTAATTCCTTTATATAATTCGCCATTTACTTCTCCTTTTTATACATCTTCCATCATTCTTTTTTTATCTTTTTCAAGCAATTCAATAATCCGATCTAGCTTCTGATTCATATTAATCACATGTTATTTTACAATAAGCTTTTAATGAACAGAGTAAATGATAGGAAAAACAAAACGATAAGTCCGATTACTAGACAAGAATATATCAATGTAAACATATTACTTTCGAACAAGTTCATTCAACTATCGCATCCTCTCTCCTTCATTATATCACACAATTCTAAATAGTCGCTAATATTATAACCAAATGCAAAAAGAGCACCTTTTAAAGATGCTCTTTTTCATTAATACGTAAATGTAATTGTCGCTAATGAATAACCTGCCATTGCACTATATGGCGCAACTTGATAAGATACACGCTTTGCACCTTTTGGCCAAGTTACTTCATTTAATACTGTCTTTATATCTTGCATCGTTCCATCCATAGACTGCTTATATCGTACTTCTACTTTTTCTGGTTTAGATGCAAATTGTTGCTGTAACTTTTGCTTAAATTCATTATAATTTTCCGCTCCATATTGTGCAGACAAGTATTTTAAATTTGTTTCTTTTAACATTTGCTCATATACAATCGTTTTTGAGCTACCAGCTTTTATTTTGTTTGTTAATTCACCAAAGTAACTTGTAGTTGCCGCTGGATATTTACTACGATCCCATTCGTGGTCTTTGCTTAACTGCTCGTCAGACATATTAAAATAGGAATATGTTACACGCCCAGCTTTATCTGGTACTGGATCATCGAATGTAGTATCTAGGTGGTACCACTTGTTATCAATGTTCACTAAATTCCATGCGTGAGCTTGTCCATTTCCTGTACCTGTTACAATATGATTTTGAATACCTGCTTCTTGCAATAATTGATATGTTAATAATGTATATCCTTGGCAAACTGCAGAACGATTCGCTAACGCTTCATACGCTGTATACGCTTGATAAGACGTATCATAAGATACATGTTTTACAACGTAATCATGAATAGCTTTTACTTTCTCATGCTCATCCATTCCTGGTTTTACAATTGAACCGATAATTGCTTTCGCCTGAGACTTTACATACTGTGTTTGCTCATTTGATTCACGATACTCCACTTGTAATGTAAACGTATAATTCCCTGGCATACCTTTTATAGAATACTTAGTAGATGCTACATTATATTTTACATACTCATCAGCATCTACGATTTTATTAAACTCGCCGTACAATTGGTCCATAATCTTTCTAGCATCTCTATCTTTTGTTTTATATGCGATTGTAATATTTTCTTCACGATTATCAATCTGTTTTTTTAATTCTTTTCTGAAATCATTTAACAACTTTGCATCTGATTGTGTTGTCACTGTAGTCGGATTCGTAGCCGCATAAGATACAGATGACGCTTGTAAGCCTCCCATTACTATAGTTGAACAAAGTGCGGCAGCTGTCACATACTTACTTGTCTTTCCCATCTTGTCACTCCTTACATTCTATAACTATACAAAAAAGTATCGTATAGTTTCAGAGTATACAATACTTTTTAAAATAGGTCATATGAGATTATGCATATTTAACATTGTAAAAAGGTTGTTCTTTTTACAAGAACAACCTTCTTCATTAACAAGTTTGTAACACACAACATGTATTTTCAAAACGTCGATTTTTCAAATCTTCATTACTAATACAGAAATATAGCATTCCTAATTCTCCCCAAACCATATTACAATTTTTATGATCTGAATCAATTTGGAATAAAAGCGTCATTTGCTGTGGCTCTATCCCCATATATTCTCCTGTCTCATATAATACTTCCTCTTGTACAGAGAATGGTTCTCCAAACATTTGATGATTATCATAGTTGTCTGGGATTAACTCTTCAAGTAATTGCAAGAAACGATCTGAATCCGCCTCATCTTCAATGAAAAGCTCCGGTAATTTATACGTCAGTTCAAAAGTAATTGCACACTGGTTATATTTCGCTTGTATTTCATCTGCTCTACGTAATTGCTCTACAGGGATATCATAATAAAGTACACGTCCAGCTTCGTTTGGATTTACATCTTCTTCAAAGTAATTTTCAATATTAAAGAAATATAACATCCCTGTCTTAGGAAGATTGTGATCCATACCAACGTTTTGTAGATCACTTAAATTAAACTGTGCAATAAAACGTAACGGATTCTCTTTGTATGTTGGATATTCAAATGAATCCGGCAAATCAGGAACTCCCCCCATTTTCGAACTACCTATCGCAACCATTTCTTGCTGCTCGGGCACAACTTTTACACAAGGAAATATAGTATTAATAAGTTCCTCTTTTAAATGTGTCAGTCCATATTTATCAATTAACACTTCAATTTGCTGTCTCATAAATTCTCCTTACATTTACATACTTATTTGTATCATAGCACAAAGATTATACTTCATTCATTGTAAAATCAACAAGCCTTCCAAAAAAACGGGCTTATCCCTCGTACGCGAACAAGTTTAAAAAAGCATAGTATACATTGTTCCTACAAACACGATAGTTCTTTATTTCTTCCAGTATATTTTCCCCTCGTTCATTTTTATTTTTAATTTAAGGAGGAATTCCACATGGGTTACGGATATAGTTGCGGCGGTTACGGCGGTGGTTACGGTTACGGCGGTAGTTGTGGTGGATGTGGTTATGGAGGCTTCGCTTTATTAATCGTTTTATTTATCCTTCTAATCATCATTGGAGCTAGCTGTTGGGGCGGCGGATTCGGCTGCTAGTAAACTTAAAAACTATTGTAAAAAAGCGCGTACAATACGTGCTTTTTTGCCATTTTCAAATTTTCCATCTGAAAGGAAGTATGTTTAATGAAGATTGATGGTGTTTTCGAGGGAGGCGGTGTACGCGGAATTGCGCATGTAGGGGCAATTTGCGCGTTAGCTGAAAAAGGCTATGAATGGGAGCGTGTAGCTGGAACATCAGCTGGTTCAATTATCGCAGCGCTCCTAGCAGCAGGATATTCTTGTTCAGAGTTAAAAACGATAATAACTGATATTGATTATAATAAATTTATGAAAAAAAACTTTATTGACAGAATCCCATTTATCGGCAAAGGATTAAGCGCATGGACTACTCTTGGTATTTACTCTAATATTTTTATAGAAGAATGGATTGAAGAATTACTTCGAAAAAAAGGAGTTCACTTATTTACAGATTTACCTGATTTAAATAAGCTTAAAATTATCGCTTCTGATATAAGTAACGGTAAAATGGTTGTCTTCCCCGATGATTTACCGAACTATGGATTTTTAAATTATCGCTTCTCTATTGCTAAAGCTGTAAGAATGAGTAGTACAATCCCCTTCTTCTTTGAACCCGTAAAATGGAGAACCCCCAGATGGAAGCAACCTTGTTATATGGTTGATGGAGGGATTTTAAGCAATTACCCAATTTGGATTTTCGATTCACCTGCCTCTCCTCGCTGGCCGACTTTTGGGTTTCATTTTGTAAAAGATGAGATTCAAGCTGATCCTGCCCACTATAACGAGCCTATCTCCATGTTCAAAGGACTATTTAAAACAATGATGCAAGCCCATGATTTACGTCATTTAGACAAGGAATCTAAAGCAAGAACGATTACAATTCCAACGGGATCCATTACAAGTACAAACTTTGAGTTAACAAAGGAAGAAAAAGAGTGGCTTTACAATTCTGGCTATAACGCTGCAAATAAGTTTGTACAATCTTGGAACTTCAGACAATATATTGATGAATATAGAAACGGAAATCAGGACCGAAAAACAAATCGGTATTTCCGTCAACTTGACTCATAATACTATTATTTTTCATACGAGAACACTTAACGCTTTCAAAAAAAATAAGCCTAGTAATATCATATATTACTAGGCTTATTTACTTCTTGCATAATTATTATACGTTGCTTAAGGATAAGTTAACCCTTCAGCTTCCTCCGCAGTAATAACTGTGTATCGATTTCCCGTTCGTAATCCTAACAATTCCGCTTTTTCAATTGCATCCTGCTTCGTCTCCGCATAAGCAGCTAAATATTTATCCCCATCGATAATTTGGCAAATTACATATCGTTTCATTATTTTCTCCTCTTACATTTTCATTAGTTGTGCAAGTTTTTTTATACCTATTTCAATTTCTTCTAACGTTGCGTATGAATATGATAGGCGCAAAAATTGGTTTGCACTTCTATCATACAAAGTACCTGGATTTAATAAAATCTTTTCTTGCAAAGCTTTGTCAAATAAGCTACGGTTCGAAACAGGTACATTCATATGTAACCAAATATAAAAACCACCTGCCGGTTCATACCATGTTGCTATATCATGACAATATTTCTCTAACATTTGTAACATAAAATCTCTGCGCTTTTTCAACTTAATTCTTACAAACTGTAAATGTTCATCATACAATCCATTTCCAAACCACTCCGCTGCAATCTGCTGGGATATAGAACTTGAACCATAATCAGTTTGCATTTTTATATCTGCTAATCTTTGAATAACGGATTCTGATCCAACAATCCATCCAATTCTTAAACCAGGACTAATGACTTTGGACAGACTTCCAATATGTAGCACGATACCATTTTTATCATATGCCTTTAAAGGCTTTGAAACTGGTGCATCGAACCATAAATCTTGATATACCGCGTCCTCAATAATAGGTAATCCAATTTCATTACATATCTCCATCACTTCTTCCCTCTTCTTAGCGTTCATACTAAAATTAGTCGGATTATGAAAAGATGGGATCGTATATAAAATAGATGCGTTAAATTGTTTCTTATATTTTGTAATATATGAAGTATATATACCATTCTCATTCATTGGTATTCCAATCAAACGCATTCCTGCTGATTGAAATACATTAAGCGAATATAAATATGATGGTTTTTCTAATAAAATTGATGCTCCTTTCGGAAGAAGCCCCATAGAAATAAGTTGCAGTGCTTGAATTGCCCCTGAAACAATTAAAATAGAGTCAGGAGATACATATACCCCATGCCCTTTTAAATATTCCGCAATTTTTTCTCTTAAATGGAGATTTCCTTTCGGTTCCTCATACCCAAGTGTAACATTTGATTGTAAAATTTTATTAATAATACCCTTCATCTTTTTCTCAGGCAAGAGACTCGGTGAAAGTTCACCTGTTCCTAATCGAATTACATTGGGAGTAAATTCAGCTTGATTAATCTCTTGTACAGCAGGAAGATTTGGATAATGAAGTCCTGTTTCCACATAAGACTGCCAGTTTGGAGGCAGGGCATATGTAGAAGTACTCTCACTATTATTTATAACAATTGTTCCCTTCCGGCCATTCCCCTCAATATACCCTTTTGCTACTAATTCATCGAAAGCCATTACAATTGTACTTCGATTCACTTCAAACGTATGCGCCAAATCTCTTTGTGAAGGTAATTTCGTTCCAACTGTCCATTCCCCATTAACAATTCTTTCTTTTATATAAGATTCTATTTGTTTATATAAAGGCATAGACGAAGACATATTAGGTTTCCAAACGAACCTTTCCATCCTATCACCTCACATTCTTTTTGGTTGGTAACCTATCCAACCATATGGATGGATACAAATTTTCATTTCTTCTATACAATATACACTATCATAACTAATCACATTAAGTAGGAGGTAATATGATGAGTGAAGCAATTATTCACGGTATCATCCTTGCATTTGGTCTTATCATTCCATTAGGTGTCCAAAATGTTTTCGTCTTTAATCAAGGCGCTAGTCAACCAAATATTTGGCGATCTGCTCCTGTAGTCTTGACTGCATCTATATGTGATACATTATTAATATTAATTGCTGTACAAGGTGTATCCCTTGTACTCCTTACTTTTTCTTGGTTAACAACTACTCTGTATATGATTGGATTTTTCTTTCTTATGTATATGGGCTGGGTTATTTGGAGAAGCGATCCTTCAAATGATGTAAAACAAGAAAAAAGCATGCCTTTAAAAAATCAAATTATTTTCGCCGCATCGGTTTCATTACTAAATCCACACGCAATTTTAGATACAATTGGTGTAATTGGAACAAACTCTATACAGTACATAGGAAGTGAGAAATGGGCTTTCACTTTGGCAACAATTATAGTTTCTTGGATTTGGTTTATTAGTTTAGCTTTTGCTGGAAAATTTCTAAAAGGATTAGACTCGACAGGAAAAACGATTACAGTATTAAATAAATTTTCAGGACTAATCATATGGGGAGTCGGGCTTTATATGTTAATACAAGTTATTTTCCCTAACTAAATAGCGTAAAACTTTAATCAGTGGGGGTTTCCCCACTGATTATTAGCCCACCAATAACAGACAAAGAGAACCGCATGTTAATCATATAACACGCAATTCTCTTTCTAACTATGAATTCGGTTCCGGTTTCTTTTTTACCATCATTGTATCTTTTGCTGGTTTAATCCAAATAATTGCTATGACGGCACCAATAGCAGCGAAGATGCTTGTTAAATAAAATACTTCATGGTCCGATCCTTTCATAAAAAAAGAATAAAGGGGTGGTCCAGCTGCTACACCGATAAATCGCATTGAACTATAAAATGACGTAACTGTCCCCCTCTGCTCTTTTTCAATCCCTTGTGTAATAAGAGCATCTAAACACGGTAACGCCATACCAATTCCTATCCCCATAATAACGAGACAAAGAAGTAGCAAATAGATTCCTTTTAGGAATAAAGGTAAGAAGACAGATACAGCAGCCAGTAAAAAACCAATATAAATACACTTTTTCATAATATCTTGTTTATCTCCAATTTTTTTACCAGCCATATATGAACTAATTGATAGTACAAGTAAAGGAATAGCGAGTACACACCCTTTCCATATACCATGAATGTCGTACTTCGACTCCAGTATAGTTGACAGATAAAAAAGTATTCCGAATAAAATAAGCATAATAATTGCACCTAGTATAAAAATGGCAATTAACCATCTTCCCTTTTCTCGAAACGTAGAGATAATAGATTGAATAAATTCTTTAAGTGGTGGGACTTCTTCTTCTTGTTTCTTCGCCTTTACTAGTACCAGTAGTAAAACAATCGATATTAAACATAACACTGGAATCGCCCAAAATGGTAAGAACCATACAATAGCTGCAAGAGCTGATCCTAATATGGGACTCAATACTTTTCCAAATGTATTTGACGTCTCAATGATTCCTAAACCTGCACTAACCTGTTTTTCATCTTTGTATAAATCACCTACACATGGTATGACAACTGGCATAGCACCAGCAGCACCTATCCCTTGAATTGCTCTTCCGATAAGAATCCAAACGTAAGGATTATCAACTTTCCATGATACCCAGCCCGTTATCGCTCCCCCAATAGCTGCAATTAATAAACTTGGAACCATTACCATCTTTCGTCCCCATCTATCTGATAAATAACCAGCAATCGGTATAAGTATAATTGCAATGATAGAATAAATTGTAATAATCATGGATACTTGGAAAGATGAAATATGTAATTTCTTTTCAATGGTTGGCAGGATTGGAATAAGCATTGAATTACCTAACGTCATAACAAGTGGAACTGATGCAAGTGCAATTAAACAACAGTTTTCTTTTTTTAACATGTTGATTTCGGAACCTTTCATCATATATTTCTTACCATATAATAGCCCTGCTGGAAATTATGTTTACATTCCACCAGGGCTATTTCATCTTTACTACTTTCCATTTACAACAAAAGAAATTGGGTAAAATATAGCATTACTCCTATTCTTTGAATCCTGTTCACAATATATCCATACCAATTAATTGAAAATAAAAAAGAAAGGAAGAATCCTTCCTTTCTCCTATAACCTTCTACATTTAGCGAGTATATCCGCCACCAAGCTGTTGTTCTGCCATCGCTACAAGGCGTTTTGTAATTTCACCGCCTACAGAACCGTTTGCACGTGAAGAAGTATCAGCTCCAAGCTGTACACCAAACTCTTGTGCAATTTCATATTTCATTTGATCTAGAGCTGCTTGTGCTCCATGTGATGCTAATTGATTAGCGTTACGATTTCTAGCCATTACCGATCACCTCCTTATATATATTAAATTGTATCAAATCCGAAATTAAATACATGGTAATTTTTGGTTATTTATTACATAAAAAAAAGAGTCTCTTAAACGAGACCCTTACATCATTTCATCTTATGAGGTTACTACTTCTAATTTTCTATTTATTAATGCTCTCATTTCTTCTTTTAATATATCTTTCGCATTATGTCCAAACCATTCAAGTGAAGCAAAATGTTCAGTATCGCTCACTTCCTGGATGATTTCATCATAATTTACTATACCTTCAAATAATGGGACCATTCCTATACGACTTCCAGCAGCGGCATATACATTATTTGGTTCAAACACGTGTAAATACTCCGCTGATGATATATTCTTAAAATGGTAATGTTCTATCCACGGCTTTAGTTGCTGGAAACTATCTACCGGGTCTGCACCAGACTCCCAAATATGAAGAAAATCTAGGTTTATTTTTAAATATGGATGATTTACTTCTTCTAACAATTTCAAAGTAGACGGTAAAGTATCCGTTAACGTATTTGGATGTGTTTCTAATAGTATATACATATTGTGCTGAGCAAATAGATCACAAATCATGCGAATTCGCTTCACATACTCTTTTCTCTCTTGTTCCGAGAAATCCTCACTACCTTTTTGCCCGGCAAACGTACGAATTTTATTTGTATTAAACCAATTAGCTAGTGTTACCAGCTGTTCACATTTTTCCATCGTTTTTTGAAAATCTGCTAATAATGATATGTCCAAGTAATCACTTATCATCGTGACCTCTAAATTTTTATCCTTTAAATAATCTATTTCTCGTTCTGTCGTTTCACGCTCTTGCATATATAAATTTTGTGCATGGGTCCCCCACAACTCAATTCCTTCAAAACCGTTTTCATATGCAAATTGAACAATATCAGTAAATGAAATTAGTTGATGTCGAAATGAAATTGTACATAGCGAATATTTCATTTGTTTGAGCTCCCTTATCTTAAATTCAATGAACTTGTATTAGTTAAGACAGACTGATTTGTTTTCATATCTTTCCATGACAGAAACTGTCTCTCTAATTCATCCTTAATTTGCAGTTCAATTGTATTCATTTCATCAAGCTTCTCAACAATTGGTAATAACATATCTTTATTTTTTGTCATTGCCATTTTGATTGCGCGGTACTGTACATTTGTAAATCCTTGTACAATGTCTTCCACTCGATCACACCAAGACTCAAATTCTTGCTCCGAATATTGTAAAGTTTCACGGAAGTATGCAAAGGCATGTTCATAGCTATATTTACGTATTGCCAATACGGGTATTTGCTTTACTGCCGTTACGAGCCTGGAAAGTGAATACCCATCCTCTTCATTTGCCATTTTTATTATTAAATTTTTTAATTCCATAGTTAGTTTGTTATCATTCTTTTTGAATGTTTCCATGAAATAACTTTCTACCATCTCTTGTGTTGGCTCCTGAATTCCTTCTATATCAATGAAATAGCCTCCACCAAATGGGTTGTCTTTAACAGAATGGAGCACTTTTTCTCTTTCCATATTCCCTTCCCAGCGAAAATCAGGATCAAGCATGAACCATTCATCTTCTTTCTCTGTCTTCGATATCATCAAGTAATGCGGAAACGGTTTTTGATGAAACTTATTTTCTCTCTCAGGCAATAAAGACATATCAACCATTACAATTACGTAACGATTTTCTGGCTTATTTTCTACTAATTCTAAAAATGTTTCTACATTGCTATTTTTATCTTTTGAATGATCGTACCATTCGTTCACTTTAATACCATACAATTTTTCATACCAGAGTAAGTAGTTATCATGGTTAATGTTTTCGGAATGATAAGAAATAATCCCGCCTTCTGTTATATCAAAATCTCCATCCCATAATCCGAAATAAAATGGCCGGAAATCTATATCGCTACGCCTTTTTATAATTTCACAAAAACAACTCACTAAACAGTGAACTTTAATTGAAGTCATACTCTCATCCACTTTCCTAAAAGGTTAGTTATTCACATTTACTTCGTGTAACGGCTGCAACTCTTCCATAAAGTCAAGCAAAGATCCTACAGTAAGAAACGCCTTTGGGTCTATCTCATCCTCTGGAACGCATAGCTTTAAATCCATTTCTATGTATACTATAAGCTGTAACATCATTACCGAATCTATATATAAATCTTGATTTAAACGCACCGTTTCTTCTAAATGCGTTACATTTTTCAATTCCATTTTTTCTATCATAATGCTTAATACAGCATCCTTTAACGTTTCACGACTCATGTTGTAACCTCTCCCATCTCTAGTAACTTTCTACTTACTTTTCCGGTTTTATTTTTCGGAATTTCAGTTACACTTTCAATTTCATGCGGAACTTTATAAGACGGTAAATGCTGAATACACCATTCTCTTATTTTCACCGGAGCAATACGAGAGATCACTTTCGCTTTTACGATTTCACCCATTACAGGATGCTTCCCTCGGTATACAATTGCTTCTTGAATACCTTCTAACCGAAGCATCGTTTCTTCCACCTCTATAGGAAAAACTTTTAATCCTGAAACATTGATTACATCATCCATACGCCCCATAAAATGAAGGCCACGCTCAGATTCATACCCTAAATCTTTCGTATAAATTTCCTTTCCAGCAATTTTCACTACGATTTCTTCAGGCTCGTTTTCATCTGATCCTATGTTTATACTTACATGAGGCAGTGGCTTTCCTAAATCCAAATGAGTTTCCATATCATGACATATACTAATGCATCCTGCTTCAGAACAACCATATTGTTGCATCATGTATTTTGTCATTCCTTTCAGTTTATAAAATAACGCTTCTGGCAAAGGTGATCCTGACGTCATAATTTTATGAAACTGCAACGTACCTTGTGGAAAACTACCCATAATATGTAGCATAAGTGGTACTGCATATATAATATGTTTTTCTGTATTTCGAACTATATTTAATGCGAATTTAGGATTTTTATTCGTAATGATTATAGGCTTGCTACCCCTCATAATTGCAGATAACGTACCACAAATTAATCCATACGAATGTGAAACAGGAGCCATAACAATTGGTACTTCATCTTCATCACATTTTAAAGCTGCATTATAAGCAGTAATTTCTGTTTCAACTTCCGTCCATGCTCTACGAATCAGTTTCGGTTCTCCTGTTGTTCCAGAACTATATTGCAATAAAGACGGTTCTTCTTGTAATAGATTTATAACTTCTAACTTTATAAATTCGTTACTTTCCCCATATAAGAGCCCCGCACAATTTGCACGCCTTGCCATCTCAATAGCTGTATCCATCGGTGTCTCTTCATGAATAAGTAATACAGATGCTTTTTTTTCTTTTAAGAAAAACACAAGCGTAATAATATCAAATGGATCTTTCAGGCAAAGTGCAAATCTATTTCCTTTTGCTTCTTGAAATTGTTCCATTTCCTCGTAAACTTGTAATCTCGATTCAAAATCATTTTTGCTAAATTCTTGTTTATTAACGATTAGCATGATTTCCCCCTGTAACAACTGATTTTTGTATTATAAGTTGCTTTGCTCTATACAATGGATTTGAAACTTCATGAACAAGCGATTCCACATCCATATATAAACGACGCTTCGTTAATTGCTCTGCATGAAATGTAGGTGTATATAATTGTAATGCTTCAAAACGTTCTTTCAAATGCGAAAATCTTTCAAAATGATTTTCTATTTCTTCAACAAGAATGATCCAAAATTGTTCCTCTTCCAACTGATACTCATCTGCCAGCACGAAAGCCAGTTCACCTAGATTAAACAGGAAAAGCGCATCTAAAACCATTTCTTGTAGACATTCAATACGGGCCATTTCAAAGAAATCATTCATTTGACCATTCGCATATGTTTTATGCATTTTAGTAAAGTCAGGACATTTTTCGAGTTCTTTCAAAAATGGACGATAAAACTCCAGTCCTTCATGAAAATCTTTTAATGCAATACGGACTGGTATTCCCTCTTCATGAACTAAAATCATGTTTTGTCCATGTGATTCTAATGCGACTCCATGCTCTACAACGAGGTGTACAACTGGGACAATTGCTTTTTGAATAAGCAGTTGTAACCAGCTTTCTACTCCATTTCTCTTTAACCACAAATCAATAATTGGTGTCCCATCTTTTCCCTTGGCATATAAACCGTTAAATGGGATTGCCTCTTCTTTTTTATCTAAATATTTGTGAACGCTTTCGCGCCAAATACATCCTAATGAGCCATATGTAGCTTTTTTATTCGCATCGTACGTAACACTCGAAAATTCATTTAACAAAATTAAACGCGATTCATCCCTTAAATAAGGATCATGATCTACTATATCTTTTAACCAATTCGATATAGCAGGTGCACTCACAACCGAATGTGGTTTTAATGTACGGATAGTTGAAGTATTCAGTAAATTCATTGATAACTTTACATATGGTTTCGCTCGGTTCGTAACATTTCTTAATGTCCGCATCGACTGCTGCGCGCAATAATCATCTTCTGATTTCCCTAAATAAATAATATATTTATCCTGTATATGGTCAGTATAATTCGGAATAATAAAGTTCTCCCACTGCCAAGGATGAACAGGTATAAACATATACTTCTTCGAATCACAGTCCATTTTTCGAATACGATCCATATACTCTTCGATTTTCTTTTCACCAATTTCTTCTTTAAAGGTACAGTTATAGCTCTCTTCACTTTCATATCCTACAGTCGTATATTTCTCATGAGCTGCAATCCATATAATTTTCATTGGTTGCATAAATTCAAATCCATATTGAAAATTGTCACGATATTGAAATCCAATACGTGCTTTATAGCTAGGATGATATGGATGTCCATCTATCAAATGACTTTCAAGCTCATCATAAGACTTCACAATATAGTCTTCTTCACTACTTCTCTCATATTGTGCAATCGTATCTTTAAAGATTGTTTGTTCTAATTCTTGAATAAAAGAATCCAATTTCGTTCGATCCACTTGTACAATTCGAAAAATCTCCTGTAAAAATTGTGAAACTGATTGTATTTCTTCTTCCTCATCTTGAACTCTCATTATTAATGAGTCATGCAAACAAATACGCCCAAATGTCATACGTTCTTGTCCATAGCATTGGTACATTACATTTTGATTCTTTTCATCAAGACCTTGTATAATAAAAAGGATTTGCTCTCCCTTTTGTATACAAATCGGCGTAATGATTTCTTCATAAATTAACGATTCTACTAATTGCCGGAATACTCTTCTTCTTACTGAAATGTACTCTTTTGATTGGAGTGCCTTCAATATTTTTATGTGATAAACTTCTTCTTTCATAAATCCCTCCGCTATAATACGGAATATCGAATTCCATTATTTGTATTACGTGAAATTTTAGCACTACTTATGAACGAACAGCCACTTCTCTAACGAGTGGATTATCTACTTGTACATAAATTGCTTGCTCTAAAGGATTTGTCAGTTCATCAACATCGAAAAATCTCGTTAGCAAGTTTGCTTTGCATGCCAACTTATCCTCTTCCAACAATTCTCTTAAAAATGTAGAAGGTTCACGGTTATATGGAAGGAATGATTCAAGTACAGACCTTAATTCAGAGAGAAGAATTTCCTCCTTAATTAATCCTGCTGTACCAAAACCGTTAATAAGTCCAAACATATGATTAAAAATTAAATAGTAACGAAACCTTTCATCTACAATATAATCGTCATATAAATTTCCAGTACGTTCTCCAATACCAGATAACTCATTATTAAGCTTCTCTTTCATTGAATTACAGAAATAAAACCCTTGATTATCACGGAAATAATATTTTACTGGATAACCATCCTTTAGCTGAACAACACTATTTTGCTGATGAGCTTCTAATGCAACTCCATACTGTAAATACATCCATACCATCGGCTTTAAAGAAATATTTACATACCGTCTAAACCACTCTAAACTTACTTCTTCACAGCTTCTATTTTCTAAATCTGCTAAGTTATGAATAATATTCGATAAACGAGTACGTTCTCCCGGTATAGCATCTTGAACTAGTCCAGCAATTAAAGTAACGTCATTTGCATGTTCACTATAAAAAGGATTCTCTCGAATAATCACTTCAAATCCAGACTCTTTTGCTCCATAATTTAAGGTAATAAAGGCTGGATCACAAATAAAATCAAAAGCTGGATACTTTTCTAGTACTTCACCAATTGACGTATTTAACATTTCCTTCCCTTCAAGGCCACTCTCAAGTTCCTTCAACTTATTAATGCGCATTGAATTTGTTACTTTCACCGGAAATGAAAACTTAAGCATATATTTCGAATGAGGATGATATAGCGTCCTAAGTGATGATGTTGCCATATAATACTTACCTACGGGACCGATATACTCAAGTACTCCTTGATTTATCCACTCTTGTACATAAGGTTGATGTAATAACCATTCTGCCTGAAGCGGATGAATTGGAATTAATGAATATTCATCTTCCTTACAGTATTTCACTATAAATTCCTTACTTACCATGTCATCTTTACTTAATTCTTCTTTTATAATCGTTGTTGTAGAATCTAATAATAATGATTTTTCATTTACTATACTTTTATGTGCTCGAAAATAATGAAGCTGGCATTCTCCTTTTAATTCTGGAGAATACATTGCACTTTTCCAATCCAATATACCTTGTCTACTCTTTGGGGTAGGATGAGTTAAATGCCCAAATAATAAAGATTGCTCCGCCTCAATAAAAGTTGTATGGAAACCATATAATGCAGATGTATCTTCTGCTCTCTTTTTTGTAAATTCCTCAATATTTTGACAACTATGAATAACTCGAAGCATAAGTTCAGCAGGGTTAGTTCCTTCTCCATAGTTGATAGACATCTCTTTTATTAAAAATGTAATAACTGTAACGTAATCTGCTTTTATAACAGTTTTAGTTTCTCCGATTTGATAATAAAACTGTTCTCCAAACAAATGACGATCTGTTGGTGATTTATATATAACTTCTCCATACAAAGTAATGTTTTGTGCCGACAACCGACAGCATAAATAAGTGGGGACTATATTTCTATTCAACGTATTACTGAAGATACTTTCTATTCTTTCATCCTCTATAATCCATTCTCCGCTCCCTGTTTCTCTTAAATAACAGTTTAAAAAGCTTTGTATTGTTGCATGTTCTGCGATTTGTTTCGCATGCTGCATACTGGTCCTCCTCTTTATATTAACGCTATCGAAATTTTATATAATTAACAATGATTGAATATCATTATCAATTATGATTCTAATTGATTGTCATTATCAATTCAAGAGTATATTTCAGAATTTTTCTATCTGACTAAATCTTTCTTTTTTTCTATCATATCTTTAATCTTATTAAAAACATGATTAAAAATATCTTCCTTTCAAAATAATTACTTAATATTTTCTACATTTTTCATTATTATCGATCCAAAACAATTAAAAAAGGTATACCCTTAATAGGTATACCTTTTTTAATTGTTTACATAATACTATTATTTTATATTAAATCCTGCAATTGTTTGTATAAAAGATTTAAATCTCTCCAGCAATACGCTGTTTCTTCTACCTGTACTCTCTCTAAAAATTTCGTATCAATTTTTTCAGGATCATATTTTTCATAAAACTTTTTAGAAGGATTATTAGAGACAACCCAAACTAAAAGAGATTGCATATTATTTTTTTTACAATCTGATAGTAAAGCTTGAAATAAACGTTGTCCTATCTTCATTCCTTGATACTCTTGTAAAATGTATATTGCATATAATTCCCCATCACAATTATATGTCCCCGTTCTTTCAGCTCCACCATCGATAAATCCGATAATTTCCCCATTTAACGTCTCTGCTACAAACCTATATTCGTTCTTATCATCTTTTTGGAAGATGTTTTTCCACAGGTTTTCTCGTTGTTCATACGTTATATTGTCTAAAACCCCGTTAGAAAATATCCCTTTATACGTTGTTTTCCAGCTTTCCACATGCACTTTTGCTATATTTGCAATATCATTTTTCGTTGCCCTTCGAACATGTATCTCCATCACTTATATCCCCCTTTGTAATTAATTATAGCAAAATGTTTTTTTCATTAAAAAAAGAGTGATGCAACATCACCCTTTTCAATCTTTTTTATCTACTTTCAACTTCAACAGATACGACATGATCGATTTCTTTTAGAGAACTATATAACTCAGTTGTATATAAATCTTCTGGAGCTAAAATTACCATTTCTAATTGCTGAGATGCTCCATTATCAATATCTTTAATTTTCACTCGCTTCACTTGCATATTTAAATTTTTAATTTGCTTAAAAATCCCATCTAACTCTCGATGCTCATTTACAGTAATTTTGATAGACAAGTCCTTTTGTCTCAATGAATATGGGCCTGCAATTTTCACAAGGTGAGGAAGTACATTGATTGCTAATATAATTAAAACCATAGCAACCGTCGCTTGTATATAAAATCCTGCTCCAATCGCAATACCTAAAGCTGAAGCAGCCCATACCATTGAAGCTGTCGTTAATCCAGAAATAACGTCATTACTTCTTCGTAAAATTACCCCCGCTCCAAGAAAACCAATACCACTAACAATTTGGGCAGCTAATCGCATTGGATCCATATTCGTATGACCCGGTACAGAATATACATTTACAGATTCAATTGAAACCATTGTAATTAAACAACTTGCTACAGAAATAACCATACTTGTTTTCACACCAAGCGGTTTATTCTTTAGCTGCCTATCTATCCCGATGAATAATCCTAAAAAGAGTGCTAAACCTAATTTGAATAAAAATTCATATGACATATTTCATTCTCCTTACTTTACAATGTTTTCCTTCGAATAATACACTATAACTCTTTTATGATATCAATTCTAGTCTTTTCTATTCATCCAGCAACAAAAGCCGAAAAAACATTTTTATTACAATGTTTTTTCGGCTTTTTCTATAGTTTTTTATCGAGATTAAGATACCCCTTTATTTCTGTTCTTTAATCTTAATCTGTGCATCTTTGTAAAATGCTAATTTACTGTCATTATACTCTTTTGTATGCTTATTAAATTGTTCTTTCGCCTTTTGCGCTTCCACATTTAACTCATTAACAGTTTTAACTTTTTCACCAATTTCTTTTAACTTCGTTTCTTTTACTTTTAATTTTTCATACAGCTCTTTTTCATTCGCTAACGCCTTCGTGTAATCCTCATTCATTTTTTGGAATGTATCATAACGATTTTTATACGACTCTTCTACTGCTTTAGCTTGTTTTTGCAATTTCTTATCTTCAAGCTTCTCTATATTACTTTGAACTGATTTCGTTTCCTTCTGAGCTTTCTCTAGCAGTTCTTTCTCGTTTTTCAATACTTTCTCACGCTCATTTACATTTGCAGTAGCTTCCTCTATCTTCTTCGTGACTGCTTCATTATGTTCTTTACCTTCTTGTAAAATTTGAGAATATAGTTCTTGCCCTTGCTTTTCTAATTGCTCTAACTTTTTCGTATCATCAGCTAGCGATTTTTCTTGTGTCGCTGCTGTTTCAAAAGCCGTATATAAATTTTCTTCTGGTTTTTCACCGAAACAACCTGATAATAATCCTACTGATAATGCTCCAACTACTGCTACTTTTCCATACTTCAACTTCAATTCCTCCAATTACATACGGTTATCGTGCCAGAAATTCACTGGGAAGTGATTCTCTTCATGGTATGCTTCAAATTCATAACCTTTTTCTTTTAGACCCTTTAAAATTGCTGGCACAGCAGCAACTGATTGCGGGTGAATGTCATGCATTAAAATGACTTCTTGCGGTTTTGTTGCACCAGCTAATACATTTTGAGCGATTTGTGCTGCCGCTGCATCGACTGGTACTTTATTGTATTTCCAGTCTAAAGAGTCAATTGTCCAGTCCCACACTTTTAAACCATCCTCAACTACTTTATTTCGGAGACCTTCATTTAAACCAGGCATCGATCCGTATGGAGGACGTGTTAATTTAGGAGCTTTCCCAATAATATTTGCGATTAAGCCTTGATCTTCTTTCATTTCATTAACATACTCGCCATTTTTATATAACTTCGCAAAATTGTGTGTCATACTATGCATTCCAACATAATGTCCTTCTGCATTTTCACGTTTCACTAAATCAGGAAACTGTTTCACATTCGCACCAATTAAAAAGAATGTCGCCTTCGCATCATGCTGTTTTAACATATTCAATAATTCAGCCGTATATTTTCCTGGCCCATCATCAAATGTAAGGTAAGCAACTTTTCTCTCCTGTCCATTAAAACGACTTGGTGCCGTTTTATTCATTTCACCTTTCGGTTGTTCACTTGCAAGCTGTATTACATTTTCTTGTTTCGCAACAGCTTTTGCTGGTGAAGTAATAGATTGAAACATGAAATACCCAATAGCTACTGCTGCAATCGCCATTAAAACGACTACTACTCGTTTAATATTAAAAGCTTTTTCCATTCTATCGATTTCCTCTCCCTATTAATCTTATATATAAATCATCCAATATAATTATACATCTATTTATTTTATTACACTATATAAATAGACTTAATATGTATTATAATGGAAGTTTTATCAAAATTGTTGTTCCTATTCCTTCTTTACTTATAATACTAAGCGTACCTCTATGAAGCTCCACCATTTTTTTTACGATGGCTAAACCAATACCTGCACCTGCAGCATGATTATTAATCTGGTAAAATGACTGTTCTATATATGGTAAATACTCTTTAGCAATTCCAATCCCTTCGTCTTTCACCTTTATCACTACTTGTCCTTCATTTTTAGTCGCTTCAATGTATACAGTACCATTTTCATGTGAATATTTAATTGCATTTTGAACAATATTCAAGAAAATTTGCTTTAGCCTATTTCGGTCTCCCATCAATTCAATTCGTTCTATAGTATTGATGAATTGAATTTGCTTCTTTTCAGCGTTAGGAGTTAATTGCCAAATCGTCTCCTCTAGTATATCGTATAATTGCACCTTTTGTTTATATAAATTAAAATGATTTGATTGTAATCTTGAAAAATCTAACAATTCTTCTACTAAATGAATCAATCGATCTGTCTCACCTGAAATTATTCCCATACCTTGCTTTATTTCTTCTTCCGTTAAATGATCTACAGTTTTTAACGTCTCACTCCAACCTTTAATTCCCGTTAAAGGTGTCCGTATTTCATGAGATATAGAAGCAATAAATTCATTTTTCATCTGTTCTGCTTTTTCTATTTTATCAGACATATAGTTTAAACTATGTGCTAATTCACCTAATTCACCAGGATAATCTTCTTTAATTTTATTTTTCAGTGTTCCTTCTGCGATTTGTGAAGAAGCTTGAATGATAGATTCAATTGGCTCAACAAATGAATTTGCCAAGCGTCTGCTAATTAAGAAGACAATACCTGAAATAACAATACCTACGGAAATAGTAAACATAATGATTTCAATAATCTTTGCATTCACATGTTTTAAAACAGTCGTATATTTTAAAACACCGATAGTTTGTCCTTGATGTATAAGTGGGCTTAGCACTTCTAATTGTTTTTCATTATCTTTCGTGGTAGTAACTTGATTATACATTTCACCTTCCAATAAAGATTGTGGAATATTCACTTTACCTTCGACCTTTTCACCACTTGAAGATTGTATAACCGAACCATGACGATCAATTAACTGTAATTCCGTTCCTTCTAATTGAAAACTACTAATTATGTCACCACTATATTCTTGCAAACGAATAAAATATAGTGAATTGTATTCTGAGAAAAAACGTGTACTGGTCTTTGCATGAGATTCAACATATTGCACAATGCCGTTATAATAATATCGATAAATAGAAACTGAAAATGCTACTTCAAATAATACAAGCATTAGTGTAATGACCGTCATAAAATATAAAGTCACTTTCCGTTTCATCTTATAGTTTCCTTCCACACATATCCTTTTCCCCACACGGTATGGATAAACTCTGGTTCTGACGGATTACATTCTATCTTTTGACGTAACCGTCTCATATTTACATCGACTACTTTCGTCTCGCCTACGTAATTGGTTCCCCAAATCATATTTAAAATTTCATCCCGCGAAACCGGCTTCGAAGCCTGATTCATTAAATACTGTAATATCATGTACTCTGTAGGGGTTAAATCAACTAATTGTCCACCTTTATATAATCTTTCTTCTATGATATTTAACGAAAACGGACCAGACGTGATTGTATTCGTTTTTTCTTCATGTACTTCTATTCTTCTTAATAAAGATTGTATTCGTGCAGTTAATTCTACTGGACTAAACGGCTTTGCGATATAATCATCTGCACCAATTCCTAGCCCTTGTACTTTATCTTCATCTTGTACACGTGCGGTTAACATAATAATACCCATTTTTTTATTTTTTTCCCGGCTAGCTTTACAAACTTGAAAACCATCGATCCCCGGTAACATAACATCAAGTAACGCTACATCAACAGTATGTTCACTTAAAATCTGTAACGCTTCTTCTCCAGTACTAGCTTCTAATACATAAAATCCAGCACGTTTCAAATTTAAGACAATAAAGCTACGGATTGGTATTTCATCTTCTAAAACTAAAATTGTTGACATAATTCCCACCTCCCTACTCTTGTTGATAATCCGCTAGCGGTTTTATATATGCTTTCATTTTTTCAAATTTTGATTGCTTTGGTACTGCATATACATGAGAAGCCGTTTTAACTGCTGCCTCGTATCCTTTTATTTTGAACCATTCCTTCCGCTTAAAAATATGGACTTCAAGCCATATTTCATTTGTAGTTGCATCTATAAATTTTTGAACATCCGGTGCTTCTTGCTGAACTGGGACAGTTATTTTTCCAATTACCGCTTGAGGGATTTTGACAAAATAACCTTTCTCTATATTGATATATCTTTCTTCTATCGGTTTAATTCCCTCTTCACTCCACTGTATATAACGCTCAAACATCGTGCTCTCTCCGTACGATACCTCTTCCCAACCTTTTGGACGTACAGTACGAACAAATTCAATAATGCCGTCCTCATTAACGTCTTTACTTTCCACAACATAATCATTGAATAGCTCTTCTTTCCCGTCTATAGGTAGTCCCTCATAATGATCTTTATCAAATTTTGCTACATATGTTATACCTGAATGAGCCCCAACTCCTGCATCAATTACAACTGCCTTTGACATGTTAGAAATACGCCCCATTTGTATTCGTTGAATACTATTTATATATGGATCGAATGTAACTTCAGACATAGTCTTAAACTGTTCAATGAACTCAACTTTCAATTGCTCATCTTTTTTATAAGTAACAAGGCTTATATCATTAAGGCCGTTTTCATTTAAATCCTCTATAAATAACTTCGTATATTGCCGATTATAAATCTCCTTCATATCATCATTTTCTTCCGAAAAAACATACATTACATGTTCTAAAGATTCACGACTTACAGAGATTCCAATTAATAACTCTCGCTTCCCGTTCCCTGTAAAATCACCGACTTCAACGATATCTACATCTCCACCATCAAATTTATGCGTGGACTTTATTTTCCACTCATTGCCGATTTCCTCATATACAGCTAAATATACGCTATGATCTTCATTCGGCAATTTATAAAATAAGATGGCTTCTTTCTTATTATCTTGTTTAAAATCCATTGACCAAATCATCTGTTTATCTTTATTAGACATTGGAGTAAGCAATCGATAATTAACAGGCAAATCTTTATCGATTTGCTCTTTTAGTTCATCAATCCACTTTTCATTGGTAGGAGCTCCCATTAAACTTGTTGGAGCTTCAGACATTTTACATCCAGTCAACATAAAAACGATTCCCATAATGCCTATCCATTTCTGCATATGATATCTTTCCTTATTACAGTATTTATCTTTACTTTTTGCTTATCCAATAATCTCATACATATGAGTATAATTTTTCTAGAATAAAAAATCGTTACAGAATAGTTACAAATCAATTTCCATAAAAAAAGATTGGCCTCCGCCAATCTTTTTTACTATTCGTTTCGAACTGATTTTGGCGTTACACCTAGATGTTGATTCAACTTATTTGAAATATCTTTTACATTTTTTTCGTTTGGAATGTAATAATAAATACCACCAATACGTTTATCCGTTCCTTCTATTTGCATCTTTTCCATTTGCAGATCTGATCCTGCCATATTTTTCGTAATAGCAAGCATATCATCAAATGTTAAATTTGTTTTCATATTTTTATCAACTGCATCAAGTAAAGAGCCCATTTTACTAATAGATTGAACAGACATTGCTTTTTTCGCAATTGCTTCAATTACAAGTTGTTGTCTTTGACCACGCATTGTATCACTGTCAATTTTACGCGTTCTCGCAAGTGCAAGTGCTTGCTCTCCATTTAAATGTTGGAAACCTTTTTCTAAATGGATCATACCTGCTTGGTCTTTACTATCTTGTTCTGTGAAAGTAACCGGTACATCAATATCAATACCACCAAGCGAATCTACAATTTGTACAAATGACTCGAAGTTAAACTTCACATAATAATCAACTGGAACATTTAAAAATCGTTCCACTGTATCTCGTGTACTTTCAACACCACCAAATACGTGTGCGTGTGTAATTTTATCTAATTTTTTTCTAGATGGAATATAAACACGTGAATCACGTGGAATACTTACTAATTTAACTGACTTATCATCTTTATTAATTGTCGCTAATAAAAGTGCATCTGTCCGAACTGCTTCGCCGTATTGGCTTTTTCTCATTTCACTTCCGTCTACACCCATGATTAATATTGAAATATTATCCTTTAAAGGTTCAACTTCTTTATCACGCTTTGATGACTTATCAATTTTTGCATACGCATCACTTACAACAGCTTTTGCTTTGTTATATATAAACGATCCATATCCTACTCCTCCAAAAATAAGTAGGAAAAATGGAATTAAAATGAACCATTTTATTGACTTTCGTTTAGAACGTTTTTTATTGCTTCTCGTGTTTTGTTCTAATTCAGAGCTCATGTTCATTCTCCTCTCTTTCTCTTTTCCTAGTATAATGTATGTCTAGTAATCTTCATATTGAATTTCCTTTCAATCACCTTACATTTTTGTAAGGTTACATCATGAATCCAATATGTATTCCATTTCACATTATACTCTCGTGCTTATTTTTGGCAAGTCACTGTTTATCAACTTCAAAAATTTAACACTTCAAAACATTCAAATTCACAGATTTACCATTCTGTTATTTACAGGTAGTAAGAGGCTCGAATTTCAGTAAGAATAAAAAGTCAAATTTTTGCCGTAAAAGCTCGATTAAAGGCTAATAATCAGTGGGAGATGAACACCCCCACTGATTAAAGTTTCACCTTATTATTTCTCATTTGGTGTGTATATCATTTGCTTCCCATTATTATTAATTAAAGCTGATTTTGCTTGTATTTTCGTTTTTTCTATTTCTACATCTTTATTTGAAAAATTCACAATAATTTTAATATCTTTTCCATATGAAGCAGATTGTACTAGCTTATCTTCTGACAGATATACAAAGTTCGTCATTTCTTCTTTTACTGCTTTTTCATGAACTTCATTCCAAACTTTCAGATGCTGTGTAATTTCTTTTTTATGCTTATTCCACTCTACTTCATCTAAATGGTACAACGGAGGAACATTATACAATAACTCATATAACATACGATTTCCAACTTCATCTTTCACCTTCAAACTTCCCCATTCCCAATGGTGCGTTGTAATAACGGAATCGTTGTATACTAATTTATATAATGGTACCGAATATACTGGATTTAAATATACTTGTTTATATTCTTCTTTCAACGGTACTTGTTTTGCATATTTTTCGGGAACATTTTGATTTGGTGACCAATATCCACCTACATAATACGGGCTTGTTTTGTTTTTCCTCATATCTTCATCGTCCCATTTAATTACAGGTGTTTCAATTCCATGAGCAAATGCAATCGTACTACTCGCAAAATCATTTCCGCCCTCAGAGCCAACTACCATACCTTTTTCTTGTGCAATATAATCCATTCGTTTTAATCTTGCTTGTAAATCTTGTTCTTGTGTCGTTAAATGTTTTGTTGAATAATCATCATAAATTTCGCCCGTCGCGTCACAATCAATAAACCATGAATTATATTTAGGGCCATTTTGTAATATATCGTTCATTCGTTCTTTTACACTAGGAAGTGATAATGTCGGATTTAATTTTCGCCCTCTACCTAAAAACCCTTGTACCTTTTCTCCATTTTTCTTAGTTACAGTAGCCTCTTCGTATAATGATGGATCATTAAAGGAAGCTGTGTTCCAATTTTTATCACCTTTTTCGTGAATGGAATGATAAGAATCATACGGACCAACTAAATATCCCATTTTCTTAGCTTCTGTAACAAAATTAGGTTGCATATATCCTTGTTCCCAGTTCGGTAGACCAATCCACGCCTTGTCTATCCCGGCCTCTTTCATTTCCTTTATAATATCCGTTCCATCTGCATTACCCCATTTACTTACTTCTTCAACTGCATCACCGAGTACTGACTTTAGTAAATGTTTATTTAAGCTATACAGCTCTGTCTTCGATAAGTGATCTACACCTTTCTTTACTAACACACTAGCTTCCTGATCAACTTTCGGGAAAATATCCTCTTTATACAATTCCTTCATAGATAATACTTCGTTTGTATAGCGTAAAATAACATTTTTTTGATACTTATCGATAAAGTCTTGTTTACTCACCTGCTCAAATACATTCAATTCCCCAGGCTCTGAACTATTCTTTTGAATAAGCTCTTTTATATGGCTAAACACCGGGCTATTTATTTGCTCCCTTAGCTTTGGCCAATTTACATTACTTTCTGATAAACCATTTTGATTCCAAAAATAAAAATGACCTGCACCGTAAAGTTTTTCAATTTCTTTATTTTTTCTTGCCTTCTCTTGTAATGTTTTAAATTCACCTTTTTCAATAATATTGTCCTTGTATAGTTTTGCGATACTTACTGCATCATTATTTGTCACATATAATTGAAAGCCATATGTTTTATTTTTATTTATACTCGGGAATTCATGTGTAAAATCAAACCCTATTTTCGGATCTGAATGAAATTTCAATTCATTATTAAACATATTATTCGCAATATATACGATCGAATATTTAGAACCATTTAATGCAAAAAACTTCATAGAAAATGATTCAGCAAATGAATATGCATCATCCTTTAAAAACTTCTTCCAATTCTCATCATTACTTGGAATTTGCTTACCTTCCCATAACGGAAGTGTATAATTTTCAGCTTGTACTTTCGGCCATGTAAAACTTTCTGCACCAGTCGATTCCACTTCAATATTTAAGTGCTCTTTTTTCTTTTCTAAGTTTACTTTTACTTTTTGATCTGGATATTCCCACGATGTGCGATCCTTGTCTTTTTTTAAATTCGACACCTTCATTTTCGGTAACGGTTGTGATGCCTGTTCTTTTACACCATCATGTTCTACAGTTAACGTGAAAGTCTCTGGATTTACATCGTACGTAAAATCTTTATACGTCGCTTTCTTTATTTTAGACTCTTGTAAAGCATTATTACCTTTTACATCACACCCGACTAAAGTCGAAAATGACATAGTAGTAAGAAGACATATCGCTATCATTTTTTTCATCTTCTGCACCTCCACCACTGAATATACAGGTGCTTTGTTACAGGAATGTGGCAAAAAATAATAGAGCTAGCATAACGCTAGCTCTATTTGGAGTATTAAAAATAAATTTATATGAACAACTATAACCCGCTTAGAAGATATGTAATACAATAACTGTGTTTTTTCTTTCTCACTAATTATGAAACCAAATAAATCAAAGTTTTAACAAGCCTTCCTTAACTGAAAAAGTAAGTGTATATAATATATCCTAAAACTAGCACTAAAATTAATATCCCTGTACCTTTCCAATTCATGCCCCCTGTCATATCAACAGGGCTACCTGATTCCGCTCTATTGAGCCCATCATTCAAAGAACCGGTAGGGCTATTTTTCAACTCACTTTGTCTTATGTGTTCTCTTTTTTCTTCTGGTGACTCTTTTGAACTCATATAATCACCTCCAAAATTAATACGCTCTTTACTGAATTATACAATATTCATTTTATATGCTGATTTAAAATATATTTGCAACATAAAAAAGCTAGCGATGCTAGCTCTTTTTATAATCCAATACGTTCTTCCTTATTTACAGTAATCCCTTTATGATCAATTTCAAGCTCATATACTTTCATAGCTGTAAATACTCTCGCTAATTGCTCAGCAATTTCTTGACGCTTCTCATACGGAGTTAAAATAAAAATGGATGGTCCCGCACCACTAAGTGCTGTTCCATAGGCTCCGAATTCTTTTGCACATTTACGAATTGATGGTAATAACGGTACAAGTTCTAAACGATATGGCTCGTGGAAATGATCTCTTTCCATCATTTCACCTACAACTTCCCACTTCTTTTGGCATAACGCAGCTACTAATACGTTACTTATCGCACTAGCCTTAACCGCTTCATGAAACGGAAACATCTCTGGTAATACAGATCGACTTTCATCCGTATTTAGCTCTTCATTCGGAATAAGAGAAATTACGCCTAATTCCTTACTTTCAATTCTTACGACCGAAACATTCTTTCCATCAAGTGCTCCGATTACAGTCCCACCTAGAATAGAAGCAGCAACATTATCTGGGTGTCCTTCAAAATTTGTAGCAATTTGGACTTTTTGATTAGTTGTTAAATGTAAATTTCCAAGTTGATTCGCAAGCTCTATTCCTGCTACAATCGCTGATGCGCTACTTCCTAGCCCTCTTGTCAGTGGAATATTACTAGTAACTTCTATTATATGGGGTGATAAAGAAGGACATACTTTACATGCCGTGCTAACAATTAAATTTTTATCATCTTTTGGAATTGAATCGTCAAAGGAATGTATAACTTGCCACTTATCAGCTTCTCCCTTTACACTCACTTCTAAATATAATGACAAAGCTATTCCAACAGAATCAAATCCTGGTCCAACATTTGCTGTACTAGCAGGAACACGAACGCTTAATGGTATCACGACATAATCACCCCTTTTATATGATCTTTAATTTGTTCTATATTATTTGAAACACTTGCAATGTCTAATTTATTAGAAGAAATAGCAATATCAGGATCTTTCAAACCGTTTCCAGTTAATACTGCAACAACTGTTTCTCCCTTTTTGATTTTTCCAGATTGAACATGTTTAATTACCCCCGCTAATGAAGCATTTGATCCTGGCTCAGCGAAAACCCCTTCCGTTTTTGCTAATAATCTATACGCATGTAATATTTCCTCATCTGACACCATATCTATTTCACCATTAGACTGTTCGGCTGCCTCTACTGCATACGACCAACTTGCTGGATTACCGATGCGAATCGCTGTTGCAATTGTTTCAGGTTCTTCAATTACATGTCCTTTTACAATTGCAGCTGCTCCTTCCGCTTCAAAGCCATGAATTCTTGGCTTCTTATAGCCTTTTTCTTTCTCATATTCACAGAACCCTTTCCAGTATGCTGTAATATTCCCTGCATTCCCAACAGGAATAGCGAGAACATCTGGCGCTTTTTGCAACTGGTCACAAATTTCAAACGCTGCTGTTTTTTGCCCTTCAATTCGGTACGGATTCACTGAGTTTACTAATGTAATCGGCTCTTCCGCAGCAATGTTTCTTACAACCTTAAGTGCATCATCAAAATTCCCTTCTATTGAAATGATTTCAGCTCCATAAGCGACTGCTTGCGCTAATTTTCCATGCGCAATCTTTCCTTCCGGGATTACGATAATACATTTCATTCCGAGGCGTGCCGCATATGCTGCAGCCGCTGCCGATGTATTACCTGTTGATGCACAAATGATTGCCTCAGAACCTTCTTCTTTCGCCTTTGCAACGGCCATTACCATGCCACGGTCTTTAAAAGAACCAGTCGGATTCGCTCCTTCATATTTACCGTATAACTGAATCCCTAATTGTTTTGATATATTTAATAATGGAATAAGAGGTGTGTTCCCTTCCATTAAGCTAACATCAGGTGTGTTTTCATTCACTGGTAAATAAGAAGCATACTGGTTTAATAATCCTTTATACATATTGTTTTTCCTCCTCAATAATGTAGTAGCTGTTTATTTCACTTGCGACAGCTTCTATCGCTCCTAAAACTCGTTCGAATTGATATTTTGAAGTGTGATGTGTCACAACAACGACTTCTGCAAGTTCACGATTCAAAGGTAATTGGATAACCTCTTTTAAACTTACAGAATAAATAACGAAACATTCTGTTATTTTTTGCAACATCCCAGGCTCATCTCGTAATGAAATACGTAAGAAATATTTCGAAACTACTTCTTCATCTCCTTGTAATTCGTACGGCTCTGGTTCTTTTAACACACTTTTATTTTTCGGAACTTGATTCATATTTTTAACAATTGAAATAATATCACTTACTACAGCAGAACCAGTCGGTAACTTCCCAGCTCCAGGTCCGTAAAACATCACTTCTCCTACTGCTTGACCGTGAACATACACAGCATTAAATTCATTATTTACATTCGATAACGGATGATGACTTGGTAATAAAGTCGGTTCTACACTTAAATGAATGGCTGACCCTTGTTTCTCTGCTTTACCAATTAATTTCATAGTAAATCCTAATTTTTCAGCCATTTGTAAATCTTCTTTTTCAACCTTTCGAATCCCTCTTACTTGCACATCATCTAAAGAAACATTCATCGAAAAACCTAAGTTCGCAAGGATCGCTACCTTTCTCGCCGCATCTAGCCCATCTACATCTGCTGTTGGATCTGATTCTGCAAAGCCTAATTTTTGTGCTTCCTGTAAAGCCTCCTCATAAGACCAGCCTTTTTGACTCATCTTTGTTAACATATAATTTGTTGTTCCATTTACAATTCCCATTATTTTTTCAATTTGATCTGAAGCTAATCCGTCTGTTAATCCCCTTAACACCGGAATACCACCTGCTACACTCGCCTCATAACATAAATCACAATCATTTTCGTTCGCTAATTGGAGAAGTTCTGCACCATATACAGCCATTAAATCTTTATTTGCTGTTACGACATGCTTCTTGTTTTGTAAAGCCTTAATAATATGCTGTTTTGCTTCTTCAATTCCGCCCATTACCTCTACTACAATATCAATATTTGAATCATTTAGAACTTCATCGACATTACTTGTTACTACGATTCCATCAATACAAACATCACGTTCTTTTTCCAAATCACGTACAACGACTGTCTTTACTTTCACTTCATATCCTGTATCAAGAGCGATTTTTTTATAATGTTCCTTCAAAATATGAACAACACCACTTCCGACCGTACCTAAACCTAATACCCCAACATTAATAACATTATTCATCTTCTAATCTCCTCCTAGAATTTTATTTTTCGCTTCTATCAATCACCTTGCTCTGCCATTTTCCCGTGCAGGTGGTGGTTATTTCCGTACGTACAAATCGTTTCATGTTACAGCACCTCCCTTCAAAATAATAAAAAACACACTCATCCCTAGGAAAGGGACGAATGTGTTTTCGTGGTTCCACCCTTGTTCCAACCTAGACTTATTTCCTTCTAGATTGCTCAAGTTCAGATAACGGCTGATACCGTCAATAATTACTAGATTACTCGTTCACTATTGAAGTTCAAAGGTGGTAAGATCATTTTTCGTGTTAGGAAGCTCACAGCCTTGGCTTCCCTCTCTGTAAACCGTAAAAATGTTCTCATGTCCTTATCGTTACTTTTTCGTTCATATATATTTGTTAACTCATTATACTCGCATAAAACACAAAATCAATACCATTTTTTAATTATTTTAAATTTTCAATCTTAAATGATATAAAAAAATACACTCATCCCTAGGAAAGGGACGAATGTGTTTTCGTGGTTCCACCCTTGTTCCAACCTAGACTTATTTCCTTCTAGATTGCTCAAGTTCAGATAACGGCTGATACCGTCAATAATTACTAGATTACTCGTTCACTATTGAAGTTCAAAGGTGGTAAAACCATTTCTCGTGTTAGGAAGCTTGCACCCTTGGCTTCCCTCTCTGTAAACCGTAAAAATGATTTCGTGTCCTTGTCATTACTTTTTCGTTCATGTCTATTTGTTAACTTATTATAGTTATCAAATTTTTAAAAAGCAAGCCTATTTTTACTAACTATTTTCAATGTGTTTTTTTATTGTATTTCACAATAATATTTTACAACGGCCGCTCCATTTACCTATTTTGTAATTTTTCAACTTGTAAATCAGCGGTTCATATATAAATACCCCATTCTAAAATGAGTAGATCTCCATCTTTTAAAATTATATTAATAAAGAATTTTTAATATAATCTTTTCTTATAACTTTCTTCTAAAGAACGTGCAGCATCTTCTTCTGTAGCATTCACTTTCGCATGCTCCAGTAACATTTTTGCAGCAGAAGGTAACTCTTTTGTATTTAACCATGACTCTGGATCCCACATCTTAGAACGAATAAAAGCTTTTGCACAATGAATGTAGCATTCTTCTATTTCAACAACAATTCCAAGTAACGGATTGCGTCCATTCGCCTGCATCTCTTTCAAAATTTCTTTATCGTTTGTAATATATGCTTTACCGTTTATTCGGAGTGTTTCCCCAAGACCAGGAATAAAAAAGATTAACCCTACGTGCGGATTTGAAATAATATTTAAAATTGAGTCTATACGACGATTGCCCGGCCTTTCCGGAATGATAATTTTATTTTTATTCAATACATATACAAATCCAGGTGCATCCCCTCTTGGCGAAGCATCACACTCTCCTAATTTATTTGCAGTAGCTACTACTAAAAAAGGAGATTTAGACAGAAAATCTATGCAATGGTGGTCTAGTGATGAAATAACTTTTTTCAAAGCTCGCTCACTTGGTTGCCCCAATATTTGTCTTAATTCTTCCTCTGTTGAAATAATCGATTTTATTTCCCTATTTTCTATCCCCACTATTAATCACTCCTTTTTCTTTATTTTCCCAAAATTCAATACGAATATTGTATAATAAAATTTGCAGAAAGGGGAATTAAAATGACAGAGTGGTTAACGATATTTGATTCTGAAAAAAATACACTTGGAAAGAAATTACGTGATGAAGTGCATCGTGACGGTGATTGGCACGAAACCTTTCATTGCTGGTTTGTAGAAAAAGATGATGAAGATATGTTCTTATATTTCCAATTACGCTCTAAAAATAAAAAAGAGGCTCCGGGTATATGGGATATTACTTCAGCTGGACATATTATGCATGATGAAGATGTAAAAATTGGCGGCCTTCGTGAAGTTGAGGAAGAATTGGGGCTTTCCTTTCAAACTACTGATTTAGCATACAAAGGAATCTATAAAATAGATTATGAAATTTCAAGCCTTACTGATCGTGAGTTTTGTCATATGTATTTTCACAACGTAATGCAACCACTTCTATTTGCACCAGGTGAAGAAGTAGACGATGTGATGAAAGTACATGCAACTTCTTTTCTACAACTACTAAAAAAAGATATTTCATCTATAACGACTACTTCTGTTTTAAACAGTAATCCGATAACGATAACATTTGAAGATATTTATTCATATGATCTTGAATATTATGAATTTGTTGTAGAACAAGGAAAAGAATTGCTAAAAAATAATAGTTTATAAATAAAATAGGACCCCTAGCTTATAATATCCGGGGAGTCCTATTTTATTTATCATCATTGTTCAAGGAGCTTCAACCTTTTCTCTACTTTTATAAATAAGCGAATAATTAACAACAGCATAACAATCATAACCGCTATCATTGTATGCGGATATCTAAACAGTATACTAATAACACTTCCGATTAACATCATGATGAAACCATTTTGTTTCATCACTTCTGCACTATACCTATTACCCGCATCCCATAGTTCCTTATTTTTCATAGATCGCTTCGTACGATAACCATATGCCGCGTTAATATCTGTCGGTGGATTTTTTTGAAGTATAAGTGCAGCAAGTATAAATATAACACCAATCAATATGCTCATTCCTATGTTTACTAGTGCATCAATCAATTATATCCCCCCCTAACTCACCCTCTCATTATACGACACAACCCTATCATTTCCAATTTATAACATATTCAATTTCTTTCTTTCGATGTCTGAAACATGCTTGGAAGTGTTACAAAACGTGCCCCTTTCGTTTTTAACTGCGGAATTATTTTGTCTAGTGCATCTACAGATCCTTGTAAATGCCCACCTGGTGTTGAATGCTGAAGGATGACACTGCCAGGAAATGAGTTCCCTAACACATTATTTGTAATCGTATCAGCGCTTACGCCTTTCCAATCAACTGTATCAACACTCCACTGTACAATCATAAAATTTTGCTCTGTTGCCCACTTCAATTGATTTTCAAGTATTTCACCGTACGGTGGACGAATAAATTTCGGTGCATAACCAGCTAAATGATTTAATATTTCTTCTGTTTTTACAATTTGATTACGGTACTCAGCATCAGTTACTTTCGCTAAATTCGGATGGCTATACGTATGATTGCCAATTACATGCCCTTCATTCGCAATACGCTTTACTACATTCGGAAACTTTTCTGCATTTTCACCAAGCAAGAAGAATGTAGCTTTCACATTATGTTGTTTTAACTTATCTAAAATTTTTGGAGTAAATACTAAATCTGGTCCATCATCAAATGTAAGAGCTACTTCTGCTTTATTGTATGGTCCTGAAAATGCGTACGCATATTTTTCGACCCACGAAAATGGTGTCCACGATCCACGCTCATCAACTTTCATTTGTACTTCATAGTTGTGAGGGATATATGCGTATGGCAATGAGCTTATATAGTCTCCATAATAAAATGAGTTATATGGCATGTAGGCATACGAAACATCTCGTTCTAGTCCCCATTGATATGGAGCAAACATTTCTGACGAATAAAAATAATACATGATTAAAAACCTCCCTAAAATTTCATATGTGATTCATCTGCACTTTGTTAGAGAAATTGTTATTCATGAACAAAAATAAGACTGTCCATAATTAGGACAGCCTTACTGCTTTACAAAATTAATAAATCGATGTACTATCTTTCGACAAAACTTTCACATGTTTTAAATAACTTGTCACACTGTCATCATCACCTTGCGGGTATTGATATCCATAAGCGTTAGCAATTTCGTTCGCAACTTCTCTAAATAGATCTCCCATTACAAAGAATGACTGCCATATATTTTCATATTCTGCATTTGAAAATGTCTTTCTAAATTGCTCCCACATATCTTTTTCAAAATATTGCTCGAAATGCTTACCAAACTTTCCGGTATTCACTGTAAAATTTGTTTTCATACCAATATGCCACTCTAGCATTACAACCAACATATCTCGTACAGGGCCTTCAAGCATCCCTTTCACATATGAAAGTTCCTCTCTCCATAACCCTTTCCCTACATTTGTACTGCACCACCAAAATTCATTACAGCAATCCAAAAACTCTTTTTCTGTCGGCTTTTTTATCATGTAATCATTATCATTTGCTGGTGCAAACTCGCCAATACAATTGTCTTTATCCAGTAGTAATTTACTTAAACTATCCTGCCCAATAAATTTATTTATTAAATCCACTGGAACTAGCATTAAATCAATCCGGTTTCCATCCATGAACTGCATTAAATACGGAAATTTCCCGTCTTCATCAGCTGGAAGTAACGACATTTCTTCCGGCATTTGGACAATCATTATTTCTCCAAATCTATGAATCCAATTATGATTAGACGTAAAAGATTGTATATCTTTTACAACATACATAATATCATAATCTTGAAAACAGTCTTTTTTCACATTTGGATTTACACGTGATCCATTCATGATGACTGCTCGAATTCTTTCATCCTCTTTTGCTGTATTTATAATTAAGTCTAGCATTTCTTTTTCAGTTCTCATCTATTCCTAACCTCCAATTTTTTATATAAACTTATATTGTTATGTATGTTGGAGGTCCACGAGCTAACTGCGTTGCACACAATACATGTTATAATTTTTGAAACTTCTTTTTCATCCCTTTTACCTCCTTACATCACTCTTTTACGACTGCCATTACAAATCTATCATACCCTTTACTTCCGACAGTTTGAAGCGCTGTAGCACTTACACGAGGCTCCGCAGCTATTAGCTCATAGAAACGGCGTATGCCTTGTACACGAGGGTCATTACTAGTATTGTCAATAACTTCTCCTTCACGTACTACGTTATCCCCAATAATTACAGTACCAGGGCGTGATAGTTTCAGTGCCCATTCAAAATAAGCAGGGTTATTTTGTTTATCAGCATCTATGAAAATAAAATCAAATGGTTCATACTTCTCATTTTCTATTTGTTTTAAAGAATCTAACGCTAATCCTACTCGTATTTCAATTCTATCATTCAAATTGGCATGCTCAATATTGCTACGTGCAATTTCAGCATGCTTTTCACTTGCTTCTAATGTAACAATTCGTCCTCCAGATGGCAATGCTCTTGCAAGCCATATCGTGCTATATCCACCTAAAGTACCAATCTCTAAAATGTTACGAGCTCCTTGAATTTGTACTAATAGTTGTAAAAACTTCCCTTGAGTTGGCGATACATCATACGCCGGCAAATTAGCTGAAGCATTTGCTTGAAGAACTTCTTCTAATATAGAATCTTTCGGTATTAATACATCACTTATATATTGATCAACAGCCGTCCATTTCTCAATCGTACTCATGAAAATACCATCCCCTTTAATTTTTTAATACTTTTCTACCATTCACATTAAATTATACCGAAAATTCAGTTTCATATACAAAAAATAAAGAAGGGACACCCACTCCATTACAGAATAAATATCCCTTCTTTATTTTTAACTTTAACCCTTACGGATTAGTAGACCAAAGTCCAGCAGATTTAATAAATGTACGTTTATTTAACTTCAGCTGCGCTACGATAAACTCTGCAATATCTTCTGCTTGCATAACTTTATCCGGATTTCCATCAGTTAATCCTAAATCTACAGCCATATCAGTCGCTACTGTACTTGGAGTTAAAGCCGTTACACGAATGTTATGTTTACGAACTTCCATTGCTAACGATTCTGTTAAACCAAGAACACCAAATTTAGAAGCACTATATGCACTTGTTACAGGTGCACCTTTTTGTCCTGCTGTAGATGAAATATTAATGATATCACCAGATTGTTGTTCAATCATGCTTGGTAAAGCGGCACGAGTTGCATAGTATACACCCATTAAGTTTACTTGAATGATTTTTTCCCAATCAGCAACGTCTAATTCTAAAAACTTACCGAACTTAGAAATACCAGCGTTATTAATTAAAATATCGATAGATCCTAAACCAGTTTTTAACGTTTCAATTGCAGTAGTTACCTCTTCATACGAAGATACATCAGCAGTCGCAATAACAGCTTTTACGCCTTCTGCTTCCACTTCTTTCGCTACAGCTTTTAAGTTTTCTTCTGAACGAGCTAAAAGACCTACATTTACGCCTTCTTTCGCTAATGCGATCGCTACAGCACGACCAATACCTCTACCTGCTCCTGTAATTAAAGCATTTTTACCTTGTAATAATTCTGCCAAGTATAACACTCCTTAATCTTCTCAGTTATTTATTATATTAAAAGTGTATCTATGTTTATGTAAAAAGGCAATGATGCACTTTCATGTGCGTAGGTTACTTATAAGTAACTATAGTAATGGTAAATGCATTTTTAAAGAAAAATAGTGTTAGAAGACGCTCCTCTTAACACTATTTTTCTTCATGATTCGGAATACGCACAATAAATTTTGTACCATTCCCTTCCTCACTTTCGGCCTTTATTTCTCCTTGATGAAGGTCGAGTACTTTTTTTACAATCGCTAAACCTAAGCCACTTCCTCCATAAGCACGATTTCGTGAAGAATCCGCTTTATAAAAACGCTCAAAAACATGTTGCTTCTGTTCTTCTGATATACCAATTCCCGTATCATGAATACTTACTTCCTGGAACTCCGCATGTTCTTTTAACTGAATTGTAATCGTACCACCATTTGGCGTGAATTTAATACTGTTATGAATTAAATTGATCCATACTTGACTCATACTTTCTTGGTCGGCAGTAATATGCACTTTCTCTAAATCCAGATCTAACTCAATTTCTTTTTCAGCCCAAAGCGGTTCAATATTTAATACAATTTGCTTTAATTGTTGATCTAATCGATAAGGCACCCTTTCTGGTGTATACTCTTCAGACTCTAAAAGGGTTAACTTCAGTAAATTTTGACTCAATTTAGATAATCTCGTTGTTTCAGTTTCAATAATCGTAAGGTAATGCTTTCTTTTTTCCTCAGCAAGATTATTATCTTGTAGTGCTCTAGCGAACCCTTTTATAGAAGTTAATGGCGACTGTATTTCATGCGATACATTCGATACAAATTCTTGGCGCATTTTCTCCATCGCATTCAGTTCATCTGTCATATCATTTATACTTTTTACGAGCACACCGATTTCTCCATCATACTTTTCTTCATTTCGTATTTTTACGGAGAAGTCTCCTTTTGCAATTTTTTGTATCGGTTCAATAATCGTCCAAATCATTGCCTCTCGCTTTGGTCTCATTAATACTCCGATCAATACCCAAATAAGAACAATAAATACAAAGCCGACCATGTCACTAATTAGAAACGTAACAAAAGGTGATATGTTTATTTCAAGAGCATTTATAATACTTGATGATACATAAAATGCTATAGACCAAATTATTGTTAAAAAAGAAAAGAGCGCTAATACCGCTCCAATTACTTTCAACATCTTCAAGTTACTCATTCGTTTTCTTTTTCTCATTTACTTACCTCTAAGCGATACCCTAATCCTCTAATCGTTTTAATACTAAATTTCGACTTCTCTTCTTGGAACTTCTCACGTAACCGATTAATATGAACGTCTAATGTACGTTCATTTCCTTCAAAATCATATCCCCATACATCTTCAATTAATTGCTCTCTCGAACAAGTCCTTCCCGCCTTAGATCCTAATGTAAAGAGTAACTCGAATTCTTTTAGCGGTAACGTAACCGTTTGTTCTCCCAGTGTCACTTCAAACGTTTTACGATTTAACAGTACATTTCCAACTTGAATCGATTGCGATACTGTAATTTGGTAACGTTTCAATAATGCCTTTACTCTCACCACTAGTTCTATAGGGTCGAATGGTTTTACAAGATAATCATCTGTTCCAAGGTGAAATCCTTTTACTTTTTGCGACGTTTCCCCTTTGGCAGTTAGCATTAGAATCGGGATATCATAGTATTTTCTTAATTCAAAACATACATCAAACCCATCCATATTTGGCATCATAATATCAAGAATAACCATATCGACTTTCACTTCGTCTATTTTCTGAAGAGCATCTAGTCCATCAATTGCCTCATATGTTTGAAAACCTTCTCGCTCTAAAAATACAGAAACAAGTTCTCTAATGTGCGGATCATCATCTACCATTAAAATTTTAGGTATCAAGGAATCATATCCTTTCTGCTTAACATACTTTTTAGCACTCTAAAATCAACAATCAGTGAAGTGTCCCTTCACTGATTGTTTTCATTCTATAATGCTCCTTCTTTAATTTTCAATTGTTGCATTGCAAATTCACGGTACATGTCATGTGTACGTAATAACTCATCGTGCGTACCGCTTCCTGTAAGATTCCCTTTTTCAATAAAGATAATTTTATCTGCATCTACAACAGTAGAAAGTCTATGTGCAATAACTAAAGTTGTTCTGCCTTTCATTAAGTTATTTAATGCCTTTTGAACGACAGACTCTGATTTACTATCCAAACTTGAAGTCGCTTCATCTAACATAAGGATTTGCGGATTTCGTAGTAACGCTCGAGCAATCGCAATTCGTTGTCTTTGCCCTCCAGAAAGCTTCACACCGCGCTCTCCAACCTCTGTTGCATATCCGTTTGGTAAATCATGAATAAACGCATCAACATATGCCATAGCTGCTACTTTTTCAATTTCTGCATCCGTCACTTCGCCCTCAACACCGTAGCAAATATTATTACGAATCGTTCCATCAATTAACGGACTATCTTGTGAAACGTAACCAATTTGACGTCGCCATGACTGTAATGAATATGCTGTAATTGGTTCTTTCCCTAATTTTATGAAACCACTAGTTGGCTCATAAAAACGTTCTAACAGCGAGAATAAAGTTGTTTTTCCGCTACCACTTGGGCCTACAATCGCTGTTACTTTTCCAGATTCAATCGTGAAGTCGATATTTTTCAACACTTTCTCTTCTTCGTTATACTCAAAATGTACATTTTCAATAACGATCGACTGCTTCGCATTTGTAACATTCATACCTGTCTCATGATCTTCTACTTCATATTCTAAAATCGTATTAATTCTTTCGGTTGCACCAATTGCTTTTTGGAACTGAGTAAAGAACATAGATAACTGACTCATTGGCATAATAATTTGAACTAAATACAAAATAAATGCTACAAGTTCACCTGTTGTTAATGCACCGCTAGAAACTCGCATTCCACCATACCCTACGATAATAACAAGTAATGCCATTAAAACAAAGGACATAACTGGTGAAATTAACGCTTGCACTTTTCCTTCTTTTAAACCAAATTGCAATAACTTTTGTATCCCTGTATTACCTGTTTCATATTCTCTTTTTTCTGTATTTGAAGATTTTACTAAACGAATTTCTGATAACACCTGTGTTAACACACTTGTAAACGAAGCTGTTTCATCTTGAAGTGCTTTTGAAATCTTATACATTTTCCGTCCAAGTGGAACTAAAATTAGTACAGATAATGGAATAACCGTTAAGAGTAAAGCTGTCATTTTCCAGTCTAAAACAAATAATACAATTAATGATCCAACAATCGAAATACCACCTGTTAATAAATTTGACAAATGCTCAGAAATTAATGTTTTCACAACACCTGTATCATTTGTCATACGACTAATTGTATCTCCCGTTCTGTTTTGATCATAATAAGACACTGGTAAAATAAGTACCTTTTTCCACAATCGTTCCCTAAGTCCAGCCACAATTTTTTGTCCAATATAATTCAATAAATAAATAGACAATCCCGCAGCAATTGTTTGAATAATAAAGAATGCAATTAATCCAACAATTTGTCCCGTACTAATTGAAGAAAGTGAAAAATTATCAACTAAACCTTTTGTCAGCATTGGAATAAACAAACTCGCTCCAGTAGAAAGTAAGCTCATTAGTAATGCAAAAATAAGAATGCCTTTCGGTGGATTTGTATCTTGAATAAGACGTAAAAACTGCCTCCAATTCCCTTTTTTCTTTTCTGTATCCCTAACTTCCATTGTCGTTCATCTCCTCGTTATAAACAAAACTATTATCGCTAAAACTAGAATACGCTATAAATGTAAACTGAATGTAAACACACTTTTTCTATTTTTACAAAATATACATATAAACTCATCTTTACAACAAGTATAAACATCTGATATTATTACCTGGTACTTATTATTCTATGCGAATTATAGACTACGCATAGAATAATAATAACTGATTTTATCAATTAGCTAATTTAAAATACTATATAAATCTCCAGCATTGAAAGGAGTATCCTTTTTGCAAACAAATAAACATTCCGAAAAGGAAACAATCATTTTTATTCATGGATTAGTTGGAAATCGCCGCGCCTTCAAAAAAGAGCATAAACGATTTTCTGCATCCTACAACATTATAACTTATGACTTATTAGGTCACGGCGACGATAAAGGAGAAGCTATCGACTTTTCAATACAGCGCCTGGTAGATCAATTATTGAACTTGTATGAAAAAGAGGGAATTAAAAAGGCTCATATTTGTGCTCTAAGCTATGGCTGTTATATCTCTACGACATTTGCACAAATGCATCCTGAAAAAGTATTGAGCATTTGTCATATTGGTGGACATTATAATAACCCTTCCCATTTATATAATGTTTTTCAAAAATTTTGGGAAAAACGTGGTGATGAATATTCATCTTGGCTTTCTCAGTATGCTAGTACTATTTTTCCAAGTGGAATACTAAGGGCAAATCCGTTCGCTGTTATTTCACGAAATATCTATTACCGTTTCGGATTACAATTACACTCGTCCATTATTGCTGAGTCATTACGACACCGCTTAGAATTCGACTTGAAATCTAAATTAAAAGCACTTCCCCATCCTATATTATGGGTGATGGGCGAACATGATCATCTCTATAAATCTTGTCTCTTTGATTTAAAGTCCATTCTTCCGAACGTTTTATATAAAGAAATTCCATTAGCAGGTCATGCAGCAAACTTATTCCGTCCAAACTATTTTCATGATTTATATGCTAAGTTTTTGCATGGGAAATTGACATAAAGTGAAACTTTAATGAGTGGGATTGTCCACCCCACTCATTATTTGCCCGAACCCGAATGAACTTTGAAGCGGGATAAACACTACTATACTGTTAGTTTATCTAACTATGAAAAAGGCTTCCCAAGTTTCCCTGGAAAGCCTTTTCTCTATACAAAAAGTATAAAAAATACTTTTTCTTAGTATGCTTTTGTGTAACCTGTTAGGTGTTTAGCCCAGTAAGAGTTATTAATTGAACTAATTCTTACACCAACACTTTCATTTTCTGCACTAATGAACTGACCGTTTCCTAAGTAAACACCCATGTGAGAAAGACCTGGTTTATAAGTGTCAGAGAAGTATACTAAATCACCTGGTTGTGGATTGCTAGTTTTTGTTTTAGAGCTCCAGTATCCAGCAACTGTTTGACGAGCGCCTGAATGACCAGTTTGATTTAATACGTAGTGAATGAATCCACTGCAGTCGAAACCAGCAGTAGTTTGACCACCAAATACATATTTTGAACCATTTAAAGATCTAGCGAATCCAGCGATTGAAGATGTATCTCCACCTGTTGGCGCTGTTGGTTTTTGTACTTGGTTCGTACCTTGGTTACCACCAGTAACTACATTGTTCACTCCGCCTTTTACAAACTTAACAAAGTCTGCACTTACGTAACCTGTACGGCCGTTATGGTTAATTTTGTACCAACCGTTTTCAGCGCCAGTAACGTTTAATACTGTACCGTTCGTTACCCCACCAATTACAGCATTATATGTAGCTGGGCCTGTACGTACTTTTAAAGCACCCGTGTTAACAACATATGAACCACCAGTTTGAACTGTAGTAGTATTGTTGTTGTTTGTAGTTGGTTGTTGTGTTTCGTTAGAAACAGCTGAACCACCTTTTGTTACGAAGTCTTTACTTACGTATCCAGTTCCACCATTGAAGTTAATTTTAAACCAATCTTGAACTTCACCTACAACTTGAACTGTTTTACCTTTATTTACAGAACCTAAAACAGTATGAGATGCACTTGGGCCTGTACGTACGTTAAGTGAAGAAACGTTTACTGTATAAGTACCTGTTCCTTGTTGAACAGTAGTTCCTTTATTGCCACCTTTTGTTACGAAGTCCCCACTTACATAACCTGTTTGGCCATTTACATTAACTTTGAACCAACCATTTTCTTGTCCAATTACTTGTAGTACTTGACCTTCTTTTACTTTAGAAATAACGTCATGTCCTGTACCAGCACCTGAACGTACATTTAATACATCAGCTGTTACCGTGTATTTTAATTCAGAAGTTGTTTCTACAGTTTTTGTTTCAGTTACAGTCGTTTGAGTTTGTGTTTGAGTTTGTCCATTAATTTCTTTTAGCGCATCATTTGAAACTTGTGCATGAGCAGAATCCATTCCTGGAACTGCTACGCCTGCTACAGACGCTGCTGCTAAACCTGCGATTACTTTTTTCATAAGTTGTCTTTACTTCCTTTCCCTACTATCCTCTTGAGAAAAACTATAAACTTAATACTTTACAATATTATCAAAGTAAAATATTCATCCAGTTCCATTTTTTAGCAAGAGTTTTATTTTTCACACGTCGTTCATTTTAAACGATTGAAGTGAATTCCGTGTGAACTTCATGTGAACTTTACCATTAAACAGTGTGTTTTTGCAACGATTTTCTCAATTTTTTTATGTATTTCATCAAAACCTAATACTTCATTTAGTTATTCCGATATAAAATTCACATTTTATATCAAACATAAAGATTTCATTAATCTAACGTAAATACACAGTACTGTTTCTAGAAAATTCTTTTCATGAAGTATATTCTTATCATGACAAAAAACACTTCGTTTATCAATAGTATAATATTTAAAAAAAACTAACTTTCTATACTATCTATTATTTTAAACAAAGTGGTGATTTGTAAGATTTCATACACAAAAATTCCATCCCACTCGTGAGCATTCCCATTCCAAGAAACGCAATTGACTATTTGCTTTTTTCACTAACTATGGAATTATTAGGGGTTAATTGATAAAATATGTATAGTCACATAAAAAGAGGAGTTACATTCGTGGAAAAAATTATAGACGATCACATACATAAAAATATAGAACTATACTATGCTCTTACGCAATTATTATCATTTACAACATTTAAAAAAGTAACAACTATAGAAACAAAGAAATACGAATTAAAAGAGCAGATGAAAACAATTCAGTACGAAAACCCATACCACGTATAAAAAGGTGAACAGATTATATCTCTGTTCACCTTTTTATTTTATTTGTAAATTTTCACACGAGTTTCTAATGGCTGATATTCTTTATCTCCTGCAGAAACTACTGGTTTACCAAATGGCATTTGAGCAACTAACTTCCAACTTTCTGGTACATCCCATTCTTTTCTTACTTCCTCATCAATTAACGGATTGTAATGTTGTAATGTAGCACCAAAACCTTCAATTTCTAACGCTGTCCAAATTGCGAATTGCAACATTCCTGAAGAGTGTTGAGACCATATAGGGAAATTGTCTTTGTATAATGCAAAGTTCTCTTGCAAACTTTCTACTACTTTACTATCTTCGAAATATAGAACTGTTCCATAGCCACTTTTAAATGCATTCATTTTCTCTTCAGTAGGTGCAAAATTATTTTCAGGTACAATTTTTCGTAACGTCTCTTTCGTAACGTCCCATAATTTGTCGTGTTGTTCACCTAGTAATACAACAACTCTTGCACTTTGAGAATTAAAAGCCGAAGGTGTATGTTTCACAGCATGATAAATCACTTCTTGAATTCTTTCATCAGAAACTACTTGCTCTTTACTAATCGCGTAAATAGATCTTCTGTCTTCAATTGCTGAGTAAAAATCTTTTGCCATTACAATTCCCTCCAATTTTCATTTGAGGCTATTTCATATGTATACATCATATTGCGCCCCATGAACTTATTATTAATAAGTTCATAACTTTATAATATCAACAAACAATACTAAACTCAAATAATAACACTCACATTTTTTACCTTTTTACTTCCTATGTTTTAAATAAAAAAGCAGTTTATCGTTACCAAAAATAAGTAACAATAAACTGCTTTACTTAATTAACTAATCCAAATGCATAAGACATTAACTTATTCGTCTCTGTAAAACGTTTTGTTTTACCTTTTGTCCCCATGACAACTGTAATAATGCGATTATCGCCTTGTTTTGCAGTACCTGTAAAACAATACCCTGCGCTATCTGTAAATCCTGTTTTTAATCCGTCTATTCCTTCTATATATAAAGCTTTATTATTTTTGTTTAACATCTCATTTGTGCTTGTAACATTAACATTATTAAATGCTAACTGACTTTGACGTAAGTGAGTCACTTCTAATATCTCTGGGTAGTCTTTTATAAGATGATACGCTAATTTTGCTACGTCAGCTGCTGTCATTTTTGTTTCACTTCCGTCGGGCTCCTGTAATCCGGAAGCATTCGCGAATTTAGCTTTATCTGACATTTCTAATTGCTGGGCTTTTTCATTCATAAGTTGAACAAAGTTTTTTTCTGTCTTAGCTACATGTTCTGCTAAAGCGACAGCCGAATTATTAGCCGATTCAATCATTAACGCATGATATAAGTCCTTAACAGTTAATGTATCATTTACTTGCATTGGGATTTTTGCACCCTCTGTTTGTGCCGATTTCGCACTTATTTTTACTGGATCTTCCCATCGGACTTTCCCATTATGTATACTCTCTAAAACGAGATATGCTGTCATCATTTTTGACATACTAGCAGGGGCAACAGCTTCATTTTCATTATTTTGATAAATAACATCTCCATTACTCGCATCGATAATAATAGCTGCTTTTGCATCAATTTCTGGTGGTATATATTTTGGTGGAACTACTTTTTCAGATAGCCCTGTTTTAGGTAGCTCTGCCACTTGTAAAGGCTGAGTATCTACATTTGTTTCACTCTTTTGAACTCCTTGGAAAAAGAACCAACATATACCTAGAATTACTACTAATAGGATTGTTAATCTTCCCCATTTTAACCGATTCATTCTAAAACTCCTTTAGCAAACCTTTTATACACTCATGTTTAACCATAACAACAATTACTTTAAATCGTCAAGGCAAAAAGCATATTTATTCATCTACAGCAATTATAATTTCAACCTCGTTCTCTTTTTCATATGTGTTACACTAAAAACAACGAAATATAAGAATATTCAATAACACTTAAACACCAAAACACTATATAGATAGAAAGGATTTATACACATGATACTTCCAAAAGCATTAAAATATGGCGATACAATTGGTATCTACTCTCCCTCTTCACCAGTAACCTATACTTCTCCAAAGAGATTTGAGCGAGCAAAATTATATTTACAAAAGAAAGGGTTTCGTATATTAGAAGGTTCACTAACAGGTCAATATGATTATTATCGTTCAGGGAGCATTAAAGATCGTGCTGAGGAACTAAATGACTTGATTAGAAACCCTAACGTTTCTTGTATCATGTCGACAATTGGCGGCATGAATTCAAATTCATTATTACCTTATATTGATTATGCTTCTTTTCAAAAAAACCCCAAAATAATGATTGGCTATTCAGACGCAACAGCGCTATTACTAGGAATTTATGTAAAAACAGGAATTCCTACATTTTATGGTCCAGCACTCGTTCCTTCTTTTGGTGAATTTGAGCCTTTCGTAGATTGCACGTACAAATATTTTGCGGATACTTTATTAACTGATCAACACCTTCCTTACAACATAAACCAGCCGTTATTTTGGTCAGATGAATTTATTAATTGGGAAGAAAAAACGAAAGAAAAAGATCTTCGACCGAACAATTGGATTTCAGTAATTGGTGGGAAAGCTACTGGACGTATTATTGGTGGGAATTTAAATACTATACAAGGTATTTGGGGTAGCCCCTATATGCCACATATTCAAGAAGGTGACATTCTCTTTATTGAAGATAGCTCAAAAGATGCATCTACTATCGAAAGAAGTTTTTCATCACTTAAAATTAACGGCGTTTTTGATAAAGTTTCAGGTATCATCCTTGGAAAACATGAGCAATTTGATGATTGTGGTACAAATCGAAAACCTTACGAAATATTATTAGAAGTATTACAAAATCAAAAACTTCCTTTTCTAGCCGATTTTGATTGTTGTCATACGCATCCAATGATTACTTTGCCAATAGGTATTCAAGCAGAGATAGATGCAACAAATAAAACGATACATATTATAGAGCGATGGAGAGACTAACGACACTTATTCCACTATCTTGTAATGCTGAAAAATACAATTACATTTTCAATAGAAGAAAGTGGATATCTCTCATAATAAATAGTACCTAATGTCTTCTGTTGTTTTACAATAGAAGACATGTTACTATATATTTTGGAATGTGAAACGATAAGCCAAAACCTATGATATGTACTGAAAAATCGATTTCAATATACATTATGTAATAAGAAACTATTGATTAAATACATTCATTTCAAATGTATGTATTTACATGTAAAAGAGAGTGAATATATGAAACCAACTATTAAAAACTATGTATTTTTGCATGTGGCCTTCTTGATATATTCTATCATTATGGTTTACATGAAATGGGCATCTCAATTCCCTATTGCATCAATTTCATTTTTTATTGCTTACTTCGGACTTGTTGTACTTTTATTCGGATATGCAATTCTATGGCAACAAGTCATTAAGAACTTTGAAATTTCTAGAGCATATTCACACCGTGGGATTATCATACTATGGTCAATGCTTTGGTCAGTATTCCTATTTGGAGATACGATACAGTGGAATCACATACTTGGCGCAGCTATTATTATCGTCGGAATTGTGGTGGTGACAAAAGATGAATAGTTATATGTTATTATTGATATTTGGGATAATTTTAGCCAATTACTCACAAATATTATTAAAAAAGGCTACTTTACAACAATACGATTCTAGAATAAAAGAATATGTGAATCCTTATGTTATCATCGGCTACTTTTTATTTGTAATTAATGCCGGATTAAATGTGATCGCCTTAAAGGGTTTGGCATTAAAGCAAGCATCTGCATTAGAATCATTAAGTTATATCATCATTTTAATTTTTAGTTGGTACTTCCTAGGAGAGAAAATAACGAAACGAAAAATCATTGGCAACATTATTATTGTCATTGGTGTAATCGTCTATTGTATACAATAATAAAAAGATCCGTTTATGCTAAACGGATCTTTTTATTATTGCCCTAAATTTTGAACCTTATCTTTCAAATCACGAACTTGTTCTATCGTCTGCATAAGCTCAGAGTTTTTAAACTGCTCTACATTCATTTTTCCTTCTTCTATCTTTTTCATAGATGTATCAATTAATGTATTTAACTTTTCATTATATCCGACGATTTGCTGGTGAAGGTCTTTCGCTACATCCGGTGGTGTTAATTCATTAAAAGCTGGTATATCTTGTTTAATTTCAGTAAGTTTCGTTTCCAGTTCTTTTCGAGCTTCTCCATCATTAACGGCCTTTTCAGCTAATGCTGGTGCTTCATTTGCAAATGCACTTATTTCATTTACATAGTCTGTCGCTTTTTGAGCATAATCTATGGAGTTCTTTCCTTCCTCTACTAGCGAACATCCCATCAAACCAATTGAAACTACAATTGAAAGTAACATTGTTTTTGTAAACTTCATTTTTACCTCCTAAATAATTGTTATACTTTTCTTCATTTATAAACACTTTGTTTTCTTCTTATACACTTTATCACATCATATCTTATTTTTTAATCTTCCTTTTATATATTCTAGAGAAATCATTATTATCCTGTTCAACATGTACTTCGAATAACTTATCATATATTTTTTCATTTCCACCTCGGAACTATCTTCATGTAAATACAAAAACAGACATACTTATTTTAAGTACATCTGTTTTCGAGGTCAGTATGACTCCCACTAATTAAAGTTTCTCTTTATCCTCTCACACGCCCTATTACCGTTACAATATCTATGTCTATATGTACACTAACAATATCTTCTATAATGTCTGTATATCCTTGACCTAAAGGTGTTCCGTAATGTAGTAAAATCTCTTTTTTTTCATAAACTGACTTCGGTACTGTAAAAATAAATTTCCTCATATTCCGTTCATCAGCAGGCTCCAGAATTAAAACAATGCCATCCTCTTCAAACATATAATCACGCCTTCCAACAATCCATTCACTATGGCTCAAGTATTGCCTTGAAAGGATAGGTTTTAAACACCCTTTCTAACAAATATATAACCATTTCATGCTCAACTAGCTTATACGGTCTATATGATTTCACCACAAATACAAAAAACACAAACCTTGAACTATCAATAATTTGTGTTTTTTTGCATTTCATTCTTATATACCTTTATCAAGCTCGTATAATCTACGATATTTCTCATTTTCTTTCAGTAGCTGTTCGTGACTACCTTGCATAGCGATTTGGCCACTATCAAGGAAAATCACTTCATCTACATGTTCAATTCCTACAAGATGATGTGTAATCCAAATAACAGTCTTTTCTTCTGTTGCAGAAAACATTGTTTCTATTAAGGCTAATTCCGTTTTAGGGTCTAAACCGATAGTCGGTTCATCAAGTACAATGACCGGCGCTTCTTGCATAAGAGTTCTTGCAAATGCTACCCTTTGCCTTTCTCCGCCAGAAAACCTCTTTCCCATTTCATGCATTTTTGTTTGTAATCCATCAGGAAGAGAAGCAATGTGCGGTGCTAGCTGTGCTTTCTCTAAAGCCTTCCATATCTCTTCATCATTAGCCTCTGGTTTACCAATCCGCACATTATTTCCAATTGTCGTATCGAATAAATGTGGTTTTTGGTTTAATACAGAAATATATTTTGACAAAAAATCCGTATGAGCTTGTTCACCATTCAATATAACTTGGCCATTCACCGGACGTAGTGCCCCAGTTAACAGTTTTAGTAAAGTAGATTTCCCTGTTCCACTTCTACCTAAAATAGCAATTTTCTTTCCTGCCTTTATTTGCAATGATACGTCTTTTAATACGGATTCATTACTATTCGGGTAATTATACGACACATTACTCAGTTCAATATCTACATGTTTTGGTACAACGTATTCTTTATCTCCAGGTAACTCCTTTCCATCATCTAAAGAGCTATCACTTTCTACGACATTAAGCCGATGAACAGATTCTATATAAGATGGAATTCGATCAATAGCATCTGATACAGGAATAAGCACATTCGTCACAGATAATGTCATTAATACGAATGCTGCGATAACTGTAGGGGCAATTTGTTCACTTGCCGCTTGATTGCCAGTCCACAAAATCATCGAAATAACTACAATACCTACTATTAAATGAATGATACTATCCCGAATATGGTACCAGCGTTTCACTCTCTTTTCTGTCTTTAACAGCTGGACATTTTGCTCTACATACGCATTAATAAATTCATCTTTTCTACCACTCGCCTGCCAATCAGATAACCCAAATACAGCATCTGTCAATTGTTGATACAAACGATTTCTTCCTCGCTTCAAAGCAACATGATGTCGTTTCATCAAAAATAGTGATACGAATGGAAGAAGAAAAACAATAACAGCTAACATACAAGCCGCGATAAGTGCAAATACTAAGTCAAATGCACCGATAACAAGTACGAAAATGCTATATACAACTAACGCTAATATACTAGGGAATATTGTACGTAAATATAGATTCTGTAAATGTTCTATATCATCAGACAATACACCTAGTACATCACCAGTTTGAAATCTTGAGCGCAAAAATAACGCCTGTGGTTCTACAATTCTATATAGTTTTGTCCTCATTTTTTCTAAAATTCGTAGAACGACGTCATGCCCTACTAAACGCTCTAAATAATGAAAGACAGCTTGCCCTATACTAAACGCACGCGTTGCAACTATAGGAACATATACAACCATTACATTTTCTGGTCTGAGAGCAGATTTAGAAATTAAATAACCTGAAATGAAAAGTAACATCGCACCTGAACTAACTCCAAGAAGCCCGAGGAAAATAGTCAACGTCATTCTACCTTTATTTTGCTGTATATGAGGTTTAATCCAGTTACTCATCGCTCTCCCCTCTCTTCCCTATGAAAATGTAATGTCTCATTCTTTAAAAGCTCTTCATATGTTCCACTTTCTTTAATTTCCCCTTTATTTAAAATAAGAATATGATCCATTTGCTTCATCCAATGGAGACGATGCGTTGCAAGAAATACTAGCTTACCTTCAAACAGACGTAACATCGATTGCTTTATTTCAAATTCAGTTTCAATATCAAGATGTGCTGTAGGTTCATCTAATAAAATGATTGGCTTTTTACTTAAAAGTGCACGTGCCATAGCGACACGTTGTTCTTGTCCGCCACTAAGCATACGTCCACCTTCTCCAATTCTTTCGTACATCCCATGTGGTAATAATGCAACGAGCGAACGAAGACCAACTTCATTAATAACTCTCTCAACTTCTTCATCAGTTGTATTCGTTTCATAGAAACAAATATTATCTTTTAATGAAAGTGGAAAAATATAAGGTTGCTGCGGAATATAAGCAATATTTTTTTGCCAATCTTCTCGAGTAGATTCACCAATTTCCACACCATTTACTAACATCTTCCCACCCGAAGGAGGTAGAAATCCTGCTAACACATCGATTAACGTTGATTTCCCTGCCCCACTTTCACCAATAATGCCTATAGCACCGTTACCTTTCCAAGTAAAATCAATTCCCTCTAATATAGCCTTTTCAGATTCATCATTCTTTACTTTTACATCTTGTAATTTCAAGCTGCTAGAAGAATTCCATACTATATCTACATTTGAATCTTTCTTTTCTATTTCTTTTTGTTTCTGTAGAATTTCTTCTATTTGCTCCATTGCAAGTTGTCCATCTAATGTAGCATGATAATTCGCTCCAACCTGTTTTATCGGCAGAAAATATTCCGGCGCTAAAATTAAAATCGTAAGAGCTGGCAATAGTATTATCGTTCCATCTATTAACCGTATCCCTAATCCGACTGCTACAAATGCAATTGATAAACTCGTAAAGAAATCTAATGCAAAAGAAGAAAGAAAAGCAACTCGCAAAGTACGCATCGTTGCTTTTCTATATCGTTTACTTACTTTTTCAATCTTTCCTTCGTGCTGTTTACTTTTCCCTAAATACTTTAATGTTTCTAATCCTTTTAACGTATCTACAAAATGATTAGAAAGTACACGATATGTCTCATATTGGCTATCCGCCATTTTCTGCGCTGCTAATCCGAGAAGGATCATAAATATAATCACGATTGGAATCGTTACACCTAAAATGATTCCAGACTCAATGTCCAGTGTAAAAACATATAGAACGATTATTACTGGTACGATACTACTTCTAATCATTTTAGGAATTGTCAATTCAATATATGTTTTAAATTTCTCAATACCTTCTATCGATAAAGTAACCAGATGACCAGTCCCATTCGTTTGGACAAATCTCGGTCCTAACGTAAAATATGCTTCTATTAACTTTTTACGTAATGCAAATCCTGTTTTTTCAGCGAAACGCTCAACCAATATTTGCGATGTTCGCACCAACATTTGGCGTGCTGCAAACGTGATCCCAAAATAAACAGTTTCATTTAGCACAGCTTGCACTGTTTCTCCATGAAATAAAAATGTGATCGCTCGTGCTAAAAACACTGTCTGTGCAATAATACTACACGCCTCTAAAATGCTAATAAGGCTTAAAGTCACATATAAAGCTCGGCTACCAGGATACGACGGAAGTCCTCTTTTTCTTTTCATTAGTACTCCAAATCTTTGTCTGACTTAACAGGTTGTCTAAATACATAGAAACTCCATATTTGACTACCGATAACAAATGGTAAAATAGCAAGAGAAAAATAGCTCATCAGTTTTAATGCATAAGGTCCTGATGCCGCATTATAAATTGTCAAATCATTTACCGCTCCTAATGAGCTAATCATGACACGCGGGAACATACCGATGAACACACTTGCACTGAGCAAAATGATTGTTAAGCTCGTCATAAAGAAGGCCCAACCATCTCTTCTTCTTTTATTTAATAAAGTAGAAACAAATAGTGCTACAAAAGCTCCAATCGGAACCATTAGCCACTCTGAACCATGTGCAGTGAAAATATCTGTTTTCCATAACCCTACAGCTGCAAAAACAAGAAGTGTTATTAATGCAAAAGGTGCAATCTTTGCTGCGGCAATACGTGCGCGTTCTCGTAATTTTCCTGTTGTACGTATAGTAAGAAATTGCAAACCATGAACAATACATAGAAGAAGAAACATAACTCCTCCAAGTAATGCAAATGGGTGAAGTAATTTCATAAATCCGCCTACCATATTTTTACTTTCATCAATTGGTACACCTGTCATAAAGTTTGCAATTGCAACTCCCCAAAGTATAGGAGGTAGCATGCTTCCAATAAACATGCCCCAATCCCAGAAACTTTTCCACTTATGGTTTTCTATTTTCGCACGGAATTTAAAGGAAACACCTCTTATAATTAATGCAAGAAGCATAAACACAAACGGAATATAGAACCCACTAAATAAAGTTGCATACCAATGCGGAAATGCCGCAAACATAGCGCCACCAGCACAAACAAGCCATACTTCATTAGCGTGCCAAAACGGTCCAATTGTATTTAAATATATACGCTTTTCCAAATCATTCTTTCCTAAAAACCTTGAAACGATTCCTACACCAAAATCGAAACCTTCAAGTACAAAGAAGCCAACGAATAAGGTTGAGATAATTAGAAACCACAACTCATTAAGAGATAACATACTCTTCCTCCTTATCAAATGGATCATGGCTCTGATAATCCTTTTTCGTTTTCTTATTCGCATGTCCTTTAATGATACGAACGAATAAGTAAACAGTAATGCCTCCAATAATTACATATAGTGATGTGAATGAAACAAGAGAGAATAATACTTCTCCAAATGAAACGTTTGGAGATACTGCATCTTCTGTTTTCATAACACCGAAGACAACCCAAGGCTGACGTCCCATTTCAGTCATAATCCAACCTACTGTATTTCCGATAAACGGTAGTGCAATTGCATATACCATTAATTTTAAATACCAAGTTTTTTCAGCTAAACGATCTTTTCTTGATAAGAACCAGCCGTACGCTCCTAGAAGAAGCATGAATGTTCCACTCATTACCATCGCTCTAAAACTCCAGAACATAATATGTACTGGCGGAATATAATCTCCGGGTCCATATTTTTCTTCATATTGTTTTTGAATTTGATTCATCCCTTCAACTTGACCGCTAAATTTATCGTATGACAATAGACTTAGCATATAAGGGATTTGAATTTCAAACGAATTTTCTTTCTTCTCTGTATCAATTTTCGCAAATACTGTAAATGGCGCTGGATCCTCACTCGTATTCCATAATGCTTCAGCTGCCGCCATTTTCATCGGATGTGTCTTAATTAAATTTTGCGCTTGTGCATGACCGAAAAATAATACCAATGCTGTTGAAATTGTTCCAACAACGATAGAAACTCGGAAAGACTTCTTAAACACCTCAGTCTCTTGTTGTTTTGCAATTTTCCATGCGCTAACACCAGCAATAAAGAATGCACCTGTTGCAAGTGCCGCTGTAATTGTATGCGGGAATTGCACCCATAGTTGTGGATTTTGAATAATCGCCAAGAAATCATTCATCTGCGCACGTCCATCTGCAGCCATTTCATATCCTACTGGGGACTGCATAAATGCACTTGCAGTTAAAATCCAAAATGCGGATAACATTGTTCCTATTGAGAGGAGCCAAATACATAAAAGGTGAACTCGCTTCGGAAGTTTATCCTCACCGAATACCCATAAACCTAGGAATGTAGACTCAATGAAAAATGCTAATAAACCTTCAATCGCCAGTGACGGTCCGAAAACATCACCAACAAAACGTGAATATGTTGACCAGTTCATACCAAACTGAAATTCTTGTAAAATACCTGTTACAACACCTACTGCAAAGTTAACAAGGAATATTTGTGTCCAAAACTTTGTCATTTTCTTATAAACTTCTTGTCCCTTTACCACATACAACGTTTGCATTAACGCAATGATAAAAGCTAAACCAATAGATAGCGGAACGAAAAAGTAATGAAAAATCGTTGTAGATGCAAATTGTATTCGTGCCAATTCGAGCGTTTCCATGCTAAAGTCACTTCCTTCATAATTTTTTATATCGTAATATCGATTGAATTGTATGAATTCACTTCATAACGAACAATTCAATCATTTGGAAATACAAAAAGATAAATTCGTTTATGTACTTTCTGAAAATATAGATTGTCAGTTTTTTAGATAATTACAAAAGAACTTTCTTCATACGATTTACCTTTTCACTATTTCAGTAGTGTTTTATTCGTTAATCGAATTGTATAATATACTTACATAATAAATTCAGGTGATTTTTGACGTATTATTGACAGGATTTTGTCTGAAATATGTCTTTTGTAATTTTTTTGAATTTGATTTCTTACATTTAAAAAACGTATTTTTCAAACATATAACATACTCTTATATCAATTATTATTACGTTTCCCTCTTCATACGCTTGACTTTCCTCTTAAAAAATGTCCTCGAATCAAATCCGAAAATACGCTAGATTTTTGTCAAGAGAAAAATGTATTTTCAAAATTCAAATCAACAATATTGTTATTCACAAATAGAAAAATCCTTTCCTTTTTTCAGACTAAAAATTCATTTTTTCGTCATTTTTCCAAACTGACTAAATAAAAAAGTACCGAAAATAGATTATATTCCCGGTACTTTTATCATTATTTCGTTGTATATTTTCTAACAGCCGGCATAATTTCATTAGCAATTAATTCAATGTTTTTCTCAATCTTATCAAATGGTACACCGCCAAAATCAATTTGTGCCATAAAACGTTGCTGGCCAAATAATTCATATTGGTAAAGCATTTTTTCAATAATTTGTTGCGGGCTACCAATCATTAACGCATCACGGTGATCTACTGCATTAGTAAATTGTTGTTTTGGATACCCACCACCGCGTAGTGCAAGCATACCAGCATTAATATGAGGATAATATTCACTAAGTACATCTTGTGAATTTTCTGCTGTATAAAATAAACTTGTTGTCGCAATTGGCAGTGTTGCTGGATCAAAACCACTTTGCTCAGCCGCTTCACGATATGCATCAATCGAAACTTTAAAATTAACAGCTGGGCCACCAAGTGTCGTAAGCATCATTGGTACACCTGCGCGTCCTGCCTTAATTGCACTAGCAGGTGGCCCTCCAACAGCACGCCAAATTGGTATATTGTTATTTTTAGCTCTCGGTATAATTGTCGCATGTTCCAGTGACGTTCTAAACTGCCCTTTCCATGTTACACTTTCTTCTTTATTTATTTTTAATAAAAGATCCATCTTCTCTTCAAATAGTTCTTCATAATAATTTACATCGTAACCAAGTAAACTATATCCTCCAATACGAGATCCACGACCAGCAACGATTTCAGCACGACCATTAGAAATTAAATCGATTGTGGCAAAGTCCTCATATACACGAACCGGATCTGACGTACTTAATACTGTTGCAGAACTCGCGATTTTAATATTTTTCGTAGCTTGTGCAATAGCTCCTAAAATAACTGTATGCGCTTGTGTTGTAAAATGCGCTTGATGACTTTCACCGACAGCAAACACATCAATTCCAGCTTCATCTGCTAACTTAGCTGTTTCAATTAGTTCCTGAATTCTTTTTTCTGCACTTATTTTCGAACCATTATGCGGATTTAAAATATGATCCCCAATTGAATATAGTCCAAACTCAATTCCTTTACTTGTATCCATACGGTATTTTTCCATAGTTGCTCTCTCCCTTTTAATAAAGTGGTATCAATTTCTCTTCAATCTCTTTTCTTCTTTCTTCTAAAAATGGTGGTAAATCCAGCTCTTTTCCTAATTCTTCAACTGCTGAATCTACTGTAAATCCTGGCCTATCAGTCGCAATCTCAAATAAAATTCCATTTGATTCGCGGAAATATAAACTTTTAAAATAAAAACGATCAATAACTCCTGTTGTCTCAAAACCTCTATCTTTCACTGCTGCATTCCAATAGTTTAGTTCTTCATCATTTTTCACACGAATTGCTAAATGATGAATACTTCCCTTTCCAGGTCTCTCTCTTTCTCCCTCTTGCTCTTTTACTAAGATTTCTCCGAAAGACTGACCTAGAACGGATTGATATAGTCCTTCATTATCAGAGCGAGATACTTCTTTATAACCGAACAATTCAGTTAATGTTTTTGATAATTTTTTTAAGCTTCTTACTGTCATTTCAACCGTACCCATCCCTAAAATCCGATTCTCTTGCTTTACAGAAGATTCATCCCATGCAGTCCAATATTCAGGTACTTCTTCTCCGTTATTATTTAACAGCACTAACCGTAGGCCATCTGGATCTTCAAAGTGCAATGCGTCTCTTCCGGCGTAAGTTGTAATTTCCCCATACGCCACCTGGAGCGACTCAAAACGTCTCTTCCAAAATGTAAGACTTTCTATTGAAGGTACAAGCAAACCTATTTGTGTTATTGCATTTGTACCACGGATGGTTCGTCCTACATTCGGCATTTCAAAAAATGATAATTCAGTTCCAGCACTCCCTGTTAAATCGCCATAAAACAAATGATACATAAATGGATTATCTTGATTGACTGTCTTTTTCACTCGGCGTAACCCTAATACTTTTTGATAAAAATCATTATTTGTTTTCGCATTTTTTGTCACCATAGAAATGTGGTGATGCCCTGGAATTGTATACATAACGTTTCCCCCTCTTATTATCACTTGATTAGTCAATTGATAGTGTAAAAAAAATTACTCATGCGGTAATTCTTTTTTTTCACTATGCTTATGAACTTTTGTCATTAACGCGTATAGTATTTTCTGATCTTCCTCATTTAATACATCATCAAAAAAGGATGATTGGAATGCAAGTTGCTCTGGCAATGCTCTTTCTAATACTGCTTCACCCTTCTCAGTAAGGCTAATCATTTTCGTTTTCCAATCTTGTTTACGTACTATATACTCTTCTTTTTCAAGACGTGTTAACATTCTAGAGATACCACCTTGCGTCACAGTAACTTTTTCTGCTAACTCCATTTGTGTAAGTGGCTGATAAATCCGTATTTGCATAAGTACATCAAATTGAGCTGTCGTCAAATCAAAACGTTTCAAAAACTCATTTGACATCTGATTACTTTGGTTCGTAAATCGTATTAAACGTAACCATATTAACGATCCTATCGTATTTTCACGCATATATTGTCACTTCCTATCGTGAATCTTACTATCACTTTACCACTCAAGTGATAAAAAAGCAAGTATAAAGATTTAAATATCACAACAGTATATATTTCAAATAATCATAAGAAAGAATTCATCTAAAAATGAATTCTTTCTTATGATTATTCTTAACTTTTAATTTCATTCATTGCTATATTTAAAGCTGCTACAGCTTTTGGCCAACCAACATAAAAAGCCATATGTGTTATTAATGCAATCATTTCATTTTCCGCAATCCCATGTTGTTTAGCTAGCCGCAAATGAAATGGTAATTGTTCTGTATTACCAAGACTGATTAGTACCGACACTGTACATAAACTTCTTTCTCTTAATGTTAAATTGGCATCCCGCCACACTTCCTCAAACAATATCTCTTCACTATAATGAGAAAATACAGGTGCTATTTCTCTCATTTTCTTTGGAATATAAAATTCAATTGGTTCATTCACCATTTTGCTCCCTTCATTTTTACCAATTGTGCCATCCCTTGACCAAATGACCAGTTCTCAGCAGCTGTCTCATGTAATGTAATAAAAATGTCAGTAACTTTTACGTTGGAACATTCCGAAACTTCAAAGGATATAGATTGATACAAACCTTTTTTCTGTTGTACTGTTCTTCCAGGTCCACATGTAATAGAAACATGAATCATATTCTCAGTTCTCATTTCTCCTCTTTCCAACAAATAATATGGATTATACAAAAATTGATTTCGTTGATAAGGTAAAAATATTTGAAAATAATCATTTTCAGGGATGTTAAAATGTTCAATTAATGAAAGATGGATACATTCACCTATCTTTTTCAACTCTTCTTTATTTACTATATCTTCATGATAATAAACGTTCACAAAAGGCATACATTTTCATTCCTTTTTCTTAATTTAGCATTCAACAACATATCTTCATGAAATATGTAAAATCTCATAAATAGTAACATCGCCCATTACATCTATTTCAGGCTTTTCCTTATAAAAACTGAATTGACTATACCCCCACTTATCCGGATTATAAACTATTACATTTCCTAAACATTTTTCTATGTTTTGCACATTTTCATTTACTTTATTTAATTGCGTCCCAATCAGCGATTTACTTTGAGAAATACTCCCTGCACATTCAACAGCATATCTACTTTTTCTAAAATCATTACTTAAATTAACAACTAATGGAACACCTATATTTATTTGTTGCCACCCAAACGATTGCAAAATATTATCGTAATACCCTTCGAATATAAATTTGTTCATCCCTTCATGACCATTCCACATATATAAAGGTGCATAACAGTTATAGAAATTCCCATCCTTACCTGTCTCAGTAATTAAATAAGCCTTAAAATTTAGTTCTTGAAAACCATCAGTTTTAAACCCATTATCCTTTACCCTTTTTTTAATAATCTCCATGTCATAATCCTTTGGTAAAATGACCTTATATTGCATACCAATCATGTTTATCACTCACTTTCGATCTTATATACATAATGATAAACCGATGATCGGCTGACGTAAAATAGGTATAAATTATGTTTGGTATCATTTATAATGATACCTTATAAGGGGCTGAAATGAATGGAAATAAATGATCTTATCATATTTAAAACTGTAGCTAACGAAGGATCTATTAGTAAAGCTGCTAAAGAGCTAGGCTATGTACAACCAAATGTAACTGAGCGAATCAAAAAATTAGAACAAGAATTAGAAACACCTTTACTACATAGAGATAACAAAGGTGTCTCCCTGTTACCTTCTGGTGACGTTTTATTAGACTACACGAATAAAATATTAGCTCTTTTAGAAGAAGCGAAAGATGAAATTAAAACAAGTGCTTCTTCTTATGTAATAGCGACGTCACAATCTATTTTGACGAATTATTTAAGTATGCGTATTAAAGAAAATTTCAGGAATTATCAAATATATATAGAAAGTAGTAGCCATTTACAAAAACTACTACAGCAACAAAAAGTTGATATGGTCATAACTTATGAGGATTATCCCGACGCAGCGTTTAAAAAAGTATTCACCACTTCAATTTCTGTGAGCTTATTAAAAGCGAAAGAGCAGTGTAACATTGACTTTTCAAAAGAACTTTTCTTTGTTAGTAACGATAAAAAGTGCCCTTTTAGAAATATGACAATACAATTTCTAAAAGAAAACAATCTATCCCAGCATCAACTTCAACAGTTAGATTCTTATTCGCTTATTGAAGAGTTTATTGTTGAGGGAAATGGGATAGCTTTTTTACCGATTAGAAATAATAAACTAGTTCCAATTGAAGATGTTCCAATAGAGAAATTAGCTGTTCATTTTTTTACAAATCGAGAGTTAGATAAAAAGATTCCAATTGAACTATTCAACTAGAACAATGTTTTTTTTACAAAATAACAATTTCACGAATTATATATGTTATAACTTTTCTAGAAAATAAAAATCCCTCCTTTTACTTAAAGGAGGGATTTTATTTTCTTACTCCACTTACATTCCCTTCTATCGATTTTTCACACGTTTTGTTCCACTCCTGCACTCTTCTCCTTCTTATCCCTTTTAAAATTTTTCAACTTCTTAATCGTTCCAACTAATCCTTTCGGAAAAACTAGTAGAACGATAATATATAATAACCCTAGAATAATCGTCCATCTTTCAAAAATCGGATATTCCGTTGCCAGTTCTGATAAATAGTATTTCAGTGATTCAATAATCCCAGCTCCAGCAATTGCTCCGATTAACGTTCCTACTCCCCCGATCATTGTCATCAATAATGCGTTTAGCGTCATTTCAATTGAAAATACCGTCGTATTTACAAAGCGCAATGTGATAACGAATAAACCACCGCTAATTGCCGCTACTACTCCTGCCACTACACTTGCGATAATTTTATAATGGAGAACTTTATATCCAAGTGCTTCAACACGTTGTTCATTTTGTGAAATTGCCTTTAATACTTTTCCAATAGAAGACTTTGTGAAAAGACGTAACAAAATGAAGATGCTGATTAAACATATAAGTGTTACGTAATAATACGTAAAACGATCACGGAATATATCTGGTACACGAAATGTAAATCCATCTCCTCCGTGAGTCAGCGAACGCCATTTTTCAGCAAGTACAAAAAACAGCTGAGAAATAGCGAGCGTTAACATTGCATAAAAATGACTTTTCAAGCGTAATGAAAGCATACCGATTATATAACTAACGATGGCTGATACAATAATTGCGGCTGCTATTCCTATAAAAAAGTTCGTTATAGACACCCCTTGCCGATCAAATAAGAGCGCCACCCCATACGCCCCTATTCCAAAGAACATACAATGACCGAATGAAACAATACCCGTATATCCAAGGAGAACATCAAAACTCATAGCGAAAATAGCAAAGATGAAGATTTGAGTGAACAAAATTAACAAGCTCCGTGAATCGTTTACGAATGGAAATACACTTAAACAAATGAGCATAAAAACTCCGAAGTATACTTTAATTCGACCCGATATGCCGTTCACCATGTCACCCCTTTTCACCAACGAGTCCCGTTGGCTTTACTATTAAGAAAAATAGTAACATTAACATATTGATTGCAAGAGATAAATCCGGCACATAATACGCTGTAAAAGCACCGGCTAATCCGACAATTAAAGATGCTAGCGCTGAACCTTGTACGCTACCTAATCCGCCAATGATAACTACTATAAAGGCTAAAATTGCATACTGCATGCCCATCTCAGCAAAAATAACTCCTGAATATGGTGCTAGTAGAAAACCACCTAATGCTGCCATCCCTGCACCTAATAAAAAGACAAACGAGAATATCGCTTTTACGTTAATTCCGAGAGCTTGAACCATCTCTTTATCCATTACACCAGCGCGAATCATAAGTCCTATCTTTGTTTTTTTCAGCAGCAATAGTAAAGCGATGTAAATTAGTATCCCAACTAAAATAACGAATAGGCGATATTTTATTAAGATAACTCCTCCAAATGTAAAACTTCCTTGAAGCCATAACGGTAATTTTGCAGCAATTGGATTAGGGCCCCAAAATATTTTGATGCACTCGCTAAGAACGAGCATTCCTCCGAGTGTAACGAGAAGCTGCCGAACATGGTTTCCATACACTGGTCTAATAAGAAATCTTTCTAAAATGAAACCGAGAAACATCCCCATAGCGACTGCTCCAATTAACGCTAATAAATAACTACCTGTCATATTGAATAACCAAACGCCTGTAAATGCTCCCCATGCAAATAAACCGCCATGCGCAAAATTTAGTACGCTCATTAAACCAAAAATAAGTGATAGACCAGACGCTAATAAAAAAATAAGCATCCCTGTCGAAACGCCGTTTACAAATAAGTTAATTAGCACATCCACGTTCTATCCCCCCGTATCAATGTTAAGAAATACCTAAATATTTATGACATGTTTCCTTATCCTCTCGCAGTTCCTCCATAAAACCGTTATGCACAATGCGCCCATTATCCATAATGTAAAAATAATCACCGATTTGACTAGCCATCATAAAATTTTGTTCAACAAGTAAAACAGTCGTTTTTTCCTTCATTTTCAAAATAGCTACCATTAATTTTTCTATCATAATTGGAGACAGCCCTTTACTCGGCTCATCAATAAGCAATAGTCCATCACTATTAATAAATGCTCTTGAAATTGCCAGCATTTGTTTTTGTCCCCCACTTAATAGCCCACTTTTTTTATACCAAAATTGCTTTAAATCTGGAAATAGTTCGAGCATCCAATCTATTTTCTCTTCAGATTCTTTTCCTACCTTTCCCCTAGCAAGTGCAAATGTCTCTTCTACTGTCAAATCATGAAAAATACCTTGATTTTCTGGTACATAACCTATACCTTTTCTTGAAATTAAATGTGCAGATAATCCATTTACTTTTGTGTTATCATAATAAACTTCTCCATTTGCTATCCGGTGAAACCCCATAACCGAACGCAATGTTGTTGTTTTTCCAGCTCCATTTCTTCCAAACAATACTGTAATCGTTCCCTTCTCAACCGAAAGGGACACTCCTTGTAAAATATGAAACTGCTCTAAATACGTCTCTATATTATTCACTTGTAGTAGTGCCACTATATAATCCCCCTAAATAAGCACTTTGTACTCGCTCGTCTTTCATCATTTCTTCCGGCAATCCTTCAGCCAATAACTCGCCATGAAATAAAACGATAAGATGATCTGACAAATCGAGTACCATATCCATTTTGTGTTCGATAAGTACGATTGTGCTCTCTGGATTCTTTTTAATATTATCGATTACTTGTAATATAGCTGGAACTTCTTCAATTGAAATACCTGCTGTCGGCTCATCTAGTAGTAAGACATCTGTCTTTAATGCTAACAACATAGCAAGCTCTAACTTTCTTTTTTCTCCGTGAGCTAAGTCTTTAGCTAATACGTCCCCTTTCTCGTGAAGGAGTACTGTCTTCAAAAGACGTCTCGCTTCTCCAGTTTGCTGCTTTAACTTGGCTGAATTCGGAAAGAAACTGTAATAGTCTTGAACGAATGATTGAACACTTAAACGTACATTTTCAAGTACTGTTAGTTCTGGGAAAATATTCGTCAACTGAAAAGAACGACCAATTCCTAAGCGCGTTCGATCTGAAATCGATAACTTTGTAATATCCTGTCCTTTAAAATAAACCTCACCTTTCGTCGGAGAAATTTGTCCACTTAGCAAATTAAATAAAGTAGTCTTTCCAGCACCATTCGGTCCAATAATTGAAATGAGCTTTCCTTTTTGTACCGTTAAATTAACATCTTTAATAACATGATGATCCCCAAAAGATACACAAAGATTTCTCGTCTCTAACAAATGTGTCATGAAATCCCTCCCACTGAAAACCATGTTTATGAAAGAAATAAGTATAAAGAGGGTATCCCCTCTTTATACAAAAACAACAGAAAATTCAGTCTATTTATTCTGAATTGATGGTTCGGTCTCTTTCATCGTTAATTCTCTCTCTAACACTGGTACTGGATAATCAACACCATCTTGCTTTTTCAGCGTTATAGAATATAGGGTTTGTAATGCTTGATGATCCTTCTCTCTAAATTTCATCTTTCCTTTCGGTGTCTCAAATTCCATCCCTTCCATTTTCTTAATCAGCGTATCTACATCTGTATCGCCCTTCGTTTTCTTTAAAGCTTCCACAATAGAAATTGCTGCTGACATTCCTCCTGCTGTAAACAGATCTGGAACAGCACCATTAAAACGTTTTTTATGTTCTTCTACTAGCCAATCGTTCACCTTATTCTTTGGAAGTGAGTGATAATAAACGGAAAACCCTTGCATCCCTATTAGCGCATCCATCGTTTTTAATGCTGGTATATCAGGTGCACCAGTAGAAATTTTAATTCCTTGCGCTTCTACATTCATATCTTTCAACTGTTTCCATGGTGAATTCGCACCTGCCCAAACGATAAATAGATAATCTGGTTTTGAGCTAATAATATTTTGAATATTTGCAGTGAAATCAGTTGCATTCGTATCCGCGTATTGCTCGTTTACAATATTTGCACCTAATTTCTTTGCTCCCGCTTTAAATGCTGCAATTCCTTCACGACCGAAAGCATTATCTGGAGCAAACGTCGCAATCTTTACATCTTTTTTAGCAATTGAGGCAGCTCCTGCAATCGCATCTTGTGATGAGTTTCTTCCTGTTCTAAATATATATTTATTCCAGTTCTTCCCGGTAATACTATCAGCAACTGCTGGTTCTACAACCATAATCTTTTTATACTCTTCAGCTAGTGGTAAAACTGCTAATGTATCACTTGAACTAGATGATCCGACTAAAAAATCAACTTTCTCTTCTTCTAATAATTTCGTAGCCTTCTTAACCGCTACATCTGCTTTCGTTTCCGTATCTTCTACAACAAACTTAATCTTCTTTCCTTCTACTTTCCCTGTTCCACCAGTTGCATAGTCTAACCCTAATTCAAATCCATTTACCGTTTGTTTTCCATACGATTCTAGTGGACCTGTTAGTGAAGCAAGAACCCCTACCTTAATTGTTTTTTCATCCTCTGTACTTGTCTTCTTTCCCGAACAAGCCGCTGTTACTAATAACGATCCTAAAACACAACCCGTAACCACCGTTTTTAGCCATTTACGTTTTTTCATCGACATTGTGATCCTCCCCATACTTTTCTTTCTGATAGAATCAAACACGCCAAATTCCCCTGTCCGTAATCATGACTTCAAAATTGGTAATGGAAAACTCTTGTAGTAACCTCTACATTCGGCACAAATCTATAATCACCTTCCTATTAAATGGAAACGGACATACAATCAATATATATTCCGTTGTTCAAATGAAATTACTGTTTCATTACAGTAATCATCACGCAAAAAGCTGCAAATAATTAACTTAATTCATTAAGTCAATTATTTGCAGCTTACATAAAAAACATGAATAGAAAAACTGATTAATTATTTTCGACTTTCTCTAATCCTTCAACCAATAGTTTCTTATCTAATCCTTCCCCTATAATCACCAAGTTTGTCGGGAAACCGAAGTCTTGTTCCAATAAAGTCGGTACGCCAAACGAATATTGGAATAAGTGAGGGTATTTATCTCCATGGAATTTCACAAAACCTTTCACACGATAAATACTATCTGGTAAATTTGAAAGCCATTCATATAATTTGTCTTGATCAATCGATTTCGTAAATTGATACGTCATCGTTTGTATATGTAAATGCTGTTTAACATGAAGTGTCTCGCGTTCCCCACCACTCGCAAATTCAGCTTCTTCTATATCATTTAAAGATATATTACAATACTTTGTTTCAAACAACTTAGCATGATTATTTATTTCTTTTACATTTTCAAATACTTTTCTCTTATCTTCATCTGTTAATAAATCTGATTTATTAATGAGAATATGACTTCCATATTTCATTTGTTCATGTAATAGCTGTTGTACATTTGCACTTAATACACTTCGGTTTAACCATCTCACTGCATCTAATACGACTACTATAGATTTCACTTCAAGGAAAGGTGCCAAAATTGGTGATACACATGCATCTAACACTTCAATTGGGTGTGCAACACCTGTCGTTTCTATATAAATTACATCTGGTCTTTCTTGTTGATATAAAGAGTGTAATTGTATTTCAAGCTCTTCTTTTAACGTACAACAAATACATCCTTTAAGAAGTTCTCTTAAAACGTTCTCTTTCCCAATAATATCTGTATCTACCGAGTATTCGCCTATTTCATTCATTAAAACTGCAACTTTTCGATTTTTCTTCTTTTCTGCTAATAATAAATTTTGCAGCAAGGTTGATTTTCCGCTACCTAAAAAACCACCTAATATATGAATCTCTACTTTACTCATACGACCGACCATCCATTTCTCTACTTCAAATTTCTTCAAAGCGTAATAATTACGATTTATACTTATCATTTTATTAAAAGAATAAGTATTTGTAAACAAAACTGCTAGATTATCGTTTTATTTTGCATTCACTTCATGAGCAACTCGAATTCCAGACTCAATCGCTCCTTGCATCCACCCATGTGTTAACGTCGTATGTTCTCCTGCAAAGTGCACCCTGCCAGCTGGCGGCGTAATATATGGAAATAATTCAAGCTCTTGCCCTGGTTCAAAAGCTGTAAATGCTCCGCAAGAATACGGATTCTTACTCCAGCTAAAAGATTCCCCTGTAATAAACTCACTATAGACCACATTCCCATAAATTTGCGCTAAATTTTTCAATGCATAACGAATACGATCTTTATGCGAGAGACTATCCCACGTTAACGCTTCATCTGCCCACGTATAGCTTGCTATAACGATAGCTGCCCCTGGTGACTGAATGCCATAGCTCGGATAATATGTAAAACGTATCGGTAAATCCGTAATAGATTTTCCACCACACTGCCCCACTCTTTCCCAAAATCTACTTTTGAACTCTATCGCAATTTTAGTCGCTGCAATATAATTTAATTCACGAATCGCCCGCCTTTTATAATAAGAGAATAAATGATATGGCTGGACTTCTACAAATCGCAAAGCTGAAAATGGAATTGTGACAATAGCGATGTCACCAGTTACTATAAATGAATTTAACGTTTGTTCATGTGTTACTTGCATCATTACTTTATTATCTTCTTGTATTATTTTTTCTACTTTATAGGGCATAAAAATATTATCCTTTAGCTGCGGCAAAAATGAATTTGGTAATGCATCCATCCCGCCCGTTATCTCGTAATATTTCGCCGTTGAAGTAAAAAAAATCATTTCTCGTAATACTTCAATTAAAGACATTCCCATATATGCTTCCATATCAAGAAGTACTCCGATCATATCTATTGCTCCATCTGAATAATACTCGGTTAAAAATGCACCGAGCGAATACGTTTTATACTTTTTTTCAACGATAAGCCAGTTTTTATTAGGGTCCTTTTTAATATAATTTAGTATTGTTTCTAATACCTCAAGCATTAGCTCTTCTGCCGTTTTTCCTCTTTCTTTATCCAAAACCGGATATTCAAGTACACTTGGATCCTTTTCAAACACATTCAATCTCGTTCTAATGTTATTCGTATAAATTATATCTGAAGAAGTTTTATTAATAAAAAGATTTAACGGTAGTTTAAATTTACGAATATAGGCTAAAGTTAAATCATGAGTATCCGGAATACGCATAGGACCTGCGTTAAAATATAATCCTGCGCTAAATGGTTCACGAATCGTATACACCCTGCCACCTATTCTGTTATTTGCTTCTATAATCGTTACCTCGTGCCCAGCCTCTTTTAATAAAGATGCTGCAACTAATCCAGATATCCCTGCACCGGCAACTGTAATTTGTTTGGGGTTATTCGTTTTGGCAAGCCCTTCATGAATAATTTGAAGCATTTTTTCCATCGATAATGGATTCCCCATGCCAATTCCCCTTTTACGAAGGATTTTACTGAATTATATTCGTTTAGCAGAATTCCTATGTTTCATTCAAGGAATTGAGTGGATACATTTTCAATCACTTGAATATCTTTTATAAAATGTAATAAAATAGATATGAAACTATAGAAGTAAGACGTATTATCTTACATAATAAAATTTATGAAATAGCGAGGAATTTTGAAATGAAAAAAGGTATTAACCGTGTTGTATTAGTAGGAACAGGAGCAGTTGGATGTAGTTATGCTTACTGTATGATTAACCAAGCTGTAGCTGAAGAATTTGTTTTAGTTGATGTAAATGAAGCAAAAGCTGAAGGAGAAGCAATGGACTTAAGCCATGCCGTTCCTTTCGCACCAGCTCCAACAAAGGTTTGGAAAGGTAGTTATGAAGATTGTAAAGACGCAGATCTTGTTGTAATTACAGCTGGATTACCACAAAAGCCAGGTGAAACACGCTTAGATTTAGTTGAGAAAAACGCTAAAATTTTCAAGCAAATTGTTCGGAGCATTATGGATAGCGGCTTTGACGGTATCTTCTTAATTGCAACAAACCCTGTAGATATTTTAACTTACGTAACTTGGAAAGAATCTGGATTACCGAAAGAACGCGTAATCGGTTCTGGTACAACTCTTGATTCTGCTCGTTTCCGCTATATGTTAGGTGAGTACTTCGATATTGGACCTCATAACATTCACGCTTATATTATCGGAGAGCACGGTGATACAGAACTTCCGGTGTGGAGTCACGTATCAATTGGTATTCAAAAACTACAAACGCTTCTTGAAAAAGACAACACATATAACCAAAAAGATTTAGATGATATTTTCGTAAACGTTCGTGATGCAGCTTATCACATTATTGAACGAAAAGGTGCTACATACTACGGCATCGGCATGTCACTGCTACGTGTTACGAAAGCAATCTTAAGCAATGAAAACAGCGTATTAACTGTATCAGCATATCTTGAAGGTCAATACGGCCAACAAGATGTTTATATCGGCGTACCTGCTGTTTTAAACCGCGGCGGTGTTCGTGAAATTTTAGAAGTTGAACTAAGTGAAGAGGAAGAATTAAAATTCGATCACTCTGTTCAAGTATTGAAAGAAACAATGGCCCCTGTTCTTTAATCATATTTTTCAGTCAAAAAAGCAATCCGATTTATATTGGATTGCTTTTTTATATTTTTATAGTTCCCCCTCAATTTAAACGGTAATATTATCTATAAAAAGGAGTGATTTCATGAATGATTCTTGGACGATTGTAATCCTCTTGCTAGCTGTAGCATCCTTAATACTTTTTCTCTTTTTAATCATCCGAACATTATTTCCAACCAAAAAACATGATAAAAATCTCGGATTGATTCTTATTATTTTAAGCTTATTAGCAATACCGATCAGCATCTTCCTTATAGGAGGATGGGCAGGTATGGGGGTTGGTTTAATCGCAGTCTTTATTTTTGCTGCTGTTATTATAGCTTTAATTGCAAATAAATTCATTAAACTCCCCCCTCCAAAGAAAAAATAACAAATGACCGATGTTTTCATCATGAGAAAACATCGGTCATTTTCTATCACTTAGTATCATTAATCGGTTCATCATTATTTACATCAAGTACATCTAATAAAAAGATAAAGATTGGAATCCCAATAATAAGCCCCCATATTCCAAGGAAATGTTCTGAGAAAATAAGTATCATAAATGTATAAAAAACAGGTAAATTCGTTTTTGCAGACATAAATTTTGGATTTAATAAATAACTTTCAAGAGCGTGGATTACTGTAATGAACACTAGTATGTAAACAACATACATAACCCCGCCGACGTTATAGGCAATGATACAAAGTGGAAACAATGAAATGATAACACCAGCAACTGGAATCAAACCGAGTAGAAAGACCATGACAGCCAATACAAGAAGCTGCGGAAATCCTAAAATGACAAGTGCAATTACAGTGAGCACACAATTGACAACCGCAATTAAAAACTGTGCTTCAATCACTTTTCCGAACGATCTTGCAAATCTTTCACCGAAATATGCAATCTCCTCATAAAAAATTTTCAGCTTACTATCTTTAAATTTCGAAGTAAATGCTATAATGCGTTCTTTTTCTAATAAGAAAAATAAGCTTAAAATAAGAGAAAGTAGTATTTGTAAACTAACTTTTCCTATGTTTGCTATCGATTGATAAATGACATCTACACCTTGTTCAATGTATTTCGATACTTCCATACCATTAATTGTTGAAAGTGCATATTTAATTATCTCGTTATCAGGTGGGTTTTGAAAAAACAATTTAAATTGATAAATTAATTGTGAAATTTGTATCGTTAGTACAGGTAAATATTTATATAGTGTAGTTACAATAAACGTCACTAACACAATATATAAACCAGCAATAACCACTTTCCTATTTACTTTCAATTTTTTTGAGATAAACTTTTGAAATCGATCCATCAAAAACGTGAGAATAAACGTAATTAATATTAAATTAATCATACTTTTTAATCCATACAATACAAGCACTAATATTATTAAAACGAGAAACCGTTGAAACCCTCTACTTCGAAAGAAATTTTTCACTTCATTCATTAAAAATTAACCTCCCCCTTCAATGGATGGAAATTGGATATATTACATTTTATGAACTTCTATAGACAATCTTTCTTACTAATTAGGAAGAATCCTTTTTTTCTTTTTTAATGTCTGATTTTTCATCTAATACTTTTCTAAAAACTATTTTTCCACTCTATATTTTAGGAGAACGTCTATTTTTAAACTGTTGCTCCTTAGTAGATTTTTCATATTGAAAAAAGAGAGTTATCTATTACTTAACTCTCTCTAGAAAAATGCTAAATGAAAGCTTAAGTATTTCAATCTAATCATTTCTTTTTTTGCAATTGCTTCGCTAACAATTCCTTCACTTGGTTATACGTTAACCCTGAATTTCTGTTTAAACGTTTTACTTCCTCGACATCAGTACCTACCACTGTATATTTTTTCTCATCACTCATATTTCCACTTCCTTTTTCACCAGATCATTTCTTATATTTCTTCCCTAAACTCTTTTAAATTAACACAAATAAGCTGTACTAAATTAAATAGACTAAACAGAGGGTATTATGTTCAATAGCTAAAGGGAGTTTAGTTGTATCAGAGGAATAGATAAAAAAATGTCGAATTTATATACTTGTTGAAATTGAGGACTTGGAGGATACATTTTGAAGAAATATGAGTTTAAAAATAGCATTCCAACATTGGAAGAGTACAAATATTTGTGTGATTCTGTTGGTTGGAGTAATTATATGAATTTTGAAGTGGCTGAAACTTCACTGAAGAATTCTATTCACTGCATCACGGTCAAAGATAATGAAAAAATTGTGGGCATGGGGAGAATTGTTGGTGATGGGACTATCTATTTCTATATTCAAGATATAGTGGTCCATCCAGATTATCAGAAAAATGGTATTGGGAAAGAAATAATGCATATTTTGGTTGAATACTTAAATCAGAATGCCCCTGATAAGGCGTTTGTCGGTTTGTTTGCATCACAAGGTAAAGAATCTTTCTATGAAAAATATGATTTTAAAGATTACTCACCAAACATGACTGGGATGTTTACTGTCATTTCAAAATAATACAGTGAAACTTTGATCAGTGGGACTGCATTCAAATAGTGGGATAAACACAATAGATTTTTTATTCTAAGTCATCAATCCATATTTAAAAATTTGTTCCTATAACAACTTTTTCATTATTATGCTAAAGGACAGCCCATATTATAATATGGGCTGTCCTTTAAATTGGATAAGTATGTAACAAATCCCTTCTTGTTACATATTGAATTTCTTAATAAAATTTCACTACATCTTCAGTAGGTAAGAATGTTCTTTCCCCTGGTTGTTCATTTGGCTCACCAAATGGCATTTGTCCTACTAAGCTCCACTCTGCTGGTATGTTCCAAGTTGCTTTTACTTCAGCATCTACGATTGGATTGTAATGTTGTAATGACGCTCCAATTCCTTCAGCAGATAATAGCATCCATACAGTATGTTGTAACATTGCATTTCCTTGATGAGACCAGAATGGGAACTGATCTTTATATAATGGTGCATTTTCTTGCATTTTTTCTACTGTTGCTTGATCTTCAAAGAATAGTACTGTTCCTACACCTGCATGGAAGCCTTTTAGTCTTTCTACAGTCGCTTCAAAGTTTTCTGCTGGTACGCGTGATCTAAGCGTTTCTTTTACGATATCCCAAAACTTTTCATGCTCTCCATCCATTAATACGACCATACGGCCACTTTGCATATTGAAAGAAGTTGGTGCGTGTAAAGCTGTTTTTAAAACTTCTTCAATTCTTTCTTTCGTAATTGCATCGCTTTTTGTTACTTTACGAATTGAACGACGGTTCACGATTGCTTCTTTTAAATTTGTTGTAGTTGCTGACATTTTAATTCCTCCAAATATATGTTTTATTATTTTTATTTAAACAAATCAACTTGATTCTTTCATGCAAAACGAATTAGCAATATCCATCCGTATTACATTGCATACCTTCAAATGAATTTGTTTTATCCTTTTCGATTTCTTTATCAATTACTCTTTGTAACGTTTCTTTACTAGCAAGCCCTTGAATGACTTCATCACCAATCATGACAGTTGGTACCGCCATAATATTCGCTTCATCATATGCATGCTGAATTGCTTCTTGATGTTTTTCTTTATATTTTCGAGTTACTAAAGCATCTTTAAATTCAGCTTCAGGAAGCCCTACTTCTACCGCTAGTTTTGTTAACACATCAATATCTTCAATATTTTGTTCTTCTTGGAAAAATGCGGTGAATACGCGGTGATGATACTCATTTCCTAGTCCACGTTCTTTCGCAAATTCACATCCTTCAAAAGCTAAATGTGTATATGGATGCGGGGAAACACGTGGCAGACGCATTTCAACCCCTAATTTTTTTGCAGTAGGAAGAATGAAAGAATCCCATGAACCCAACTTATCTGGCTCGTTCCAAGGATCTATTTTAGAATATGGACTTGGACGCAATTCAAATGGCATCCATTCGATTTCCACATCTTTCTCTTTCGCTACTTCATCTAATGGACCTTTTGCTAAAAAGCAAAACGGACATATAAAATCTGAGTATACTTTCATTTTCACAGCCATATTATTTGCACCTTACCTTCTTTTTATTTTCAGATGTAACCATAACAGTTACAATTTTAAGAAAAAAATATGCATTTTCTTTTAGAGACTTGCGATTATCATATTATGCATTCATTTTTTGTTGTAAAGATTCAAATAACTGCCCCATCGTAATATTTCTCAAAACTTCTTCCATCGCGGATTGTGCTTGAATTAAAATAACTTCTAACACCGCTTGAATATTCGCTCCAATTGGGCAATCTGGATTCGGTTGCTCGTGAAAATGAAATAGTTTGTCTTCTTCTACTACATTCACTGCATGGTACACATCTAACAATGTGATTTCATGTAAATCCTTTAATAATCCCGCGCCACCTGGTCCGCGATTTACGTAAACAAATCCAGATTGTTTCAAGTAAAACATTATTTTACGAATGACTACCGGATTTGTATTTACACTTTCGGCCATATAGTCCGAAGTGCAAACTGAAGATGGATTGTTTTTTAAAATAGATAAAATATGAACAGCTATAGAAAAGCGGCTACTAATTTTCATCGTAATCACCACCCGATGTAATCATTATAGTTACAACCGAAAAATAAGTCAATCCTTTTTATAGATTTTTTATAAGCAAATTAAAAAAGTGTCCCATTATGATATATGAGACACCTCTTTTTATTCTGCAAATAACTCTTGGAATTCTTCAATAAATAGCTGTACAGCGAGTGAAGAATCCTTTAACGAAGGAACAGCTAAAGCAATTTCTCTCCATACTTGTGGTTCCAATTCTCTCGTTTGTATATTCTTTGGTAAACTCGTTAAAGATAACTCAGCCAAAATTGCGATTCCCAATCCTTCTTGAATCATATTTAAAGCTGTTGTAACTGTCGAAATTACATATTCAGCCCGAAGTGGTACGTTCGCTTGTTTAAACATATCAATAATGGGAGGTTCATATCCACCCTTACATAATATGATTGGTTCATTCTCTAAATCACTTATTGTAATAGATTTCTTCTTACACAAAGGATGATCCTCTCTTAAGACAACAACCATTTTCCCCTTCGTTAAGGGCACGATCTCCATATCTTTATTAGGCAAAATAATAATTCCGATATCAACAACCCTCGATACTAACCAATCTTCAACTTCTTTAATCGTTCCTTCACAAAGAACGACTTCTAAGTTCGGATACTTCTCCTTAAAAAGATTTATCATTTTGGGCAAGAAATGTGCAGAAGCACTCGGAAAACTCCCAATTCGAATCGTCCCAATTTCGTGCCCTTTCTCCATCGCTACTTCTTGTTCAATCTTCTCTACACCGTTCAAAATTTCTCTAATATGTACAAGAATTCTGTTTCCTACATCCGTAACGAGTAATCCTTTTCGTTTATCACGTATAAGAATAGTAACTCCTAACTCTGACTCAATGCTTGAAATTGCATGACTTACAGCTGGTTGCGTCATATTCAACATCCCAGCAGCCTTCGTAAAACTTCCTAATTCAACCGTTTTAATTAAAACTTGAAGTTGTGTAATGGTCATAACTAATTACTTATACTCCCCATAAAAAATATTCATTTTATTTATCACAGTCGATATCATATCATAGTGAGATGAAATACAACAAGGAGGTCTTACCGTGACACAGCTTTCTCGAACAAAAACGGCCATAATCCTTACATTTCTCGTTATTATGTGGGGAATTAATTGGCCGTTATCTAAATTCGCTCTGCATTACACACCACCCGTACTCTTTGCAGGGATTAGAACTTTAATAGGAGGATTTATCTTACTTATTTTCGCATTACCGAAATACAAACAATTAAATTTAAAGGAAACTTGGCATTTATACTTTATTTCAGCTTTACTCAATATTATTTTGTTTTACGGACTACAAACTGTCGGACTTCAATACATGCCCGCCGGACTCTTCTCCGCAATCGTATTTCTCCAACCTGTCTTACTCGGCATTTTCTCATGGATTTGGCTTGAAGAGGCAATGTATGGCTTGAAAATTTTCGGACTTATTCTTGGATTTATTGGTGTTGGGGTTATTAGCTCTAGTAGTTTAACTGGACATATTTCTATTATCGGTGTACTACTTGCTTTAGGATGCGCTATCGGCTGGGCACTCGGCACAGTATTTATTAAGAAAACCGGACACCGCGTTAATGCCATTTGGATGGTAACACTTCAGCTTATTATTGGCGGATTTTGCTTAATCGGATTTGGTTCAGAATTTGAGAGCTGGTCTAACATCGCTTGGAGTATACCATTTGTAAGTGTACTACTCTTTATTTCATTCTTCGTTATTGCAATGGGATGGCTCGCTTACTTTACACTTGTAGGAGCTGGTGAGGCAAGTAAAGTTGGGGCTTATACGTTCCTTATCCCACTGATCGCTATTATTGTAAGTTCAATTTTCTTACATGAGGCCATTACAATTAGCTTATTCATCGGACTTTTATTTATTATCGTAAGCATTTGTTTTGTAAATATAAAGCCGAAAGCACTTGCTGTAAGGCAGCAAGTTGAAGTGAAATAAATAGATATGAGAAAGAGTCTACCACTTGTAGGCTCTTTCTTTTTTACCATTTTATGAGTACAGTCACTTAACATCTTAGCAAAAGGAAAATTTTTCTTTTTTATTGTATGATGATAATTAAGTAGAAAATATTATCTCCAATACATATGTATGGACTAACAATTCTAATCATAAGGGGGAATTATATGGTTTTACAGTATAAAGAATTTGGAGATTCAAGCTCTCCACTTATGGTTTTTATTCATGGGGGCGGAGTCAGTGGATGGATGTGGGACAAACAAATTAAACATTTTACTAGCTTTCACTGCCTTGTTCCTGATTTACCCGAGCAAGGGGAAAATAGTAGTAAGGATCATTTTTCAATACACTTTAGTGCTGAAAAAATCATTGAATTAGTTGAAGAAAAAGGACAAGGTAAAACTGTTATAGTAATCGGTTTTTCGTTAGGTGCTCAAGTATTAATTGCAATGCTCAGCATGAAACCAAACTTAATTCAATACGCTATGATAAATAGCGCATTAGTTAAACTAATTCCTTTCGCTAAAACATTAATAAGATCCCTTGGCTTAACCTATCCACTTATAAAGAGTAAGACGTTTTCCAAAATACAAGCAAAATCAATGTGCATAGATGAAACACAATTTGATCACTATTATCATGAAAGTTGTCAAATAAGTAAAAATGCATTTGTGAGGATATTAGAAGAAAATATGTCGTTTACAATACCAAAAGGTTTCGAGAATGCTAGTAGCAATATATTAGTGACTGTTGGAGAAAACGAAAAAAGAATCATGAAAGACTCGATGACTGCAATCCTTGAAAGCAATCCTAATTGCACAGGTATTATCATTCCTAAAATCGGTCATGGAATCCCTTTAGCAAATCCCCAACTATTTAATACTTTAATTGAAAACTGGCTTAAGCATGATAACCTACCAGAAGAAGTAATGACAGTCAATTGAGTTCCTTATCTTAATAAACCATGTTGTATTTGTAGCTCCAATCCCCCTCGAAGCTGCTTAATCTCAAAATTTTATTAACAAAGGTCTCATTACTTTCAATGAGACCTTTCAATGTTCCCTACTTTTTACGACGTACTACAAAAACACACGTACCTACGGAAGATACAATCGCTAAAACTGATAAGGCAATTGCTATTGTTTGCATATTACTTGTACCTTCATTTTTTTCCACACTAGATACTTCACCATGTTCTCCTGTTAATGATGTACCTTTTGCAATCGTAGTAAGTGAATGGGGCTTCTCAGCTTTCTCATCGCCTGTCCATTCAACAATTTCTCCATCTTTATATTGTTGATATGCATTCCAAGCTATTTGTTGCTCTTTATCTGGATTTTTAGCAACGAAAGTAAATCGTTGGAACTGACCAGGTAAAATCCCTTCTCCTGTTGCTTCCCATATTACAGTTTTAACTTTTCCAGCTGCATCTTTTTGTTCTTCCACTTTCCACCCTGGCACTGGCTCGTACTGTTGAAACTCGACTCCAGACGGTATTTTCAGTGTGACTTTTGTTGTTGCCATATTCTTTTCAACAGGTACCTTTATTGTATAAGTCTCCCAAGAGCTAACGTCAGAAGTTGCTGGTTTCACAGTTACGTGAGCACTAACAGGTAACGAAAAAATCCCCATTGCAATTATTGTTGCGATCATTGTTGTTCCTAATTTTTTTATACGTTTCATTTTGTATAAACTCCTTTTCATTTATAACGTCTTTTTTATCTGCCACCTACAATAAATTTATAATCCGTATCGAAACTATCAAGAGATTTTGTTAATCCGTGAACTTGTATATTCCAGTTTCCTGTCATGTTAATATACATACCTTCCGCTTCATATTCTCCCGGTGACACTGCCGAAACTTTAAATGAACCTTTGCCCATATTCATATCTAAAGATTGAGTCGTCAATACAATTTGTTCCATATCAGTAACAGGCCGTCCATTCTCATCCTTCAAAGTAATATGAAATGTATTCTGTCCTACCTTATTAGGACTTACATGTAAAGTAAGTTCATATCCATTATCTAATTGTTTACTCTCTGTAAAAGGTCCCGTAGGAGGCATCGGCGGCGTTTGTACATTTGTCATAAAAGCTACGATTACGAAAACGATAATTCCAATGATAAACTCTACTTTCACCGTAGCTCCTAACCTTTGCTGCGCTCGCATTCTCCCTTTCACATAATGAATAATTCCCAATATCCCCATACACACGAATAAAAGTATCTTTGCTAATAAGGCCAATCCATACTTCGTATCAAATAGGGAATGGATCGTGGGAATAAAAAATGTACTGTTAAAAAGACCCGTTAATAAAATCACAATGACAGCACCTGTTGCCCATGGCGAAAAACGCTTAATCGCATCCCAATACATAGTCCACTTGTCATCCTCTTTACGTAACAGAAGAACAATCGATGATAGCCCCCCCATCCATAACGAAGCTGCGAATAAATGCAGAAAGTCCATAACGACAGCAATTTCTTTAAACTTTAATCCATATGCATGACTATTGAAGGCTTTCATAACAAGTAACCCAATAAATAATACAATTGGAATGCTCCATACTTTAAACGACGAAAGCCTCTCACTCTTCACTGCAAAATATGTAACAATCATAAGCGTACTAATAAGAGCCATTTGAGTGATCCATACATACCCAAAAACAGATAGCTGTAATGTTTCTTTTAATAATAAAGGATCGAATGCTTCTAGCCATGAAACATCAGCATTTATTTTCGCTTGCAACGGTAAATTGAAAAGTAAACTAATGAATATCCCAAATAATGATATCCATATTATTTTCTTACTCCTCGACTGAACTTGACTTGCACTTCCTTTATAAAGGATAAGATTAAATAATAGAACACCGATAAATAGAGAAAAACTTGTATATAAAATTCCGCGTTCCATAATCATATCGATTTGGGGAACATAGCCCATCTCTTCTACTTTTATATCATCTGTTCCCGCTTCTGCTAATCCAATACGGAATGGAATAACTCCTTGAATTGGATGTCCATCAGCTGAAATAGCTTTCCACTGAATAGAGTAAAGACCATTTTTGAGATTCTCTTTTAACCCAGCTTCTAATAATTTTTTGTTTTTCGTATCAATATGAGCATCTTTTAAATCTACTCTTTGACCTGAGGTATCTCTTACGAACAATGTATTAAAACTTGAAACTTGTATGTCCTCATCGAATTCAATTTTCACAATAGATGGTGCTTTCTTCAACGTTTCATTTTCAGTAGGATTTGATTTCACAACGTACGCATGAGCGGATGTGCTTTTTGGTATGAATATAATAAACACGCACGCAATTAATAGCCATGCCCCTAACCTTCGTATTACTTTCACAATCATTTCACTTCTTTCTTTTTCGTCACTACACTTTCATTACTTTTTACTTCCCAAGTTTTATTTCTTGATAAAATATTAACCTGATTAAGTATAAGAATTTATTTAGTATCACTCTCTATTTATTCCTCACCTCTATACTTCTAATATAATAGTAGCTACCTTCATAGATATTACTAATATTTTTAAAGTTGATTATCATTATAGCATAAAATATATTTATGTAAGTTCCCTAAGAAGAAAAGTTATCGTGAATCATTTGTGAAGAAAATGTGAAATACATAAAGTGAAACTTTAATCAGTGGGACTTTTACGGGCATTCGATCTCCCACCTAACTCTCTCGCATTCTCCGACTTTTGAAGCGGGAATCTTATTGCCAACAAATAGCGGGATAAATAAAAAAGGTATTACGTTATTACGCAACACCCTTTCTCCATAATACACTTCCTTTACTTCTCTTCCGGATAATCACAATAATTAATGATCGTGCCCTCTGTATCCGCTAGGTTAAGATAAATTAATCTTCTACCATGCTTATTCATTCGAAGTGTATGCTCTTCCATTCAAATACCTTGTTCTTTAAATATGTTGTGTTTCAACACATTCTTTCCCTATTTTTAAATTTCATTTTCTTTTTTAGGGTTCATTTCAATTATTTTTAACAGCTGTTGTACCCTTTTATCATATGTATGTTCGATTAGCGTTCTCTTCAGCCCTTCCATCGCAATTTTCTTTCTTTGTACCGGGTTCGATAAATATCTTTCAGCTTTCTCTATAAAATCAACCGCTGAGGTAAATGTCTCAATTTGTACCCCTGGAATATAACACTTTTCTAAATCTGAACGAATATCCGTCATTTGAAAAGAACCTGTACTAGCTATTTCGAATGTACGATTATTAATAGAACAAGCATTTACTTTTACTCTATTTCTATTAAATGTTAAATCCTCTATCGAGCGATGTATATTCATGTTGATTTTACTTTTTTTGTAATATCCTATACTGTTTTCGTAAACCAAAAATGGTAAAAGTAAAATTTTATCTTTCAATAACTCATAACTTTTTAGTCTATCCCAATTACAACCTATAATTAGAGTATTTTTAGTCACTAAGTACTCTGCAATTGAATCAATAAATGCGAGCCGATTATCAAAAGCAGTCCCTATGAAACTAATATCAAATATGTATTCCTCTTCCCTAAGTATCGGCGTATATGCAGGAGGTTCTGCTGCTAAAGGCAAATAATATACATTATCACAACCTAAATCTTTATAAAAATCAATACATCCTGTATCTTGCGTAAACACATAATCATAATCAAGCACTAAGTTTTTCGTCACATCTGTAAAGTAAGGGTCATCTGTAAGCCAGAGTGCAGTTTTAAAGTTATATTGTTTTAAATCTTGAATTCCCTTAATTATCCCTTCTTCAAAACCATGAAATACAATAATGAGTGCCGGTTTTATCTTTAAAGCCGTTTTCACCAAATTTTCGTATGTTACCATCGTTACATTACGAATTGCCTTTTTCAAACTATTATATATAGATTCCTCTAGCACCGGAAAATAGACAGGAACACTAGATGTAACAAATAATACGTTAAAATTTTCAGCACTATTTGAAATCTCCACAGATAACCACTCTCCAATACATGAAATTCACAATTTATATTATATGTATTACATAAAATATATAGTTGGTTATAAAGCACTCTTTTTCTTTCATATATTACTGTGCAAAATGAGGATTTCTTACCCTATAGTCAGCTCCATTTGCTCGCAAATACTAAAAAAATCATGCCCACTCCTACAGGATAGTGGATAGCTTCTCATAATATATATTCAACATTCCGAAATACTTTCATCGAAATATTGAAAAGTATACAAATAAAAAGGCGTTACATTAGTACGTAACACCTTTCACAAAAATACACTTCCTTTATTTCACTTCCGGATAATCACAATATTCAATAATTGTCCCTTCCGTATCCGCTGGGTTAAGATAAATTAACCTTCTACCATGTTTATTCATTCGAAGCGTATGTTCTAACGTTCGAATACCCTGTTCCTTTAATTCTTCTAAAGCTACATCTAAATCATCTACACGATACGCAACGTGATGGACACCTTTCCCTTTTTGCTTTATAAATCGTGCTATTGGAGAAGTTGTATTATTCGTTGGCGCAAGTAATTCGATTCTATCACCATCAACTTCAAGAATGGCTACTTCACTTTCAACACCTGGTGCTTCACTTACGTAACGGTCGATTAAAGTTCCTGACAAAACCGTTTCATAAAAACGTATCGTACTATCTATATCACGAACTGCGATGCCGATATGATCAATTGTTTTTTTCATCTTATTTCCCCTACTACTTTATTTTTCCTCATTATCAATAGTAACAAAAAAAGTTATAGAATCAAATTCTATAACTTTTTTTGTTTAACTTATTTTCTTATTTGCATCAGCTGCTGGTTGCACTCCATTTTTCGTTTTTACAACGCTAATACCATAGCCGATAAATCCACCGATAATCGCTGGGAAGATCCAGCCTAATCCTACTTCCTGCATCGGAAGAAATTTAGTGAACACTTTGCTTACTACTTCAATGTTAACTCCAGCTGCACTTAATCCATCGAATAAGCTGATGATAAATGTTACGATTAAACTCACTTGATAAACTTCAGCTCTTCCTTTAAATAGTGAATGGAAGAATGTTAAGAAAATCAATACAATTGCTAGCGGATAAATTGCTGTTAATACTGGAACAGAAACTGCGATTAATTGTGTTAATCCTACGTTTGCAACAATTGCACTAAATACACATAGCGTGATTGCAATTGCTTTGTAAGGAATATTTGGGAATAACTTATGGAAGAATGAAGAACATGCTGATACAAGTCCCACACTAGTTGTTAAACAAGCAACTGTAATCATTAACCCTAATAATACTCCGCCATATGATCCGAAATAGTAGTTAGAAACTTTCGCTAATACTTCTCCGCCGTTCTCTAAATGTCCAAGCTTCGCAACACTTGAAGCTCCCATATAAGAAAGTGCTGTATAAATAATTGCTAAAATAGATGCTGCAATGATTGTCGCTTTTGCACAAACGACCATAATTTGCGTTTTCGTTTTCGCACCTTTTTCTTTAATTGCATTAATGATGATGATTCCGAATACGAATGATGCGAGCGTATCCATTGTTAAGTATCCTTCTTGGAATCCTTTGAAAAATGCATGTGATGTATACCCTTCAACTGGTGCTTGCATTTCTCCAATCGGATTAATAAAAGCAACGACTACTAAAATACCGATGAATGTCAATTTAATTGGCGTTAATATTTTTCCAACAATATCGACAATTTTCGCAGGATTTAGCGAAAAAAAACAAGTGATGCTAAAGAATATAATTGTAAAAAGAATTAAAGGTGTAGAACCTAGTCCTTCTGGCATAAAAGGCTTAAGACCAATTTCATAAGATACATTCCCTGTTCTTGGTATTGCAAATAACGGACCGATCGCTAAGTATAAAACTGTTGTAAATACAATCCCGAATACTGGGTGAGCGCGACTTGCTAATGACTGTAAATCGTCTTTACCTGAAATCCCAAATGCCAATACACCAAGTAGTGGCAACCCCACTCCTGTTACTAAAAATCCAGCGTTAGCAATCCAAACATTTTCACCTGCCGATTGACCAAGCATCGCTGGGAATATTAAATTCCCTGCTCCAAAAAATAGTGCAAACAACATTAATCCAATAACTACTATGAACGAAAACGGTACTTTATTCGCCATAATATAACCCCCCCATTCAAATTTCCTTATCTCATTTTCCAATTTTAACTAATTGAATTTTCTGAATATTTAATTTAAGTATCAACTATTCTTGAACCCATTATAGTTTGATATATAATATTTTGCAATACTATTTTCAAACTTTTCTTTTACTTTATAAATATACATTTTTTAACATAGAATATAGACTAAAAAACCAACATGGTCATCCATGTTGGTTTTTCCATTTACTATCATTAATTAAAATTTCGCAGCTACTTTTTTAACGTTTTCTAAACCTTCTTCAACAATTTGTTGTGAGCGATCTGGATATTGATTGTGTCCTTCAATTACCACTGTTTCTGGATTTGTAATTCCCCAGAATCCAAGTACAGTTGTCACATAATTAACTGCCATTTCCATAGGAGCCATTTGCTCTGAAGAGTAATCTGAACCACGAGCACCTAGTACAACTACTTTCTTATCACCAGCTAAACCTTCTGGACCATTCGCTGTATATTTAAACGTTTTTCCAGCTTGAGAAAGGTATGAAATATATGTGATTAATGGTGCGGGTACTGTGAAGTTCCATAATGGGAACGCAAATACAACTTTATCAGCTTCTAAAAACTGATTTAAATATTGATCTACTGTTGCTACAGCCTTTTCTTCTTCAGCTGTTAACTCCATTCCTTGACTACGTTTATAACCACCTGAAATTGCGATATTTCCGTAATAAGGAAGATCTAATGCAAATAAATCTAACTCTGTAATTTCTGTATTGGGGTTCGCTTCTTTATAAGTGCTTACAAATGTTTCATACATTTTTGAACTAATTGCTTGCTCCGCTGGACGATCGTTTGCTCTTACAAATAATACTTTTGACATTGTTTTATTCTCCTCTACTTTCGTAATTTCTTCTTTTTTACCAAATAATGAGCTAAATAATCCCATTTCCTTCACCTAATCTTTCTTTTCATATTCATTATTCATCATCATAAAAATTCTTATTCTAAGAAAAAGTTCCAATAGATACCTTCATTTAAGGAACCTAAAACTTTTTGTTATTTAATTACCTTATGTAAGTGATTGTAATATAGCCACTTACTTTAGTCAAGTAACTTTTAATTAAATATAAAATCTCGAATTAAAAATAATAACTAAAATACAATTAAACAGCCAATACAACTTTATTACTTGTATAATAAACTTAAAGAGGGAAATTTATATTTAGAAAGGATTTATTCATGAGCACTATAGAAAAGATTCAAACTTTTATTATTCTTTTTGCTGTTACATGCGGCATTGTACTCGGACAATTTAATATCATACATATGTATTCAGACAAATTTATTGTCCCCTTCTTATTTTTCATGCTATATGGATTATTCCTAAGCATCCCATTGAAAGAAATTAAAAACGGATTTCGCAATTTAAAATTCGCCGGAACAAGCCTAGGTATTAACTTTATATGGACACCTTTTCTCGCTTGGGGATTAGGCGCGTTATTTCTTTCAGATCACCCAGCACTTTGGGTTGGCTTTATTATGTTAATGGTTACTCCATGTACAGATTGGTACTTAATATTTACTGAAATAGCGAAAGGAAACGTAGCACTTTCCACAGCAATTTTGCCTGTAAATTTAATTTTACAAGTATTATTGCTACCCGTATATTTATTTTTATTTGCCGGTGTAATGAAGACTGTAGCGTTTTCTGTTTTAGTAGAAAGTATCGTTATCGTAATTGTCTTACCATTTTTACTTGCACATGCTACAAAATTCATTATGAATAAAATGAAAAAAGCTGAAACACTCGAGAATAAAATTATTCCGTTTTTCAGCTCTGCTCAAATTGTATTTTTAAGTTTGGCAATTGTAGCGATGTTTGCATCACAAGGTAAATATTTACTCCAAAATATGAATGTTGTTTTATTATTACTCATTCCTGTTCTATTGTTCTTCATCATTAATTTTTTACTAGGACAATTTATCGGGCGCATCCTGCATTTATCTTATAAAGATACAGTAAGTTTAAGCTTAACAACATTAGCAAGAAACTCGCCTGTTGCGCTCGCTATTGCTGTGACTGCTTTTCCAGACGAGCCTCTTATCGCACTTGCACTCGTTATCGGACCGTTGATTGAGTTGCCAGTACTTGCTTGTGTTTCACAAGTGTTGTTGCTTATTAAGAAAAAGCAGCAATACGCATAATAAAAAAACGTCCCACTTTGGGACGTTTTTTTATTGTCGAGAAATTCTATAAATGCAAAATTGAATTATCGGCTCTAAAGATTTTATACGTTATAGAAGATTGACTTTTCGTTATATTAACAGATCCTTTCTAATTAAAAATTATAGGAAAGGTAAATATAACGAACGCTGCCCAAAGTCCGTAGATTGGCAAATACTTCGTAACAGCATCTTGGATAGCTGAAGGTCCGGATTTGTTTTGTAGAAAACGTATATAGGAGAGCATAATCCAAATTAGATTTGCCCAAATAAGTATGTTTACTCCTAAAACAGCAAGTCTATTAGGCGTAATTCCATAAGAAGAAAGTCTGAACACGATGGCTGACAAAGCCACACTGTCAACGATAAGCGCAAGAACAATTAAGGCAAAATTTATATAATCTGAAATGTTCTTTTTCTCGTCCGAGTCGCTCTCAACAATAGAAAATATGGTAACGGCCAATACGACAAAAAGTATTCCGTTAAAGACTATCAGGAAATTGCGGTCCAAAAATGGATTTTTTCCGATCCATATAACCGTTATAAGATAGATCAACAATGTGATCAGAACGAGAGGACTAAAAATTTTAGCTATATAGGGTGTAATATTTTTAGCAAGTTTAAGATTCATTGACACCAAGTATGCAGCCACAATAGCGAGAGCGGCAGCACCAAATAAAACAACATTACTAAAATAGAAGTCTCCTATATCCAAGTCAACAAGGCTAAATAACCGCATGGTGAATACTGCTAGTATCATTCCGCTAACTGCCATGCTGGCATAGAGAATACAATATTCCAAATTAAATTTAATATAAGCTAATCTTGTACTGCCTTTTGAATATTCATTTCCTGTAAACGCAAGCCCTACCACTACCCATAAGAATATAGGAAGGTGTAAATAAGCAAGGATAATACTGTCTTTATAATTTAATGGCAGCATATTAAGATAAAGCCCAGAAATTAGGAACAACGCTGCAAGGGAATAAATAACACTTTTTTTCGGAGTATTATTGTAAACAAAATAGGCAGCAATAAAGGGAATTATACCAAAAGCCAGGTTAATCGGAGCAATTGCTTCCTGTTCGACAAAGTGGAAAATGATTCTGGTGCTTAACCCGGCTAGAATAGCTAGAATGCCCATAAATAAGAAACCTTTTTGAAACAAAGATTTTTTTTCTGTATTTGCCGTCTCCTTAAAATGCAACCTTTCATACCAAGCACCTAGAACCTGAGAATCAGGGTTTTGGTCCCATGCTTGTGAGAATGACTTTTTAAAGGCTTTCGGGTCTTTTCTATACATTCTCTCCAACTCATGAGGGTTATCAATATTTTCAACAATCAAATTGTTAATGTCCATAGTTATACCTCCTCTAATTTTAAAAACAACGTTATTACTTTTCTATAAAAAGCACCTCTCTTATTTATTATGATTATGATTTTAATATAAAATTTATTGTTTTACAATAAATTTTTATTATTTTAGATAATATTTTTGTTGTATATTTTCGTTCCAAGCAAAAACAAAAAGCATTCCTCATTCAAAGAAATGCTCTATAACTTTTTATAAACATCTGTGTAAGCTACTTTCAGTTGTTCTCTTCATTGCTTGTTTCCATTTTCTAATTTCTTATTTTTCCTTTATATAAAAGAAATGATCAAAATGATATAAACGTCCAATTTAATAGCATCCTTTCAAACAATTATTTCAAATAAATTTTAGTGCCAGTATACAAAACTCTGTAATTATAAAATAAAAAAGCATGACTTAAAATTGTCATGCTTTTTTCTATCTATATTTTCAAACCTAATACAGAACATTTCACTCGGGAAAGAGCTTTTTTATATGTTGAAACCACTTATGTCCTTGTATAAAAAGTTCTTTACTAATAAGTAGTATAATTACTGCGTTTTTCAAATTAGTAAAGAACTTTTTTATCTTTTATTTATATAGCTACAGTCAGTTTTGAAACTTCCTCAAGTAAAGAACTTTTTTATCCCGGCTCAATTTTTCGTAAGATGTCTATATTACTTGATTGAAGGCTATTTTTGCTTTGTTCATATCTCCTAATCAACCATTTCCCAAAATTGAGATGCTACTTTGGAAATTCTTTGGTCTTTTAATTTTACTATTACAGGCTCTAAATGAAAATCAAATTGTTTCAATTCAAAAAGCGTTGTATGTTCTAAAAATGATGATGTGTAATCCATTCTTGGAATAACGGATAATCCTAGTCCTCTACTAACAAGTGCTACAACCATCCTTATATCTTTACACTCGATAATGATATTTGGCTTGACTTGATGTTCATCAAACACTTTGAAAAGGTCTTCATTGAAGGAGAGTCCTTCCATTGCTCCTAGCATAATGAATGGGAACTGGGCAATCTGTTCAATCGTCACATGCTGTGATGAAAACGATGTTGCCCAACTTGATGGAATAATCACAGCGGTTGGTTGTTTTTTTAATATTTTCATCTCATATTGTTCACTATTGCCCAATCGTAAAAGTAAGGCAACATCAATTTCTCTTTGTTCTAGTCTTTTTAATAATTCTTCTGAATTTCCAGTTACTATATTTATTTTAACATTAGGGTATTGTGTTCTAAACGTACTAACATAGTCAATGAGCATATTCGAACATGCAGATGATACACCGATACTTACTGTTCCTCCTATACCTTGTTCAATTTCTTGAATTTGCTGCTTTACATCTTGAATTTGTATTAACATTTGATTGGCATATTGGTATAGTATTTCACCTGTTGCTGTAAGCTCCCATTTTTGACGATATCGATGAATTAAAGTTGTGCCAAGATCAGTTTCAAGCTTTTTTAATAATTGGCTAAGTGGGGGCTGCGCGATATGGAGCACTTCTGCTGCTTTAGAAATGCTTCCTTGTTTCACAATTTCTTTAAAGTAATATAATTGCCTGAAATCCATTGTATCTCTCCGTCATATGTTTTTTGATATGATTAGTTTATCATATATATATTTTTCATATGTCGAATTTAGCGTTATATTTAATTCTATAGCTATAGTCTTTATATTGATAATATTAACTAGAAAGTGAGAGATACTATGAATCATTGGAACAGAACCTTGAAGCGCATCATCTTATACGTGCTCGGGTTATTTTTTATGTCGATTGGCATTAGCATGTCGATTCAAGCAGGATTTGGCGTATCGCCTGTGTCATCATTAGCATATGCAAGTACGCTAACGATTGGTTTATCGGTTGGTGTGACAATGGCCCTTGCAAATGTTTTATACATTATTATTCAAGTGATATTAAGTAAACGAATGGAGTTAAATGAATTTGTGAGTCAATTCATTATTTCGTTTTTATTTGGTTTTTTCATGGATGCAACACTCTTCCTTGTACAACTTTTCCCTGCACCTGAAACTCTCCTTGCTCGAAGTGTATATTTGATTGTTAGTTTATTTGTTATAGCGGTCGGTTTAATGGGCTATACAACAGCGAAACTGCCATTAATGCCGTATGATGCGTTAACTTATGCAATTAGTGAAAAATTCAATTTAAAATTCGGTAAAGCAAAAATCTTGAGCGATTTAATAAACATTTGTGTGGCTGGTGCAATCTGTATAGTTTTCATTCAATCATTAGGCTCAATCGGAATCGGCACACTAATTGCCGCCTATTTTATCGGCAAAATTTTAGGGTGGATGATACCGTATTATCAACCAACTCTCCAACAATGGGTATTTAAAACAGAGAAGGCTGCCTAAGGAATCATAATAAAGTACAGGAAAAATAGATGAATCAAATTCCTCAGCCGAAATCAAATAATGAATTTTGCATCTTACCAGGTGCCAGTCCACATTAGGAATGGCATTTCTTTATTACTGCCTTTTCTTTGACCTTCTATCACTTTGGTTAAATGATAAAACAAACATTGTATTAAAACTAACCTGCCGTTTAGTTAAAGAAGGATCTTTAAACAACTTTTTTATATTTTAAAAGACTTTATTGCTACTTAACACTATTCCATACCATCTTTTCAAACAATTATTTCAAATAAATTTTAGTGCTAGTATACAAAACTCTGTAATTATAAAATAAAAAAGCATGACTTAAAATTGTCATGCTTTTTCTTTTCTATCAATAATTTTTTCAAACCTAACCTGTTACAGAAACTTTTACTCGTGAAAGAGCTTTTTTATTTAGTAAAGCACTTTTTTATTTGTTGACACCACTTAATTCTCAAACACAAAATTAATCTTATTATCTTTCCACTCTAGCTTCGCATCAAAGGTCTTCTCACCCTTTTTAAAGCCTTTAATTAAATCGGTCTTCTCACCTTTTAAGAGCTTTGTTATATTCTTTTGCGAAATTGTTTTACTTAATATTTTCTTCGAGATGGTAAAATCACATTGTGTTGTATTGTAGTTTGAACAGCCGTAAAACGTAGATTTATCAATTACATCACCATCACATTTTTTACAACTTCCAACCTTTTTACCAGTTGTAAATTTCGATCCTTTTCGCTCAATCGATTCAACATGTAATCCAGTGAAATCCCATTTCTCCGACATTTCTACCGCGTCTTCAATAATTTTAGCTGATAACTTTTTCGTCTGTTCCATAAATGTAGCTGGTGAAGCGGTACCTTCACCAATTTCCGCAAGACGTTGTTCCCATTTTGCAGTCATTTCCGGTGAAGCTAGTATTTTGTCGCCGATTGCTGTAATTAATACTTTTCCCTTATCAGTCGCATACACTTGGTTTTTCTGCACATCTATATATTTACGGTCTTTCAGCATCGTAATGATACCGGCACGAGTCGCTTCCGTACCTAAACCTTCTGTTTTCTTTAATACTTTCTCCAGCTCTTCATTCTCTAAATACTTACCGGCTGTTTTCATTAACGTAATAAGTTGTCCTTCTGTATAACGCTTCGGTGGCTGTGTTTTTCCTTCTTTCACTTTCACCTTTACAACTTTTCCTTGTTCACCTTCAGCTACAATCGGAAGAATCGTTTCGTCATCTTTATCATCTTGGAAAATAACTTTACGCCAACCTTCTTGAATTTGCTGTTTTCCTTTCGAAATGAACGCAGCACGTTCGTCTACAAGAGTTGTAATCGTTGTGTAGTCAAAGATTGCTACTTCATAATGCGCCGCAATAAGTCTTCTTACGATCATATCGTAAATTTTCTTTTCATCACCTGATAGTTTGCTTGGATTTGTAACTTGTTCTGTCGGTATAATTGCGTAGTGATCTGTAACTTTCTTTTCATTCACATAACGCTTATTGTTCATAATCGATTCAATTGGTGCTGGTAATAAACCTTTATATTCATCAAACTGACTTAATTTCTGTAAAATATCAGGGAACGTCGCTGCTTCTCCTTGTGTAACATAGTTAGAATCCGAACGTGGATAAGAGACTATCCCTTTTTGATATAGTGCTTGCGTTATATCAAGCGTCTTTTTCGGTGAAAATTTAAAGGCTTTATTCGCCGTTGCTTGCAGTGCAGATAAATTAAATAAAAATGGTGGCTGAAACTCTTTACGCTCCGTTTTCATTTCTTTTACTACAGCCGGTTTATTTTGACAAAACGCTGCAATTTTATTTGCCAAATCAGGATCATTTAAACGGGACTCATTATCTTTCTCCCATTTCCCCTCATATTTCTTCCCTTCAATATTAAAGGTTGCGAACACTTCCCAAAACGGCTCTGATTTAAAGTTTTCAATTTCCTTCTCACGCTTTACAATGAGTGCTAAAGTTGGTGTTTGCACACGACCGGCGGAAAATACATCATTCATTCCCTTTTTCTTTAGCAAAATGCTAAAGACACGCGATGCATTCATCCCAACCACCCAGTCGGCGCAAGATCTTGTATATGCTTCATAATACGTATTAATCGTATCTGATTCATCAAGTAAGTTTTTAAATCCTTGATAAATAGCTTGCTTCGTTAAAGACGAAATCCATAGGCGCTTCATTGGCTTTTGCACGTTACAAAGATTAATAATGTTTCGTACGATTAATTCCCCTTCGCGCCCAGCATCGCCTGCGTGAATAATTTCTGTTACCTGAGGATTATGTAACAGCTGTTTCACTACATTAAATTGCTTATACTTTGACTTTGTTACTTCAAATTGAAAACGTTCTGGAATCATCGGTAACGTATTAAGTGACCATTTTTTCCACTCTGCATGATAATGTTCTGGATTACATAACTGCGTCAAATGACCAATTGCCCATGTACAGTACGCTCCATTTGGAAATAACTCATTTGCTTCTACTTCTAAATATCCATCTTTCCGGCGATATTTAAACTGTGAAACAAGAGCCAAACCTTGATCTGGTTTCTCGGCAATAATTAATTTCATTGTATAACTCCCTATCTGTATTCCAGTGTTACTTTCATTATATATATGTTTAGAAGCGATGATAAAACAACAATCTTATTTATCATTCGCGGTTTGCCTCACAAATGTGAGACCTATAATATTATACGCTTATTCTTAAGAGCTTCACAATAGAAACTCATTATATAACAACCTCTTTCGCATACTCACAAACAAAAAAGACGTCCAAAAATCGAGCGTCCTTTCCATTCACTACTATTTGCTTTCATATATTCTATAAAATTTTAAATATAACAATTCGTTATGAAATATCGTCTGCAAAGATAACCATCATTATTTGAAAATTATATTGAACTTACCTTTTTTAAATTGTGCAGATAATTTGCAGATATAAATAAGCATAAGTATTCTCCATTTGAACATATGATGAAATGAACGATAGGACAGGGAGGTATCATGATGCTTGCTTATACATTAACTGCCTTAACACTTTGTTGTATCTCGATTATTATTACATCATATATTTCTAAACGTAAGGGTACCCTAATGGAGTATATGGTATTTATTATGTCTTTTAGTATGAGTATCGGTTTAAGCATTGGTTTTTATTTAGGTATTCTATTTAAAGGAGAATTACTATATTCTACTTTGCTTGCTATTTTGATTAGTGGTTTTATCGGTTTTTTAGTCGGTCTACGTTTTCACCTGTATACTGCCTTAGAAGGAATGTTCTCTGGATTAATGGCAAGTATGATGGGAGCTATGATTACAGAAATGTTAAACGCTCAACAAGCTTATAGTATACTGTTCATTAGCCTCTTACTTACTATAACGATAACTATGTCATGTATGATTCAGCTTTTATCTGAAACCTTCTCTACTTATATCCATCGTGGGTTTCTATTATTGCTCTCAATTGGCGTAGTAATCATTGTTTCTGTATTTATAACATTCCCAGATTATGCTCCTTCACCTTCATCGGGGCATGATCAACACATGCATTAACTCTAACGACAAAAATGCATAAAGCAGTTATCCTTAAGATAACTGCTTTATATTATTCTGGCTTATTAGGAATGTTAGGGTTTGGAACATAATCAGATTTATAATCTGTATATTTCACTTCTGTTACCATCCCCGCTGAAGCATGGTGTAAATCATGACAGTGGAACATCCAATCACCCGGATTGTCTGCTACAAAGGCTACTTCATATTCTTCTCCTGGTTTTAAGTTCAATGTATCTTTCACAATTGGAGAACCTTCTATCGGTTTTCCATCTTTACTCAACACCTGGAAGAAGTGACCATGTAAATGCATTGGATGATCGTCCATTTTAGAACGATTTACTAATTTTACTTTTACTAAATCACCCTTTTTCACTGGAATTGGATCAATATCCGGAAATGTTTTTCCGTTAATTGTATATACCATTTCATTTCCATTCATTTGCGTATCCAAGTCCATATTATATGTGGCAGTATACTTCTGATTTAACGTGAAGCTACCTAATTTTTTAGCGCCATATTTTGTCATATCTAATTTTGGTAGTTTTTCTTTTTCGTTTGCTTTATCTTTCATCTCTTTACTACCTTCATATTTAATAACAGCTTTCATTCCTTTTGCACCTTTATTTTCTGAATGGTCTTCAACATACCATTTCCCAGGATTATTAGCAGTAAATTCAATATCATAACGTTCACCCGGTGCGATTGAAATTACTTTATCCTTTATAACTTTTGGATCGTTAATTGGTTGACCATCTGTTGCAATTACTTTTATATCATGACCGTGAACGTGTATATCATGTGATAGATAACCAGCATTAACGAGTCGAAGACGAACTTTATCTCCCTTATTCACTTTTAATGGTTCTACTAAATTCCCGCTTTTACCATTGAGTGTGGATAAGTCATACATACTCATATCATGACCTTCCATCTTCATATTTCCATGGTCCATTCCTGCCATATTACTAGAGTCTTTTTTATCACTGCCCATGTCCATACCTGAATGATCCATTCCTTTCCTATCATCATTCTTTTTCGTATTTTCATTATCCTTAGATTTATTACCTTTTTGCCCTTTTGTCATTTCTTTTAACTGCTTATTAATTTCTTCTTTATCTGTTACCCATTCATCTAACATTAATGTGTAATCTTTATCATACTTTTCATTTGTATCCTCTACAATAAGAGCACCATACAAGCCTCTATCTAGTTGATTTACAGAATCTTGATGTGAATGATACCAATACGTTCCTGGTACGTTCGCTTCAAATTCATAGGTGAAACTTTTTCCTGATTCAACCGCATCTTGTGTCACGCCTGGAATTCCATCCATGTTATTTGGGACAGGATACCCATGCCAATGAATAGATACTGGCGCAGGTAATTCATTTTTTAATGTCACTTTAACCTTTTTACCTTTTTTCACTCTGATTTCTGGACCTGGAGATGAGCCATTAAATGTCCAGACTGGAACAATAACACCGCTACTTAGCTTTTGTTTTTCTTCTTTCGCTACTAAAGTAACTTCTGGCCCTTTTACAACTTTCAATGGCTTTGTAGCCGCTTCAGTCTGTGTTGTTTTTTTATCATTCATATTTTTATGATCATTTGTTGCATTTGTGATCGCAGAACATCCAGCAATTAAAGATATTACGGAGACTGTAACTGCTGTTAATACAAATCTCTTCATTGAAAATTCCTCCTTTTTCTTTTTCAAAATCATTATAAAAGATGATTTTCAAGAAAATAAGGAGATGTAATTAGATATTGCTCTTACGATTGTAAAAGAAAATTGGTTATATTATGTAGAAAGTGCGAAGTGAGTTAATAGTAATCCGTAAAAAACATAGCTGCTTTTAAATAAAAAAATAACTAAAATGCTCTTCACAAAAAAACGTAGGTTTGTGTATAATAAGAACTAATGTTCTTTCTAGAAAGGCACTAAACCTGAATTACACTCATATATCAAAAAGAAGAGGATTGATATACTATGAAAATTGATAGACCAAAAATTTCACCAGAGTTATCTTCAAGGAATTTTCAAGATATTTTTTATGAAGAAGATCCAACATTGGAAATGTGTGAAATTATAGACTCTACTTTCGAAAATGAATCTGTAGATAAAGTGCGCTTATATAATGCAGTGATAAAGAATTGTAAGTTCACTAATACAGACTTTAGCAATATTGATATCACAGATGTTTGTTTTGAAAACTGCGATTTATCAAATGTTAATTTAAGCAATTCTTCTGTTCACAGAGTTGAATTTAAAAATAGTAAATTAATTGGAGTTAATTTTACAGAATCTAGCTTAGGAAATGTTAAATTTGAGAATTCAATTTTGAATTTAGCGGCATTTGGAAATTCTAAACTAGAAAAAATTATATTTAATGAAACTTCATTAAATAATGCAGATTTCTTTGACTGTAAACTAAAAAAAGTTGAATTCCAATTATGTAGCCTTGACGAAGCTAATTTTGATCAAACATCACTGAAGGGGATAGATATTAGTTCTTCTAATTTTGATACACTTACAGTTTCAGTGAACGATTTAAGAGGATGTAAAGTATCAACATATCAAGCTGTTCAGTTTGCAACTCTATTAGGATTAATAATTAAAGATTAGTATTTCGAAGGTAGCACAGAACTCTATCCCGAATCATGGACTTTTTTAAGTGTCCACGATTCGAGGTGAAGTTCAAATACATTAGTGGTTACCTTTTTCTTATTATTTAACTACGGCCTGTTTTCCCTTTATATGTTCATTATTTTCGCTCATAAACTCTTCGATTTCTTCAACTGATCTAATAATATCTTTTGACAAGTTTTCATACCCGTCTTTCGTTACAAGAATATCATCTTCAATACGAATACCGATTGATTCTTCCTCAATGTAAAGGCCAGGCTCTATCGTAATGACCATACCTGCTTCTAATACTCTATCTTTATACGTTCCTACATCATGCGTATCTAAACCTAGGAAGTGACTTACTCCATGATAATAGTATTTAGATAATTCCTCGTCTTCTTGAATTAAACCAATTGCTTTACACTCTTCTGCTAATACTTTTTTTGTATGCTCATTTAATGCAGCAAACTTTAATCCTGGCTTAATAAGTTCAGTTGTTTCTTTCAATGCTTTTAACACGATATTATATATTTGTTTTTGGCGACTCGAAAACGTTCCGCTAGCTGGGAATGTGTAACTAATATCAGCATTGTAATAGTCTTTTTGAGCACCTAAATCTAGCAATACTAAATCACCTTGCTCCACTTTTGCATCATTGTCTTCATAATGCAGTACAGTCGCATTTTTACCACTCGCCAAAATTGTATCGAATGCATGATATTTAATACCTGATGATTTTAATGTGAAGTCAAAATGGGCTTCTAATTCATATTCCATTATGCCTGCTTTCGCTTGTTTCAGCACATTATAAATACCCTCTTGAGTAACCACTATTGCTTCTTTAATTTTTTCAATTTCTTCCTCTGTTTTAAACACTCGTAATTCACAAATGTCCGGGTATACATTACCGATTGTAATGTGTGGATATTGTTCTCTTACATGTTTAGCAAACGCTAACGGTTTCGTCTCAGTACCCTTCCACTCACGACGCTCTAAATCTAAATACACATGTTTCACATTTTCTGCGAAAAGTGTATTTGTCATTGTCTTTTCAAAGCTTTCTATATATACAACTTTTTTTATACCTGAAATTTGTTCTGCCTCTTCTTTAGAAACTGTTTTTCCAACCCACTTTTCAAGTACTGGATCTGATTTTTCAATGAAAAGAGTTTCTTCCACACTATTCCCAAATTTCTTCAACACGAAAATAATATTCGGCTCATCGATTCCCGTTAAATAGTAAAAATTGCGATTCGGCACAAATTTATAATGTGCATCAGCTGACATATGAGGTGCCTGTCCAGCAAATAAAATAGTAATAGATTCATCATGTAATGTTTTCGCTAATCGTTCTCTATTTTGAGCAAAAAATGTTGACTTCATAATAATCCCCCTTGCGTTCTATGTATGTTTTTCAAACTAATTATCCAATACAATTCATTCTATTATTGTTATAATTTTTCGTCAATTAATAGTGTTCATTTTGAAAATAAAACTTTCATTAATGAGTTTCTTACCGCACATATATGCGGGATAAAATCTTCATTACTATTCCACTTGAGATGATGCATACCACTCCACAATTTCTTGACATTTATTCCATATACTTAAAATCTCATACATATAGGAAAGGAGCCTACAAACGTGAAACATTACGTAGGACTAGCCATTACTTCGTTATTCATCATTACAGGATGCTCTAACAATATAGAAACACAACAAGTAAAAAAAGAAACGGTTCAGTCTCAGCCAAAAAATAAAGAAACAGCAAATACGATTCCGCAAAACTTCTATAAAGAAATTACATCCGGAAAAATCGCGCACATTCATGGAATTGGCTATGCAGGAAATATGCCAGGGATTTCTATCGCAACTCATAGTGGTATAAAAGTTTATCAAAATGGAAAATGGTTTGAAACCGCTACACAGCTACACGATTATATGGGCTTTCAAGCAACGAAAAATGGATTTTTTGCTAGTGGGCATCCGGAGCCAGGTGCAAATTTAAAAAACCCTTTAGGATTAATGAAAAGTTCTGATGGCGGCAATACCCTTGAAAAGCTAGCATTCTATGGAGAATCTGATTTTCATAACCTTGCTGTCGGATATAATGCGGAAGCGATTTATTTATACAACGAACGTCCTAATTCTAAATTACAACAAGGTTTTTATGTCAGCACAAACAATGGACAAGAATGGAAAAATAGTAAGTTAAAGGGCCTTTCGAGTACTATCCACTCCTTTTCAGCACATCCCGATCAACCTAGTGTAGTCGCAGTAAGCGCTAAAGACGGCGTTTATTTATCTACAGATTACGGGAATACATTTGAACAATTTTCTAAACCAGTTGAATCGACCGCAGTTACGTTTAGTAATGAAGATGTTATTTACGCCTCTATCAATAAGCAAAATGAGCAAATAATAACGAAGCAATCTATCGCTACAAATGAAGAGACAAACATACAAGTTCCATCTTTAGATCCAAAAGATACAATCATGTATATTTCACAAAACCCTCAAAATTCATCTGAAATGGTATTTGCTACAATGAAAGCAGATGTGTTCGTTTCTACAGATGACAGTAAAACGTGGAAACAGATTACTAAAAATGGCACATTACAATTTAATTAGAAAGGTGAATATAACGTGTTTTCAACAATTAGCGAGTGGAGTTATCAACTCATGTCTCCTTTAATGGATGTCGCGAATGCTACGAAATCAATTCCTCTTTTATTTGCGTTTTTATTAGGCATAGTAGGTACCCTTGCTCCTTGCCAATTAACAGGAAACATTAGTGCTATTACACTTTATCCCGCATTAACGGGCAGTAAAACTCCCACCTCAAAATTCGGATAGGACAAAGAAGTTAGGCGGGAGTCGGGCTGCCCGTAAATGCCCGATTGGTTCAACTAATAATCAGTGGGGGTTTTGTTCATCCCCCACTGATTAAAGTTTCACTTTATGGCAATCATTCTTTACAAAAAGGACATTCATGGAAACATATACTGTTATTCATTTTAGGAAAAGTAACGACTTTTACATTACTTGGACTATTAGTATGGACGTTAGGAAAAGAGATTCAACAAATATTAACTTTGTATTTCCCATGGCTACGCAAAATGAGAGGACCTTTATTAATATTAATGGGCTTCATATTAGCCGATTTTATTAAAGAGCGGAATATTTTCGCTTCCATCTTCCCTACCAAAGTGATTCGAAAACAAAAAGAAGTCAGCTCATTTTTACTTGGATTCTTCTTTTCTTTAGCTTTCTGTCCTACTATGTTCGTTCTATTTTTCGGAACGTTAATCCCTTTATCTTTATCCTCTAATTATGGATACTTGTTTCCGACATTCTTTTCGATAGGAACTGCTCTGCCTATCATTGTACTAATATTCATCATCTCCTATCTTGGATTAAATGGGGCATTACTGAAAAAGAGCCGGAAAATAGGAAAAAGCATTCAGCGTGTAGCTGGTGTTCTCCTTATATTAATCGGACTTTATGATACCGCTCTATATTGGTAATACATACAAAAGGTAAGCTTCAGTGAAATGAGCTTACCTTTTGTATCATTTTATTCATTTTTCTTTTGTTGTAATTGCGCTAACAAATTCGTAACAAACGCCAGAAACAATGGATCATTCTCTTTTTTAGGCGACCACTGCATAATGAGTTGTCGCGAGATTTTAATTTCTATCGGTTGCACGATAAAGTCATGAATGATTTGTTTATGAAGTCCTGATAACGGAACGATTGTTATACCGTTAACTTGTAAAGTAAGTGCTAATGCCGAGCTAATTGACTCTGACTCCATCACTTTATTAACTGTTATTTCATTTTTTATCAAATATGGTTCGAGTACTTCTTTACAACCAGAAAGTGGCATAATAAAAGGATAATTTTTCAACTCTTTACTAGTAAGGTTAGGTGGAATAGTCTTTGAAGAAACTATAACATAAGGATCTTCACCAATAACTTCATAGTGAAATCCTGGTATTAGATTTTCTTTTATAGAAATAGAAAAATCAGCACTTCCAGCAGACAGCCAATCTAAAACTTCTTGATAGCTTCCCTCTCTAACTGCAAGCACGTACTGACTTTGATTAATATTACCTAATTGGATACACTCCGCCAAACAATACACAGTAACGGAAGGATACGTAGCTAATACAATCTTATACAAACTTTTATTTTTCAATTGTAAAGCTGTTTCTTCAAGATTTTCATACTCCATTAGAAGTCGATCTACACAAACTAAAAATTCTTTTCCATTTTCAGTTAACATCGTTCCTTTTCTAGAGCGATCAAATAAAGTTAAAGCATATCGTTTCTCTAGTTTGTTTATAATATGGGTTATTGCTGGTTGCGTCATATGTAATTCCTTAGCTGCTAAACTAATGCTGTTCAACCGAGCCACATTTTTAAAAACTTTAAAATCAAAAACGTTCATTCTGTTCTCCTTATATAAAAGATATTTATATCATCTATAAATAACCTTCATTATATTTATCAAACCACTTCCTATACACTAAGTATACATCATCAATTTTACAAAAAATAAAGCATATAAACATTAGAGGAGTGTTGATCAAATGAGTACTTACGTTTTAGTGCATGGAGCATGGCAAGGTGAATGGGCATGGGAATTAGTGAAACCTCAGCTAGAGGCTTTCGGACATACAGTTATTACACTAGACTTACCTGGAAGCGGGAAAGATGTAACTCCTTCACAAAATATCATGTTAGATTCCTATGTTGATGCAGTAACAGCTACTATAAATCAACAAACTGAAAAAGTTATTCTTGTTGGACATAGTATGGGCGGAATCGTTATTACCCAAACCGCTGAATATATACCAAATAAAATCGATAAATTAGTATACCTTTGTGCATTCTTACCGCAAAATGGAGAAAGCCTTGGTAGTAAACTAGCCGGAGAGGCTGGTCCACAATTCTCTGTAAATGAGAATGACATGACTGCAGAACTTATACCTAATCTGATTGAACAAACATTTTTAAATGCTACCGAAAATGAAGATATTAAAGAAGCTTCTTTCAAAAAAATGCGCCCTCAGCCACTAGGACCATTCCAACAAGAGCTAAAAATTTCTGAAGAAAGCTTCGGGACTATAGACCGCATTTATATTGAAACAACTCTAGATAGAGCGATTCCGATTGATTTTCAGCGCCGAATGAATACAGAAACTCCTTGCTCGAAGATCATTACTTTAGAAGCTGATCATTCTCCCTTCTTCTCTAAAGCAACAGAACTAGCTAGTTGTTTAAATGCGTTAAGCTAAATTTCATTTAATGAAAATAGACACCCGCAGGTGTCTATTTTTTATGCTAACTAAAGATTGTATGTTCTTCTCTACATTTGCATTCCCTTTTGCTTCATCTCCCACTTTTTATACAGTAATACTGCACCAAATAAAAATACCCCCGCAACAAATGAACCTACTGGTAACATTTTTATCATTTCATCTGGAAATACGAGTGGCAATAATGGGAATGCATATGCTGCTGGAATACGTACACCAACAATTTTTAATAAAATAAGCATTAAAATCATATTTAATAAAGTAACTACTATCCATGAATCGATTGCAAAATATAATAAAGTTCCAACCGTCGCCGATGTAGTTAATACTACTATTTGTTTAAAAGCCATTTTTTCATTGTACATCGGTTTTTGAAGCGACTCATACACAACAACTAATATTGGCGGAATAACCGCTAATTGTTCATAACCAGTGATCCAACATAAACTGATCCATACAAAATTTAAAAATAGAAATACAACCATATATTTATATTGGATTTTAACTTTTCTCTCAATACCGTTATTCAATTTAAAAATAAGAACACCAATCATTAAAATAAATGTCAAAACGAAGACTGAGATAACAAATGACCATTCCGTCGCATTTGTTACTAATGGTAATAAACCAGTCGCAATAGATGGTGCTAAATTGGATTGAATAACACGTAAAAACAGCATCATTACTATAAGTGTTACGCTAACTTTTCCTATATAAGCTATATCCATCTGATTCACTATAAAACCAATTACAGCAGTTATTGACGGTGCAATAAAGATTTTTTCCGGTTGTCTTAACCACCCCCGCTCACGATATGCCCATAAAGCGACTGCCATCGCTGCTATTTCTGGCAAGATAACTTCTGGATCATTTAATAAAACACCTGCTGTTACCATAGCTAAAATAAAGAAAATAGCAATAGTATACGATATGATTATTTCTTTCTTCGAAATTACTGCATCCATTATTACATACTCCTTTTACTTACTACTCTCACAATGTAAAATAACAATTCTATATACCCTACTAAGGTAGTGTATATTAACATCCTTTCTATTTCAAGTATTAGTAATTTTTTCATTCTTTATCACCCAATACACTTACAAAAAAAGGGAGGACATAGGCGTTGACACTCATTAAAAGATAAGTTACAATAACTATACATTAGTAAGTAACTAATGTAACTAAATCTTACTAGAGGTGAAAACAAATGCAAAACATTTTATTCCGTATTAACGAATTATCAAAAAAAGAAAGAACATCTGGATTAACAGTTGATGAAAAACAAGAACAACAAATGTTACGTCAAAACTATACAAAAACATTTCGTGGAAGTTTAGATTCCATTTTATTAAACACAAAAATTGTCGATTCAAATGGTTTTAATGTTACACCAGTTGCATTACAAGATGCTCAAATACGTTTAAAATTAAGCAAATGAAATCAAAGCTAAAAAAACAATCATATAAAACATAAAAAGAGCTGAAATTCCTATATAGAAATTCCAGCTCTTTTTATTGTCTTTTCTAATTTAGTAAACGAGCGATACATCGCAATTCTCCACGATACAATCATCGCAAAAGCGAGTAAGAAAAACATTCCACTTAATTGGGTTAAATCAATCGACTGACTTAAATATGATTTCAATGCTACCCGAACTGCTAATAAACCAACTAAAATAAATATGAACGCTTTTGACGGTTTCATATATATATGTTCGCCTCTTATTTCGAACTTAGTTGTTTTAATAAGAAATATAGAGAAAATAAGTCCTACGCTAATTGCCTCTACTATTTCTAACGATGTTAACCGAAACTCTGGTAAGAAGTACATCGATGCGCCAGTACTCATAAAGATTGGCGGTAATATAATTTTCTTTTTCGTTACTGGTTTTTTCGCTGACTTAAAGCGAAGAAACATTACTCCAACAGCCATACAAACTGCTACAATACTTGATAAAAGTGCTAAACTCATATTCTCCACTCCTATCTATTTAAAAGATTTTTTTAGCAAAATCATAAACCAAACAAGCCCGATACTAATAATGACATGAGCTAATCCAGCCATATGGCTTAAACCGTTAAAGTCTGTTCCGGTTACTTGTAGAAGACCTCTAAATACCATTGTAGTGATAGTAAAAATTAATCCTGCATTATAAACAATAAACCATGCGTGAAAGCTTTTTGTTTCTTGTACATGAAACACTTTAAATAAAGCTAATGCAACCAAAAAGAATATGAATCCTAATACTAATACATGCGTATGCACTAGCTGTAACATAGTAGATCCTTTAATTCCTTGTGCTTTTGTATATTCTCTTGCAAATACACCTGATAATAAACCAATAATTAAGTAAATGAATGCTGCATTATATAATTTCTTCATTATATTCCTCCTGCTGTATAACGATAATTTATATCGTCACTTTTCATGTTCGCTGCAATCATTTTACGCAAAGTATATGAACGGAATATGAACAAAGTATTACATTCTATTTTTAAAAAATAAAAAAAGCCATTCCACAATTATTAATTGCGGAATGACTTTTTAACTTATTTTAAATCTTCAATTGAGAAAGCACCTGGCAGTAACTGTTCCACAGTCACTTCTTTTTCATCACCTTTTACATTCGTTAGTAATACAGGCATTTTCGGATCACAAAATTCAGCAATAACTTGTCTACAAGCACCACATGGTGAAATAGGTCCGTCAGTCTCTCCTGTAATGACTAAGTAACTAAAGTCGCGCTCACCTTCTGATACTGCTTTAAATATTGCTGTTCTTTCTGCACAGTTACATAAACCGTAAGAAGCGTTTTCTATATTACAACCAGTATAGATTTTACCTTCTTTCGTAACTAATGCTGCACCAACAGGAAATTTAGAATACGGAATATACGCTTTCGATAACATCTTATTTGCTTCTTCAATATATTTTTTCTTATCCATATTATTTCCTCCTCAAAGTAAATGTAATATTGATTAGTCAGTAATAACTGTATGAACTAATTTAGGAGCCACTGCTGTTTCAGCGATAGAAATGTTTTCATAAATTTTTGCTTTTACATCTTCTACATTTTCACGATTTGCATAAATCGTTACGAACGGCTCGCCTTCTTTTACTGCATCGCCAACCTTTTTACGTAACATTAAACCTACAGCTAAATCAATTTCATCTTCCTTCGTAGCACGGCCTGCACCTAGTAGCATGGCAGCGATACCAATTTCATCCGCAACAATGTTAGAAATAACACCTGAAGTTTTAGCTGGTACATCAATTACATACTTCGCTTGTGGCATTTTTTCTGGATTGTCTACAATCGAGCTGTCTCCGCCTTGATTGCTTAAGAACTCTTTAAATTTCTCAGTTGCTTTTCCGTTTTTCATAACTTCAATTAGCATTTCACGAGCTTCTTCTAATGTATTTGCTTTTTTCGCAAGTACAACCATTTGGCTACCTAATACAAGTACTAATTCTGTTAAATCTTCTGGACCTTCGCCTTTTAAAGTATCAATTGCTTCCTTCACTTCTAGAGCGTTACCAATCGCAAAGCCAAGAGGTTGTGACATATCTGAAATAACAGCCATCGTTTGACGTCCAACATTATTTCCGATACGTACCATTGCATGTGCTAATTCTTTTGCATCTTCTTCTGTTTTCATAAATGCTCCAGCACCTGTTTTTACATCAAGTACGATTGCATCAGCACCAGCTGCAATTTTTTTACTCATAATTGAACTTGCGATTAAAGGAATTGAGTTTACTGTTCCTGTTACATCACGTAATGCATAAATCTTTTTATCTGCAGGTGTTAAGTTTCCTGTTTGTCCGATAACAGCCACTTTATCACGGTTTACAATATCAATGAACTGTTCTTTCGTAATTTCAACGTGGAATCCCTCTACCGCTTCTAATTTATCAATTGTTCCGCCTGTATGTCCTAAACCACGACCAGACATTTTTGCTACTGGTACATCTAAAGCAGCAACTAATGGTCCTAATACTAATGTTGTTGTATCACCAACACCGCCAGTTGAATGCTTATCTACTTTAATGCCTTCAATTGCTGATAAGTCGATTGTTTCTCCAGACTCAACCATTGCCATTGTTAAATCTGCACGTTCACGATCTGTCATATCTTTAAAGAAAATTGCCATTGCAAGTGCACTCGCTTGATAATCAGGAATACTTCCATCTGTATATCCATTAATAAAGAATTTGATTTCTTCAGTCGTTAATTCTTTTCCATCACGTTTTTTCGCAATAATATCTACCATTCTCATTACAATCACCATTCCTTTTCATATTATATGAATCTTTTAAAATAATAAGCCAACGATTGTTGCTGATAAGAAACTTACTAACGTTGCACCGAAAAGTAATTTCAAGCCGAATCTTGCGACTACATTTCCTTGTTTTTCATTTAAGCTTTTCACCGCTCCTGCAATAATTCCAATTGAAGAGAAGTTTGCAAATGATACTAAGAATACAGATATAATCGCTGTCGTTCTATCTGAGAAATTAAAGTTTCCTTGCGCTAAATCTGTCATCGCTACAAATTCATTTGATACAAGTTTTGTCGCCATAATATTACCGGCATTAACTGCTTCATGCCAAGGAACACCCATGATAAATGCAAATGGTGCAAATACATAGCCAAGAATTTCTTGGAATGAGATACCAATTACACCTTTAAATACTGCATTAATAAAAGCGATAAGGGCAACGAAACCGATTAACATAGCTGCTACTGTAATTGCAACTTTAAATCCATCTATAATATATTCCCCTAATACTTCAAAAAAGGTCTTTTTCTCTTCTTCTTGTACTTCTAACATATCTTCTTCTTCAGTAACCTCATACGGATTAATAATAGAAGCGATAATAAAACCACCAAATAAGTTAAGTACTAAAGCGGTTACAACATATTGTGGTTTTAATAACACCATGTACGATCCAACGATAGACATAGAAACGGTAGACATTGCAGATGCACATAATGTATACATTCTCTTTTCTGGCAATAATCCTAGTTGTTTCTTAACTGAAATAAACACCTCAGATTGCCCTAAAATCGCAGAAGCAACAGCGTTATATGATTCTAATTTCCCCATTCCATTTACTTTACTTAATACTAGACCGATAGATTTCACAATAATAGGCAATACTTTAATATGTTGCAAAATACCTATTAAAGCTGATATAAATACGATTGGCATTAATACACTTAAAAAGAACGAAAACTCTTTTTGATTTACTAATCCACCAAATACGAAATTCACACCATCAGCGGCATATTTTAATAATTCTCCAAAACCATCTGCTATTCCGCTAATTAATATATTCCCTACGCTTGTATTTAATAATAAAAACCCCAAAATGAATTGTAATATAACCATCGTTATGATTGGGCGATATTTGACTTTCTTTCTATCATTACTAGCAAGCCAAGCGATACCTAAAATCAATACGAGGCCTAAAACACCGATTAAGTATTTCATAAGCCGTCTCCTCCCATTCGTATCCGCTTACATTATTTTCAATTGTTAAAGCAATAGATACACTTTACTTTAAACGTGTATCTATTGCTCTTCACTCTTTATTGATTAGTAGTTATCTGTAGCACCTTTTGCATCATTTAATACGATTGCAACACTAGCACTTGCTCCAACGCGAGAAGCTCCAGCCTCTACCATTTTGTCTGCATCTTCACGTGTACGAACACCGCCAGATGCTTTCACGCCAACGTTTGGTCCAACTGTTTTACGCATTAATGCGATATCTTCTGCAGTTGCTCCGCCAGTTGAGAATCCAGTTGAAGTTTTTACGAAATCAGCGCCAGCTTTTACTGATAATTCACAAGCACGAACTTTTTCTTCGTCTGTTAGAAGGCAAGTTTCAATGATTACTTTTACAAGAGCTTTTCCTTTTGCTGCTTGTACTACTTCATAAATATCTTTTTCAACGAACTCATTGTCGCCATCTTTTAAAGCACCTACGTTGATTACCATATCAACTTCAGTTGCACCTTTTGCGATAGCATCTTTTGTTTCGAATGCTTTTGTTTCAGTAGTGCTTGCTCCTAATGGGAAACCGATTACAGTACAAACGTCTACATCATGTCCAGCTAATTCTTCAGCAGCTAGCTTTACCCATGTAGGATTAATACAAACTGAAGCAAATTTGTATTCCTTTGCTTCTTCGATTACTTTCATAACATCTTCTTTTGTAGAATTTGGTTTTAAAATTGTATGGTCAATTAACTTTGCAATATTCATTATCATCACTCCTCATATCTTTTAACAACTTCATTCTAACTCTTAGTTGAACAAATGTAAATACACTTTTGAAATTTTGTTCATTATTTTTTAGAAGGGAATTTCTTGTAATACATTGAAAGTAGTATAAGCTTGTAAATAAAGGATGTGAACCACTTGTTTAAGTCAAAATTCTTTATATTCACATCGCTAGTATGCACCTCACTATCCATATTTATTTTTTATAAAAAGGGATGTTATTTTCCAAGAAGGAAACCCCATTCCATTTGCTTTAGCTATGTCTAAGATGGTTATTCAAAATAAAGAAATGGTGGAAGTAGAACCGATAGATAATCAATCCCCCTACTTAGTAAAGCGCGGAAAAATGGAACCTTTTATCAATATGATGAAGCACGATGGATGGACTTTTGTAGATAGAGATATGATGGCTAACTCACTAATTTTTGAAAAAGGAGATCAATCAAAGAGCGTTCCTTACAAATACTTTACAAGGTACTACACATTGATTTATTCATACTAAAAATAAAAGGCTCTCTCAAAATTTTTATTTTTGAGAGAGCCTTTTATTTCTAGCCTTTTTGATAATGTAACAATTCTTTTGCTGTATGCTGATCTATAATTAATACATTTGCATACCCACCACGTAACGCACCATCAATCGCTTGTATTTTTCTATTACCACCTGCAACTAAGATAGAACGTTTCTTTAATTTAAGTTCCTCTAACTCTATTCCAATTGTACGCTTATTAATTTCTTCGCTACTAATATTTCCGTCTCCATCAAAGAAACGTGAACAAATGTCACCAACAGCTTGTTTTTTCAAAATGTTCGTTTCATCCTTATCTAAATATCCTAATCGGAATAATAACGCTTCATCACGCACTGTTCCAACAGTGAAAATTGCAATATTTGCTTGTTTCCCCATTTCAATAATGTGATGAATATGTCTATCTTGCTCTACTAATTCTTTTGTCACCGCATTATCAAATATAACTGGAAGTGGTAGATTTCTTGGTGTCGTTTGAAAAGCCTCTGCAAATAAAGCGATGGTCTCATTCGCATATGTATTTACACTCGAATGACTAATACCACCTTTTAACTGGACAACTTCTACACCTTTCACATGTTGCGGTACGATTTTTCTAGCGATTTCATACATGGTCATTCCCCAGCTTACACCAACGATATCACCGTTTTTAACCGTCTTTTCCATGTACTCAGCTGCATATTTACTAATATACTCTGTAATCGTTGCATATTCTGGTACTGGAGAAAATACAACATGTGCCTCTAATAAGTTGTATTTTTCTTTCAATAAATTCCCAACGTTATCTAAATCAGCAAATGGATCGGCTATACTAATTTGAACAAATCCTTTTTCTTTTGCGTACTTTAATAATCTAGAGATCGTCGGTCTTGAGATATTTAATTTGTTAGCAATTTCTTGCTGACTATAATCTGATTGATAATATAATCTTGCAACTTCAACGCTTAATTGTTGTTTATCCTTATCCATAGTAACTCATTACAAATCCTTTCCTGTATTTCCCTTTCGTTACAAGCATTATACAGCTTTATGCAAGAAATTTCGACTCCCTTATTTATCAGCCTAAACTTCTACTCCACTTAGTATTTACAATGAAACTTTATTGTGTAGCTTATTTTTTACACCTTTATAGGAGTTGGACGCTTGTTTATAAGCGCCACTCCCCTTCTTTGATACATTTTCCATTTGCTATATTAATAAGCATTTCAAATGCCATAACACGATTTCCTAGTCCTATTGTTATTCCTCACTTTCCACTTGTAATTTTCTATTTCAATTGAATATGCAATATTCAATATTTTATTATTGTAATATTTATTTATTAACTATCGTTTACTAGCGCATCATTAATATCCATTGATAAATCAATATTTGTAATTTAATTCCTTATATTAAGCTCTGATAAAATATTTTTAAACACTTTATTCAAATAATTATATTGGATATTTTGTTCTACACATCTATACGTGTTTTATGTATTATATAGCAGAAGAGTAAGGTAAGAGTTACTCTTTGCCATTTTAGGAGAGGTTCTGTTGGAGACAACAGGACCTTTTTTCGTAAAGAGATGGTTTTGTTTAATTTTTCACCAATAACCACAAAAATATCTTATAATCGTTATATAATAAATCAAAGAATTAGGAGTAGATCAAATGCCAGTTACACTAGAACTTATTCTTTTCATTCTTATAGCAATTAGTGCTGTTGGCTATTTAATAAAAGAATTTCAAAAAACTAGGAAAAGAACACTTGGAATTTCAATAGAATTTTTGGTTCTTTTCTGGTCAATATGGAGAATATCGACTATCATAATCTAATTTGTAAAATATAATCCTCCTTGAATGAAACTCAATATTCCGTCAATACTGTTAATAGGCTGTATGCCAAAGCTCATTTAAAGTAGTTTTCTCTGTATCTCCTTGTAGGGTGCAGTTAGCTTTTGCTAGCTGCTCTTTGTTTATAATAATGCACACAAGCACCTGGACTACATATAATATTCTGTGTTCCTTTCTTTATAAAATGAAGGAGTCTTTACAAAATAGATCTCGTCACGAGAGCACTTAATAAAGTGCTCTTTTTGGGTTTTAAACTAATACAAAATGAAATTTCCGTTATAAATAATGAACTTTCAAAGCTACTGAATTGTAAATATAAATACACTACTACATATCTATAAAGGGGCGTTTTTATATGAATCTATATCAAAGAATATCTTTAATGATTATTATTTTAGTCCCCCTATTTTTCTTAACTGTCACTCTTGTAACTGCTCGATGGGATTTCTTTTTTTGGAGCCTACCGCCTAGTTTCATAAGTGGGATAACAGCTTTCATCGCTTTTCAAAAATCATAAAAGTAGACAAAACACTTTGTAAAGAGTGCCTTTGCAAGGCGCTCTTTTTTAACATGTACTTACCAAATAGCGGTTTTATTAAAAATATCTGTATATTTATCGAATATAGTTTGGAATTCTTATAAAACTATATAATTTTGGAGTTGGTTAATACGTTACAAAAAACTGACCGTATTATCATTATGGTCCCTCCACTTTCACAATTGTTTGTTACATTTTTTTCATCATCAGGAGAACCTATTTCATCACAAGTTTTGTCTAATACATCTCCATACCCTGTATCAATGATTGCACTTAGTGAACTTGAAAGTGAATTATTTGAAGTCGAGTTAACACCAATACTACTTCATTTAAACTCGGAGGAAGGCACCTTAGGATGTCTTTTTTTATAAAAATTAGAAGCTTGGAAAAGGATATGTAATAATGCATATTAAATCGATTAGATATTATGATATACTCTCAAGGTGTGATACATAATTTCTTTAGATTGGAAAACTAAACCTTATCTACCCAATTGTGGGGGACGCCTTATGGCGTCTTTTTTTTAGGACCTGCTCAATTAATGAGTAAAAACATAAAGTAAAGTGAATCCATTAAAATACATGAGTGACCTTAATTTTCCCCTCCTACTCAAAGGAGAGATTAAAATGGGCTTTGGTGGTAGTTGTAGTAGTTGTGGCGGCGGCTTTGCTTTATTAGTTGTATTATTTATTTTATTAATCATAGTTGGAGCTAGCTGCTTCTGCTAAAAAACTATTGGAAAAGACACTCTTATAGGGGCATAGCCATCAACTTTAAAAAAGTGTCTCCGATGCCAAAGGCATCGGAGACACTTTTTTACAATCTTTGAGTAAAATCCTGTATTTTGGGCATGCTCAAATAGAACTTCCCTTGGTTCATATTTTATGAAGCCACTGGAAGTTGCTCCATTAATATCTCTATTAAGCCTAGGATTTCAAACGGCGTTGTTTTTCGGTACCGCCGCGCTTTTTTCCCATTCTTACTAATATCTTGGAAGAGCCTGCTAAGCACTGAACCAGGATGTTAGAAAGTACAAAAAAGTGTGGTGTGTATTTTATTTAGATAGATTTGTACCATATAAGCGCATTTTAGCTCACTCATTTCTTTTCTATGTTTCTCCCATAAAAGTCTCCGCATTTGATAAGTCGTGCTTGCGACTAGACATAATCGCAAGAGTTGACCATATAAGTGACATTGAAACCGTTCTAGTTTCATCCGTTTGTTTACATGAATGCTAAATATAGATTTCCATGTTTTAAATACAATTTCTACTTGCCATCGTAAGGAATAAAAAGAGTAAACCTCTGTAGCTGGCAATATTTCTGAAGGAGTGTTGGTAACTAATAAGTTCACGCGGCTTGCTTTTAAATATCGTTCTCCATTTGAATCTGCTTATTTTCTTTTCTTAATTTGATTAGCTCTTGTTCTTCTGGAGATAAGTTATCTTTTTCCTTGAACGAACCGGAGGTTTGACTTTGACTCACCCACTTATCCAATGATGAGGGTGTTAGATCGTATTCCCTTATAATATCTTTTCTTGGTTTCCCATTCAGATAAAGCTGCACGATCTGTTGTTTGAATTCCGTGGTAAATGTTCGACGTTCTTTTTTAGCCATAGTAGATTCTCCTCAAATGTGTTTTCTGTAGTCTACTTGACCTTAAAATTTCTGTCCAACTAAGTGTAGCCTATCCAACCTTGCTAATCTCTTAGAATCAGATTTTGCTAATTCTGGTAGCTAGCCTTTCCTCCATCGGCATTACCCAACTTCATTGGTACTACGCTGCTATCCGACTCCCTACACCGGCATTTGGTTTCCTTACTTTTTATCGCTTGTACACCATACTCTCCTAACAAGAAAAGACCGATAGGGTCTCCCGAGTTGCCGTATCATATCAATGTGTAACGTGCCAAGGTCTCTGACTCCAGAGAGGTTTTATCCATCTTGCCTTAAACGAAGGATAAAATGTAGCTTTCTGCTGCAGGTAAAGCATCAGCCCTCTCGATTTACTAACATTATGGAGCTCAATCCCTTCAACCATTTGGCTTTCGGCCCGCCACCTAACTGTCTACGCTTAAAGATTAAAGTTACCTTTAGCCCTCCAAGACTCGCTACGAGCGAATGGCTAGTTCTTACTCGACAGGAATCCCACCCGTTATATGATACGACTTAGGCTCGGCCGCACACCTGCCTCATTAGTTAATATGAAAATGAAATCCAATGTCTTTCAGGCGAAAGTATAATCTTGGTTTGGAAATATACAACTGTTTGGACATAAAAAAGACCATCGAAATGATGGTCTTGCAGACTGTAGACAAATGCATAAAATAACGGATGAACCTTTCTCTGAACACTTACTTTACTTCTTTCATAAATAGTCTAACGTTTTCAGCGATTTCTTTGAATTTGGTATGGTGTAAATAATGTGATCCATCCATGGTTACTACTTTTCCATGTACCGAGTCTTTGATCTGCCCTTCATGCAGAGGTATCCATCCTGCTACATCTTCATTATTCGCTTGTACAAAGAGAAGAAGTGGAAGATATTTAGGGAAGGTTAAACCTTGAGCCCCTTTAAAATTAGACGAAATATGGTCCATCTCATTCAAGGTTGTGTCATTATACATGTTTTTATTCGAAATCATTTTCATTTGCTCTACGGTTTTTTCATCAAATGCCAGTCCAGCATAGGGGTCAGCACTGATTTTCATAGTCAATCTTAAGAGACCTGATTTTTTGAGATATGCAAACGTTTTTAATGGGAAATTGATATCCATACCCGGTTGTGTTGCAACACTGCTATCGATTCCGACAAACGCAGTCACCTCGTTTGGATATTTATTAACGTAATCAATTCCATAAATGCCTGTAATGGAGTGGCCCATGAGCATGTATCTGTTAATATTAAGCTGCTGTAGAGCTTCATGAACTTCACTTACCATATTCTCCGTGGTTCGCTCTTTTACAGTTTCATCACTTAATCCATAACCGAAAGGCTCTACCACAACAACTTTGTAAAATGGAGATAATTCATCGATAAGAAGCTTAAAATCAAGCCCTGGAGTAGCTGTTCCATAACCAGGCAGGAGCACGATCGTTTCCTCGCCCTCGCCTTGAATTAACACATTCATGTTTTTCCCGTCTACAGATACTTGCTGCCCGTAGGGCACTATTCGTTTTTGCTCCGAATGACTACTCATCACATTTGCGATATAAACAATACCTAAAAAAAGTACAATGGCTAGAACGATTGCTCCTATGATTTTAAGTAAGATGTTTCGCACTTTCTTTATTTTCATTCCACTCAGCGTTTTCTTTTCCTCTTGTTGTGTCACTGTCATCTTCTCCTGTCCTGATCTGTTTGCCTTCCTTCATGTGCCTGTAATGAAAACTTAACCAATGAAGATGTACTCACCATGACGACAATATGAACTGAATATGAACTGCCAAAAAAAATGCTACGACTCATATGCAAGCTTACTTGCATATGAGTCGTAGCATAGAGAATGAATCTAACTAATCTGTTGGTGTAGTGATTGGCAAGGTGACAATGAAGGTCGTTCCTTGACCAGGTTCACTTTTCACTCGGATGTCACCTTGATGAAGCGACACGATCTGTTTAACGATAGCGAGTCCCATACCACTTCCGTCATACTTACGACTGTGGGAACGATCGGCCTTAAAAAAACGCTCGAATATACGCTTCTGGTCGTCAAGGTGAATACCAATACCAGTGTCGGATATTAGGATTGTCACGTTTTTGATATCTTGTTTGATGCTTACGTTAATCACGCCGGCATCCTCGGAAAATTTGATGCTATTTCTGAGGATATTCGTCCATACCTGATTTAACAGGTCATGATCAGCCGTTACTTTAACTGTCTGTAAATCAAGCTCGAAATGTATATCGCGAGCAGACCATTGTGGCTGGAGCGCCACGATTATCCGTCGGATTTGTTCATCGAGGCTGAGCGTGACGAGCCGTAGTTGCTTTGACTGCGATTCAAGCAAACTCAGCTTTAGCAGGCTATCGCTCATTTTGGACATCCTTTTCGCTTCAGCGATGATAATATCAAGATAACGGCTTCGTTCGTATCCTGAAAGGTCAGCTTGCTTAAGCACTAGAGCATAACCAGATATCGAAGTGAGCGGAGACTGAACCTCGTGCGACACGTTCGTTACGAATTCCCTGCGCATCTGCTCAAGTTGCTGCAGATCGTGCATCATTTCTTCGAAGCTACGAGCCAAAGTACCCAGCTCACTCGTTTGCTTAATATTCAACTTGACGTTGAAATCTCCAGATGCTATCCGCTTGGTCGCTTTTGTCAGCTTTTTGATCGGTCTTACCAGGAATACAGAGGCAACTAGAATCAATAAACTTCCTGCAATCAACGAACATGTTGCAAAGACCAATGCCCACTTCGTGACAAAAGAGGCTGAAGGAGGGGCGAGCGATTCCAAAAATATCGCTTTCGTTCCCATTTCCGTTTTCAACGGCAACCCTAAGAGGACCGTGGCAATACCATTAGGAGTGTCCTGAACAACACCTCCATCTAATACTTTCTTTAGTTGCTCCATCGTCACAGGCGCAGGTTTGTGTCCGTCAAGTTTACCGTAAGACTTGAACTGACCCGTTGCTTCGTAAATTCGAATATAATAAGAATCGAGCTGCTTCATTTCACTTACGAACAAGTCCGCTTCATGTAACGGAAGGGTCTTGTAAATCCGGACGATGTCTTGGCCAAAGTTACGTAAGTTGATTTGAGCGTTTTCGTTCAATTTATCTTCGAATATCCAAGTTGACACCAAAAAAGAAATGATCGTGCCCCCGATGATGGAGACTAAAAATGTCAGGACAACACGTATATATAAGGATCTGATCATTCATAAACCTCAAGCCGATACCCAAGCCCGCGCACCGTTTCGATCCGAAAATCGGGTGTTGTCGCGAACCGTTCACGCAGCCGTTTAATATGTACGTCAACCGTTCGATCATCTCCGGCGTAATCGATACCCCAAATCTGATCGATCAACTGCACGCGCGTATAGACTTGTCCGGGTGTTCCAGCGAGCTTATACAGCAATTCGAACTCCTTTAGCGGCAACGTAAGGGACTCCGTCCCTTTCATCACCTTATAGGTCTGTCGATCAAGGATGACGTTCCCGAAATGGATCGTCTGCGTGGAGCCAATCTTGTATCGTTTGAGTAGTGCCCTAACACGAACCGCCAACTCTAACGGATCGAATGGTTTGGTTAAATAATCGTCCGTCCCAAGTTCGAAACCTTTCACTTTCTCCCATGTTTCTCCTCTCGCAGTCAGCATAAGTAAAGGTAGATCAGGATTGGCTCTTCGGAGCTCCTTGATTAACGTCCAACCATCCATAATCGGCATCATAATGTCAAGTACGACAAGATCGACATTCGTTGAGATGTAGACGGCCAGTGCTTCCTTGCCGTCCGCTGCTTCAACTGTTGCGAATCCGTCGTTGCGTAGAAATAAACAGACGAGTTCGCGAATGTTCGCATCGTCGTCAGCAACTAGTATAGTAGGCATCGGTTCCCTCTTTCCCCTGTTTTCCACCGCATCATTTCAAGTAATCATTATACTATAAATTAACACATATGTTGATTAACCAAAGTAATACAGTTTCTTGATTTATCGACCTGTAGAATTCAAGTGTTTCTTTCAAACTAATTTGCTACTCAATTGACAAGGCTTCATAAAGAAACAGGCGTGTGAAACCTGCAAATGACAAGCGTTTGTTTTGTCTTTTGGCCTTGTGCACGAAGAAATTCCAGCAAAGCATAGGCAATTATAGCTGTGAATAACTGATTGAACAACGCATTGGATATTGTGCCAAACAATACGAGAACGTTCAAATCCAGCGAAATCCAGCGAAAAAATGATTCAATTGCCCAGCGCGATTTGTACATGGCGGCGATTCCTTCGGACAGATAGCTTAGTAGAACACACATTCCCCAAACTACTCCAGTAATTACACCATCTGAAATAACACGTCCCATACCCACTAATTATTTTTCATCAAATGCGTAAATGGCGTATCAACTTTGATTGCACATTCGTTCCAAATCATTACTTGTTAATTTAAGTGAATTCCATCATAAAGATTCATATAGGTTTAGTAATTAGTCAAAGTTATTAGGGTGTTCTGTCGTATAATTTATATATATTACCATATAATTACCTCCTGATTTTTGTATATTATAGTGCTACATCGACACATAATATATAACTTTTTCTCATTACTTATTGGACTAATCTGCTCCGTTCAAGAAGAACCATATCAGTTTAAATAACTCAGATTTTGGCAAAATTAAATTGATTCAAATGATACCCACCTTTTAGTAATCTCAGAAAATTTCTTAGTCGCGAGTGAGGTTGGTTTTCTTATAGCTAATCCAATAGTTCGATAGCTATCACTTTCAAGTGGAATGGCTGCAAAAGAAATTTTTGATGTCGGTATAATCATTTCTGGCAATATACTAATTCCTAGATTATTCTCCACCATGGAGATCACTGAGTATTCATTCATATTTTCGAATCGAATATTGGGGCTAACTTTATTCTCCCTAAATATTTTTTGAATATCATCATAACACTGATATGTTGGCATAATAAAAGGTACATTTTCTATTTGTTGCATTGATACTTGGTTTTCCTTACATAATGGGGATTGGTTAGATACAACACATAAAAGTCGATCCCTCTTCAATTGTACGATTTCAAAGGATTTTCCAAATGATTCAAAGTAAGTATCATTATTAATAAATCCACAATCTAATCTCCCGTTTTGTAACCAATTCTCAACCTCAGCATAGTTTCCTTCCAGTAATTCGATTTCAATATTTGGAAACTTTTCCTCCATTTTTTTAAGAATACCAGGAATCCAGTTTTTAGAAATACTCGAAAAAACCCCCACTCTTACTGTTCCTTTTTGGAACCCATTGATAGCGGCTACTTCCTGCTTCAGCATGTTGTTATAGTATAAAATTTTCCGAACGGTAATTAAAAGCTCCTCTGCATTTTTGGTCAATGCTAAAGTAGAGTGATTACGAATAAATAAAGGAAAGGAAAACTCTTTTTCCAAACTGCTAATTGCATGACTTACAGCAGATTGGGTGAAACCTAACACTTCTGCAGCTTTTGTAAAACTATTGAGTTCTGCCACTTTGTTAAATATTTCATATTTTGTTAAAGTCACTATGGTCCTCCTCATGAATTTTATTCATGTCTCCATTATATTTCTTCGTTTTATTTAATACCATTACCAACATACAATAAGTGCATGTTCTATTATATGACCCTTGACAAGGGATGTATTTTTTATGGAAGGATGAAGTGAAATGCAAAAAATTTTAGTTACAGGTGCTGCAGGTAAGATTGGCCAAGATGTTACAAGGTTCCTAGATAAGCAAGGGCATTACCAGTTACGGCTAGCAGATATTAACTTATCTGCTTTAGAAACTTTTAAAGATACAAATCATGAAATCGTATATTTAGATGTTTCTGATTTAGCTGCTTGTCAAGAATTTACGAAAGGTATAGATATAGTTATACACTTGGCAGGTAATCCTTCGCCAAATGCTGATTTTTATGGCTCCTTATTAGAAAATCATATAAAGGGAACCTATAATATTTTTAGAGCTGCTAGTGATAATAATGTATCCAAAGTGATAGTTGCTTCCAGTGCTCAAACAATTGAAGGCTATCCTTTGGATTATCAACCACATGCTTATTCACCCACGAGACCCAAAAATATGTACGGGGTAAGTAAGTGTTTTGCAGAGGCTGTTGCTTCTTATTTTGCTTATGAAGAAGGGTTACAAAGTCTTGCTATTCGTATAGGTGCATATGATGATTATAATCCATATGGTAAACCACTAACAGCTAGAGATATGAGTGCATACTTAAGCCCAGAAGATTTTATGGACCTTCTCTTAAAGTCGATGACGGCAAAGAACTTACCTCCATTTTCAATTTTACATGGTGTATCTAACAACAGGTTTAAACGAATTGATATTGAAGGAACTAGAAAGTTAGTTGGTTATAGCCCAAGTTCTGATGCTTTTGTACTAAGTGGCATTAAGTTCTTTGATTCTTAATAAAGGCATATCTAGAAAAGAGATTATATTATTGTTATTTAGCTTTTATGTGTTCTATTTTCAATAGCTACAGTTTCTATAATCATAAATATTACAATTTTCCCAGATAGAGCACACTATTCTTCTGTCTCATTTGTGGGACAACTCTATTGTCACCACTAGTTCCACAGATGTTCTTTTCCTTTTCAACATAATAGATACCCCTTTAGACAATCATATCTAAAGGGGTAAAACCAAGCCATGTTCTGCTAAAACACTCGTTAGTTGAAGAACAGAACTATTATTCCCAGGCATAATCCCTATCACTTCTAATGTGTCCGTGTCCACAAATACAAGTGGTGCAGCAAGTGCATCAAGGTTATTAGTATCAATTTGACCAAACATTACCCCAAGGCTACATTGATAAAACACATGGCAAGCTTATAGGTAAAATTACAAACCCGGTTCTCACAAAAACCAGGATAAAAAAATAAACAGTAGAACTAGTCCACTGTTTATTTCGCCACGCCTTCATGTAATTTTTCTGTATAATCTTTTACATCTTTCCAGCTATCTTTTGCTGTATTTAAATCTTCTTTTATAAACGTAAATTCTTCTGGACTCATTCCTTTTACGTTTTGTAGTAAGTTATTATATTTCGCACCTACTGTATACCATTGATTTGATATATTTTGCAGTGCTGTAATTGCTGCATCAATTGTTTCTGTCATATTTGTTGTTTTATTTTTGACATCTGTCAAAATTGCGACTTCCGCTTGCGCTCCAGAAATTCTATCTTTTAAATTGGCTATTTCTCTTTCTGCATTTGCGATATCTTTTTTCGCAATCGCAATCATCGGTCCGCCAGCAAGACATGTTATTAATGCTACGCAAAGTACACCACCAGCGATAACCATATCATTACTCTTTTTAATCGAATCGTTATATGTATTTATTTGTTGCTCTAGAGCTGGAATACCCGCATTCGTACTTGCCAAAATCGCTGTTAATTGATTTGTATCCTCTTTAAAACTATTTGTGTCTTTCGCCATTCTATCGCGAAATGCTTTTAAATTCCCTAATAATACATCTACCTCATTTTGATTCTTTAAAATGTCCGCATACAACTTTTCTAAATCCGCTTTTAACTTTACGCTATCTTTTTGATCAATCGCTAATAGCATGTCACTATAGTACGCTTGAAAAGTATTGTTGTAATCAATAATATTTTGATCCGTTTTCATAATTTGAGGCTTCATATTATTTAGCCAATATGCCGCGTTAATTTTCGCATCTCTTTGATGCTGAATCATATTCCCTTTAAACTCACTATTAATTGAACTTATTTTACTCAAATCAGTTTCTTGTTGATTTTGAATTAATTTTGCATATGAATCCATTGCGAATATACTTGATGTCGTTTGCGCCATTACATCTTGGAAGCCTGCTGGACCGAGAGAATAATTTTTCGCATTTTCTTGTAGTATCTTTATGTTTTGTTCTGCTGCAAGAGGATGTAAAGGAAACGCATTACTCGTTGCGACTCCAGCAATCATTATCGTTAAAAGACATTTTTTATAGAAATTATTACGCATACTTATCACCTATTCTTTTTATGAGGATATGAAACGTTAGAGGTAAAAAAAGCTCCTGCTCACTACTGAACAGGAGCTCACTATTTTATAAAAATCATCAATCTAAACGTAATGCTGTAACAGTTTAGTTACTATTATGCTTTTTTCGTATCTACTACTTTAATATCTTCAGCATAAATTTTTTCTGCATAGTCTTTAATGTTTTTCCAGCTATCTTTCGCAATGTTTAAATCTTCTTTAATGAAAACAAGGTCGTTTGGACTAATTGAATCTACATTTTGAAGTAAAGAATTGTATTTCGATCCCATTGTATACCATTGATTTGAAATGTTTTGCAACGCTGTAATTGCAGTGTCAATTGTATTTGTTAAATACTCAGTTTGCGTTTTAATGTTCGTTAGTCCCGCCACTTCTAATTGGGCAGTTGTAACTTGTCCAGTTATTTTTTGAATTTCAGCTTGTGCATTATCAAGCTCTTTCTTCGCTAATACGATTCCAGCTGTTCCACCACCTACAGCTGCTGTACCACCTGCAATTAGTGCGATTCCTAGCGGCGTTCCTGCTCCCGTAGCAATAACAACTGCACCACCTATAATTGCAATTGGTCCTAAAGCTGTCGCAACAGATGAGCCGATAATAATTGCATTATATTTACTAATTGCTTCATTATACGTTGTAATTTGATTTTGCAGAAGCGGAATTCCAGCATCTTGACTAGCTAAGATAGATGTAATTTGATTTGCATCTCCCTTGAAATTTTGAGTATCTGTAGTCATTTTATTTCGGAATTTCTTCAAGTCTTCTACTAACTTATCTACTTGCGCTTTATTTTCATTAATACTACTTGATAATCTAGTTAGACCTTTCGTAAGAGTTTCTTTATCCTTTGTATCTACCGCAGCAACTAAAGTATCATAATAGTTTTGGAACTTCGTATTGTAGTTAATGATATTTTGATTCGTTGAAATAAGCTGTGGCTTCATTACATCTAACCATTGTTTCGCATTTCCTCTAGCTGTATCTTGATGCTGAATCACTTTTCCTTTTAAAGCTGCATCAACTGACGATACATTACCAAAGTTAACATTACCTTGTTTAATAATTGTTAAAGCGTACAGATCCATTACTAAAGCGTTTGAACCTGTTCTTTCCATTGCATCTTTCAGGCCTTCTGGTCCTAATGAGTATTCTTCATAGTCATTATAAGCTTTTGCTACAGCATGAACTGGCGCTTGTTTCACTGTACTTTCAGCTGCATAAGTATGGGCCGGCATAATATTCCCTGCTGCAAATACTGCCATAAGTGCTGATAGAGCCATTACTTTATAAGGTTTTTTTGTCATTTTTCTTCTCTCCCTATATCATGAGTTATTAATGATTTTCTTTTTAATGTACTTCAACGTTTGTAACGTAATCTTCAAATTGATTCGTTTGCTTATTCATTTCATCACTTATTTTTTTGAGCTGATTGAAATGTTTTTGAAGTAAACTACTGTCTGTATACGTACCAGATTCAATATTTGTTTGAATTTGGATCATATTATTATTAAAAACTTTCCAATCCGTTAATAACGTTTCTAAAGTTGTAATTTGGCGGTCAATTAGTTCTGTAAAACTACTTACTTGATCTTCAACGAATGTAATTTGAGTCGCCTCTGATTCAGTTTGTGATAACTTTTGAATAAGTGGTAGTAGCTCTTTTTGCTTTTGCTGAATACGAAGGGCTGCTTCCCTCGTTTGACTATCTGCAGCATTTACAATTTCATTGCTTAAAGTACCGATAGAAACAAAGTCAATTGTTTTCGTTTGTGCAGTTTGATTTGTGATTGTAAATACTTGTTTACCGATATTAATAGAACCTTTAATAATTTCTTGTGGTCTATTCAAAATATTAGTTAGTTCAGCTTGAATTTCCCCTTGAATTCTTTTTATATCTTCTCTTAATTTCACAATATCTCCACTTGATCCTTGCAATGTTTTAATTGCTTCATCAGCTTTAATAGATAAATTGTTACTATCTTTATCTAATACCGTTTTAAATCGATTTAGTTCTAACAAATCTTGCTCCATACTCTCTTGGATGCCTTGTACTTGCACTTGCAATTTTCCATATGCGCTTGTGAAATCTGCTTTTGCTTGTTCATCTTCATTTACTTTTCCTGCTAGTTCATATAGCTTACTATAATAGCTATTAAATCTAGTGCTATATCTCATCATCTCTTGATTTAGGTCAATTAACTTCGGGTTATATTCATCAATCCACTCTCGTACATTCGCCTTTGCAAACTTTTGATGATTCGTCAAACTACTCATAGCGTTTACCTTAATGTCTGGTTGTTGCAAAATAACTAATCCGTATGCTTGTATAAGTGGTGACTGTGACCCTAACATTCTAATTGAATTTGATAATGTATTTGGAGCAATTACATTTTGCACGTTTAATACTTTCACTTCTGATTGCCCCTCTTTCGCGTAAGCGCTTACAGGAATGAAGCAACTCGTAGATACTGCTGTAACCAATAACCCTGTAATTAAAGTCTTTTTCACTTTAACTCCTCCTATGTATTAGCAACTATTACTATCGCATTTTATTATTCTATTTTCTTGCAATTGATTTGAGATGGTTAAAAATAGAGAACGTTCTCACCGTGAGTCATGTACGAACCACCTCTCTCAAACTTTATTTCTACAGTACTTACTTATTGTTATAAAACAATTCATAACTTTTCATATGTGCTTAGTATGAATAAAACTGTATAAATTTTCTGTTTTATTGCGAGTTCCACATTCACACAGTGAATATATTACATGAAAATATTATTCATTTTAAACTAATTAACGTATGAAAGTATGAAATTTCGTTTTGTTTTCATGTAAGTTTTGTACTGTAAGGTCATTTAAACACAGCTATTTATATAACGTAAAGAAGTATTTTAATTCCCTTTATTTTCAAGCTCTCATGTCCTTATCCCAAAATAAAATTCAATTCACTTTCTCGATTAAACTATCTATATACCACAACAGAAAACACTACATATTCATAATCATTAAAATTATACCAATATACTTTTTAGATCCATATGCAATTATGCATAGCATATACACAAAAAGGATAACTTCACTTTCGTGAAGTTATCCTTAAAAAATTTCCTTACTTTTTCAAATGATACGGTACTGTCGTAATAACAACATTTCTTTTATAGAGTAAATACGCACGAATGAGTAAACTAGACTGATTATGAAGAATGTTATGCCAGCCTTTTTTCGGAATAAACTGTGGTATAACGACCGTAACTCGGTAATTTGATTCACTCGCTTTATATTGCACTGTATCAATAAACTTTGTTAGCGGCTGAATAATACTTCTATAATGAGAATGTAATGTAACAAGCCTTACTTCAGGTTGCCACTTCTCCCATTTCTCTTCAAATTTCTTTTCCTCTTCTCTGTCAAAAGCAACATATACAGCGATAACTTGATCTGCTGAAAGAGCTTTAGCATAGTTCAATGAATTTTCTACTACATGAGTCATACCAGCTACAGGAACGACAATTACATTCCCCTCTATCGGAACAATCCGTTCACAAGTTTTTAAACTTAATTGATCGCCCACTGCATCATAATGTTTCTTAATTCGATGGAACAAGAAGATAATAGCAGGTAAGAAAATAAGGATCGACCAAACTTGTGCAAATTTAGTTAAAAAGAACATGCTCATTACGATAAAACTAATGACTGCACCAATTAAATTAACCGTTAATCTCAAAGCCCATCCTTCAGGTTTTTCACGAAGCCATTTTAATACCATTCCAGTTTGAGAAAGTGTAAACGGAATAAATACCCCTACCGCATATAGCGGAATCAAGTGTTCTGTTTTTCCCTGAAAAGCTACAATTAAAATAATCGAAGAAATCCCAAGTATAATAATACCGTTTGAATAACCTAGGCGGTCTCCTCTAATCGTAAACATTCTCGGTATAAACTTATCTTTTGCAAGGTTAACTGCTAATAGCGGAAATGCAGAATAACCAGTGTTAGCAGCAAGAATTAATATTAAAGCTGTTGTACCTTGTATGAAATAGTACATGAAATTACGTCCAAATGTTTGTTCAGCAATTTGTGAAACAACTGTTACTTCTTTACTTGGAGTAATTCCGTAATAATAAGCTAAAAAAACAATTCCTGAAAATAAAACCGCAAGTAGTGCACCCATTGCAAGCAATGTTTTTGCTGCATTATTAGGTGCAGGATCTTTAAAGTTTGGAATTGCGTTAGATATCGCCTCAACACCCGTTAATGCAGAGCTACCTGATGCAAACGCTCTTAACAGTAGAAATAAACTAATTCCCGCAACTGGTGTTCCAATTGGCGAATGTAGCGTGGGTGAAACGTGACCAGTCAAAATATTATATATTCCTACACCAATTAATATAAATAATGCTACAACGAATAAATAAACCGGATATGCTAAAACGGAAGCTGATTCCGTTACGCCTCTTAAATTTAAGATGGTAATCAATATGACAAATATAATCGCAATGATTACATTATGTGCATGTAAGCTAGGGAAAGCTGATGTGAGCGCATCTGTACCTGCAGATACACTTACTGCAACCGTTAAAATATAATCGACTAATAAAGATCCTCCAGCTATTAATCCCGGATTCATCCCTAAATTTTCTTTTGATACTACGTATGCACCCCCGCCATGCGGATAAGCAAAAATAATTTGTCGATAAGATAAAATAAGAGCTGTCAATAATACTAATACCCCAACAGCGATCGGAATAGAATACCAATAAGCTACCGCTCCAAGGCCTGCTAGTGCAATTAAAATTTGCTCTGGTCCGTATGCAACCGATGACAATGCGTCAGAAGATAAAATTGCTAGCGCCTTCGTTTTATTAAGCTTTTGCTCTCCTAACTCAGTTGATTTTAACGGCCTTCCAATTAAAAACCTTTTGATAGATGAAACCAACGCTGTCCACTCTCCAATAATTTTGCACGAATTTTTCTGCTAATTACAGCGGATAAACTATTTCTTCAGAAAACAAAAAATGTCTACAAGCCATAACGAAATAGACTTGTAGACATTATTTTTTTTGTCGCACAAGCTCCACCTTCCTTCTCAATATAACGCTTACGAGGTTAGCTGTCGGATTCGGGCCTTTGAGTAGCCCTACCTTTTTCAAGGATTCACCCCATTGAATTATGCACTAATTCATTAAACGGGTCCCCCGCACCATGCGGTTTAAGCGATTTAGAAAATTGAAACTGTGGATTATAATACTCCTTTATTTTCAAAATGTAAACAAAAATTTTTAAAAATAAAAAATTTAAAATGATTGCGCATAATCCGCCGATAAATATACATAATGAATACTAAAAAAACCTTAAAGGAGACCCGTATGTCTAAAAAGAAGAAACCGCTTTTTTCTGACTCATATTTAGATGCAGTAGCAAATGAAATTAATCAGTTATATGGTAAACGTGAACAGGAAGTAAATTTGACAAAAAGAATTAAAAGAAACAAATAATTTGTCATACTCAAATAAAAAAGATAGCAATACACTTATATATTGCTATCTTTTTTATTATTTCATACATCTAATTCCATTACGGATTTGTTAAATGTCATTTCTTCATACACCTTCAGATTTTGATATACCGCTCCTAGTAATGGTACTTCTAAAGAAATTTGCTCTGCTAAATCCAGTAAGTATCCTTGCAAATGCTTCCCTTCAATAAACGAACCTTTTTCCATATCACGCTGCATCGAGGACTTCATATCATAAGAAATTTTATCAATTGTTTTCATATGTTCCTCAACAATATTATCTTTAACTGGAGCTCCTAATGCCCTCATAATTTGCACAGATTCCTCAAATAAATTTCGGGTAAATTCACGTCCACCTTCACTTTCACGAATTGGTCCTATTGGTGCACGCATTAATGTTGTAACGCCTGACATGACAGTAATAAATAAATATTTATGCCACATATCTTGCGTAATATTTTCACTGAAAACAAAACTAGCTTTCGTATCTGCAAATGCTTTAGAAATACGTTTTATTCTCTCTGAATCTTGAAGCTTAATTTCTCCAAATACAAGTCTGTTTGCAGCACTAGTTTGTACAATTTCTCCTTGATCGTTTAACGTCGTCTCAATAAAGCATAAACCGCCCATTACTTTTTCCCCGCCGAATTCCTTTTGTAATAGTGATAAATGAGCGATACCATTTAACAGCGGGATTATTACAGTATTTTCTCCTACGAAAGGCTTCAAATCTATGATTGCCTCATTTAAATGATACGCCTTTGTTGAAAATAAAATCACATCAAATGGAGAAGTTCTATCTTCTTTCGTTATCAATTTCGGTTGAAATGAAAAATCTCCATTAACACTACGAATAACAAGTCCTTTTTCCTCTAATTGCTGTTTTCTTTTGCTGCGAACGAGAAATGTAACATCTTCTCCCTTTTCTACTAATCGGCCACCAAAAAATCCACCGACGCCACCAGCTCCTAATACTAAAATGCGCATACAACATCCCCCTTTTCATAAAACAATCACACTAGTTTTAGTATACATAATATTATACATGTCTCCTATTAAATAAGCTGAATTTTCATTCTTAATCTAGTGAAAACGAGAGGTTATTTTCAAGGTAAATTGGGCATGTTGTTTCTATAGCTTATATGGAAAGGAAACAATGTAAATGGAGGCAATACAAACAATCGAAGAAAAAGATGTAACAACAGCTATATTTCAATTTATATTCCCGTTTTCGTTTAAAACTGGATATGAACAAAATATGTTCCCTTTCTTACAAAAAAATGATTTTCATCCTTTCCGGCTCGATCATCTTGCAGATGAAAATACATATTACGGGAAGTTTCAAGTTTCACATCGAAATATGGAAGCATATTATCTTTCATTTACAAATAAAATTCTCTTTCCTCATTCAGAACATCAAAAAGGATTACAGCGCTATTCTAAAGACCTTAATTTAAATGGACATTTAACAACAAATCTTATTTCCGTTCCATTTAAGATACATTCTATTGATGTAACACTTTGTCCTTTTGAGCTTGGCTTCTTAACAATTCGAACAGAAGTCAAAACCGCTCCAAACATGACATTATCAGAAGCAATCGAATTCGCTTCTCGATTCCGTGTACTTGAAACTAGAAATGATACAACTGAGACTATTTGTATTGAATGTGATGGAAAAAAATATTCACAAGTAGAAAAACTTATATTCGGCGATTTATTTCATGGCTTAACAGACTTCTTTGAGAAAAAGAGATTGCGGAGTTCTTACTTTCAAACATTTCCATTCTTTGAAGATCAACGAATGTATGTACAAACTTTATTATCCATAAGCAAAGAGTCAGACCTTCATGTAGTTGATGTATATCGAGCTTCCAGTCTTTCCGGATTAACAGACGATGGTAAGCCGTATATTAGCGCAAATAATGTTCCTTATATTCACGATTATTTAACAAAACATTCTTATCAAAGGTGGGCTCCTAATCGTTATTTCATAATGGAAGAACATATTTTTACATGTGTAACAAACGAAGATGAGAGTAAAATAGCTAAACTTGCTAGTCAAATGTATGGGGAGTTTTATTACGCTTTATTATTAAACCTATTTCATAAAATTGTTTTATTAAAAATGGCAAACGCTTATGCTGAACTAAATATTGAACAAGATACAAATGAGATAGAGAAGTTAATTTACTCTATCAATTCGTTTACAGCTAATTATTTTTCTTTAGAATTAGTATCTCAATCACAAAGTGAAGATATTTTCTTCCGCTTAAGAAAACTTTTTAACATTGAAATACTATATACGAATGCCAAGCAAAATCTTGATAGTTTGTTTAAATATCAAGAAAATGTTGCTTCTAAAAAAGATAGCCTTTTATTATTAATTTTAACGCTCTACTCTGTAATGGGCCAAATGTTAGGGTTTACTATGATTGACCTTTTAAGAAATACCGATGCCACTCATATATCTTCACCCCTTGAATATTTTGCTCTTTTAATTGCAGTTAGTGGCATAGTCATTTCACTTATTTTAGGTGTGCAAGGTTTATACCAATGGGCTATACAACATAAAAATCGAAAAGCATGGGTAAAACAAACTGTTTTGTCTGCTGTGAAAGAGAAGGATGGTACAAAGTAAATAAAAAACAGATGGCAGCACGAAGCTACCATCTGTTTTCTATTATGCTTACTTTCCTGCTTCGATTTTTTCTAATGCAGCAGCTACTTGCTCTTCTGTTAATTCGTGTTGCACTATATAACGATTACGTGGGTGTACACGACATTCATGAGAACATGCACGTAAATGTTTTGCTTCACTTTCTTCAGAACATAAAATTTTCTTGTTACATTCTGGATTTGCACAGTTTACATAGCGCTCACAAGGTTCGCCTGTAAAATGATCTTTACCAACGATAACATGTTCTTTTTGGTTTACTGGTACAGCGATACGCTCATCAAATACGTAACATTGACCATCCCAAAGTTCACCCTGTACCTCTGGGTCTTTTCCGTACGTTACAATTCCGCCGTGAAGCTGACTTACATCTTCATGGCCTTCTCGAACTAACCAACCAGAGAATTTCTCACAGCGAATTCCACCTGTACAGTACGTTAAAATCTTTTTACCTTCAAGTGTTTCTTTGTTTTCTCTAATCCAATCTGGTAATTCACGGAATGATTCAATATCTGGTTTGATCGCACCTTTAAAGTGTCCTAAATCAAACTCATAATCATTTCGTGCATCAATGATAACTGTATTTTCTTGTTTCATTGCCTCATAGAATTCTGTTGGTTCTAAATATTTCCCAGTCATTTCTTTTGGGTTAATGTCGTCTTCCAAGCGAAGTGTAACTAACTCTGGGCGAGGACGTACGTGCATTTTCTTAAATGCATGCTCATCTGCCTCATCAATTTTAAAAACGATTCCAGCAAAACGTGGATCATTGTTCATTACTTCCATGTATTTCTCTGTTTGCTCAACAGTTCCAGAACAAGTTCCGTTAATTCCTTCTGTTGCTACAAGAATTCTTCCTTTTAACTCAAGTGAATTACAAAATTCTAAATGCTCTGCAGCAAATTCTTCTGGATTTTCAATTGTTGTGTACATGTAATACAGTAATACTCTATATGGTTTTGTAGTTGCCAATGTATTTCTACCACCTATCTAAATTTTAAAATCATGTATAAGTTAACGTTCATATCAAAACATATATAATAAGAAAATACATACTAAATTGTACTTAACCTATTTTCTTCTATTTACAATTTTTTCTATAAGTTAACAGAAATAAAAACAAGATTACAGAACAAAACACTATGGTTAGGTTGTAATCCCAATATATTATATATCATACAATTTCATTTCCATCAATTAATATGCTGTAATATAGGCTCTATGTTCACATAAATTTCAAAAACAACCCTATAATTTATTATCTTCCCCCTTATTCAGCAGCCATAAACTCCCAAAATATTTTTCACATCGTCACACCATTCTTTGCACGAAGTCATATAATTTGCATTAAGGAAACTTTTGTGTTCAAATGAAATTGCCACATAATATATTTAAATGTATTGAAATAATGAATAAGAGCAAATACAATAATTTCATCAAGTTAACATTTCAAAGGGGAACACTACTATGAATAAAGATATATCAAAAGATGAACAAGCCCGTTCTCAAAGTACAACTGTTCAATCCGCACATTTAGCATTAAGCGGACAAACGAAAGGCTTAAAGAGACTATTACCATTCTTAGGACCTGCTTTTATCGCGTCAGTTGCTTATATTGATCCTGGGAATTTCGCAACGAATATTGCTGCTGGATCCCAATATGGGTATTTATTACTTTGGGTAATACTCGCTTCTAATTTAATGGCTGTATTAATCCAAACTTTATCAGCTAAATTAGGAATCGCTACTGGAAGAAACCTTCCTGAAGTAGCTCGCGAAAACTTCCCCAAACCAGTTTCCATCGGTTTATGGATACAAGGGGAACTCGTTATTATGGCTACAGATTTAGCTGAATTTATCGGGGCAGCACTCGGCTTATACTTACTATTTGGAATTCCGATGTTACCAGCTGCTTTAATTACAGCGGTTGGATCATTTATTATTCTTGAATTTCAACGCAGAGGCTTTCGTCCATTAGAAGCTATTATTACAGGGATGATTTTTATCGTTGTTATCGCTTTTGGTATCCAAGTCTTTTACGCAAAACCGGAATTAAGCCCTCTTCTTTCAGGACTATTTACTCCAAAATTCCAAGGTGTGGATAGCATTCTTTTAGCAGCTGGAATTTTAGGCGCGACAGTAATGCCGCACGCAATTTATTTACATTCAGCCTTAACGCAGCGCCGCGTAGTCGGAACAAATGATGAACAAAAGAGAAAGATTTTCCGCTTCGAATTCATTGACATTATTATTGCGATGGTTATCGCAGGAGCTATTAACGCAAGTATGCTAATTGTTGCTGCTGCACTATTCTTTAAAAATGGTCTACATGTTGAAGATCTTGATGTTGCTTTCAATCAATTTAGTAATTTAGTCGGTCCTGTATCCGCTGCTTTATTTGGAATTGGACTCTTATCAGCCGGATTATCTAGCTCATCTGTCGGTACAATGTCCGGTGATATTATTATGCAAGGATTCATTCGAATGCATATTCCGTTATATTTACGCCGATTTATAACGATGATTCCACCTCTAGTTATAATTGCTTTAGGTGTAAATCCAACTTACGCTCTCGTAATGAGTCAAGTTGTATTATCATTCGGTATTGCTTTTGCATTAGTACCCCTTATCATGTTCACAAGTAATAAAAAGATTATGGGGGCACTCGTCAACCATCGCATTACAACATTTATCGCGTGGTTAATCGCTGCACTCATTATTGTTTTAAACATTTTCTTACTGTATCAAACATTTGTTGGTTAATGAAAAAGGGTATTCCAATTTTAATTTGGAATACCTTTTTTCAGCGAAATAAATTTCTTCTAATTACCACTTATGTATGTACCTCTTTCCGGCATCATCACATCTTCTTCCGTTCGAAAGTAAAGTGGCAATCCTTCCGTAAGAAACATACTCGCATTGGATGGATCCTGTCTCTGATGATGGATGTGTAAATGTGGTTCACTGGAACTTCCTGAGTTACCGACTTGAGCAAGAACGTCTCCTTCATTTACGTGTTGTCCTTCTTTAACTTTAATTGACCCTTTCTTTAAGTGGGCAAGAACTAAAAATGTCCCTGTTTCATCTAAGCGTAAATAAATATGATTCCCCGCCATTGACTGAAAATCATCCGATCCCGCAACTAAATCTTTTTCATCATTATTAATTGATACAACTGTTCCGGAAGCTGGTGCCAGTACTTTCGCTCCATATATTCCATAATCCTCTAACTTACTGCTTTTCACTTCAGCGGGTGGAATAAGAATATCATACGCCCATCTTTCATTTGGTTTTATAACGTGATAATTCGTTTCTAATCGATCGCCACCCCAACCAACTAGCGCTCGTTCATTCAAAGGAAAACGAACGACTATTTTAGGACTCATAGACTGTATATCTGCTGGGTACGCAAGCCCACCCACGTTAGCGAACCATCCTACGGGCCACGCTCCAATGGTAGAAAACAGAACTATTAAGAGTAGCGTTCCATCTATCTGCTTTCTAAAAATGCCTTTCCAAACAAACATTACTGCTGAGCCTATCAAAACAAAAATCGAAACTATGCTAAATGCTTGTATACTCCACCAAACAACGACTGATATAGTACCATTAGCCAAATAAACTACACTCCAACTTATAATTAAAAAAGAAACTATAATTGCTAACAAACTTTTCTTCCACATGCTGTATCCCTACTTTCATACCTTTGTTCTCAATGATACGAAGTAAAAATTACGACATATGAAAGAAATACTTACAACTTTCTTACATTTATGTATACTGCGGTAAAATCACAGTAAAAACCGTTTCTTTATTGTTACTACGTACAGTTATATCTCCTTTATGGAGCTTTGCTATACTTCTCGCAATTGCAAGTCCCATCCCTTTTCCACCCGTATGAGAGCTGCGTGATTTTTCAATACGATAAAACTTCTCAAAAACGTAAGGAAGGTTCTCTTTCGGAATGCATTGTCCAAAATTTTTAATTTCTACTTCAACATTCCTTTCTCTTTTGGAAATTCGAATTGAAATTTCTTTTCCATCTTTCCCGTACATAATGCTATTACTAATTACATTTTCAAATAGTCTCACTATAAGTGCTGCATCAACTTTTACATGTAGCTCCTCATCACTTTTAATATAAAATTTCATATTGGCATTATCTAGTTGTGGTACAAAATCAATCATGATCTGTTCAATTAATGCTTTCATATTAACTACATTTTTATGTAATTCAATCTCTCTATAGTTTATTTGACAGTATTCTAATAAATCATCAACTTGATTTTTTAATTCATAGCTTTTCCGCTTTAATACACTTACATATTGTTCGCATTCTACTACATTTGAATGAAGCTTATTTTCTAGTAGGTCAACATAACCGATTAGAGATGTTACAGGTGTTCGTAAGTCATGAGAAATATTACTAATCATTTCATTTTTCATTTTCTGTGATTTTTTTTCATTCTCGATAGACTCTTTTAAACTTTTGGCCATTCTATTAACATTCGTCGCTAACTCACCAATCTCATCGTTTTTCGAAATAGGTATATGTATTTCTAAATTACCATTGCTTATTTCCTTCACGTTCTTATTAATCTCATTCAATCTTTTTATAGTTGTCTTTGTCAGTAATGCAAAATATATAGTGGTTAACAGAAGAAAAAACATAAAATAAAAAAATGAATGCCTTTCCTCTAGCTCGACAACATCACTATATATACTTCCAAATAAAAGTTGAACTAATATGATACTTACCGTAGCTAACAAAATACTAAATATAAATGCGAAAAAGAATTTAGCTCTAATTCCTTGTAATGATTTAATCTCCAATTTTATATCCGACTCCCCAAACATTTTGTATAAACTTCGGCTCTTTTGGATTTTCCTCAATTTTATTTCTTAACCTAGCAATATGAACCATTACCGTATTATTACTTTCATAAGCCCTTTCATTCCAAACACTTTCATATATTTCTTCAATAGTGAACACACGGTTCTTTGTAGTTGCCATTAAATGCAAAATATCATATTCAGTTTTTGTAAGATTAATTGTTTCTCCATATAGCATCACTGTTCTCGACACTTCATCTATTTCTAAACCTCTAATGCTTATTTCCTTTCCAATTACTTGAACAGTATTTTGATTAAAATATGTATACCTTCTTAATTGAGCTTTAACCCTGGCTACAAATTCAATTGTACTAAATGGCTTCACAATATAATCATCTGCTCCTGTGCTTAATCCAATTACTTTATCTACATCCGATGATTTTGCACTTAAAAACATAATTGGTAAACTATGTTTCTCTCTAATCCTTCTACACAGTTCTATACCATCCATTTGAGGCATCATAATATCAAGAATAGCAAGTTGAATGCTGTTATTATTTATTATCTCTAATGCCTCTTCTCCGTTATGAGCACTAAAAACAGTAAAACCTTCTTGCGTTAAATTCACATTAATAAATTGAACAATATCTAAATCATCATCTACAATTAATATCGAGTTTTTCTCCATTTCCAAACCTCTTTTTTGAAATATATTCCACATCCAATTTTAACATAAATCAAACCTACCCTCTTATCTTGAATAATCTTTATTTTCAGTTTAAAGTATATAATAACAAATGCATTCTAGTTTCATAAGAAATGGAGTGAAAATATGTTTCCTATATTAAAAACTGACCGACTCATTTTGCGAGAACTTACGGAAGAAGATGCACCGGGTATACTACAATGCTTTTCTAATACTGATGTACTGCGCTATTATGGCCAAAAACCATTACAGAATGTAGATCAAGTAAAGCAAATTATTAATAATTTCAAGTTGAGCTACAATGCAAGAAACGGTATAAAATGGGGAATCGAATTAAAAGATAAGAAAGAACTCATTGGATCAATTGGTTTTCACGATTGGTCTTCTGAGCATAAACGAGCAAATATAAGTTATGCCTTTCTCCCTGAACACTGGGGAAATGGTTATGCTATGGAAGCGGTTTCTGAGGTTATATCATACGGTTTCCACACGCTTCATTTAAAACGTATTGGTGCAATTGTCTTTCTTGAAAATGAAGCTTCAAATAAGGTGCTATTAAAATTAGGTTTTGAAAAAGAAGGCGTTCTAAAAAATTATATGTATCAAGATGATATTCCATATGATACGAATTTTTATTCTTTATTAAAATCGGTTTAATAGAAATTATATAAAAAAGAAACCTCACTCTTAAAATAATCTGTACCCTTTGTAAAGGACATTTTAAAAAAAGTTAGGCGGCATCAAGAAGATGATTTCTGTATTCAACAGGAGTCATCTTCTTTAAATTCCATTGATATCTATGCTGATTATAGTATTTCATATAGTCTTTAATTTCTTGTTTTAACTGAGGGAAAGACGTACAAGTTTTTATGTGCGCTTCATCTTTAAAGTGCCCGAAAAAAGATTCTTGAGGGGCATTATCCCAACAGTTTCCTCGTCTTGACATAGATTGTCCCAGCTTTAATTTTTTGACTAATTTTTGATAAGTAGGACTTGTGTAATGAGCTCCTTGATCTGAATGAATATAGGCACCTTCCGTTAATCGCACTCTCTTATTCTTCTTTAGTTTGTGAAGAGTCGTCGTTGCGATATCTAGTGTAAGTCGTTCTGAAACATGATACGCCAAAATTTCATTTGTGGACCCGTCTAGAATGGTAGATAAATATCCTTTCTGATTCTTACCATAAAACAGGTATGTGATATCTGTCAGAAGTACCTTTCCAGGTGCACCTTGCCTGAATTCTCGCTTTAATTGATTCGGTACCACGAAGTGTTCTTTCGTCGCTTTCAACATTCTTTTATAGGGATTCGCTTTACGAATGGGACAGATTATCCCATATTTTTTCATGATTCTACGGATACGTTTCAAATTGTAGACAACTTGAAATTGACCCGCCAATGTCATTTTGATTTGGCGCGCCCCTTTCTTTCGATTTTTAAATTGAAATGCCTTTAATATGAGTTTCTTCACCACTTCATCTTGATGTATTCTTTCTTCTCGCCTACTTTGAGAAGTGGTGGAAAAATAATTATAGTATCCAGAACGCGAAACACCTGCAATTTTACACAAATATCTCACCATATTTTTTAGGCTATATTTTTCAATAATAGAACGAATTAATAGGTACTTTTGACTAGGTTGTAACGTTATTTTTTTCCCATCCTCCCTTCCATAAATTTGATCTTTTTTAACAGCTCATTTTCAGCTTTTAATAAGTTTCGTTCCGCTTCCAAACGTGCATATTTCTCTTCTAATGTAAGCTCTCTTTCTAGCTTTCTTCCCGAGTTTTCCTTACGTGTATCTCTTAAACCAAACACACCATTTTCCTTATAGGAAGTACGCCATCTATTTCCTGATGACACAGCACGTTGTAGACCGATGATGTCTATATCAAATCCACATTCTTCAAAAATAATACGAGGTGGTTTTCCCTTTTCATTTTCTTCAATAAAGATACGTTTAAATTCATCTGTGTAGGTAATGCCTTTCTCACTTACAGATTTTACGTATGGATTCTTCGATAGGTTTTGTGTTTCCTTTGTGGTGAATAATTTTTTTGTCATTCTGAATGTTCTCCGATTCTAATTTTCTTCTTATTATACAAGAAATACCCTATCGAATAGACTTTTTTAAGTGTCTATTCGATAGGGTACAGTTTAAAAGTAAGGTTTCTTTTTTTATATAAATAATTTTACCTCTTATCAATATAAGCATTCTTATAAGTATAAACGCCACCAAATTGATGCTTTTCAATTCCTTTTACATAATCCTTTTGTACATAGGCTGAACCAATATGGTAAAGCGGTGCTACCGCAGCGTCCTCTAATAGGATATGTTCAACCTCTTGCAGAGTTTCCCACCTTTTCTTCTGATCTAGTACTAGGTCGCTTTTAGCTTTTTTTATTAGTTCATCGTAGTGAATGTTAGAATAATTCATTTTATTATTCGGATTATCCGTCGTAAATAACTCTAAATAACTAATTGGGTCTTTATAGTCAGGTCCCCAATTTGCCATAGATATATCGTAATCGCCTGTTTGTTCTAATTGTAATTTTTGCTTAAATGGCTGTTGTTTAATGTGTATCGTTAATCCTTGCAAATGCTTTTCTAAATCACCTTTTATATATTCCGCCATACGTTTTGCGTTATCTTGTTCAAACGTTAAAAATTCGAGTTTTACTTCTTCTACTCCAAGTTCTTTTTTCGCTTCTTCCCAAATCTTTTTCGCATTTTGCAAATCATATGAAGAAATATCTCCGTTTTCTTTTCTAAAATCTTTGCCAGTCTCTTCATTCATATGACCAACTGGTACAAGTCCACTTGCAGGTTTTGCCCCGTTATTAATAAAGTGGGCAACGAAATCATCTTTATTTAATGCTAATGAGATAGATTGACGTATTTTCTTATTGGCTAACGCATTATTTTTCTCATTAAAACGTAGCATAGCGATTCCAGGATCACTTGACATATGTAATTCCTTATTCCCTTTATACTTGTCTACAACTTGAGAATTAATAGGTACTCGATCCAAATCGCCAGCCTCATATAAATTTACAGCCGTCATTGTATCCTTTACGATATGAAAATTTATTTCGTCTAATTTCACTTTCTTTTGATCCCAATATGTAGCATTCTTCTTTAATTGGAACTCTTTTTCATGTTTCCATTTTTCTAATACAAATGGGCCGTTATATATGAGATTACTAGGTTCCAATCCGTATTTATTTCCTTGTTCTTTCAAAAATGATTCATGCTGTGGTAAGTATATAGGCAGTGCTAACAACTGTAAAAAATACGGAATTGGCTGTTCAAGTTCAACTTCTAACTTATAATCATTTATAACTTTAACCCCAAGTTCATCAAGTGACATTGTTCCCTTATTTATTTCTTTCGCATTTTTCACATGAAAGAGCATGTATGCATATTGAGATGCCGTTTGCGGGTTAACTGCACGTTTCCATGCATACATAAAGTCATTTGCTGTTACATTGTCTCCATTTGACCATTTTGCATCTTTACGCAAATCAAATGTATATTTTTTACCATCTTCACTTCTTGTAAATGATTTTGCTACTGCCGGAATAGGATCATCCTGATCATTTAGCACATACAACCCTTCAAATATGTTTTGCATAACATGGGCTGACGTACCATCCATCGTTTTTGCAGTATCAAGTGAAGGAATTTCTTCTGATACTGTTACATTTAACACTTGTTTTTTAGCCTCTGTATCACTTTTATTCGCTTTATTACTACAAGCTGTTAAAAGTAACGATGTAATAATTGCCATTACCATTAAATGGCTCTTTTTTCGCTTCATGAATTGTTCTCCTTAAGTATAAAATATTATAAAACGCTATATTTTGTGACTTCTATTATAATAAACCATTATTCATTATAAGTGCTTAATTATTATCGTTTTATCAAGCGACGTATCAGCGATATTTTATGTCTATTTCGTATAGGTGTTAGCAATTTCGTTTGCAAACTTGTTAGCACTTTTTATATTTCTTCTATTACATACACTTTCACAAACACATCATACTTAGCTGGTAACTGTAAAGAAATGAATGACTGGTATCTTCCCGTTATATTTCTACTTATATATTTGTGTGAACTCTTCATACTTTTTTAACTTCTCTTCATTCACTTTCATTTTCTGTGACCGATCTAATTCGACTCCATGAAGTATCCCTTCTTCGTCACGAAATTTCACATCAGGAATATAAAAAAATATGGGGTAACATTGAAATCATCATTCCAGATGAAATAAAGAATGGAGGTAGCTCATCCTCAAAAATAAAAATAAAAGCCGTAATTAACGGCTTTTATTTTTTGTCACCAAACTATTCTTTTGTTAAAAAATTATTAATTCACTTTAATATATTCATACCACCACTTACCACCTGGTCGAGTATCCATCCACCAAGTGATTTTATCTAGTTCTGAATTAGGCAATACCTCAGTTTGGATATAAGCGAGACCTGTTAATGGATTAACAACAACTTTTCCCTTTGTTCCTCGTTCAACCATAGCTTGAATCGCTTCATTTAGATAGTTTATACCGAATTCACCAGACTTAACATATTGATATCCACTATTAGAACCGCCGTTTCCTCCACCATCCCCAACAGTTTGTCCCGTTAGAGCATATACGATAGAATTTGCGATTTTATCAATATTCCATTTAGCCATGTCGGATTCGTTATCGATGAATCCTAATTCGATAAGAATAGCTGGTGCTTTAGTTCCATTCAATACAGCTAAATCTGTACGTTGTTTCGCACCACGATCACGCCATCCAATATCTTTTGCTAGTTGAGCTGAGATTTTAGCCGCTAGGTCTTTCTGATCATAATACAGAACTTCCACACCCTGCCCATTCCCATCAGCTGCATTAAGATGAAAAAAAACAACCAAATCCACATTGTGGGAATTACTATTCCGAACGATATTATTTAAATTTTGCGCTTGAGTGCTCCCTACTTCGTCTGTATCATCATAGACTGTGTGTCCTAAAGCTCTTAACTTAGCTGCCACCGCATCTTTCACCTGCCGATCCATAATATGCTCTTTTCGATTTCCAGAATTAGCCCCTTGTACAATACTGTTGTGCCCTCCGTGTAAACTATAACGCGTCATTATTCAACATCTCCTTTTTTATTATCATATTCAGAACTTGTCTTATTGCTCTTATTGCTCTTGTCACTTAAAATTCCAACTACATTCGTTAGTGCTGAAGGTAGCAGAATTCCCATACGACCAGCGTTTTCTAAAAGTGAAGCAACTCATTTCCGATAAAAAAAATTGTCGCTTCACGAATAGCACTATTACTTCCAAGTGCTGTATCTAATTGGGCTGCCACTCCGATCAAAAGAAAAAGCACCGCCTTTTTGCGATGCCTTTGAAGCCAACTTTACTTTTTAACCTGCACACAGGACATTCAATGCTCCGTAAAAAGTACCTGTATCAACACTGTTTATTGTTCCAAGTGTAACCGTATTCCCGTAATCATTTGTACCTCCGAAAACAGTAATGATATCTGCATCATCGGTCATGTTTGCATGTCTTGTACACATTGGCTGGTCGTGTCCTTCCCACACTGCTATACGAGACCCCGAAATACCATAGTTGTAAGGAATTATATTATTAGCATTACTAATCACTTTCCAATAAGGAGTTTCTGCATAATTTAGTGATGTAATACTATCTCCTAATACAGCCCAAATTGCAGCAAAAATATCAATAGAAAGATGTGACATTATTTTGAATACTTAGTTGTTCAATAAAAAAAGCTACCCTATTCTATTTCCTAGAAAGGATAGCTTTCTCAAAAAGGTATATAAATACCTATCTTTGTAGACCTCGTTTATAACGACTTGCTTCAAATATAATACGCTCTTCATCTAATGTTTTACATTCACCATTCCAAACAACACATTTACCGTTAATAATTACATCACTTATATCTTTTCCACTAGCAGCATACACAAGATGTGATAACACTTCATCTGCTGGCTGTAAATGCGGCTTATTAGACGGATCAATCGTAATAAAATCGGCACATTTTCCAACCTCAATTGATCCCGTTTGTTTCATCCCAATTACTTCTGCAGCTCCTTTTGTCGCTAGAGAAAGAGCTGTTTCTACTGGCAATGCTGTTGCGTCTTGATGAATACCTTTTTGTAATAAAGTTGCAATGCGCATTTCTTCAAACATATCTAAATTATTATTAGACGCAACACTATCTGTTGCAATCCCTACTTTAATTCCTGCTTCTAGCATCGCTTTTACATTCGCTATACCAGAACCTAGTTTTAAATTACTATTCGGATTATGAGCTACTCGAACATCATGTTCTGCTAAAAATGCACGCTCATTTTCATTTAATACCACACCGTGCGCAATAACTGTTGGGCGTTTAAACAATCCGCAACTTGCTGCATATTCTACTGGACGTTTTCCGTACTGTGCTTCAATATCACGTACTTCACGCTCTGTTTCCGAAAGGTGAATATGAACCATAGTTTGATTTTCTACTGCAATACGCGCACACTCTTCTAACAGTTCTGTGGAACATGTATATGGACTATGCGGCGCAACCATCGTAGTTAACATTCCACTTTCGTTATAATAACGCTTCACATATTTCTCAGCTTCTTCAATTGCTTTCTTTTCATCTTCTTTCGTTCCAAAGCTAAATAAGGTTCTTGAAACAGCAGCTCGCATTCCACTCCTTGATACCGTTTCCATAATTGCATCTTGGTCTACTCCAATTGGATTAAACATATCTGAGAATGATGTTGTACCACTTTTCACCATTTCAAGTAATCCTAATTCCGTACTAGCGACCGCAAGTTCTGGAGTAAACTGACTTTCAAGTGGCCAAATTCTCGTCTCAAGCCATGGCTGTAATAACATATCATCGCCAATACCTCTCAAAAGACTCATAACAACATGTGTATGTGTATTTACAAGCCCTGGTAAAACCCACTTTCCTTTCATGTCAATTACTTCATCTACTTCAAAATCGTTAGCGAATTCTCCGCTATTTACATCTATAATTTGATCATTTTCTACAATGATATATCCATTTTCTATCACTTCATTTTTTTCATTCATCGTTGCAATTGTAGCGTTTACATAAGTTGTTTTCAAAAGTATTTCCCCTTTCAACTCTATGAAGTTCCCTTTAATAAGTTACCACCATTATAGTAACTTATTAAAGATTAAGAGTCAAAAGATAATTTAAATTCTTTCGTTATCTTTTCCTTCAAAATGCCATATTGCTTTTCATCTGTATCTACAAATGCTTCTTCCCGATTTGATTCCACGCCCATATAATTCAATTTTTCATTAAATTGCGTCTCTGTAAAATCAACCCTCTGCCCGTCTATAAAGTTATAAAAATGCCACACCTCTCCTACTTTTGTCTTTTTAATTTTTCCTCCGTATATTTCTTGAACGACTAGAGCTGTTACACCACATTGTCCCTTTGCCGGATTTCCACTCGTCCACTTTGAACTTGTTTCAATCGACCACGATTTTATTAACATGTCATATATTTGTTTTTTCTTCACATTATCCACTCTCATCTTCCCCTGACATTAATAGTTTTACACATAATATTGCAAAAGAGGTAAAAGTCGATTCTTAAATACCGTTGATGGTGTCTCTCCGATTAGCTTTGCTCCCATTTTCAAGTAATAGCCTTTTGCATTCGGATCACTATCAATCGTAAAACTTTTTATTCCTAATTCATTTGCTTGCTCTATTACAAACTCCCAAATTATTTTCCCGTAGCCTTTCCCTTTAAAACAAGGATGAATGTATAGGAAATCAAGAGCATTTTCATTGCGTAAAAACGAGAAAAATCCAATCTTCATATTATTATTTTCTAAAACATATACAAAATTATTTTTTATGTACTCTTCTGTAATTGTTAACTCTTCCTTACAAGAAAGTATGAATTCTTCACTATAATTCCACGTTGCTTTTGAATGTAGTGCGAGTTCACTTAATTCATTTGCTTCTGCTAATGCAGCTTCTCGTATTTGCATAGTTTAACCTCTCTTTTATTACTTGTAGTTCTATTTTCATATTCCATAGTAAAATGCGATACTTTACAATTATTCTATAAATATCTTTACTATCCCTCGCTGTAATACTTAAATCTCCACGCATTTAGTTCATAAAATAAAAGCAAACACTCAACTACAGAGCAGTATTACACGTGCTCCTTATAGTTCAGTACTCGCTTTTTCTCAAAGTAGAGCTATGTGTTTTACAACGATTCTAGTAACTTTTTAACAAAATGAATTGAATGATGTGAAGCCGAAACACAATTATCTTCAAATACTTCTATGCCTGACGCTTCTTCTGTATCTGTTATTGATCTCACTGCTATAAATGGAATCGAGTTTGCATAACAGACGTGGGCTATACTTGCAGTTTCCATATCTACACAAAGTGGGCTGTATTTAGAAATTATTTCTGTACGGCCACTTTCACTAATAAATGCTTCCCCAGTAACTATCTTGCCAAAGTAAACATTTTGAGCGAATTGATTGTTCTCGATCACTTCTCGGCTCAACTCAAGAAGATTGCTATCCGTTTTAAAGTATACACTTTCCATCCACGGATGATATTCAGTTAATATCCCTTCATCAACATCGTGATATGCTATTTCTGTTGAAATGACTGTATCTCCAATTTTCAATACTTTGTCGATTGCTCCTGCAACACCTGTTACAATAATATGCGTCACGTTAAACTTATCTATTAATATTTGAGCTGCAATAGCTGCATTAACTTTACATACACCACAATATAATGCAACAACTTCTACATTTTCATATGTCCCACTATGAAACGTTAACATCGCAAGATTCGTTATTTTTTTATTAGACATTCCTTCAATAAAAGGCATAATTTCATCTTCTGATGGCCCAATAATTCCAAATTTCATACACTCATCTCCTCACTAAATTTATATATAACACTTATATAGGAATTCAATCGATCTTCAAATATATAAGCTATGAAAACTCCATCCACTACTATCGTCACTATCTATAAATACAAGCCCGAACTACAAACAGTTTGGGCTTAGCTTTCATTCTCATTTATTATGCGCATCTAACCAAGAAATTAAATCTTTAAACACTTCATCTCTATTCACTTCATGGAACATTTCATGTCTTCCATTTTCATATAAACGTAGTGTCACGTCTTTCACACCACATTTTTTATAGTTTTCATATACTTCTTTTACACCTTTCCCCATATCTCCAACTGGATCACGATCTCCAGAAAATATATGTATCGGAAGATTTTTTGGCGTTTTCTTGTATTCTTCTAATTTATTTACTTCTAATACACCATGAAATAATTCTCGATAAAAACTTGTTGTGCAAATAAAGCCACATAACGGATCTTTAATATATTTATCTACTTGGCTGTTATCTGAAGATAACCAATCAAATTTTGTACGATTCGGCTTAAAGTGTGAGTTGAAGTTTCCGAAGGATAAAAAGTTTAGCATCGGACTTTTCGTTTTCACTCCGCGTAGTTTCATCTCAATTGTCGCTACTTTATGACCGATGATTCCTAAAAGACCCGGATTCCCTCCAGTTCCTGAAATAAGAAATCCATCATATAGCTCGCCTCTAAGTTGTACAGCTCTTCTTGATAAAAATGATCCCATACTATGTCCAAGCAGAAACAGCGGACATTTCTGTTCTTTTTTTATCGTTTCTGATACAAAGATAACATCAGACACAGCCTTGTTCCAACCTACATTTGGTTCAAAATGACCATAGTCTTCTTCTCTTTTCACTGTTTTTCCATGACCCTTATGATCATGCGCATAAACACCATACCCTGCTTCTAATAAAGCATCAATAAAGTCTGTATAAACACCTGCATGTTCTGTCATACCATGCGCAATTTGAATAATCCCTCGCGGATCTCCTTCTGGTAACCACTTACACAAATAAATTTCTGTTCCATCCAATGCCGTAACGAAACTTTCCTGTACGTTCATTTCGTCAGCCCCCAAATCTATTATGTATCTATTTAAAAAATGAATATATATTCATTATTCTTATTATGTATTATATGCAATTGCTTTCATTATGACAAATGCTGTACTTTTCCGATTAGCTATAAAACTATTATGTTGACGAATTAAAAATAAAATTATATAGTTACTTACATAAAGTAATTATTATATTTTTTAGGAGGTCTCTACTATGATGCCATCACTATTTTTAGCACATGGTTCACCAATGCTCGCTATTCAAGATACAGACTATACACGCTTTTTAAAGACACTTGGAGAAACATATAAACCGAAAGCTATTGTTATTTTTACCGCTCACTGGGAAAGTGAAGTATTAACGATTTCCTCTTCAGATGAAGTATATGAAACAATTTATGACTTTGGAGGTTTTCCTCCTGAGTTATACGAAATCAAATATCGTGCGAAAGGCTCTTCTAGCATTGCGTCAATGCTAGAAACAAAATTTAAAAACAAAGGCATTCCAGTCCATAAAAATACGACTAGAGGTTTAGATCATGGTTCATGGACACTCCTGCACCGTATGTATCCAGAAGCAAATATTCCTGTCATACAAATATCAGTAAATCCATTCCTTTCTGCAAAAGAACAATTTGAAATTGGAGAAGCATTACAAGGACTTGGACAAGAAGATATTTTAGTAATCGGTAGCGGGGTTACTGTTCATAATTTACGAGCTTTAAAATGGAATCAAACTACACCCGAAAAATGGGCAATTGAATTTGATGATTGGCTTATAAAACATATGCAGACTAATGATAAAGATGCATTGTTTAATTGGGAGAATAATGCGCCTCATGCACAATTAGCAGTACCAAGAGCAGAGCATTTTGTTCCTTTATTTATCGCGATGGGTAGTGGTGAGAACGACGGTAAAGTCATTCACCGTAGCTACGAGCTTGGTACATTAAGTTATCTTTCCCTTCAATTTTAATGAAAAAGGATGAAGCAACAGTTAATCTGTACCCTTTGTAAAGGACATTTTAAAAAAAGTTAGGCGGCATCAAGAAGATGATTTCTGTATTCAACAGGAGTCATCTTCTTTAAATTCCATTGATATCTATGCTGATTATAGTATTTCATATAGTCTTTAATTTCTTGTTTTAACTGAGGGAAAGACGTACAAGTTTTTATGTGTGCTTCATCTTTAAAGTGCCCGAAAAAAGATTCTTGAGGGGCATTATCCCAACAGTTTCCTCGTCTTGACATAGATTGTCCCAGCTTTAATTTTTTGACTAATTTTTGATAAGTAGGACTTGTGTAATGAGCTCCTTGATCTGAATGAATATAGGCACCTTCCGTTAATCGCACTCTCTTATTCTTCTTTAGTTTGTGAAGAGTCGTCGTTGCGATATCTAGTGTAAGTCGTTCTGAAACATGATACGCCAAAATTTCATTTGTGGACCCGTCTAGAATGGTAGATAAATATCCTTTCTGATTCTTACCATAAAACAGGTATGTGATATCTGTCAGAAGTACCTTTCCAGGTGTACCTTGCCTGAATTCTCGCTTTAATTGATTCGGTACCACGAAGTGTTCTTTCGTCGCTTTCAACATTCTTTTATAGGGATTCGCTTTACGAATGGGACAGATTATCCCATATTTTTTCATGATTCTACGGATACGTTTCAAATTGTAGACAACTTGAAATTGACCCGCCAATGTCATTTTGATTTGACGCGCCCCTTTCTTTCGATTTTTAAATTGAAATGCCTTTAATATGAGTTTCTTCACCACTTCATCTTGATGTATTCTTTCTTCTCGCCTACTTTGAGAAGTGGTGGAAAAATAATTATAGTATCCAGAACGCGAAACACCTGCAATTTTACACAAATATCTCACCATATTTTTTAGGCTATATTTTTCAATAATAGAACGAATTAATAGGTACTTTTGACTAGGTTGTAACGTTATTTTTTTCCCAGCCTCCCTTCCATAAATTTGATCTTTTTTAACAGCTCATTTTCAGCTTTTAATAAGTTTCGTTCCGCTTCCAAACGTGCATATTTCTCTTCTAATGTAAGCTCTCTTTCTAGCTTTCTTCCCGAGTTTTCCTTACGTGTATCTCTTAAACCAAACACACCATTTTCCTTATAGGAAGTACGCCATCTATTTCCTGATGACACAGCACGTTGTAGACCGATGATGTCTATATCAAATCCACATTCTTCAAAAATAATACGAGGTGGTTTTCCCTTTTCATTTTCTTCAATAAAGATACGTTTAAATTCATCTGTGTAGGTAATGCCTTTCTCACTTACAGATTTTACGTATGGATTCTTCGATAGGTTTTGTGTTTCCTTTGTGGTGAATAATTTTTTTGTCATTCTGAATGTTCTCCGATTCTAATTTTCTTCTTATTATACAAGAAATACCCTATCGAATAGACTTTTTTAAGTGTCTATTCGATAGGGTACAGTTTAAGTTGCTTCACCCTTTTTTATTCACCTAATTAACTAACTTCCAAATGTTGTTTTTCTGATACCTCTGCATTCTTACTATGAAAATACACCCAAATACATGCAATAAATAATAATGATGATGTAGATAAGAAAACATATTGGAATCCCGCATGAGCTGCAATTTGTCCACCAAGTACTGGCCCAATCATATTTCCTAAAAACTGAAACGATTGATTATATCCAAATATTCGTCCCGTTACATGGGTTGGAGTATGTTGTTTTAGTAGAGTTTGTACGGAAGGTAATAGTCCTGCTTGTGCAATACCTAATAAAAAACGAAGAATTAATAGTTGCCAAGCCGCGGTTACAAATGCTTGCGGGATAAAGAGAATCCCTGCAGCAAACAATGCTACTACTAACGTTTTTTGAGGACCGATATGATCTGATAATCTTCCTAATTTAGGCGCTGCCAAAATAACTGCTAATCCTGTCGCAGACATGACTGCACCTGCAAGCATTTCAATATGATCTGTTCCTGGTCCTGTCAAATGCTTTACGTACAATGTAATAATAGGTTGAATCGACATATTTGCAAGCTGAATAATAAACGTTGCTACAAATAGACTTATTATTAAATGTTTTGCAGGGACCATCGTCCCTACTTTTTTCGGCTGTGCCTTTTTTGCTTTAGCAGAATGTTTCTCCTCATGTAAGAAAAAAAAGACGATAAGAAAGGAAAGAAATAAGAAAGCTCCTGTAACTAGAAAAACATGGCGCATTCCTATTAATTCTGACAAATAACCTCCGAGTATTGGCCCAAGTAATGAACCGCTCACGCCCCCAGTTGAGATTGTAGAAATTGCCCACCCTGAATGTTCTTGCGGAGTTTCTGCAGCAATAAATGTCATCGCTGTAGAAAGGAAACCTGATACCGCTCCCATTAAAAACCGAAGTGCGACTAGTTGATACACGTCCGTCACAAACCCCATAAGCGTCATAATTACCGCCATACCAAGGCTAGCACGTATAAGCATCAATTTCCGTCCATGTATATCACCGAGCTTTCCCCATATCGGTGATACAATCGCACCCATTAAAAACGTTACACCAAATGCAAGTCCCGACCACTGTGCAATACTAGAAGTGCCGGTCACCCCTAATTCCTCAATATAAAAAGATAAAAAGGGAATTACTAAACTCATACCGGCTGCAGTGGTAAAACAACCTAGCCAACAAATCATTAAATTTCGTTTCCAGCTGGCCATTTTCACACCTTCTTTCATTCGATACCCATTCTACACCTTTTTTTGTAAAAAGTTTAGTAATTTGATTTAGACGTAAGTTTAATTACAAAAGCCGCTATTCCCTAGCAAAAACCACTTAAATCCCACATTTTTTTCATAATAAAACCAACTCCCCTATATGGAGTTGGTCAATTATCTTCTATCGGTATTAAACGAGCATTGCAATTTCTCTCATAAAACTCAATCGGACCTGCTTGTCCAATAATTGCATATTCATATCCGTCTTGCTTCATATTATATAAACAATGATGTAACAATTCCTTCCCTACACCTTTCACACGATTTTGTTTCGCTGTCCCCATCGGACCAAATAATCCTTTCTTTCCCCTCACTACATCATAACAAGCGAAACCTACTATCGCTTCGCCCTGCTGTGCAATATAAATAGGTAACTTTTCTTTATATGTGAGAAATCCATAATCTATCGAATGTAACCAACGTTCACCAAACTCATCCTCAACAAAACGTGCTAACTTTTCAAAATCAGAAGAGCTAGCTCTCCTAACATTACAAGATAATTTATTATAAATAGGATCAAAGCATTTTAAATCAACAGCTAAATCTCTTGGTTCAGCTATAATACGTAACACATCTTTTTGTATTTCTTTGTTTATAACTTTTTCACTAACTGTACCTAAACGAAATAATGCATATAATACATGTCCTTCATTTATTAATACTTGCTGAAAACGTTCCATACGTTTCTTCGCTATTTGTAAAATTTCTAGCGTTTTATTAGCTAATTTATATTGTTCTATTTTTATGTACTCTATTTCATATTGTTTTTGTAAAGAAAGTTCTTCTAAAAAATCCGTGCCAACTTTACGAAACAAATACATATATAACTCTGCGCACACTCCTGTACCTTCTTTACACATGCCGATAAAAAGATGAACTGGTTGAATTATATTATATTTAGTCTCTTTTGCCGCAATCTCCAGTATTTTATGAACACGTTTTGTAAATTGAAATTCCTCCATATGTATCTCCATCCTCAACTACTTTACTAACAAACCGTAACCATAAATAATTGAAACAATTATTCCAACCACCAATATACCTGGAAGTAAATTCGCCACTTTAATTTTAATAACTCCAAGTAAGTTTAATCCAATGGCGAATATCATAATACCGCCCGTAGCTGTCATTTCCACTATAAATTGATTCATTAATTCTTTTGGTACAAAACTATTAATTTGTGTTGCAAAAATTGCAATGGCACCTTCATATAAAATAACGGGAATTGCTGAAAATACCACTCCAATTCCAAGAGTTGTCGTCAATATAATCGAAATGAATCCATCAATAATCGCTTTTGTGAATAAAACATCGTGATTCCCTCTAATACCACTGTCTAATGCACCAAGTATCCCCATTGCTCCAATTGCAAAAATAAGAGTTGCTGTTACAAAACCTTCTGATATACTCCCTTTACCTTTCGATCCAACTTTACTTTCTAGCCAATCTCCTAAATGTGTTAACCTTTCTTCTAATTGTAGCCATTCCCCCATTACCGCACCAATAACTAAACTTAAAATCACAACGAGAAAATTTTCACTCTTCAATGCCATTTGAAGTCCCAATACAGCAACCGTTAAACCAATTGCATGCATAATCGTCCCTTTCATACTTTCTGGAATATTACTAAATAATTTACCAAATAGAGTACCAAAAATAATACAAACTCCATTTACTACTGCTCCTAATATAACCATTTTGCATTCTCCACCCTCTGAATTCTTTATTACTACATTGATTTAAAGGTTATCTATATGTTAACTTAATATTATGAATATTAACAAATGATTTTCACTATTAAAAACCCGCTTTTTTTAAAATCTATGAAACTAGCTATAACTTCCCTTCACTACAATCATCGTTAACTTCATTGTGGAAATTAACGATAACGGGACAAAACGAAACTTTAATCAGTGGGAGATTTTTCATCCCTACTGATTATGAATTAAACAAAGCGGGATAAAACAAAAAGGGACGGTAACTATGAAAACTTTATTAAAACGACTTTTTTTAATAGCCTTTTTCATTACACCAATTGTTTTATTAATCAATTACACTTATATTTCAAAAGCAAAAGATAAACCAGATACACAAAACACATCAAGTAAAGAAAATTCGACGACCGAAAAGAAAAAAGAAGACCCTGAAATTACACTCACCTTCTCTGGTGATACAATGTTCGATTGGCAATTACGTCCCGTAATTGAAAAAAATGGGGCTGATTATCCATTCCAACATGTAAAAGAAGAAATAACGAAAGCTGATATTTCTTTTATTAATTTAGAGTCTGCATTTACAACAAAAGAAAAAAGAGTGCCTGGGCAACAATTTTGGATTAAAAGTGACCCTTCAACACTACAAGCAATTAAAAATACTGGATATGACATCGTTAATATCGGTAATAACCATACGCTTGATTATGGACAAGATGGACTACTAGACACCATCTCTCACGTAGAGAAATTAAAGCTCCCTTACACCGGAGCTGGAAAAAATGTTGAGGATGCCTATACAGCACGTGAAGTAACTGTAAAAGGGAAAAAGTTTAAGTTTCTTTCCTTTGTACGCTTTATGCCTAACTTTAACTGGGTAGCTGGTGACAATAAACCTGGCGTTGCAAACGGATATGATCTAGATCTTGTAACAAAAACGATTCAAGAGCAAAAGAAAGATGCTGATTATGTAATCGTCTATATGCATTGGGGCGTCGAAAAATCTAATCGTCCAATAGAATACCAGAAACAATATGTTCCGAAAATGGTAGAGGCGGGTGCTGATGCAATCGTTGGAAGTCACCCGCATTGGTTACAAGGATTTGAGTATTACGATAAAGTTCCTATCGCATACTCGTTAGGAAACTTTTTATTCCCGAGCTACGTAAACGGAAAGAGTGCCGAAACAGGCATTTTGACCTTAACATTTAAAGGGGAAGATGTTCAAATGTCGTTCAATCCTTACATAATACGAAACAATCAAATTTCTCCTGTAAATGAAGAAGAAAAGAAAAAAGCACTACAATATTTACAAACCGTTTCAACTGATGTAGAAATTAATGCTACTGGGAAAATAATTAACAAACGCAACTAAACAGCGTGAGATTCATTTCTCTGTAACACATACATTACGAAATAGGTGATGAATATGCTAAAAAACTTATTAGAAAACGTGTATGAAATATCTATAGCGATCCTGCTTTTATGTTCAGTTTTTTCTGTTAGACTTCTAAGAAAAATAAGCGAGAGAGAAAAATTTCTCCCTTTGAATTTACAATGTACATAATCATTCGTATTGCAATACTTTTTTGGTTAACTAGCTTTATCCTTCTTGAATATGAAGCGTATTTCATTTAACTTTCAAAGAATAAAAAAGATAGAACAAGCAGGATTTCCCTCCGCTTGTATCTATCTTTTTTATTTCAGGTAGAATTGTATGTTAACTCTTTTCTTTTATTAAATAAGCAAATCAAACAGCACAGGATTTTTATTAAGCTCCACAAATTGAATGTTATTTTCTTGAAAACGGGTAATTAAAGCTTCATAGTCTTCCCTATGTTTTAATTCTACCCCCACTAAAGCTGGACCATTTTCTTTATTATGCTTCTTAATATACTCAAAGCGAGTAATATCATCTTCTGGTCCTAATCCTTTATCAAGAAACTCTCGTAGTGCTCCTGAACGTTGCGGAAATTCAATGATAAAATAGTGCTTTAATCCTTCATAAATAAGAGATCGTTCTTTCATTTCTTGCATTCTATCAATATCATTATTCCCACCACTCAACGTACATACAACTGTTTTTCCCTTTATTTCATCTCTGTATAGATCAAGTGCCGCAATAGAAAGCGCTCCAGCGGGTTCAGCTACAATTGCATTTTTCTTATACAGTTCTAAAATCGTCGTACAAACCTTTCCCTCTGGTACTAAAACTATGTCATCAATTACATCTTTACAAGTTTCAAAAGTTAACTTTCCTACCTTCTTAACAGCTGCTCCATCAACAAAACTATCAATCTTATCTAATGCAACATTTTCATTTTGAAGAAAAGCTTCTTTCATAGATGCAGCTCCCATCGGTTCTACACCGATTACCTTTGTAGTAGGACTAACCCCCTTTACATATGTACCAATACCAGATGCTAATCCACCACCGCCAATTGCTGTAAATATATAATCAACTGGTTTCTCCATATCATGCATAATTTCAACAGCGACTGTTCCTTGACCAGCAACGACATAAGGATCATCAAACGGATGTACAAATGTCATCCTATTTTCCACACAATAGCGCTGCGCCTCTTGGAAAGAACTATCAAATGTATCACCGACTAATACAATTTCTGCGAAATCACCACCAAAAAATTCAACTTGTGATACTTTTTGCTTAGGTGTCGTTGTAGGCATGAAAATTATTGACGAAATCTTCAATAAATTACACGTATAAGCAACTCCTTGTGCATGATTACCAGCACTTGCACAAACAACACCATTTTGTAACTTTTCTTTCGGTAAACTTTGAATTAAATTATACGCACCACGAATTTTGAAAGAACGGATAACTTGTAAATCTTCCCGTTTCACATAAACATCACATTCATATTCCTCAGATAATACTGAATCTCGCTGTAACGGTGTTTTAATAACGATATCTTTCATGCAATTATGAGCCATTAAGATATCTTCAATTTTCACTCTCTCCTTTACATTTTGCACCATTTCATATCATCCTTATCTCTTTTTATATTGGTTCAATCAAAATTCGGAATTTTCAGAACTGCGCCTGTATTCGCCGATGTTACCATCTGCGCATAACGTCCAAGCCAGCCAGTTTTCACTTTTGGTTCCGGTCGTTTCCATTCTTTTTTACGTTTATCTAATTCCTCATCGCTAACTCTCACTTCTAACAAACGTTCCTCAACATCGATACAAACGATATCTCCTTGTTCAAGAAGTGCAATCGTTCCTCCCGCAGCAGCTTCTGGTGAAATGTGCCCTACTGAAATACCACGTGAAGCACCAGAGAAACGACCATCAGTTAAAAGTGCAACATCAGCTCCTAATCCCATACCAGCAATTGCTGATGTTGGTGCTAACATTTCCGGCATACCAGGTCCGCCTCTTGGTCCTTCATAGCGAATAACAACTACATCCCCTTTCTTAACTTTCCCAAGCATAATGCCGGCAAGCGCCTCATCTTGTGAATTAAAAATAACGCAAGATCCTTCAAATCGTTTTACTTCTGTTGCCCCGCTTTTAATAACCGCTCCGTCTTTCGCAAGGTTCCCTTTTAATATACGTAATCCTCCTTCTTCACTATGAGGATTTTCGAGAGAATGAATCACTTCCTTATCTTGAATCTCTGCATGAGCGATATTTTCTCGTAACGTTTGCCCAGTAGCAGTTATACGATCAAGATGGAGTACCCCTTCTTTTCGGCTCATCTCTTTCAAAATTGCACTAATCCCGCCCGCACGATCGATATCTTCCATATGCCAATTAGAAGCTGGACTTACTTTACATAAATGCGGTACACGCCTTGAAACTGCATCAATGCGGTTCATATCGTAATCTAATCCCGCCTCTTGTGCGAGTGCTAACGTGTGTAATACTGTATTCGTTGATCCACCCATCGCCATATCAAGTGCAAACGCATCATCAATTGCTTCTTCTGTTACAATGTCGCGTGGTTTAATATCTCTTTCAATTAAAATTTTCAATTTTTCTGCTGCTTGTTTAATTAACTCCTCACGTCTTGGATCAATCGCTAAAATACTCCCGTTACCAGGAAGAGCTAAGCCTAACACTTCACATAAACAGTTCATAGAGTTCGCTGTAAACATACCGGAACAAGAACCACAAGATGGACAGCCATGATCTTCAATATCCTTTAATTCTTCTTCTGTAATTTTCCCAGATTGATAGGCTCCTACCCCTTCAAAAACAGAACTCAAATCGACAACTTCCCCTTTAGATGTTTTCCCCGCTGCCATCGGTCCACCTGAAACAAAAACAGTTGGAATGTTTACACGAAGTGCAGCCATCATCATACCTGGCGTAATTTTGTCGCAGTTTGGAATACAAATCATTCCATCAAACCAATGTGCATTTACAACTGTTTCTACTGAATCTGCAATAATTTCACGACTCGGAAGCGAATAACGCATACCAATATGCCCCATCGCAATTCCATCATCTACTCCGATTGTATTAAATTCAAATGGAACCATGCCTGCTGCACGTACTGCTTCTTTTACGAGTTTTCCAAACTCATTTAAATGCTTATGACCTGGAATAATTTCAATAAAAGAATTACAAATTGCTACGAATGGTTTATCAAAATCTTCATCTTTTAAACCAGTTGCTTTTAATAAACTACGATGCGGAGCTTTATCAAAACCTTTTTTAATCATGTCACTTCTCATCTTGTCAAATCCCTTCTTACACATTTTTTCTCTTACTTAATCTATTTGTTAAAATAAAAACTCTCACCTCAGCAATCAACTACTACTTAATAGTAGCTTTGATTGCTGAGGCGAGAGTTTCGCGTTACCACTCAGCTTCCTTACACTTCTCACGAAATATAAGCTCTGTAGGTCCAATCAGACCCCCGTCCTTTTACCGGAGACGATGCCGCCGCCCTCTACTCAGTTTCCCTTTCGCAAGCGATGCTCCGAGGTGATATTCAATGATTCGATTGTTACTACCCTCACAGCCTTGGAGTAGCTCTCTGAAACGATCATAATCATCTACTTTCCTCTTCTTTGCATATTACATAATATAAAATCTGAAAATTCTTAATTAATTTTTATTTGTTAAACGTATTATAGGGCTTTGTTCTTTTCATTGTCAATATATTTTTTTGTGAATTTTTCGAAATCTCAATCCACATACTAAACAGTTATTTATTTTTTCTCAAAACAAAATTGGAATGCACTTCTTACACGTACTCATATATTACTTAAGTATGTTTGCTTTTCTACATAGAGAAAAACAACTTAAAACATATAAAAAAATTATGAGGAGATGAGGGAAATATGTTAAAAGGTAAAATAGCATTAGTTACTGGAGCAAGCCGAGGAATTGGACGTGCTATCGCAAAGCGTTTAGCAAACGACGGTGCATTAGTTGCTGTTCATTATGGTAACAGAAAAGAAGATGCTGAAGAAACTGTTCATGAAATTCAATCAAATGGCGGATCAGCTTTTTCTATCGGTGCAAATCTTGAATCTTTACACGGTGTAGAAAACCTATATAATTCTTTAGATGCTGAATTGCAAAAGCGAACTGGTGGAACGGAATTTGATATTTTAATAAACAACGCTGGAATTGGACCTGGTGCTTTTATTGAAGAAACAACTGAGCAATTTTTTGATAGAATCGTTTCAGTAAATGCAAAAGCACCATTCTTCATCATCCAACAAGCACTACCACGTTTACGTGACAATAGCCGAATTATTAATATTTCATCAGCTGCCACCCGCATTTCTTTACCTGATTTCGTTGCATATAGTATGACGAAAGGCGCTATTAATACAATGACTTTTACGTTAGCAAAACAGCTTGGCACACGTGGTATTACGGTGAATGCAATTCTTCCAGGCTTTATCAAAACAGATATGAACGCAGAACTCTTAAGCGATCCAATGATGAAACAGTATGCTACTAACATTTCAGCTTTCAATCGATTAGGTGAAGTAGAAGACATTGCCGATACCGCTGCATTTCTCGCTTCCCCTGATAGTCGCTGGGTTACTGGCCAATTGATTGATGTGAGCGGAGGATCTTGTTTATAAAAAACATATATTTTCAAATCTTTTTTATTGCGCAATAAAACAATTTATATAATACTATATAAAACATATAAATTTAGGAGGATTACAGCAATGTCAGAAAAAACATACGAACTCGCAACCTTCGCAGGTGGTTGTTTTTGGTGCATGGTAAAGCCGTTTGATGAACTTCCTGGTATTCATAAAGTGCTTTCCGGCTATGCAGGTGGTCATGTAGAAAACCCAACATATGAACAAGTAAAGGCTGGAACATCTGGACATTTAGAAGTCGTTCAAATTACATTCGATCCTTCTATTTTCCCGTATCAAAAATTATTAGATTTATATTGGCCACAAATCGATCCGACTGATGATGATGGACAATTTTTCGATCGTGGCCCCTCTTACCGCACCGCTATTTTCTATCATAATGAAGCGCAAAAAGAGCTTGCAGAAAAATCGAAGCAAACTCTTGCAGAAAGCGGTATGTTTAAAGATCCAATCGTGACTGACATTCGTCCGGCTGCACCTTTTTATGAGGCTGAAGAATACCATCAACACTTTTATAAAAAGAACCCAGAGAAATATGCTACCGAGCAAAAAGAATCTGGTCGTGAAGATTTCATTAAAGAAAATTGGCAAAAAAAATAATAAAAACGCATCGTGCTTTCTTTTCAAAGTGCGATGCGTTTTTATCTTTGAAAAAAGTACCATACAATAAAAAAACAATTGCTGTTAAAACTAATTACTAGGCAGTCGGATGCCGCGCCAACTGCCTACATCACATTGGCCATATTCGTTATCACCCACTGCTACCACCGTGCCGTCTGATTTAAGACCGACTGTATGGGCACACCCCGCCGCTATCGCTACAATATCGCGCCAATCACTTACATCACATTGACCATGTTTATTATTACCCACAGCCGTCACTATGCCGTCTGATTTAAGACCAATGGTATGATTACTCCCTGCCGCTATCGCCACAATTTCACGCCAGCCACTGACATCACATTGGCCGTGTTTATTATTACCCACAGCCGTTACCATGCCGTCAGATGTAATACCAACTGTATGAAGATATCCCGCCGCTATCGCCACAATTTCACGCCAGCTACTTACATTGCATTGGCCATATCGATTATTACCCACAGTCGTCACCGTTCCATCTAATTTAAGACCGACTGTATGCCAGTCACCCACCGCGACCGCCACAATATCACACCAGCCCCTTACGTTGCATTCACCTTCTTTATTTCGGCCCACTGCTATCACCGTGCCATCCGATTTCAGGCCAATGGTACGGCGCCACCCCGCCGCAACCGATACAATATTATACCAATCGTTTACATCACATTGGTCATGCTTATTCCAGCCCACAGCTGTCACAGTACTGTCTGATTTAAGACCGATTGTATGAGCATTACCCGTGTTCGTCGCCATATGAACATTACCCGCCGTGACCGCTTCAATATCACGCCAGCCGCTTACATTGCATTCACCTTCTTTATTTCGCCCCACCGCTACCGCCGTGCCATCCGATTTAAGACCAACGGTATGACCACGACCAGCCGCTATCGTATCTTTAGGCCACCGTTTCACCTTTAACACCTCTTCTTTCAGTGAAATGTAATTCATGTTTTACCTCCTTGCATATAAGTAACTGTATCCAAATAGATATTTTTATCAAATTTCATTATAAATGACCTGACTTTTTTTATAAATCTACAGCTACAAAAGAAGCCCATTATTACTTCTTCAAAAAATAAAAACCTCCAGTTTAAGTACTAGAGGTCTTCCATTTTATTTCTTTAATCTCTCGATAAAATCCTGTAATTTATCAAGCGATTTCATATTATGATTACAAGCTACACCATCTTTGCAAATATAGTTTCCCTTTCTAACGAAAGTTCCTGGTACATCACCTTTAATTTCAACTAAAAACATTCCTACTTCTTCATGCCCATGACATAATGAACAAATACTTTTTTTATTTAAACTTTGAAATGTTCCTTGCAGACCAACAAACTTATTTTTATCATTTTTCGCTATAATAAATTTCCTGCTTGATCCCTTGTCAATCCAGCTTAAATAAGATAATTCTTTCATATCCAGTTCTTCCATATCAGGCAGTTTTAATTTTTTTGCTTTAGGGAATAGTTTTTTTAACGTTTGTGCTGTAACTTCCTGAAACGGAATTACATACGGATTTATTTTCAGTAAAAACGATTCTGCATCTTCTCTATTTTTAACTGTTAATACCGTATCAATTAAATCTTTTTGTTCATCCGTTAAATTCTCAAATACATGTATTATCTTTTCAATTGCAAGTGATTTTAACGCTTGAATTACTCCTCTATCATTTGCCGTCGCATGTCCATTTGCTAAAATATAAGCTTGTGATTTTATAAAATTATATTGATCACTTCTAATAAAAGATTCCATCTTTATCACTCCATACAAATTGTTGATCTAGTTTTATTGTATACAATGATTCAACTTTTTGATATGTAAAAGATAACTTAGAAATGAAAATTACATAACTACATCAATTATTTCCTACCGATTCATCTCCTGACAAAAGAATCCATCATCTGTTTTCCATTCTGCATATAGTACGTCCTCAAATTTAGTAATCCCTTTTTGCTTTATTTGTTTATATAGCCATCCTTCATCAAAGCCTGCTTCCCTCAAATTATCCTTAACTACTTTCCCATCACTAATTAATGAAATCGGTAAGTATACAGGCTTATGTTTTAAACTTAAATCATTTATAGTAGGAGATTCATATTTACTTTTTTTCAATACACTTATATTTCCGTTAGGTTCCAATATCATATACTCAACTTCTCGGATTGAAAATATATCTTTTTGTTGCCTAAGTATTTGTTGTAATTGGTTAATATCTAAATGATTTACACTTAATTGTTCTCGGTCAATATACCCGTTGCGAATAATAATAGAAGGGTATCCTTCAAAAAACCTTCTTGTTCCTCTTATTTTTTGTGTTATCACTTCTATAGTATAAATTAAAATCACCCAAACAAATACTGAATATAAAATAGACCACACTTTAATTTTAGGATCGTATATTGAATTTCCAACAAGCTCACCAAGGACGATAGCAGAAATAAAATCAAAGGGTGTTAGCTGAGATATTTGTGTTTCCCCTAATATTTTTGTAGCAATTAATAGAACAAAAAAACCAATTAAAAGCTCTATCGTTATTTGTCCAATATGATTCATATACGTCCACCTTTCTGCTTTTCACTCAAATACTATATATCCTATTTAGTAACAAATGGCACATTTTGGCTATTATCGTGCCCATTCACACCCAATATATCCAATAGGTGCAAAGCAAAAAGAGTCTGATTCAAAATAATATTTGAACCAGACTCTTTTATTTTCATTTAGAATACACAATCTTTTTAATCGTTTCTCCAGAAAGAAAATATTCTTCTGCAAGTTGATGAATAGCACTTCCGCTTTTAAATGCTTCTTTAATTGCTTTATTTCTTTCATCCAGTTGCTCTCTTCCTCCAGATTGTGTACCCCATTTATAATGTTTCGTTTCTTGTTTTGGAATGTAAATTGTTTCACCTTGTATATACTTTTGAATTTCAGCAATTAAGCTTTCTGGTAAAACAGCCGTAGCCTTTACGTATTTCATTTCTGCTCGCCCCTTATTTTTTAACTTTCATTCAATAAGGTGCAAAGCCAAATATAGAAATGATACGAGCTCATTTTAGCGATTGTAAATTACTTGTCTACCTCACGCAAAGTATCGCCATTTCCATACTTGGCTTTGCATGAGACGTTGCAGTGTCTGGCAATTGAATTGTAATCGCCATTATAAACACCTCCTAATATACCTTTTGTATTTTATTATATGCTAATTTTTCTCGCCTTGCATCTTCATAATCTTTTAAAGAAAAAGCGCTAGCCTTTCGTTAAAACGATAGACTAGCGCTTTAGACTAAATGATTCCTAATACATTTAAGAATACGATAATAATCGCAATTGGTGCAATATAGCGAAGTAAGAATAACCATAATACGAATAGTTTGTAGCCTTTATTTTTACTTACACCAAGCTCTTTCATTAATACATCTTTCTTCATTTTCAACGGAACAAAGATGGAAACTAATAAAACACCAAGTGGCATTAGTATGTTACTAACCGCATAATCTGCTAAATCAAAAATTGTTTTCCCGAATGGTTTCACATCACTTAGCAAACCGAATGATAATGCTGATGGAACCCCAACAACAAAGATTAACAACCCAACAATTAAAGCCATTTTTTCACGTTTCCCTTTGCTTTTACCTTTTGTTGTTAAAGATGCAACGCTAATTTCTAGCATTGAAATTGCTGATGTAATAGTAGCAAAGAAAAATAGTAATAAGAACACGATGAAGAATAATTTTCCGAACGCCATTTTACTGAAAATAGCTGGCAATACGATAAATAATAGTCCTGGTCCTTGAGATGGTTCCATTCCAAATGCGAACACAACTGGGAAAATTGCAAGTCCTGCAAGTAATGTAATAACAAGTGTTAAAGCTACGATTGAAAATGCTGAACGCGGTAAACTTTCTTCTTTCGGTAGGTATGAACTATACGTTACCATAACGGCTACACCGACGGATAGCGAGAAGAACGATTGCCCCATTGCATATAAAATAATTTCTGATGTTACATTTGAGAAATCAGGTTGTAAGAAGAAACGAACTCCTTCTCCAGCACCGTCTAACGTAAGTGCACGAACAATTAATACAAAGAATAAAACGAATAGTGCTGGCATGAAATATTTATTTACTTTTTCAACACCATTTTGCACGCCTTTACTTACGATAAAAATAGTAATAAGGATGAATAATAGCTGTGATCCTACTGCTAAATACGGATTGGAAATGATTTCACCAAACGTAGCTTCGTATGCACCATTTCCTTCCCATAGTCTACCTGTAATTGCATTCCATAAGTATAATAAAATCCACCCTCCTACAACACTGTAGAAAGAAAGTAATATGAAACATGTTACAATCCCTAATTTACCTAACCACGGCCATAGCGTTTTAGGAGCAATCTCTCTATACGCATCAACAGCCTCTTTTTGTGTACTTCTTCCAATAACGAATTCAGCTAATAATAGCGGTAAACCAATTAATAATGTGAAACCGATGAAAATAAGGAAGAACGCCCCGCCTCCTCCAATACCGGCCATATATGGGAATTTCCAAATCGCCCCAAGACCAATTGCTGAACCTGCTGCAGCTAATACGAAACCTAATTTCGATGTCCATTGCTGTGAATTCATCTTTTTATCTCCTCTCTTTTTCTATTTCTTTTCATTATAATTCGCTCTATGTTCATATTGTTCTATTACTAGCCCGTTCTAATCCAACCACTTCCTCTCAAATAAAAAACGCCCCTACGCAAATACGTAGGGACGACAAAAAATATCGCGGTACCACCCTAGTTATGAAGATACAACAAAAGTAAGACCTAAATAAAAAACGCCCCTACGTAAATACGTAGGGACGATAAAATATCGCGGTACCACCCTAGTTATGAAGCCACAACAAAGTTAGGACCTAAATAAAAAACGTCCCTACGTAAAATACGTAGGGACGATATATATCGCGGTACCACCCTAGTTGTGAAAAAATCTTCACCACTTTATTTGATAACGGTATGAACTACCGTCTTTCATTTCCTCACAATGTGAAATTTATGAAAGATGCTCCAGGACGAACTTCATGAATAATCTATATACTGATTCACACCAACCATCAGCTCTCTGAAATAGGGAGATTTTCACTACTATACCCTTTCATTGCCCAAATATTATTTTCCGAATTGATTACTATCATTTTTATCATACATTAAAAATAGTGTCAACTTATATTTTGAATTTTTATGTATTACATTCTATTTAAAAATTCAAAATATGACTTTTAAATGAATAGTATTAGAACATTTATGGTTTATACTGTATTAACTTCTCTAACAGGTTTATAGTAGTATACGATAAATGCAAGGCAGCACGAGTAGGAGGAAAGAATTTTGTCTACTTCAAAAGTTTTAAAAGGTACGGCTTTATTAAGCGGTGCAACAATGATTTCACGAATTTTAGGTTTTATATACTTTTTCCCCTTTCAATTATTAGTTGGAACGCAAGGGGTCGCTTTATATGGATATGCATACTCTTGGTACGGTATTTTATTAAGCTTTTCAACAGCTGGTATTCCTATTGCCGTCTCCAAATTTGTTGCAAAACATAATGCGCTTGGTGATTATAGTACAAGTAAAAAATTATACAACTCTAGCGTAAAATTGATGTTGTTTATGGGCTTTTTAGGATTTTTAATTTTATTTATTGGAGCACCGTACATATCACAATTTATTATTCGCTCGAAAACGCCAGATCCACAATTTATCACCGACGTAACACTTACAATGCGAGCATTAAGCTTCGCGCTTATTATCGTACCAGCTATGAGTGTTACACGTGGTTATTTCCAAGGTTTTCAACATATGAAACCAAGTGCTGTTTCTCAAGTTGTGGAACAAATCGCACGCGTTGTTTTCATTTTAGTTGGTAGTTTTATCGTCTCAAAACTATTAGGTGGTTCAGTAGCTTCTTCTGTTGCAGTTGCTACGTTTGGTGCTGTTATCGGGGCACTTGCAAGCGTCTCTATTTTAATGATGTACTGGAAAAAATATAATGGATTAAAACCTCCTGAAGGTGAGCTAAAAACAAGATCATCAAACATTCCGTTAAGAAGTATTTATATGGAATTACTGCGTTATGCAATTCCAATTGTATTTGTAGGCATTGCAATCCCTCTCTATACGTTAGTAGATCAATATACCGTTGCTGATGTCCTTAGAGCAATGGGTGAGCCTTTAGAAACCGCTAATGCAGTTTTCGCTTATATAACGAACTATGCCCAAAAGTTAATTATGATTCCAGCTTCACTTGCAACCGGATTCTCATTAACGATAATTCCAGCTATTACGAAATCATTTACAAGCGGGAAGCTAGATGAATTACAAGGACAAATTTCAAAGATATTTCAAGTATTATTATTCTTCACTATCCCAGCAGCATTCGGTCTAGCTAGTATCGCTTACGATGCATTCCGCATGGTTTATGTAAATCCTGAGATTGCACTTGATGGATCACAATATTTAATTTCATTTGCACCGTCTGCTATATTAAGTGCAATTTTCACCGTTTCAGCAGCTATATTACAAGGAATTGATTATCAAAGAAAAACAATGATTGCATTCTCAGTCGGTATTCTCGTTAAAATTCTGTTGAACACACCACTTTTACACTTATTCGGTGGGCATGGCGCTGTGCTCGGAACAATTCTTGGATACCTCGTTTCAAATATTATTATGTTGTACTGCATCGTTAAATTTGCGAAATTTAACATTGGCGAAACAGCAAAAACAGTATTTCTTATTACGGTTTACTCCGCGGCAATGTCTGCTGTTGTAATCGCATTAAGAGCATTTATAAGCTGGATTATTCCTGGTCAATCTTATGTAGAATCACTGATTATTGTGTTTATATGCGCCTCAGCAGGAGGATTTGTTTATCTTTTATTCGTACTAACGAGTGGACTTGCTTCGCATATTCTCGGTGATCGTATTCAACGTTTACCTGTACTAGGGAAATTAGTTAAATAAAAAAGAAGAGATGTAACTTGTTGTTACATCTCTTCTTTTTACTTCGCATATTGAATATGCTTTTGTTGTTCAACAATATTTAATTTTGGAGCATATTGTTCTACTAAATGTAATACTTCTTCGATTAACACTTCTAACTCCTGTACACTATACTCCGGTTCCCCTATCAGCGTATTTGCCAGACGTTCATATAGATTTTCAGGTTTAATACTCATTCGTTCCACATTATCTGGCATCCATTTAAATGCAGGATGATGCACGTACATTCGGTTCATTCCAAACAAGACCCCAAATATATTTCTTTGTACTTCACAAATAACATCATAAAGCATAAGCCAATCTTTTCGTTTCAAAAGAGCCTCTCGATTATGCCAACGATTGCTTAACCAAAGGTTTTCTGAAATCATCCTTTTCGCCAGTTCTTCTGGATATGCTTCAACTATATCTTTTAGAGCATGTACTTTCACTTCTCCATACAAACTCACACCATCATGAACCGATGATACAATACATTGTTTCTCATAATTTATATCATGCTGCTCTATAACTTCTGAAACAACCTTTTCTACTGTCACTGTTAAAAAATTACTAATCTCTAGTTTAATTCCTTCTTTCGTCAAATATGTTTCCGACCATTCTTCTTCCTCGTAAGGATGATATGACAAAATCGTTCCACCAATATTGTTAATAGGTCCTTGACGATCCTCATCCTCTGGCGGTGCTGACCATAAAATATGTAATTCAATATCTGAATGTTCATCTTCTAACTTTCTAGCTACAGATCCTGCTAAAATAATAGCTTCGACTTTCGGGTTTTGCCTATAAATGTCCGACATTTTTATCGCCTTCTCTTTTAATCCCATTTCATTTCCCCCTAAAACTGCAGTACTCCCCTTACTTATCATTTATCTATTTCAATATTCCGCATTACATTACCTTTTCAATTTCCTACTAAATTATATTTCTACCCAATAACGCTGAACAATTTCGCCAGTATGAGTAGAAACTACTTCATTTTCTAACACACCGCCAACCTTTTGAATCGTTTTAGCAGAACCAATATTAGATTTATCACAAGTTATTAACACTTTCTTCAATCCTAATTTTTGCGCTTCAGCCAATGAAAGTTGCAGTTGCTTCGTAGCGTAACCTTGGCGACGTTTATTCGGATGGACACTATAACCGATATGACCGCTTTCCAGTAATAATTCTGGATTTAATCGATGTCTAATATTCACAAAACCTATAAGTTCTCCTTTTTCAAAACTTAAAAATTGACTAGATGGTACTCGATTAGATGGTAAGTTTTCTCCTACTTCTTGTATACTCACTTTTTCAAACCATTCATCAAGAGAATCAAAATTTTGTAAAGAACTACTACCGTGTGGTTGTTCTCCTGAATTTAAAAATGCCTGCCTATACTCCATAATTTGTTCGCGATATTCGTATGTCAGTTTCAATAGTTTCATTGTCATTCTGCCCACTCATCCATTCTCTATTTTTCTAAAAGAAACACCTTAATAGAGGATTTTCATCCTTACTATTAAGGTGTTTTCATCACTTTTATTCAAATAGCCCCATACTTAAATAACGTTCCCCTGTATCAGGTGCAATACATAAAACCTTTTTACCAGCACCTAGACGCTTCGCTATCATAATTGCGGCGTAAACAGAAGCTCCTGAAGATGGCCCTACTAATAAGCCTTCTTGTCTTGCTAAGTTTCTCATTGTAGTTAACGCTTCTTCATCCGCAATTTGAATAATTTCGTTATACACTTCTGTATTTAAGTTTTTTGGAATAAAACCAGGACTTGTTCCTACTAGTTTATGAGGGCCTGGAACACCACCAGATAACACTGGTGATCCTTTCGGTTCTACTACTGCAATATATAAGTTTGGTAGTTTCTCTTTTAATGTTTCACCTGTCCCTGTAATTGTTCCACCTGTTCCTGCGGTTGCTACAAATGCATCAAGCTCTCCATCCATTTGCTCATAAATTTCAAGCGCAGTCGTATAACGATGAATATTCGGATTTGCTGGGTTTTCAAATTGCTGCGGAATGAAACTATTTGGAATTTCTTTTTGTAACTCTACCGCCTTCGCAATTGCTCCTGGCATTCTTTGTTCTGCTGGTGTTAAAACTACTTCTGCGCCGTATGCTTTCAATAAATTAATACGCTCTTTAGACATATTATCTGGCATAATTAAAATCGCTTTATATCCTTTAGCAGCTGCATTCATCGCTAAGCCAATTCCTGTATTTCCACTTGTCGGTTCAATAATTGTATCACCAGGTTTTATAAGTCCCTTTTCCTCAGCGGCATGAAGTAAATTATAGGCTGCACGATCTTTCACACTGCGTGACGGATTAAACATTTCCAGTTTTACATACACATCCGCTGCGTCTCCTGGAATAAATTTAGATAATCGGACGACAGGTGTATCTCCTATTAATTCTGTAACGTTTTCACATAATTTCATAGCACATCCCCTATTCTATCGTTTTCTTGTCATTTGGCAGTAACCATGAAGTAAGTCCAATTAATGGTAAACAACTACATAATAGCATAATAAACTGAAGACTATACATATCAGCTAATTTCCCAAGAACTACAGCACCTAATGCTCCAAGACCAAACGCAAGACCGACAATTAATCCCGATACCATTCCAACTTTCCCTGGAACAAGTTCTTGTGCATATACAACGATTACACTAAAACTACTAGAGCTAATAAATCCAATGCATAAAAACAACGGTACAACCCACATAAGAGAAACGTGCGGTAACAATAATGCAAGCGGCGCTGAACCGAGCATTGAAAATACAATTATCTTTTTCTTACCGAATTTATCTGCTAACGGACCACCAAAGAAAGTACCTAATACACCAGCAATCATAAAAGCGAAGACGAAATACTGTGCATTTTTTATCGATAAACCGTAATGCTCTATTAAATAAAATTGATAGAAATTCCCGATACCAGCACCGTACCAAGAACGTACGAATGTTAGAAAAACAAGAAGTATAATAACAAATTTAATGCGCTTACTTACAATCGCATTTTCAGCCTCAAGTGCAGCCCTCTTTTTTCTTCTCACAGCGCCAGTTGCTAATTCATTTTTATACCAACTTGAAACAAAAATTAACAATACAATCCCTACCGCTGCGAAAGCAGTAAAACCTAGAGAACCAATTTGACCGAGCGGAACGAAAATCAGCGCTGTAAAAATAGGTGCTAGCGAATTCCCTGTATTTCCTCCCACTTGATAAATCGCTTGTGCTAAACCACGTTTGGCACCTGCCGCCATATAAGCAACTCGGGCACCTTCTGGATGAAAGACTGCGGAACCTAATCCAATAAATAAAACAGAAATAATAACAACTATAAAATTCGGGGCAAACGCGAGCCCAATCATCCCAAGCATACTCGAAAACATACCGAGTGGTAATAAAAATGGTGACGGCTTCTTATCTGAATACATACCAAAAACCGGCTGCATAATCGATGACGTCATATTTAGCGCGAACGCTATCCACCCTACTTGCATGTAGGATAAATTCATCGTTTTTTCCAAAATAGGAAACAACGCCGGCACAACTGCTTGCATCGAATCATTTAAAAAATGTCCGAAACTAATCGCAAATAATATTCGATATATTGTTGGTGTTTCCACTGCATTTTTTTGTGAAACTGCCTGCATATATGAATCGCTCCTTCCTGTACAAAATATATATTTATTACAGTAGGTGTAATAAATTCTGAGTTTTGAAACATTTCTATTCTATACTGGTTTCGTTTCTTTTTCCAGAAATTTAACTTCTAAAAAAATATATTTTTTCTATATGCTTTGTCGGATTTATTTATATGAACTCTCTGTGTTTTCTTTTATACTGGGACAGGACGAAAGGAAGGCTTGCAACTATGAAGAAAAAGACGACCCTAAAGCATATTAGGATCGCCTTTTCTATTAAATAGCAAAACGCTTATACTTCTCGTAATCACTCGTCTTACATTCTAGTGCAATTTTCGTACCTTCGTTTTCATAACTCGTAGATAAAACGTGCGCATGATTGTTGAAATACGAAACTATCTGTCCTTGATCATACGGAATTAACATTTCACACTTCGTATACTCTTTATAAATATGCGAGCGAACCATTTCTACAAGCTCTTCAATTCCAACATGTTTCTTCGCAGATAGATAAACGCGATCTTCTTGCACTTTCGGAATTTCAACATCTACCATATCTGATTTGTTATAGGCATAAATCGTCGGGATATTTTCCACGCCAATTTTCTTTAACGTTTCATTTGTAATATCAATTAATTGCTCATAATTGGGATTTGAGTAATCTACAACGTGAATGAGTAAATCTGCTTCCGCCACTTCTTCTAGCGTTGAACGGAATGCTTTCACAAGATGATGCGGTAATTTACTTACAAATCCAACTGTATCCGTTAATAAAAATGATTTATTATCTGGCAAATCAATATTTCGTACGGATGTCTCTAACGTCGCAAATAACATATCCTTTTCAAATACTTGTTTCTCTATAGTACCATTAAAAATTTCAAGCATCGCATTCATTATCGTTGATTTACCTGCGTTCGTATATCCTACTAATGACACAACCGGAACTTCATTTTTCTTACGTTGTTTACGCTGCGTTTGACGCTGTGCAACAAGTGCCTCTAATTCTTTATTTAGAGCTGCAATTTGTTCTTCAATTTTACGACGGTCTAATTCCAACTTCTTCTCACCGACACCTTTATTTTTCGTACCAACGCCGCCGCTCTGTCTCCCTAACGATTCACGAAGACCGATTAAACGAGGCATCATGTACTGAAGATGCGCTACTTCTACTTGCAACTGCGCTTCTTTCGTTTTCGCACGCTGCGCAAAAATATCTAAAATTAAAATGGTACGATCAATTACTTTACAATCTAAATCCTCTTCTAAATTTCGAATTTGTGAAGGAGATAATTCATCATTAAAGATGACCATATTTGCATCTGCTTCTTTCACATAAGCTGCTACTTCTTCAATCTTCCCTTTTCCAATATAATGCGACGGATTTACTCGTTGTAAATTTTGCGTCACTTGACCGATTACTTCCACATCACAAGCTTCCGTAAGATTTGCTAACTCTTCCATCGAATATGCAAAATCAGCTTCCTTACCTAAATTTACTCCAACTAATATTGCTCTTTGTAATAATTCTTCCATATATTTATTCCTCCATTTCGATTACGCAAAATAAAAAACACAGGTCACTGCCTGTGTTTTCGTAAACGGATAAGGGTTCACCAAAGAAATAGAAGAAAGCAGTGCTTTCGTCCTATAACATGGTCAAAAAGTCCCAAGATAGTATACGTATCCAACAAGTGTTCACCTATACTATCCCATTCTATTTATAAAGGCAAAACAAAAAGAGGGCGTATTCGTCCCTCCCTCTTTTTCACATATAAGCTTAATAAAGGGTTCCTTTAAAATAGGCAGACCAATCCCGTTCACTCTGCACACAGACAGAGCCTTTGAGCGCTATTCAATTATCGGCACAAAGTATTGAGACGTAATCTGATTAAGATCAAAGGAAGCCCCTCCGTTCATTTTAAGTTACATAAAGTGTAGCATAAGTAATTCGCTTTCACAAGATGAAACCACCTATAGACACCGAAAGAAAATCTTTGTATTTTTACTTTAATCGTCATTTTTTGCGCTTTCTTCTCACAATGAAAATAACAACAGCAATTATTAATAACAGACCTATAGAAATGATAGTCACTTGCCACCAACTTAAACCGCTCACCATTTCATCTTTTAACTCCACTTTCTTCGTCGGAGTTGACTCTTTTGCAATATGACTTAAAGCATTTTTCTCAATTTCTGCCTCATCTATTCTCTTCGTCCCACTGCATAAAGATGTCTCTAATTTCCCCTCTCCTCTATATGAAGAAAAGATTAAGTACTCTCCTCCCTTTACAAAAGGAAATGCACAGCTACTAACACTTGTATATATAATAATTTGCGAAGAACTTGTCCCTTTCCAAATATTCTTCACTTCAAATAAAACTTCAGTTCCAATCCCTTCTTTCCTTCCAACCTCAATTACTTTCCCCTCAAACACCACATCATTTTTTTGAAATGCATCCTCTGGGGATTTTTTAATACAGTCACAAGCATAAGATTTATCTGGAAAAACAATAAGAATAAAGCTACAAATAATGACAACAGGCAACATGCGCAAAAATTTTTTCAAGGAGCCCCACTCCCTTCATTATCAATTCCAAAAGCTTCTCGTATATTATTTTTACGCTACTCGCCAAATTCCTCCAGAGTAAATTAAACATTATCGTTTCCATACAATAAAAGTCTTTATTGACATTTTTATAACCTGATATTAGTATCAGGTTATAAAATAAAAATTAGGAGATGTCCCTATGAATTCTAAATCTCGTATTACCGCAATTGGTACTTATGTTCCAGATCAAGTATTGTCTAATAACGATTTAGAAAAGATGGTCCATACGAATGATGAATGGATTGTACAAAGAACAGGCATGAAAGAAAGAAGAATTGCTAACGAAGACGAATACTCCTCACACTTAGCCATTAAAGCCATCGAAAATTTATGTACAACATATAAGAAAAACTTAGAAGATATTGACTGTATCATCGTCGCTACAACTACTGCTGATTATGTTTTTCCTAGTGTTGCTTGCCAAATACAACAATACTTCAACATACCTCATACACTAGCTTTTGATTTAAATGCAACTTGCGCTGGTTTCACATACGGACTGCATGTCGGTAATAGCTTAATCACTTCTGGATCACATCAAAAAGTACTCGTCATAGCGACAGAGACATTATCTAAAGTTACTGATTACACCGATAGAACGACCTGTATTTTGTTCGGTGATGGCGCTGGAGCTATTTTATTAGAAAGAGATGAAAACAAACCAAGCTTTATCGCTGCTCACATGGGAACAAACGGTGACGGTGGCATTCATCTATACAGAACAAACTTATCTACTACTATGAATGGCACACCACTACAAACAAGTGAAAAAATCGTTCAAAATGGAAGAGAAGTATATAAATGGGCTGTACGAACAGTACCAAACGGCATAAAAGAACTATTACATACTGCAAATTTGCAAATAAATGATATAGACTGGTTCATACCACATAGTGCTAACTTAAGAATGATTGAATCTATTTGCGAAAAATCAAAAATATCTATTCAAAAAACATTAACGAGTGTGGAAGATATGGGGAATACATCTTCCGTCTCTATTCCACTCGCTTTAGATTTAGCTAGAAAAGAAGGAAGATTAAATAACGGAGACACACTTTTGCTATACGGATTTGGCGGTGGACTTACGCATTTAGGGCTTATTGTGGAGTGGGATTTAAGTTAAACGAATTAAAAAGAGGTTCTAGGAAATAACTATAACCTCTTTTTAATTTCATGAATTTTTTTTACCTAACCGAGACCACATCACAACAGGAATTAGCAATAATGCTAACAAGCCTCCCGCTAATGATAATGCCGCATAACTGGAATTAGCTACTACCATTCCTGACATCGCTCCACCTGAAGCTCCGGCTAACGCAATAAAAACATCTATTTTCCCTTGTGTTTTAGCACGTGTAGAAGGAGTTGTGGAGTCAACGATTTGTGCTGTACCACTAATCAATCCGAGATTCCATCCTAATCCAAGTAAAGAAAGAGCAACAATTAATAATATTAAAGAATCACTCGGTGCTATCGCAGCTATGACACCCGCTGCAAGTAAAATCACCCCACCAGCTATACTCATCTTAGTACGGCCAATTTTATCAATTAACATTCCTGTAACAAGTGATGGAAGGTACATTGCACCTACATGAAAACCAATCACGAGACCTACTGCACTTAATCCATGACCGTGGTGTCCCATGTGAACTGGAGTCATCGTCATAATCGCAACCATCACTATTTGAGTAAGTATCATTACGATTGCTCCAACAGTAACACCACGTTTATTTTCTATCATTTCTTCTGTTACTCGTTGCCCTTTATATGTATGTTCTTGTTTATATGTTTCTATTATGTTAGCAATAATTAATGGATCTGGACGAAGCATAACAAAAAGGACAAGGCCCGCAAGTATAAATGCCGCTGCCGATAATATGAACGGACCAGCTAGTTCAGGAATTCCAATTGAATGGGCAAAATCCCCCATTACGCCTACTAAATTCGGACCAACTACCGCACCGAAAGTCGTCATTACCATAGTAATACTAATAGCAGTTGCTCGCTGCTTCTTATCCGCTAAATCGGTACCAGCATAACGAGCTTGTAAATTTGTAGCTGTACCTGAACCATATATGAGTAAAGAGACTAGTAATAGAATAATATTATTTGTTAAAGCAGCCAATACAACTCCAATAGCCCCTAGTCCCCCTACTATAAACCCTGTTGCAAGCCCTATTCGGCGACCATATTTTTGCGATAACTTCCCAACAAAGAAAGCCGCTACCGCAGATCCCAATGTAAACATAGCGGCCGGTAATCCTGCAAATGCATCTGTTCCAAGCATTTGCTGTGCAAGAAGTGCACCTACTGTAATTCCAGCAGCTAATCCCGCTCCGCCAAACATTTGTGAAATACTTACGATTATTAACGTTCGTTTATATAATTTTTGTTGTTCTTCTTCTGTATACATATGATTACTTATTGAAGCATCTGCTGTATCTATCATTTCCTCACCCTCTCTATAAAACTAATACCTCTTGTTAATGTACTATAGAACAACAAAATCCCCAAATTTAAAATATTGCAATTTATTTATCCATATAAAGAACCCCACGGTTTATGTTTCGCCCATTACCGAGGAGTTCCAAAAATAACTATACTAATTTTTTGACAGCCAACGTTCCATCACTAGAGCACAATTCATATTTAGCCTATTTCCCTTACAATTCCTCTACTACTCTTTTTCCCTCTTCTCTTACTTAAAGCTTTCCCTTCCCAAAATAACAAACTTACTAAAGCACAAACTAAAATAATTGGAACACTCGCTTTATATAAATTTGTAAAACTCATAGCCATCTGATTCTGAGCATAATGATTCACATCATTTGAAAATACGAGTATTTCTTTCTTTATATTCTCTTCTTGTTTTTCAACTTCTTTTGTTACTCGACTCGTAACTTCTTCTCTTTTTATATTTCTATATTCTACTGGTACTTCACTTAATACCTCATCCACTTTTTGATGAATTAATATATCTTTTTTCTCTTTACTTAACCCTACTAATGTTTCATTTTGTTTCTTTTCTACATTTGTTTCTATACTTTGTTTCTCTATTTTTTCTTTTGTTACTTGTAATATCTCATCTTGCTGAGCACTATCCACATGAATATTACGCACTTTTTCTTCTGCATAACGATATACATTCTCTTTATTTACAGATAAGTTGTGTGTTAAGTTAGATACAAATATCGCTACTGCTAATACAATACCTACTTGACGTAACATCGATACGACAGTTTGAGAAGCAGTTAATAATTCCCCTTCAAACGAAGATGCACTTAAAACTGTAATTGGCCCCACTACTAAACCATATCCAACACCTAATATCATACATGGAATAATAATTTCTATATTTGTTGAGTTAACGTCAATCATTTGCAACCAATAGTAGGATAGGCCCATAACAAGAAACCCTGACAAAATAATAGTTACTTTTCCAAGTTTTTTAATTAAAGTTGCTGCAACAGGTGAGATAAAAAATATCATAGCTGAAATAGGTGTCACTAAAAAAGCAGCTTCAATTTCCGTTCGGTGTTGTATTTTTGTCAGGAAAGTTGGAAGCAATACAGTAACTCCAATTAAAAATAAATTACTTAATACAACAATGATAGATGCTCCTACAAACATCCTATCTTTAAATAGTTTTAAATTCACCATTGGATTATGAATCTTTCTTTCCACTAAAACAAATAGAACAAGAGAAATAATGCTACTTACATAACAAGCCCAAGCAATATCACTTTGCCATCCCCACGTATTTCCTTTCACTAATATGAGAGTAAAAGAGAAAATCGCTGAACTACTTAATATGAGCCCAATCCAATCTATTTTTGAGATAATACGTTCTTCATCTTTTATTTGTAGCATAATACAGCATAAAATGATCCCAATAATACAAATTGGAACATTGACGAAGAACACCCATCTCCATCCTAAATTTTGTGTAATAATCCCGCCTATTACTGGACCAATTGCAGCTGACAACCCCTGTGTTACTCCTAAAATAGCAAGTGCAACATGTCTCTTTGCTAACGGCATAGCTGATACACCTATTACCATACTCGTTGGAAATAAAATTGCAGCACCAATACTTTGTATAAAACGAGAAAAAATAAGAAAATCGCCTGTATTAGCAAAAGCACAAAGCACTGATCCACCACCAAAAATAATTAAACCAAGAATATACACCTTTGCTTTCCCAAAAATATCAGCTATCCGTCCTAGCGGGATTGCGAGTACTGCAATCGTCATTGTATAAACATTTAATACCCAAGACATCTTCTCTAATGAAGTATTTACACTCGATTGTATTGCTGGTAAAGCTATATTCATAATCGTTGTATCAATCATACAAAGAAAAATACCTAAGCACATTAAAAAGACAATCTTAATACCCTTTGACTGCTCCATGTTAATCTACCCCTTTATTTATTGCGAACGCAGTTTCTATTCTTTTGTTTTATTGCTTTCTTTCACTTCTAATTGCTGTAACTTCCTCTTCAACGTCTCTACTTGTGCACTATATGATGCAATACCTACATCGAGCGAAATTTCTTCAACGAAAGTAATACCTTCTCTCCATTGTTCATATTTCAAACGAAGATCTGCAATGTACGCTTCTTTCCTTTCAATTTCGTCTTCAATCCATTTTTTTATCGCCTTATCATCACTATAATTGCCAAAATACATCCTCATTAAAAAATCTGAACGTAAAACGTCTTTCTCTACATCCGTTTGCATGTATTGATAAAACTCTTCACGCCCTTCATCTGTAATAAAGTACATTTTCTTATTCGGTTTCCCTTCTTGCATAACAACCTCTTTTTTTATTTTCCCCTCTTTTTCTAATTGTCTTAAAGTTGGGTAAATCATTCCAAAGCTTCCATCAAAAAAATGAGTAAATACATCTTCAAACACAATTTTAATATCATAACCAGACAATTCTTTTTCCATTAATAAGCCTAAAACAACATCTCTTCCCTTCAAAATAAGACCCCCACAAGGTATATAATCAATAATCATATTAACATCGTTAATATGATTATTGATTATATACCTTATTCTGTAAATTGTAAAATGTTTCTAACTAAAAAAGCTATCCTGTAATTTGGTTTTGCCAAATTACAGGACAGCTTCTCTTCATATTTCCTATACAAACCTTTTTACTATTTACCCCCTACATCTTGCATAGATTCAGTTTCCTTTTTCTTTCCCTCTTTTATTTCATAATAATAAGAAGGTAATTCTATACCATGCTCTAAGAAATAATCCTCAATTAACGAAATAATTACTTTCAATGTTTTCAAACGAGCGTATAATTTATCATTGCTCGCAATAATATTCCATTTAGCATTCGGCTTATCTGTTTCTTCAAACATGTCTTCCATTGCTTCTACATACTCATCCCATTTTTCACGATTTCGCCAGTCTTCATCTGTAATTTTCCATTTTTTAAGAGGGTTGTTCTCTCTTTCTTTAAATCGCTTTAACTGTTCGTCTTTACTAATGTGATAGAAAAACTTTCCTATTATGTAATGATCATCTGTTAATAGTTTCTCAAAATCATTGATTTCATCATATGCTCTCGTCCACTCATCCTTTGTGGCGAATCCTTCAACACGCTCAACTAATACACGCCCATACCACGAACGATCAAATATAGTAATTTGCCCATATTGAGGAATTTTCCGCCAAAAACGTTGCAAATAATGATACCGTTTTTCATGGGGAGCAGGCGCTCCGATTGGATTTACTTGGAATCCGCGTGGATCAAGATGTTCAGTCACTCGCTTAATCGCTCCGCCTTTACCTGCCGCATCCCAACCTTCCATAACGAGCATAACGGCTATTTTCTCTTCTTTTAAAATTTGCTGTAGTGCTAATAAACGCATTTGATATTTTTCGAGTTTCTTATTGTACTTAGATTTCGAATCAATTCTTTTCGTTAAATCTACTTTAGCAAGATGCTCTTTTTCCATCAAACAAATCCCCCTTGTTATATGACAATGTTATTTTAACATATTCATTGGTAATTTTTTTTTATTAATATTCTTTTGATTCATACGTAAGACTCTACATCTTTAGTTTAATAAATTGATACAAAGGCGCGATATACGTACCAACAAACATATGTAATTGAACGCTAGACATAAAAAATGCTGTGTAGAAAAATCTCTACACAGCTTCCTTATCTAATTCCCCTTAATATACTACTTACCCTCACTTTAATAGCATTTATCCTTTGACACATCCAACTTTATACTACAAACTAATTACCGGCGGAATACCAGCTATTAAGCAGACGTGCCAAGTATAACCGTAACGAATACTATAATGATTCCTAAGCCGAGACTCATTCCCCCTACCCATTTACATTATATGGTATATTTTCTCGAGCAGAGCGAATAATAACAAATAACTTTGTTAAAGAATGGGGGTTTTTCAAAATGAAACGAAAAATAATAACGCTCTTTACGCTTATATGTTTAGCACTACCAATACAAGCTAATGCATACACATTTCAATCACTACCAATTGCGTCAAAGTCTAAACAGTGGTATATCGAAATTGACAAATCTCATAACTCAAACAAGCAAGCGGTGCAGCCAAAACAAGGTGTATATGATACGTATAGTTTACTCTTAAAAAATATTGGTAATGATGTATCAAATGTATCCGTGGAAATACTTGATAATAACCCTACATCTAAAGCTACCTTTAATCCTACTACATCAAATAACAATGTTTCAAAAAATCATACAAGCTTTGACTACATGGTATTCCCATTAGACTTTAATAGCCATAATTTTAAAGTCGTCATTACTTGGGAAGAAAAGAATTTCTCTTACAACGGTCATCCTGTAAATGAGAGTAAAAAAATGAAGCAAACATTTGTGTTTAATGAAGAGTAAATCCTAATTTGATTAGGGCTTACTCTTTATTTACAAAACCCGATTGAATTGCTTCTGTCACTTCTTTTGCAATATCTATTTTTGTATCATCTACACAATTTTTTTTATCCCAAACATGTACGGAAGGCACTTCATTAGACAAATGCTTAATTAAGATGAATCGATTATATGTCATTTTATTTTCTATAGAAGTCGCAATATACACCGTAAAATTCTTTGCTTCAAATACCTTTTCTTCCAAAACGTATTTACATCCCAACTCTGCTACTACTAAATCGTTTAGGTTTTCTATAGTCATATACCATATCCCCTTTTTAGCCTACATAATCAATCGAACCGCCGAATACTCGGTACAGACAATGCTATTCCAATTGTTATGATTACTAAAATAGCTAGCATTATAATTGTTATCTTTCCACCTATTACAGTAGCTAACCAGCCCACAACCACATATCCTAATGGTAATAAAGCAAATGAACCTAACATATCAAGGCTTGCCACTCTTCCAAATGCTTCTTCTGGTACAAGCTCTTGTAAACTTGTTTCCCAAATGAGCCCAAATATCATTATACCGAATCCTTCAATTGCCATTAATCCAATTAAAGCAGGTGCCCAAGAAACGAAAGGCATAATTAATAGTGCCATTCCACTTATTAAAACACCACCATATGCAAGTAATCCTCTCTTATGCCACTGCTGCCTCCCACCAAAAATTAGTGCTGCGATTACAGCTCCAGCACCAGAAGAAGCCATACCCAATCCATACACGTAAGCTTCAAAATGATGATGAACATTAAACAACCATGGAATTAATACAACGATAATGCCTGCATAACAAATATTAACGAAAGAAAAGACTAGAATAGTAATCCACAACCACGGATGGCTTTTTAGAACAAGAATCCCTTCCATAAAATCTTGTTTGTAATTGACTTTATTTCTTTCAAATTTCTGTACTTTATTGAACTTTATTTCTTTTAAAAATAATAAACATACAAATGATAGCAAGTACGTTACTGCATCCAATCCAAACCCAATTCCGGCGGATGTAACTGAAACAATCAACCCTCCAAGAGCCGGTCCAATTAATCGTATACCCTGATTACTCATTTGCGTTAATGCGTTAGCTGCATTTCGAATTTCCGGTACAAATACTTTCGCTCTTACAGCTGAATATGCCGGCTGAAATATACCTTCCATAAGTCCATATAATGCAACAAGTACATATAAAAGTGGAATCGTTAAAACGTCCATAAATATAAGTGTTGCAAGTAATAGCATTAATATGCAGCGGATTATATCTGTAAATAACATTAATTTCACCCGGTCAATCCGATCCACGACTAATCCAGCAAACGGTAACGCCAGAATATTAGGAAGCATGTACATTGCCATAGTCATACCCATTACAACTGTTGAACCAGTTAATGAATACACAACGACTGGCAGAATAACCATCGTTATCGAACTACCTAAAGTCGAAAGTAGTTGCCCAATCCATAAAAACTTAAAGTGTGGTGACACTTTAACTGGCAATAACAATTTACCGACATAGCCTAAATTTTTCTCTGTTGGTATTTCTCCTTGCATATCTCTCTCCTCTTTTCAAATGATTATAGACTTTATAACAAATAACCGAAAATTAATAACATTCCATTTTTAATTATATAAGAAACTATTATGTTATGGTAAAATTATCAAGAAAAGATAAAGGAGAATACATTATTATGCCTCAAAATTCTCATAACATCGAGCACCGCATCTATACAATGTGTATGATCCAGCGAAATAATGATGCTTTACTTATAAAACGCCCCGACCATCGAGGTTTTCCTGGCTACATAGCTCCTGGTGGAAAAGTAGACTTCCCAGAAAGCATATTACAAGCTGCTATACGAGAATCGAAAGAGGAGACCGGACTCCACGTTTCTAATTTAATTTTCAAGGGGTTAGACGAATACGTAAATCCGAAAGAAAATGTTCGATATATGGTATTTAACTATTGGACAGATTCATTTGAAGGTGAACTCCTTTTGAATCCTCCTGAAGGCGAATTATTATGGGTACCAATTGATGAAGCACTAAATCTTCCTATGCAAGATTGGTTTAAAGAGAGATTCCCATTATTTTTTGAAAAAGGTACGTTTGAAATTCAACGTGTTTGGGACCGAGACTTGGATAAACAAGTTGCTATGACAATTACCCATACGTAAAAAAGCTTGGAATCTCTCCAAGCTTTTCTTACTTTCCCTCTATTTTCTTAATCTCATAATCAATTTCTAAAAACTTAACTCCGAATATCCACATTCTATGGTTAGCTTCTAATATTTGATCCTTGCTCTCTTTAATAATAAAAGTCTCTGCTAATGGTAAACGTATTGTAAAGAAACGAGTATGTAAATAAATCCCCTCATCTCCCTTACCATTTCTTCTCAGCTTACTAGTAATGATTAAATCATTACTCTTATTACATAATTTCAAAACTCCCGTCATATTCGAATATGGTAAAGGTAATCCGATATTCATATATGTCTCATTCTTATGTGTATGTTTTGCGTAAAGAGCTACAAAAATAGATTCTCCTGCTTCATTTTTTCTTAGCCAAGCCCTTACATTCTCTCTTCCATCCCTCTCATCTATTATCCCAATGATAGAGCCATGCATCGTTTCCCACTTGCCGCCCATTCCTAAATATATTTGTCCTACACGCTTACTCATTTTCTCATAACAAAGTGCAACCGGGCGGAACCAACGAGTCCATTTAATATGCGATTGTAACTGATACTCTTTTGTATTTTCATAAAAACGAATAATACTTAAAGGAATCTTCGCCATGTCAAATGCCTCACTATGAAAATCATTCATTTTATCAACTAAACCTTTGTATTCCTTGCTATCTATTAAATTTCTGTTATGTAAAAATGCTTCACCAACTGTCGCATTTCCTCTTAACCTGCTCATTGGTTTCCCGTAATATTTATAATTCGGAGTACTCTTTTCAATCATCCAGCCAACAAATGCTGGTAACGCTACTCCAATTCCATTTACAACACCGTGAATCCAAATCATTTGTGCAATTGTAATCGTCATTACTTGTTTGAAATTTCCGTATGAATATATGAGTGAAAACATTATTGTTACCATAAGTGTACTGGATGAAAGAGTAAGGAGAATCTTTGCACTTATAGCATTAAATTTCGTTCTCCACACGTAAACTCCATATCCGTATATGGCACATAAATATATGAACACTGCAAAAAATTCAAACAACCTCGAATACGTAATTCCTATTGCAACTGTCATTGGAGAAATGACGATGATAAACATAATAGCGTCATATAACTTACTTCCCCGTTCTTTTTTTCTTCCAAGTAAACCCGCTGATAGCGGCAATAGAAATGCCGAGTAATGAAAGTGTGCAGCTGTGAGTAAAACAATGTCAGAACTAAAGTGCATAATTGAAAGTTTTGCTACAGAAGCAAAGAACCAAAAACCACCTAGAAACAAATAAATAAACGCACTATCTATAGCTGTTTCTTCTAGAGGCTTCCATCCTCTTTCTAGCAATCTACTTACACCAAATAATGCAAGAACCCCTGTATACATAAACCAAAGAAGAGCAACAACGAAATGATTTGTTACGAAAGCTAGCATCGCACTAACTGCTGCTATTGGATATAAAAATGATACAAATTTATAAAATAATAAATACGATCCATTCCGCCTTTTTTTGTCAATAATACAAAATGACATCGGTATAAATAACAAAATAGATAATAAAATAATTGCTTCAACAGGATTTACATTCGACCACTCACATATTAAAAAAATAATATAACAAGCAAGCCCAAATATTATATTTTTCATATCGTTTATTTCCTTTCCACAAATGTTCCCTTATATGAAAATAGTGAACCAATTAACGGATTCCGTACTTGTACATGAATTCGAAAACATTGCAGTGTTTCATCATAACTTTCTACAATTTTTGCCTCTCCGTATAAAAATTTCGGTAACGGTATTTTTCTTCCAAACATATAAAACCATTGTTTCTTTGAAGAAATATACATTGCCCCCGCCTCATCAATATAAAAATTCAACGTAGAAACGAGTATATGCGGTTCGCCAAAATAATCTACAATTTCATTATTCTCTTCATCCAACTGCATAACGGCGTTAAAATACCTTGTCTTATTATGAAAATAAAAAGTACGATTCCACCGTACAAACTCATTTCCATGTTCATCTCGCTCAGCGGTATTATGTATCGTAAATGGTACTTTCTTTCCTCGCTCAGAGAAAAACATACGAAACTTCGATGCAATTTTCAAAATCAATTTAACGAAAAAAGAGCCACCGTAAATTTCATCCATTTCCCCTTCTCCTGTAAAACTATTCTCTTCTGTAATTGCATACCGCTTCTGTAATTTTGGATGAAGATTTTTATAGGTATCTCCGAATAATCTTTCATAAATATTAACCATACATTTATCCCTTTCTCTTCCTCTTGCAATTTTTTGCGCTTGGCAAATTAGTGCTATTCATATAACCAGCCATCGATAACCCTATTAGAAGAAAATTTAATGTAATCGGATTAAACGGCTCTGTAAAACTTGTGATATTCGTAACTCCTGCCACTATAGTTAAGCCTATTAACATAACAATATGCAATATAAACAACTTTCGTTTTTGAAATGGCAATAGCCACATAACACCCCATATTATTTCTAAAAATCCAACTATTTTAAGTATAAAAATACTACTATCATTCGATCCGATTAGCGCAGAAAGCATCTTTACTTCTTCTGAATGAGTAAACATCAATTTCGGTACAATCCCTTGATATAACCATACGAAAGCAACTAAAAAGCAAACGAGCCAATACGTCATCGTTCTTCTAATTAGCAACTTAGGATGAAGTCCCTTTTCTAACCATAATTTTAAAGCATCAAAACTCCATGCTGTCGCCCAACCTAATAAAGGGCGAAAAACATATGAATCTATCACATTCCCTATATGACCAAACCTTGTATCATAATCATATTGCGTTTCAAAATGAATATGTTCTCCATTCGGTGTATACTTCCAATAACCTCGTCCTATTTGTATAAGTGATAGCTTATTGTCTGTCCAAAATTTCAAAGACGAAATGCGTTCCCCAGTGTCTTTTCTTATTTCACCAATCGATTCCCCTTCTCCGGCTATTTCAAGTCCAAATCCAATCTTTGTTTTATATAAAAACTTCTGTGGTTCTCCTTCTCTTTTCTCCAAATACGAGATTTCCGTAAAACGGGCATCCCACTCTGTATGTATATCAGGCTCTTGTGTATATGCCCATAGTTTCTCCATTGTTGTGTTCATTTTTGTTGCTACATAAATAGGCTGTATCTTCCCCATCCTTCCACCTCCTATACTCTATATTTTTAATGTACATGCAATGAATTGATTTTGCTACATTTTTCACAAACTAATCTGAATAAAAGATAGAATTTTAAAAATATATATAAAACACTTGATTCCCTGAAAAATTTAAATTATTATAAAACAAATGTTACCAACAACTTCATAAATCAAACACTCTCGCCTAAAACGTGAGATAGAGGTTGCAACGCTTATAAGTATTCTAAAGGAGACACAGAGATGTCTATGAATTTAGAGGAAAGGAAGTGTTGCCGAAATTGATAAATTTCTCTGCATTTATCAATTGGGGCTGTTTTCGAATAGAAACAGAACTGTCATATGTACAGACGTGTACGTATGAAGAGCTATCTACAAAAAAGAGATATCATTTTTTATGATATTCCTTTTTTGGCGGTTTTTTTATTAGCTCCGTTTTCTGTTTCCCTTTTCCTGTAACAGCACCATCCTCACTTATTTGAGATGGTGTTTTTTGCTTTTCTCTCTGGTAACTACAGGAATATTGGGATTTGTATATGTCCTAACCTATTCTTAAAAATGGACGAAAGAAGGAATTCGTAATGGAAACGATTGTACAAAAATTTGGCGGTACTTCTGTCGGAAGCGTCGAACGCATTCAACATGTAGCAAATTTAATTATTGAAGAATATGAACGAGGGCATAGTATTGTCTCTGTCGTTTCAGCAATGGGAAAAAGTACGGATAAACTTGTAGTACTTGCTAACGCTATTGCGGAAAATCCAAGTAAACGTGAAATGGATATGCTCCTATCTACAGGAGAACAAGTAACCATTTCATTATTAACAATGGCACTACAAACAAAAGGTTATAACGCAATTTCATTAACAGGATGGCAAGCTGGTATTACGACAGAATCTGTACATAGTAGTGCACGGATTACTGACATTAATACTGGTCGTATTCAGTCTCACCTTACTGAAGGCACGATTGTTATAGTAGCTGGTTTCCAAGGAGTAAGTGAAGAAAATGAAATTACAACACTTGGCCGCGGTGGCTCCGATACGACTGCTGTCGCATTAGCTGCGGCACTAAAAGCAAAAAAATGTGATATTTATACGGATGTGTCAGGCGTATATACGACTGATCCACGAGTTGTAAAAACTGCTTATAAATTAGATGAAATTTCTTATGACGAAATGTTAGAGCTTGCAAATCTCGGTGCTGGCGTATTACACCCACGTGCTGTTGAATTTGCTAAAAATCATAATGTCGTTTTAGAAGTACGATCAAGTATGGAACAAGAAAACGGAACAATTGTAAGGGGAGAATGTAACATGGAACAACAATCAATCGTTAAAGGTATCGCATTTGAGGATAATATTACACGCGTCACAATTAAAGGATTAGAACAAGGTGCACTTTCAACAGTTTTCTCTACATTAGCAGCGGCACATATTAATGTAGATATTATTATTCAAAGTATTACAAATGAAGGAACTGTTCACCTCTCCTTCTCGATTCATTCTAATGATTTAAGAGAAACATTAGAAGTGTTAGAACAAAATCAAGAGGCACTTCACTATGAATCTGTAGAACATGAAAATCATTTAGCGAAAGTATCAATTGTAGGATCTGGTATGGTATCTAACCCAGGAGTTGCTGCGAATATGTTCACTACTTTAAAAGAAGGCGGTATTCATATTAAAATGGTAAGTACATCTGAAATTAAAGTATCAGTTGTCATTGACCGTATTCACTTAGTAGATGGCGTTGAAGCACTCCATCAATCATTTATGGCGAAAATTGAGCCTTTAGTGCAAATGATTTAATTTCCGCCAGTAAAACTTACAACAAATTATATTAATCTATTTCCTTCCTATATAAATAGAAAGCTGTTTGCATAGTGGAAAGTGAGAAAAAGGTTATTTAGTTTAAAATAAAGTCGTTTGAAAAATAATAAAATTGTTAAAAAATAGAAGCAGATCATTCTATTCAACAATCGGGTAGTTATCTCCCACCTAACTTCCTCGCATTCGCCGAATTTTGAGGTGGGGGTCTTATTGCCCGCAAATAGCGGGATAAATTTTTACACATAAGGAGATAAAGACTATGACAAAAAACAAATTACTAAGAATGGACAATGTCAGCATCGTTGTAGAATCCCTTGATGACGCAATCTCTTTCTTCGAGGAGATTGGCTTGAACCTCGAAGGGCGAGCCACTGTCGAAGGTGAATGGGCTGGTCGTGTAACCGGATTGGGTACTCAGCGCGTGGAGATTGCTATGATGGTTACGCCAGATGGCCACAGCCGAATTGAACTTTCCCGATTTCTTACCCCACCTACTATAGCAGATCATCGGACAACTCCTGTAAACGCCCTCGGTTATCTACGCGTCATGTTCACCGTTGAAGACATTGACGAAATGGTATCCAGACTTACTAAGCATGGTGCAGAGCTCGTTGGCGAAGTAGTTCAGTACGAGGACTCGTATCGACTCTGCTACATTCGTGGAATCGAAGGACTTCTAATCGGTTTGGCGGAACAACTCGGTAACAAATAAGTAAGTGACGTTGTATAAAAAGCCTTTACTGAAATATACATTACTGAAGTGAAAATATTTGAAGAAAATTCTTACTCAATAAAAGGGCGATATTGTTGAATAAGAATTTTAAGCGACTTTATTATTATATTTTTTAGTGCAGTGAAATATCTTACTTTAAAAATTAGACAACTATATTTTTAACCCCGTCCTAACTTTAGAACGGGGTTATGCTTGTTTTAACTTTTAAAATTAGATAACTTTATTATCATTTTACACATAGATTTCAAGACTCTACACAAACAGCTTTTTAACATATTATCGATATCCAAAAATTATCATAAAACAATAAAACTACTCGTCATATCCTTTCCTAGGAAATATAACAGACTCTTCTCACTTTTTATTACATATCTTATCGCTCTTTCCCTTGAAAAAACGATCTATATTCATTCAAAATAACTTTCTTCACATCCGAGTAAAAAACCATCATGAATAATGCAACTCCTAATACAACAACCTGCATTCTTTCATAATCAATGAAAGCACTCATAATTAGCAATCCAAACCCCATATAAAAACCAAATTCATTCTCTTTCTCAAAATCCTCATCTTCTTCATCAATATGTATTTTCTTTTTTGAATCTTGATTCCCTTTTATTAATTCATCGAGCGTAACATTATACATTTCACTCAACAAAATCAAATTTTCAATGTCCGGACAGCTTTTATCCTTTTCCCATTTACCCCGCTTTAACAGGCAGTTAATCCCATCGTAGCTTTTAAATACATCAAGGAAGCCAGATGGGATTAACTGCCTATAAAAGCCCGATTGGTTCAACTAATAATCAGTGGGATAAATCGCTCCACTGATTAAAGTTTCACTTTATACACCGCTTGCCTTGTCAAACCAATCTTTTTAGCGACACCTTCCTGCGAAAACCTTTTTGACTCTCGTAATCTTTTAAGTTGTTCTCCTAAACTCATAACGTCCCCTCCTTTAACAAATTATTACATAAAAGGATATAAAAAAGAAAGAAACCATTAGTAAAGCTCACTGTAAACCACTCGTTTACACAACAAAAAAGGAGGATAGCTCTATTCCTGAGCTACTCTCCCTCATATTTCTCCCGCATTAACGGGCGTAAGACTCCCACCTCAAAATTCGGCTGTAAAGCAAAGAAGTTAGGTGAGAGATCAACTGCCCGTAAAAGCCCGATTGGTGAAGGCTAATAATCAGTGGGGGATGAACAACCCCCACTGATTAAAGTTTCACTTTATATTAAAACAGATGAATGTTTTCTTTCTTACAGGCTTCACGTAAATCGTCAGGCCATACAGAAGATTGAACTTCACCGATATGTGCTTTACGTAAGAAGTACATGCACATTCTTGATTGTCCGATACCACCGCCAATTGTTAATGGTAGTACGTCTTCTAAAATTCCTTTATGGAAATCATATTCACGTTTGAAATCGTCACCAGTTTTCGTTAACTGTTCGTCAAGTGATTTACTGTCAACACGAATTCCCATTGATGATAATTCGAATGAAGCTTGTAATACTGGGTGCCAGAATAAAATGTCACCGTTTAATTTCCAATCGTCGTAATCAGCTGCACGTCCATCGTGCTTTTCACCTGAACGAAGTGCATCACCAATTCCAATAATAAAGACTGCACCATGTTCTTTCGCAATTGCGTGTTCACGATCTTTCGGTGTTAACTCTGGATATTTGTCTTCTAGCTCTTGGGAAGTAATGAAAACAACCTCTTCTGGTAAATACTTTCCAAGGAACGGATATTTTTCAAATAAGTGATCTTCTAAATCTTTGAATATTCCATAAATTGTTCGTACTGTTTCTTGTAAGTAATCTACAGTACGCCATTCTTTTTGAACGATTTTTTCCCAATCCCATTGGTCAACGTAAATGGAATGTGTTGCATCAAGTTCTTCATCACGACGAATCGCGTTCATGTTTGTATATAAACCTTCACCAGCTTCATATCCATATTCATGTAGTGCAAATCGTTTCCACTTCGCTAGTGAATGAACAATTTCTAATTCTTCTCCTGAATGTAACATATCAAATTCAATCGGACGTTCTACACCGTTTAAGTGATCGTTTAATCCTGATTTTTTCGTTACGAATAGTGGTGCAGATACGCGGAATAGTTCAAGGCGTTTTGCTAATTGATCCTCGAAAAATGTTTTAACTTCCTTAATTGCGATTTGAGTCTCTCTTACTGTCATTAATGATTGATACATGGTGGTTTCCTCCTAAAATGTTTGGATGTTGTGGAAAAAAGCCAACAAAAAAAGCCCTTCTTTCCCAAAAACTGGGACGAAAGACTTTGGTTCCGCGGTACCACCCAAATTAGCAACAGAGGTTGCTCACTTATACAGTACGGAGATTAAAAAATCTCGATACTGTTCTTCTTGTAACGGCGAAGTTCCCGGCTAAGTCTACTTTCCTATAAAGGATTTCGGTTAGCGACTCCAGGAGGTTCTTCATAATAGGCTTCGTATCAGGCTCACACCGCCCCTGACTCGCTTAAACTACATCCTACTACTACTCGTCCTTTCATAGTCGTTTTATTGTCACATCTCTGAAACATTTTATTAATGATTATTCTATACAAAAAATAGATAAAGTCAACAAAAAGTTTTAAAATATTTTTCAATTCTTTATTTTTCGCCTTTACCGACTGTTCTTAATATAACATTTTTATTTCCTTTGCCTCTTCAATCCAAAAAACATTTCACTAATTGAAACTAACATATACACAACAATTAGTGTAATCGTTCGAAATATAGAATCCGCAGTATTTCTTATTATTTTCATTTTCTTTGTAATTCCTTTCAGTTTACTTGCAAATTCATGATATACTATAGCATTCAAGCAGTTTGTTTTTACTTAGAGCAAACATAGTCATTTATCAAGAGTATTTTCTAATTCATTGACTATTATTAAATAAGATTTTTATATAACGGAGTGATTATATGAGCAAAACGAAAGCAAAACCGAAAAAAGGTGTAGGACAAGGTACAGGAAGTAAAGGATGGAATCGTTGGCAATCAAGTGCAAAGAAAAAGGCAGCTGCAAAGCCATACAAAAGTAAAGGTACAAAGAAGTAAAATAAATAGTGTCTTATTTCTTTACTTTGTTCAAAACAAAATATTATTATTACCACGAAAAGCTATGCTCTCATAAATTTGAAAGCATAGCTTTTTCATATTAAATCATTAGAATATCTCGTATTTCTTCCTCCGTAATAGAAGATAATTTCTCTTTTCCTGGCTCAATTACTTCAGCAATTAAATTTTTCTTAGTTTCTTGTAGTTCATGCATTTTTTCTTCAATTGTTCCATGTGCTACTAACTTAATCACTTGCACTGTATTTTTTTGTCCCATTCGATACGCTCTATCCGCTGCTTGTTGTTCAACAGCTGGATTCCACCATAAGTCGTACAATATAACTGTATCTGCACCTGTTAAATTTAGCCCTGTACCACCAGCCTTTAAAGAAATCAGGAATAAATCCCCTTCTCCCTCGTTAAACCGATTGCATAGCTCCACGCGTTCTTGCGAAGGTGTACTCCCGTCTAAATAAAAGTATGGAATGGCTTGACGATTTAATTCACGACCAATAATGGAAAGCATCTTTGTAAATTGAGAAAAGATTAAAATTCTCTTCCCTGTACTTCTACATTCTTCTAAAATCTCTAACAGTTGTTCAAACTTTGCTGAACTGCCTTTGTAATCATCAACGAATAAAGCAGGATGATTACAAATTTGTCGTAATCTCGTTAAACCAGCTAAAATTCTAATTTTATTTTTACGTAACGTATCTTTATCTAAATGTTTTAACGTTTCTTCCCTTAATTTAGCTAAATAAGCTGCATACAATTTCTTTTGATCCGGTAACAACTCCGATGACTGTAAATGCTCTATTTTATCTGGCAATTCATTTAATACGTCCTCTTTTAATCGTCTTAATACGAATGGTTTAACTCGCTTCGCTATATCTTCCCGTCTTAAATCACCGAACTCTTTTCTTCCTGGTAATAATTCTGGGAAGACGACATGGAAGATAGACCATAACTCTTCTAACGAATTTTCTACAGGTGTTCCCGTTAATCCGAAACGATACTCAGCTTGAATCGTTTTCACCGCTCTTGCAGTTTGCGTTGTAGGGTTTTTAAAAGCTTGTGCTTCATCAAGAAATAGTGTATGAAACGGCCTTGCATACAACCTTATATCTCTTCTTAGTAATGGATATGACGTAATTACGACATCAAACTCTGTTATATCTTTTAAAATCTTACGGCGTTCAGTTTGATTCCCATCTGCAATAACTGCTCGAATATGAGGGGCGAACTTTTTCAATTCACTAAGCCAATTATAGACGAGAGATGATGGAGAAACGACTAATATAGGCATGTTCTTCTCTCGAATTTCCGATAAAACAGAATCTATAAAAGCAATGCTTTGCAATGTTTTTCCGAGTCCCATATCGTCTGCTAAAATGCCTCCAAAACGGTAATAGGCGAGTGTTTTCATCCACTCGAATCCATATACTTGATAATCTCGCATTTCTGCATTTATAGTATTTGGCACAGTAAACTTTAATTTTTTCGGATTTTGAATATTTTCTACTAACTCTTGAACAGACGCATCTAAACTTAAAACATTCCCTTCGTTAAGTCCGTTCATCCATTTCACACTCCGAATAAGCGGAACATTCACTTCTTCCCCATGTAAAAATTCTTTCCGAATACCCGATTCTTTTACAAACTGATTAATTTCATTAAACTCTTTGCTCTCTAGTGATAATAAAGAACCATTCGCTAATCGGTAATATTTACGTTTCTCTTCAAGAGCGACTAATACCCCTTTAATTTCCGCTTCCGGTATTCCCTTTATATCAAAACGAAATGACAACCAATCTATTCTTTCTTTTCTTCTTACCCTAATAAGAGGAGCTGTATCCCCTTTATGAATACGTAATTTAATTGCTGTCGTCGCATAAATATCAACTAAGCCTTTTAACGTTGGAACTACGTGATATAAAAAGTTATACTCAGCCTCTTCATTATGCATAAAATAACCGCCTTCTGTTTTGGCGAAGGCACTTTCACTCATAATGTCTAAAATCTCTTTTTCCTTTTTCTCATCACGATTAAAAACAGATGGCTGCCCGTCTTCTTCTAGTGGATTAATCACGACGTTGCCATAATGGAATTCGAGACCAGCTAACAAACGATTTTTCACTCGATCTAAATACAATTTCGCTTTTAGCGAAGGCGTTTCAACACGATCTGATATTACTTCATCAATGCGTACAGTTCCGAGTTTCATTAAACCTGGAACAACCTTTGCTACAAAATGCTCCATCTTATCCGCCGGAATATACAATTGATTACTACTAGAACGATTCATCATTTTTTGTAATTCAATAAGCCGCTTGCAATCTTCAACATTTAACTGGTACAGTTTCCCTTCGAATAGAACATAGCCATACGTATCCATTACCTCAACTTGTTGTAACCCCTCAATATAAAGTGTAAATCCACCGTTACTACCTTTATTAAACTCAAAATGCAAAGGAAGTAGTCCTTTTGAAATATGCAAACCATGGAACGATTGTCCACCTTGATTAAGTCTCACTAACTCTACTCTAGAAAGTAAAGAAAGCATATCCGTCCATGAAGCTGGCGGTATTAAAATCATACTATCATCTTGTTTTGTGTGTACTTCCAGCGTATCCTCATACATTTTTTCGTTATGATGAATTTTAATTAGTTGCTGAATAATCGCATCCGTTTCTTGCCTGAAGCTATGTACATCCGGTGTATATGCAAATTCATTCGAACAATGAAAAGACTCTCTTTTCTCCACTTTAGAAAGAAATTCTCTAATATGATTTACGAAATACGTTTTGGCAAGTTTCAACTGAATTCCTAGAAGTGCCCCACCACTTTTCGTAGCTACTGGTGTACATATAAACTCAACATCTAATATTTCACGTGTATCAAAACGGTGTTGTTTACTTTTTGGTCTTAATGGTTTCTCTGCAAACAACTGAAACATCCCGCTTGTCAATTGATCATTTCCGCTCATATTTTCACTACTAGCGGGGAGCATCCCACCCGTTTGCTGATTATAATTTATTTGTATCAGTACTGCCGCAACATGCTGACAATACGTTTGAAAAGATGCTAATGAAGGACAACTACATTTCGCAACAACATCACCTTTTTTAGCTTTTTCTACTGTAACATGAAAATCTTCGTTCCCTTTTACTGTCGCCTCGCAAATTTCTTTATTTGCATCATAACGATTCACTATTACTTTATTTGCTTTATAATAAGCTTCGCCTCTTTTATATGAGGTCTCTCCGCATACTTCTTTAATTATTGATTTATTTAATGTAAAACTCATTGTTTTGACACTTCCTTAATGTAAAACCATTTTCTCTTACTTACATTTTACATGCTCCACGAGAAAATATAAAATGTTGATTTAACAAAAAAAGATGCTTATTTATAAGCATCTTCTTCACTCTATCTCCATCAACCGTTTCGCCTCAAAATACAACACTTGAATAAATTTCTTCGTATTAATACGTATATGCCCAGAAGCTGCCACTTCATCCTTCGTCATTTCTGTCATACGTTTTCTAACTACAGTGAAATCAAAAAATTTCGGAGCATAGCTTTCAAATTTCGGATTTGAAAAGTCCGTTAATCCTAAGGAAGCTAAATGATTTAACGATTGATAAATTGCTCTACGTACCCTTTGCTCAGATGCTTTTTTCTCTTTATCAATATCCGTATCTAAAGCTATAGCCCCTAATTTCCTTATCGTAATATGATGGAAAATATCTTTTAGCGCAGGAAATCCAAATTCAAACGTTTGCTCTTTTTCTTGCCCATATAAATATTCCAACATACTAAGTAAGTCTTTACTTCCATTCTCTCCCGCAATACCAAGTTCTGATAATAAATAGCGTCCTGAATCCGCTATTTTTTTCCCTTCTTGCATTGGCTCATTTCGAACTTGCGGCTGTTCCCACTTGAAAACGTTATTCAATGATTTTTGAATATCATGTATAGAGCGCTCTAAACGAATACGTTCCATTACTTTTCTTACAACAGATACAACTTCAATTTTATTTAGTGGTTTTGTAATATAATATTCTACTCCAAGTGTATACGCCTCACCTATAAGTTGCTTTGATTCAACTTGAGAAATCATAATGATTTTCCCAGTAAAAGCGGACGCAATATGACGAACTGTTTCAATCCCGTCTCGCATTGGCATTAATAAATCAATAAATAAAATATCTACTTTTTTAAAATTTAGTTGATCTGCTTCAATAAAAGCTCCGTCTTCCGACTCACCAATCACTTCCCCAAGATCACCATCTTCAATAATTTGCGAAAGCATAGAGCGGAAAACTTCATCATCATCTACGATATAATAAAACACATTTATTCCCCTTCCCGCTTTAAACTGCACTCCGGTAAACAAACTACAAACTTACACCCTCTGCCAGTTTCTCGATCTTCTAATCTTACTTCTCCTCCGAGTTCCGTTACCATTTCGTTTATGTAAGAAAGCCCAATTCCTGTTGATGGTGTTCCCGTTTGATCATACTTCGAAGTAAATCCAGGTTTAAATACTAATTTCTTATATTTTTGTACAATACCAGGTCCATCATCAATTACTTCAAAGAATATATGTTTGTCAATTTTATATAGCTTAATAATAATAACACCATTATCCTCAATTGCTTCAACTGCATTTGCAACTAAGTTGTTGAAAATTGATAAGACTGTATACACATGATATTCTGCATGTTCACCTTCTATATGCTTTGAAAAACGTATATTTTTTTCCAACATGTCAGCGTACTTCTCATTTATTCTCACAATCATTTCTGCAAGCTCATGACCTTCTACATACTCAGCCACATTTTTATCTAATAACAATTTAGATAACCCTGCAAAAATTCTTTGATTATCTTTTTTTATTTCATGCACTTCTCCCGCTATTTTCAATGCTGTTTTACTACTCGAATCATCGTTCGCTTGTAAATTACGATATAATTGATACGCTTCTTGTGTAATTAACTCCGCATTTTGCAGCGTTTTTTTCAAATGAACTGATTCCACATATAAATTAGAAAGGTACATTAACATATTTTCATTTTCTTTTCGAACTTGTGATTCTTTTAATTTTGTTTCATATAAATTCATCATATTTAAAAAACCAAGTGCAAAGAAACTACGGAAAATAGCAATAATAATTAGTTTATTCACTTCAGAAACTGTTATCGTTGTCCCCAGCACTAACATATGATAAAACGCAAGTTCAGACATACTTGCGATAATTTCAATTGTAATTCCAAGACATCCTATCACAATTGGCTTCTGATGAAACTTATTCACCCTACAAAGCGAAAAAAGACTTCCATATATAAAATAATAAAAGAAAACGGGATAGCGCAAATAAAATGATTCTGTCATATGAAATGACCCTTGCAATACCCAGTCAAGACATACACGAAATAAGACTACAGATATACCTACAAGAATACCTGCAGCTGCTGCTGGCACTCTTCTTAAAAATAGTAATAAAAAGAAGAAAAGCGGTGTCCCAAAACTAACACGAAACATATCATTAAAAGGATGAAAATTCAGCTCTCCAGCAATCGGAACAACAACCATTAATATAATTAAAAGATACATATCTTTCTTCCATAATTGATTCCAATTCAAAAGTGCCACTTCCTATGCTTTTTTTCAATTGTAAAAGTGAAAGCCCGCTTATAATTATAAACGGGCTTTATTTCTATATTCTAACCTTTTCTACCGCTTTTATTTGGCGATACTCCGGTTCCCATATTGCTTCTTTTACTGCAATCTTAATATCGTCATCACTTAAGTTCTCTCTAGCAACACCTTCTGCAACTGCAACTTTCGCTACTTCAATCGCAACCAGTTCAGAGATATTACGTAACTCTTCAACTTCTGGCAAAATAGGCGCTCCTGGCTGACTTGTATCTACCATACTTGCAACTGCTTCTGCTGCTGCTGCGAACATTCCATCCGTCATGACGCTTGCACGAACAACAATTGTACCAAGACCTAGTCCTGGGAAAATAAGTGCGTTATTTGACTGTCCAATCACATACGTTACACCGTTATATGTAACCGGTTCAAACGGACTTCCTGTTGCAACTAATGCTTTTCCTTCTGTCCACTCGATTAAATCTGCTGGTTTCGCTTCAGCAAGTGGCGTTGGATTCGACATTGGTAAAATGATTGGTCTTTCTACGTGAGAAGCCATTTCTTTAATAATTTCCTCTTTAAATGCGCCTGCAACAGTAGATGTACCAATTAAAATTGTCGGTTTTACATGTTTCACAACTTCAGCAAGTCCGATAGCATCATTTTGTTTCCAATCACTTACTTCAGCTTCTTTTCTTGCATATGGAATTTGAAAATCAAGAAGATCTTCCATATTATCTGTAACCAACCCATTACGGTCAATACACCAGAAACGATTATGTGATTCTTCGTCTGATAAGCCGACACGAACCATTGCATCTCTTACTTGATCTGCGATACCGATTCCAGCCGTACCAGCACCAAACACAACAACGCGGTGTTCACTTAACGGTACACCAGAAGCTTTTACTGCCGATAATACAGCAGCAAGTGAAACTGCCCCTGTACCTTGAATATCATCATTAAATGTACAAACGTCATGACGATATTTATCTAAAATTTTTCGTGCATTTCGAGAACTGAAGTCTTCCCAATGTAGAAGCGCTTTCGGGAATTGTTTATTTACCGCTTGAACAAACGTATCAATAAATTCATCGTAAGCTTCACCTGTTATACGAGGGTGACGATTTCCAATATAAAATGGATTGTTTAATAATTCCTCACGATTTGTACCTACATCTAAAATTACCGGTAATACACGGCTAGGATCGATTCCAACTGCGGCCGTATATACAGCTAATTTCCCGATTGCGATGTTAATTCCACCAACACCCCAATCACCAATTCCTAATATACCTTCTCCATCCGTTACAACGACTAAATCAATGTTTTCAGCTGTTGCACCGATATTTGCAAATGCATCTTCAATACCTGATGGATCGTTAATTGATAAATAAATGCCACGTGGTTTACGGTATTCATGACTATATCTTTGAATTGCTACACCAACAGTAGGTGTATATACGATTGGTAACATTTCACGTAAATGCTCTGTTAAAATACGATAAAATAACACTTCATTTCGATCATGTAGCGCTGTTAAGTATACATTCTTTAATAAATCATCCGGCTGAGAACTAAATTGTTCATACGCTCGGCGTGCTTGTTCTTCTAACGTTAAAACCGCTGGCGGTAATAACCCTTTTAAACCTAACTCTTCTCTTTCCTCTTGTGTGAAAGCTACCCCTTTATTTAAAAGTGGTGTTGATAATACTTCTGCTCCTCTTAATGTTGTTTCTAATGCACCATTAGAAGCCACTGTAAACTTACTCATAACATCCCTACCTCTATTCATATATAGCATTTCTATATTGTAAACAAAAAAGAGGGGATTGTCCCCCTCTTCTTTTAATTTTTCTTTAAAAGAGTTGCTCCTGCAATCCCTGGGTGTGTCATTTCGAATGGATCTAGAATTAACTCTAATTCTTCTTGTGACAATACACCATTTTTCACACATAGTTCTCGAACGGATTGCCCTGTCGCAATTGCTTCTTTCGCAACGCGAGCTGCTGCTTCATAGCCGATATGAGGGTTCACGGCTGTAATAATTCCTACACTCTTCTCAACGTACTCTTTTAAGCGATCTTCATTCGCTTCAATTCCTTTTAAGCAATTATCTGTAAAGGCACGGAAACCGTTATTCATAATGCTAATAGATTGAAGTAAGTTGAAAACAAGTACTGGTTCCATAACATTTAATTCTAATTGTCCTGCTTCTGAAGCAAGGCAAATTGTATGGTCGTTACCAATTACTTGGAACGCAATTTGATTAATTACTTCTGGCATAACAGGGTTTACTTTCCCTGGCATAATAGATGAACCTGGTTGACGAGCTGGTAACATAATTTCTGCTAATCCAACGCGTGGACCTGATGCCATTAGACGAAGATCGTTCGCAATTTTAGACATATTCATCATACATACTTTAAGTGCTGCAGATACTTCAGTGTACGCATCCGTATTTTGGGTTGCATCTACTAAATCTTCTGCACCAACAAGTGGTAGTTCACTAATTGTAGCTAAATGTTTTACAACTGCTTCAATATATTCTGGATCTGCATTTAAGCCTGTACCAACTGCAGTTGCTCCCATATTTACTTCATATAAATGTTGACGTGATTGCTTAATACGTTTCATGTCACGTTCAAGTACGCGGGAGTATGCTTTAAATTCTTGTCCAAGACGAATTGGCACAGCATCTTGTAAATGTGTACGACCCATTTTAATAACATGATCGAACTGTTCTGCTTTTAATTCAAATACATCATGCATATAACCCATTGTTTGTAATAAGCCTTCTAATGCATTTAATGTTGCAATATGAATCGCTGTTGGGAATGCATCGTTTGTTGATTGTGCCATATTTACATGACTGTTTGGACTAATATAATCATAGTCTCCCTTTTCCATTCCTAATAATTCAAGGGCACGATTGGCAATGACTTCATTTGCGTTCATATTCATTGAAGTTCCTGCACCACCTTGAATTGGATCAACGATGAAATGATCATGCCATTTCCCCTCAAGGATTTCTTGTGATGCTTCTGCGATAGCACCACCCTTTTTCAATTCCAATCTTCCTACATCTGCATTAGCAAGTGCTGCCGCTTTTTTTACAATTGCTAACGCTTTAATTAAACCTTCATGGACTTTGTATCCTGTAATCGGGAAATTCTCCACTGCACGCATTGTTTGTACACCGTAGTACGCATAATTTGGTACTTCTTTTTCACCTAAAAAATCTTTTTCAATTCGTACTCCATTTTTAACTTCAGTTAATGTTGCCATGATTACTCACTCCTTAACAATCTCTTACGCTGCTTTTGTTTGTTTGACCGTTTCTACATATTGTTTTGCTTTCTCATCATCGAATTCGCCTTCCCACTTCGACATAACAATGGCAGCTAATGCATTTCCTAATACATTGACAGCTGAGCGAATCATATCTAAAATGCGGTCAATTCCCGCAATTAATGCGATGCCTTCTAGCGGTAAGCCCATTGATCCTAACGTCGCTAATACAACAACGAATGATGCACCCGGAACTCCCGCCATACCTTTGGATGTTAACATGAGAACGAATAATAGCGTTATTTGCTCCGTCAGTGACATGTGTACACCGTACATTTGTGCAACAAACAATGCCGCTAACGCTTGATAAATAGCTGATCCAGTCAAGTTAAATGTATAACCTGTCGGAATTACGAAAGAGGCAACTGCCTTTGGACAACCGAACTCTTCCATTTTTCTCATTATATTAGGTAAAACAGCTTCTGAACTTGCTGTCGTAAATGAAAGAATAAGTTCTTCTTTTAAAATTTTCATTAATGTAAAAATATTTACTCCAACCATTCGCGCATTAATACCTAATACAATCACAACGAATAGTATAACAGTTACGTATACAGCTAGCACTAGTTTTCCTAAAGGAAGTAGTGTTGCTACACCAAATTTTGCAACCGTAACAGCAATTAATGCGAATACACCAAATGGTGCGAATTTCATCACTTGATTTGTAACCCAGAACATCGCTTCGAGCACACCTTCAAAAAAGTTAAAAACAGGCTTTCCTTTTTCTCCGATTGCTGCAACTCCTAAACCGAATAGTACTGAGAAGAATATAATCGGTAATAAGTCACCTTGTGTAATAGACTCAAATATATTTTTCGGTACAATATGAACAATCGTTTCTGCAAAGCCTTTCTTCTCTGTTGCATCTGCTGTTTGTTTATAAGAAGAAATATCACTTTGCTGTAAATTACTCATATCAACGCCAGTACCTGGTTGAAATATATTTGCTGCAAGTAATCCCATTAAAATAGCAATCGTCGTAATAATTTCGAAATAAAGAATTGTCTTACCGCCCAGTTTCCCAAGCTTTTTCATATCGCCTACACCAGCTACCGCAACAATTAATGCTGAAATAACAATTGGTACTACAATCATCTTAATTAAGTGAATAAATATATCCCCAATTGGTGTGATATAAGAAATCGCCGTTTTATTGCCATAAAAGACTGCCCCTACTACAATCCCTAAAACAAGCGCGACAAAAATTTGTGTTGCCAATCCGAATTTTTTCATTTATGTTCATCCCCTTCATGCGAACGCTTTCAATTTGAATTTATAAAAGCTACTCACACATCATATAAGCGAACCTACAAAATCATACAAAAACCTACAAGTTCGTCACAAAAAATTCAAATTTATTTCTTATAATATTCATTGACACTTTTTTATAAAAAAGAAATAAAATAACCTTGATGAAACATCAGATTATTTCGTATAATCTAAAAGATATACGTATTCTAAATAAATGAGGATGAAAAGGAGTGGATGTTATGAAAAATCACGTGAAGAAGTTCATCATATCTATTTCTTTTCTATTTCATTTTCTTACGAAGGAACAAAGGCATTCGCCTTTGTTCCTTTTTTATTGCAATCTATATAGGGGGAATTGTTATGAAACCATATAAACGCGTCTTAATTAAACTAAGTGGCGGCGCACTTGCTGATCAATCTGGAAATAGCTTTAACTCCAAACGATTAGAACATATCGCAAATGAAATAATATCCATTATTGACCTAGATATCGAAGTATCCATTGTCATCGGCGGCGGTAACATTTTCAGAGGTCATCTAGCTGAAGAATGGGGAATTGATCGTGTAGAAGCTGATAATATCGGTACGCTAGGTACGATTATTAACAGCTTAATGCTTCGCGGCGTTTTAACAAGTAAAACAGATAGAGAAGTACGCGTTATGACTTCCATCCCTTTTAATGCAGTAGCTGAACCATATATTCGCCTACGTGCAGTACATCATTTAGATAACGGTTATGTTGTCATATTCGGTGGTGGTAACGGGCAACCATTCGTTACAACAGATTACCCAAGTGTACAAAGAGCCATTGAAATGAATAGCGACGCCATTTTAGTCGCAAAACAAGGAGTAGACGGTGTCTTTACAAGTGATCCGAAACATAACAAATCAGCGAAAATGTACAGTAAACTGAACTATAACGATATTGTTAGGCAAAACATACAAGTAATGGATCAAGCAGCTTTATTGCTTGCTCGAGATTATAATTTACCGGCACACGTCTTTAACTTTGATGAGCCTGGCGTTATGAAAAGAATTTGTTTAGGTGAACATGTTGGGACGTTGATTAATGATGATGTTTCGATGCTTGTGCATGAAAAATAGTATTTTTCATCGGAAGTTCTGTCCACCCCTACTAATTATTAGCATTATCCAATCGGGCGTTTACGAGCAGTCGATCTCCCACTTAACTTCTTTGCTTTAGCCGAATTTTGAAGTGGGAATCTTACTGCTCGTTAATGCACGATCAATAGTCCCCTACTTTGTATAACAAGGGGACTTAAGTTTTTATCGTAAACTTATCTGGGTCATTAATAACGTTAGAATTCCTTTACGAAAGCTCTTCTGAATCCCATACTTCAATAAATTCAAAACCTTTTAAATCACTTTTTTCAATTAAAACCTTCAATTCATCCGAAATAAAAACAGCCGTAGGATGAATTTTTCCATTTATGTAAACCTTAAATATCATTTCATTTTGAACTATATTAAAATCAAATGCGAACTTTTCACAACCTACTATAAGGCCTGTAATCAGTTTTTTAAAGATTGCTTTATCTCCATCAATTGCATCTAGTACATTCAACACATGGACCAAGTAATATACCTCACTAGTTGAATTGCGTAAAAGTGGTAAGAATTCAACATTATCGCCTATTAAAGGTTCAAGCACTCTCTTGGCTTTTTCACTAATCATTGGTGCACCAGTTCCTCCCCCAAATTTAGGGAAATCACTATAATTATCTCCTTCAATACACTATATATATATATTGCCCCATGAATTTGCTAAATGAGTTATTGAGTTTATTTTTCCATCAATATATTTTTTATGATCTCCCTCAAAATTTAACAACTGGAAAGATTCGAAGTTATCTAACACACTCTTTAATACCCATATTTTCATGCTTATTCCCCTTAACTATTCTTTTATCTTCTAAAGTAAACTAGAATGTTACGTAACAAAAAATCGTTTACTACTATTTACTTTGTGATTCTAAAATATATCTTGAATATGAATTACCATCCCTTTCTATACTTATTCATAATAAAAAGCTTATACAAGTGCATAAGCTTTTTATTTTTTACTCTCTTAAATATGGATTCCCATTAATAATCTAATTAAATTAGATTTCTTTACGCACCCTCTTCTGAATCCCACACTTCAGTAAATTGAAAACCTTTTAATTCACTCTCTAAAATTACATTTTTGAATTGATCTGATACTAAAAGATAGTTAGGATGTACCTTTCCATTTATATTCAATTTAAAAATCGGTTCGTCCTGGACAACATAAGGAATAAATACAAATTTTTTACATCCTATTATTAAACCTGAACTTAACTTATCAAAGATGTTTTATTAGTATCAAGTGCTTCCAACACCCTTAAAACATGCATAGCATAGTATTGTTTATTTGTTTGTTTATGAATTAATGGTAAAAATTCAACATTATCTCCTACTATAGATTCTAAAACATTCTTGGCTTTTTCACTAATTATTTGTACACCAGACTTCCCCCAAAAAATAGGGGAATCGCTTGACTTTCCTTCATCTGTTACCTCAATAAACTTAGGCGTCCATGAATCTGACAAACTCACCATAGAATTAAAACTAGTTTTAAAATATTTTTTATCCTCTTCATAGTTTAATAATTGAAAGGCTTCATAATTATCAGTCGAGCTTTTTAATTGCCAAACCTTCATATATATTCTCCTTTATTATTACCATTTATTTATATAGTTATTTCTTAGGTTCATTTAATCGTAAATTACCTTCTAATAAATCTCTTCTTATTCCATGTAACACTGTTTGGGTTCACATTCCTTATTTAATTCTTGTAAAAAATAAAAAACAAACTAACCTTTAAAATGTTAGTTCGTTTTTAATAAATCATTAAATTAATATCAGGTAATCAAAAATGAATTTCAAATTATATTTAACATTAATTATTTTTATCCATTGGTATTGTATTTAGTGCTAAACCAACAGACCCTAATTTTTCAATTATTTTTTTTACTTTACCATATGGAGCTCCTTTTACTAATGTAAAAGGAAGGTTTTTCGATCCTTTTAATAGTTCCCCTGTTGAAATATCAAGTGCTAGTACACTTTTTATCTTTACTAAATCTTTTAATCCTCCATTAGGAATTTCTATTAACACTATATTACACGTATCAGGGATTTCTTCTTTTATTTTCTGTATTTTTTGATTCAAACACCCCGTATTTATCCACTCAATAAAATCTAATGTAACTACAGTGGCATGATTTGGATTCATATCACCAGAATCAACAGCCCTTACTTCTCGTACATCTGCACCTTGCGACATTAAAAATACATTGCCACTACCATCATCACCAATAGCAACATAACCATTTGCATATTCTGTTACTTCCCAAGTCACATTTCGTTCTATAATATCATCAGTACCATAAATTATTAATCCTCCACCTATAGAAAAACCATTTGTATATTTCAATAAATCTTTATGTACATTTGGTAATTCAACTTTCATTACATCTTCTATTTCTTGAATTTCAATGTCATTTGCTGGCTTATTTTTTATTAAACCAGAAACATTAGGTGAATTTATCACTTTTTTACCCCCCCCCAAACTATCAAAATATTTACAAGTATCTACCAATACTTTTCTTGCAGTTTTCTGATCAACTCCTGCCTCAATCATTTCTCTATAGCTTACATTAAATTCATAATTTATTTCAGTATCATATCCTTCAAGCCTTCTTCGCTTTCTTTGCATAGCGGAAATTTTCGCATGAGGTAAACCAGAACTTGATGGTAAAAGTATTGTTTGTGCTTTCTTTTCGGTATAATCAAACCCACCCTTAATAGCCCATTCATTTTGTATAGGATGATGTGATTGTATTCGATTATCAGCAGCTATATTTTTATGTCCTGGAGCACAATCACCACTTACTTTGCAACCTCAAAATATATATTTAATATTGATTAGTATGCCTTTTTATACATAACCATAAGAAAAAGCTTATGCAAATACATAAGCTTCTTCTATTTTATTTATTACTCTCTTAGGTATTAATTAACATCATTAATCTGATGTGATTTTATTAAATTTCTTTACGAAAGCTCTTCTGAATCCCACATTTCAATAAATTCAAAACCTTTTAAATCACTTTGTTCAATAAGAACCTTCAATTCATCTGAAATAAAAACAGCCGTGGGATGAATTTTCCCATTTATATAAACCTTAAAAATCATCTCACTTTGAACAGTATTACTATCAAATGCGAATTTTTCGCATCCTATTATTAAACCTGTAATCAGTTTTTTAAAAATTGCTTTATCACTATCAATTGCATCTAGTACATTCAACACATGGACCAAGTAATATACCTCACTAGTTGAATCGCGTAAAAGTGGTAAGAATTCAACATTATCGCCTATTGAAGGTTCTAATAATGCTTTTGCTTTTTCACTAACCATTAGGGCACCAATTTCTCCCCAGAAGTGTGGAAAATCACTGGCCTTTCCTCCTTCTAAACATTCAATAGGTAACTTTCTCCATGAATCTATTAGTTTTATTGTAGAGTTAAACTTCCCTTCAAAAAACTTTTTATCTTCTTTATACTTTAATAATTGAAAAGACTCATAGTTATCAGAAGAACTTCTTAATTCCCATATCTTCATAGTTTTTCTCCTTTAATATTAGAAATATGCGTGTAAATCATTTTGGATTATTTAATTTTAAACTACCTTCTAATAGACGTATTCTAATATCATGTAACGCTGCGGCAACATCTTCCTGAGTACCACCATATTCTTTGATTTCCTTTAATATCTTGGTTACTTCTTTCATATATTCGGTACTATGATTTCCTACGTGTAACACTTCCGTAGTCACATAGTCATTTACTTTATAAGGTAAAAACACACCATTAGCAGCTGAATTATGATGTATCCCAAACTCTTCAAGTAATTCCTGTGCTTCAATTGCCCTTTTGTCATTCCAAGCAGTAATATGATGTGCTGCATTTGGATATGGTGGTGGCTCAATACCTGCAGCTTTAAGTTCTTCACGCAGTACCTTAGATGCGGTATAAGAATCAGGATATTCGTTTTTTATTTCAACTTTATCCAGAACCTTATCTGCATAATCTTGTATTACTTCTTGTACATCTTTAACTTTACTTCTTCCACCAGTTTTTGAAAACATAAATGTTTCACGAGCTTTGCGTAAAACTTCAAATATTTTTATTTGATTGCTTCCAAATCCACTTGCACCTGCAAATGCCAACCGATCCGTCAGTGGCAATTTATTTGCGAAAGAAGACATTCCTGTAGAGAATTTTGCACCTTTTGCTAATGTAGTGACTTTACTTATCCCCTTATCACCAATAAGTCCAAGTCCAATTTGTGTAAAAGCATAACTTCCCCACTTAGCACGACTTTCAGCGTCTCCATTTATTACATCATTAATAAATGAATCTGACAATGTGTTCCACATAGCAGGTAAGGTTTCATTTAAATGAGTAACAGCGTATCCCATGTTCTCCCACGTTTCCCATTTACCAAGTGCCACAACACCATCTATTGTATCTTCAACAGCTTGACCTGTACCTTCTAAAATACCATCTATAATTTTTTCAGATATAGATTTTTCGGGAGGTTTCTTGCACACCGCTCCCTCTTCCATTGATCCTTTCTTTAAAAGATTATCAACTTGACGTTTTCTTTCATCAGCAATTTCTTGAATCGAAGCGGTCCAATCCATATTTAATCCTTGTGTACTAAACGTACCACTTACAGGACTAAATCCTTTCCCGCCTTGGACTTCAGCAAGGCCGGCAGTAATGCTAGCCACTAGTTGAAGGGCTTTGTTGTAGTTATTACTGGACGTATAGTTAAATTCATATAGATGCTCTAATTTTTCTTGCAGTTTTTTTCTCATCTCCACTAAAACAATAACCATGGCATCTATTCCAGGCAATACTGTAGCAATACTAATTGCTTCTATACTTGAGACCATTCGATTAATTTCTTGAATTTGCTCTCTTGTTTCTTGTTCGATGACATCTGTGGAAGCAACTTGTGATTGAAAATCACTTGGAAACGCATCATTTTGACGAATTAATTCTTCACATAAATAAATGATACCTTGTGCTAAAGGACGAAAAGTTTGGACAAAAAATATTTTTGCACTACTATATGTTTTTCCTTGCAAAACCGTATCAGTTGCAAAGGTATCAATTGATTGGATTGCTTGCTCCATAGCTTGGATAGTAGCGACACATACAGCATTCATGCTTTGGGTCTGATTTTGTACTTCCCCTACATACATATTTAAACTCATGCTTTATCCTCCCTTTTTAATCGCTGTTGCCGATAGGTAAGGTCGGTTTCTAAATCAATAAGATTGCGTCTTTCTTTAAGTAATGTTTCTTTTTGATTTTCCAATTCAAATGTTAATTTCCGCTCAATATGCTGCGACTCTTGAAGCTTATTCATAAAAAAATTAGAAACTTCTTTATCACCATGCCATGTTTCTAAAACTCTATTAAATAAACGATTATTTCGACTTCTCAATTCATGAAAGTCCATTTCTGTTTGTCTCTGGATTTGAATCGCAGCTTGATTTCGACCTTGTTTCTCGAATACTATCCGTAATTCTTGATTTAATTGGTCTACTTGCTTTTCAATGTCTTGACTCATCTTATTCTTCCTACCCTTCTCCCTTTACCGTAGGTTGTCACATTAGCGAAATGTATTTTGTAGTTCATTATCCATTCTTTCAAAATCCTTAGCTGCTAAATGAATATTATCAATTGCTTGTTGAAAGGCCCCACAAAATTGTCTAGTCAAATCTAGCATTTGTTGATTCGCTTCTTGCGCCTGGGCATTTACAGATAGTGTAGTACGGCTCGCCTTTGTTATAGAACGATTTGTCGCACTTTGAATTGTATCCGATGGATTTTTCATTTGCGTAGCAATTTGTGTAGCCGTTTGAAAATTACTTTGAAAGTTCCCCATCATTTAAACCCCTTCTAGTTTCAAAATTATTAATAAAATTATATCACGTTAATCATTTTGATTTATCGAAAATTTCAGTTATGAAACTACAGTTTTTTAAGCATTCAACTAGAACTCACTTAGAACCCTTAATCAAAATAGAGACATTAGCTTAACTTTATTTTAACTACATATTGAATTTTTTACCGAAGCGCAAATGAAGACAGAGGGGCACCCGCCAGACCAGACTATTTTTTAACTACCAATAATAAATTATAAAATAAGAAAGAACCTTCTGTTTTGATATGATCCCCTTATAGTAGACAGGAAAAAGAAAGCACATTACCCTGTTTACTATGGAGGGGATTTTTTATGGGGAAAATTAGAGTCACTTACGATGTAGAATTTAAGAAACAAGCTATAGATTTATACTTAAAAGACGGCATGAGTTATAAAAACATTGCGAAAGAATTAGGTATTCATCACTCGGTTGTAAGTCGTTGGGTGAAACACTTTGAAGCTGAAGGAATCAAAGGACTAGAAGAAAAACGCGGTAAAGCGAAAGGACCAGGTTTAGGTAGACCAAGGGTTAGACCCGAAGATCCAGAAGCTAAGATCAGACGATTAGAAGCGGAAAATGAAATGTTAAAAAAGCTCTTAGGGATGTAAAAGGAGGAATGAAAGTCGTATCCAAAACGAAAAAATTCGAAGTCATCCATGAAATGACAAAAACAGGTTATACAGTGACCATTCTATGCGATATTGCTGGTGTAACCAGAAGTGGGTACTACAAATGGATAAAACGGCATACGACGCCTTCAAAAAAACAATCAGAGGATATCGAAATTAAGAAAAAGATATTGGCGTGTCATAAAAAATTAAGAGGAATTTATGGATATAGAAGAATACAAGTGTGGCTGAAAGCCACATATAACCTTTATTTGAATCATAAGCGCATCCAAAGATTGATGCGTGAACTAGGTATCAAAGCCGTAATTAGGAAAAAACGACCTTATTACGGAAAAAAAGAAGCTTATGTGATTTCAGAGAACCATCTAAATAGGGAGTTTCAAGCTTCAAAACCGAATGAGAAATGGGTAACCGATATTACCTATTTGATTTTCAATGGACAGCGCTTGTACTTATCCGCTATTAAGGATTTATACAATAATGAAATTGTTGCCTATGAAACCAGTCGTAGAAACGACTTGAAACTTGTGTTAGATACACTGAAAAAGGCAAAGAAAAAACGAAATGTGAAGGGAATCCTCTTACATAGTGATCAAGGGTCCCAGTATACATCTCGTCAATATAATCAATTACTTAAAAAATATCAGATGAAGGCAAGTATGTCTCGAAGAGGCAACTGTTGGGATAATGCTTGTATGGAAAACTTCTTCAGTCACTTTAAGGCAGAGTGTTTTCATTTACACTCCTTCCATAAAGCGAATGAGGTCAAACTTGCCGTGCGTAAATATATGCACTTTTATAATCATCAAAGATTTCAAAAGAAATTAAATAACCTGAGTCCATATAAATATAGAACTCAGGTTGCTTAGTTGCGCTTTTTAAATACTTTCTACTTGACAGGGGTCACTGCATTTTTGAAGGTTCTTTCTTACTTCTCAACTTTTTGAATAAACAATACAGCTTTCTATTTACTATATTCTACATTTCCAGTATTCCAGTTAAATCATCACAAATAAAAATCAACCAATCCCGCCACTTTCTCCTTACAACGCTCCCAAAAAGATAACTTCTCAAAAAACTCTTTCGTCATTTCTTTCGAGTCATGAAAATCTTGTGTTAACGCCTCATTCACTTCTGATACGATAGATCCACCATGAATATATAAATTTATCTCATCATTTATATAAAAGCTACGTGCAGTAATGTTTGTAGTACCGATAACAGTTAATTCATTATCAATTAGCATTAACTTTCCGTGAAACATCCCTTTTTTATAACCATATACAGTAATCCCATTACTAACAGCTTGACGTATGTATGGATATGCCGCCTCTTTAATAAGAGGAATGTCTGGTTTATATGACCAAAGGATTTTCACTGTAACACCACGTTTTTGCGCCGCGATTAAAGCGTTCATTAATTCTTTATTTTTCGCTATAAAATAAGGTGTTGTAATGACAATCGAATGCTTCGCTTGTTTTATTAACTCTACATATTTTTCAGCAACATGATGCCCATTGTAACTGGCCATAGTATGTAATGTATTCCCTTTACTAGCCTTATTCGTACTCCTCTTTATATCTTCTTTCGTGTCTCGTTTCCAATCTAAAGCGAACTGTTCTTCTAAATCTTTTGCTCCTTCTCCCCTTATCCGCACATGATAGTCACGCCAATATCCAAATCGCTTATCTTTTCCTAAATATTCATCTCCCATATTAAACCCACCCGTATAACCAATTTCCCCATCAATCGTCGTAATACGGCGATGATTCCGATGATGAAGAGAATAAAATCCGAATGGTAATTCAGGTTTTCTACTATATGTAAAATGTACACCACTTTCCCGCAATTCATTTTTCATCTTTCTTTCAAAAGATAAATCATTAATTAAATCCACCGATAAGTATACGTTTACTCCTTCTTTCGCTTTTTCTTTTAATAAGTTTAAAAATGTATGACTACTTTTGTCATCTGAGAGAATATAAAAGTAAGTATAAATAGATTGTTTTGCTTCCTTTACGTCCGTAAACAACTGTTTATAAAACGACTTCCCTTCTACATATAATTGAAAGTCACTATAATGAGGAGCATACTCTATCGGCATATTTTTCCCGGCTTCCATTTTCCGTCCGAGCGTAACGTCAATATGCATCCAAATTAAAATAACAACGAAAATAGCAATAATAATAGAAGTGACTCGCAATATTTTTTTAATCATTTTGATTTCCTTCCACTCATATTACTTACTATTTCGTAGTGTTTCATTAAAGTATGTTTTCATACAAAATGTATTTCTTACTTTTTGTCGGATGTTAAAAAATTAAAGGAGAGCAGACTATGAAAAGAGCAAAAACTCCTATTATTTTTATCCCAGGTCTTTTCGGTTCAATGAGTAATATTATTATTCCTGGTACCGGTAATTGGAACTTTGGGCTTTCTTCGTTTATTTATGAACCATTCATTATGATGTTAGAAAGTATGGGGTACAAACGAAATAAAGATTTGTTCATCTGTTTTTATGACTGGCGGCAGCGCATTGTTTTTTCTACACAAAAATATTTATTACAAACGATTGCCTATGCTAAAAAAATTACAGGCTGCGATAAACTAAATCTAATTTGTCATAGTATGGGCGGACTTCTTGGACGTTCTTACGTTCAAAGTGACGAATATAAAAATGATGTGAATCAGCTTATAATACTCTGTACACCCAACGCTGGATCTCCAGCAAATTATAGTTATTGGACTGGAGGTAGTCTTCCTGTCCAGGCCTCTCCTAAAATAAATATCGTTCATTTTTATATAGAACAATACATTCACTACGTAAGCACCTTACACAAAATGAATAAAGTTGAAGCAATACACCGTTACTTTCCAGGATTACAAGATGTTATTCCTTGTAAAGATTACGGAAATTATTTATTTATAAGATCCGGCTCTTCTATTACATTTCTTCCTTATAACAAGATGAAAACGAAAAATCCTTTCCTCGATACATTAAATAAAAATAGATTTATTATCGAGAAAAGAAATATTGAAACTACACTCATTGCAGGAGATGGAGTAGAAACGATTCAATATTTACAAGTCGTCCCTTCATATTCAAAACTGGAATGGACAGACGAAAAAGTCGTCGGTGATATACTTACAAAACATGGTGATGGTAACGCTGTTTTACATAGCGTTTTTCTTCTAGAGGGAAATAAATATGTTGTGCATGCTTCACATAACGAAGTGCTCTACAAAAGCATTCCTATATTACAAAAGATACTTTAAATTACGAATACAAAAAAGGTGTGGCATTGCGCCACACCTTTTCATTAAATGAAGTTCCTCGCATCATTATTTCTTCCAAACTTATAAATAGCAATTAAGAAGAATGCTATCGCAAAGGCGAATAAGATTAAAATATTTAAATACAAATCTGAAAACGGAATTCCTTGCTGTAATTTCGTAATCGTGTCCATTAGCCAGCGTTGCGGTAAAAAATTAGCTATTTTTTGTACCGTTTTCGGCATGATATCATATGGGAAATAGCATCCCGCTAATAAACATGTCGGTACAATGACGACATTTTGCATCGCATTTGAAGCAGTTGAATTTTTCGCAAAAGACACAATTACTAAAGACAAACCAATTGCGATTAAAGCAAATATCATGAGTACACCAATCATCACTGTGAAAGGCATATTTATATTTGTATGAAAAACATACTTCATAAATAATACGGCAATTACAATTTGCACTGTTAGTATAATCATATTCACCGCGACATTAGATAATATAAATTTCTTTCCATCTATCGGTGTCGATAATAATCTAAAATACGTTCTGTTCTCTTTTTCTTTTAAAATAATTCCAGATAAATTCCCTGCCGAAAATAGCATAAACATGATAAGATAACCAATCGTTTGATTTGTCATATCCTTATTTTTCGAAGTATCTTCAAGTGTCTCTGCTTTTACTTTAAATGAACCTTTTTGATAACCAGCGTACATACTATCAAACGTACTTTGATCCGCCCCTGCCACTTTACTAATCGCAGTGATATTATCAACATAGTTATATAAATATGATTTTATAAATACTGTTACTTGATCACCTTTAATCGATGAAACTTCAATATGACTCGGTTTCCCTGCTCGAACACTTTCGGAAAAACCAGACTGTAATGTAACAACACCATCAAGTTTTTTTGAAGTGAGTTTATCTTCCACTTCAGATTCCTTAATTTTACTAATATTTACATGATTGAGTCCTTCTAAAAATTTCACTGTATCATTTGCGATAGGCTGATTTTCTTTATTTATAACCCCAATATTTAACGTTCCTTGCCCTACATTTCCATATATTGAAAAAGAAATAAGCGTTCCTATTATCGGCAAACTTACAATAAGCAATAATCCTTTTTTATTTTTTAAAAGCGTAGCTAATGTTTTTCGTATGAGCCATAAAATATCTTTCATATTACAGCCCCTCCCGTCTACGTAATGCGATAATCGCAATTAATAAAAATATTGCTGAAATTCCAAGATTTAAAGAAATAACCGGTAGTGCTGCTCCTATGTCATTTGCATAAATAATTTTCATAATGGCTGTGTTGGCCCACGTCAATGGCGATAAATTCGTAACGACATTTTCTTCCACTACGAAATAAGCACCACCAAAAATAGAAGCTAATTGCACAACAACCATAATAATTGCTCTAGATGCCTCACCTGTTTTTGTAATAAATCCGATTCCTAAACCGAAGCTAATTGCTAGAAAGACTTCTGTTAGTAAAATAATAAATATGATTCCAAGATGGTCACCCCAATTCGCTTGAAAAACAAATTTACTAAATATAACGACGAGTAATAGACAAAGTGCATTTGCTACAAGACTACCAAGCACTTTCCCAATGAAAATTTCAGCCTTACTTATAGGTGCTGCAATTAAACGATCTCCTGTTTTACGTACTCGTTCTCCTCGAATTAAAAAACTCGCACCCATTGCAGCATACAATGCAATCATTGTCGTCATTACAACCGCGTAGTAATCCATAGAACCTGGTTTTTTAGCAGCTTGTAAAGATGTTTCTTTAATATAATCATTATGATTTCCATTTGAAATAACTGTGCTAACCTTACTTGGATCTACTTTTGCAACTTCTGCCGCTACATTGTACTTATCAACAAATGTCGTAAGCATTCCTTCAACAATACTTCCTTCAATACTACTTCTGTCGCTTCCATAAAATTTCGCACCATCTTTATTTAACTCTACATAAGCAGCATATTTATTTTGTTTCACTTCTTCTTTCCCATCTATACCTTCGGAAGCTTTTTTAAAATGGATACCCGATTTATCGACTTCTTTTGTAAATGCTTCAAATGATTGAGAAAACGTGCTTCCCGCTTCATCTTTATAAAGTACTTGTATATCTTTAATCGAATGACTATCGCTATTAAATGCGTTACTTAACGCTGTTCCTAATACAAGCATAAGCACAATCGGAAATGCTAACATAAAAACTAAAGTTCTTACGTCTCTGAAATCTCTTTTAATGTGCATAACTGCAATATTGAAGATGTTCAATCGATGAACCTCCCTTTTCCTATTCTTACAATCACTTTATTTATCTCGTAAGTTTCTTCCGGTCAATGTAAGGAATACTGTTTCTAAATTCGGAGCCTGCTCTTCTAATGAACGAATTTCAATATCATGATTAATAAAGTGTTGAATAATTTTATTTAAATTATTTAATCCTGCATCAGAATTTACTTTGATTACGTTCTCTTCAATTTGAACAGCTTTCACACCGTTTATCTCTTTTAATTTTTCAACGTCTAGATTTTCTACTGACTTCACTTCAATCCAAATGTCTTTCGTATCGGTAATAATCGCTTTTAACTGTTCTTTCGTTCCTTCTGCAATCACTTTACCGTGATCAACAATTGCAATTTTCGTACAAATTTCTTCTACCTCTTCCATGTAGTGACTCGTATAAATAATTGTACTTCCCATTTCATTTAGTTTTCGGACAGACTGAAGAATATAATTTCTTGACTGCGGATCGATTCCAACTGTCGGTTCATCCATAATAATTAACTTCGGTCTATGAGCGATTGCACAAGCGATATTCAGCCTTCTTTTCATCCCGCCAGAAAAGTTTTTCGGGTAACTTTTATGTTTATCACTAAGCCCCACAAATTGAAGTGCTTCCTCTACTCTCGCTTTTAGTTCAGCACCTCTCAATCCGTACAATCCGGCAAAGAATTTCACATTTTCATAGGCAGTTAGCTCTTCATAAATCGCAATATCTTGCGGAACAATACCGATGTTCATTTTCGCAAATCGATTATGTTTCTTTATATTTTTTCCTAGTATGCTAATTTCACCTTCATTACTTCTTAACAAGCCAGCAATCATATTAATTGTTGTACTCTTACCAGCACCATTCGACCCTAAAAATCCAAATATTTCTCCTTCTTTAATAGATAAAGACATATTATCTACCGCGATGAAATCACCAAATTTTTTCGTTAAATTTTTAATTTCCAATGTGTTCATCATTTCACCCCTATTTCGGTTTCTCTGCTTTTATTATAAACAAAAAGAATGAACCTGCTCAGTGCAGAAGTTCATTCTTTTCACATGAGATTATTCACTTTTTTCATATGAGATGATTCATCCTCGCCCCATTCCCTTATATCGGCAACAACATTGTTACTGAAAAACCACTTGTCCCATCTACAATAATTTTACCGTTTACAGACGCAGTTCGCTCCTCCATCCCCATAATACCAAGGCCTTTTTTAACAAGAGCTGCCCCCTTACCGTTATCCTTCACTTGTACTTTAACCACCTTGTTAAGTACATGAATATCTATTGAGATGACTGTCGCTTCAGCATATTTCATCGTATTTGTTAACGCCTCCGTAACATTTTCACCGATAATCTTCCACTGAATTGGAGAAATCATATCTAAGTTTCCTTTATATACGAAAGGAATGTTTACATCATGCTTACCGGCAAATTCCTCTATGAACAATTTCATACGATGAATGCCAATTTGCTCTGTTGGTGGCTTCATATTTTTTAATGTAATCCGAATGCTTTCAATCCCATCTTTCGAAATATGAATTGCATTTTGTAATAACTCAGCAGATTTCACTTTATCTATTTCCATTAATCTCTTTGCTGCTTCCATTTGAATAAGTGCACCCGTCATCGAGTGACCAATTTTATCATGAATTTCTTGAGATAATCGATTTCTCTCCTCTAACTTAAATGTGTATTCTGATTGCCTTATGTAATCTTTATTTTCATTTAAACTTTTCGTAAGTCTTTGTATGTCTTTTCTCATTTTATCATTTTGCATTTCGAGTTTTAATAATCGCGCTATATAGCGGTGAGCTATCGTTAAGGAAAAAAAACAAAATACACTAATAAGTCCATACGTCATTTGAATACCTTCACCTATAAAAATAATAGGAAGGACCATAATAAAAAAGATTAACCATTTCTTTTCTATATAATAATTTGCAATTTCATATAAGTTCAAAGGTAAAAACAAAATAAAAAACGGATGAACCCTCCACGTAAATAACATAACTACGCCAACTGATACGCAGATTAAAATCTTATTGTACGTATCTTTTTTCAATATAGAAATCATCACATTTATAGAAAGATATATAAGCAAAGTAAGTATAATCCATGGTAAGTTCGTAACATTTAAATGAATGTAGCTGAACACTATATATAAAAAGACAATTAATTTACTTACAGTTAACCAAAATTCCATATCATTAATCTACTTTCCCTGTTAAGTAATAAATTGCAATTTGCGTGCGATGTTCCAGTCCAGTTTTTCCTAAAACTGATGTAATATAATTTGCAATTGTTCCTTCTGATATGAAAAGTTGCTTCGAAATTTCTTTATTAGAAAATCCTTTTGCGATTAATGCGATAATACTAAGCTCCCTTTCTGTGAAAAGGCTCTTATCTATTTTAGATTCTGCTTCTTTATTTTCAAGTAAATTACTTTTAATTTTATCAAGTACAACATCTTGCATAACAGTTTGGCCATTATATACTCCTTTTATTGCATCACGAATACGCTCCGGATCATTATTTTTTAATAAATAGCCTTTCGCCCCATTTTTTACTGCATCCAAAATATATTCATCATCATCAAAAGTCGTTAAAATAAGCGGTTTCGTTTTCGTCTCTTCACAAATTAACTTCGTCGCCTCTACCCCGTTCATATTCGGCATACGAACATCTAAAAGGGCAATATCAACTTCATGCTTTTTACAATACGCTACAGCTTCTTTTCCATCATTTACAGTATCTAATACTTCGAACTCTTCGTATGTATTTAAAATAATTTTCATGCCTTCTCTAATAAAAGAATTATCATCTGCTATTAATATTTTAATTTTCATGCTTGTTAGTATGGACATCCCCCTACTAACATTCACATCCTTTCTTCACGTAGCATTTCCTACTTGCTCATTATATACTTCTCCCTACCATTTTTTCACACCTTTTTCATATAGCACCTTCTCTAAAAATATATTATTCTTTTTTTATAACATGTGTAGGGTGACTTATTGTTTTTTACGTCTATATAATAGAATGCGTCAAAAGGAGGGAGAGCACAATTGAAGAAAAACAATTAATCGAAAAAGCACAACAAGGAAGCGAGCATGCCTTTCGTATCCTTGTGCAAACATATCGTCATTATATTTTCCAAGTTATCTTTTCTATTTTAAGACATGAAGAAGATGCTAAAGATGTTACACAAGAAGTATTCGTAAAAATTCACACCTCTCTCCCAAATTATCAATTTCGCGGATTAAAAACGTGGATGGCACGTATTGCCACCAATCACGCTATTGATTATAAGAGAAAGAAAGCTAGAGAAAACGAAGAACTCTCCTTATGTAAAGAAACAGAGGAAAATATAAAATCCTCTCATAACATTGAAGCTTTACTATTGACGAAAGAGCAAAAATTACTCATTGCTCAAAAACTAAGAGAACTTCCCGACAATTACCGTGACGTCGTTCTCGCGCATTACTTAGAGGAAAAAAGTTATCAAGAAATTGCTTTCCAGGAAAACATCGAAGTGAAAACGGTCGAAATGAAACTGTACCGGGCAAGAAAATGGATTAAAAAACATTGGAAGGAGGAAGAGTTTCTATGATGCATTATTCAAAAGATGATTGGCGCAATTATACATTAGACTTTTTAGAAAGCAATGAACGTGAATCTATGGAAGAACACCTTTATGAATGTGATCATTGTTTAGCACTTTATATGGAAAGTATTGATGAACAACACGAAAACCTTCCAATGATAAATGATGATTCATTTACGAACGAAGTTATGACGCAAATTAATTTTGAAACGTTACAGCCTAATGAAAATATAAAAACAAACTCACTAAAGCGCACAATTATTCACTACATAATTGCGACTGCAGCTACAATTATTTTTATGGTAAGTGGTTTATTCCAGTATATTTTCACAGCGACATCAAATTTCGAGAAATCTTCAAAACATAACGAGTCTTCTATCTCACAACAAATTGTAAACAAATCGGTAGACACATCAAAAAAGGACGGAGGTTCAAAGCATGAATAAAAATCCCTTTTTAGCACTTGTATTAGGGCTAATTCCCGGGCTTGGACATTTATATTTAAAGAAATTTGGGCGGTTTATTTTATATAGCGGAGGGGCTTTATTTCTATTTATCTTTGCAGCATTTTGTACAATAGCGTTAGGATCGCGTGATATTGCTTTTCTTTCTCTATTTTTACTAGTCGTGTTATGGGCGATCAATTTATTAGATTTAGTTATCACTATTATTAACCAATCGAAAAAACATGCTGCCGGAGAATTTACAGAGTCCTCTAAAGAGAGCGAACGATTTTATATCATTCTCCTATCAATCATCCCTGGACTTGGTCATTTCCAATTAGGGCTTATGCAACGAGGTCTTACATTTTTAGTCGCTTGCGCAGGCTTAGGCAGCATGATTATATTTGTGACATTATTAACATCTCAAGGAAGTTTCCTTATCTTCCTTATTACCTTACCTGTTTTATGGATTTATAATTTCTTCGATGTTGTTCAGCAACTACAGAAAAAAGAACGTGGCGAGCAATTAGTTGATCGTACTATTTTTGAAGACTTTGAAGAGCACCGAGAACAAGGAAAGAAAAGTAAAACATTTGCTTCTATTTTAGCGATGTTTCCTGGAGCAGGACATATGTATTTAGGCTTACAACGCCGCGGTCTTCAGCTTATGGCAGCCTTTTTACTATCCATTTATTTACTTGATTTATTAAGACTCTCTGCGTTTTTATTTTTAGTACCAATCATTTGGTTTTATAGCTTTTTTGACACATTACAGCAAACAGCGAAATACGGAAAAGAACGCGTACATGACGAACCTATCATCGACTATTTTATCAATCATCAAAGATGGATCGGTATCGGTTTAATTACACTCGGTGGTTATTATTTATTAAATCAAACAGTCCTTCCTATTTTGAATGATTATTTTGTAACTATATTTAATATTCATCTTAGCGAACTATATTATCGCTATTTCCAAACATCTATCGTTGCTCTCCTTTTAATTGGTGGCGGCTTTAAATTGTTACTTGGAAATAAAGAAAACAAAGGTGGTACAAACGAATGAGAACATGGCGCGTTGGAACATTCTCGATGGGAATTTCAATTATTTTATTAGGTTGCTTTTTACTATTTTCAGTCGTAAAAGGAGTTCAAGCATTAGATACATTAACAGCCTGGTGGCCTGTTTTACTTATCATACTTGGCGCTGAAATTTTACTATACCTTTTATTTTCTAAGAAGGAACAATCATTTATTAAATATGATATTTTTAGCATTTTCTTTATCGGCGTTTTAGGAAGCGTCGGAATTGCTTTTTACTGTTTATTATCAACTGGATTACTAGAAGAAGTTCGTCACTCTATTAACACAACGAGACAAACGAGTAATATTCCAGACGGACAATTTGATATACCTGAATCTATCAAAAAAATCGTAGTAGATGCAGGTCATCAACCTCTAACGATAGAGGGAAATAATACAAATCAAATTCATCTTTTGGGAACTTATGAAATGACGACGAAAGCAAATGAAAAACTCAATTTAAAACGAGATGATTTCCTTTCAGTTCAAACGGCTGGAGAAACGATGTATATCACTTTAAAATCATTACCTGTTCAGCATACGTTATTTAATTCAGCACCACAGGTGAAACAAACGCTTGTTCTTCCGCAAAATAAAAATGTGGAAATCCGTGCTTCAAATAACGAACTATCTCTTTATCCAGGTCAATTACAAAATAATTGGCTTGTACAGGAAAGCTCAAGAGTGTCTATCCATCTTGCAAAAGAGAGTGATGTATCTTTAACAGCAGTAACGAATCAAAAAGAAACACATGGAAGTACACCTTGGGAACAAGTAGAAGATTTAACGAAAAAAGAAAATAATTCTTCAGAAGAACATCCAAAATTAAACAGCCAAGAACATTGGTATAAAAATTCAATTAAAACTGGAAATGGCACGTACAAGTTAAATATTGAGAAAGCTTATAATTTAAATATGAGCGTTATTGAAAAATAAGAAAAACCTTCCGCAATTGCGGAAGGTTTTTCTCATATAATCGCTTTTATTCCTTCTAAAACTAATCCAATCATAAAACCACAAACAGCCCCGTTCACACGAATCCACTGTAAATCTTTACCGACATTGTTTTCAATCATTTCGATTAATGTTTTATCATCTAACTTATCAAGGTTTTCTTGCACAAGCTTTCCAATTTTTGAATGGTTTTTTTCAACAATAGTAACAACTTGTTTTTGTAACCAATCTTCTATTTTTTGAACAGTCAGTTCGTCTTCTTTTATTTTATTCATTTGTGTTTGTAAGAATGGAACAACATATTTATCGGCAAATTCTTCATTCTTCACAAAGGTAACTGCCCTACTCTGTACTTGCTCTAGCATCTCTTTTATTTTGTCAGTAGCATCCCAATTTGCAATCCATTTTTCTTTCCAATTCTCTAATTCCTGTAATAAAGATTCATTTTCCTTTACATTTATAATTTCTTGACGAATCTTCGCTAATATAAGTTGTCTTGTGCTATTATCAGCATCTTGCAAACTGTTAATATTGCTAATGATAAACTTCTGCAAAATGCCGCCAATTTTATCTTCATCTACAATATTCATAAATGATTTCAAAGTAAACTGCAGGAATCCATCTACTTTTATGTTTTCCATCGCCTTCATACCTAAGCTTCCTAGCTGATAACGTGCTTCATCTTGAGCTGTCCAATCTTTCACCTTTACTAATATGTAATCAAGTGTTTTTTCATCATATTCTTGCACCACTAATTGATCAACAAGCACTTGTAATATGTTGCTTGTGTTAATTGTATGCAAATACGTTTTTAATTCTTTTTCAATAATAACAGCTAATTTTTCTGTGTCTATTTGAAGAATCGCTTTCTCAGCAATTGTTACAATTCCTTTTTTCACAGCGTCTGATTGTAACTCTTTCTCAGCAATTTCCAGTACCATTTGTGCTAGCTGCATTTCTTTTACTTTACTTGTAATACTTTCTTTCGTCAGCCATTCATTTTCTAACGTAGAAACGAGCCCCTTTGTTACCCTCTTCCGATTTTTAGGTAATAAAGCTGTATGCGGAATTGGGATCCCCAACGGATGACGGAATAAAGCTGTAACCGCAAACCAATCCGCAAGTCCACCAACTAACCCAGCTTCAAATCCCCCTTGAATAATCTCCCCAGCTACCGTTCCTTGAAAAGGGATAGAAGCCGCAAAACCTACGCCCATAACCCCAAGCGAAATACCCGCTATATATTTAGTCTGCAATGACATCGTATACACATCCTCTTATTATGTAAAATAACGCTTTTTTATTATATTTAATCGATATGAATAATCCTTTATAACTATACTATAAAGAACTAATGTGAAAATAACAAAGATTTTTATGTACATGAAAAAATGAGGCTTTAAATCGCCTCATTCTTCCTTACTCTGCTTTCGTTAATTCCGAACCTTTTTTATAATAACCACTCATCACATCTTCTGGAACCATACTCCCACCAGTTCCCCACACAATATGAGTACCTTTCTTCACCTTCTCTGTTAACTGTTGTTTTTGTAAATACTCATTTTCAGCTTTACATACATTCAACGGTCCTATCATACCCGCTAACGCCGAAGGCTCTAAATAAATATTTTCATTATCAGCCAGTTCTTTTAATAATCTATACAACTCTTCATCACTTACTGTGTAATTTCCACTCAAAAATGGTTCCATCGTTTTACCGACAAATCCAGACGGTCTTCCTACTGCAAGCCCATCCGCATCTGTTACATTATCAATACCGATATCTTGAACGGCAATTTTATCGTGAAGCCCTGTCATTAAACCGAGTAACATACACGGGGAATGTGTCGGTTCAGCAAAGAAACAATGCACATTGTCTTTGTACAATAACTTTAAGCCGAATGCTACTCCGCCAGGCCCACCACCTACCCCACACGGAAGATAAACGAATAAAGGGTGTTCTTCATCTACTACAATCTCTAACCCTTCTAATTGTTTTTGTAAACGAGACGCTGCTACTGCATATCCTAAAAATAAATCATGTGAATTTTCATCATCTACAAAATAACAGCTAGGATCAGCTTCTGCTTGCAGTCTTCCTTCCTCTACTGCTTTACTATAATCAGCTTCATATTCAATAACATTTACATTTTTACTTCTTAATAAATCTTTTTTCCATTCTTTGGCGTCTGCTGACATATGAACCGTCACATTGAAACCTAATTTCGCACTCATAATACCGATGCTAAGCCCTAAATTTCCAGTAGAACCTACTGCAATTGAATACTTCGCAAAAAAACCTCTAAATCTATCACTATCTAAAATTGAATAATCATCTTCCTCTGTTAACATTCCATGCTGAAGTGCCAATTGCTCAGCATGTTTCAACACTTCATAAATGCCGCCCCTAGCTTTAATTGATCCTGATATCGGAAGTTGACTATCACACTTTAATAATAATTCTCCTAGTATGGATTGCCCGTATTTCTTCTCTAAAGACTGCTTCATAGCAGGTATTTTCACTAAAGGTGATTCTATAATACCGCTCGTCTCTTTCGTCTCAGGAAAAACTTTTGCAATATATGATGCAAAGCGCTTTAACCTCTCTTCCGCATCTTTTACATTTTCTTCATTTAGTGGTGAACCCTTTATCGCTGTTTCATAATTTTCTATATTCGGGTTTATCCAAAATATTTCTTCTGTTGCAATAAGCTTGTTAACTAATGGGTACTCTGCTTTTAATTCCCCTATTTCCTTCATTCTGTTTCCTCCTCATATCCTTGTAGCTCGTCATACAATAAATTATAATTAATTTTAATATAGTTTAACATAAAATACAGTTTTAGTTAATTTTAATTTAATTTATTTAAATTAAATTAAATAATCATTAAGGAGAATCTTCTATGGAAAATATAGATATTGGCAAAAAAATTGAAAAGCAAAGAAAAGCAAAAGGTTTAACTAGTAAAGAACTAGCAAATATGGCCGAAATCACGCCATCTATGTTAAGTCAAATTGAACGTGGTTCTGCTAACCCTTCTATTCAAACATTAAAAGTACTCGCAAAAGCACTTGATGTTCCAACGTTTAGCTTTTTACTAGAAGAAACAAATACAGATGATTTAATCGTACGCTCTCATAAACGTAAGAAAATGATTATCGATAATTTATCATATGAAATGCTATCACCCGATTTCACAGGAAATTTAGCAACAGCAATTATGACTGTTCCTCCAAATACTGCTTCATCAGAAAATGTTCTAGAACATAAAGGAGAAGAACTAGCATTTGTATTAGACGGGAAAATCACATTGCACTTAAATGAAGAAGAGTACACATTAGAAACTGGTGATAGCGTAAAAATACCAGCTTATTTAAAACATAAATGGGTAAATCAATTCGAGAAAAATGCGATTGTTTTATTTTCTGTTACTCCGCCGATTTTTTAATTCATGTGATGATACAAAAATAGCCATGCATGGAGGATGCTCTCCGTACATGGCTATTTTTATTTTTTTGGTACTAACAAAATCCCTAAACTAATAACAAAAAAACTGAGTATTTGCTGTATTGAAAGACCAAATAGAACTGAATTTTGTTCATTAATAAGTGAAATAATGATATGAACAATTCCCTCGAAAATTAAAAAGAAGCTTATATTCTTTCCACTTCCTAATCTTTCACTTTTAATCCATAACGAACCAATTATACCCAGTGCGAGTATAATCTCATACATGAAAATAGGATGATACAAAAATTTTGATTCATATATTTTCATCCCCCATGGGAGTGTCGTTTGTATACCTACTTCTTGATGGAATAGAAAATAAAAGATAATACCCACACACAATCCAAAAGGTAATGTATCAAGTAAAATCCGAAGAGAAAATTGCTCCTTTTTACTTTTCAAAACAATGTATATACTAGCAATTACGCAACCTACTATAATATGCTGAATACTTCCTACAGCTAATAATGCTTGCAATGGCGATCCAAAAGCCCATACTGGATTTAAAATTGCCGGTGCAAATTTCCATACAAATACAACGATAAGAAAACCATTCGTTACTGCATCCATCATTTTTTCATATGGTACATTTTGATACTTCATTTTGAGTTTCATCAAAATAAACCCAAATAGACTTCCTATTATAAGCGATACTGGTTGTAACCTCACCATCCACTCCATCACTATGAAATCCCCTTTTAATTCTCAATTATTTTCTTAAACTTCTCTTCTAATTGATCTGGAGGTAATACCCCTCGTGCTTGATCTACTATAATACCATCTTTATTAACAAAAAATGTCGTTGGTAAAGAGAATACTTTATAATCTATTCCAGCTACTCCATCCATATCTAATAGAACAGGAAATTTAAATCCGTGACGATCTGCAAATGCGCTTGCTTCTTGTACTGGATCCCCAATTGTTGCATTTACCGCAAAGATTTCAACATCCTTTTTATATGTATCATACAAACGAACTAAATCAGGAGCCTCCATTTCACATGGGCCACACCATGATGCCCAAAAATTAATAATATATGGTTTTCCCTTTGCATCATTTAACGAATACAGCTTCCCATCTAATCCTTTTAATGTTATGTTTGGTGCTTTAAATCCCACTTGTGGTAATACTTCTTTCTCTTGTAACTCCGCTTGTTTCGCTTTTCTTTCTTTTTCTTCTTTCTTTGTATTATAAAAATTAACCCCTGCCCAAATTAATGCCCCGGCCAGTATAATAGCAATTAGTTTCTTCACTTTTCTTCCTCCTCATTTCTAAAATCCTGTAAATCCACCAAATATACGAATAAAGAATGCTGTAATTTTCGTCATTTGATTTGTATATAATAAAACCCCTGTTAGTATCATCATTCCACCGCCAATTTTCATCATGACGTTGGCATATGTAACAATCCATTTTACCTTTCCGATAAAAAATGCCATCACGAAAAACGGAACTGCAAATCCAAGAGTGTACGCTGTAATATACAGAAGCGCACTTTCAGGATTGGTCGCACCGAGCATGAGTACAGCTGAAAATATCGGTCCAACACATGGTGTCCATCCCGCTGCATATGTCATGCCGACCAAAACTGAGCGAATATATCCTGTCGATTTACTTCTATATTGTACTTTTTTCTCTGCCATAAGCCACTTAGGCTGAATCAATCCAGTCATAAATAGCCCCATCAAAATAATAAATATCCCACCAATCTGCTGAATCAACCTTTGATTAGATGAAAAAGTGATCCCAATCCAGCTTACTGATAAACCTAACGCATAAAAAATAACCGAGAAACCGATCATAAAAAATACTGTATGTATAATCGCTGACTTTTGCATAATCCCACGATTTTCTTTTAAATCTTGAATAGAAACACCTGTAATATATGATAAATAAGATGGATATAGCGGTAAAGAACATGGAGATATAAATGAAAGTACCCCCGCCCCTACTACTAGCCAAATTGTTAAATCCGCCGCATTCATTTTATTCCTCCCAAACACACTACAAAACGTAGTGTTAATTATTAAAAAAAAGAGGCTATATGCACTCTCCAACAATAAGTACAATCGACATACAAAATAACCCTAACGTTACATATACTGAATTCGTATGTAATGGTATATTCAGCTTAATAGCTTTCTCATTCAACACTTGCTCAATCCATAAATTAATTGCAGTTTTCGCAAACGAAGCTGTAATACATTGATTTTCCATCGTCTTTATTTTAATTAATTTTAATAATGCACTACCTAGCTCAAATGAAGATTTCATTTTTTGCATCGCATATTTATCTGCTGCTAACTCTTGATACGTATGATATCGTTGTAGCAACCCTTTTAATATCGGAATATACATCATTCCCTCTGCTAACAACGTAAAACAAAATAATTTTAGCGGATCCAGATTGTTTTGATGATATTCTTCATGGAATACAATCGCATCAATTTCTTCTTCTGAAAACGTCTGAAGTATTCCTTCTGACATAACAACTTTCGGACGAAATAATCCAATTGTAAATGCTGTAACTTCCATAGTCGGCAGTATATATATTTGTTTTCCTTTTCTAATGAAAGGGAAAATTACTTTTTGCAATTTTTTACTATAGAAAAATTGCCGCCAAAGTCTTTTGCACACTATCAATACAGTAAGTAATAATAATCCAGCTATTATAATACGAATCAGCGATAGTTCTTTCATATGTTTTTCTAATTCAAACAAGCAAAGTTTTGAAAGAAAGAACGCCTTATTTTGAAAAAGAAATGGATATGAAACATAATACACTAACATGCTGAAAAAGAGAGTACTTACAATTACTGCTAACAATACGATTTTACGCATTTGCCATTTCATTTTATCGATCCTCTTTTTTTAATTGACTCAATTTGTCTTCTAATTTTTTTATTAAAGTCGGATCAGCCTGCTCTAACTCATCTAGCATATGATTTACAACTAAATCTCCAAACTCCCCCATTAATTCCTGTGTCATTTTCTTCGTTTGATTGGATAAGAATTCTTCTTTTGTTTGTACAGCACGATATATGCCACTTCTTTTCACAGTCTGTTTTTCTAAGTGTAATTTCTCTACTAACCTGTTCATAACTGTCATAACAGTATTAAAATTCACAGGCGATTCTTCACTTAATTTCTGCTGCACTTCTTTAATCGCAATACCCTCAGTAGACCAAACAATCTCCATAATTTTCGCTTCAAGCGGTCCAAAGAAGTGATTTAACCCTTGCTCATTTAACTTATAGTTTTGAGTAAACATAGTACAGCTCCTTCCACACTACAGATTGTAGTATAAATTAAATGAAAGGTCAAACTCGAATAATATAAACTAATATCCACTAATTATAAATCTGTACTCCGTTCCATTCATTGTAAACCTAACTTCTCTCCAAATGTAGCAAAGAGATAATACTCTAATATTTGCACACTAAACTTCTCATTACGCCCGAGTGCAAATAATTCCCGATCTTTAGCTACGATAGTATCTAATGGAATCACCACATTATCCACTATTTTTGTAATTTCAATTATATTACTTTCTACGTTTACTTCTGTTTTAAATTCAATATTTTCTAATACTATATGTGAACGTCTTCCTGATGCAAAAAAAGTAAAGTTAGGATTTTTAAAAATTCCAATTTCACTCTCTAACGGATATAAATATTTATAAATTATCTCTCTGTGCCCCTCTTTTATTATTTTTTCATCTTTTTCATCATCTAAATATTCTTTTACCTTCGCTGCGAACTCAAATCGAAAATCCACTCTTTCACGCTCCCACTTTTCATTCTACGCTAATAAATATATTAATATAATTTTACCATATTATAAAATAACTTCCTATAAAAAGTAAAAACCACTTTTGTAAAACCTCTGGTATTTCCCGCACTTTTTAAATATAAACACTCTTTCAATATTAATTAGTACGCCGTTATATTCATTTAAACATATTGTTTCCATACTTTAAAACAATATTATCCAGTATTATATATCAATACAGTGAAACTTTAATCAGTGGGGGTTTTGTTCATCCCCCACTGATTATTAGCCTTCACCAATCGGGCGTTTACGGGAAGCCCGACCCCCACCTAACTGCTTTGCTCCAGCCGAATTTTGAGGTGGGAATCTTACTGCCCGCAAATAGCGGGATAAACTGCTTCTAATTCCTTTCTATCCACAGCTATCGACTCCTTATGCTATTCCAATATATTGTTCACTTTATTTCCCCTTATTCATTAAATCACAGAAGGAATGTAACTCCCCACTATCGAATTTTTACATAACAAATATTATTAGGTGGTGCTTTACTATGAAATTAGCTGTCATTGGTGGCGGTGATTTACAAGATCCAAATCACTTGCATATTAATGAACGACTTATAGAATTAACGAATAAACAATACCCAAAAGTATTATTCATTCCTACAGCTAGTCGTGATGATGAAGGGTATATAAAGTTATTTTTAGCAACATTTGAAAAGCAATTACATTGTGAGGTTCAAATTTTACGCATTTCAACTGAAACACCTACTAAATATGAAATAGATGAGATGATTCATTCTGCCGATTTAATTTACCTTGGCGGTGGAAATTACGTTCATATGCTTGAACAATGGAAAGAACATAAACTAGATGAAAAGTTACTATTTGCTTTAAAACGTGGAACACTTATTGCAGGATATAGTGCCGGTGCTATGTGCTGGTTCACATCTAGCATTCGTTCAGATTATGAAGGTTCCGGTTATATAGAAAGTAGTGGCTGGGGTATTGTTAACAAAAGATTTTGCCCCCATTACAATCAATTAAATAGAATGAATGCCTTCCATACGTTTTTACAAACTCACCAAGGTAATATAGAAGGCATTGCATTAGAAGATAATTGCGCTTTATATATTACAGAAGGTTCATTTGAAATTATCGGTGAGCCAGATACAGCTTGGGAGTTTTATATGAATAATGGAAAACTCATTAGACAACATTTTGACATAACTTTAAAAAGTTATTTATAAGCATTCATTAACGAAAAATGTCCCTAAGTATAATGACTTAGGGACATTTTCATCTTTTAACTCACTAATCGTGTAATTCGTTTCTTCTGCCATGAAAGCTTATAATACGCATACTGTAATATTAAGCTGACGATGAATGCAGCTGGATATCCAATCCATATCCCTTCTATTCCAAGGCTCGTATGGTAAGAAAGATAATACGCCACAGGTACTTCAACAAGCCAAATTGATACAACACTGATTACAGTTGGCCATAGTACTGTACCACTTGCTCGCATTGTCGCACTAATAATTTGCGCATGACCGAAAATTAAGTAGCTCCATAATGTAATCATGATTAGACTATGAGCAATGTCAATTGTATTTTGACTTGTTAAAAATAGTGCTAAAATATCTCTTGAGAACAAGTAAATAAGAGATATTAATACACCACCAATAATATAATTCATGATGATTCCGGCCTTAACAACTTTCTGTAATCGATCAAATTGGTTCGCACCAATTGATTGCGCCGCAAAAATTGATACGGTAATGCCGAGACTAACTGCCGGCATTTGTACATAACTTGCAACTTGGTTCACAACACCATACGCCGCTGTTGCATCTGATCCATAGCGATTCACAAATGCAATTACTGCAATTTCTGATAATGAAACTAATATCATATTAATACTCGCTGGAATACCAAGTCGTAACAATAACTTTAATAACTCCCAGTCCATACGAAGATATTTTCTTACTGTCCCGTCTAATTGTAGTGGATGATTTTTCTTCTTTAAATACACTAGCATGACAATAAACGTAATAACTGTGGATATAACAGAAGCATACGCTGCTCCATAAACATCTAATTTCGGAGCTCCTAACCAGCCAAAAATAAGAATTGGTAATAAGATCATATTTAGCGCTGTACTTACGATTAAAAAGTAAAATGGCGTTTTAGAATCTCCTGTACCTCTCATAAATGTTGTGTATGCAAAATATAAAAATAATACTGGCATAGATATAAATAAAATTCTTGCGTAATGCACACTTATTCCAATAATATTTTCTGGCGTTCCCATAAGGCGCATAATATCCATCGCAAAAATACTACCTATTATCGCCAACACGACTCCGATAATAAAAGTAAACGTAAGCGTCGTACCAACGATAGCTTTTAAACGCTCTTCATTCTTAGCACCAAATGCCTGACCAATTAAAATTGAACTACCAGAACCAATTCCAATTACAAATGAAACGAGCAGGAAAAATAACGGGAAGAATGCCGATATAGCTGCTAGATCATTTACGCCAAGCCATCTTCCTACTACTACCATTCCAAATAACTGTCCAACTGACTGTAATACATTACTTAAAAGTAACGGCACTAAAAACATGGACATCGATTTCCATATCGGCTTATGTTCCGTTTCTGACTGCTGTGACTCTACACCTTCTTTATTGTTATCTGTAGGTGGTTTCAAATTTCATTTCTCCTTTTATTAATTTCTGCACGGTTATATCCGTGCGCTCCGTACTGTTCCAACTTTTCCAATTCTACTTTCGATATTGAAATGCCCAGTCCCTTTCTTTTTGAGACCTCTGATGCTTCAAGTTCATCATACATTTTTTTGTATTTATAATGCGCTACATATTTCAATCCATATCTCTTTGTATAGTTGTTTTTATTCTGTGCTTCTATTCATTTTCTTTGCTTCACACTTATAACTTCACCCAATATTGGCTTCCATCAGCTGTTCTATCTAAAAAACCATACTCGATTAAATATCTTCTTAAAGTTACAAAATCCGGATATACATTTTCTAAAACTGTATTTACTTCTTTTTCCGTATACTTTTCATTGCTATCAAATTTCTTCACTAAATGACGCAATATAATTAATTTACGCTTTTGCTTTTTCGGAAATTTAGAAAGCGGTCCATCCAAACCTTCTGTAAAATGCGCTGTTAAAACTTCAGCATTTTCTTCCTCTGTAATATTGTATCGATCATCCACCATCGTAGCTGTTCTATGAATCGGTACAAATTTAGTTTGAACTTTTGATTTTTCCTCTGACAATTCCATTAACGCTAAAAATACTTTCGCTTGCTTCATTTTCTCTCGTAATGTAAATCGATGATTGCGAATCGTCGACGTGCTCCCGCCATCCATTTCTTTTACAATCTCTTTATCGTTAAGTCCCATATGGAAAAACTGAACCATTTTCTTTTGCAAATCAGTTAAACCTGTAAACTTCTTATCAAGATTTAATAAATAATCAAACATAGACGTATGCTCATTTTGAATATGCAACTGTACAAACTTCTCTGCTTCATACAAAACTTGATTTTCTTGATAAATAACCCCTTTAATAAACGTTTCTCCACAAGCTAAACAAATATACTCCTCTGCTGTCTCGTCAAATACATACCCTTTCTTTAATTCCTCTACCGACGCATCCCAAAACTTCTCTGAAATATCACTCATACTAAACACTCCTTTAAAAGGTTTACTTAAAAAACAAACAAATTACAATAACGTTTATTATCACTACATCATCTTAACATATAAAAAGTAAACATTTCAACGTTTCGTTTGCCTATTTTATAAACTTTAATTAAAACATCTATTAACAAATCCTAAAAAGGACTTAAAACAACGAAAAGCGAATGTGTTTATATAAATTAATTACTATAGGATGTGAAATAGAGCATGATTATTCTTCAAGACCCTTGGTTTACGGTTCACATCATACACTTGGTCTTTCTCCTACTATATTGAAAGAAATAAAATACGCTATTCAATATTTAAGTGATAACAACCTCGTTCAACATAGAACCGGCATTCACTCATTCCAAAACTTCAGCATTCAATTTTAACTACAAAAAAGGTGTCTCCACATATAGAAACACCTTTTTACCTTTTATATATTTTATAAACAACTTCCACTAAAACTTTACTCACTTGTACAAGTACATGTTTTCGCTTTCCATCCTCAACGAATCTATTTGAGCAGCCACTCATAATCATCATACAACTAATTATGACTAGCACTACACTTCTATTCTTGTTAGTCACTTTATGCCACTCCACTACTAAAAACTTCATTTAAATTTATCCTATCAAAAAATTTTACACGAATAATAAACCGAAAGAATATGCAATTCTGCATATTACCACGTTTTATTGCGATGTTATGATTTAATTTAGTTAATGAACACGTATAACGAGGTGACTAACTTGAAGTTTAAAGCGAAAAAAAATCCATTTCATGTCATTTTCATTACATTATTTATAATTATTTTTTTCATTTCGCTATTCTTCCAAAATGAAAATTCTATTTTTTTCACTCTTATGATGCTGTTAAATATCGTGAATCTTTCTTCATTCTATTTCTCTCACTACAACATAACGGAATCTTCTCTCATAATAAAAAACGGTTTCATACTACGTACTGAAATTCCATTTGAAGATATTCGTCACATTAAATACTCTGGCAAAACACTCCGTTCAGAAAAATGGACTAGGCAGCAATTAGAAATTGATTATAATTTATTTGACTCAGTGACAACTTTCGTACCACAAGAAGAAGAAAAATTCATTTTACTCTTAAAAGAGAACTGCCCACATATGAAAGTAATGAATACGTCTGCTAACAAATAATATCTTTTGAAGCTTGCAATAGTACAAGTGGAGGAAGCATAAAAATGAATATACAAAAAAAGCCAAGATTCTATACTAAGAACCTTGGTTTCTTCTATTACTCTTTCGGAGCAATCATTTTTTTCGGGTCTACAATTTCATCAAATTGCTCTTCTGTTAGTAATCCTGATTGCAGTGCTGCTTCTTTTAAAGTTAATCCATCCTTATGAGCATGCTTCGCAATTTCCGCGGCATTTTCATACCCGATATGTGGGTTTAGCGCTGTTACAAGCATTAATGAACGATTTACATTTTCATTAATTACTTCTTCATCTGCTTCAATACCGACTGCACATTTATCATTAAATGAAACAGTTGCATCAGCTAATAAGTGAGCAGATTGCAGGAAGTTGTAAGCAATAACTGGTTTGAATACGTTTAGCTCAAAATTACCTTGGCTCGCAGCAAATCCGATTGTTGTGTCATTCCCCATAACTTGTGCTACAACCATTGTTAATGCTTCACTTTGCGTTGGATTCACTTTACCTGGCATAATAGAGCTTCCTGGTTCATTTGCAGGAATAATAATTTCCCCAAGACCACTACGCGGACCACTTGCAAGCCAGCGCACATCGTTAGCAATCTTCATTAAATCCGCAGCTAATGCTTTTAATGCTCCGTGTGCAAATACAACTTCATCATGACTCGTTAACGCATGGAATTTATTTGGTGCAGAAACAAATTGTTTACCTGTAAACAGACTAATTTCTTCTGCTACCATCTCACCAAATTTAGGGTGTGCATTAATTCCAGTTCCAACTGCAGTACCACCAATTGCTAATTCTTTCATATATGTATTGCTATCTGCAATCATACGCTCTGTTTTTTCAAGCATACGGTGCCATCCGCTAATTTCTTGTCCTAACGTTAAAGGTGTTGCATCTTGTAAATGTGTACGACCGATTTTAATAATATGTTCAAATGCAGTTACTTTTTCTGCTAATGTTTCTTTTAATTTCGTAATAGCTGGCAATACATGATTTTCTACCGCAATTACACACGCTACATGAAGTGCTGTTGGGAATGTATCATTTGAACTTTGAGACATGTTCACGTCATCATTCGGATGAATATGTACGTCAGATCCCTTTTCTTTCAAAATTTGATTACCGCGGTTTGCAATTACTTCATTTACATTCATATTCGATTGTGTACCACTACCTGTTTGCCATACGACAAGTGGAAAATGTTCATTCCATTTTTCAGCGATAACTTCATCAGCAGCTTCCACAATCGCTTGTGCTTTTTCTTCTGATAACTTCCCTAATTTTTGATTGCTAATCGCTGCACTCTTCTTTAAAATCGCAAATGCTTTTACAATTTCAAGCGGCATATGCTCTGTTCCAATCGGGAAATTTTCCTTACTACGCTGTGTTTGTGCTGCCCATAATTTATCAGCTGGAACTTTCATTTCTCCTAATGTATCTCTTTCAATTCTGTACTCCATTTTTTCATCCCCTTGAAAATAAAATACCTACATTTCTCATTTTAACAGACTTTCATTCAAATGATAAGAATTCTCACTTGTATGTATAAAAAAATACCTTCCGCTATCGCAGAAGGTATTTTTTATGATGCTTGCTTTCCTTTTTCAGCGTCATCTACATACCAAATGAACTTGCCCGTATATCCGTAAATAACTGCTAAAATGAGTGATACGAAGCTTAACCACATAAACGGAACGTATGATAACGTTGCCACACCTAAAATACCAGCCATAAAAATACCATTATCAGACCACGGAACCATACCAGAAGTTAACGTTCCACCTACTTCTGAGTTACGTGCTAATACGCGGCGGTCTATTTTTAATTTATCATAGCTATCTTCCATAATTTTTGGTGTTAAAATAAGTGATACGTACATCGCACAACCAAATATATTTGCTAAAAACGCAACAATTAATGTAGACAATGTTACATTACCTGCAGAATTTAATTTCTTCTCAAATTTTGATACGATTACTTTAAGAACACCTAACTTTTCAAGTAGTCCACCAAAACCTAAGCCGAAAATAATAACGGCTACTGAACCGAGCATACCGTTAATTCCACCACGGTTTAATAACTTATCGACAAACTCAACACCAGATTGAATTGAGAATCCGTTATATGCTGTTCCAATCGCCTCTCCAAAGTTCATTCCTTGGAAAAGAGTTGCCCAAATTGCACCAATTAAAGCTCCCATAGCAATTGTTGGCATAGACGGTTTCTTCATCGCCAATAGCACAATAACAATGACCGCTGGAACAAGCATCCATATTTTAATATCAAAGTGCTTTAATAAAGATTCTTTTAAAAACTCTACTCTATTCAAGTCTACATTGTCCCCGCCGTACATCCATCCAGCAACAGTAAACATAATGCTGGTAATAATATAAGCAGGAACGTCTAATACGAGCATAGCCCGAACGTGAGCAATAACATCTACTTTCGCCATAGAGGCTGCAAGAACTGTGCTATCAGAAAGTGGTGATAACTTGTCCCCGAAATAAGCTCCTGAAAGGACTGCACCAGCAACAAGCGGAAGTGGTAATCCTAGCCCTTCACCAATCGCCATCATAGCAATACCAGCTGTTCCAACTGTTCCCCATGATGTTCCTGTCGCGATAGAAGTTATTGAACAAATAATTAAAGTTGCCAATAAAAATATGCTAGGGTGAATGAATTCTAATCCATAATAAATTAATGTAGGTACAACCCCACCAGCAATCCATGTTCCAATTAAAGCCCCAACTGCAACTAAAATAAGAATTGCTTCTAATCCATTAGAAATCCCTTTCGTAATTGCATCTTGCAATTCTTGATAACGAAATCCTAACCTTAATCCAAGCGCAATAACTAAAAACCATGAAATAAAAAGCGCTAATTGAATTGGGAGATCAAAAATCGTTTGGAAGGAAAAGACGACAGCAAGAAATAGCATTAAAAGAACGATAATTTCTGGCATCGATGGTAATCTTACACTTTTCATTTTTTTCTCTCCTTACAAGTCGATAACATGATGTGTGTCGTCTTACATGTATGTAGTATACAATGAGCGAAGACAAAACAAAATTTTCATATTATTTCGATTTATTTTTCCAGTATAATATATGCACAACCCTTTCTATTGTAAAAGTAGATGCTACTTTTCGCAATGGAAAATATAAAAAATATCGTATTTTTATTTATAATAAAATAATCCTAACCTTTTTAATGTTTCCTAAAACTCTCTTTCTAAAAAAAGAAGAGCATACATCATTTCATCGATGCATGCCCCTCTTTTATTTATACATATTTTGTATCTCTTCTTTATTTTTAAGTATTTCCGAAAATTTATCGCTACAACCTTTCGGAAATAAAACTCCGAGTCCATATGAATGCCCAAACTGAAAATGAGGGTGTTTCACCTTGACCTCATCCCAAAACTTATACACACCGAAATCACCGTTTTTAACTTCGATATCATGAAATAATACAATACCGTTTTTCGCAACTTTAGGTAACCATGTTTTATAATCATGAGAAACAGCTTCATACGTATGATAGCCATCAATATGCAAAAGATTTATCGTTTCATCTTGAAACTGATCCAGAGCCTCATCAAAAGTAGACCGAATTAGATTTCCTATATTAGGGTAACTAATATTCACAACTTTTTCTACTATATGAAAAATCCCTTCTCCATATGGACCTGTATGCTCATCTCCAGCCCAAGTATCTACAGCAAAACACTTAGTTGACAACCCTCCGTCTTTTACCCCCTGACAAAAACTAAAAAAGGAAGCACCTAAATGTGTGCCTAGCTCAACTAAAGTTCCTGGTTTTTCAAATCGTACTAAATCATATGCGAAATCCAAATGCCCACTCCAAGCAGATTGCGACCGAATAATATGGCTAAAATTATCAAATTCAAACGATGGTTTATGAGTAACCCAGTTCATCTCATATCTCCTTATACACATATTTTTAACAAACCAAATTACTCTTATTTTTATTTTTTTGGCGTCGCGATTATGATTATATTTCATAAAAATATGCAGAATTTATTCTTTTGAAATTCAATTAAAGATCAATTTTCTCTCCTTCACTATATTTATATTTAACTGGATGATTGTCCAAATGATTCCTACTACAACACAAATTTATTTAGTTATGAAAAAACTGGGATAAACGATATGGAGATCGAATAACTGAGCTCGTATTTATTGGCATTAACAGAAAAAGAAATGAAACAAGATTGGAATATCTTTGTTGATCCTATTCCAGCTTTTACTCATACTTCATAACAAAGTGAAAAAAGGCTTCCGTAGAATGAAGCCTTTTTTCATTTTGTAGTACTCTTATTTAACAGATTTGCTTCAATAAGAAACATAATTGTACCCAAAACAACTAATATAGCATATACGATACCAACTACATCACCTATTTTTTCTAAGCCAAACGGTAATATTATAGTAACAACTCCGGCTATATAGGAAAATACTCCTGAAAGCTTCGCTAATTTATTTTTATCTCCAACAAACGTTTCTTCTTGATATCCTGCCAACAAAAACAATCTCTTTTTCACATGCATTTGATACCCTAAAAAAATGATTTCTATGAAAGAATAATAAAGCTGGTTACACAAAAGTGTAACCAGCTCCTTCTTTAATAATCTATATGCTATGCCTGAATATTTACGTAATCTTCAATATCTTCGTACTCTTTTTCCAATTCCTCTAAAGACAGCTCGTATAATTGTCGGTCGCGAATCTTAAACACCCCTGCTCCAATTAACTCATCAATTAAATGCCTCTTACGATTTTCAACAGCAAAACGGAGTTGACTACTCATCTTTTAAAAAACTCCTTTCTACGATCATTGAAAATGATAATCTTTATCAATTACCACTTTTGATTATAAAAGATGATTCTTAATAAGTAAAGTAATCTTATGAAATATTTACCTTACAAAGTATTTGTGGCCACATTATATATATGTATGCCATGCGAAAAATGTTATGACACTTTTTCTAATCCTTTTTCTTTCATACTTTGCAAGTTGTCTCATTATGATTAAATTCACCTTCAATTTCTACTTGAATGGTGACATGTTCTACATGGAACTCCCTTTTTAATAAATCTGTTGCCTCTGTTAATACACTTTGTGTTTCATTTCCTTTAATAATAAGGTGACAAGTTAATACTTGAAAATCCGAGGTGACAGACCATATATGCAAATCATGAACTTCTTTTACAATCACAATCGTTAACAATGTATTTTTCACTTCATCAATATCGATGTGCTGCGGTGCACCTTCCATTAATATATGGACTGTATCACGCGTTACACGCCACCCACTAATAATGACTAAAATAGACACAAGAATACTAGCAATCGCATCTGCAGCAGTCCATCCGAAAAATTTAATAAGTAACGCAGCAATAATCGCTCCAACCGACCCTAATAGATCGCCTAGTACGTGTAAGAAAGCACTTCTTAAATTCAAATTACCTTTCACATCTCCGCCTCTCATTAATATCCAGGCTGATAAAATATTAATAAGCAGACCAAGTACAGCAATAATGAGCATTCCATTACTAGCAATCTCAACTGGTTCTTTAAAACGACGAATTGCTTCAATAAAAATGTATATTGAAATGACAATAAGAACAACACCGTTACATAATGCCGCTAACATTTCGACTCGCTTATACCCGTATGTTTTTGCAGCCGTCGCTGTTTTTTCTCCAAGCTTGAACGCAAGTAAACTTAAAGCTAAGGATACTGCGTCACTTAACATATGCCCCGCGTCAGATAATAGTGCTAAGCTATTTGTTACAAATCCCCCAATAACTTCAGCAATCATAAAGCTTGTCGTTAATACGAAGGCAATTAGTAACGCCTTTTTATTTTTTGAATGACCGTGATCATGTGAATGTCCCATACAAATGCCCCTTTAAGTGCAATATCTGTATGTTAGTATGAAACAAACTCCCGACCTTTATCCCGCTTCCTCTGTATACAAACTTCGCTACTTTTCAAACAAGTCCTTTTTCTCAACTAAAAACAAGACTACTTCTTTTTTATTTTCATATTGTTTACTAATGTAAGAATTTTTAAGGAGGTTATAAAATTGAAACGACTATTTCTCTGTATGGAGCGTGAACTTGTTGTAGTAAAAAAACAAGACGGTCACTATGAAACAGCATATCACTTACAAAATATGCAACCTACCTGTATCGCAGTTGATCCCTTCCAAAAGAATCGTGTATATTGCGGTACATTTGGACGAGGTTTATGGCTAAGTGACGATGGCGGAGATTCGTGGAAACCAATTGGGGATTCATATCATTACTTTGATTTCCCTAAAGAAGATGGGATTTTACACTCTTCGATCACTTCCATTACGATAGGTCCTAATGAACAAGTTAACGGATATGGCGTCGTTTATGTAGGAACAGAACCTAGTGCTTTATTCCGTTCAGAAAATGGTGGTGAAACGTGGACTGAACTTAAAAATATGAAATCATTATTATCTTCTTATACGTGGGCTTTCCCGCCTAGACCTTTTACCCATCACGTACGCTGGATTACAGTTGATCCAAACAACCCAAATACAATCCATGTTTCAATTGAAGCTGGTGCTGTTATTCAAAGTAATGATAGAGGGCATACATGGATTGATAAAAAGTTCGGTGCTCCTATCGATGCGCATCAATTACTCATGCACCCTGAAGCCCCAAATCGCCTTTATGCATCATGTGGTGACGGATTTATGGGCGGGCCTGATCGCGCATACCTTGAAAGCTATAACAGTGGAAACAGCTGGATTTCATGCAGTGAAGGACTTGAACATCATTATTTATACAGCATGGCTATCGATCCGGCTGATTGCGATACAATTCTCGTTTCTGCTGCGCCAAGTGCCGATCTCGCTCATCACCGCATTCCTTATGAATCTTATATATATCGAAAAACGAAAGATACTCCTTTCGAGCAAGTACAGCAAGGACTACCATCTGCAATCGGTACAGTCATTTCGATGTTTGCTACAAATCAAGCAGAACCACATACGTTTTACACTTTAAATAACAATGGCGTATTTCAATCCAATGATAGCGGTGAAACGTGGGAACAACTAAACATTCCATGGAAAGATGAGTATAAAACGCAGCATCCGCATGCATTGCTCGTTACTAGTTCTTAACAAAAAGAGACTGCCTTCTTTTAAGGCAGTCTCTCTATTTATTTCTTTAAATCAATGACAATATCATCTAACACTATATCTTTACTCTTCGCTTCTTTTTTCGGCACTTCTATTTTCTTCTCTTTCCCATTCACATACTCCACTCCACCATGATTTTCAGGTGTATGAACTTGCAAGTGCACGTGAGGTGTAACGATAAGCTTTGTGGCATTTTCGTTTAACTTTTGGAATGTAGCACTCCATCGAATATTGTAAAGATCTTTGCCACTTCCCCCATTTCCTTCACCCGAATAATCATGCCCTAAATCATCCTTAACCACCAATTCAACATCTACACTATCCCATTCTTTCCTCGCACCCTTAGAAACTTCTTGATTGTAATAAAGAATAAATGAAACCGGCGACATTGCGACCTTTTCCATATTTACTTTTATACCTTCTTTTTCCGAACTCCCACCAATTGTTCTTTCTTTACTATCCACTGATTTTACAGTTAACGCAAAATTCCAATTTCCTTGTATTGATTTTTTCTTATCTGGCATTTCTATTCTCTCTATATTCCATCTAAAGTTTACTTTGTCCTTTTTATTACTATCATGATGCGTCGTTGTTACCATACCTACATACTTTTTTTCAGTAACTTTAGTCATTTTTCCACTTCCTGAACTACCATGAGCGTCCATTATATCCAATCCGCCTAATATGATAGGATCATTCCCTAAATCTTGTTCACTTTCTAGTGAATACGTTATAGATACTGTTCTGCCATCAGAAATTACATCATTAATTGTAACCTTAACCCCATTACTTTCTCTCGTCATATTCAGCTCAGTCGAAAACTCTTTATAATTTTCATATAATCCTGTTCTACCGTTATCTAAAAAGCGGAATATGTCACCTACAATTGGCAACCCTCCAGCATATGTAGGAAATCCGATACCGAGTGTTGCAACTGATAATCCTACTAAAATGGATGCAGCAGCGACACCTTTTTTCCAAGTTTTCATCTTTTTCTTCGTACGTATAGATCGTTTTAAATTACGTTTCACTTTTTCTTTTTCAATTTCAGAAGTCTCAAGTTCCTCAAGTTCTTTTTCATCTATATCAATATCATTTAATAGTTCATAAATGTCTTTCATATTACACTACCTCCAAAACTAATATTCGTAGCATCTTGTTGTAGTTTCTTCTTCCCCCGATACACACGATTATCTATCGCTGCTCGAGTTAACCCTAATTTGTCCCCGATTTCCTCTGTCTTCATACCGAGGAGATATTTCATAACGAACACCTTTTGATCTAACGGTTCTAATTGATTAATGAGATTCAATAATTCTTCTCTATCTTCCATAACGATTAGTTCATCTTCTACCGATTTTTCCGTACTTATATGAAACTCATCTGAAATGATTTCTACTTTTCTAGTCGCTTTCCGGTAATAATCAATTGCCTTAAACTTTGCAATCGCCGCAATCCATTTTTTAAAATCACTCGGCTCTCCATGAAATTTATTTGCGTTATTCCAAACAGATAGGAAAATATCATTTATACATTCCTCTATCATTCCATCATTTTGAATTGGCAGCAGTACTTTATGCGTGATTCCTTTTATTAATGGTACATATGTATCAACAACAAATTCTAGCGCATCTTCTTTTTGCCGCTGTAATCTTTTTATATAATTTTTCTCATTTGATTTCATGTAGCGATTCCCCTTATTTTTTTGTAAAAGCTTTTACACCCTATATAACGTCCAGAAAAAATTTTTCTCTCATCTTTTTATTATTTTTTGTATACAATGGAATACTTTCCCTTATCCATTGTCTCATATAACTGTGCATTCAAAGAAAAATTTCTCAAGTCTACAATTTAATTCATGTAGTACACTATTTATGTAGTCTTTCTTTAACTTAGTGTACATTTTATTTTATTAATCTACTTTTAATTATTTTAAATTAGGAGATGAGATGTGTATGTGTGGAATTACAGGCTGGGTAGATTGGAAAAAGGATCTTTCCAATGAACATGTTATTTTAGAAAAGATGGCGAATAGTATTCAGCATCGCGGTCCGGATACTGAAGGATTTTGGTTTTCACCTCACGCGGCCTTTGCACACCGGCGTTTAATTGTTATTGACCCAGAAGGCGGGACGCAGCCAAAAACATTCCGTGCCGGTGATTATACGTATGCTCTTACTTATAATGGAGAAATTTATAATTTTCGTGAGCTGAGAGAGCAACTTCAAAAATGTGGGCATGCATTTGAAACACACTCAGACACAGAAGTGCTACTACATGCTTATTTAGAATGGAAAGAAGACTGCGTACAACATTTAAACGGAATTTTCGCTTTCGCCTTATGGGATGATCAGAAGCAACAATTATTTTTAGCACGCGATCATTTAGGTGTAAAACCACTTTTTTATACAGAAAGAAATGACAGTATTATTTTCGGATCTGAAATAAAAGCGTTATTAGCTCATCCATCTGTTCCTGCTGAAATTGATGCGGATGGAATAAATGAAATATTTGGATTAGGCTTATTTCGAACTCCAGGATGTGGCGTCTTTAAACATATTCAAGAAGTTCGTGCTGGACATTCTATAACATTCACACGTGATAAAAAAGTAGTTCAAAAGTATTGGAATTTAGAAAGTAAGATTCATACAGATTCTACAGAAGATACATCATCACATATTTTATCTATTTTACAAGATACAGTAAAAAGACAATTAATTGCCGATGTTCCTCTCGTCTGTATGTTATCAGGAGGATTAGATTCTAGCGGTATTACTGCACTAGCGGGGAAAGAATTTGCTGCTGAAAATAAAACACTTCATACGTATTCCGTTGATTTTGTAAATAGCGCCAAAGATTTCGAACTGACATTTGCTCGAACTGGTCTAGATGCTCCTTGGGTAAAACGTGTTTCTGAGCATGTAGGGACATCGCATCATGACATTGTTGTTAATGCAGAAGAATTAGCAAATCACTTATTCGTTCCCCTTCACGCGAAAGATTTACCCAGTGCTGGCGAAATGGAAACTTCACTTTATTTACTATTTTGCGAAATGAAAAAAGATGCAACCGTAGCTTTATCTGGAGAATCTGCTGATGAAGTATTCGGGGGATATCCTTGGTTTCATCAAGAAGAACTATTATATGTAGATAAGTTTCCGTGGTTAACAAACTGGAAAAATACATCTTCTCTATTATTAAATGACGTAACAAATCAATGTAATCCTGAGCATTATATTAATAAACGATTCCATGAGGCTGCTCTTGAAGTACCTACTCTTGAAGGTGAAAGTAAAAAATCCGCGAAACAACGGCAAATGTTTTATTTATTTTTAACACGATTCCTTCCGTTCTTACTCGACCGTAAAGACCGTATGAGTATGGCTGTAGGATTTGAAGTTCGTGTACCGTTTTGCGATTATAGACTAGTTGAATATTTATGGAACGTACCTTTTAACATCAAAAGTATTGATAATATTGAAAAAGGTATTTTGCGTAGAGCACTGAAACCTGCTTTACCTGATGATGTGCGAAATAGAAGAAAAAGCGCTTACCCTACTTCACAAGATCCACACTATTTACAAACAATCCGCAATTTAACGCTTGATATGTGCAGCAATAAAAACAATCCTGTTTTCTCACTTATTAACTATTCCACATTACTTTCTATTGCTGATCAAAGTAATAAAGAGATTAACAATTTTGAAGCAAGAAGTGCAATGGAGTACATGCTCCAAGTAAATGAATGGTTGAAAACGTACCACATTCATATTGCTTAACAAAAAGGAGTTCAAGGACAAAACCCTTGAACTCCTCTTCATGTATTAATTGGCACATTGTCTATTTTCAGTATCGATGGACCATCCAATAATAGTGGCACAATCTCTACCTTTCCACTGAAGTACATTTGTTAATACAGGCTCAATCTGTAAAGAAGTTCCGTCGTGTAATATTTCTACTAAAGATTGATCATCATCAAACTTTCGTTTATCACATTCTAAAATACCATCTGTTGCCATTACAATGTGATTCTGACCTTTTTCTAATCCCCTTATCCCTGATGTAAAGCAAGGTGTATTCGCTGCAAAAACATTTTTTCTTCCTATATATTCATAGTTCTTACGCTTATTTAGCCTACCTTTTCCATTTTTCGTTTTCTCTGAATGGAATAAATACGCGAAGCAATCACCAACTGATAGCCAATATAAGAACTCGCCTTTTCTTAAACAAATTAAACATGCAAGTTCCTCATCATCTTGGTCACATTTCTTGATAAATAGCTCATCTGTAAATAACGCTAATAAATACATATGTGTATGATGAAAAGCTAGATGGATTGGATATGAAAATAGCTCTTTTAGTTTTTCTTCTCTTTCTGAAATAGCTTCTATTATATAATGTATATTTTTCGTTTTATGATGTGTATCAAAAATCATAACAAATTCAAATTCTAATTTCGGATCCCACCAAGCTAGCACTGCATCTCCTCTTTCATATGCATCACTCTCTTGATTCCCTCCATATACGCCGACTGAAAGAGGACCACATTTTTCAACATGTATTTGATCTACATACATCTTTTCATGACTAATCCATTTAAATGTATTCACAGCTATCATCCTCTCTCTTGCTAAATGTATACCTTTACACATAGATTACCTTATATTTCAATAAAAATAAACTTTTTCAACATTTATTATGAAAATAACAGGATTTTAATTCTTACAAGACGAATATATCTTATAATACGATATAAAAATTAGGGGGAATTATAATATGAAAGACATTAATCCACATTGGGAGACAATATACTACCACTTACGCTATGAATATGAAGACAATCTTTCTCATCAAGCAATTCGTATTTTACAAATCACTTCTCGGGAGAAAGATATAACAATTGGAAAAATTGCTTCTGAACTTGGTTTATCTAATAACACAGCGTCCGAACATGTAAAACGTCTTATTCAAAAAGGATTTATCATGAAAGAAAGAAATAAACAAGATGAAAGAGTTGTGAACCTTACATTAACGGCAGAAGGAATTGAAGCATTAGAAAAGCATACTTTGCTAGATAAAGAAAAAATACAAATATTAGAATCACAGTTATCAAAAGAAGAGCAACAATTAATAGCAAAAGCCTTTTCGTTATTAGCTAAGGAGGCAAAATATGCATTTCCTCGTTAAGGTCATCGTTTCTGCACTTATTATCGGCGTTATTACTGAAGTCGCTAAACATTATAGTACGATAGGCGGCTTTATTGCTGCCCTTCCTCTTGTGAGTTTACTTAGTTTATTTTGGATTTCTTTCGAAGGTGGGAGTAAACAGGAGTTAAGTCAATTCGCTATGGGCGTATTATATGGATTTCCTGCATCAGCATTACTATTATTTATTGTTTATATCGGTTTAAAGAACTCCTTTTCACTTAATACGTCTGTACTCTTTGGCATTTGTGCCTGGTGTATCGTCTTTACTTGCCAAAAATTATTTCAAGCTTAGGGGGAATTACTATTAATAGATCAGTAGAGATATTTGGACAAAATGTAGAAGTATATATGAGAGGTAATAGTAAACAAACTATAGTCATTCAAACAGGAATGGGATGCTCATTTTATGATTGGCTTCCTATTATAGAAAAGCTTTCACAAAACTTTACAGTCATTTCATATCATCGCCCAGGTTACGGAGAAAGTGAGCTAGGAACTAATCTACGTACAACAATACAAGCTGCAAAGGAACTACATATGCTGCTACATGAACTAGATATTTACGAACCAATCATTTTAATCGGTCATTCCTATGGAGGTTTATGCGCACAACATTTTGCGATATTACATGAGGATCAAATTAAAGCACTTATTTTAGTTGATTCTACTTCCATGAACTTACACCGATTAGATGAACTTCATTTACCAGTTTCTGATCAAACTGATTCTGATGATATTTGGCTACACAAATATCATACTTACTCCAACATGGATGCAGATGCACTTTATACTGAACTAAAACCTATGCTCATCAATACAACAAAACAGCATATCAAATTTTCTATATCTCCTTTATTATATAATGCAATGGCTTCTGAACTATCGGAGTGGAAAAATTGTGCTCGCTCAATAAAAAAACAACACAAAACATTAGAAATACCATTAATCGTTATCGGTAGAGATTCTCAATATTCTATTGCTCAATTGATTGAGGGCGGTATGCCAAAAGAAGAAGCTACACAACTTGAAGATATGTGGCAAGAACTTATTCGTGAACAATTAAATCTCTCAATAAACAGCCAATACATTTTGGCTGAACATGCTAGTCATGGAATAGAAAATGATCGCCCAGATACTATCATTGAAGCCATTCACTCATTGTAAATAAAAAAAGGAAGCAACTAAAGCTGCTTCCTTACTTATCTATTCATAGTCTTCTTCGTCATCATCAACTTCTTCATAATACGAACTCCCATTGCTTACATATATAGGACCATTCGCAACATCAATACGTAGTACCCATGCCCATGGCACGGCTAAACGTTTATGTATTGCTCTCCAAAAATTCATTGATTTTCTTTCGTACTCCTGGAACTCCTGAAGTAACTCTTTATAGGAGGAACCGTCTAACTGAATATTTGCTTCTAATAAACGAGAATGGGCATAGTACTGTAACTCTAGTTCAGCAGCAATCTCCATTTCTTCTTCCGTTGCCATACCTATAATTGCTCCATCTGCTGGTGCGATTTCATATACGTTGTGAACTTCAATAAGCCCTTCTTTCTCTTTCTCAAACATGTAAACAGCCTCCTTTAACCAATATTTTTTATGTTACAAAGTCATACTTCTACAATACCTTCTCTCTTTCCTCTTTTTTTGATAAACTTTTACAAAATGTTTATCTGATGACCGGTTTTTTCTATTCTTTCAGCAGAAATGAAATCATTATTATCAAAAATCAATTTATACACATCGGGCATATGAAGTGTTTTCCAAAACTGAAAATCATATTTCGAATCAAAATAATTCATTAGTAATACCATAATATTCCCATGAGTGCCTATTACAATATTCTTCCCTTTATATTTTCCCAATATATTTTGCATACATAATACAGCACGCCTTTGTGCTACATCATTTGATTCCCCGCCTTCGTATGCAAAAATCCAGTCTTCCCACACCTTCTGAATAGCATCATTAAAATCCTGTACTGGTTCTTTACTTAATAACCTTTCCCGTAAATCTTCTTCCAATTGTATTGATAGTTTATTTGCATTCGCAATTCCTTCAACGGTCTGCATCGCTCTTTCGTATGGACTAGAAATAACAACATCAATCTTCTCATCTTTTAACAAGCTTGTTATGTTTTGTGCATCTAACCAACCCTTCTCAGATAAGGGACGTTCCCTTTCTTCCTTTGTATATGTAGAGTGAGCGTGGCGAACGAAATATATTGTAGTCATTTATTCAACTTCCTTTCTTAGTTTCAATCAATATTCAACGGAGTAAATAGGAAATCCTATATCATTAAAAGAAAAGGACGCTTTCTAATAAGCGCCCTTTGTTTACATAATAAAATTATTTCATTATAACTTTCTTCTAGATTCTTCATCTGTTATAACCTCTCGAATGAAGTAATCTATATTATTTCTAAGCTTTTGGTATGTAATTTGATTATCTATATCATCAAACATTATTACAGCCTCAACCTTGTTCCCCTTTTTATCCGTAGTATACAAACTTTTTGTCAATACGAATGCAGTAGAACCACCTTTTTGACCAGCATATTCAAACTTACTATTTTCAACTGTTCCTTTAAAAACATTCTCAATTTCATCTTGCATTATTTTCGGAAAATAATTTATACTATTTATCTTTTCCATTATACTCATATAATCTTTAGCATTTGCACTCACTAATCGATCTGACCAAATACGTTGAAATTCCATATCTACTTTTAATGGAATTTCACGCTTTTTCCATTCTTTTTCATCTTTCATCCATTCATGACTTCTAATAAGTAATGAGCATGTTTCATTATTTTTATGTTCTTTTATGTAATTTAAAACATACTTTGGATCTTCTTTTGACAAATAATATTTCATAATTACAAAGAAAGCTACAATGCCTACTATAATAACTCCCACAATAATCCCTATAATCTTTAATATATTCACAATATGCCTCCCTCTAATAAAGTGAAACTATAATCAGTGGGGGTTTTGTTCATCCCCCACTGATTATTAGCCTTCACCAATCGGGCGTTTACGGGCAGTTGATCTCCCACCTAACTTCTTTGCCCCAACCGAATTTTGAGGTGGGAGTTTTACTGCCCGTTAATGCGGGATAAATTCCCTTCTATATAATCATTATACCGAGCTCGATTACAAAATTATACAAAACAGAATAACTCTCCCTTATACTTGAAAGAGTTATTCTATATCGTATAGGAAAATTCGTGATTTGCTCATCATTTACATAACAAAAAAACATGCTTTCACTATGAGAGCATGTTTTGTGATTTTTTTCACATTGTTTAGTTAAAAAATAAACCTTTTACTTACCATGATGTAACATTAAATCACTAAGTTCTTCTTCGATGTGATTTAATTTCGCAACGCCTTCTTTCCATTTATGAATATAACGTGAAACCCCGACGATAAATAAAACAATAATTGTAGAAAGAATAATACCATATACGATTGTTACAGTACTCATAGTTACACTTCCTTGTAATTAGTTATATTTTTATTATAAACCTTTTTTTTATAAAATGCTTTGATTTCAATTTTTTGTAACAAAATTAATTTTTCTAACATTTTCTTTTGCAGTATCATGAACTGTCTCTGAACTATCAACAAGTAACACCTTCGCCCCTAACTCTGCAAACACATGAGCAATTCCAGCTCCGTTCCCCCTCGCAGCTCCTGTAATAAAAGCGACCTTACCATCTAATCTTCCCATTTCATAACCCCCTTATGATAAATTGAAAGCCTTTACACTTTTATCATACCGAATATTTCCTTTTATTCTTTAAACATCTCTATTTGTTAAAAAACGTTCAAGAAAAGGAAAAATTTTCACAAATTATACAAAACTTCACCATATGTACTATTGCCATATGAGTTATATTATTTAATAGAATAAAGGGGATGATATACTATGACGACTTGGTTTATTGTACTGTTAGTTGTATTTGGGGCATTTAAAATTATCGTTTCTAGCCTTCCTAACTCTGTTATTGAATCCATTATTAGCAGGTACGAAACACATCCACAACTTGAAGAAGAGAATGTGACTGTTACAATCAATGGAAATAATTTAGAAGGCCAAAAGAAATCTCAAATTATTCATGATTTTAATGAAGGTTTATTTTTAGATCGCTATTATGCACCGCCATATAATGAGGGAACTCCTTTAATTATCAATGCAAAGCGTGGCAAAAAGGATTTTACATTTTATATTTATAATCATGAAGAGCATGTTGATGTTGTAAAACAACATAAAAAGAAAGTAGTTGCTTATAGTTTACGCTCTAAAAACCTACAAAATAGTGATATGTTCGTGTCAGCTGATTTAGCTTAATGCTCATATATTAGAAAAAGGAATCCATGGCATATGGATTCCTTCTTTCTTATTTACTGAAAAATCAGCTCTGTCTTCAAACTATCTTTCGGTAACAGCCATCCTTTTTTCTCTATACTCGCCATTAATAATTCTCTTTGTTTTGTTGCAATACTTTCCTCATTTGTTTTAAACGACACTTCTATTACGAAATCATCTTCTATTTTCCCGGTATTACTTAATGGCCAAATTTCAATATTCGTTTTTATATTTTCAAATTCACCTGCATACCGTTTCATTAATACAGGACCGTAAATGTGAGAATCCTTGAGCATCTCTTCTCCCCAATTCGTATACAACCATTTGTTCATTTTCCCTGGTAATTTCTCTATTAACATGTTTTGAGCATCCCGTTCATTTGGTAAATCAAGTACCCCATATCCTTTAGCACTGTAACTTTTCTTATTTGAAATACTTAACGTTTTCTTCCCAAATCCCCAATCTATTTCCGCCTCATAACTATCAGTTTTACTATCAAATCCATCTTTTTTAGCTACTTCTAGTGCATCTTGAATTACACCATTTTGAATCGGATATCTTTTTTTATATGTTAGCTCAAAATCTTTACTAAATTCTTTCTTTCGAATTCTCGCAAACCAACCTTCGTTACTTAAACTTTTATTCGCCGTATCTAAAAATTGCACTTGTATTCTTTCATAATTTGTACCAGCCTGGAAATGTTCTAGTACCTCTTGCTTTATCTCTTTGTTATAACCTAATACTTGTTCTGGCTTTAATAATAACTTCACTTCAAAACTAGGTTTCATCGGACTAGCAGCAAACCCTTCCTTAACGTTATAAAGGAAACAACAAAAGAAAATGCTTACGAATACAAATACTTTTTTCATATACCTATCCCCTTTACATTTTAAATTACTTCTATACGTTCCATTGCAAGTGAATATATATTTTCATATCCTGCTGTACTTAGCTTTTGTTGTAATCGATCCGTATCCTCTTTAAGAGAGTGCACTAACACCGTATGTTCTGGTAATAATGTATTTAACATTTCCTTAACATCACTTAGACTTTGGTGAACTTTATACGGAACTCGATTCACCCTACATGTATTCCTTACATGCTCTTTCATAACTTTTTCTGCAAAACTCCCTTTAGCAATATGTCCTGTAAAAATAATGGAATTCCGTTCTTCATGCCGAAGTTGTTCATAGTATAACTGTGCTCTTTTCGTTTGCATATTCGCATCACTCATTACAACTATTCCGTAACTATTTTGCATACTAATGTCATTATCCATAACTATTATGTTTCTTTTCAAACTCTCCAGAACCCGTTCAAGTTCTTCATTATTTTTTAGCCAATCTTTATATATGAACATCTCTTCAAATCCAGCCAAAATTTCTTTATCTACTATAAGCGGAAATTCTTTATATCGTTCATATAAATACAATACTATATCTTGCGCCCTACCAAGTTGCGGCAGCGGTAGTAATGCTATTCCTTTATTTTGCATGACTCGTTCAATTTCTGTACATAGATCGTCTAATCTTTCATTTTGCGAAACATCATCGGTGTGGTAAGCGGCATCTACAATTGCAATTTTTATATCGCTTCGCAAATTTTCAGGTAAATTAGCACGTAGTATATTAGATTCTGCTGAATAATCACCAGAATAAAATACGTATGTATTACACATATCCACTAAAAACCAAACAGCTCCTAATACATGCCCACTATACCCCCATTGAAACCGCAACGTTGGCGTAATCTGTATCCATTCATTTGGATTACTAATCTCATCAATACATACATAATTTAAATCTTTAATATTTTGGTCGTTATAAGGTAAATCCCACCCTTTTGAAAGATTGTAGTTTTTCCATTTTTCAAAATAAGCTGGCAGTTGCTCCTTCGTATAACGAGTCGTCCAAATTTTTTTCTTATATCCATACTTCGTCAATAAAGGTAATCCCATCGTATGATCTTCATGAATATGTGATAAAAATACCGCATCCAAAAATGTAACTATTTCTCGTTCTATTTTTGGATAACTCTCCTCATAGGATCGATTAATACCACAATCAAATACTATTTTCATCTCTTTATTTTTTACAAAATAGCAGGAACGACCGTATTCTCCCGCTCCTCCCCATACTTCCATCCTCATCATGCTACCCCTTTTCGTTTTTGCTCCATATATTGCAGAAGTAATAAGCACATTGTTGTAAGCCCAACAGAAACAACGGCCATCGCCATTCCTATAGATACTTCCCCTTGTTCAAATTGAGCAAAAATAAACGTTGCTGACGTTTCTACTGATGGAGGTAGTACGAGAAGCGATGCTACTAACTCTCTTATCGAAATCGTAAATGTCATCGCCCATCCAGCAAGAATGCCTGGGATAATAAGAGGCAATATTATTTTTCTAAAAATATAAATATAATTTCCAGAAAAAATACTCCCTGCCTGTACAAGAGAATCATCAATTTGTCCGAGCGATGCTTTTACATACTGCACCGTATAAGGTAAAAAAAGAACAACATACGTTACTATAACCATGACAGGCGTATTGTAAATTGATATAGGCATATATGGTGAATTCCAAAATAAAATAAGCCCTACAACCATCACTATTCCTGGTACCATATTCGGTAACATACCGCACATATCAAGCCATTTTTCAGAGGACTTTTTCCCCTTTCGAATCATAAGTGCCAAAAAGACCCCAACAATTACAGCAACAATCGCTGTTACGAGTGAAAAAATAAAACTGTTCCATAAAGCTTCTAATCCTGGAGAACCTATTGTAAACAATGCTTCATAATGGCTTGTTGTAAAGTTATTTAAATGTAAGCCACCGCCTCTTAGTTTTGACAAAGAAGCAATAAGTATAGAAAAGTATGGGATTCCAATTGCTACTATTAGTAAAGAAATTACATAAACCCATGCTATAAAACGTGTAAATATAGACAAAGTATATCTTTTAGATTTCACACCTTTTCCACTAACCATTGCATATGAGTACTTTCGATTCAATACATTTTGCACATACCAAATGAGCATACATGCACTAAGTAACAATGAGGATAAAGCCGTTGCACTACTAAAATCAATCGGCCAACTCGAGATAAATTTATGAATTTCTGATGTTAATACATGAAAGCCAATTCTACGTCCAAATGTAGCCGGTGTTCCAAATTCTGCAATCGTCTTTACGAAAATGAGTAAAGCACCCATTACATAACTTGATAATAATAACGGTAATATTATTTTTCTTAAACGATAGAAGAATCCCCCACCATGAACTGCTGCAGCTTCTTCTTTACTACTCCCAATCTGAAGTAACGTGTTCTTTAACATGAAATAAAGGAATGGGAATAAATGCAGACTCATAATTAGAACCATACCTCCTAAACTAAAAAACGAAGATGAAATCGTCTTTAGCATCGGAAAAAATTGTTCAAAATAGCCGTTAGGTTGCATGAACAAAATCCAGCCCATCGATCCAATATACGGCGGCGTCATAAATGGAATCATAAAAACAATGTCCAATTTACTATGCTTTCCAACATCTGTTTTGCTCATAATGAACGCTAATGGAAATGCTAATATTGTAGCTCCTAGTACAACGAGTACACCTAGCAACATTGAATTCAGAAAAATCCCAGCTAATCCACCACTCTGCATGACTTCAAAAGGCTTTAAAAAATTCCAACTGCTATTTTCATATACACTAGAAAATAAAATGAGAAAAAGCGGAATGACGATTAACATCACCACAAGTAACAATGCTACTGTCATTCCAACTTGTCTTACTGATACGAATCGATTTACCATGTAATCACCATCTTATTGAAATACTTTCTTAAATTGTTTTCCTATTTCATCTTGTTCTTTCTCAACTGTTTTCCAATCAATATTTAATACTGGGATTTCTTCTACATTTGGTCTATTTTCAGCTTTTATATCTTTTCTACCAGGCAATAAATACGCTTTAGAAATTTGTTTTTGCACATCATCTGATAATAAATAATCAATAAACTCTTTTGCACCTTCTACATTTTTACTATCCTTCATAATGCCTGCTGCCCGTGGACTAATGACTGTTCCGCTTTTTGGATATACGATATCAACCGGTTCACCCTTTGCTTTTGCACTGTACGTCATATAATCAACACCAGCAATTACCATATCTTTCGCACCTGTTACAACTGGATCTAACGCTTCTTGATTTGCCCCTGCTACTGTAACTTCATTTTTCTTAAGCTGTTCAAATAACTTCCATCCATCTTGTCCATTCTTTTTCACGTATCCTGTTACAAAGTCTAAAGCCGAACCTGAAAGCGCTGGATCTGGAAGATTCACTTTCCCTTTCCATTCTCCTTTCGTTATATCGCTCCAATCTTCAGGTGCTGTCTTCACATTTTTTGTGTTGTACACAATTCCTAATGCTGAAGCACTATATCCAAAATAATGTCCTTTATCATCTGACCATTCAGAACGAAGCTTATCAGCTTGTTTCGCTTCTTTATAAGGTAACGTTTGACCATCTTTCTTTAGTCCTTCCATCGCTGGTAAAGAAGCGAGTACGACAACGTCAACGACTGGATTTTTCTTTTCAGCTTCCATTCTCGCTAAAATCTTACCTGTTGTTCCTTGAAACATTTCCACTTTTATACCGGTTTTCTTTTCAAATTCCTTTTGAATTTTTTCTGCTAATCCTTTCGGTCCTGCACTATATACAACAATTTTCTTTTCATTAGCGTTTTTATTTTTTGCATCTGCACTGCCTGTCTTTGAACTACAACCTGTTACTACAGCAGAAAATAGTAAAGTACATACAAATAAAGACTTAAGCGAACTGAATTTCTTCATACGATTCTCCCCCTATATGATGAATACATTTTTTTGGTACATATAACGATACCGGTTTACCGATGCTTAGCTTACTATTGTTATAAGCTGTCCATACACCGAGTGTCCCCATATTTACTTTCACTTCATAACGTTCTCCTACATATGTAACGTGCTGAATTTCTCCTGTATACATGTCGCACACGTCATTTTTTGTCCAGCTCACGTGCTCTGGGCGAATCATTTGTTTATTCTCTACAAGCCAATTTGCTTTACCAACAAACTTTGCAACAAATTCATGAGACGGTTTCACATAAATATTTTCTGGTGTTCCTTTTTGTAATACTTCCCCTTGTTTCATTACAATAATTTGGTCTGACATTGACATAGCTTCTGTTTGATCGTGTGTTACATACAATGCCGTTAAACCAATGGAATGAACGATATCCATAAGCTCTAAGCGCATTTCTTCTCGTAAAATTGCATCGAGTGCACTTAACGGTTCATCAAACAAAATAAAATGAGGCTTTGTTACGATTGCTCTAGCAAATGCGACACGTTGCTGCTGTCCGCCAGAAAGTTCGTGTGGATATCTTTTCTCCATACCTTGCAATCGAACTCGCTTTATCGCATCTTCTACCTTTTCGCGTAAATGATTCGTTTGCTTTGTAGCCCTTAAACCAAATGCAACATTTTCAAAAACAGTCATATGCGGCCATAAAGCAAAATCTTGAAATACCATACCGATATTCCGTTCATGAGGAGATGTTTTTACCTTTTTTGTAGACGAATACATACACTTATCTCCAAAATATATTTCTCCTTTATCCGGTTCTTCAAGTCCTGCAATCATTCTAAGCAAAGTCGTTTTCCCGCATCCCGAAGGTCCTAAAAGTGTGGTAAACTCTCCTTTTTTCATTACAATTTGTAACGGTTTTAACGCCTGCATTTCTCCAAATGTCTTTTCTAATCCATGAATTTTAATATCCATCGTTTCACCTCTCTCCCCTCATTCTTAACCTGCTTTCATTCTATATGGAAGATTTATACTGAATGTTAATGTACTGTAAAGATTAAATTAAAAAACTTCTAATAAACTATTTATTTCTATAGATTTTTTCTATAGTTAAAATAAAAAAGGTGGGTAACTCATAATGAATCTCTTAAAATTAGAAATTGTAGTGCTTATTAAGAAATACCAAAAGCTTACGGTTGTTGCAGAAAAACTTGGCGTTAAACAACCTACTATTACATTTCATATAAAAAGCTTAGAAGAGGAATTCGGTGTGTCTTTATTCGAATTACGTTCTGGAAGGTATTTCTTAACAGAGGCTGGTGAGGCGTTGCATCATTATGCTTGTAAAATAGATGCACTTATGAAAGAAGCTAGGCGGGTCACACAGGAGTTTAAAGATTTTAATAAAGGTGCTATAACAATTGGCGCTAGTTATGTACCAGCGACTTATCTTTTACCAGAAGTTGTTCACCGATTTCAATGCGAATTTCCTAATATAAAAATAACACTCATGGTAAAAACTGCGCCTGAAATTCGAACGATGCTACAAAATCATGAAATTGATCTCGGGGTAATTTCTGCGGCGCCGTTTGATGAACCACTTTTAAAACAAACAAAAATAATACCTGATACACTTGTTCTTGCTTTTTCCAAAGAACATCATTTTTCAAAAAAAGAAAGTGTATCCTTACAAGATATCGAAAAAGAACGTATATTATTGCATCGTAATCCATCTACAACGAGAGATTTACTTACACAATGGACGTTAGCACATAACATTACATTCCAATCTGAAATTGAACTAGATTCATTAGAAACAATGAAACAAATTTTAAAATATGGTAATGGGGTTGCCTTTATTTCAAAACTTGCTATTGAACAAGAAGTAGAGCGAAATGAGCTATGCTATATACCGATCCCTGATTTTGAATTTCAGCGTAATATTTATACCATTCATCATGAGGACAGATGGAATTCTAAAATAATTTCTTTTTTACTACATAGCATTACTTCTTTTGCAGAAAAAAATTAAAAGGCTGTCGTTATACACGACAGCCTTTTAAACTATAACTCTATTTGTTTTTCTTTTCCTCAATTTTTACTTGTGCCTCTTCAGCCTTATCTAATGCTTCTGAAACTTTTTTCTCTTTTTCTTTTACATCATCTATACTATCAACAGCTTTAATTAATTTATCGATTCCTTCTTCATTTACCTTTTTTCGTTTCGCTACTCTTTCATTTACTTTCTCTTCCACATCTTTTGCTTTTTGAAGCATATTCTCTGCATTTGATTTCACAGCCTCTTCAAGTGCATCATCTTTTTTCTTTTGCAACACTTCATTCGCATCGTCTTTCGTTTCTAAATACTTACCATCTTTTAATGCTGTCGCACCGTGATCTAGTAACTGAGCGACTTCTTTATATGCCTTCGCTTCATTTCCTGATTTCTCTTTTTCCGCTTTTTCAAACCACATAATCGCATCACTATATTTTTCATTTTTCAATGATTGCATACCTGTTTCAATATACGTGTCATAATTACTACATCCAGTCATTACGACTAACAGAAAAAGCATAACAAAACTTAATTTTTTCATGATGTTTTCTCCTTTTCTTTGCCTGCTCACCTTACTGTAACATACATGAAAAGGAGTTTCAAAAACTAAAATACTAATTTGGTCATTTTTATATTGTTAAAATTTTCTTTTAAGCCGATACATCCACTTGTTTTTTCGCCATATGCTGCTTTACTCCAACTAATACAACTAACAATAATCCTCCACCTAATGTCATCATAACAATGCTAGTTGGCAACATATCTAATAATAATCCATATACAATCATACCGAGCGGCGCGATTGCAGTAGCAATAGTTTCAAGTAGGCCGAATACACGCCCTAAATAGCTTGGATCTGTCGTCTTTTGCATATGTACTTGCATCGGGATATTTACGATCATCATTGACATACCAGTTAACATCATAAAAACCATATAGTAAATAAAACTTGCTACTTTCGGAATGGTAACTAACAACGGGAAGACTGTACATAAACTCAAACCCGCAAATAAAAACAGCCCAATATAAATAGAACGAAACGGATTATTCACTTCTTTACGCACTGATAAAGCAATCGCACCAATTAGCATCCCGACTGCTAGCATTCCCTCTACAGTACCGAGTTGCTTTGAAGATAAATGCAATGTTTGGACGATAATGTATGGAAGTGCAACGGTTAGCCCACACGCAAAAAAGTTTACCCATAGCGCAATTTTCATTAAACCATATATTTCATGCTGTCGTTTTATATATGAAAAACCTTCTTTTATACTCGTCAAGAAATGGTCTATACTCTCAGCCACTTCTTTTTTATATAAATCAAATACGATAAATAATTGCACAATAACTGCTAAAAAGAATGTAATGCTATTTAACAGAAAGAACGACTTAATTGAAAAGAAACCAAATACAACTCCGCCAATAATCGGCGCTAAAATATTTGATAAAGAAGCTGCCGTCTGGTTCAAAGCACTCGCTTTTTGAATACGCCCTTCATCAACTAAATTAGGAATAGATGAAGTAAACGCAACAGAATAAAAACTTGCGCAAATTGATAATAATGCTGCTGATACATAAATAAAAAGAAGTGATGGTCCAAGCATTATTGTAAGAATAAACATAATAAGCATCGTTAAGCTACTTAATAAATCAGTGCCAATGACAAGCCATTTTCGATTAACACGGTCAGCTACAGCACCTGCAATCGGGCCACAGATCATCCTTGGAAGTGATCCGCAAATAAGCGTAGTTGCAAACCCCATTCCTGAACCAGTTGTCTTTAATACGTATAACCCCATTGCGAACGTATAAATACCTGCTCCTAGCAAGGACGTCATCTTTCCAATCATCATTAAAATAATATTCCTCGTTGCAATCTTCATTTTCCAATCATTTTGACCTATACTTACATTCCCCATTATGACACTCTCCCCTTAAAAGTTAAATTGTGTTAAACTTATTATATAATCAACTTTCCAATTTTTACAACAAAAAGTTAAATGACATTTAACTTTTCAATTATAAAGGAGCAATGTTATGGCAACTCTCGGCGAAAAAATTAAGGCGTTACGAAAAGAAAAAAAGCTTACGCAAACCGAACTAGCAGGTTCGGAACTGACAAAAAGTATGCTTAGTCAAATTGAAAATGGAAAAGCTACACCTTCTATGAAAACATTACAATATATCGCTAATAAACTTGGATGTGAAACGAGTTTTTTACTAGAAGAAGATGATACAGAAATCGTAGAACTTATTCAAAAAATGGAGCAACTTATAAAAGCTAATAAATGTGATAAGGTGTATGAAACTTTACTTCCTATCGTTCAAAAGGAACTCCCTCTCACTTTAAATACTGCCCGATTATATAAACAATTTATTACTGGAGCAGCTATAATGAAAGATTGCAACATTGAATCTTTCGTTGAAAAAGCAACTTCTATTTTTGAAAAATATACTTTATACAGAGACAGTACTGAAACAAAATTAACATTCTCTTATACGTTATTCTCACGTAAAAAGTATGAGGAATGTTTGCAACTTATTGCTCGTATTCGAGATGATTATGAAGCGAACCATTTAGAAATGGATCTTATTATACATATCAGATTGTGCTTAAAAGAAGCCATTATTTTACTCGCATGTGGCAAATATGAGGAATGTGAAAAAATCATATTAGAAGCATTAGCATTTTCAAAAAAACATCAAGTGTATTATAAAACAGATGAATTTTATCGCATATTATCTTATCAAAAAGTCATGACGGCTGATAAAGAACAGTATTTACATTACATTAAGAAATCTGAGCAATTCGCCATTTTTACTGAAGACACTTTATCCGTTGCGATCGTAGATATATTAAAAGCGTATTACTACAACACGATTACTAAAGAATATACAATTGCATTAGAACATGTAGAACAATTTCGAGAAAAACTAAAAGACGAACCGATTTTCCAAGAGGATGGATTGTATTACCTCGAAACCGGAAAAGCTTTGTACGGATTAAAAAAATACGAGGAAGCTCTGAAAGCTTTTCAACATGCTAAAATACCAGATTATATGATGCATCCACTTGATCAAGCATGGCTTACAACGGCAGGTGCATATCGTGCCCTTTGTTATGTAAAACTTAACGATAAGCAAAGAGCTCTTGAAGAAGCAACAGAAGCAGCTCAAAAGATACAACCTTATCCGGATTCCATCTTTTCTTCTTTTATTAAAGAAACATTACAAATAATACAAAAACTTTAAGAATGTCTCGAAATGGTATATTATTCCTCCTTTTTAGCAAAGATAATAATAATGGGAGGAATATAAATGAATATACAACGCGCAAAAGAGCTTTCAGAGTCATCAGAAGAAGCCAATGTCAGTTTTCAAGGCATGCCTGTTATGATTCAACACGTTGACGAAAACAACGAAACCGCCCGCATATATGAAGTAACAAATCCAAGACGCGAATTAACAGTTCCAGTTAATAGCTTAGAGGAAATATAAGCAACGCCACGTGAACCTCTCCACCTAAATCATAGATTTTGATGGAGCATCCTTCATCATAAATACGGTTAACTCAAGCATTTTCACACCACTAGTGCGACCGCCTGAAGAAAACTAATGAATGTATATAAGGATTGCTGTGTTCTGGCTAAAACTTGAGGTACTTTTGCCTCGAGTTTCAACTTTTTCTTTTCAAAAAAAGCTTTAAGATGCTCACGTAAGAAATAACGTGCACCTATATTGTAAGCTGCATTTAAATCAGCATGGTAGACCTTGCCATTTTGGAATGTTGCGAGGTCTTTTTTATGATTACGTACAACCTCACCTGAGCCATCATAGGCTAGTTTACTAGTATTTGCAACATTTACTCGGCGAATACGAATTCCTCGGTAGTGCGCCATTTGTTGTACTTTATTTTGAATGCCATTTTTGCACCAATGATGTAATTTTTGTTTGAGTCGTTTGGCTCCGTAAGTGTTAGGTGGAAATTTCATTTCCACTAAAAATTCAAATACGATCACATCAGCACGGTGCTGTTCCGCAAAGTTTACGATGCGACGAGCTGTATCTATTACGATGTGCTTTTGTAGACCATTTATCTTTCTCCAAAGGTTAGGAGCGGAAATGTACCCATATTTATTTTGTGCGATTTTTACGTTCTTACTCATTCGATCCATCCGGTCTTTTTCTATTGGCTGGTTAATAAATGTACGTCCAATGACAGTTCCATCTGGACGAATGGCAGAACATACCGCAGAATTGGTCATTCCAAGGTCCACAGAAATAATCGGTTGGTCTTTTATGTTTATTTTATTTAACGGAATTTTCTTCTCATAGGAGATAGCTAGGTAGTATTTCTTCCCACTTTTTATCAGCTTTGGGTTGCATTCTTTCCAACCTGAAACGCCTCTCTTTTCTAAATCCATTGGTTTATATGTAATATCTACCCAAACCCAATCTTTTTTTATAAATAACTTTAATTTCGCCTCATGGTTACTTCTTTTTTTAAACATATTACCGCGGTAGAAAACAGGAAATTCATTGTGTTCAAGTTAAAAAAAAGGTGGCCGTTTTGAAAAACGTTTCCCCTCTTGTTTCGCTTGTTCTTTTTCTTCTATCCAGTTTCGGAGTAAGGAACGATAACTTTTCACTTTTCCGAAGGCGGAAGCAATAGCCGCGCGCCTGAAATAACTAGGGAACTTGTAAAACTGTTGGTTGAACTCTTTATATTTAGGAAGTGGGTTTGTTTTCGTCGTATGCGTCAACCTTTCAACGGCCGGTACGATTCCTTTTGTATTCCAATCGTCCAAACTTAAAAATTCTTTATCAATCACATTCATAAAATACGAAAGGGCTTCATTAAAAATTTGAATCGTTAGTTCAAATATGTTTGTTTGATTTGTTATTTTATGTTTTAACGTTTTAGATTTTGTCGTGCACATCCAACAAACCCTCCTTCCTTTTCGTATTTGAGTATGTTAAAAATGTAACCTATATTAATTTAGTTGTAAAATAATAAGGAATGGTTTCACGCATGAATGTAACAAGAATAGACATGCAATATTTAAACTAACATATCTTTTAATTATAGTTACAAAATATATGCATCTTGTATTAATGAAAACATAAAAAATAGGCTCGTGGAAATTGCCCACAACCTATTTACAAAGTGGAATTATATAATGATTGGAATGAATGGTGAAGAGGATTACATACATATCTCTTTGATATTCCGCCACAAATTCACTTAGCTAATGTTGTGAATAATTTTAAAACCGTCACTTCCAGCTATATACGAAAAGAGTTCCCAGATGAATTGAAACCTTTTTACTGGAAACCGTATTACTCTTGTTTTATATACATAATTGTTTATACAATTATGTATATAACTAATGCAAGCCCTAAGAAGAACAATAATAAACTTATAAATCCTCTTCTCACACACTCAATACATACTATTTTCGTTTTTTCAAATAGATCATTAGAAGAACGATACAAATAATAACAATAAGAACAACGATCATCCAATCTTCTAAAAAGAAAGGTTTTGTAATCATTTCTTTTTCTTTAGTAATGTCATTTATTTTATTTAGCGAACAGTTGGCTATTTTTCTAAAAATAATGTTGTGTTTGTTCAAGCACCGTAAGTATTTTATTATGTTAATCCCTGAACAATATTTCTTTATGCATCAATTAGAGGAAGAAAAAAAGCCTCCTGCTTCTTTTCTTTTTATTACATGCTAAAATACAAACTATAAACTACTATTCAAGGGGGAAATTGTATGGAAAAGAATCCACAAAAAATTAATCCTTATTATGCAGTTATATTCACTTCTAATCTATCGAATGATACAACAGACTATAATGCTGTTGCCGAACAAATGGAGGACCTTGCGAAACAGCAACCTGGATTTCTAGGCGTAGAAAGCTCACGTGATTCATCTGGCATAGGAATTACAATTTCTTATTGGGAATCACTCGAAGCAATTGAAAATTGGAAAAAGAACGCCTTACATAAAGAAGCGAAAAAAAGAGGCCGTGAGCAATGGTATGAAAACTTCCACCTGCGCATCTGCCTTGTTGAGAAAGAATATAAGTTTCATAGAGGTACATTGTAACTATGAAGAAAAAATTAGCTCTCGTTTCTGTTCATGAAATATACGGTGTGAACGATCATATGCATCATGTTATAGACCGCTTCACTTCATCTCATATAGATGTATTCTGTCCTAATCTTCTACAATTACAACAGGCATTTCATTATAGTAATGAAGAAAAAGCATATCAACATTTTATGAATCACATTGGATTTGATGATGGAAAAGAGCAAATTGAGGACCTCATTACTACCCTTTCCAATAGTTACACACATAAAGGACTTCTCGGTTTTAGCGCTGGGGCAACAATCGCTTGGCTCTGTAGTACCAATTCAAAAATAGATTTTATCATTGGGTGTTACGGTTCTCGTATACGCGACTATGTTCACGTGAAACCTTCGTGTGCCACATTACTTATTTTCCCTGAAAAAGAAACTAATTTTTCAGTATGCTCCTTAATGAAAACATTACAGCAACAAGATAATCCTTTATTAGAAATAAAACAACTACAAGGTGAACATGGATTTTTAAATCCATACACTGAAAAATATAACAAGGAATCTACAACGCAAGTATACAAAATAATAGATTCGTTTCTTATGAAAACTATGTTGTAAAGGAATTTCATATGCCACTAACATTACTATTGCTCATATTCATAATTATTCCCTTCATTTCAGCATTAGCTCTCATTTTTATGACAGTTAAAAAAGGAAATTTTTTAAACAGACCATACTTACAATCATTCATCGTATGTGCTCTATTTTTTGCGAATTGGATATTATATTTAACAAATTTTTATTCATTGCTACCTGAGAAGGTTAGTCGATTTATATTTCTACCTATTTGGTTTTTCCTCTGTATTTTAGGATGTATCGTTTTCTGGCGCGAATGGAAGAACAATCGTATTTTTTCCATATCTATCGGTTTCCTTTCTTCTATTAGTTTTCTATTTGGATTATTGTTGTTATTTCTTTCGAGAATGTAAAATAGAAGGAAGAAAAGCCAAACATCAACTTTTCTTCCTTCTATTTTTACCTTTAGATTTCACTGTCACTGATTCACAAGGTGTGTAATAAATTTGAGGTGTCGCCTTATCCACAAACATCATAAACGTAATGAAGCCGATAATAAAGAAAATAAATAACGTTAATAAAATTGCTCCTATCGTTAAAAGTATCATAACACCACCCCTATATATTTCATGTTATTACACCTTTCGCTATTATATGAGTGTAATCCTTTTTAGAAAAAGAAACGTAACAAAATAATCACAATGACGCCTGTTAATACTGTTCCTAATAAACTACGAGTATATATTGCAACAAGAAATGTTGGAATTGCTGCGATAAGGTAATCCCACTGCACCGTCTCGTGCATAAATAGTACTTGAGCTAAAAGTGCTGCTAATATCGCAATTGGTATGTAATTTAACCATTTTAAACCCCAGTCTGGAATTTGTAGTTTGCTAAATACGAGTAGAGGTAAAATACGTGGCACGAGTGTGACAGCTCCTGCTGCTAGTAAAAGTAATAATACGTCTAATCTCATTTCCATTTTTCAATCACCACTCCAATCGTCGCAGCTAATAAGGTTGCGATAATAACTGCTATACTATCTGGCATAAACAAGTGTGAAACGTATGCAATAATAATAGCTACAATTGCAACGGTAAGATGAATTGCTAGTTTCGGTTTACTACTTATTAGCTGAAGAACAAATAATCCGATAAACATTGCTGGTAATGCATAATCCATCCCGTACGTATGTGGATCTGGTATCCATTCACCAAAAAGTCCACCGATAATCGTAGCGATAATCCAATTTAAATATGCTGTTACATTAAGCCCCATCATCCATTTCTCGCCTAAATAGCCTTTTTGCGCTGCTTGTTGCACTGCAACACCGAAAGTTTCATCTGTAATTTGCGAACCAATTATTAAGTTTTTAAATAGAGGAATCTTTGTGAAGTAAGGTGCGAGTGCCGCACTCATTAATAAGTGGCGTAAATTAACAAAGAACACGGTAAAAATAATTGCGGAAGCAGGAGCACCAGCTGCATACATACCAGCTAATATAAATTGGGCAGAACCTGCATAAATTAAAGTGGACATAAAAGCAATTTCAATGATGGAGAAACCAGCTGTTTTCGCAATTACACCAGCCGCTATACCAATGCTCAAATATCCAAATACAGTTGGTAAACAATCCTTTACACCTTGTTGAAATGTATCCTCGCTCTGCAATGTCATATGTGCCTGAGCTTTATTCACCTTTCTCTCCCTCCATTTCTTCCATACTACGTTTTCCTGTTACGACGTGAACTAAATCTATATTCTCTCGCCATAACGTATCTAACTTATCAGCTCCAAATTCCTTCGTAATCTCTTCCACCATAATGTCATGCCGCACATACTCCGTAGCAACGAGAACTAAAGCTGGATCGTACGTTGTAACCGCCCATGAAGTGCTATCATTTGAGAAGTTGGCAATTAACACTTCTTCCCCATCACGTGCGATAACAGTTAAATGACCACCCATTCTCTTTTCAACAACGTGAGGCGTCATATAATTATGATGAAATGTCGCTCCTATTTTTGTTTCTGGGGCACCAAATAAGATTGAAAATATATGTACTCCTTCCGCTTCCTTTTTATGAATAAGCGGTTCAATCTCATGCACTTGATCTTCCCATACAGAAATCCATAACTCTTCCTTTGCTCTACTAATTATATTGCATATTTCTTTCAAAACACGATCATTTGAGCGAATATGCGAAATTACATCAATTTGTCGCTCTTGTTCTAAACAATTTAATTTTTGGTCTAAAAATTCAAATGATTTCTCGAAATCTTTTCGCATTCGATTCATTAATTCCGTCGCTGGCACTGGCACATATTTCACTGGTTCAGAAGGAACTAAATGTACCGCACCTTTATCCATCAACTTGCCAAGTACTTCATAGATCATTGAACGGGGTACACCTGTTTGTTTACTCACTTCATAACCTGTTACTGGATAATGTTTTAATAAACCAATATACGCTTTACATTCATATTGAGAAAAACCTAACTTTTGTAATTCTTTTATAATTTCATCCATCGGTAATCCCTCACAATCTAAATAACTCCTATTTCAAAACGATGCATTTTATATTAGTAGTTATTACTATACCTACTAATATAAAAAAGAAGACTTATAAAGTCAATTGATAATTCTGAAATTTTAAAACGAAATAAAAAGCCTTCTTGTGAAAGGCTTTTTGTACATACTATTCCACTTATTTTAACTGCAAAGTATTTGATATGTTCCCCTCCAGATGCTCACGTAAGGTTGAACCTGTATACTCTTCCCTAAACACACCTGCTCTCACGAATAAAGGAATGACTTCACTAAAGAACAAATCCAATGATTTTGGAGGCCCCCCTGGAATTGCAATAAATCCATCTAATGCTCCGGCTTCAAACCTATCCATAATTTGCTTACAAACGTCTTGTGGTGTACCAACCGCTACCCAATGAGCAGAGCCAACAACTTCTGGTCGCTCCAGTATTTGTTCAACAGTTGGTTCATTTTTTATGATGAAATTCCGTAATAATTCGGCATGTGTTTTACTACGTACAGTTTGATTTCTACTTGGTAGCATATGTTCAGTAACCTTACTTTCTAATGGAAGCCCTCTAACGTCTAACCCGAGAACCATTTCAAGTAAAGCGTACCTCTTCTCTTTTGTAAGATGTTGATGAGCTTGCCTGTGCATTTCTAGTGCTTCTTCATATGAATCACCAATAAAGAAATATAAACCAGGCAATACACGTATATCCTCTTGCTTTCGGCCATGCTTTTCTGCTCTTCTTCTTAAATCTTGACGAAGTTCAATACCTGACTCTACATCTGGCATCGCGGCGAAAATTGCATCCGCAACAGAAGCAGCGAAATTCCGGCCTGACTCTGAAGCACCCGCTTGAAATAAAGGCATTTCCCCAGAAATATGTTGCGGAACATTAAGTGGACCTTTCACCTCAAAGTGTTCACCACTATGCTCAATTGGCTGTACCATCTCTCTAATTACATCTGCGTTGTCTTCTTTTAAAACTTCAAAAGGATGGCTCCTCCAAAGTTTTCTTACTAACTCTGTACATTCTGCTGCTTTCGCGTATCGTTCCTCAGATGGTGGCATCCCTGCCTCACCAAAGTTTTCAGCACCGTCAATTGATGTGACAATGTTCCATCCTACTCGGCCATTGCTAATCCAATTTAAAGATTGTAGTTGCCTCGCTAGTATGTATGGTGGATAAAATGATGTTGAAGCTGTCGTAACGACTCCAATTTTTTCTGTTGCATAAGCGATAGCAGTAAAAAGTAATGTTGGATCTAAAATTACATTCCCCTTATTACGTGCAATTAAATCTGGATGTGCCACTAAATAATCCGCTTTAAAAACAAAATCTAACTTAGCTTTCTCTGCCAGTTGTGCTAACTCTACTTGTTCATCGATTCCTGAATCAAACTTATTCTCTTGTTCTTTCTTTCTAGAAATCAAACATAGTCCAATGCAAAGCTGTTTTTTTATAGACATATGTACACACCTTCCCCTTAGTTTTTAATTCACCTAGTTAAGCAAGTGCCGCTAACATAACAGATTCCATTCTTTTTAAGCTTAATGATGATATTGATAATCATTATCATTTTATGATGTAACTGAAACAAAAGCAAGAACAAAAAAAGACTCCCGCTATCGGGAGTCCTTTATCTCAATATTTCATTTGCTTCTTTTTCATAAATTTTATCAAACGAAGTCATAATACGCTGTGATGCTTGAATCATTTTTTGACTCGTCATAAGATCTGCCATTTCTTTCGTCATATCCACATTTGAATTTTCTAGCATATGATTTTTCACAATCCCTGTTCCATTCGGTAAATCAGCAATGTTACCTTCTGCTAGTGTAAAGCTTTTGTTTTCACGTTGCACGAGGCGAGCGTTTGTTTCTGTGTCTACTGTTTTCGTTTGTAAGCGGGCAATGTTATTTTGTGTTACTTCGTCGTATAAAGTGCCGTCTGCTTGTACAGCTATCTTTGCTCCTTCTGGAATACGAATACGTTCATTATTCTCACCCATTACGAAAGCGCCAGATGCTGTTTGTAAATAACGATCACTATTTAATGTAAAACTACCGTCTCTCGTTAAAAATGTTTCATCATTTTTAGATGTAACGAAAAATGATGATGTTCCGGCCGCACCGTCATCTAAAAAGAAATCTGTAGCACTATTTGTCATTTGTATATTTCCTTGCACTAAGTTCACATGCGTCGCAGCTGGTACTACAGCGTAATCAACCGAACCGATATTTGTCATCGCGCCGTCACCGCGGCGATATGTGTCTTGTACATCAAATACTTTAGAAGTCATATTTTCTGCTTTAAATCCTGTGGTTTGGGCATTTGCGACGTTATTCGAATGAACATTAATATGCTGCATGTAATTCATCATACCCATAGAACCTATATAAAGACCGTTCATACTTGTTTGAATAAGGCAAGCGCCTTATTCTTCACCTCTTTTCTTACGATGTTTGTAACATTTGTTTTGCTAAATGTTCAGCTGTAGCGATATGTATATGTTGCTTCACGTCTTGTCCGTCTGTCATTAATACAATTGGAGCCGATGAAACTGCTGGAATTTTCAACAATTCACCACTACTCGCTGTTTCATCAAATTTCGTAAATACGATTCCATCAATATGAATATCTTTAAAATTCGTAATGATTTCAATCATATCTTTACTTTTCATAGAAGCAGATAACGTTAAACAAATATAATCTGGCTCTACTTGCCCCATCGTCTCAATCATTTCTTCAACCGTATCTGACGTACGATAATTCTTTCCAGCCGTATCTATTAAAATATAATCGACGCGAGCTTCTTCTTTAAAATAAGTAAGTGCCCTTGCCATTGCGGGTTCATCTCGCACAGCGATAACTTCTGCTCCAATTGTTTTTACGTAATCTTGCAGTTGCTGTACCGTCCCGATGCGAGAGTGATCTGTTGTAATAAAACCAACCGTTTTTTTCTTACCGTGAAACTGCCATGCCATTTTCGCAAGTGTCGTCGTTTTTCCAACGCCAGTTGGACCGATTAATGCAATTGTTTGTACCTCTTTTTCAAATACGTTTTCAGTATTGAAATGAGATCTCATATCTTCCAATATGTATCCAATGACTTCTTCTTCTGTAATCATCGTTGCATTCTCAAACTTCACTTTTAATTTTTCAGCATATGCATGGATGAAATATTGTTCCACATCGTTTTGTTCTAACATCCGAATTACCTTTTGAATAATAAACGGTACAGATTCCTGTTTTTCTTTTTTTATAACTACTTCTTCTTTTTTTACAGGAATAGCTTGTTTCACAACAGGCTGTTTTTTAGCTACTTTCGTCTCTTCTGTATGTTTCACAACGACAATACCCTTTTCAAACAGTTGTAATAGTTTCTCTTTTTTTCTTGCCCATTCTTCACTATTCCCTGTTTGCATCGCCGCGTACGACATAGAAGTCGTTATGTTTTCTAAATTGTGCAAGACCGATTGAATTCCATTTTCCTTCACAATTTCTTCTGAAGGTTCATTTACAACATCCATTAATTGGTCATGAAACTGAGCTATGCCTTCGTTACTTTCTTCCTGTTTATCTTCAGGAAAAGCGACTAACATTTCATAATTTTTCTTCCAAAAAAACGGGATGTTTCGTTTTACACTTTCATCGACAACGTAGTAATAATCTGTACCATATTGGTCAAATAACTTTCGATACAATTCATTTTTCGAAGCTGCTTTTATTCGCATTAACGCTTCTTTTTTTTCTGTACTTTCCATTACTTCACCCCCTACTATTCAATATAAGCAATTTGATCTACAACAATTTCTGGTGCTAGTTCACTAATACATAATACTTTAGCTTCTATTTGATAACGTTCAAGAAGTCTCACAATCGCAAATCTGAAATCTTTTCTGCGTGTTAATAATACTGGCTCTCTTCCCATTAAACGCGCTTGCTTGAAAACGCGCTGTACTTGCTCTACTACTCGCGTTTCTAAATCTAAATCCCAGTTTAATAAATAACCTTGGTATGAATTATTAACAACATCCGCATCTAACTCGATTGAATCAGCGAAAAGCGCTGCATAAATTTTCCCGTCAGGATTTTTCGCACTCTCACAAATAACTTTTGAAATACATTCACGAACAAATGCAGTGACACCATCAACATGGTTTTGATAAATTTCTTTCCCGTCAATAATACCTTCAATAATTGTCGGCAAATCACGGATTGAAATTCCTTCTTTCAGCAGTTGTTTAATAACATTTTGAACGAGTGATAAATCAATTTCTTTCTTCTTAATCTCTTCTAATAAAACGCCATTATCAGTTTCAAGCGAGTGAATCAAGTCTTTCACATGCTGACGCTGAATTAACTCGTGAAGGTTACGTCTAACGACAACATCTAAATGCGTAATTAATATGCTAAGCGGCTCTAACACTTGATAGCCCTTCATTTGTGCATCTTGTACCATATGCTCCAATATCCAATATCCATCTTCACCGAAAATTGGATCTTTCGCTGGTTCTGCATCTAAATCAGCCATTACGTTCGGTGTTTTCAGTGCTAGTAAATAACCTGATTTTAAAACGCCTTCAGCCGCCTTCGCACCTTTAATACGAATAATGTAACGTCCGCGTGGTCTAAAGCTCGTATTATCTTTAAAGTTAATTCCAGGAACGTTAATACCGAGGTCGGTAATAATCGACTTCCTCATTAGAACAACTTTATCACGAGCTGTTTCCCCGTTAATCTTCTGCTTTACAAGTGCCGCTAAATCTAAACCGAGCTCTACGATAATTGGATATTTATCTGTAAAGACTCCGAATGAATCTTCCACTTGCTGTAATTGCTCATCCTCGCCTTGAATCATTTCTAATTCTTTTTGAAGCTCGTCTTCTTTTTCTTTCTTTATTCGCTTTTTATTGCGAATTCCTAAGAAGATAATTGTTCCACCAACGAGAGCAAATGGTAAAAATGGTAACGGTGTAAAAACACCCATTGCGATAAATAAACCACCGAGTGCATATACAACAACTTCATGCGCTAATAACTCTTTAAAGATTCCTTCAGTTACTGTATCTGCTGAACCGTCAAATACACGCGTTACGATAATACCTGTTGAAATCGCAAGCATTAACGAACCGATTTGGTTTACAATTCCGTCACCGACAGTTAACTGTGTATAGTGAATAGCCGCATCTGCAAAGCTCATTCCTTGCTGCATCATACCGACAATTAAACCGAAAATAATGTTTACGAATAAAATGACAATCCCGAAAATAACGTCCCCTTTAATGAACTTTCCGGCACCATCCATCGCTCCGTAAAACTCTGTTTCCATATTTAATTTTTTTCGTTTCGTCTGTGCATCTTTTTCTGTAATAAGACGCTGATTCAAGTCAGCATCGATAGACATTTGTTTCCCTGGTAAAGAATCAAGTGTAAAACGAGCTGCTACTTCAGCTGTACGAGACGCACCGTTTGCAACGATAAACTGGAATATGATTAATACTATAAAAATAACGATACCAATTAATAAGTTCCCGCCAATTACGAACTGACCGAACTCTTCAATAACATGACCCGCATTTCCGTCTGTTAAAATCGCTCGCGTCGTCGAAACGTTAATCGATACGCGGAAAATCCCGATTAATAACAACATCGTAGGAAATGACTTTAATTCATCCCACTCGTTAATACTTGTAGCTCGCATATAAATAAGCACTGACATACTTAGTAGAAAAACGATAACGATATCAAGTATAAATGGTGGAAGTGGAATTAAGAGCGCCACAACGAATGACGCTGCTAAAAAGATAGAAAAATAGGTTCTTGCAGAATCCATCTTAAACAAAGAGATCCCCTCCAAACGCGCTATTATACTTCAAGTTCTTTCGTTTGAATTAAATAGCGCATAACTTCAATTACAGCTACATATAAATCTTCTGGAATCGTCTCATCTTCCTCGACTTGATAATATAAAGAACGAGCGAGCGGACGGTTCTCTACCATTGGTATTTCTTGTTCACGGGCAAGCGTTCGTATATATAATGCGAGCTCATCTTCCCCTTTTGCAACGACAATAGGCGCTGCATCAACTTGTTTATTGTAACGAAGCACAACTGAAATGTGCGTCGGGTTGTTCACAATAAACGTTGCACCATCCATCTTCTTCGCAATTGTCCCTTGCAAGATGGCATGCATAAAGTTTTTTCGTTTCCCCTTTACTTGCGGGTCCCCTTCATTATCTTTATGCTCCCTTTTCACTTCTTCTTTTTTCATCTTAATATCTTGTTCGTACTCCCATTTTTGATAAATGAAATCAATAATAGAAAGAACGATTAAAATAATTAAAATGGCTAGAAAGATAAATTTAATTTGGCTAATAATTTCAGTAAGTGACGCTGTCCAGTTAAATCCAATCATACTAACGATTTTCTCTAAATTCTTTTTAAAGAGAACGTACGAAACGTAACCGATTAATCCCATATAAAATAGTGATTTCAAAATATCTACTAAACTTTTACGACTAAACAATCTCGTAAAATAGTTTTTCGGATTAATACGTGATGCTTTCGGCTTAAGTACTTTAGAAGAAAATAAGAAACCAACTTGAATCATATAATTGAACAAATGAAAAGCATATACAAGTATTAATATAGGAGCCGATACTTTCAGAAGTAATATAGCCATTAAATAAAAATACTCGGTCGAATCTGTATTTTTTCCAATTTGATCAAACAGTACCGCTACGGAATGTGCAATCTCATAGCCGAGCCAATCTCCGAAAAAGTAAACGACAACTGCTAATACAAGAATGGAAAATAAATTATTTAAATCTTTACTCCGGGCGATATTCCCTTCTTCACGCGATTTTTTACGCTTCTGCGGGGTGGCCTTTTCTGTTTTATTATCCTTTGCCATGCGCGTCCCCCTACTTCGTTAAGAAAAAGTTAAATAGTTTCGTATACTCTTCCAGTAATACGTCTGTCATATTTTTAAACACATAACCGAGCATCGGTACACTCATCGCAATAAACAAAATACCACACGTTATTTTAATTACGTACGCATTCATAAAAACGTTTAATTGCGGTGCATTTTTTGCGATTAAAATAAGGACGAAATTAATAATGAATAGACTGCCCATAAGTGGCAAAGCAATTTCAACCGCTGATGTAATTGCAAATAATAACGTTGCGAGTAGACTATCTAAAAAACTAGTCGTCAACAATTTTGAAATCGCCTCTGTATATTGAAACGACTTTAAAATCGTGGCAACGAAATAGTTAATGCCGCCCAGTGAAATAAAAATAATAAGAAAAAATATATCAAAAATTGTTGATAGCAAAGTGGACTGTGACCCTGCATTTACATCAAATAAACTCGCCTGTGATAAACCGATATCAAAGTCTAAAATATGCCCTGCCATTTTCGGAATGTTCCACAGCATCTCTACAATTTTTGAAAGTGATAATCCAATTACAATTTGCGTTCCTGCATAAGCTGCTACATCCCAAACTGTCTTTATGTGAGAGACATCCACTTGATCTGCCACTGTAATCGAAAGAGCGAGTCCAAATGTAACCTTTGCCATCGCCGGAATTGATCGACCTGAGAAAAACGGTAGAAAATATAAAAATGAAGTAATGCGACAGAACGCAAAAAACGTCGCCGCCCATAATTCCATATTCATTTCAGTTCACCTATCTTAGTACGAACGCAATAGCGATGGGATTTTATCAAATAAATCTAAAATAAGCATCGTTAACTCTTGAAACATCCACGGACCTAAAATGATAATAACGAGTACAATACTCGCCATTTTCGGTAAAAACGTCAGCGTTTGCTCTTGAATTTGCATCATCGCCATAATAACCGCGATAATAATAACGACAATCATACTTACAACGGCAATCGGCATTAAAATCATAACCCCTTTATAAAAAAAGGTTTGGAAAATATCTATAATTGGTGACGTATTCATTTATATGACTCCTATCACATAGCATCAAACGCTTCAGGCGACCGTCTTAAACATAATATCGACGATTTTTGTATATCCACCTAAATATACGAAAACGAGTATTTTAAATGGTAAACTTAAAATCATCGGCGGTACCATCATCATCCCAAGGTACATTAAAAGTGTACTAATAATTAAATCAATAAAGACAAACGCTAAATAAATGAACATCCCTGTAAGTAACCCTTTTTGAATTTGCGTTAACGTAAAGGATGGCACAAGCGTAAACAATGAAAGATCCTTTAAATCTTTCGGCAACTCTTCTCCACGCACTTTCAGCATCATTTTCAAATCATGCTTATACGTATGCTTCGACATATAATCTTTCATAATCGGAGCTGTCGTCTCCGCAGCTTGACTTACTGTTATTTTTTCTTTCGTCATCGGGTCCCACACATCACTCTTTAATTGACCAAGCACTGGCTGCATTGTAAACAGCGATAAAAATAATGCGAGTCCCACAAGCACTTGGTTCGGTGGTAAATTCATAACCCCAAGCCCTTGACGAGTAATCCCAAGAACAATCATAAAATAAGTAAAATGCGTAAATAAAAGAACGATAGAAGAAGATAATGATAGAAGGGTAACGAGCGCGAATAGTTGTACACTTGAATTACTCGTAAACTCTTTTCCATTTTCGAAATTAATAAAACCGTTCGAGGCTGCATACGCTGGATTTACAAAAACAATTGAAAAAACAATAGAAAATACGAAAATAACGGCAAATAACGATAACTGTTTCTTTATTCTCATGATGGATCCTCTACTTTTTTCGTTTCACTCTTCACCGCGTCTTCTAGCGCTTGTTGAAACTGATTTCCTGTTCCTGTTAATTGCACAGATTGTACACCGTTATTACTAATAACAGTAAACACTTGCTTCCCGTCCACTTCAAATAAAAAGGCGCTCGTTTGATGATTTAAATAAACACCGTCTTTCACTTGAATATGGCCGTTTTCACCTTGCTTAAAAAACTGCTGTTTGCGCGTCTTTTTCGTCATATAATATGCACCATAGCCGAGCGCACCAAACAGTAAAACGACTTGAAATAAGGTCGTCATATACGACATATGACTCCTCCTCTACTCTTTATCCTGCATTTGATTTTGCGCCTTCATAAGCGCCGCGTGTTTCTTGTCAGCTTCAATTTCAGAAATAATAATGCCAAACTTCTCGTCCATTACTATTGCCTCACCAATACCGACTTTCATATCACTTAAATATACATCTACTTTATGTCCTAAATTTTTCTCTACTTCAAGAACATCGCCAACTTTTAATTGTTTCACATCGCCAAGCTGAATCGATGACTTCCCAAGCTTTACACCAAGTTCAATCGAAATATCCGAAACGGTATCAATATGCGCTTTACCCGCTTCATTTCGCTTCCCTGCAAATTCTTCTAATCCCATTAATGACACAGGAGATACTTCATGCTTCATATGGATCCTCCTACTCTATAAAACTTTTAAATAGGAGCGCCTTACGCGTTCCATCTTTCCCGATAAAACAATTAAATTTATGTTTTCCATCTACATAACCACGTAGTTGATCTGAAACCTTTGTATGAAGCGGAATAATATCGCCTTCTTCAATTTGCTCAATCTCACCAATTGTCATCTTCTGCTCACCAATTGCAACGTGAACAGGTTTATACACTTGATTTACTTTCACTTCTACTTCAGACGTATACTTTTTACGCTTATCCGAAGAATGTTCGACAATATTTTCAGACGTTAACTTATCCATAATTTCTTCAACAGATAAGAACGGAATACCGATACGAACTGTCGTATTCCAAAACTCTGTTTTCATATTTACATTCAGTAATGAAATAATATCGCTTGGCGTTGTAATCTTCAGCGCATTCGGATCTGTCTCCGTCGTTACAAACTTCGGTTCAATCGCAACAACGCTTTCAAATGATTGCTCTAAATTTTTACAAAGAAGCAAGAATATATTATCAAGCGTTAAAAATTCAAACGCCGTTAGCGGTCTACGCATCGTAAAGTTACGCTTACTATCTCCGCCAAGCCAGCATTCATGAATATAAATGACGAACGCTAAATCAATCTCAATAACAATTTCTCCAAGCTCTGGTAAACCTAGATCTATCACGCAATATAAATAATAATCTTTCGGCATTTTCTCTACATACTCACTCGTAAATGGAACTTGCTCAACAGTAGAAGGCTCGAGTTCAATTGGAATACGCATACGAGCTGACAACGTCTGTGACGTCTGCTTTCCAAATGTAGACGCAATCGCCTGCAAACTACGTAAATGTTCAACACCAAACTTCTCTGGTCTATTAAAATCATACTCTTGAAATTTATCTTGCTTCCCTGCTTCTTGTGCGAAAGCTGGCATTTCCTCGCCTTCATTTACCGCCTTCAGCAGGGCATCAATTTGCTCTTGGCTTAATTTTTCGCCACTCATGACAATCCCCTTCCCTACCTTTTCAATTCAACGATTTCAACGTACATTTTCCCATTCTTCGTCAAAATCTTTCCGGTTCCAATCTCTTCATTTTCAAGCATAAGACGCACCGTATTTTTCGTTGAATTTTCAAGACGATACAATGTACCTTTCGTAATATGAAGCAGATCTTCAATTTTCTTTTTCGTATTTCCGATTTCAAAATAAATTGTTAACGGAATATCATCTTGTAATTTCAAATCTAGCCAACTCCCATATCATGTTCACGAAAATTTCATGTTCTCTCTATATATGAAATTTCTTATTTTGAAACGTCGATATTTAATATTTTTTTAATATATCCTTGCGTTTCTTTAAATGGCGGTACGCCTCCGTACTTTCTCACATTACCAGGGCCAGCATTATAAGAAGCAAGCGCCAATACTAAGTCACCGTTATTTTTCTTTAAATAACCGCTTAACTCTTTCACACCGCCCTCAATACTTTCAGCTGGTGAAAATGGATTTTTTACACCCATCTCTTTCACATTCGCTGGCATAAGCTGCATCAGCCCCATCGCCCCTGCATGTGACACCGTTTTCGGATTAAAATTAGACTCTACTTCAATCATTTTTTGAATTAACGTTTTCGGAATTCCATATGTACTACTTACGCGATCAATAATATCCTCATACTTACCTTCATTTGAAGAACGTATTTTCTGAATATTATACTTCTTCGTTAATTCCCACGTATCAGCAGGCTCATTTTTCGTTTCTGAGAAACGTCGCTCAAACTCTTTTTGTGCAACTTGCACTTCATCTACTTGCTTCGTTTCAGCTTTTTCCTCCGGCTTATTCGCTTCCTCTACTGTATTAATAGATTCTTCCGGTTTATTAACAACCGTTTCTATTTTCGTAGATTGTACCGGCTGACTCATATCTTCTACTTTTGCCGTTTGCGGAGTAACCTTCGTCTCCTTCGCAGGTTCACTCTGCAATTGATCTTGAAAACGACTACTAACGAAGGTCTGCGGACTACTTAATTTTTGCTGAATTTGTCCTTTCTTATATGCAAGCACTTCTTTTACTATATTTCCAACTACCATAATATCACCTTTTCGGTAAACAAAGATAATCTAATATTAGAGTTTTTTTTAAAAGTTTGCAATAATCCTTTTGATAATATTGTAATAAAAAAATGAACAAATAGAAAAACTGTATTTTTTTATATTCAATAATTACAATTATTCGTTGACACGATATATACCAAGGATTACAATTAATCTCGAAATTGATTTTTTTGCATATTTACGTTTATCAATTAACAGAAAAATCAATATAAAAAAATGGAGGTTCTTTACATGAGAATTAATACAAACATTAACAGCATGCGTACGCAAGAGTACATGCGACAAAACCAAGACAAAATGAACACTGCGATGAACCGTTTATCTAGCGGTAAATCAATCAACAGTGCAGCTGACGATGCGGCTGGCTTAGCTATCGCTACTCGTATGCGTGCAAAAGAAGGCGGCTTAAACGTTGGGGCGCGTAACACACAAGACGCTATGTCTGCTTTACGTACTGGCGATGCTGCATTAGGCTCAATTTCTAACATCTTACTTCGTATGCGTGATCTTGCTACGCAAGCTGCTAGCGGTACGAATAACCTTAAAGATTCAGCTTCCCTAAACAAAGAGTACAAACAATTAGCAGATGAAATTGACCATATTGCTGGAAAAACAAACTTTAACGGCAATGCTTTCTTAGACAAAGCTAATGGCGGTACGGATATTAAGATTCAACTTTCTGACGCTGCAAGCGATACTCTTGATATCACTGCTATTAATGCCAAGGCAGCTTCACTACTTGAAGCTCCTGTTGGAACTTTAACAGACCTTGCTGATCCAGCAGTTGCTATAGCTGCTGCAACAACTGAAATGAAAGCTATTGATAAAGCTATTCAAAACGTTGCTGACATGCGAGCAACTTTCGGTTCTCAATTAAACCGTTTAGACCATAACTTAAACAACGTAACTAGCCAAGCTACTAACATGGCTTCTGCCGCTTCTCAAATCGAAGACGCTGACATGGCGAAAGAAATGTCTGAAATGACTAAGTTCAAAATTTTAAACGAAGCTGGCATTAGCATGCTTTCTCAAGCTAACCAAACGCCACAAATGGTATCTAAATTATTACAATAAGTCATTTGATGATATAGAGTAATTTTATATATAATTAAAAACTACTGGAGGTTCTTAACATGAGAATTAATACAAACATTAACAGCATGCGTACTCAAGAGTACATGCGCCAAAACCAAGACAAAATGAACACTGCGATGAACCGTTTATCTAGCGGTAAATCTATCAATAGTGCTGCTGACGACGCGGCTGGTTTAGCTATCGCTACTCGTATGCGCGCAAAAGAAGGCGGCTTAAACGTTGGGGCGCGTAACACACAAGACGCTATGTCTGCTTTACGTACTGGCGACGCTGCATTAGGCTCAATTTCTAACATCTTACTTCGTATGCGTGATCTTGCTACGCAAGCTGCTAGTGGTACGAATAACACAACAGATTCAGCTTCCCTAAACAAAGAGTACAAACAATTAGCAGATGAAATTGACCATATTGCTGAAAAAACTAACTTTAACGGCAATTCATTCTTAGACGCAACTGGTGGCGGTAAGAAGATTACGATTCAACTTTCTGATGCTGCAAGTGATACTCTTGAAATTGAAGCTATTGATGCAAAAGCAGCTAAATTATTTGGTGGTGGTGCTGTTGGAACTTTAACAGGTGCTGATACAGCTGCAGCTGTAACTGCTGCAACAACTGAAATGGCGGCTCTTGACACTGCTATTCAAAACGTTGCTGATATGCGAGCAACTTTCGGTTCTCAATTAAACCGTTTAGACCACAACTTAAACAACGTAACAAGCCAAGCTACTAATATGGCTGCAGCTGCTTCTCAAATCGAAGACGCTGACATGGCGAAAGAAATGTCTGAAATGACTAAGTTCAAAATCTTAAACGAAGCCGGCATCAGCATGCTTTCTCAAGCTAACCAAACACCACAAATGGTTTCAAAATTATTACAATAATCCATTTGATCATATATATAACTAAAAAAACAAGATAAAAAATGGGGGTTCTTATTTATGAGAATTAATACAAACATTAACAGCATGCGTACACAAGAGTACATGCGCCAAAATCAAGACAAAATGAACACTGCGATGAATCGTTTATCTAGCGGTAAATCTATCAACAGTGCTGCTGACGATGCGGCTGGTTTAGCTATCGCTACTCGTATGCGTGCGAAAGAAGGCGGCTTAAACGTTGGGGCGCGTAACACACAAGACGCTATGTCTGCTTTACGTACTGGCGACGCTGCATTAGGCTCAATTTCTAACATCTTACTTCGTATGCGTGATCTTGCTACGCAAGCTGCTAGTGGTACGAATAACACAACAGATTCAGCTTCCCTAAACAAAGAGTACAAACAATTAGCAGAGGAAATTGACCATATTGCTGGAAAAACTAACTTTAATGGTAACGCATTTTTAAATTCAGCTGATGCTGATGCTACTAAGAAGGGTACAGATATTACAATTCAACTTTCTGATGCTGCAAGTGATACTCTTGAAATTAAAGCTATTGATGCAAAGGCAGCTACACTACTTGGTGCTGCTGTTGGAACTTTAACAGGTGCTGATACAGCTGCAGCTGTAACTGCTGCAACAACTGAAATGAAAGCTATTGATAAAGCTATCCAATCAGTTGCTGACATGCGAGCAACTTTCGGTTCTCAATTAAACCGTTTAGATCACAACTTAAACAACGTAACGAGCCAAGCTACTAATATGGCTGCAGCTGCTTCTCAAATCGAAGACGCTGACATGGCGAAAGAAATGTCTGAAATGACTAAGTTCAAAATCTTGAACGAAGCTGGTATCAGCATGCTTTCTCAAGCTAACCAAACTCCTCAAATGGTTTCTAAATTATTACAATAAGCCATTTGAGTTAGTTTGATGAATGAACCTCTCTGCTTGCGGAGAGGTTCATTTTTTCTATATAAATGATTTTTTTGTAAAACCTTTCTTTTTTAGTCGTAAGAGAGCATCAGCGATGCGTAGAAGCGGTCAGTGCCTAATTCTACCCTATCTCATGTTAAAACACAGACAGGAAATAAGCATAAGTCCCTTTTTCTGTTCGTAGCCGTTTATTAGCTTTAGAACACTGACTATATCAATTTATAAGGAGTGTCTATTATGCATATTGGCACGAATGTTTTAAGTATGAACGCTAGGCAATCGTTATATGAGAATGAACGACGTATGAATGTTGCGATGGAGCATTTAGCAAGCGGTATGCGTGTGGCAATTCGTAATAATGAGGATGCGATATCGATGCTTCGCATGGCAGAAGCTGCCCTTCAAACTGTGACGAATATTTTACAGCGTATGCGTGATTTAGCTATTCAATCTGCAAGTGGTACAAATTCAACTACAAACCGTGATTCGCTGAATAAAGAGTTTCAATCTTTAACAGAACAAATTGGCTATATTGGTGAGACAACTGAGTTTAATGATTTATCCGTATTTGATGGCGAAAGACGTCCTGTTACGTTAGATGATATCGGTCATACAGTAAATATAACGACACATATTCCCCCTTCCCCTACACAACATGACATCAAGATTTCAACAGAACAAGAAGCAAGAGTGGCGATTCGTAAAATTGAAGAAGCTTTACAAAATGTATCACTTCATCGTGCTGATCTCGGTGCGATGATAAATCGTTTGCAATTTAATATGGATAATTTAAATAGTCAAAGTACAGCGTTAACAGATGCTGCTTCTCGAATTGAAGATGCGGATATGGCGCAAGAAATGAGCGATTTTTTAAAGTTTAAATTGTTAACTGAAGTTGCGTTTAGTATGGTTTCGCAGGCTAATCAAATTCCACAAATGGTCTCTAAGTTATTACAATCTTAAATATAACCTTTAAAACCATTGAAATAACTCTACATAAAATAAAAAGTGGGATACATACATGCTATGCATCCCACTTTTCTATCAACCTATCCGTTATAAATAAGATCTTCTGCTAAAGAAGTAAACATTTCCCCAACGAGTGAATCTTCGTCATATACACACGACCCTTTATTCTCTTCACGCTTCGCAAACGGTATTTGTGCTATCACTTCTGTTTGCAGTTGTTCTGCTAACATTTCACCGCCTCCTTTTCCAAAGAGGTAGTTTCTTGAGCCATCTTGTTCTTCGTAATATGCCATGTTTTCAACGATACCTAAAATATCGTGTTTCGTATGTTTTGCCATTACCCCTGCTCTAGACGCGACAAATGAAGCTACGTTATGAGGAGTTGTAACGATAATTTCCTTCGCTTGTGGAATCATGGCAGCGACATCTATCGCAACGTCTCCTGTTCCAGGTGGTAAATCAAGAAGTAGATAGTCTAATTCTCCCCAGTGCGTGTTTGCAAGGAAGTTTTGAATCCATTTGTTTAACATCGGTCCTCGCCACATTACTGGTTTATTACCATCTGTGAAGAATCCCAGCGACATAATTTTAACACCGTGACTAACGACTGGAAGTGCGGTTTGATCGATCATCGTTGGCTTTTCATTCGTTTCCATCATTGCCGGGATACTGAATCCGTATATATCTGCATCTAAAATCCCTACCTTTTTGCCCATACGAGCTAACGCAGTAGCAAGATTAATCGTTACAGTTGATTTTCCGACTCCACCTTTTCCGCTCGTTATAGTAATAAAGCGTACACCTGAATCAGGTCGGAGCATACTAGGCATACCTGTTTCTGTTCTAGCCTCTTTCTTTAAAGACGCTGTTAATGCCGCTCGTTCTTCTGGTGTCATTGAACCGAATGTTACGGAAACTTTTGATGCCCCAATATTTCGAAGAGAGTCTTCAATATCGTTTTGAATTTTTGCTTTTAGCGGACAACCTTGTATCGTTAAAACTACTTCTAGCCCAACTTCTGTACCATCAATTTTTATATTTCTAACCATGTTTAATTCCACAATACTTTTGTGTAACTCTGGATCTTCTACATGGCTTAAAGCGTTCATAATTTGTTCGTGAGTAATCATCATACACATTCCTTCCATTATATTCATTTCACCTGATGGAAAAAGTCTCCGCTTTTCCCACCCGTTTTTTGCACTAAATACGTTTCTTTCATAACCATCGTTTTATCAACAGCTTTACACATATCGTAAAAAGTAAGGGCAGCGATTGATACGGCCGTTAATGCTTCCATTTCTACACCTGTTTTCCCACTGCATTTTACGGTTGCTCGTATCGTTAACTCATACCCATCACTTGACTTTTCATAATGGAACGTAAAATCAGTTCCTTGGATTAATATCGGGTGACACATCGGAATAATATCCGCTGTTTTTTTAGCACCGATTATTCCAGCTACTTGTGCTACTTGGAGCGGGTCTCCTTTTTTCAATCCACCACTTTGAATTGCTTCAAATAATTCATTTGATAAAGCAATTGTACTTTGCGCTACAGCTGTACGTGTTGAAATATCCTTTTGAGAAATATCAACCATTTTAGCTCTTCCCTCTTCGTTCCAGTGCGAAAACTCACTCATAATGATCCTCCTTAACGTATGAAAGATAAGATATTCAAATAGAAAGAATTAACCTCCACTTACAGGCGGGATAAACGCTACTGTATCTCCGGCTTTTACAATATCTTCATCCGTTACAAATTCTTCGTTAATCGCTACCATAACTGTATCCAGCGATTGTAAGTGATAATTATCTTCCAGACATTTTTTCAATTGCTGAACATTTATCTCTCTTTTTTCTATTATTACTAATCTCTCTGAGCCAACTTCTTCTCGTAAATTTGCGAACAGTAAAATTGTAATCATTCTCTCATTCTTCTTTCTTTGGTTTTCCTTCTGGATATGGAGTATTTTCAAGTTGATCTCCAATCCACTCCGTTCCATCTTCCCAAAATTCTTTTTTCCAAATTGGGACGATTCTCTTTATACGTTCAATTGCGTATTCATTCGCTTCATAAGCTACTTTACGATGCGGCGACGATACTGCAATAACAACGGCAATATCCATTATTTCTAGTCGTCCTACTCGGTGCGTGATTGCTATTTTTGTATCCGGCCACTGTTTCTTAATTTCTGCTCCAATTTCAGTAAGCTTTTTTACCGCCATCGGTTTATATGCTTCATACTCAAGGTGTAACGTTCGTTTCCCTTTCGTTACTTCTCTAACCGTTCCAATAAAAGTTGTAATTGCTCCTGCTTCTCTTCTTGCTACTTTATCCGTTACTTCTTCCACTACAATCGGCGTATCTACAATTTCAAATCGTGCTTGTCCCATCAAAACCTCTCCCCACTTTACGGAATGTCCAAGGCCATTCACTACCTTCGTTATCTTCTAATAAAAGAATGTCTACAAACATCCCTTTCTTATATCCTCTCGTTCCGCCCTGTAGGACGATAAAAATGTTTGATTCTGCTAATGAAGAAACGGAACTAGATTTATCAAATCCTGATGGATAAGCGATTAGTTGTCCTTCGTTATACTGAAGCTTACCTCGTACAAATCTTGTAAATGGATTCGGTTTTAGAAAATCTTCTCCGAGCATTGCTTTTTCTCGTTTTACATGTGGTTTTTCGCTAAACATATACGCACGAATGCTAGGTTTTACGAATAATTCAAAACCTACATAGCAAGCAGATGGATTACCTGATAATCCAAATAATAATTTTCCGTTTAATTGCGCTACAGTCGTGACGCTACCCGGCCGCATGGCTACTTTATTAAAAAGAACTGATGCGCCTAATTTTTCGTATATAGCTGGCAAATAGTCATAGTCGCCTACCGAAACACCACCAGTTGTAATTAACATATCCACTTCGCTTAACGCTTTTTTCACTGCTTCGTAGCACGTATTAGAATCGTCACTAAACTTCCCGAAGTATTTTACTCTTCCACCTGCTCTTCGAATTTGAGACGATATCATATACGTATTACTATTTCGAATTTTCCCAGGCTGTAGTTCTTCATTTACATCGAGAAGTTCACTCCCAGTCGCTAATAGTCCAATTATGGGCTTTTTCGCTACTGGCACTTCGCTATAACCGAATGTAGCAAGAAGAGCTGAAATACCTGGATTAATGTAACCACCTCTTTTTGCGAGAACGGTTCCTTTCTGAACATCTTCACCTTGAAAGGATATATTGTCCCCTTCTTTAAATAAGCGTCTCACTTCCATATAGCTTTTTCCGATATTCTCATATTGACGATGACGAGTGAGTTCTAGCATGACGACCGCGTTACATCCTTTCGGAATTTGTGCCCCTGTCATAATTCGAACTGCTTGAAACGCTCCTACTTCTTTAGGAAATACGGAACCTGCTCCAATTTCACCGATGACTTCAAATACGATCGGATTCTCACGACTTGCTCGTAAAGTATCTTCTGCCCTAATAGCAAATCCATCATATGGCGAGCGATTGAAGGAAGGAACATCGTGATCCGCTACTATATCGTCTGCTAATGTACGTCCGTATGCTAATTCCAGTGGTACTAGTTCTTTTACACCATAATTAGCAAATTCCATCACTTTACGAACAGCCTCTTCAACTGTAATTGGCACTCTTCTTTCCATCATTACCAATCCCTTTCTATTATCCTAATAACCGATAGTAAAGTTGTTTTGCTTTTTGAATTTCATTCGTTCCGTGAATAAACACGCGCCCATCTTGAAAAATGACGATGCGATACTCTTCGAATTGGCAAGAGAGCAAATACGGATTCCGATCAACTTTTCCGTGTTTTTTTAATACTTTTTCTAAATCGTCAAAATTGTAATGATTATTATGCGCCGGTCTAATTTGAACTGTGTTTCTTCCGCATAAAACAGCTGTCTTCGTTTGATTTTCGTATGATAAATAAGGATAAGTTCTATTTGTTCCGCACGAAGGACAGCCTTCCGTTTTGATTTTTTCTAGTTTAATAGAATGATATTGATTACTCCATATATCAAACATTAAAAACGTTTTTCTAATTGCTGCGTAATCTTCTACTAAAATTTTGAATGCTTCTGCCACTTGATAGGCAGCGACAATTTGAACAGCTGGACTAATAATTCCAACTGTGTCACACGTCGCTCCTGTAACAGGAACACTTTTCAACACGCAATGTAAGCACGGTGTTTTCTTCGGAATAATTGTATAGCTCATACCGTACGATCCGACACAAGAACCGTAAATCCAAGGGATATTATATTTTTGTGATAAATCATTCATCACGAATCGAATATCAAAATTATCTGTTGCATCAATGATGACATCGACACCATCTAATAAAGCCTCCATATTATCTACTCTTGCATCCATTACTAGCGCCTGAATTTGCACGTCTGAATTAATTTGTTTGAGACGATTCTGCGCTGCGATTGCTTTTGGCAACTTTTCTATCGCATCTTGTTCAGCGTAAAGTTGTTGCCGCTGTAAATTGCTCCATTCTACGTAATCGCGATCAATAATCGTTAATTTCCCGATACCTGCACGTACAAACGCCTCCGCACTTGCACTTCCTAATGCACCTGCCCCTACTATTAATACATGCTTATTTCTAATCTTCTCTTGCCCTTCTTTTCCAATAGGAGTGAACAACTGTTGTCGTGAATACCGCTCTATCATGAGGTGCCTTCCTTTCATATACTGTTATTTTTTCAATACATCTTCTTCGGTAGCACTTTGTTTCTGATAACAAGAAAAATAAGCGAATCCAACAAATCCCGCTCCGCCAATTACATTTCCGATAAAGACTGGCACAAAGTTTTTCGCAAGATCCATCCACGTAAGGTGCCCCGCAAAAATAACTGCTGAAATGACAAACATATTTGCTACTACTTGCTGAAATCCAATGACGACAAATGCCATAATCGGAATCCATATTCCAACAATCTTCCCAATTAAATCATTCGTTCCATATGCTAACCAAATTGCTAGGCAAACGAGCCAGTTACAACCAATTGCTAAAATTAACGTTCTCCCGAAAGATTCATGTAACTTATCTTGAGCTATCGCTATCGTTTTATTTAAATACGCCCCCTCTGTAAGCCCGCCAAGATGACCGAAACAATACGCTACGAAAAGCGCACCGACGAAATTAGTTAAAGTAATCCAGGTCCAATTGTGTAACACATGTTTCAATGAAATTTTCCGCGCATACAGTGCCATGGCCATTGACATCATATTTCCTGTAATTAATTCTCCTCCCGCCAAAACAACGAGCATAAGTCCGATTGGAAAAACCGCTCCTCCTATAAAATTGACTAAGCTTCCCCATTGCTCCGGTACATTACCTAGAACACGAATATTAAGTAAAAATCCTAACGAAATGAATGCTCCTCCTAAAAAGCCAAGAATAAGCATCGCGGATAGCGGTTGCCTTACCTTTTGAACACCGGATTCAATCACAAGTGCCGCGATTTGTTCCGGTTTATGAAATGCCATAACCAATTCCTCCATTTTTCTAATCAAAAAAAGCAGCACCAAAAAACCTTAACATCGTAAGGATTTTTGAATGCTGCTTAATCTCTCTGCATATCTCTTACAGAAATATCAATCATCATTTTTACTATACTTATAGAAAGTGTGCAAAACTTGCACATTTCCCACTATTTACGTTAACAAAGAGAATCCATATTCATAGTAGTTTCTCAGCCACCGATATGCGACATTTCAATTTTCGGCATTGTTTTGTTACTTGTATTCGTTAACCGTTCTTCTGAATAGCGATCGGAACGATTATTCCAAATGTCACGAATAATATCGGTAATTTCCTCATCCGTATATCCAGAGCGAAGTAATTCTTTAAGATCGTTTCCTTTAGAAGCAAACAAACATGTATACAATTTTCCTTCTGCGGAAATACGTGCTCTTGTACATGATGAACAGAACGAATCTGTTACAGATGAAATAATTCCTATTTCTTCATCACTACCGATATAGCGATAACGTGTCGCAACTTCACCAGGATAGTTCGCTTCAATACGTTCAAGCGGCATAACTTTATGAATCATCTCTACTATTTCTTGCTTAGAAACTACTTCGCCTAATTCCCAGCCGTTAAAATTTCCGACATCCATATATTCAATGAACCGAAGGATATGCTTATTCTCTTTAAAGTACTCTGCCATCTGAACGATGTCTTGTTCATTTTTCCCTTTTTGAACAACCATGTTCATTTTAATTTTCATTCCGGCTTCCGCTGCAGCCTGTATTCCTGCAAGAACCGTTTTCACTTTACTTCTATTCCCATTTAAATAAGAGAATCGCTCTTCATTTAACGAGTCTAAACTAACTGTCACACGAGATAAACCCGCCTTATATAAATCCGGAGCAAATTTTTTAAGTAATGATCCATTTGTCGTTAAACCGATATCCTCTACTCCTTCAATTTCGTTTAACCGTTGTATGAGTTCAGGTAGGCCTTTTCGAAGTAAAGGCTCTCCCCCAGTAATGCGTAACTTTCTTACACCTAAAGAAACGAAAATACGTGTAATCCTTTCAATTTCATCAAAAGATAAAATTTTATCATTAGACAAAAAAGAATAATCACGACCAAATATTTCCTCCGGCATACAATATCGACAGCGAAAATTACAACGATCAGTAACAGAAATACGCAAGTCCTTTAAAGGACGATCCAATTTGTCTAATGTAACAGATTTCATATTTATTGCCTCGTTTCTACTTATTTATATTTACAATCCGCTCTGGATGCGTATATACATTTAAAGATTTATTACGAATGAAGCCTATTGTAGTAATCCCTAACTGCTCCGCTAGCTCTAATGCTAACTCAGTTGGAGCTGATTTTGACAATATTACTTCACAGCCAATTTTCGCAACTTTCAATAGAATTTCAGAAGAGATACGTCCGCTAAAAACAATAATTTTATCACCAATCGAAATGTTATTTTTTAAACAATAGCCGTAAATTTTATCTAAAGCGTTATGTCTTCCTATATCCATCCGGCTTAAAATAATTCCATTCACATCACATAAAGCTGCATTATGAACGCCGCCTGTATGTTGAAACGTCGACGCAGATTGCTGCATATCATTCATTAACCGAAAACAATCCTCGGCAGAGATTTTTACGCGAATATCATTCATTTTTTTCGCAGTCAGCGCATCGTTTGCGAAAACAAACCCTTGCCTACTCATTCCACAGCACGAAGTAATATAACGTTTATTTTGCATGTCACGATAATAAGGATTGATTTTCGTCGTTTTTACATGGACATAGCCTTCTTTTTCTTGCACCCATATTTCATCAATATCTTCATACTTTCGGATAATGCCTTCAGAGGCTAAAAAGCCGATTACCATATCTTCAATATACTCTGGAGTACTAACCATTGTAACAAATTCCTGGCCGTTAATTTTAACCGTAACAGGAAACTCTGTTACAATGCTGTCCTCTATATGTTTAAATTCCCCTTGCTCATATTTGAAGATTTCCCGTTCCACCTGAATCGATTTCACGATGAGTATCCTTCTCTCACGTTATATTTTTATCAAAGACAAACACCGAAACTGCAATATCTTCATCCACTTTCATATCAGAAAACAGATGAACTAATTTCGCCCCAACGAGTTCTTCTAAATGTTCACGAGAATTGGCAGCATAAACTTCTTGAATCATTTTCGTTCGAGCCATATGAACCATTTCCGCTCCATCCATCGTTCCCGAAATGAATTTCTCTGTAGGTGTCAAATTCCCATAAAGTGTAGCTATAGCCATATTTTCAGCAAATACAGTATGAATTCGTTCCGGCCCTTTCCCGAACAACTCTTTTCGAAGCTTTCGAATCATATCATTAAATTCATGTACCATTTTTGACATACTCTCATTCCTCCCCAACTAATTAACACTTACTTTTCAAATATTATTCCATTATAACCATTTTATCAAAATGACCATTTCGTCCAACTATTTAATAATGAGACGAAATGGATCATCTTTTTATCTCAAGTAAACAAATCACATATGAAATACTATTATTGTTGCTTATCTATTCTTCTTTTAACCCTTTACCCATGCCTTTTAAGAAATGAAGACCAAATCCGATAGCACGGTTAATATCTGGATCCTTAAGTACTTTCATCAAATCTAATATTCCTACTTTTTTATTACTTTGCAGATGCTGATTCCCTTCATCCATACCTATTAATGCACTACCTATAAGTTTTTTAGTAAGTTCCGGATCAAGTTCTGTTAAAGCTCCTGCAGCGCCCATCATATTATTAATTAAATTTGTAACTGGTTCACGGGTGACTTGACCTAGAACAATTTTTGCGATTGGTTCTTTCGCTTTCAGCATAGAATTTGCAGCTTCTAGCATCCCAATGTCATTCAGTTCACCTACTATATTAAACATTTGATTTAAAGCTTCTTCATTATTAGCTAGAAGTTCTTTTAAATCTTCGAGTTTTTGTTGTTTTCGTTCTTCCTCCGTTAGCTCCTGCTTCTGGATCGCTTGAATAGGTGCTGCCATATTCTTTTTTCCTCCCTAGTTATCCGTTAAGTGTACATATCCTGGACGAGCCCACTTGCGATTTACCTCAATGCCGTTTTGAGGGTGACGCTTTTTATTACGCGGGTTCGTTTTTGGCATCGGATTCTCTCCTTCTACTTGTAACACTTCCATACGTACTTTCGTTTGTTTATACGCAGGTGTATTCGTACGTTGATCGACTGCCGGACCAGTTAAGAAATTAATCGCCGTTTCATTATCAGTCGAGTTCATCGGTAAATACAGCTCATTCGCTTTTACACGATCTGTTACAAGCGCACGTAATTTAAGTGCTCCGAATGGAGAAACAAGGCGTACTAACGAACCAGTTTTCACTCCACGTTCCCTTGCTAACTCTGGAGAAACTTCAACGAAAACACCTGGTACTTTCGATTGAATACCAGTTGATTTATTTGTCATGTTCCCTTCATGGAAATGTTCAAGCATACGACCGTTATTAATGTGAAGATCGTATTCTGCTGGAAATTCAGCAGGACGTACCCAATCAGCTATCGCAAAACGAGCTTTTTTGTCCGGGAAATTAAATCCATCTTTAAATAGAAGCGGCGTATTCGTTCCATCAAAACTTCCCCAGTGGAAACTGTTCCATCCTTCAAGCACTTCATAGTTTGCGTGTGCGAATAAAGGTGATAAACTTGCCATTTCAGCAAAGATTTCACTTGGATGACTGTAGTTCCAGTTCGCACCTAACTTATTCGCAATTTCCTGCACAATCCACCAGTCCGGTTTCGCATCTTCTAGCGCCGGCAGTACTTGATATAACCTTTGTACACGACGTTCTGTATTTGTAAACGTACCTTCTTTTTCAAGAGATGGTGCTGCTGGTAATACGACATCAGCGTATTGAGCTGTTTTAGAAAGGAACACATCTTGAACGACAAAGAATTCAAGACTTGATAACACTTCATGTACGTGATTTGCGTTAGAGTCTACAAGAGCCATATCCTCTCCAACAAGATACATAGCTTTCATTTTCCCTTCATCAATTGCGTGAAGCATTTCAATGTTATTTAGACCTGGTTTATTATCAATTTTTACTCCGTAAGCTATTTCAAATTTCGCACGTTCTACATCATCAGTAACGTGTTGATATCCCGGAAGCCAACCTGGGAGAGTTCCCATATCACAAGCACCTTGTACGTTATTATGACCTCGAAGTGGATATGCACCAGCACCTGGACGGCGATAATTTCCTGTTGCAAGAAGTAAGTTTGAAATCGCAGCGGAAGTATCTGAGCCACCCGTATTTTGCGTTACACCCATACCCCAAAGAATACACGTACCATTTGCATCACGAATCATCTCGGCCATTTGAACGAGAGTTTCTTTTGAAATACCTGTAATCTCTTCTGCATATTCAAGCGTATATTCTTTAAGACTATCTTTGAAATCTTCAAAGAAGTTTACATTCTCGTCGATGAACTGCTGATCGTGCCAACCTTGATCGATCATATATTTTGTAACAGCCATTAACCATACTTGATCTGTCCCTTGCTTTGGACTAATAAAGATATCTGAACGCTCTGCCATTTCAGTTTTACGAAGATCTGCAACAATTAGCTTTTGACCGTGAAGTTTATGTGCACGTTTCACACGAGTCGCTAGCACAGGATGACCTTCTGTCGGATTACAACCGACAATAATAACAAGGCCTGATTGTGCAATATCTTTAATCGTCCCTGCATCTCCGCCCATACCAATTGTACGGAACAATCCATCCGTCGCTGGTGATTGACAATAACGTGAGCAGTTATCAATATTGTTCGTTTCAAACACTTGTCGTGCTAATTTTTGAATAACATAGTTGTCTTCATTCGTAATTTTAGAAGAAGAAATAAAGCCGATAGAACCTTTACCGTACTCTTCTTTAATAGAGCCTAATTTATTCGCTACTACATGAAGCGCTTCTTCCCAACTTGATTCAACGAATACTCCATTTTTACGAATTAAAGGTTTCGTAAGTCGTTTTTCAGAATTCACGAAATCCCAACCGAATTTTCCTTTTACACAAGTCGAAATCGCATTAACAGGTGCCTCAGAAGTTGGTTGTACTTTAAGAATTTCACGGCCCTTCGTCCACACTTCAAATGAACAACCTACACCACAAAACGTACATACTGTTTTCGTCTTTTTCGTACGAGTGTCGCGCATTGCAGCTTCTACTTCTGACACGGCGAAAATACCGCTATATCCAGGTTCAACCTCTTTAATAAGATCGACCATAGGCTCAAGAATATCCGGCTTCAGCCCAGTCATAAATCCAGCTTCACCAAGCATCGATTTCTCCATTAATGCATTACAAGGACAAATCGTTACACATTGACCGCAGCTTACACATGAAGAATCGTTAATATCTACTCCTTCATCCCAAATAACACGAGGACGCTCTGCCTCCCAATCAATAGATAACGTTTCATTTACTTGTAAGTTTTGACACACCTCTACACATTGACCGCACGCGATACATTGATTCGGATCATAGCGATAAAATGGATGAGACATATCAACTTCGCTTGCATCAACTTTTGGCTCGTAAGGATATTTTTGATGCTCAATTTCCATTAATTCTGCCGTATTATGCAATTTACAATTCCCGTTATTGTTGTCACAAACCGTACAGTACAGTAAATGATTTTCTAATAAGCGGTCCATCGCCTCATGTTGTGCTGCCTTCGCACTAATAGAGGATAATTCAATATTCATACCGTCCGTCACTACTGTAGAACATGATCGCACAAGCTTTCCATTCACTTCTACAATACAAGTATCACACGTTTGAATCGGATCCACTTCCGGCACGTAACAAATTTGTGGATGTTCAATTCCGTTCTCATTAATGATGCCTAGTACCGTTGAACCAGGCTCAGCACTATATTCTTTGTCATCAATTGTAATATGAACCATGCTGTCGTTCATGGTTACTCCCCCTTTTTGAGAATAAAAAAAACTCCACCACGAAAATATACGCACCACATTTTTGGCACGTTATCATCATGATGGAGTAGTTTATTAGCACATCTTGCTAAAATACCAGTCCATTTATTCATAAATAAAATGATAGATTCATAACAGGTCATATCACGATTCCATCTTTAACACTATAATTATAGCGTTAAATCAAAAAATACACAATATAAATATCATTACAAAGGACAAAGCACATAATGCTCTGACCTTTGTATTACATTTTAGAATTATTCTGAGATGACTTACTTCCCGGTGCAAACCAACCAATTAGTGCAATAGCAACTAATACTCCGTAGAAGATTAAAGTCCAAGTTGTACTGTGCGGGAAATCATGGTCTAAGATACCAATATCCTCATGGGCAAGTGTAATTACAGCGAGTTTTACACCGACCCAGGCAACAATTGCATATGCTGTTGTTTCCAATGCTGGACGTTTCTCAAGTAATTGTACAAACCAAGTTGCCGCAAATTTAATTAAAATAAGCCCGGCAATCCCTCCGAGAAGTACAACTATGAACTGGCCTCCATCCATACCACCGAAATCTTCTAGCGGTGAATCTGGAAGACCAAGGGCAAGAGCAACTGCGGCTAATATTGAATCGATTGCGAAAGCAAGGTCAGCTAATGCAATCTTTCCTACTGTGAACCAGTAGCTTTTACCTGCCGCTTCCTTTTCATCGTCCTTATGAATATTTTGATTGTCTTTTCCGAATTGCGCCTGAATGACATGCTTCAATCCTAAATAAAGAAGATAGGCTGCTCCTATCGCTTGTATTTGCCAAACATTTGCAATAAATGATATGGCAAATAGGGCTGCAAATCGAAAAACGAAGGCCATAATGATTCCGTAATTTATAGCTCTTTTTTTCTCTTCTTCGGGTAAATGTTTCGCTATAACTGCTAGTACAAGGGCATTGTCAGCTGATAACAAACCTTCTAATCCGATTAAAATTAATAATGCCCACGCATACTCTAGCCATATTGAATCCATCCACTTCTCTCCTTTCTAAAACTAAAATCAGATAAGGTCTTTTCTCAATAGAATTTCCTATTAAGACAAATTAAATGCTAAAACATTTTGACAGTTAATTTGCTGTCCTCTATTTGTTATAATTTCAACAAAAAACAAGTCTAGATTGTATTTTTCTTAGACAGGGTGACGCTACATTGTGCTTAAAAATTTGATGAATTCATCTTCACTTACAGGTTTACTGTAGTAATAGCCCTGAATTAGATAACATGCATTACGTTGTAACACTGTTAATTGTTCCTTCGTTTCTACCCCTTCTGCGATCACTTTCATGTTTAAAGTATGCGCTAGTGAAATAATGGTATGAATAATTTCATTTCCATCAGTAGAATTTCCGATCCTATTAACAAATTCTCTTGGAATTTTTAAGGTATCAATTGGATACAAAGGGAGATATGCTAATGAAGAATACCCTGTGCCAAAATCATCAATTGATAAATGTACACCATATGATTTTAATGCTTTTAACTTCGCTAACGTTTCTTTTTCATCTACCATTGCTATCCGCTCAGTTAATTCTAAATCGATTGAACTAGCAGGTACCCCTACTTCTTCTATAGTAGATATGATTGTTTGAACAAAGTCCTTCTGTTCAAACTCTATAGCTGATAAATTTATCCCCATTTTTAGATTTGAATAGCCCACAGAATGCCATTCTTTCAGTTGTCGACACGCTTCCTGTAACGTCCATTTCCCAATTGAAATAATCTGCGATGTTTCTTCCGCGATAGGTATAAACTCAAAGGGTGAAATCAGCCCCAGCTCTGGATGTTGCCAACGTATTAAAGCCTCTGCACCAATAACCATACCAGCCTTACTATCAACTTGTGGTTGATATAATAGAAACAACTCATTATTTTCTAATGCATTAGGTAAATCCTGTTCTAATTGTAATCGTCTTGTTATTTTTTTTGATAATGTCTCGTCATACATGCAAACAGCATTATTACCTTTTTCCTTTGCACTATACATAGCAATATCAGCATGTTGTAAAAGTGTAGTAGTATTTATTCCTCCAAACGGATACACTGCTATTCCTATACTAAGAGATAAGTAAAAGCTATGCTGATTTACTACAAATGCTTCTTCAGTTATACGAAATAGAGTTTCACACAAATCCAATAGCTGTTGCTCTGTATGGTTATGGACTATGATTGCAAACTCATCTCCCCCTATTCTCGCTAGAGGAATAGCCGGTAACAGACATGTCCTAAAACGTTTAGCAACTTCTTTTAAAACACTGTCACCAATTGAATGTCCCAGTGTATCATTAATAGTCTTAAAACGATTTAAATCTATATACAAGAGTCCAAATTCATCCTGCGTTTTTTGTGCACGCCCAATGGATTTTTCTAATTCTTGTTGGAAGAATATTCGATTTCCAATCCCCGTCACTGTATCATGGAATGCTAGATAGTTTATCTCATCTTGTTGTTGCTTCATTCTCGTAATGTCTTTTACCATTACATAACTCCCAAAAGTTTGCCCTTCTATCATAATAGGAACAATGGTGACGTACCAAAAATGAATGTCCTTCTCATTATTATTTTTCACACGTAATTGTAACGAAGCCGAACTGCATCGTTTCCCTTCCTGTAGAGCCGCTTCCAATTCAGATCTATCTTCATCTAAAAAAATTGAGAAGCACTCTTTACCTATTAATTCATTACTGTTTTTTCCTAATAACATACTTCCAGCCTGGTTTATATTTAACACAGTACCATTTGAATCAATCGTTAATATAGGATCTGGATGATACTCATATAATGACTTAAATCTCTCTTGATTTTTGACCAAGTCATTGGATTTGTTTATTAAATCTTCTGTTCTTTGAGATACTTTTTGTTCTAATTGATTATTAAACACTTTTAACATCTCGGTTAAATCTCTGTTTTGCATTCGTACGATTGTATGACGAATCAGCACAAATACAAATGCAATACAATTCCCAGTAATAAGTGTAGCCGAGGAAGTTTGCTCTTTTAAAGTAAAGCCAATTAATACCGCAACTGCAAGATAAGGAAATATAACAAGAAGTTTCTTCCCAAATGTGGGATCGATAATGAAATAATTCCTTCTAGAAGATGCATTCTTCGGTATAGCAGCAGCAATAGCAATTAATAATAGGAAAACTCTATACAAACACCTTAATAATATAAGTGAACGATCTGACAAATCATCTTGTAAGTAAAAATACAAGTAGTCCGTAATAGCCAATCCAGTTAATACGAGAATAAAAATAAATAATTTACTTTTCGCATTAAAAATAGCTGGTCGAAAGATCAGGCTAATTCCTAGTAAAAGAAGCAATAAATCTATAATCGGAAAAATAAATGAAAGAAAAACATCTCCAATTGATAAGAATAAGATATTTGCAGAAGGTTTATTAAATAGGTACCACTCTAATGTAAAAATAGCAGTAACAACAATACATAAATCACAAAGTAAATACGCCTTTTCCCACTTGTTACATTCCATAATGATTTTATAAAAGAATGCAAAGAGAAAGAAGAATAAGAAAAACAACAAAAACACATCAGAGATATTAAAATTTTGTATCGGCAATTCTACATTAAGTACTTGAAAAGCGGATATAAAATTCCCTATCAAGAAACACCCTATTGCAATAGTAATGCAAACCCAGAATACTCCTAACTTAATTTTTCCGGATAATATAGAATACAGTAATGAGATAAATACAGTAGTTTCAACAACTAAGGATGATAGTCGGATATTAAAATCTGATACGAAATATTGATTCGGAAAAACAAATAAAAATATATAGCAAAAGCTTATATAGAATATTAGGGCTATTGTTAATAAGATAAATTGCCAATGTGAATGTTTAAGCAATATATTCACCTTCTTAAGTCTTTCATCATTTTTTAAAATTTGTATCTAATTATTATTCATATTATGACCATTTCAAAAGATTTCTTTCAAAATAAAGCACCCTTATATTACATCTGCAGATATTTAAAAATTCCATAACAGGAATTACAACAAATATCTGCAGCTATGTCCTTAACAATATCAATTATTGTTATACGAACTATTTATGCAACAAGTTGATTTAATAGCTAATTAGTTTAACGAATGTTTTCTTTGAACTAATTAGATACTGCCCATCTGAATCATATAGCTTAACTATTTTCAAATTAAAATTTCACGTAAAAATAATGAATGTAGGTGTATGCCTCTATCTATTTTTTGTGATGTTAAACAAAGAAAAAAACCCTAAATTATTTAGACATGAAAGTGCCTACAAAATTTCTAATAGTAACTATTTATCGTTTTTTATTCATAACTTTCTATAGTATTTATTAAGGATGCTAATTAAAACACCGACTTATTTATAATCCTTAATAAGTCGGCACCAGTATACACTATAAAACTAAAACACATTACAAATAACAAAACTATACTTTAGCAATTTATAAATTTCATATTCCTAGAATTACTAAACTTTCTTTTACCTATTACAATCTATATTCAGATACATTATTTCCTTTCCATTCATAATAATCTAAAACCCCTTCATAAATGGCTTCTGCTGCAATCTGTCTGCCGTTTGCCGTAGATAGTTTACTGTAATCGATACCATTATCTATAAAAGCCAGTTCCGTTAACACAGCTGGCATGTCGTTTTCTCTTATAACATGAAGATCTCCATGTTTAACGCCTCTATCACGTGTTTGAAGAGCCTCTACTAAACGTGTTTGAATTTTTTCCGCTAACACACGACTTTCTTCCACATGAGGATTTGTTTTTTCGGATTCAGAAGATTTATAGTAGTATGTTTCTGTCCCTTTTGCATTACCATTAAAAGCATTTGCATGAATGCTTATAAAGATATCCCCCTCATTTTGCTTAGCAAATTTAACACGTTCCTGTAAAGAGCTTTTTTGGTCATGTCCAGGTCTAGTATCAGATTCACGAGTTAGTAAAACTGTAAATGGTGTATGTTTTTCGAGCAATTGTTGTAGGCGTAAGGAAGTGTCTAATACGATTTTACTTTCAGGCAATCCTTTTGTGGACTTTCCGGGATCTGCACCACCATGTCCAGGATCAATAATGATTGTTTTACTTTCTAAAGGGTTTTTCGGACTGTATTGAAGGGTATCTGTTTTGGCAGTAAGTTGTGCGGCTTCTGCACGTGTTATGAATTTATTTGGTTGCCAACCGTTATCTGTACCAACAGAAATCTTTAAATCAATTAAAATATTGGCAAATTTTTCACCCCAATGTCCTTTTAAATCATCAAATTTACTTTGCCCATTACTATTTGTTCTATCTTGTAGCTTATATGCATTTACTAACATTGTTGCCATTGCAGCACGAGTAACTTTTCCAGAAGGATTAAATATTCCATTTCCTTCACCTTTAATTATTCCTGCTTTTTCAGCTGCGGCAATATACGGCGTTCCCCAGTGGTTTTGTGAATCTGTAAAAGATGGTTTTGCATTTAAGTCAATATGTATACCAAGGGCCTTTGTCATAATTGTTGCCGCAGAAGCCCTATCTAATGTATCACTTGAACCAAAAGTTCCATCTGGATAACCACTCAATACTTTTTTATCAACTAAATAATTAACGGATTTGTCAGCCCATGCAGGAACATCTTGGAATTTATGAGTATTTGCAAATGCACTAGATGAGTAGGATAGTAGACTTCCAGCAAGAATTCCTGTAGCAATTAATTTGTATTTCAAAATGTAACACCTCTAAAAAATTATTACAACTTGGTAAATATATCATTTATAGTTAATCTTTAAATAATACGACTTAGAATAAAGAATAGATTAAATCCGCGTTATCCCTATATTAAAGATATCAAATACAAATCGAACTATTATTCCGAAAAGAATCCTGAGACATACACTTATAGATAGAAACTATTAAATATATTCACCAACGTCGTGTAACCAGTATAGTTACTTATATGTACGAGTGTCAATTAAAAAAACCTTACATTTTTGTAAGATAACCATGTTAATTATGTAGTAAGTAATTATTATATAACGTGAATAATTACTCGGTATAATAAAATAGTAATCTTATATTTTAAACAAATATTAATTATCTTGGTAGGCAAATAACTTATAACAGCCACCTTTTTGGCTATGCTTTGGAATCCTACTTTACTCTTCAATTCTCCGTATTAAAAGTTTGTTGATGAAATGTAATAACAACTGTACGATTATACAACTTATTCACCTCAATTAAATCAGTTAAATATTGAGGAAGAGTCGGTTTATCTTTAAAATCATTATGTATTAAGTCCTTTCACAGTGACAATACGCATATTCCCAGTATTTTTCTGATGACAATACTACAAAGTAAGACCTAGCTCCTTCCTTTTGTAAAAATTTTTGATTTACTAAAATTAATTGTAACTTTTCCTCTGTCCGAAACAATTCCATACAAAATAAAAGGGAAATACATATACACTATGTATCTCCCTTTTATTTTGTACCCAATTTTTTTATTGTGTTACGGTCATAACTTGTCCACTACGGTCAACCATAATTTTCATTTTTCCGTCTTGAGCGTTATATAACCCTAGCTTATGTAGATCTTGTTTGCATTCTTTTACGAAGTAAGGCAATGTACGAATTTGATCGATATCAGAGCTCGTAATAAAATGAATTAAATGATGCGTCATCTCTTTAATATCATGAACGAGTTCTTCCTTCTCTCGTTTTAATCTTTCATTTTCAGCTCGTAATGAATGTAATTCACCTTCAAGACCACGTACGTTTTTTTCATCTTTCGAACGCTCGGCAGCCATGCTAGAAAGCTTATAAATCCCCGCCATGAACTGATGCAATTCGTGTTCTTTCTTTTCATTACATTGACTAATTGTTTCAAAGTTGTCAACGATACCCGATATAACTGTTACGAGGCTTTTTTCATCCTCTTCACCTCGAACATCTTCTTTTACTTCCCGTTTGCTTTCTTGTTTCGTCTCAGCAATCGTATCTTTTACAGATATATATTTTCGTTTTCGCCCCGGTTTTTGTTTTTCAATATTTTCAAACGGCATCTCTTGCTTTTTTAATTTATAATACGTATTTTGTAATTGGCTTTCCGTTTTCGGAAAAAGATTCAATTCATTTTTACTAACATATTTTGAAATATTTGCGATGTTTAAACCGTGACGTTGGCAAAATTGATATACTTCATACAGTAGTTCTAGTTCAGACTTCAACCATGTAATCGTTGATTTTTCATATACTCGCATACCGCCATTTTTTTCTATATCTATTTGAAATAATACCATTCTATTATATAAGTCAATTAGCTCTTCATACCTTATTCGGAATTGTTTCTCTATTTTTTTGAATTCCGCGTCTAATTTCCTATCGTTCGTTTTATTATTTGACATGTTTTGTAAAAGATTTAATACATTGATTGCTGTGTGGTGATACATAATCTGTGCCACTCCCCTCATCCTTTCACAATTCTCATCGGACTCCCATGTCTTTTAAGAAAATAGAAATTTCCACATATCCATATTATAACATTTCAAAATTATCTGTCAAATAATTAACATACAAAAAGGTATGAAAAGTCTATAAATAATAGAAAAATTTTTTGAGAAAATATTAAAAAATGCAATACAACATAATATTATATCGATGAAATATATTTAATTATATTATATGGTATTTCCAATTTAATTTCACCGAAAAAGTTTGCGCTATCACGAAATCTCACTCTACAATCCAGTGACGTTATCTCTTATATTTTCAAGTAGTAAAGATGAGAAAAACAATTAAACCTATCTATATTTCCAAATATAAAAACAACTAAAAAGACGAAAGAAACTATGAATATACACAGCCGCGACTACATTAGAAACGTTCAATTTTTCTGCCTTTATAGAACATGGGATACTAAAAAGGAACTAACCAGTACTACTACAATGGCTAGTTCCTCAATTTTAGCTAATAAGAAAAGAATGTAAGCCTGTTCATCAACAACTCGGCCTCCCTCTTCTTTAACTTACCTAAAACCCACTTCATATCTCTGTTCTTACTACGTACAGGGCACTTTTAAGTACTAACCGCTTCCTCTCTTGGCTGGAGCCTCTCTCCCAACTAAAAAAGAGCTTTTCAAAACTTCTTTACAACACTAACTTATCAACTAGCCCGATTAACTCTTGAATATCAGGCTTACTCACTTGAGCATTCGCTCCAACTGCCTCACCTTTATGGAACAACTCATTCGTAATTAATGAAGAGAAAATAATAACTGGTAATTGCTTCATTACTTCACTATCTTTAATTACTTTCGTTAAATGGTGTCCATCCATTTTTGGCATTTCAATATCTGTAATAAGCAGATGAATATGTTCAAACATTCTTTCACCTTGCTCTTTTGCTAATTTTTCAATTTGAGCTAATGCTTCAGCACCATTACTGAAGAAGTTCATTTTCGTATATCCAGCTGATGATAATGTTTCTTCTAATATTTGGCGAAGCATCGCTGAATCTTCCGCAATATAAATCACCTTTTCAGCTCGATCTGTTTTTTGCTCTAATCCTGCAAGTGATTTATTATCATAACCAGTACCGCTAATTTCACATACAATTTTTTCATAATCTAATAGTAAAATGATTTTCCCATCTAGTTTTACAATACCAGATGTCGTTTCTTCTAGTCCCATAGATAATGAAGCTGGTTCATCAATTTGTTCCCACGAAATACGTTGAATACGATGTACTTCATCAACACGGAAAATAACCTTCATTTGGTTTAATTCTGAAATAATAAATTTCGTTTGATCAAGTGGCTTTGTCGATCTTAAATTAAGAGCGGTTGCTAAGTTAATAACAGGTAAAATTTCACCACGTACTTGAACAACACCTTCAACTGCATGATGAGCTTCTGGCACAGTTGTAACAGGGAATGGATTAATAATTTCACGCACTTTCATTACATTGATACTAAATAAATTTTCACCAACAGTGTACGTTACGATTTCTAATTCGTTTGTTCCGCTTTCTAATAAAATACTTTGTGCTTGTGACATAAAGGTGTCGCTCCCCTTCCATTAATTCCGTATATTTAATTATTAAGCTTTATTAAAACCCAAAAGTCAACTACCTATATGAAAAATATAGATAGTTGACTGATCCTCACAGTTTTAAAGTAGAAATACTACCGGTAAAACTTAATCTTGTATAAACGAAGCAAGTGCCTCTAGTAACACTTCTTGTGCTCCTACAATTTCTGTCGGCATCGCTTCCCATTTTTTTGAAAGCTCTGTTTCCACTCTCATTCTTAGCTCTGGACCCATTTCTCCTAGCACATATTCTTTCGTCGCTATATCAACATCGATAAGCGAAAGAGCGTATAGTTCAGGATCATTTATTTTCTCAAATAATTTCTTCAGTACACTAGGCGCCATATGCTTTAATTTTTCAATGTGAATTTCCTTATCAGAAAATAGTAACTCATATTGAATATACGTAACATTTTCTTTAATAACTTTAAAATAGCAATTATTTTTTTTATCATTTACAAAATAACCGTTCGGATCTGCAATAATACTCTCTACTTGACGTATTAAATTAGGTAAACTACTCGCCGCCATTACAGTACGTTGCTCAACCTCACTTGGCGAAATGAATGTAACGCGATACTTATTCTGCGCCATCCTCCTCACCTCTCCTTTTATATAAACTTAGTCTAATTGTACAATATAGCACAACTATCTTAAATTAATCTAACTCTATTTCAAATCACTACTTATAGACCCTATCTTCAAAAAGAGAAGAGGCGCCACCACAATTGACTTTCGGCCTCCTCAACTAACCTAGAACCTATCAATCTTATTCATGGCTCCTCGCCTCTTCAACTACCTTAGAACCTCTCCATATCTCTGGTCTTACAACATGCGAGCCACTCATAAGCACTAACCGCTACTACTCATCGCTAGGCCCTCTCTCAAAACTTTAAATGAACACAACTACAATCGTTATTCATCTAAACTATCGTTTCACACATCTTAAGCTAACCTAGTACCACTCCATATCTCTGGTCTCACAATGCACGAACCACACATAGGCACTGACCGCTACTACTCATCGCGCCCTCTCTCAAAACCTAAAAAGAAAGCTTTTACGCCCCTTTCAACAGCTCAATGTTATTGAACCAAAAAGCAAGCTGCTGATCCGTAATATCCGGCAACATAACGAAAAACTCACGGCACTTCATCTCATCTTTAAACAGTTGATACTTCCAAACACCATCACTACCAACACTTACGAAATAAAACTCATGAATACGACCAATGATTGCTTCCTTTTCACCAAATGAATACGGAGGCACTTGCTTAATTTCAAATTGATCCGGTAAATATGCATGCTCTTCTCGTTCCATGTTTAACACTTGCTCGGCAAGTTCACGTTTATTTTCGAAAAAAGGCAATTGTAAAATTCGCTCTTGTCTTGTCATACGAATAAAAAACCCTTTCTACTACATTACAATTTTTCTTTATACTATATTATCGAATTAAGTTTACAACCTCATTTAATACTTCATCTGACACTTTAATTACTTTCGCATTTCCCTGGAATCCACGTTGATACAGCATTAAGTCAACGAATTCTACAGATAAATCTACGTTTGAACTTTCTTTTGCTGACCCCCGTACATTACCTGCACCATTCTCACCAGCAACACCTACCCCTGGAATACCCGCTGATGGTGTGGCAATGTAATTTCCATTCCCAGTTTTCATTAATCCACCTGAATTAGGGAATGTAGCTACAGCTAGTTGTCCTACAACCTTCATACTACCATCCGAATATCTCATCATAACAAAACCACCGTCAGAAATAGAATAGTCATTTGCAATTGCAGCTGGACGCCCCGTTACTTCTGTTGTAGAAATAGTTTTCCCTGTCGGATAATTTGTTAAACCACTTAAATCCAGTGTCAGTCCCTTACCAAAAGGAATTTTAACCGTTCCACCTTTAGTAATTTCACCAGTTACAGGATCTTTTTGTACAGATTCATCTGTCTCCTTTAAATTTCCTAATGTATCAAATTTAAGATTTTTTTCGCCCGTCATGCCTTCAACAGGCTTAAATTCTTTTTCGTTTTTAGAATCATTTCTTACAGAAACTGTATATGTATATTCACCTGGCACCGGCTTCTCAACTTCTTTTCCGTCTACAGTCTCTTTTGTAGTCTTTTGCTTAATATTTACACGTAACGTTAACGAGTTTCCTTCCTCATCAAAAACTGTGAATTCGTGAGCTAATGCATTTTGGTTTCTAGGAAGGTTTCCACCTATTGTTGCCTTATCTGTTTGAATCCCACCAACAGCTGATCCCATCGGAATATGAATTGGACTTGGTCGTGAAGAAAAATCTATTTCTTGTGTCCCTGTTTTCACACCATAACCTAGCACATACTGTCCACCTGTAGTTGTAACATAGTTATCTTTCGATACACCAAAAGACCCCTTTCTCGTATACTCTACATTTCCACCATTACGATCCCCAACTAAAAATAAACCGTTTCCCTCTATGGCTGTCTCCATCTTATCACTAGTTAAAGTAATAGAACCATCACTAAAATCTGTAGATGTCCCACTAAACTTTACACCGTTACCAATACTCTTTGGATTCGTACCAGCATAAGCACCGTCACCACGTGAACCAACCGTATTATTATATAGCAGATCATCAAAAATAGCTTTTTGCTTTTTATATCCAACTGTTTGTGCATTTGCAATATTATTTGAAGTAACACTTAATGCATTTTGTGCTGCATTCATCCCTGTAATACTTGTATATAACGCTTTAATCATAATCTATGTACACTCCTTTTATTAATTTTTCTTAACCTCTTCATTCTTTTCTATATCATCTTTCTTCTCATCTTCTGGATTTGTTTCTGCTATCGGTTTATCTGAAACCCTTTCTACAAAACGAAGTGTGACAACTTGATTATCAACAATAAGTTGTACATCGTTATTTTCGGCAAGTCGAACTGTTTCCACTTGACCAGTCACTTGCTCTCCCTTATTGTTTACACCTCTAACATACTTCCCTAAAAATTTCATCCCGCCATCAAGAGCTGTCGTATACATCGTTGATTGCAGTTTATCTACTGCTTTCGTCATATTTTGTACTTGCTCCATAAGCGATAGTTGCGCTGTCTGGTTCATCATTTGATTCATATCCATTGCATTAAATGGATCTTGATGTTGGAAACTCGATAAAAACAATTTTAGGAAATCATCTTTCCCCATTATCCCAGGAGTCTTTTGCTCTCCTGCTGAAACTCCGTTTGTTTGTTGAACTGGCGATTGCACACCATTAACAGATGCGTTTTTTGTTTGTGCTCCTGCTTGTAACGGAATATGATTTGTACTCGTTGTATTTAACCCAACTGTTGGCACGCTTTATTCCTCCAATAATCCCGCAAATTCTTTTGATTGTTGTTTCTCATGTTGCGTACTTACTGATTTCTGTTTTTGCCTTTGTTCTTGTTCTCGCTGTTCTTTACGGTTTTCATCTTTATCAGAATAGCTAATTTGAATATTAATTTCTTTTTCTTTTAACTTTAGCCTCAATTCATCAAAAATGATTTCAACACGTTTTTTCGCATCGTGTTTTTCCATTTCTACGTGAACATCAATTTGATCTCCATGCTTTTTCATAAACACAGTTAACGTACCAAGTTTTTCTGGATTTAGCTGGAATAAAACACGTTCTTGTTTCACTACAAATTTTTGCAGTGCTTCTACTTGTGCTTCCATTTTCTTGCCTAAGTCAGGTAATGTAACCTTCTCAGCTCCACTATTTTGTTTTCCTATTTGATCAGTCCCCGTTGCTTTATTTAATAACTCAGCTCCGGCCGAACTTGAGTCATTTAACTGATCGACTTTTGGTAACTCTACCTTCACATCATCGCTCTCTGCTTTCGGGAGTTCTACTTCCTTAGACTCCTCTTGTTTCTTTGCAATATTACAAGTTTCTGATTCTACGACTTTTAATACTTGCAACGTCTGCTCTGGCATCGTCACCTTGTCTAGCGCCATTTGCATTGTATCTTCTAAACATATGGCATTTTTAATATTCATGTTTGAAAGGAGCTCTTGTAATTGTTGTAATTCAGCTGCAGGCAATTCGTTAAGTTTTATATTTCCATATTCTTTATACAACTCTTGTATTTTTTGTATGTATTGATATAACAATTCTGGCTGCACACGTAATTGCTCAATTGCAACCATCTGCTCAGATACAGCTAACAATAACTGTTCTGTCTCTTTCTTTTCTTCTTTCTTTACAATCGGCTCTTCTTTCGTTACCGTTTTTTTTGCGAGAATATATTCTTTCTTCTCTTCTTCTGGTGCTTCTTCTCGTTTCGGTTTCTCCGTTTTCGGCTGTTTTTTATTTTCAATTCTCATTGTATTATCGAATGAAGAATTTTCATTTTTCGATTGTACTTCTAGCCCTTTTTCTTTTTGCGGAGGTAAACTTTGCTGCACCGGTAATACAAACTGTATCACTACATCCACCTCATCCGTTCATACACATTTTTAAATCAAGAAGCATTTTTTCTTCCAGCTTTTCTTTTACTTTCGCAAGCTTCTTACAATCTTCTTCATACATTTCATCAATGACACGTTCTTTTTCTTTTACTTGTTCTAAAAGGCTTTCATTTTTTTGAATAAAACCTTCTGTTTTTTTAATTTTTCGATTCCATTCTTCTATTCTTTCAGGTGAAAACGTATGTGAAGAAAGCATGCCAGCCATAATACGTTGCCCAGTTTGTACGACTTTGCTACGTGATTTCACAACATATAAATCATATTCTTTTTTTTGTTCTATTTTTCTTTTTTCAGCTGTTAATTCGTACACTTCTTTTAAAATATGTTCTTTTTCTTGATTAATCTGCAATTTTATCGTGTCGTACTGCTGTTTATCCACCTGTTTTCATAGCCCCTTCCTATTATAACGCTCTCTTTTTCTATTATATAGTTTTTTTCTAAAAAAATCTGTGAAATATTAAAAAACAAAAAAATAAGGCCTCCGCGTACGAGGCCTTATACTATATGGTGTATCGCTTGAACGATATCATCAAATTGGAAACTATCCGATCGACCTTGCTTTAAAAACGTATTTATATCTTCTACTTTATTTTTACATTCAAAAATATAAGCATTTTCTTCATTTTCTTGAATCGTCCCTAATTTAAAGTACAATTCATTTTCTTTATAAATAGATAAGATTTTTCTCATTTCATTTGCAAGTTGCCAATGGTTAGACGACACAATTTCTTCCATAATCCTACTTACTGAATCTAACACTGAAATAGCAGGGTAATGACTAAGCGTAGCAAGCTCACGCTTTAATACAATATGTCCATCTAAAATACCACGTGCTAAATCTGGTACAGGACCGTTTAAATCGTCTCCATCAACGAGTACGGTATAAATACCTGTTATAGATCCTTTTTGTGTTTTACCAGATCGCTCTAACAACTTCTTCATATAACTTTCCATTAACAGTGTTTTACCACCAATCGGTAACTCTTTCACTGCAATATCAACACTTCTGCGCGCATCAGCAAAACGAGTGACAGAATCCATCATGAGTAGTACGTTGTTACCTTGATCACGGAAGTATTCAGCAATAGATGTTGCAAGCTTTGCCGCGCGAAGTTGCATAAGGTGGCTTTCATCTGACGTCGCCACAACAACAACGCTTTTCCTCATTCCTTCCTCGCCTAATTCTTTTCGAATAAAGTCTTTTACTTCTCGGCCACGTTCTCCTACTAAACTAATAACGTTAATATCCGCTTTTGCGTTTTTTGCAATCATTCCAAGTAAAGTAGATTTACCAACACCTGATCCAGCGAAAATACCAATCTTTTGACCGATACCAATTGTTAACATAGAATCAATTGATTTTATTCCCGTTTCAAATACATCAGTAATCTCTTCACGCTCAAATGCATGAATAGGAGGGGCATCTAATTTTATTTTCTGTAGTGGAATGTTTTCAGCATTCTCATTTAACACTTCACCATTCGCACTTAACACCTTTCCAAGTAAATGATCACCACGAGGTACAACAACATCTTCTGCAATTAATGTAACTGAATCCCCATAACATACTTTTTCTGTCTGTCCAAATGGCAGTAACATATTATTCTCTTTTTCAATCGCAATTACTTCACATAAAACATTATGTTCTCCAACGAAACAAACATCTCCAATTTTTGCTTTCGGTCCTTTCGCTACGAAAAACTGTTCTTGTACACTATGAACTTTACCAATTTTCGTATAAAACGGTGTTTCGATAAACGTATTCCACTTATACTGTTCATTTATGAGCTTGTTGTTCATACATTTTGCTCCTCAAACAACTTCTCTTCTTCCCATTTCTGACGAAGTTTCGCAAATATAGGTGCAAATTTAAATTCAAAAAACTCTTTCTCTTCCTCCAAAACAAATTCACCGAACTGCAGGGAGAAATCATATTTCCATTCTACTAATTGTAGTAACCAATACTCTTTCGTATTTTCCTTCTCTTCTTGAATACGTTCAAACGTTTCTGGATGTACTGTTATTATTAATTTTTCAAATGAAGTAGGCAACGTTTGAACGATGCCAGTTAAAATTGGTAACACATCAAGTAATCGTGAATCTACCGCTTGGTTTACGATTTTTTCTGCTAGATGAAAAGATTGATCCCACAATAACTCTGTCCATTCGTATGCTGTTTCTTGCTGTTCTTTTTGAAACTGCATACGTGCTGCTTCCATCTGTTCCATTTGTTCATGAATATGCATTTGAAATTGTTCTTTATCTTGTACTAGCTGCTGACGCTCTCGTTCTAGCATTTGCTGCCCTTGTCTTAACTGATTCATTTCCATATGTAATGATTCTTGCTGGGCGCGAAGCTCTGCATGATCAGCTTGTAATTCTTCCTCTTCTATTTGGACTGAAGCTAGTTTTGGAAATTGTAATTCATACGTTTCTTCAGAAAAAGAAACAGAATTCTTCGGAATTCTGTTTTTAAATAAGGACATCCCCTTCACCTCTTTGAACGATAATTCTTCCTTCTTTTTCTAGCTTTTTAACTGTACCTGTAATCGTTTGCTGCGCTTTTTCAGCATCCGTCATCTTAAGCGGTCCTAAGCCATCTAATTCTTCTAGAATCATCTCTTTACGGTTTGAAGACATACATGTAAATAATTTCTCTTTAATTTCTTCTTTTGCAATTTTAAGTGCTTTCGCAAGAACACCGTTATCTGTAATTTCTTCCAATACACGGCGAAGCGCAAGATCTTCAAGACCAAGTAAATCTTCAAAGACAAACATATTTTCTTTAATTTTTTCAGATAACTCATAATCGACTTCATCCAGCTTTTGAAAGACTGTTTTTTCAACACCTCGTGAAACATTATTTAAAATGTTCACGATCGTTTTCAAGCCATCAGTTTTATTAATTGCACTAAATGCCATATTATTTAATTTCGTTTTTAACAACTCACCAATTTGATTAATTAATTCACCATCAACTTGTTCTAGTTTTGCAATACCCATTACCGTCTCTACTCGTTTATGATCTGGCAATCTCTCAATTAATTGAGAAGCAAGTTGCGGTTTAATGTAAGAAGCAATTATCGCAATCGTCTGCGGTGATTCATCATTGAGCACTGTAAGAAGTGGTTCTAAATCTGTAAGTGAATTTAAGAACTCAAACGGATTATCTTTGTTATACCAAAGGTCTTCCAATAATTTTTCCAGCTCGTCTTCTGGCATGTTTTTAAATATGCGACGAATGTACTCTTTATCTGGAGTGACTAAGTTCAATTCTTTTACATTTAATTCATACAAGAACTCCCCTAGCACATTTTCTAACGTTTCTGGTTTATATACACGAAACTTCGCAATTTCACGAAGTAATACTTCTTTTTCCTCAGCTGTCATATATTCAATGACTTTTGCTGCCACCCCTTCGTCTAATGTACGAATGAGGATGGCAGCTTTTTCTTTGGAGGAGATTTCATCTAACATCGTTGTTCCTCCCTTACTGTCCGTTTAACCATTTTTTAATTACTTTTGCAGTACCTTCTACATGTTCTTTCGTAGCTTCCTGCACTTGATCATCTAGCGTTGGTTCTTTCGGTTCTTCTGGTTCCGGTGTTGGCTCTGGCACTATTTTTTCTTCAGGAATTTCCAGGATACTTTCATTGCTTGCAGCAATTTCCTCTTCTGCTAAGTATTCTTCATATTCCTCTTCTTCTCTCTTTTTCTTACGTCTTGCTAAGAAGAACCATATTAAGCCAATTAATGCTAACAAGCCAGCTGTAATTCCACCGAATAACCACCAGTTCATACCACTTTCTTCTGGCTCTTTCTCTTTTTCAACTTTCGGCTGGTCGAACTGAACAGTTACAACGTTAACTTGACCGTTTGTAAAGTTTCCATTCGGATCAGCTTGAAGCCCAGCTGCTGTGCCAATCGCTTCTTTGAATGTAGTCATATCAATTCTTCGTTTTACTAACGTATCATTATCTACCCATACAACAACATTTGTTTTCGTTAATTCTGGATGTTTCTTAATTGTTTCAACTGTTTTATCTATTTCATAGTTTTCAATTTTGTTACCATTTTTATTATCGTAGACAACTTTACCGTTTTGATTATTGTTCGTACCGTAGTTCGGCACTTCACCGTTTGCTGTAATACCAGCACCTTGCTTCGTATCTGCTCCTTCTTGCGCAGTAGAGCTTTCTTCTTGCTCTTGTTTACTACGAAGTACACCTTTATCACCATATTTTTCTGACTGACGTGTAACTTCATCGTAGTTTACAGACACTTTCGTATTCACTTTATATTCATTTGACTTAAACATCGTCATTAACGTTGCGTCAATATCTTGTTTTAATTTACCTTCAATTTGATGCTGCATCTCTACTTCTTTTTCATAAGAAGAGGAACCGTTAGAATGCGCTTCATCTGCTCCTTTTGAGATGATACCTTTTTTACTATCAATAACACTTACTTCTTCTGCTTTCACGCCAGGAACTGCCGCACTAATCATTTGCTGTATACCAGCAACTTGATCAGCTGTTAATAATTGTCCACGCTTCACACCAACAGTAATCGCCGCTGTTCCTTTTGCTTTTTCTTCATCAAAAATTGTTTCTTTTTCAGGTAATGTAATTTGAACATTTGCCGTTTCAACCGTCGCAAAATTTCGTACAATATCTTGCTCCAATTGTTTTTTCGTACCGACAATTTGCTTCATTTTTTTATCTTGCTCACTTGACCCGAGTGAGCTTTCTAATAAAATTTCCTCGCCGCTCTTAGAGTTAAACGGTAAGCCCATTCCATTCATTTCTTTTCGAACCCATGGAGCATCATTCTTTTGCACACGAATTGAACCATCGGCCGCTAATTGGTAATCGACACCTAACTTCGATAATTCTGCTGTAATCTCTTGCTTATCTGCATCATTTAAATTTTGATATACAACAACATATTTATCTGGCAAGGTGAAGTATAAAAGTGCTCCTGTTACAACCGCTAAAAGTGCAGCACCGATTACTAACTTATGCCACGTTTTTAACGATTGGATAACATTTTTTATCTTTTCCATTTAAACACACCCGTCCACTTTCCTAAATTTGCATATTAATTAGTGACTTATAATTTTCAATAAGATTATCACGTACGAGAGCAGCCGTTTTCATTTGAGATTCAGCTTTTTTTTGCTGAATTAAAACGTCATGTGTTTCTCCTACCCCTTTTGTTAATAAATCATATACTGCTGTTTGCGCATTATTTTGCGTTTGATTCATATCTTCCAATAAATCAATAAACTTTTTTCCCTCAACCACAGAATTTTCCGAAGTTTTCGGTGCACCAATTGACTGAATTGCTCCAAATGGCTGTGTATTTAACATTGGTTGAATTTTCATATCCCTATCTTCCCCCTTATCCTCGTCCAATTTCTAAATCTTTATCGAGCATTTTTTTGTTCGCATTTAATACACTTGTATTTGCTTCATACATTTTTTGAGCAACCATAACATTCGTCATTTCAGCAGTTACATCAATATTTGGATAACGTACATATCCTTCTTCATTTGCGTGCGGATGCGTCGGATCATACACTAAGTTTTCCGTTTTGTCTGCTTCAATACTTTTTATTTTCACTCCGTTAGTAGGAGCCCCGTCTAACATACTTGCAAAACTATTATTTGATTCTAACACCACACTTCGGCGGTGATACGGCTCTGCACCCGGTGCTCCCGTCGTATTTGCATTTACGATATTGTTAGAAGTAACTTCCATCCACTTTCTCGCTGTCGTTAGGCCTGAGCCACTTGCATTGATTGCCTGAAACATCGTTGTCTCTCCTTCTACCTTTAACGTCCACGTGCTGCTTGGTTAATTGCGTATTGTGTATTAATTGCATTAATTGAAATACCGTATAACTGATTTGCTTTCATTAAATCTAGCATTTCTGTCGTTACATCCACACTATTTCCATCTTGATTCGTTTGCATTGATTTCGTTTGAATCTTTGCATATGTATTTTTCATATTTACTGTCGGTAAGTGCATTTCATTCGTTTGATATAAATCTGGATTACTCTTTAAATCAGCCGCATTGTTCTTATATAACGCACTACTCTTACTCATCTGCTCAGCAAATGTTACATCTTGTGCTTTATAGCCAGGCGTATTCGCATTTGCAATATTACTAGAAACAGTATTTCGTTTCGTCACTAAATAATTCATATAATGGCTTACATCACTCACTAAATCTGGCATATTCCACACCCTTCCTTTTCTACCTTAATGATCCACTGATGGAAGTTTCACTTCATTATTTATTTTCTTATATGTGTTTATTAAAATATTAACTATCATGTACCCTTACATATTTTATTCCATTTTTCCATTGTTGTCTTTAGAAAAATACAAAAATATAAAAAAGAATACAAAAAAATGTATACACGTAGTAATCCATGAAATATTTCGATATATGAAATACAAATCAAAGTCAATTTTTATATTTTTTAGATTACTTTCTCATTACAGGCATAAAGTGAAACCTCAATCAGCGGAACTCTTTATTTAAACAAGGAATGGATTCCCTTTTAAAAAGGGGAATCCGTTTCCATACTTTATCATTAATATTTACCATAAAATGAATTAGCTTTCATTCGCCCATCATTTTCCATAATCATTTCTTCCAAAATCTTTTGCTTATCTCGAATATGCTGCGCTGCCTTAATAATCCACGGGGTAACTTCCGTTGCAACTTGCGTGCGCGTTTCTTCATCCAATGTCATCATCCAACGATTTAACATCTCACTTTTCTCAGCAAATTCTTCATCTGAAACCTGCAATTCACCGATTCCATTAAAACAACTGACAAACGTTCGATAAATATCATTGTTCATTTTCGAGCGCTCCACGGTAACCGTCTATTAAATCTTGTAACACTTGTACAATCGCATCAATGTCTTTTGCTTCACGCGTTACTTTCATCGTTTGAATTTGAATGCTAACCCAATCGTATAAACCGAATAGGCTGTCATATAAATCTTTCGAAATATCAGGATTTAATTGAAGCTTCAACTCTTCAAATATACGTTCTAACTTTTCAAGAAGGTCGTCTCCTTCTTGAAGTTTAAATGTATTTAAAAGTTCTTCTAATTTACGAAACTCCACGATACATCTTTCATAAATAAATATTGTATTTTTAATCGGATTACTCGTCATAATATCGTTTTGCATATAACGTTGCCATGCTTGCATATAATCACTTCCTCAGCTTTCATTAATCATCACTTTTTGTTTTTGTCATTGCTTTGATTGTCTGCAGCTGACTATCAAGCAATGCTAGCTGGCTTTCCAACTTTGCATATTTATCAATAATTGATTCTTGTTTTTTCTTATTAATTGTATCAATATCTTGAATTTTTCTCTCTAAATCAGTTACTTGCTTTTCAATACTTTTAGAGCGTTTTCCAATAATCCCTTCATCTCCAAAGATTCCCTCGAGCTTTTTATCTATATCATGACCAATGCCATTAAAACCAAAGAAAAATTGTTTTGTAGATTCTGGATTCTCTTTAAAAGCTATTTTCAATTTCTCTTCATCAAGAGTCATATTTCCTGTTTTATCAATTTGAATCCCAAAAGAAAATAAATACTTATCATCTTGGGAAAATCTAAAAATGCTTGTCATTGCATTACTGATAGCAAATGAAACATTATTCCCTTGCATTACTCCATTTTCACCAGAAAACAAATCTAAACTTTTAACAGCGTTATTATACTCATCTTTCATTTTTTTGATTAAATCTATCGAATTTTTTATATCTGAATCTTCGATAGTTAATTTAATTGGCTCTGTAGTTACCTTTTCTAAGTTAATAGTTAATCCTGGAATTGTATCAATCTTATTTGTTTTACTAGTTCCTTTAATTCCATTTATTGTATATTCTGCATTTACTGCTCCTGTCACTTGATGTGCAATGGCATTCGTTCCATCCGTATTTTTCGCAGAAGTAACCAGCCCTATATTTTGTAAAAAGCCATTGGCACCATCCGTTAATTTCAGCTCTCCCTCTTTTCCTGCAATAGTAGATGTGAAAAATAGTTGATCCCCTAATGTGTATACGGATACACCATAATTTCCATTATTAATTTTATTGACAAGATCTTTATACGTCATATCTTCCGAAATTTTAACTTCTTTTCCATTTATCTGAAATACATCATCTACTCCAAGCTTTAAATCTAAACTGAATTTTTGCTCCGTACCTTCAGGAGTTTTTGGGGGAGTAAGTGGAGCTGTAGTTATTTGATGCCTTTCTGCTACTCGCTCTACTGTAATTGTGTATGTTCCAGGAATTGCAGCAGCATCCGCCTGTGCTGTCATAAAACCATCTTTGGATAGAGTTGTTTTCTTTTCATCACCTTTAAATGTGTTTAAATCTTTGAATACTTGCACAAAATTTGCAAACTCTTTTTTCATGCTCGCATACACTTTGTTTTCATTTGTTAACGTTTGTTTTTGTGTAGTATATGGTGATTTTTTCATTTCCAATGCTTGTAACTCTAAATCTACTAACTTCTTTGTATCTATCATATTATTTCCTAAATTCCATATTTGCTGTCTGTCACCATAATTAGATATTGTCCCTGCCATATTTTTCACTCCTTATCATTTACATGTAATCTAAAATACTCGTTTTACTCATCGTACTAACAGCTTTTAATGTTGCTTCGTACGTTGCGTTTATATAAGCTAAATCAGAAATTGCGACCGCTAAATCAACATCCTCAATTTCTTTACGATTTTCTTGAAGTGCTACATTTTGCTCGCTTAAAATTGTTTTAAACGTCTCCATTGTGTTCATTGTCGAACCAACTTCAGTTGTACGATTAATGATGCCATCTAAGTTTTGCTTATTTCCTTCTAATAACGGTTTTAACGCTTTTGGGTCACCGTTTTGCATCGCTTCACTCATCTGTTTTAACGTTTTTATAACTGGGGATAATAATGCTTCTCCGTTACGGAACGCTTTGAATTCATAACCGTCATTTAGTTGCCAGTTCACATCATTTTTTCCACCTTGGTATGTACCATCTTCTGTAAACGGTGGCTTCTCTGCACTATCACCACCGAAAATATAACGGCCTTGCTCTTTCGTATTCGCTAAATATACAACTTGTTTTAAAATTTGATCAATTTCTACACCAATAGCCTTCAATTCTTTTTCACTATTTGTTCCATTTAATGCTTGTACTGTTAATTGATCTGCTCTTGTTAAAGATTTCAAAACACCTTGTAAAGTATTTTCAGTTTGTGTTAACACATTTTTCGAATCCGCTATATCTTTTTGCATTTGTTCCATATTTGCCAATGAATGTTGAATCGCAAATGATTTACTTGCTGCAAGTGGGTCTTCACTCATAAGAAGGTTTTTCTTCCCTGAAGTTACTTGATTTCGGTGGTATTGCTGTTGCACATTTAAATCCATCATCTGATTCTTTGCCCAGTTTGCATTTTGAAACGTAGATACTCTCATCTCCATCTTCTCCTTTATCTATATTTGAATTGGCGTGAAGAAGAAACCGCAACTATATACGGCTCTCCACTTCCACCCTACGACGGATACTCTTTTCCCTCATAAAAGGGAGCTTTGTCATTTTTATTTAACACGAGAGCGATACATTTACTAAACATGGCTTTCCTCTTAGCTAACTTACCCTTCAACCATCTCATATCTCTGGTCTCACATCGATTGGGCCACTAATAGGCACTGACCGCCTCTATCCTTCGCAGGCCCTCTCTCCAACCATAAAAGAAAGAGGGGGCGCTTTTATTCCTCATTATCTAATAATCGAAAACAAACTATCAAACATCTCATTCATCGCTGTAATAGCTTTAGAATTCGCCACGAAGTATTTCTGAAAGGCCATTAAATTAACCATTTCCTCTTCCATATTGACGCCTTCAATACTCATTTTTTCTTGCTGAATACCTTCTAATAAATCTTTATGGATATTTTGATACGCATTCACTGCACTTTTATCAGAAGCTACCCCAACGATAAATTGATCTAATGCTTGTTTATAAGAAAGGCCCTCTTTATACTTTTCATCTGTAATCCCTGCCAGTTCATTTGCCGTTTCAGCAGAAATTTTCATTTTCGAAATATCTTTTGCGAATTCAGGGTTTAACTTAATATCTTTCGCTTGATCTACAACGAAGAACTCTTTTCCCATCACTGTATTCACTTGATTTTTTACAGAACTCATTAATTCTTCAAGGTTTTTCTTATAACTAGCAACCTTGGCTTTCGTATCTATCGCTGATAAAATAGCTCCGCTAGTTAAAGGAATAACCGAGCCATAAATCCCGACAGACATTGGTTCTTTTTCTTTATTTAATTGAAGTGGATATGTATCTTGTCCATTTACTGTTAAAACACCATTCATTCTAACACTTGCAATATTTGGATTCATTGATTCATAAGATACTTCTATATCAGCGTACTTAGACATCTCTGTAGTAATGCGATCACGTTCGTCTAAAAGCTGATTTGGCACTTGTGTACCAGCTTGTCCGATTTTTTTATTCGCCTCTGCTAAACTAGCTGCGAGACGATTAAATTCATTTACATGCGCTTCAATATCTTCTTTCGTTTGTGCTTCCACTGTATCCAAGTTTTTCGCAAGACGATTTATCTGGCTTGTGAACTTTCCAGTTTCAGAAATTAATGTATCGTAGTAATTTGGCTGTTCTGGATTTTTCGCTACTTCCCGAAACGCATTAAAGAATCCATCCATTAAACTAGCTAATGAATTCTTTCCTGTCGTCCCAACCATAGACTCTACACGCGATAAAGTAGAATTCATATAATTATAGTACGAGAGTTGAGATACTTGATCGTTAAATTGTTTCGTTTTCACTTCATCTGTAATACGGTCAACGCCTAATGTTTGCACACCGTAACCAATTCTCTGTTCAGGTGAACTCCCATTACTTGCCCCAGCAGATCCGTAATTCACCATTTGACGCACATAACCTGGTGTATGAATGTTAGATAAGTTTTGTTTTGTCGTTTGTAACCCCATTTGAGCTGCTAATAAACCAGATAACGGCGTATTATAATCAGATAATCTCATAAAGCTTCACTTCTCCTTTACAATAGTACGTTCATAAAGATTTGCGAATTATTGTTTCTCTCCAAATTATATTCAGAAACGGAATCCACAATACTTTCTGTAGTTTTTAATAGTACGTTTAAGTAATATTGATTTTTTAAAAGAATCATTTTTACACTCTCTTCTAATTCAACTAAGTTTTTTTGTATTTTTTCCATTTTTTCAATTTCTTCATGAGAAAAATACGAAAATAATGTACTCACGCGAGATGGTTCAACGCTCTTTTCTTTACAAAACTGAATAACCATTTCTTCAAATGAGCTCGATAATCCTTTTAAACCATCAATGTACTGCAATTGCTCTACTTGCAACTTTTGAACTGCATTTACATTTTTATGTTTTAAATTCTCATATATTTGTTCTCCAAGCGTTTGAATGTTTTCAAATGCTTTTTGAATAATAACGAGCTTCTCATATAATTGTATGTACATATAGCTTCCTTCCTTTTACAAGACTAAATTTACAATTAAACCGTGGATTTCTCCAATTTGATTTAACATTTCTAAATGTCCAGTTTTTGTATTAATTAAGTTCATCACATCTTCTAATTCATTTAATCCCATTTCTGCTTGTTTCACAATCGTCATTTTCTGTGAATATCCGTAACGCGGATGACGAGACATAACGTCTTTATATTGCAATACATTATCTACGTAAAAATTCAAAAATGATTTCACTGTATTTTTGTATTCCATGACATTATCAAGCGTTAATTCCATTTCAATTTTCTCTTTTATTTCTCCAATATTATCAACAAGTGCTTCCATTTGTTCTAGCAATTTATCTTTTTTCGGATCTGCATGCAAATTATCCGAAAATGCAAGTCCTGTCCTGACATTTGCTTCTTTCGGCATTTGAGTAGCAGGCGGTATATGCGATAAAATTGGATTATGCGAGATAGAACGTAGCATATATATCACCTATTTATTTTTTTATTTCTTCCTAAACTTAATCGTAAAATCCAGTTATTTATAATTATACTCTGAACAGTAATATTTTGCAGTTATTTTTTATAAAAGATATGTTACAATTTAGCATGAGGTGGCACAATTCTATGAATATTTTTCTTTGTGGTTCAAATCAATTAACAGCATTAGATCAAGATGAAATTAAAAAATTTTTAACTGACTATGCTCACAAACATAAAATTTACATATTATGTTATAAATCTATCGAAAATGAAGTTCTTCGTTTTTTCATCGAAAACGAAAGACTCGCTCAAAATTTATGCCTTTACACGCTACAACCGTTACAAGCATTAACAGATGAATTTCAAGAAGTCGTTCATTACTTAAAAAAACACGGAGCCGAGTATGTTGCTTTTGATCACCCTTCCGACTCCATTTATCGATCAGATTTTATGTTTTTTGTAAAACAAATTATTGAAGATACCGATTTAGTTCTCTGTTTTTATAACGGGGACAAACATACATCTGTCATTCCCGTTGACGTTGCAAAAGAAGCAGGAATTGATGCTGTTATTTATGATTTACCAGGCTTACATGAAAAGCAGATGAAAAAAAGCTTTGAACAAAAAATTCGTATGATGTAAAGGGGGAGGCACAATATCGTTATTGTGCCTATTATAAATATGATAATTGAACAAGATTATGATCATTTTATCGCGAGTTTTAAACAACAATTCAATATGGATATCGCTTCGTATAAACAAGATAGAATGCGCCGTAGAATCGATGCTTTCATTTCAAGAAAAGGATTTGACAACTACGCAAATTTCTTAAATCATTTACGTGCCGATCAAAATTTATTTTTAAGTTTTATAGACTATATTACAATTAACGTTTCAGAGTTTTTCAGAAATAAAGAACGCTGGCAAACGTTAGAGACGAAAGCACTACCAAAATTACTTGAACAAAATAATGGGAAATTAAAAGTATGGAGTGCTGCTTGCGCTGCCGGTGAAGAACCATATACACTCTCTTTAATTTTATCGAAACATCTATCTCCATTTCGCTATGAAATTAAAGCAACAGATCTTGATTCTCATATTTTAGAAACTGCAAAACGTGGTCGTTATGCAGAACGTTCTTTAAAAGAATTACCTATCGATTTGAAAGAGCGTCATTTCACAAAAGATAATGATACATATTCATTGCATCAAAACATTAAGCAAAACGTTACGTTCAAACAACATGACCTCTTAATGCAGTCATTTGATACAAATTACGATTTAATTATATGTCGCAATGTTATGATTTACTTTACAGAAGAAGCACGAGTAAAACTTTATGAAAAGTTTAGTCGTTCCTTACGAAAAGGTGGCGTATTATTTGTTGGTAGTACTGAACAAATTTTAACACCCGAACGTTACAATCTTCAGCGATTCGATACATTCTTCTATGAAAAAATATAAAGTGAAACTTTAATCAGCCCATACCAATCGGGCTTTTACGGGATAAAAAAGGTCGTCACAATGAATGAAGTGATCCCTGAAAGTTAGACAGGTCGTTTCATTAGGCAGCCTCTAGGGTATGAGCCCGGTATTGTATCGGGCTCATACCCTAGAGGCTGCCTTAATTCTTTTATGATTATAGTATTCTATATACTTTGCTAATTCTTGTTTGAAATGTGTTATACTTTCAAATTCTTTTCGATACAGAAATTCTGATTTCATGATACCAAAGAAATTTTCAATAACGGCATTGTCATAACAGTTTCCTTTGCGAGACATACTTTGAGTAATGCCACAATTCTTAAGTGAATGACGGTATTGTTTCATTTGATAGTGCCAACCTTGATCAGAATGAATGAGGAGTTTATCCTGATCTGTTATACGTTCAAAAGCTTGATCTAACATCGTTGAAACAAGGGAATAGGTCGGTCTTGAACCAATTGTATAGGTAATAATTTCACTATTAAACAAATCCAACATTGGTGATAAGTATAACTTCTCCCCAAATAACTTAAACTCCGTAATATCTGTAACCCACTTTTCATTTGGTTTTACAGCTTGGAAGTTGCGATTTAAAATATTTGGCGCAATTTTCCCAACTGTCCCTTTGTAAGAGCGATATTTTTTCATACGAACAAGACATTTTAACCCTAATTCTTTCATAAGGCGATACACTTTTTTATGATTTACTTTGTGTCCACGATTCATAAGTTCATCACGAATACGACGATACCCATAACACCCATCGTGTTCATTATAAATAGCTTGAATCAGTTCTTTTACCTCCGCATTTGGATCAGGACGATTGAACTGTTTCATCCAGTAATAGTACGTACTACGTGGAATGTTTGCGAGTTGAAGTAACTCCTTGACAGGAAATTCATGCCTTAACTCATAGATTACTTGCGCTTTGTCTTGTTTGGTGATTTTTCCTTGTTTTGAACTAAGGCATTCAACTTTTTTAAATATGCATTTTCCATCCGTAAACGCTCATTTTCGGCTTGTAGTGCTTCTATTGAACCTTCTACTACTGGTTTTATTTTTTTATCTTTCATGGTTGGACGCCCCTTTTTCTTTGATTGTAGGGCATCCAATCCTCCTGTTTCATAGGCTATTTTCCATTTCCGAAGTGTTTCATAAGACGGAGTATTGAAAAGCGCCGCTGTTTCTCTGATAGATGTCCCGTGTTCATTCATATAATAAAGTACATCTAGTTTATACTGAGCTGGGTATAATGTATAGCACTTGTCAAAGGCCCTTTCACCTGAAGATTCATATCGTCTAATCCACTCACGAATTAAAACAGGAGTAACTCCTATAGATTTAGCAATTGTTTTTCCACTCTCTGAACCATCTAAATATCGTTTCACCGCTTGGATTTTTTCTTTTGAAGAAAATTTAGCCATAAAAAATGCACCTCCAATTGTTAGACCATGTCTAACAATTGGGGTGCACTTCATGAAGTGACGACCTTTTTATATAACTCGAATTAAAATGATACCAACAATCCATATAAAGAGAAAAAGAAACGTCATAGACCATTTATGTTCTTGCATTGTATGTTTCAACGTCTGGGACAATTGTGTCATATTCATTTCTGCGAGCGCTCTCCATACACTGACATCCCGATCTTTTGCCGTGCGGTCTGTAACGCTAATTAACATGGTTTCGTTAGACAATTTCGTTATATAAGCAGTAATAACCGTTACCATTAAATTTATATTTCCTTCTGAAGAATCACTCTCCACTCTAGAGATAAGTGCACTTACATCTAGTAACGGAATATGTACCTTTCTACCAAATGATAGTTGTACTTCAGCGAAATCATACGTTCCATCTAATAAAGGAAGATCTTTTATATGTGCCTGCTTAACAAGTCCTTGTAAGCTTCTAATTACTTGTTCAAATATTTTTTCTGTTTGCTTACCTTCTCCAGATAACGTATGTAACTTTTTAAAGAGTTGTAACACTGTATCCATCTCTTTAGAAAGTATTTCCTTCATAATCTTTCCATCGCCTAAACTTGCAAGTAAAATGCCTATTTCATTATTTTTCGAAATAATTTTAGACTGCCCACTAAACACTAAATTACTATGCTTTCGTTCTTTCTGAATTTCATGTTCTGAAATAGCTGCAGGCTGTTTTAATGGTTGTAGCGTCTTATTTTCAATTGTCGTACGTTTAATTTCCATCTAAGCGCCTCCACTACTATCAAATTATTAGCCCCACTCTTTATTACTCTTTAAAACTAAAAATAGTACAAATAATCCTGACATAATAGCAAACACATTAGAGGCTTGTACTCCCTGTTCACTTTTTTCTTCTTTTTTCTCTTGTTCTTCTATTTTCTCGTTCTTTTTAGAAACGACTTGATTTTCATTTTTGCTTTTTTTCTCTTTATGAGCCTTCACATTATTTACTTCCTTATTGTCTGTCGCTGGCTCTTTTATAACGTAGTTGATTTCCTCTTTCTCTTTCAACGGCTCTTTTATAAAATAGTTTACTTTCTCGTCTTGCTTTGGAATTTGAATAACTGGAAGTTTTTCTTCCAGAAGCGGAGTCTCTATTTTCGAATCTTCCTGCTTCTCAGTTTCCTTTTTATCTTCTAGTTTATTTTGATTCTCATGTTCTTCTATCTTTTCATCATCTTTCACTTTTTGTTCGATAATAGAAATGGTATATTCACTCTCTGTCACAAGTTTGTTACCTGCCCCATCTGTTACTTCCACAATAAGTTGATGTGGCCCAACAGGTAAAGCTTCTGTTATTTCAAATATTTTCTGCCAATCCATGTCGTATTTATTATAGTCTAATAAAAAAGTAATATCGTTACCTTCTTCTTTTCCTTTTAATATAACGCGCACTTCTTTAACAACCGATTCTATATCTACTGTTTGTACTCGTATATGAACGGATTCTCCCTTTTTCCGTTCAATCAAGTTCCCTTTTGCCTCATCAATAGTAACCTTCTCTAACTTCGGCAATTCTTTATCTATAGTTGGTGCTTCATTGTTTATACGAATGAGCGGGACATTTAATTCGTTCTTTATTACTTCTTCCTTCTCATCTTCTTTATAGCTTTCAACGAGCCTAAGGTTCCAATCACCTTGTAAATCATATATTCCGGCCTTATAATTAGCGATCCATCGCTTCGTTTCTTCTTCATACTCAAAAGATATTATTCTCTCTTGTCTGTACTGCTCACCATTTTTTTGTAATTGTAATATGCCTTTTACACTTTGAATGTTTTTCTCATTTGGTTCTACAGCAATCCACACTTCTTCGCCAACCTTTAGCTCCTGCTTACTAACCGTAATAACCCCTCGGTCTGTTTCTATCGTTCTTTCTTCTTTTTGTTCTTTCCTTTGCTCATTTTCTACTGCTTTTTTTTCATCTTCAACCGAGGGCATTCCCACTTGTTCCGGCTTTTCCTGAACTTCTTTATTTTTCCCCTCTTGGTCATTCACTTCGCTTATATTTTGATCTTGCACACTTTTTTCTTCTGCCTGCCCTTCCAACGGGAAAAATATACATATATGTAAGAATAGCCAACTAACTAGAAAAAACTTTACGTTTTTCATCTATTTGTTCAAACTCCTATTTTGACGCCTTATAGCGATTTCGTCACTTTTACTCCGAAAAATCCATCTACATTTACAAGTTCTCCATACGCCACTAATACATCGTTCACATAAATTTGAATCGGTTCATCAATATCTTCATCAAGTACGACCGCTTCATTTTCTTGTAGACTTAAAATATCTTGAATTGTTCTCACTGTACTTCCAAATACAAATTTAACATTCATTTCTACATTTTGTAGAATAGATGCATCCATATATACTGGCTCAACTTGCTTGACTTCTTTATATTCAATTGGCTGTACGACTGGTGCAGGAATTTCTTCCTCTTCAACAACTTCCTCAACTATTTCTTCTTGCTCTTCCACCATCGGATATAGAAGTCGTCTAACCATCTCTTTCGCTTCTGATATCGGTAGTATTTGATACATCTTTGATTGAAGGAGATCACCAATTTCAAGATTAAAAGTAATTTGAACGAGTTCGTCAACTGCCATCGATTCTCCCAAATATTCCATTTCTTCTTTTAAAGAAACAAATTTAACGTCTGGTGGTGTCATATCCATTTTTTCTTTAAACATTTCTGACATTGCTGTTGCAGCATGCCCCATCATTTGGTTCATAATTTCTTTAATGCCACTTAACTCTAATTCACTTAGCTCTTTCTCCGGATCAATTTCACCCGTTCCCATCATCATTAAATCTACCATTGTTAAAGCAACATCTTTCGTAAATACGAATACATTCTCATTCTTTAGTCCTTCAACAAAATCGACATTTAAAATAACAAACGGAACCGGTACTCCTTCATAATGACGAACATTAATCGCCTCTACATTTGGTGTACTAATAGTGACAGGCTGATTTAAAAGCGTCGATAGTACTGTTGAAGCCGAACCAATTGAAATATTCGCAATTTCACCAAGTACATCTTTCTCTTCTTGTGTTAACTGTTCCTTTTCCACATGCTCTTCTACAATCTCAGTTTCCTGCACTTCCGCCTGCTCATCTATTCCTTCTTCCACACCACCAGATAATTGTAACAATTTATTTATCATTCGCTTCGCATGTTCAACTGAAACAACCTGTACAAGCTGAGAATTCACAAGATTATCTATTTTTAATTCAAACGATACTTTAACAACCATATTATTCCCATTAATACCAGAAATCTTCTCCATCTCTTCTGTAAGTTGCACAACTTTAATTGTTGGCGGAGACATGTCTACCGTATCTTGGAAGAATTCTGACATAGATGTTGCTGCGAATCCCATCATTTGATTCATAGCTTCTTGTACTGCACTTAACTCTAATTCACCAAGCTCTTTTCCCTCTTCAACTTCACCTGTTCCCATCATCATTAAATCAGCAATAGATAAAGCAACATCTTGCTTTAAAACAAGAAGATTTTCCATATCTAATCCTTTTGTGAAATGGATATTTAATACAACATGTGGAATTTCAACATCACTTGTATCATATAAATCTACCAATTCTACTTGAGGAGCAGTAATACTTACTTGCCTATTTAAAATTGTTGATAATACAGTCGAAGCTGAACCAAATGATATATTAGCAATCTCACCAAGAATATCGCATTCTTGAGGCGTTAAATGTTCATTTTCTTTTTCTAGCACAATTGTGCCAGTATCCCCTTTTGTGTGTTGCTCAGGCATTTTTCCTGCCTCCTCATTTTTGTTTTTCTATCAAATGATTTAAACTCTCTATTACACTCGTTATATTTTACCAGACTTATCATCCGAATTGTGAACATGTATTTATTTCCACAATATGTGTAAACGACGGTTTTCATATACTTATATTATTAGTTCTATCCAAAAAGCTCCCCAATTGTATACAAGTGGGGAGCTTCCTTCATTCCTATTATAAACCTTCTGGGTTTAAAATGAGGACCACTCGTCCATCACCGAGAATTGTCGCACCAGAGAAATAGTTAGAGCTCTCTGCAAAGAAATCACCTAATGACTTTAAGACTATTTCTCTTTGACCGATAATTGTGTTTACGATAAGTCCATAGCTACGATGTGTATTACGAACAATTAACACAGGAACCATTTGACTATCATATGATGCGAACGCCTCATCTACTGTTTTTTCACCAAATACAGTACTTAAATGTTTCACTTCAATAATTTGATTGCGATAGTTTAAAACGTCTTTTCCTTGTAACGATTGTATGTCTTCTTTCTTAATTCGAATGGCTTCAACAATATTGCCAAGAGGCAACGCATAACGCTTATCACTTGTTTGAACAAGCATTGATTGAATAATAGACAATGTTAAAGGAAGTTCAATTCTGAATGTACTTCCTTTTCCTTCTTCAGAATCAATAATTAAATGCCCACCTAAACTATGAATCGTATGTTTAACAACATCTAATCCAACTCCACGTCCAGAAAGGTCAGATACAACTTCCGCTGTACTAAATCCCGGTTGAAAAATAAGATCAAACACTTCACGATCCGTTAATTTATTTGCCTCTGATTCCGTTACAACACCATTTTTTATCGCTTTTTCTAATACTTTTCCTTTATGAATACCATTTCCATCATCAGTAATTTGAATTACGACATGATTTCCACTATGAAACGCCTCTAATTTAATAGTACCTGTCTCATTCTTCCCGGCATCACGTCGGTTTTCGACAGTTTCAATACCATGATCAATTGCATTACGAATTAAATGAACGAGTGGATCACCAATTTCGTCAATAACAATTTTATCAACTTCAGTATCTTCACCTTTAATTTGTAAATCGATTTTTTTACCTAAATCTTTCGCTAACATACGTACCATACGCGGGAAACGATTAAAGACCGTTTCGATCGGTACCATACGCATATTTAACAATACATTTTGGATATCTTTTGAAATATCCCCTAATCGATTTAAATGCTCGATTAACTCTTTATTTTGAATCGTTTCTGCTAATTCATCAATTCGTCCACGCTCAATTACACTTTCTTCAAACATATTCATTAATCTTTCGATTTTTTCTAACTGAACACGAATAGAACGATTCTCTACTTTAGCATTTTTCGTTTTTGTAGTACTTTTAGCCGGTGTAGTACTAGCTGTTGGAGTTCGTGCCTCTAGAGATGGATCCAGCTGCGTTGCTGCAATAGATTGTACGATTCCTTCTTCAGCTATATTTCCTTGCTTCACTTCTACTTTCTCAATTTCAGAAACGTGAAGCACCACCTGTTTCAATTCTTCAACACTACGATCGGTCTCCATATATACTGTAAACTCAAATCCAAAAGCATCCGCTTCGATTTCTTCAATGCTTGGAACCGTTTTTTGTATATCCCCTACATTTTGTAATGCTTCAATACACATAATGGCACGTACTGCTTTTAAAATGGCTTGTTGTTCAACGGTTATATATACTTCATGTGAAACTGTATCATCATTGTTTATACTACTTTGCTCTACTTGTTCCATAGAAGCTTCTACATTCCCGTTTAATAACGCTTCTAATTTATGCTTTGTAGATACAACATCAATATTACCCATTCCGCCCTGCTGCACATCTGCAACCATCTTTTCTAAATTATCAATGCACTCAAAAATAACATCAATAATATTAGCATTCACCATCATATTTCCATGACGGATTTCGTCTAAAACATTTTCCATCTTATGCGTTAAATCCGCCATTTCTGTAAATTCCATACTCGCAGACATACCTTTAAACGTATGAGCTGAGCGGAATATTTCCCCTACAACACCCATATCGGCAGGATTCTGTTCTAAATTTAGCACATTTTCATTTAGCGACTGTAAATGTTCTTCTGCTTCTTCAAAAAATATATTTAATAGATCTGTTTGCATTTTAATCCCCTACCTGTCTGACAAACATTTCATTTATGTATAACAATTTAGTGTTTTATAACAAGAAAAAAGGGGGCCACATATCTATCTACTATCATTGATTTGATTCTTTGTGGCACCCCTTCTATATTAGCTATTTGCTACTTTTGTTAAAGCTTCGATAACACGATCGGCTTGGAATGGCTTTACAATAAAGTCTTTTGCCCCGCCTTTAATTGCATCTAACACCATACCTTGTTGTCCCATTGCAGAACAAATAACAACCTTTGCACTCGAATCAATTTTCATAATTTCTTTTAATGCTTCAAGTCCGTCCATTTCTGGCATAGTAATATCTAGTGTTACAATATCAGGTTGAAGTTCTTTATACTTTTGAATCGCTTCTACCCCATTCTCTGCTTCACCGATAACTTCAAATTCTGAATTACTTTTTAATAAGTTTTTAATCATTGTTCGCATAAACATCGCATCGTCTACAACTAAAATTTTATGTGCCATTCTTTTTGGTTCTCTCCCTCTATGTATAAATATATCTTAATATTTCACCTTATCATTCTCACTCATTATACAAAATAAAACGAGAAAATTTAATATTTTTTTAAAAGAATTTCTTTATTTTTATTATTTTATTAATAAAATAGAAATATATTATTCTTTAATATATATTACAACGCGCCGGTTTTTCTCCCAATTTTGCGGTGAATCATTTGATGCTACTGGTTTTGTGTCCGCATATCCTACCGCTGCTAACCTTTTATCATCTACATTATACACTTCAATTAAATGGTGAATCATATTAGCTGCTCGTGCTGAAGATAATTCCCAGTTGGAAGGAAATTTTTCATTATGAATCGGTCTACTATCTGTATGTCCTTCTACAACAATTGGGTTTGGTACCGATTGAAAGAACCCTACTAATTGACTAATTACTTCTTTTGCTTCCGGTTTAACATTCGCATCACCTGTATCGAATATCAAGTTATCCACTATAACGATGCTCACGCCTGTATCTTCGCGATATACATTCACTTGACTAACACCATTATTATCTACATATGCTTTTAACTTTTTATACAATTCATCCATTCGTTTTTTTGAAACTGCTTTTTCATCATTTTTTTCATGTGAAATATCGGGTATTGTACCTTCCATTACTTTCGCATCTACTTGCTCTGCATCACTAAACTTTTCAAGCATCTTCGATAATTTTACTGTATCTTGTTTTGAAGTCGCAACTAGTAATACAAAGAAAGTTAGCAATAACATCGTTAAATCAGTAAAAGTCGTCATCCAACGAGGCGATCCTTTTTGCGGTCGTTTTATCATCATATCACCCCTTGAAATATTAGGCTGCTCGTTTTTCTTTTTTTATCTTCGTTTCATATACATATGTATCAAGTTTTAACTTTAATTTAGAAGGAATTTGTCCTCGGTACAGCTCTGAAATTGCTTCTATTACAAACTTCTTCTCTGTATACAAATCTTCAATGCCACGATACACTTTTTCAGATAGCGGTATTGCAATCATGTTTGCAATAACAGATCCATACAATGTCGTCAACATAGCAACTGCCATCCCTGTACCAATTTGCGATGTATCTTGCAAGTTTTGAAGCATAATAATAAGACCAATTAAAGTTCCTATCATACCCCACGCTGGAGCGAAATCACCAATCTTATCTAATAATGTTGCTCCTTTTCTTAACTCATATACTTCTGTTTCAACATCTCTCATTAATACTTCTTTTAATTCTGCTTCATCATAACCGCTTAACATTAAACGAATTCCCTTTTGAATAAAAGGGTTGTCTACTTGCTCTCCATCAACTTCTAACGAGAGTAAACCATGTTTTTTAGACTTTTTCGAAAAATCAACGAACAAATCCGTTAACTGTTCTAGATTTTCCTCTCTTCTATGTAAAACAGTAAAAATACTTTTCGTATATTTTTTTATTTCTCCAAATCTATATGCCACAATAATTGTCGCTGTTGTTCCCCCTATAACGATCAAAATAGATGAAACATCTAAGAAATTTTTAAAAGCTTTTATTCCACCACCGCCAAGCATGATCGCTGCAATTAAAATAACGAAACCAACTACAATGCCAAAGGGGCTAGAAATATCAAACTTCCTTTTTTTCCTTTGCGTTCTAGCTAATCCTTGATTTTCGTCTCCCATATTCCTGCCCTTCCTTTTCATTTTTATAAAACATTTTTTTATTTTAATAATGCGTTTTCACATATAACATTCATTATACGCTTATCATCTATTTATCGCAATATACTCATAAAATTGACACATTTCATTTCTATATTAGAATTATAGTATGGAAATATGAGGAGGATCACGATGGAACATAACATTTTACAAGTCATTGCATTAGCAGAAAAACTAAAATATGAAATGCGACATAGTTGGCTTTCTAACGGACGTCAAGAAAGTGTTGCTGAACATACGTGGCGTATGTCCCTAATGGCTATCTTAGTTGAGCCTTATTTAGATCAAAAAGTAAATATAGAAAAATTACTTAAAATGGTTATTATTCATGACCTTGTCGAAGCAGAAGCTGGTGATATTCCTGCCTTTGATACGATGAATAGCCGTGAATTACAATTACAAAAACAAAAAAATGAGCAAAAGGCTATTTTAAATATTAAACATACACTAGAAGGTTCTCTCGGCGTGGAATTATACGATTTATGGATGGAGTTCGAAGCGAAAGAAACGTATGAAGCAAAAGTTGCTAACGCACTTGATAAACTTGAAGTGAAAATTCAACATAATGAAGCTGATATTGATACTTGGTTACCAATTGAGCATAAAATGACTTTCCAAGTTGGTAAACATACAGATTTTGACTCTTTCTTATCTAAATTACAAAAAATCATTGAACAAGACGGAGAAAAAAAATTAATCGCTGCTGGTATTGACGTTGAAGCATGCAAAAAGTAACCATTTAATTATGAAATAAGACACTCATTTTGAGTGTCTTATTTCATAATTGTTGATATTGCCTGCTTATAAATAAGTTGTTGTTTTCCATCTACTAATATTAATACTGTAAATCTATCTACTCCAACTACTTCCCCTACTATTCTTACTCCGCTCTTTAAAAATATAGTAACTGCACCTTTTTCTTCTTTTATTTGTTTATACAACTCTTCTTGTAAGTGTTCCATAACTGTTTTCCCCTTTACAAATAAATAATCTTAATATAAAAAATAAAGATTAATCACTTATATACTTTGTCTTTTATATTCATAAACTTATTAATTAGTATATCTAAATCTCGACTAAATAACAAAACTTTATTATGACCTAATCCATGCCTAGCAACAAGTTGCATTAACTCTTTCTTTTTGTGTTCTATTTTATTGTGTAATTGTCCCATCTCCATCTCTATACTAAAACTCCCTTTTCCCATAATATTACTTGTAAAATTATAGTACATTTTCACTCATAAAAAAATAAAAAACTGGTTTTTTTTACAAATTTTATATTTATGAAAAGAAATTTTAATGGAATTGTAAGTTACATACGCCTTTCATTTACAATACATTCCCCTATTATACACTTCCATATTGTTTTACCGCTTTCAAAAAAGCACTATAAAACAAAGTGAATATCATATCTAAATCAGCTCACAGGCTCTTGTCTAATTAAAAGTAAGACTTGCTCCTTTTCCAAATAAAAACATATCTTATAGAGTAATCCATTAGTTATATAAATTAATTTACTAAAAAGGAGGGGAAAACATGAGCTTTGGTGGTAGTTGCGCTGGTTTCGGCGGTGGATTTGCTTTACTCATCGTGCTATTCATCCTTCTAATTATTATCGGATGTAGCTGTTGGGGTGGCGGCGGAGGATTTTAAATATAATACGTATCCTTTTCGCTAAACCCTAAATGAATAAAATATGTTAACTAAAAACTATACGAAAACAGCTCATAATTGAGCTGTTTTTTCATACTTTCGTATGAGTTTATTCTCCTTCTATTTTGCGATTTCAATAAACAAAACATCGTTTACTATTGAATAAGAAACATTGTTACTAAGGAGGATTATAATGATTAAAGGTCTTTATGAAGCACATTTACCTGTCTGTAATTTAGAAATTTCGATACCTTTTTATGAATCACTAGGGCTAAAATTATATAAAAGAGACAAAGATATCGCCTTCTTTTGGATTGTAGAAAATGAAAGTTGGATTGGTCTTTGGGAAGGAAAAGAATACAAAGTTAATTATCATCCAGCCTTACGACATATCGCCTTCCAAGTAAGCTTACACGATTTAGAAAACGCAATACACTGGCTCAAACAGAAAGGAATTTCAGCACGAAAAGACTTTGGGATGGAACCAATTGAACCAATCGTTTTTCCAGAATTAGCACACGCCTCCGTATATTTTAACGATCCTGATGGAAATAGTTTAGAATTCATTGCACAATTGCCTGTTGGACTACCTAAAGCAGAGAAAATGTATTTAAGTGAATGGAAAAAACAAGTACAGGCATCACTTGTAGATACGGTTTAATTTTTTATGTCAATTTCTTATTACAGGCTTCTTAAAACAAATACAAACTTCAAAAGACTATTTTATGGTCAAACATTAAGTATACTTGGGGATTGGTTTCATACTGTCGCTTTATTAACACTCGTCTATAGCATAACAGAATCTTCATTTATGTTAGCACTCACCTTTATGAGCAAAGGGTTACCTCAACTTCTTCTGAGCCCATTCATAGGCGGAATTGTAGACCGTTTTTCAAAAAAGAAAATTATGATTTTCACCGATATTTTACGAGGGATTATCGTCCTCACTTATTTATTAGCATTCTACAAAATTGAAATTATTTTCGTTTCTAATATATGCTTATCAGTACTCTCTTGCTTATTCGAGCCTGCTAAGCAATCAACCCTAAAAAATATCGTACATCAAAAGTATTTCGTAACCGCTAACTCTCTTTCTAGTACAATCAATGGTTTTATGTCTATTATGGGAGCCTCTTTAGGTGGGCTCATTGCACAATCTTTAAGTATCGAGATTGCCTTTTTTATTAATAGCCTATCATACTTTATTTCAGCCTATATTATTTATAAAATAAAGATCCCTTCTCGTGACGCTTTTAGCACGAAAAAAGCATTTTTTACTGATATAAAAGATGGTTATACATATTACAAAGAAAAATTATTTTAACATTAATTCTCGTCGGAATTTCATGGGGAATTATTGGAGGTGCTTATCAACTACTCTTAACAATCTATGCCGAAAGAATTTTTCACTCTAACATTGGAATTTTATATACGGTTCAAGGGGCTGGACTTATGATTGGTAGCCTTCTCGTTAACCTATACATATCTAAAAATGAAGACAAAATGAAAAGAGCATTTGGTTGGGCCTATTTACTACAAGGAATTTTCTTTCTCGTATTCATTCTATCCGATCAACTTATTATCGGTATCATTACATTGCTCTGTATGCGCATAGCAGGAGGAATCATCGTTCCACTTGATACGACATTGCTACAAATGTATACAGAAGAAAACATGATTGGTAAAGTTTTTTCATTTCATTATTCCATTTACGGATCTCTTATTCAGTTATCTATGTTTATAACAGGATGGCTTTTAGAAATTCTTTCTCCGCAAGTTATTGGTAGCCTGTTAGCTATATGCTGTATTTTCGTTAGTTTTATATGGCTTTACCTGTTTTATCGCGGGAAACTTAGTGAAGAATCTACTATCACTTAATAGCATGTATATGTTCATGCCATTTTTATTTTTGTCGAAATTCACAAGAAAAAGGCGATTTATTTCTCTTACGTTCTAATTTTTTAGAATGTACAATAAATTTAGATTATAAGAAAGGGGCTAACATAATGTTTGAGGATCGACTTACCATTTCAGCAGAACAACAAAAGCTAATTTCCAATGCAACTCGCATTCAAATTCTTCACCTTTTAAAAGACGAAACACTCACTGCAAAACAAGTATCTACTAAACTAAATAAATCTGCTGGTAGCGTTCACTATCACATCCAAATTTTATTTGACGGAGGCTTACTTGAATTAGTAGATACAAAGGAAAAACGAGGGATTATTGAAAAGTACTATAAAGCAAAATCTGCTCATTTCTATATTGAAGAAGCAGGCACGGAAGGAACAAATACAGGGAGCCATATTGTATCTCATTTATTTTTAACTCCAGAGGAATTACAACAACTCACTTGGGAAATTTCACAAGTTTTATTACGCTGGGAAAGCAAAACCGCTCGTCAATCAGCCTCAGAAGAAGAATACGCTATTTCCTGTCGGATAAAGTGAAACTTTAATCAGTGGGGGTTTTGTTCATCCCCCACCGATTATTAGCTTTCACCAACCGGGCTTTTACGGGCAGTTGATCTCCCCCACCTAACTCCTTTGCTTTACAGCCACATTTCGAGGTCGGAGTCTTACTGCCCGTTAATGCGGGATTAAAAAACAATGAAAGAAAGGTCCATATACCCATGAAAAATAAATTATTATTATTGTCGGGAACAGGAATTTCTCGTTTAGGTGATTTTATGTATCTCATCGCTCTAAACATAATGGTATTAAATAGCACAAACTCACCTGCTGCTGTAGCAGGATTATGGATTGTAGGTCCAATTGCCACCGTTGTTACAAAAATATGGTCTGGTAGCATAGTAGATCGATTAAACAAACGGTCCATTATGCTCATCACAGATATCATTCGAGCAGCTCTCATTGGCTGTATTCCACTATTTGATTCTATTTGGGCCATTTATATTTTTATCTTTTTGACTCGTATTGCTACATCATTTTTCGATCCAGCTTCATTTTCTTATAAAACAATGCTCATACGAGCTGAAGAACGTGCTCAATTCAACGCTTGGAATAACTTTTGTACAAGCGGGGCTTTTATTATCGGTCCAGCCCTTGCTGGAATACTTCTCACCACGTACTCAGCATCCTTTGTTATTTACTGCAACTCACTTTCCTTTCTACTTTCTACTATTCTCATTTATTTCTTACCAAACATTACATTACAAACAAAGCAAAACGAAGAGGTTGCAAATACTTTCGTACAAACATTACGAAGTGATTTGAAACAAGTTTTTTCATTCGCTCGAACTGAAACTTACATTATTCTCATATTCTTTTTATTTCAAGCGACTATGCTTGTTTCTATGGCACTCGATTCACAAGAAGTTGTTTTCACAAATCAAGTACTGTTTTTATCCGATATGGAATATAGCATGCTTGTTAGTATAACTGGTGCTGCTTACGTTTTCGGTTCCTTTCTCATCTCTCTCTTTTCTAAACGATTACCAATTCAACATTGTATCGGATTAGGTATGATATTCACAGCAATAGGCTATGTAATTTTCGCCTTTTCAAGTTCATTTATAGTCGCAGCGAGCGGTTTCATTTTACTTGGCATTTCTTCATCATTTGCTGGTACTGGCTTTATAACATTTTATCAAAATAACATCCCTTTACATATGATAGGACGTATCGATAGCGTGTTTGATTCAATAAAAAATTTCATCCAAATCTTTTTCATTTTAGCAATTGGAGCATCCGCACAATTTCTTTCCGTTCAAATTACTGTAATCAGTAGTTCATTACTCATTCTTTTCCTTTCCTGTTTATTAGCAATCCGGGTAATGACGCCTTCACGAGAAAAATATTTTAAAGCTACAGGATCATCACTAGAATATTAATTGCACGATAAAAAGCGGCTATTATGCCGCTTTTTACATTAAATATTTTAAAAATAAAAGACCGGATGTTACTATAACAAGAACATTGAAATAAATCATCCAGCCTTTCTCAAAATCTTTATATTTCTCTTCTTTTACTCCATGCTGTTTTAATTTCATAATAATCATAGCTAGTTCCTGTTCGTGCTCTACACTTCCAAATTGTATATATTTTTTATTATATTTAATCCCGTATACGTTTTTCATTTTTTTATGTTGTGAAATTGCTTGAATATCTTCTATTAACATACTGTATTCATTTACCTTTTTAAAATAACAATCTAATCCTTTCATCAGCAACCTTTTATTTGTTAAAACGATATAATAGTAAAAAGTTGCACCTACAGTATAAATATTCGGTATTACTTTTGTATTTACCATGCATCCCTCTTCTACTAATAGTTCATTCTCAATTTCTTCATTTTCTTGTAACTCTTCACGAATTGATTCTTCGAGCATTTGTAAAGTTAATTTTTTTAGCAGCTCACCATTTCTCACATAATACTTATCTATATTTATAGAAGCATCCGCTTCTTGCTCTAAACGTTTAATTTCTTCATCTGAATATTGGAGCTCATTTAACATCGACAATAATCTTTTATCCATATTACACACTCCCTTTCCACAGTTTTTGAAGTTTTTTCTTCCCACGAGAAATTCTATTGTATATATAATCAGCCGTTACTTTTAATTCTTTTGCAATATCGTCAATGGAATACCCATCAATATACCTCTTTAAAAAGATATATCGATCCTTCGTATTTAAATCTTGTACGATTTCCATAATCTCTTCTTCTTGTTCTATTTCATACCTATCATGGATACCTGTATCTACTTCTACATCTTTATCGATTTTATTCTCTTTATATACTTTCTTTTTATATTCCAATGCCTTTAATTTAGTAATACCAATCATCCAAGATTTTAAGTTGCCCTTTTCTATATCAAATTGGTCGATATTAAACCAAATGACAGTAAATACATCATTATAACAATCATCCACATATTGTTTTTCAATAAGGGTACTTAATGATTTATGAATAATGTACAAAATTAATTTTCCATATTGATCAATCACTTCTTTCAAAGCATCTTGATCGCGTTTTTTCATAGCTATAATTAAATCCTCTTCAGAATCGAAAATCATAAACATCATCCTTCCTCAGTTCCCCTTTAGCAGCTGCTTTCACTTACTATTGGTATTTCATTCTCATTTTCTATCACTTTTGTAAAAATTTATTAATTTTTATTCCTATGTATAGGATAACAAACAAAATACATTTCTCCTCAAAAAAAGACAAACCCGCATCTCAGGTTTGTCTTTTCAATCATTTTTTATTTAATCCTTTCCCACTTAAAAACTCTTTCATATGCATTCTCTTCTCTTTTGACATAAATGTGCTCATTGATTCCGTCCATGTTACGTTTTTTTGATTTGATGATCTTTCTTTGTAATACGCGCTCATCATTTCATCATATTCGTTTAATAATTCAGCATATTTCTTTTCATCATATCCATTTTCATGAAGGATTGCTGCTACCGGTAAACGTGGTTTAACTCCATGTTCTTCATCTGGCACACCGACTGTCATTCCAAACACAGGATATACTTTATCCGGTAAATGAAGTAATTCACTCACTTCTTTCGGGTTATTACGAATACCACCAATATAACAAATGCCGTATCCTAAAGATTCCGCTGCTAGCGCTAAGTTTTGTGCAAATAATGAGGCATCTACTGTTGCTACAATAAAGTCCTCTACTCCCTCATGTTTAATTTCTGTTCCATGTTTCTCACATGCAGTTTCTAAACGTTTTAAATCCGCACAGCATACAAAGAATGCTGCGCAGTCTTTCACGTGACGATTCCCGGATAATTCAGCTAGTTTAGCCTTTAGTTCCTGATCTGTTACATATATAAGAGAATACGCCTGTACAAAATGTGAGGAAGCCGCATGTTGTGCTACTTGCACCATTCTTTCTACTATCTCTTTTGAGATTGGTTCTTCTTTATATTTACGAACTGAAACGTGTTGCTCCATTTTATGTATCGTCTCATTCATGAAAATCACTCCTTTTTTCTCTTCATAATGAAAAATTAACATATCTTTTTCATTATTCACAACTTATAAGCAAAAAAAGAGCAATTCTTTGCGAATTGCCCTTTTTTTAATACATATTAATATGGTATATGAAATTATATCGACTGTAGACAAATAGCAACAGAATAATGCAATGTTAATTCCTGTAATTCAATTTTGTTAAGCTGCTTTCAATACTTTAATACCTTTGACGATATTCCAAATGAAGTAGTAAATCCCTACAAGAATAAACACTGCATACGTTATAACCATCCCAATTCCAACGCTCTCAGACTGATTGAAACTTAAACCGTATACCCCTGATAATGCTAATCCTCCAAATAAAATTGCATATGGAAAAGCATGTGACCAAAATGCTTTTTTCGCATGATGTTTTACTTCATCTTCCGCAACGAAGTAAACGATAATTGGCAGTAAAAACGGTGCAAAAAAGATACTAAAGTAACATAACGAAGATAAAATATTATTTCCTTTCATCCGATTCACCTCTAAAGTTTTTTGTTACCTTCATTATGTCAGGAAACCATTTTAGAAACTATCGCTTTACCTTTCATAAACATGACATATTTGTAAGATTTCCCTCAAAATAAATCCCGCCTGGAATTTCAGGCGGGATCACTTTCACTATATTCGATTCATAAACCAATATTGCGTAATCGCTAAATATTCTCGAACGTTCGATTGAATAATAATTGGCTTCGGTGTTTTCGCCGGAAGACCTTCTAATGTCAATCCTTGTTTTTCTGCAATCTTTTTTGCTCGGAACATATGAAAATCGTTCGTTACAATCATCCCTTTTTTCATATGTTCAGGGATAAGAGGTTTTGAAAATTTAATATTTTCATCTGTGCTCGTCGAACGATCTTCCATTATAATGCGGTCTTCTGCAATATTTTGTTTCATTAATCCTTGTTTCATCGCTAATGCTTCTGTAATATCTTCACCTTTTCCTTGGCCTCCAGATACGATAGCAATTGTTTTATCATGTAATTTTAAATACTCAGCTGCTTTATCAATACGATATTGCAATGAATAAGATGGTTTCGTTCCATTTACTTTCGATCCTAGTACAATAATGTAATCAGCATCATCAGGCGCTTTCATATGTCCATACTTATAAATATTATATTGCAAAAAACCTGCATAAACAGCACCAATCATCAAGATTACTAAACTATACTTTATAATTTTTTTCTTTAACATTCATATATACTCCTATTTTTTCTATTTATCATAATATCCACTGATTCATTTGTATACAGATAAATTCCAATTCAGCATAAATTACCCTCTAAAGTAATATTAATCATATCTTTGGGAATAGTAAGTACAACTTCACACGAAGGAGTGTCCCTCTTGCTTCTCTTTTTATTTAATGTATCGTTCTTTTTTATCTTATTTTTACTATCACTTAAGCTACTTGGTAAATCTGCGTTAGCACAACTAACCCCTCATGATTTTGGGGCTATTATTTTTTTATCTTATTTAGCCTTTCAAGCGATACCAGTCGCCGGTGCTTTACAAGCATTTTTCGGCATGGTTACCATTACATGCTTACATCTACTTCTTACAAAACTAAGCTTATTCAATAAATTAAATCGTTTCATTCTCGGACACCCCATTATTTTAATTAAACATGGTGATATTATTTTTGAGAACTTACAAAAAAGTAGATATCCGATCCCTGAATTGCTTTCTAATCTTCGCGTCGCCGGATATCCAAGTGTTCATGAAATTGAATACGCTATTTTAGAAGCGAATGGAGCCATTAGCATTTTACCAAAGCGAGAACTTGTACCATTGACTCCAAAAGATATGAATATAGATGTTAAGTATGCTGGATTACCAATCGCCCTTATTGTCGATTCACAAATTCAATACGATAACTTAAAGTTGATCCATAAAGACGAAAAGTGGTTATATAAAGAGTTAAAAGAAAAAGGCATCACAAACATTAAAAATGTGGCTTTCGCTTCTGTGCAGGAGACAGATGGATCTTTTGCGATTAGTTTAAAAGAATAAAAAAATCCCCTTAACTTGTTCAAGGGGATTTTCTTCACTATATTGCTTCTTTCTCTCTCGCCATGTTTAATGGCACAGGATGTTTCATACGATTCATCGTAAATACGATAATTGCTGTCAATACTTCAGCTACTGGCATAACGAGCCAAATTCCGTTTATCCCAAATAACTTTGGCATAATCCATAACAACGGAATAATAAATAGTAATCCTCGGCTCATTATAATAAGTACGGATTTCTTCGTTTGTCGCACTGATTGGAAGTACTCTCCATACACAATGTTATAGCCTAAAAATACGTATTGGATAAAGAACAAGCTAATACCTGTTAACGTTAACTCCAATAGTTCTGGCGATTGGACATCAAATAGACCAATGATATATTTCCCGAAGAATAATCCGACAATTATCGCAACGCCCCCGAGTACAACCGCAATTTTTACAGCAAACTGCAATCCTTCACGCAATCTTTCTGATAAGTTTGCACCGTAATGGAAACTAGCAATTGGTTGTAATGCTGCACCAATACCGAAGAATAATAGTAATGTCATTGCATGAATACTATTCACCATCGCATAAGAAGCTACACCTAGTTCTCCTGCATATTGAACGAACGCAATGTTAAAACCGATCGTTACAATTGCAACTGTACTTTCTGCTGTAAAACTTGGGAAACCGATCACCATAATTTGTTTAACCGTATCCCATTCAAAATGGAATTTCGTCCACTTTAAAACACTACTTTTTCTAAAGAAGTGAGTTAATAATACAAGGAAACCAATTGCCGCCGAAAGAATAGTTGCTGAGGCAGCACCTGTTACGCCCCATCCAAAGATAAAAATAAAGATATAGTCAAACACTATGTTCAATACAGCCGTTACGACAAGGCCTGCCATTGCTAAATTAGGATTTCCATCGTTACGTATAAATGTACTTAAAATATTTTCTAAAACGTATATCATTCCAAATGTTAATAACACTTGTAAATAGTCTAACGCATATGGCAAAATCACTTCATTTGCACCGAATAGATATGCTAAATTTTCTATTCTCCATAAGCAAATAGCCGCTAAAATGCCTACGATAATAACTGCCACTGTCATAGATTGAGTAAAGATAGACCTTGCTCTTTCCAGTTTATTTTCCCCTAATGCAATGGAATATAACGTTGCTCCGCCCATTCCAATCCATAATGAAATAGAAAAGAAAATTGAAAACGCTGGAATAGCTACGTTCACTCCAGCCAAACCGTTTGCGCCAACTCCTCTACTAATCATGACTGCATCAATCACAATATTAACCGACATTAATACCATCCCAAGAACAGCTGGTATTAAATAAGTAATAAATAAGCTTTTAATAGGTTTCCCTCTTAATTTCTCTGTTGTTTCCATCATATAAATGCTCCTTTTTCAATGCTCTGTTCACAGTTTAAACCTTCAAGTTACTTGAAGGTCAATAGAGAATCGAAAAATATATAAGTCTATTTTTTATTTATTTTTTAACAACAGGTATTTGAATTTCTGTTACTTGCTCCTTTGGATTTTCCGTTACAGACCAATCAATTAACGCAATCTCAATTGCATCTCCGCATACTTCGTATCCTTCCTTATCAATGTGTTTTAATAATTTCGTATACGTTTCATCCGTTTCTTCATATGATCCATGGTGATAAGAACAAGCAAATATCCCTTCTTTTATTTCATCTGAAGTATGCACTTGAAAAGGCATATAATCCAATAAAATAAACACACTATTATACGCTTGAAACTCATTTTGAATTAATGCTTTTTTTGAAACTGTTACACCGATATCTCCTGAAAATAAACTATTATCAATTTGCTTCATATTTTTTTGCAGTGAATGGATATAATATTCAAACATATCATCCGTTGTATTTGGTGCAACTGCAATCGCTGTTATTTTTCGCTTCGGTATCTTTTTAAAAATAATTTGGTTCGCTTCTGATTTCGTCGCTTTGTTCATTAAATGGATTTTATGTTGCATTTTTGCCAAAGCGTACTCGATTTCTCTTTGCTTTTTCAGCATCATCTCTTGTTGTTTTTCAAGTAAATTCAGCGCATATGATGGATTTCGTTCATCAATATATTTCTTTATTTCCTTTAACGGAATATTTAACTGGCGTAAAAATTTAATTGTGTCTAATAGTGAAAACTGATCAATTGTGTAATAGCGATACTTCGTTTGCGGGTCCACAATGGACGGATGAAAAATTCCTTTTTCATCATAATAGCGTAATGTAGATTCCGCTATATTATGCATTTTTGCCATTTCTCCAATTGTAAAGCGTTTATTTAATAACATATTCCCTTCTCCAATTCGTTAAAAATATAACCTTATTTCTTCTTATTATATAGTGATTCCCTTCATCCCTAAATCGAATCCTATCATGAAAATCTGCTATTTTTTCATTGATTTTTAGTAAATTTTATTATATATTAATTACAGGTTCAAATTACGAGTTCAAAAGAACTTGTAATCAGACCCTTTGTTTAATGGGTTTTACATATTTTCATTAGGCAAATTCCGAGAAATCGTTTAATAAAAATACAAAGTGATAAGGAGAGGATCAAATGGAATTCGAATTTTTCTTTCAAATTGCACTTATTTTATTAAGTACAAAGCTTGCTGGTGACCTTAGTGCTAGATTAGGTCAACCTTCTGTACTCGGTAAATTAATTGTCGGTATCGTTATCGGTCCAGCTATATTAGGTTGGATTGAAAACTCAGAACTTCTAACACAATTAAGTAATGTTGGTGTTATTCTTTTAATGTTTATGGCTGGACTTGAAACAGACTTAGAAGAATTAAATGCAAATCGTAATTCTTCTTTAGCAGTTGCACTCGGAGGTATCGTTCTTCCATTCGTAGGTGGTTACGTTTCCGGTCTTGTTATGGGAATGGAACAAGGGAACGCTGTATTTTTAGGATTACTTCTATGTGCGACAAGTGTTAGTATTTCCGTTCAAACACTTCGCGATTTAGGTAAGATGAAAACACGTGAAAGTACAACGATGCTTGGAGCAGCTGTATTTGATGACATTCTTGTCGTTATTTTATTAGCATTCGCAATGAGCTTCTTAGGTACAGACGATGTTAACTTAACAATGGTTATCTTGAAGAAAGTCGTATTCTTCGCTTCTATTATTTTAATCGGATGGAAAGGTGTTCCAGCGATTATGCGTTGGTTATCACCACTACGCGTATCTGAGTCTATCGTGAGCGCAGCTCTTATTATCTGTTTCTCATTCGCATATTTCGGCGAATTATTAGGAATTGCTGGTATTATCGGTGCTTTCGCAGCTGGTATCGCAATTTCTCAAACGAACTACAAACATGAAGTAGAAAAGAAAGTAGAACCAATTGCTTACGCTATGTTCGTTCCAGTATTCTTCGTTAGTATCGGTATGAATATTACATTTGATGGTATTGGTAATCAAATTTGGTTCATCTTAGCGTTAACAGTTATCGCTGTATTAACGAAACTAATCGGTTGTGGATTTGGTGCACGAATGACTGGATTTGATGCAAAGTCTTCTGCAATTATCGGTGCTGGTATGGTTTCTCGTGGTGAGGTTGCACTTATCATCGCAGGAACAGGACTTTCTTCTGGTCTATTAGCACAAGATTACTTTACAGCAATTGTTATTGTCGTTATTTTAACTACGATGATTACACCACCAATGTTAAAATACACTTTTGGTGCAAAAGATAAAGCAATGAAAGCAAGTAAATAAGTTTACTATAATAAAAGGAGATTACTATTTTATAAAATAGTAATCTCCTTTTTCATTTTCTCTTTAAACAATCTCATTCGTCTTTAACCATTTTTCAAAAATAGTCCGTGCTTCTTCATCGTCGATATCATCACTAAATGAATATACTTTAATGCCATAATCATCTATATATTCACCTAGCTTCATTTTCTCCACCTTTTTATAAAAATTGTCTACCTCATAGTGTGGAATATAAGCATCCCAAACTGGTTCTTTTATTCTTTTGTAAGCTGTTATTTCTAAATCATATCCGTCTTCATAATATCCGATATGATAATGTTTATTAGGATCATATTTCTCCATTAAATGCTCCTCCTAGTAAACAAAAGCGAGCCTATATTACAGCTCGCTCCTCTCCTATTTATTAAATACGTTCCATCGCTGTCTTCAACGTTCCAACAACAAAGGCAATTTCTTCACTTGAAATAACAAGCGGCGGCGCTAATGTTAAAACGTTATTATACCCCGCTGTTGTCATGCCGTTACGCCCAATAATAAGCCCTTTTTCTTTACAAGCATTTACAACACTTGCAATTTTGTCGTTATCAATTGGTTCTTTCGTCGCTTTATCATTTACTAGTTCGATTCCAACTAATAGCCCTTTCCCTCGAATATTTCCAACAAGTGGATGTTCTCCGATTTCATCTTTTAATTGCTCTAGTAAAAGGGACCCCATTTGTGCGGATCGCTCGATTAAATTTTCATTTTCCATAATCTCTAAGTTTTTAAGCGCTAATGCACAAGCCGCTGGATTTCCACCAAATGTATTAATATGACGGAAGAATTCATATTCTCCTGTCCCTTTAAATGCCTCATAAATTTCTTTTTTTACAGCTGTTGCTGATAATGGTAAGTATGCGCTCGTAATACCTTTTGCCATCGTAACGATATCAGGCTTAACGTCATAGTTCATAAACCCAAATGCTTTTCCTGTACGCCCGAAACCACAAATAACTTCATCACTTATAAGTAGTGCTCCGTGTTTTTGACATGTTTCGTGAATTGCTTTCATATAGTCTTGTGGCGGCATTAAAATACCTCCGCCTGTAATAATTGGCTCCATAATAAATGCGGCTATCGTTTCACTTAATTCCCATGTCATAACACGATCTACTTCTTTTACGCATTCTACATCATAAATATTTTGCGATTCCATTTCTGGCATGCGGTAACAATCTGGAGGCGTTACGTGTAAAAAACCTGAAGCAAATGGCTCATATTGATATCTACGTTGTGCTTGGCCAGTTGCCGCCATCGTTGCCATTGTATTTCCGTGATAACCACGATAACGTGACATAAATTTGTAACGATGTGGTTCACCTTTTTGAGCATAATATTGTCTTGCTATTTTAAAAGCTGTTTCATTCGCTTCTGATCCACTATTAGAGAAGAATATAACATACTCTCCACCAAGCCACTCGTTTAACTTTTCAGCGAGCTTAATTGCTGGTTCATGTGATTGTGACATCGGAAAGTACGATAACGTTTGTAATTGCTTATAAGCTGCCTCTGCGAGCTCTTTTCTTCCATATCCGCTATTTACACACCAAAGGCCACTCATACCGTCTAAATATCTTTTTCCTTGTATATCTTCAACCCAGCACCCTTCTGCTTTTGCCCCTACCATTGTACTACTCGGGCTAAAAGGACGCATTCCGTGCCAAACATATTGCTCATCTTTTGCTAATAATTCATCGGTTTGTTTTGTCTTCATCATTTCTTCCACCTTCCATAACAACTTATTTTTCACAAAGCTGCGCTGGTGCCATGATGAGTTAAATTTCTCCCTGCCTATTTTCATTCCACAAATACAAGACAAATCCTACTAAAAATAAAGTAATATTTATAAGAAAATGCCAAAAGAAAGAGGAGCTTTTCTTATATTTCGAAAAGCTCCTCTTTTTTTAATGTGAAGAAGCATCACTAATCCCATGACCAGTATTAGATTTCACAAGAATTTCATCAAACTTCGCTGCATCTTCTTTCTTACTAGAGAAAACAGTTCCTAAATATGCTGCAAGGAATCCAAGCGGAATAGAAACAATTCCAGGTGTCGTATATGGGAATATCGCCTCTCCAACAAATATAGCTTTCCCTGCCACAGGATTCCAAACGTTTGGACTTAATGCAACAAGAACAATTGCTGATACAAGACCAACGATCATACCACAAATTGCACCCCTTGTATTAAAACGCTTCCAATATATTGTAAATAATATAACTGGTAAATTTGCACTCGCTGCAACTGCAAATGCTAGTGATACTAAAAATGCTACGTTTAATGTTTGAGCAAATAAAGCAAGTATAATAGATACTATCGCTACTCCAATAGACGCATAACGAGCCATTGACACTTGTTCTTTTTCCGTTGATTTTCCTTTTCGAATAATCTCGTTATAAAAATCATGAGCAAATGCGGAAGCCGCTGTTAATACAAGACCTGCTACTACAGCTAAAATTGTTGCAAAAGCAATCGCCGATACGAATGCGAATAAGAAATCGCCACCTAACGCTTTAGCTAACAAAGGTGCAGCCATATTACCGGCTGGATTTGCTTGAATAATTGCCTCATTCCCTACAAACGCCGCCGCACCAAATCCTAAGAAAATCGTCATAATATAAAATGCACCAATTAACCACGTAGCGTACACAACTGATTGACGTGCAGTTTTTGCATCACGTACTGTGAAAAAACGGACAAGAATATGCGGTAATCCTGCCGTACCAAGAACTAGTCCTAAATTTAAAGAAAGTGTATCAAGACCATCTTTATACTTTACTCCTGGATTTAAAAACGATTCCTTCAATGGAGTAGCTGTTTTCATTTGAGCGAACATTTCTGTCACACTAAAATTAAATTTTGCGAAAACAATAACAGAAATAATAAATGTACCTGCCATAAGTAGTACAGCCTTCACAATTTGTACCCAACTCGTAGCAGTCATACCTCCAAAAATAACGTACACTGTCATAAGTGTACCAACGATTAATACGGATGTCGTATATTCAATTCCTAATAATAATTTAATAAGTGCACCCGCCCCAACTAATTGTGCAATCATATAAAAAATCGAAATCGTCATCGTATTAAGTGCTGCAATACCGCGAACTTTTTTTGCATCAAAACGCGCCGCAATCATGTCCGCTAACGTATACTTCCCTAAATTTCTAAGCGGTTCTGCAACTAGGTATAATACAACTAAGTAAGCAACTAAGAAACCTATACTATAAAAGAACCCATCAAATCCTGTTAACGCTATCGCTCCGGCTATACCAAGAAATGACGCAGCAGACATGTAATCCCCGGCAATAGCTAGACCATTTTGCCAACCAGTTAATCCCCCTCCAGCCGTATAAAATTCACTCGCATTTTTCGTTTTTTTCGATGCGAAATAAGTTATAACAAGTGTGCCAAGGACGATAATTAAAAATAGTGCAAAAGCGGTTGTATTCAAAGTCAGCCCCTCCCTTGTTGCATATCTTGCAGAATTTTTTGCGAGATTTCATCAAAGGATTCTGCTTTTTTGCTATAAATCATACATAATGCCCATGTCATTATAAATTGCGCAAAAGCAAATACCCACGCCCATGTAACATCACCAAATACCGGTGTATTAAGCACCTTTGAATACGATGTTAAAATAGGTAATGTAATAAAAAAACTTAAAAAGAAAATACTCATCGGAATGATAAACTTCTTTTTCGTATTTAATAACAATTGAAACTCTTGAGACTGAACAACTTCTGTATAATTCACCTCATTTTGTAACTTACGTGCTGACGTATCATCTCGTTTCATTCTCCGGTCCCCTCTCTTAACTTAAAATACAATTCCCCCTTGTATACCTAAAGACTAAATTTTATAAATATTCAGAAACTTATTTTCATTTTAGACAATCCGTACATTCCTGCAAAGATTTTTCGATAGACATTTTTCGTCATTTTCTCCTAAATTTTCAATATACTTTTTCAAAATAAAATTTGATTGATTCGATTAAACTTTTATTCCCGTTAAAACAGAATAAGGTGAAACTTTAATCAGTGGGGGTTTTACGGGCAGCCCGACTCCCACCTAACTTCCTCGTATTCGCCGAATTTTGAAGTGGGGGTCTTACTGCTTGCAAATAGCTGGATAAAAAAAGTAGCGCTTATCGCACTACTTCTGTCTTTGTCTCTTTTTCTAAATTACGAGCTGTTTCACTTAATTCAACGTCTTTTCCATCTTTAAGCGTTCCAAATATAAAATCGAATACTGGATTTGAAACTCCGAACCAAAACTTTTCACTTTTATAATGATGTAATATGTGCTGTTTTTTTAGCCATCTTCCAAACTTAGTGAAGGGACGAATCGGTTTATGTGCAATATAATGTTTCCATTCATAAACGAGGAGCATGATAATCATTCCGATTCCGAATGAAAGTGTAACAGTAACGCTTTTTGTAATACCATATGATATAAGTAAATATATAGTAAAGCTAGGTATACTAAACCATGCAGGCAAAAATAAAAGTTTTAAATCATCTGGATATACGTGATGATCATAATGTAATCTTCTTAACATTTTTAATAAGAATGCGTTTTTAGGCGGCTTTAAATGGAATAAAAAACGGTGCGTCATATATTCGTTAAACGTATAAAAAACAATCCCAAACATACACGCTAACATACCAATCCATGTGAAAAATTGCATTTTTAAAATAATAATAAAAATTAATAGAACACTATACATAATAACAATATCATGTTGTAAAAAGAACTCTTTCCCCACTCTCTTCATCTTTCTTCCCCCTTCTCCCCAAAAACAGCCGCAACATATCGTTACGACCATTTCTTTTCTATTTTATTCTTATTCTTATTCTATCCACTTTACAAATTTGCCTGCTGTTCTATTGTCGAGAAAAAAGTGTTCGGACCAAATATATTTTGCTTCGGGATAATGTGTTCTACTGCAAACACTGTTACTTCACCCCTTTGTACTTCTCCAATAATGAGCCCAAATACTTCATGATTTACCGCAAACGTTGGTTGTTTCGTTTCCAGTAACCTTGCTGCATTTTTAAATACCGCTTCATATAGTGGATTCCTATCAGTAATTTCTTTTCGGATTTTTGGTGCTAAAGTGATGATAATTTCTTTTCCGTCAATAGTGGTTCGATACATAAAAATCTCCCCTTCAATCTTATAGGAACAACTGTAAAGCTTTGTATGCAAAATGGATAGAATATCCTACTAAAATAATACCTGCTCCGGCTGTAATATAGCCAAGTGCTTTTTTCTTTAATAAAGTTCTTCCAAAATGTACAGAAAAAGCAATATTTAAATTCCACAAAATAATACCAACAATAATGCAAAAACTGTACAAAAAAGCTTCTTGTTTCGTTACCTTTGTAAGCAACGAACTAAGTGTACTTCCATATATACCAAACCAAAAAACGAGATTTAATGGATTGGATATCGCAATTAGAAATCCTGCCATAAACGATTGTTTAAGCCCACCTATCTCTTCTTGTTTATATTCCATATTAGAGTGAGAAATTCCTTGTTTTACACTTTGAAACCCTAAATAAAACAACAAGAAAAAACCAGCGCAATACATAAAAGCTTGTACATATGTATACATAAACACAGAAGATAAACCAAAATAAATAAGCAGCATAAACAAAATATCAGCAGTCATTCCTCCGATTCCAACAATCCACGCATGCCAAAATCCACGTTCAATCCCTCGTTTTAACATTTCAATATTAATCGGACCTACAGGTGCAGCTAATGAAATACCTAATACTATTTGTTGTATAATTGCTCCAAACATCGCTCTATCCTTTCTACTTCTTTTACTATTAAGTAATGATGCAAATATAGAAAATAGACTAGCTTTCATAAAAATTATTCACTAATACAATACCCTTTTTTATCCAAAATATGCAAAAGAGCCATCCAGTTGATGGCTCTTATTTCTCTACTCTATGATGAAAAGGACATTTACCATTAATCGGCTCAACATCATCTCCTATGAAATATTGTTTCCATTCACGATGATTAGGATCGCCGTAGTGACTAATGTTAGGGTGCGTCGGCAACTGATCCCACTTTTCAACTCGTTCACGAACCATTTGTCTTGAATACGACCCTTTAGGACGATCTCCTTCTAGTCCATCGAAAATAGTTCGTGGCTGAAATCCAATAACGAGAGAATTTCCTAAATGCCTAGTCTTTCGCTGTTTATAAGCTGGCGCATTCCCAAATGCAAATATTGGTTCACCACCAAATGAAAATTCCCATAAATGATGGTCCGGATCTGCTGGAATTTGCTTCGGCCATGTTTGGTTATCATTTTCATGTAAATACTGTAGTACTTTCCAAAAGTAATCACGGTAATATTCCAATGATTTTTCTTCACATTCTGGTTCCACAAAAAGAAAAAAGCCCCTTCTTACAATCGGCCGCTCTTTCATTAGCTCCAAAAAAGTTAACATTGTATTGGGCAAATGACCCCAATCATTATGAGAGAGAAATGAATAACGAAGTTCATTCTTCTTCAATGCTGTTAAACCGAAATAACACGGGAAGGTTGGTTCTAACACAACACTCGAAAAATCATGAAATTCTTTTGCAACCCAATTCGGTATGTCGACTCTATTTTTCATTCCTTCATTATCTAATAAATAAGACTCATCCATTCTTTCACCTCATTATGTACAGCATTCACTTAAGAATATTACATACTCGGCTTGTCCTATACCTTTTTAAAAATTCGAGAAAAAAATTAATTTAAAATACGAAATTTTCAAAACACTTACTTGACTAAATTCTACCAATTCATGTATATTTAAATTAATCATTTAGCAGAATATTCGAGAATATAGCATTTTTTATTTATATTATTTTTTAATGAATTTCACTAAATGAAAAAAGGAATCGTTTTTAGGAGGAATTGTGACATGCAAGGAAAAGTAAAATGGTTTAACAATGAAAAAGGTTTTGGATTTATCGAAATGGAAGGCTCTGAAGATGTATTCGTACATTTCTCTGCTATTCAAAGCGACGGCTACAAAGCTCTAGAGGAAGGTCAAGAAGTATCTTTCGACATTACTGAAGGAAACCGTGGACCTCAAGCTGCTAACGTAGCAAAACTTTAATCCCACATATGACAGGAGGTTACCTTACTTGGTAACCTCCTTTGTTATTCCTTTGTATATTTCCGTTTTACAGAGCAAAAACTATGTGAAATGCGCAAAATACAAAGGAGGCAATAACAATGGGGTCACATGTAAATGATTTTGAAGAAGTAAAATTCCGTGTAGAAACTGCACAAAAAATGGTAGGTTCTGCAACAATTTCAATGGATCCAGACACATTAGAGCATGCCACTACTGCAGTAGAATCGGCTCGTTCTCAGCTTGAAATCATGAAATCCGTTGCAACGGATTTAGATGAGCCATTTCTAATGAATGAAGAAAAAAAATTAAGTAAATGCGAGCATCAATTACACGAAGCGAAGCACTAAAAAACATCCAGAGAAAATTCTCTGGATGTTTTTTTATGACAATTGCTCCCCATACTTTTTTAACTTCTCTCCAACCGTACATTGCCGTATACAAAAAGAATGGGCATAGTATTTACTATGATTTTTCCGATTATGTTCCTGCAGGAAACACCCTCCGCAATACGTTTCTAATAAGTCATTTACCTCTGTAATGAGTTGCTTCTTCTTCACGTGTGCACCTCTCTATTCGGTTATTTCTTTATGACTATCAATTGTCGTCCCTTCTAATGCTTGCGCTGCTAATTGATGTGCCTCTTTATTTTGTTTTCTAGATATCGGTTCACAAACAAGCTTTAATTTCATTTGCTTCGCTTTTTGTTCAATTTGATCTAAGTAATGATTTAAATGCTCATCATAGCAAGGCCATTCACCAGCTAGTTGTTGCAGTACAACTTGAGAATCTCCACGAAGTGTAACTGCTTCATACTTAATTCCTAATTCCTCGAGTGTATTCATCCCGTATAATAATGCGGCATACTCCGCTTCGTTATTATCATATATGCCTTCTATGTATGCATTGCGACGAATTCGATAATTTGTATTTCCTTTTTTGTAGTATACACATATGCCCACCCCAGCTTCTTTCGTCTGCACATCATAGCCACCATCAAAATAAACTTGAATTTCTTGAAGATCTTCCTCCACTTGCTTACTCAGTTTTTTCATTTCTTTTAATGACCATTCTGCATCCATTTCATCGTAAAATAAAAGTTCTTTCACCCTGCCTGTTTTCTCAAAATCCTCCGCAAATTGAAGCACTTCTTCTATGTTCATATAATCTGTTGTTAATTCCGTTTGTAAACCACGCTTCGTTTTATACAACCAATGTATCTTATATTTCATACTAGATTCCCCTTTTATAAGACTTTTTATATTTATCCCGCATTAACGGTCAGTAAGACTCCCACCTTAAAATTTAACGAAAGCGAAGAAGTTAGGTGGAAGATCAACTGTCCGTAAATGCCCGATTGGTTCAACTAATAATCAGTGGGGTCCCCCCCACTGATTAAAGTTTCACTTTATTTTATTATATTTTATCAAGAGTCACAGCATTATATTCAATATAATCACATACAAAAAGAGCCATCCTAAACAAGGACGGCTCTTTCATTTATTACATAAATCTTTCAAATTGCACTCGCTTATTAATCCAGTACATTACAGGCATACCAATTGCCATTACAACAAATTCACCAACTGCACAAGTTAGCCATGTCAATAAAAATGGCAGATCAAATGCAAGATGAAGTTCAATTGCTATCATAAACATTGTAATTGTAAAAATAACTGTATTAAAAATCATACGAGCCCAAACACCTTTAATGAAGCGCATAGAAATAATAGTTGCAAGTAGTGCAAGAATTGATTGCCCTACTCCAAATACTAAATCATAAGCGATCATAGGTGAGAAAAAGAGATTCGTTAAAAATACACCTAATACAATCCCGTAAATTGCTTTCTTATTGAATACAACGAGATGATTAAACATCTCTGAAATACGAAACTGTACACTCGTAAAGCCAAATGGCTGAATAAGCATAGAAACAGCAATATATAATGCCGCTAAAATACCATTACCGACTAATGTTCTTATATTCATGACAAAATCTCCTTAGTTTTTTTACGTGGGATGGTTTCGAACCACGTTATTCATTTTTAAGCAACAAGATTATATTTTACGCAATAGGCGCTCTTTCGTCAATAGATTCCTATCATTTACTACCTTTTTTCTTTTAGACAACGTATAATAAAGTGAAACTTTAATCAGCGGAAGTTTTGTCCATTCCCCACTGATTATTAGCCCGCACCAATCGGGTTTTTACGGACAGTTACTACTGGATAAAACATATGAAAGATTTAGGAGGTTTCACTTCATGACAGCAACAATTCAAAATGAAAAAGTGATCGTTTCCATTTCTGACAAAGGTGCAGAATTACAAAGCGTTCGCTTAAAAGCAGATAACACTGAATACTTATGGCAAGGCGATTCTACTTATTGGGGACGCCGCGCACCAATTTTATTCCCAATTGTCGGCCGATTAGTAGATAATACATACTACGTAGATGGTAAACCATATTCTTTAACACAACACGGCTTTGCTCGTGATCTTACATTCTCTGTAAAAGAACAAAGTGAAACGAATATCACTTATATTGTTACTGGTAATGAAGAAACATTAAAAAAATACCCATACGAATTTGAATTACTCGTTTCTTATGAAGTAGACGAACAAAATATACATGTTACATATGAAGTAAATAATCCTACTTCAAAAGAGATGTTCTTCTCAATCGGAGCACACCCTGGTTTCAACTTCCCCTTATTAGAGGGCGAATCATTTACAGATTATCATTTATCATTTAATGGTTCTGAACGCTTAGAAACAAACGTATTAGAAGGACCTTACCTTTCAAGTAAAAAGCAATTAATCGCTGAAAATACGAATGAATTACCACTTACATACGATTTATTCAAAAATGATGCGCTTATTTTTGAAAATATGAATACGAATGAAATCTCTATTCGTTCTCATAAACATAATAAATTTGTAAAAGTAGAATTTGACGGCTTCCCATTTGTCGGTGTATGGACACCAGGCGAGAACGCACCTTTCTTATGTATTGAACCTTGGTACGGGATTGCTGATGAAATAAATCCAGCAAAAGATTTTAAGGAAAAAAAAGGAATTCAATCGTTACAAGCGAATGAAACATTTACATGTCGTTATAGCATTACAATTGGATAAAGTGAAACTTTAATCAGTGGGGGGTGTTCATCCTCACTGATTATTAGCCACACCAATCGGGTGCTAACGCGGGATAAGTACTCTATCCCCTACTTCAAGGAAACATATAAGTAGGGGATAATCTTATAATTTGGAGGTTTCTCATTTTGATTGAAGTATATATTGATGGTGCATCAAAAGGAAATCCTGGTCCTTCTGGTGCAGGAGTGTTTATTAAAGGGGTTCAACCAGCTGTACAATTATCACTGCCCCTTGGGACAATGTCCAATCATGAAGCAGAATACCACGCTTTACTTGCAGCATTAAAATATTGCATGGAGCATAATTATAACATTGTCTCTTTTCGTACAGATTCGCAACTTGTCGAGCGGGCTGTTGAAAAAGAATACGCAAAAAATAAAATGTTTGCACCGCTTCTAGAAGAAGCACTGCAGTATATAAAAAGTTTCGATCTCTTTTTTATTAAGTGGATTCCAAGTAGTCAAAATAAAGTCGCTGATGAATTAGCTAGAAAAGCTATCTTACAAAATTAACGGGGGTATGAGTGTGAAAAAAGATTGGATTGCTCCTCTTGCTTTATTATTTGTCTCTTTTATTTGGGGAGCTACGTTTGTTGTCGTTCAAAATGCTATGTCTTTCGTTGGTCCATTTACTTTTAATGGTATTCGCTTTTTATTCGCTGGAATTATTTTATTATTCGTTCAAATGATTTTCTCAAAAAAATCTTCAAAACAAGATATAAAACAGAGTAGTCTCGCTGGATTAATCGTTGGATTCTTTTTATGTATTGGCTATGTATTACAAACATTCGGCTTACTTTATACAACTTCTTCAAAAGCTGGTTTCTTAACAGGGCTTAGTATCGTTATGGTACCAATTTTATCTTTTATCTTTTTAAAACAAAAAGCTACCATTTTTATCGTACTTGGCATTGCTGTAGCAACAGCAGGTTTATACTTATTAACGGCTGGTGATTCTTTTCAATTAAACATTGGAGATATACTCGTTCTCGGTTGTGCAGTTGCTTTCGCTGCCCATATTCTTGTTAACGGCTTCTTTTCTAAGAAAATATCACCTTTATTACTAAGCACGTCGCAAGTATTAGCTGTCGGTATGTTTTCTTCTATTTGCGCCTTTTTGTTTGAAGATTGGGAAAAATTATTTTCAGTAGCACTATGGACGAATTCTTCCTTTTTATTTGCTCTATTTCTAACTTCCCTATTCGCGACATCCATTGCTTTTTTCATTCAAACATCGGCACAAAAACATACGTCTCCAACGAGAGTAGCAATTATTTTCGCAATGGAGCCCGTTTTTGCTGCCTTAACAGGTGTTCTCGTTGCAAATGAACAGCTTTCTATTTCTGCCATTATCGGATGTCTATGTATTTTCCTAGGTATGGTTTTTGTTGAACTACCTTCCAAAACAAAAAAAGAAGCGCGGGCTGCGTGAAGTTACGCTTGTAACTTCCGCATAAAAGCCTTAGCGCTTTTTTTATCTGTAATTTCTTCTTCTTTCAATCGTTCTAATAATGCAACAAAATAACTACCATCAAACTGGAATTGATGCTTAATCGTCGCTTCTATTGCTGCATTCACAATTCCATCAGACGCACCGGTGTATCCTTGTCCGAACATAATAAACCCTTGTGCTTCCTCTGATAATTTAAATCCTTTCGTATGTAAGAATGAAAGATAATCTTCTACTGTTTGCATGATATTCCCACCTACTCAAAAATTCTCCATCTCCTATCATACATGTTTTTACACGCTATGAGAATGCAATTTCTTTGACAATTTTGTAAATCTATCGTCTACTTCGTAGACAAAAGAGGAGTTCCTTACAATATAAAAGAATATGTAAAGTGGAATTTATTTTATATTAAAGGGGATATCGAATGAAACAAGCACTATTAATTATCGATGCTCAGCAAGAATTAATTGATGGAAATGAACAAGAAAATGAAGTTTTTCGTAAAACTGAGCTATTAGCTACACTAAATACAGCTGTACAGAAAGCAATAGATTCAAACGCCCTTATTATTTTCGTAAGAGATACCGATGTTGCCTCTGGTAGCGGCGTGGGCTTTGAAGTACATAATCAAATTAAAGTACCTCAGTCTGCAATCCTTATTAATAAAGCAGCAACAAATTCATTCTATGGCACTTCTTTACTTGAACTTTTAAAAGAAGAAAAAATTAATCATATTGTTATAGGTGGATGTAAAACAGAACATTGCATTGACACCGCAGTTAGAACAGCTACTGTACAAGGATTTGACGTTACATTAATTAAAAATGGTCATTCCACAACTGATTCTGACGTATTGTCTGCAGAGCAAATTATTGGTCATCATAATAAAACTCTACACGGTCATTATAATGTTGATCATTTTTCTATAGTGAGAGATATCGAGGAAGATCTCTTTCAGCCAACTCACGACCAATATCGTGATTAACGAAAAAGAATCCTTCATTCAGAAGGATTCTTTTTTATCCAAAAATTTGTGCCGCAATACTATGTAGCTCATTATTCCTTTTTAATAATTTATCGCTATTTTTCATCATAATTGGTGGTGTATTAGCCTTTTTAAAACCAGTAATCTCTAATTCTTTCATGAAATCTTTCTTTCCTTCTGGTACATCAATTCTCAATTTCCTCTCTGCTGTAATCCCAGCCAATATAAGAAGATAATGCTACAATATCCTCTATTTTTCCTTCCCTAAGACGCTCCACTCTAATTTCCAATTCACTCATTCTCCATCTCCATATTTAGACGTTTGCATCATTCTTTCCGAATCAACTTGTACATGTTTCCCTTTCTATGTCACATACATATCCTATTTTGACCAAGACTATATTGTAAATGAGGTGACAACATGCCCATTACGAATCGATTTTCTACCACCACTAACGGCGCACTCGCTATTACAGGAAACACACTAGGTTTAAGTAAAATTAGCAATCTAAACCGTGCTGGTACAATCGGTGCAATTGGTGCATTCGTAACTACGAATACCGCTTTACAAGTAACTACTTTTCCTGCAGGTACAACGTTAAACTATACACAAAATAGTTCTACCGCTATTTTGAATATCCCTGCTGGTAGTACTATTCTTTACGCAGAACTTGTTTGGGGCGGAAACTATTTATCTCGTGATCAAAACATTACGAGTGTATTAGGAAACCCCGTTTCTTTTACAACACCTGTGTCAACATACTCAATTACCCCTTCGGCTGTTACAGCTTCAAATCAAACTTTCGTTTCTGGATCTGTCACATTTGGATTTTATACACGTTCAGCAGATGTAACGTCACTCGTTCAAGCTGCTGGATCTGGCTCTTATACAACAGGTTCTGTTCCTGGACTTGTAGATCCTTTAGACGCTTCTAATGGAGCAATTAATTCTGCAGGATGGACGCTCATTGTCGCTTATCAAAACGGTTCCTTACCCGCAAGAAATTTAACAATTTACGTAGCTGGTAACCGTGTTTCTGTAGAAACTGGTAGTGCAGATGTATCTGTCTCAGGGTTTTTAACACCTGCCGGGGGACCTGTAAGCGGGAGATTATTTTTAAGTTCTACTGAAGGGGATGCTGATTTAACTGGGGATCAGGCTTTATTCGGACCAAATTTCAGTTCATTAAATGCTTTATCTGGGCCAAACAATGCTGTTAATAATTTCTTCGGTTCTCAAATTAATAATGCTGCAGGGAATTTAGATACAACGGGGACATTTGGAACGCGAAATCAAAGCGCTTCTACAAGCACAAACATCTCTGCTGGTCGGCAAGGCTGGGACATTACTTCCATTGATATTTCTCCTTATTTAACAAATTCCCAAGTGTCCGCCGCAATCCGTTTAACTACTAACGGAGATGCATATATGTTGAATACAGTCGGTCTACAAATTAATATAAACTCACCTAATATACAAGCAACTAAAAGCGTGAATAAAAGTGTCGCTGCAATTGGAGATATTCTCACTTATACAGTTACTGTTCCTAACACCGGTCTTCTGCCCGCTAATAACGTTATTTTTACAGACATACTCCCTAACGGCACTTCCTTTATACCTGGCACTGTAACGATAGATAACGTAGCACAAACAAATGCAAATCCGGCTGCTGGTATATCTCTCGGAACAATTAATAATAACGCTTCTCGTACAGTAACTTTCCAAGCGACCGTCGTTTCTCTTCCAAATCAAAACCCTATCTCTAACACTGCTAATATTACATTTCAATATACACCAATTGCCGGAGGAACGACTTTTAACGGTCTTGCAACAAGTAACTCTGCTGGGACACAAATTAACCTCGTAGATATTAATGGTACAAAATCAGTTAACAAAATTTTTACCGATATTGGTGAAACGCTAACGTACAGTATTTCCTTAGCTAATATAGGAAATATTGCGGCAACTAGCGCTGTATATACGGATCCGATTCCAAGCGGGACTACTTTCATTCCGGGAAGTGTAACTGTTAACGGCATTACTCAAGCTGGCGCAAATCCAGCTAATGGTATATCAATTGGATCTATTGCCGCTAATTCTACTACTACTATTTCATTTCAAGTATTCGTTCCTTCTATCCCCCAAACAAATCCAATATTAAATAGTGGTACAACAACATATCAATACATTCCTGTACCAAATCAACCGGCAGTAAACGGGACTGATACGACGAATATTGTCTCCACGCAAGTGAATAATGCTACTGTAACAATGACGAAGACAGTAGATAAAAACTATGCAGATATTGGCGATACACTAACTTACACTGTTGCCTTTACAGGTACAGGTAATACGAATGCGAACAATGTTATTTTTACGGATGCCATTCCTACAGGGACAACTTTTGTCCTAAACAGTTTAACAATAGATGGCACGACACAAGTTGGAGCAAATCCGGCTAATAGCGTGAACATAGGATCCATCGCAACTGGTACGACGAAAAACGTTTCATTTCAAGTAGTAGTAAATACAATACCCGTGTCAAATGTCGTATCTAATGGATCAAGCGCTTCTTATCAGTACACCGTCAACCCTAGCCAATCACCCGTTACGAAAAACATCGCTTCTAACGTCGTTACCACTCAAATTAACAATGCGAATTTAACATTAACAAAATCGACAAATAAACAATTTGCTACAATTGGAGATACAATCAGTTATACAGTCCTTATTACAAACAGTGGAAATACAGCTGCAACGAACGTACAGCTAACAGATCCACTTCCAAATGGAACGATATTGACTCCAGGTACTGTAACGCTAAACGGCGTTTTGCAAAATGTAAATTCTCTCATTGCCTTACCTATCGGTACAATTCCTGGCGGAGCTACTTTCACCTTATCGTTCCAAGTAACAGTCATCAACATTACCTCTCAAAACCCTATCATTAATAATGCTTTCGCCTCTTATATTTACACTGTAAACCCAAGCCTGCCACCAACTTCAAAAACAGCAAATTCTAATTCTGTTACATCAACAATTAGACTAGCAAATGTTCATGCTAATAAATCTGTAAGTCAAACGTTTGCGGAAGTTGGAGATGTATTAACTTACACCTTTGCTCTTACAAACGATGGAAATGTTGCGGCGAACCATGTATTACTATCCGATTCAATTGCAAATGGTACTTCCTTCGTACCGAACAGTGTTATAGTTAATGGTGTTACTCAGCCGGGCGCAACACCAGCTAGCATCAATATTGGTAGCATCAATGCTAATACTACAATTGCAGCTTCATTCCAGGTATTAATAACTAGTATTCCAAACCCAAATCCTATTTCAAATAGCGCTTCCATTTCCTATAACTTTATTGTTGATCCAAACGCTTCACCTGTAAGTAAGAACACTACTTCAACCACTACATTTACTCAAGTAAACGATGCAAATGTCATTTCAGCCAAAACAGTGGATAGAGCGTTCGCTACCGTAGGGGATATATTAACTTATACCGTTATTTTAACGAATGCAGGAAGTGTTTCTGCTGATAGTCCTACTTTCGTAGATACGAATCCAGACGGTACTACCTTTATCCCAAACACTTTCCTTATTAATGGTGTGCTCCAAAATAACGCAGATCCAAATATAGGTGTTCCACTACCTTCCATTCCTGCTAACGGCTCACTTACCGTCTCTTATCAAGTAACTGTCACCTCTTTACCAACCCAAAACCCAACAATAAATTCATCTAGTACACAGTATAGCTTTATTCTAAATCCAGGCGATCCACCAATTATAGAAACATCTTTAAGTAACACTGTAAGTACACAAATTAATTTAGCAAATGTAGTTATTGTCAAAGAGGCGGATTTAACTATCGCCGATGTTGGGCAACCAATCACATATACAATTTCCTTAGCTAACCTTGGCAATACTACAGCAAATAATGTTGTTGTTACCGATATACTTCCTGCTGGTACAACTCTCGTACCAAATAGTATTTTTATCGGTGGTGCTTCACAGCTAGGCGCAGACCCAAGTACCGGGCTTCAAGTCGGCTCCATTCCTGCAGGTGGTTTTACAACGATTGTTTTTCAAATAAGTGCAAATGGGATACCTTCACCAAATCCAGTTCAAAATAGCGCTTCACTTCAATATAGCTTTATTGCTGATCCAAATTTACCTGCTGTTGTGAAAAACGCTACTAGTAATATAGTAACTACACAAATTAATACTGCTAATATTGTTGCTACGAAACTAACAAGCACAAACTTTGCTGATGTTGGTGATTCTATAACGTATACAACTACTTTAACTAACAACGGAAATATTTCTGCTTCTAATGTAACGTTTACCGATATCATTCCAACAGGGACCATCTTCATTCCTAATACTGTAACGATTAATAATGTCCCTATAGCCAATGCAAATCCTGCTAATGGCATTTTTATCGGTACGATAGGTGCAAATTCATCACGTACCATTGCATTCCAAGTTTTTGTACCAAATATTCCTGCGGTAAATCCGATTACGAATCAATCAAACACTTCATTCCAATACACGTATGATCCATCCAAACCTGCTGTAATGCAAATGGTAGCTTCTAACACTGTACAGACAACTATTAATAACGCCTCAATTGCCGCTATAAAATCTGCAGATAAACAGTTTGCTAACGTAAATGATATTATTACGTACACAACTACTTTAACGAATAACGGGAACACACTTGCATCAAACGTGATATTTACAGATGTAATTCCAAACGGGACATCGTTTATTCCTAATAGTGTTACTGTAAACGGGAATATGCTCCCTAATGTAAATCCAGCAAACGGAATTGCAATCGCCCCAATAAATCCGAATGCAAATACAACAATCTCATTTCAAGTCATAGTAAATTCCATCCCGAACCCAAATCCAATCCCTAATCAAAGTAATACAGCATACCAATATGTCGTAAATCCTAACTTACCTCCAACATCCTCCAATACGTTAAGTAACGTAATAACAACTCAAATTAATAACGCTACGATCGTCGCTACTAAATCAGTGAATACACCGACAGCTGCAATTGGAGATATCGTTACCTATACGATTGCAGTTACAAACACCGGAAATATCCCCGCTAGTGCAAATGTTTTAACGGATGGGCTTGGCGCAGGAGCTTCATTTATCCAAAACTCCGTAACTATCAATAATGTTCCACAACCAGGATTAGATCCATCACTTGGTATTCACTTAGCAGATATTCCACCAGGTAATACTGTATTTATTGCTTTTCAAGCACAAATTTTAGCGATACCGCCTAGTGGCACATTAACAAATAACGCCCTTGTAAATTATGAATATACAGTGAATCCAAACCAATCACCTGCTGTTGGTAGTACAATTACAAACACAACGGTTACTCCAATTATTGATGCTACTCTATCTATAAATAAAACTGTCAATTCAACATTCGCTACTATTGGAGATGCACTTACTTTCACTTCTACCATTACTAATTCCGGTAACACTACCGCAAACAATGTTATTTTTACAGATTTAATTCCAGATGGTACAACGTTTATTCCAAATAGTTTTACAGTAAATGGAACAACCATTCCTAATGCAAATCCACAAAATGGTATCAATATCGGTAACATAAATTCAAATGCATCAGTTATACTCAGCTTTCAAGTAAACATTACAACGATTCCAAATCCTAATCCAATCCCTAATAAATCATCGCTTCAATATAGTTTTATTGTAGATATTAATGAACCACCTGTTTCACGAACAGTTAAATCCAATAAAACTTTTACACAAGTAAATACTGCTTCCGTTATCGCAACAAAAACTGCGAGCAGTACATTTGCTGCTGTTGGCGATACAATTACGTATACAACTACTCTCACTAATAACGGAAATACAACTGCAAACACACCTGTTTTTATCGATATATTACCACCTGAACTTTCATTCGTTCCTGATAGCGTACAAATTAATACCATCCCACAACTCGGATTTAGGCCAGATAACGGGGTTCCTTTAGACCCAATTCCAGTTGGAGGAACGACAACCATCAGCTTCCAAGCTATTGTCGGTTCAATACCAGCTTCAAACCCTACGATGAACCAATCTAGTACAACATACTCTATAATTGTTGACCCTACCGAGCCGCCTGTTACAGAAACGGCTACTAGTAATCCGGTCTTAGTTCAAATAAATGAAGCAATCATTCAAGCAACGAAAAGTGTGGATCGTATCTTTTCTGACGTAGCACCTGGAAATTCATTTTTAACGTATACTGTTTTATTAGAAAATATAGGGAACACGACTGCTACTAATATCATTTTTACAGATCCGATTCCAAATAATACAGTATTTATAGAAGATAGCGTTCGAGTAGGTGGGGTTTTATTACCTGGAGTAAATCCAGCGAATGGGATACCAATTGGGGATATTATTGCAGGTGACTTTATAAACGTCACCTTCCGCGTGCAAGTAGTTAGTATTCCAAATCCAATTTTCACAATTGGGCCTGGGGGACCAAACTCACCGGTTGTAAACGGTTCTTCTATTAATTATCAATTTATGACAGGACCTAATTTACCACTCGTTTCACGAAGTACAACATCCAATTCTGTTTCGACACAAATAAATTCCGGGGAAATTGTAGCGGTTAAATCCGCGGATAAAAATTTCGCAACGATTGGCGATACAATTTCTTATACAATTACATTAAATAACCCTGGAAATGTCACTTCACAAAATATAATTTTCACGGATATTTTGCCTAATGGAACGACATTTATATCTGGCACTCTTATAAATGATTCTGGTACGCAGCAAATTGGCAATCCAGCGAGCGGAATTCAGATTGGAAATATAAATCCCGGTAGCACGGCTACTATTACGATAAACGTACTTGTAACAAACATTCCAAGTATAAATCCAATCTCTAATTCTAGTTCTATACAATTTCAGCATATTGTCGATCCAAGTCAACCAGCTATAACACAAACCACTTCATCTAATACCGTGACTACGACAATAAATAGCGCAATATTAACTACAACAAAAAGTGCTGATAAATCTATAGTTTCTGTCGGAGATACAATTACGTATACAACTACTATTACGAATACCGGGAATACACCAGCAACTAATATTACTTTCACAAGCGCCATTCCAGCTAGCACTACCTTTATACCAAATTCAGTCACAATAAATGGAGTTCAGCAGCTCGGTGCACAACCAGCCCTTGGAGTAAACATACCAAATATCGCTCCTGGTGAAACAGTAACTGTTACTTTCCAAGTAAATGTTATTTCTGTTCCCTCTTCAAGTTCGATTATGGGTAACGATACAATTTTATATTCTTATACTGTTAATCCAAACGGTGCTCCTGCTACTACTTCTACTTCAACAAATATTGTTACAACCCCTGTATTAGACGCTATGATAACGATGGTAAAATCGGTCGATCAAACGCTTGTAACACTAGGCGACCCTATCACCTATACGACAATTTTAACGAATAGCGGGAATACAACTGCAACGAATATTACTTTCACTGACCTTATACCAGATGGCACAACGTTTATTACTGATAGTGTTACAATAAACGGCATCACACAAATTGGTCTTAATCCTAATACAGGTATAACAATTGGATCAATTACTCCTAACAGTTCAATATCTATAGCATTTCAAGTTACCGCTACTTCTACACCTGTTCAAAATCCGATTGCCAATTCCGCTACTGCTTCTTACTCATTTATCGCTGATCCAAATGCACCGATTGTTTCAAGAAATGTTACTTCAAACACAACGTTTACTACAATTAATACAGCTACCATTCTTTCATCGAAACAAGTTGATAAAGTATTTAGCCACATCGGAGATACACTCACTTATACTGTCGCTTTAACAAACAACGGCAATTCATCCGCACAAAATGTTATTTTCACAGATACTACGCCGAGCGGAACCACATTTATTGCAAACACATTTTCTATTAATGGAATTCCTCAAAGTGGTGCGAATCCAACGAACGGTGTAAATATCGGGCCTATAACAGCTGGGTCTACAGTAAATGTTTCCTTCCAAGTAAACGTGACCTCATTACTAACTGAAAATCCAATTGTAAATTTCTCATCGACATCGTACCAATTAGTCTCACCACCTGATGCAGAAACTTCAATTAGTAATCCTGTTTCAACGCAAATTAGAGAAGCCATATTATCTATGACGAAAAATGAAAGTGTATCCTTTGCAGATATCGGGCAAACTGCTTTTTATACTACTTCTATTACCAATGTAGGCAATACCGATGCAACTAATATTGTATTCACAGATGTATTACCAAGTGGACTCACAATTGTTCCGAACACGTTAACTGTCGATGGCGTTTTACAACCTAACGCGAATCCAAATACAGGTGTATCGCTCGCAGCACTTCCACCAAATGAAATATACAGTATCGTCTTTCAAGTTACAGTAAACAGCATTCCACCTATTAATCCAGCACCAAATACAGCATCAACGACGTATGAGTTTACTGTTGATCCAGGTAATCCGCCGGTATCGAATACAGCTAGCTCCAACACTACACTTCTTCAAATAAACAACGCAAATATTATTAGTACAAAAACAGCAAATCTTACTTTTGCGGATGTTGGTAATACAATAACATTTACACTTAACCTTCCTAATACAGGGAATGTGGCTGCAACTGATGTAACTATTATCGATATTCTTGATAGCAATTTAAGTTTCATTCCAAACAGTTTCACAGTTAATGGGCAAACCATTCCAAACGCTGATTTGTCTACTGGTGTAAATATAGGTTCAATTAATGGGGGTAATACGGCAATCGTTACATTCCAAGCAACTGTTACTACACTTCCAACACTTAATCCAATTTCTAATTTTGCTTCTACCATATATCATTATGTCGTTGATCCTAGCCAGTCACCTATTACAACTTCCAATCAATCGAATACAACGACAACACAAATTAATAGTGCTATCCTTACTGCACAAAAAAATTCAAATGCGGAAACAGTAGATATCGGGCAGGATATCGTCTACTCCGTTACAATTACAAATAGCGGAAATGTTAGTGCAACGAATGTTATTTTTACCGACCTTATTCCAGCCGGCACTTCCTTTGAACCGAATAGTTTTACACTTAACGGAATTAGCATCCCAAATGCAAATATAATTACAGGTGTTCCAATTGGTGATATCGCGCCAAACCAATCTGTCATCGTAGCCTTTCATATTAATGCCAATGAAATTCCGCCTATAAATCCAATTTCCAACCAAGCTAGCGTGAGCTTCCAACATATCGTTAATCCAGCAAATCCTCCAGTTTCAAAAAATATTACTTCTAACAACGTTACAACAAAAATTGAAAGTGCTATTTTAAACACTATTAAAATAGGAAATAAAGCTTTTGCAACTATCGGTGATACGATTACGTATACAACTACTATTACGAACACAGGAAATATTCCTGCTAACAACGTTATTTTCTCAGACCCTTTACCGACGTGGACTCAATTTGTTGCAGGATCAGTTGTTGTTGATGGCACTCCATTACCATCCGCTTCCATTATTAGCGGTGTTGGCATAAATACAATAACTCCAAATCAAATCGTAACAATTATGTTCCAGGTTCAAATTGTAAGCAATCCAACAACGTTCACACCTGAACTCCAAAACTTAGGATTTGTTAACTTCCAATATAACGTAGGCAATTCATTACAAGCCCAGCCTGGCAATGTGGAAACGAACGTCTTCGTTACTTCTATTAATTCAGCGATACTTTCAGCTGTAAAAACTGCTAATACAGCCTTTGCGAATATCGGAGACACAATCACTTATACAGTTTTGATTCAAAACAGCGGCAATACAAACGCTACGAATCTAAATTTCTCCGATCTTATTCCAGCTGGAACGACCTTTGTTGAAAATAGTTTTTCTGTAAATGGAAGTATCATTCCAGGGGCAAATCCAAATAACGGAGTTAATATCGGAACCGTTAGTACGAATAGTTCCTTAACTGTTACTTTCCAAGTCATAGTCACATCTACTCCACCCTCAAACCCAATTACAAACGTTGCATCTATTCCATTCACATTCATTGTTGACCCGGCAGCTCCTCCTGTTACAAGCACAATAAATTCTAATGGCGCTTCAACACAAATTAATAACGCTACCGTTACTACTGTTTTAGAAGCAAATCGATCAATCGTATCCATCGGAGATATAATTACGTATACAGCAACATTAACAAATACCGGAAACTTCCCTGCAAATTCTGTATTGCTCATAAACGGAGTTCCTGTAGGTGCAGTATTCGTTCCAAATAGCGTTACGTTAAATGGAACTTCACTTCCAGATGTAAGTCCAGCTCTCGGTATTCCAGTTGGTATTATTGCACCAGGCGATTTTGCTACTATTACGTTCCAATTTCTTGCTAGTTCTATTCCACCGCAAGGAGCGATTATAAATCAAGCCATTACAAATTACACGTATATTGTCGATCCAAGTCAGCCCCCAGTTACAGCAACATCCTCATCTAATACGGTTAATACAGCTGTCGTTGATGCATCGTTATCCGTAATTAAAAATACAGATTCTCTCGTACAATCTACTAACGGTACAATCACTTACACAATAGTCGTTCAAAATAACGGAAATACAACTGCAAATACAGTTACTTTAACAGATTTAGTCCCAGAAGGAACTGCATTTATCCAGAATAGCGTGACTATTAATAACATCTCAGTTCCAGGTACCGATCCAAATGTAGGAATACCATTAAACCCCATCGCGCCGTCAGAAATCGTCACCGTCACATTCCAAGTTATCGTTCAATCCATTCCAAATGTGAATCCAATTTCTAATACAGCCCGTATTGACTATACTTTTATCGCTGATCCAACAGCTCCTATCATCTCTCGAACAATTACGTCTAATCCAGCTTTCACGCAAATTTCGGATGCGAATATCCTTTCTTTAAAAGCAGTCAATGCACAACAAGCAACAACTGGCGATATTTTGACCTACACGATTACATTAGAAAACAGTGGAAATATCCCGACAACCAATCTCTCATTTTTAGATTCTACTTCAGATGGTACTACATTCGTAGAAAATAGTTTTACCCTTAACGGAACTACTATACCTGGTGCAAATCCAAACGTAGGTGTTACTTTGCCTAACCTTGCAGCAAACGGTACTCACCTTATTTCGTTTCAAATTCTTATTAATAATTCATTCTCACAAGATTCTATTACAAATCAATCCAATACAACGTATACAATTCAACCAGATCCAAGCCAGCCGCCTATTACTGAAACATCCACAAGTAATATTGTCATTACAAATTTCGTGCAAGCACAATTGACAATTACAAAAACGTCCAATCCAATAACTGTAGATATTGGTGGAATTATACTTTATATTTCTGAAGTGAAAAATATCGGCAATGTTGACGCAATAAATATTATGTTTACAGATTCTATTCCAGCTGGGACTACATTCGTTCCCGATAGTGTCACAATTAACGGTGTCCTGCAGCCAGGTGTAAATCCAGAAAACGGAATACCAATTGGAATAATTCCAGCAAACAGTTCTAAAACGATACTATTTCAAGTGCAAACAAACAACCCACCTACTGAAACTAAAATTGTAAATCAATCTTCAGCAACTTACCAATATGTAAGTATTCCTACAGCTCCACCGGTGAATCGCTCTGCAAATTCTAACATTGTTACAACATCACTTCAAAATGCAAATATTATTTCTGTTAAAAGCGCGGATGTAACTTTCGTATCAATTGGGCAAATTATTACCTACACAAATACACTACAAAATATAGGAACCATTCCAGCTAACAATACCGTGTTTATTGATAACATTCCAGAAGGTACTATATTCATTGAAGATAGCTTATCAATAAATAATGTAATTCAGCCTGGCGCGAATCCTGAAAACGGAGTAACTCTCGGCACGATACAACCAAATGAAACAGTCACTATTTCATTCCAAGTACAACTTACAAATATACCGTCCGGCAATACAGTCATTAATATTTCAGACACTTCGTACGAATACCAAATTGACCCTAGCTCTCCGATTATTCAGCGTAGATCGTTATCAAATGCAGTAAACACGGAAGTGCGGACGGCAAATGTTAGTGCAATAAAATCCGCCAATAGATCCATTACACGCATCGGTCAAATCATCACATATACAGTCGCAGTTACAAACTCTGGCACATTGCCTATTACAGATACTCTCCTAATTGACGCACTTGCAGCTGGTACTACATTTCTTCCAAATAGCATCCTTGTAGATGGCATACCGAGACCTAATGAAAATCCAATTACCGGTATCAATCTTGGTATTATCCTTCCAAATAATACGATTATTGTTACGTTCCAAGTAAATGTAGTCTCTATACCTTCACAAAATAATATTAATAATATCGCTGTCATTCACTATGAATATCAGCCAGACCCAAGCTTACCACCAATTTCAGAAACGACCTCTTCCAATAGTACAAATATACAATTTATTGATGCTATTCTTATCGCTACAAAATCCGCTAATAAAGTATTAGCTAATATTAATGAAACCATTGAATATACAGCATTAATCCAAAATAACGGATCCACTACAACTAACTCCATCTTTTTTACAGATATTATAGAGGATGGAACAGTATTTATTCCAGGAAGTGTAATAGTTAACAATATTGTACTTCCTGCAGCAAATCCGAATATCGGCTTTTCCATTCCTAATATCGCGTCAGGCCAATCAACAACAATAACACTCCAAGTTACCGTTACGAATTTACCAGCTGTAAATCCAACACCTAATACTGCAAACATCGTCTATGATTTTATTTTCAACCCTGACTTTGCACCAATTCAAAAATCTACTACTTCCAATACTACTTTCGTTCAAATTAACGACGCTGATATCGTTTCACTGAAAACTGTTGATTTGATTTCTGTAACGATTGGTGACATTTTAACTTATACAACAACTTTAACGAATACAGGGAATACGGATGCTACTGCTGTTGTATTTACAGACAATATTCCTGATGGAACAACCTTTATAGACGGTAGCGTTTCAGTAAATAACATTCCGCATCTTAACGCCAATCCAAGTACCGGTATACTTGTAGGAACGATTGCTCCTGACATTTCTATCCCAGTCACATTTTCTGTTACCGTCGTAGCTCTTCCAGCTAGCGGCCATGTTCAAAATCAATCAGCTTCCCGCTATACAATAAACGGGGAAGAACAAATATCGACTAGTAATATTACCTTCACTGAAGTTATTTCTGCTAATGTAATTGCGACAAAAACAACGCCAATCCAATACGCTGACCTACAAACTATTATCCCTTATACAATTTCCATCATAAATAACGGAAATATACAAGTGGAAAACATTATCGTTACAGATATCATCCCAGCAAATACGAGCTTTATAGAGAATAGTGTTATTGTAAATGGCAACGCTCGGCCAAATGACAATCCACTTAGCGGTATACCAATTAATAACATTCCGCCTAATACGACAGCAACTATTCTATTCCAAGTCCGGGTTATTTCGATGCCGCAAACAAATCCAATCTCTAACACGAGTGCAATTGAATATGAATACACGGTACCAGATCAACCACCTATTACCGAAACTATTATTTCATCAGCTGCTGTAACAGAAATTAATCATGCGAATTTGAATAGTAATAAAGCTGTTGACCTTGCATTTGCAACGGTTGGTGATACGTTAACGTATACGATTACATTAAATCAAATTGGGAATGTTGCAGCAAATCATGTAATCATTCAAGATATTATTCCTCAAGGTACTACGTTTATAGAAAATAGCGTCATTGTCAACGGAGAAACTCTTCCGGGAGTTAATCCAGTAAGCGGCATACCAATTGGCACTATAATTGTAGGTGGAAATACTATCGCTTCATTCCAAGTAACTGTAACTTCTATTCCAACACCAAATGAGCTAAGCAACAAAGCAATTACTACTTTTAACTATATAGTCAATCCAAATAACTTACCTGTTGCAAATACGACTACAACAAACACTGTCACAACAACTGTCCAAAATGATAATGTCGTTGCCATAAAATCTGTTAATGCCACGAATGCATTACCTAGTCAAACTTTAACGTATACAATTACAATTACTAATAGTGGCAATGTAACGATTGAAGATCTTCTTGCCATAGACACCGTACCAGTAGATACGACCTTCGTTATTGGCAGTGTTATGATTAACGGAATCAATCAACCGAATGCGAATCCTGAAAACGGTATTACATTAGGAAGCCTTGCTCCTAATGAATCTGCTATCATTACGTTCCAAGTAACAATATCTTCTTCGACTCTTCAACCTACAATTAATAACAATGCTTCTGTTTCCTATACTGTTATCATTGATCCGAATGAACCACCTATTACAATTACAAAGCAAACAAATACCGTTACAACAACACTCATTGATCCAATGGTGCGTATTGAGAAAACCGCTGACAAATCTATTGTCGTTATAGGAGATATTATTACATTCACATTAGAGGTATTTAATAATTCCCCAATCCCTACATTAAGTACTTCTGTTTTAGATATGATTCCAGCTGGTACAACATTTATAGAAAACAGCGTAACAATTAACGGTACTTCGGTTCCAAATATTCGTCCAGACACTGGTATTAATATCGGCGCTTTACCTGCAGATGGAGTTGCAACTATAACATTTAAAGTTCTCGTAACTTCTATTCCTTCAAACAGTGCGATTATCAATTCTGCAACCGTTACAGCTGCTTTCCAATTGACACCACAGGATCCAATTATTATTTTCATTGTTAATTCGAATATTGTTCGTATACCAGTTCAATTTATAACGGCAGCAGTGATAAAAAATGCTTCCGTCAGCTCTGCTTATTTAAATCAACATTTTGATTATACAGTGCGTATTACGAATACTTCCGAGATTTCACTTTCAAATATTTCATTACAAGACACCATTCCAGCAGGTTTACAATTTATGAACGGTACGGTCTTCATTAATGGGGAACGCTCTCCACTAGCGAATCCGAATATCGGTTTCCTAGTCGCTACTAATTTGGAACCGAACGAAACAATTATCGTGTTATTCACAGTACAAGTGATAAGTCCACCTATTAATAATGAATTTAAAAACACGGCAAACGTTTCTTTACAACTTCAAGTCTCTCCTACCGATCCACCAATCACAGTAACCATTACAAGTAACGAAAACATCGTCACCTTTATTCCAGAAACTCCGAATGAAACACTTCCAAATTTAAATTGTTTCTTTGACGGTGAACATTTTATACGCATTACTCCTCGGAATATACGAAACTACTTTTGGACTTGGATTTGGTGGCGTTAATCAAAAAAAGAAAAAGCTTGTAGTTCGGATAATATCCAAACTACAAGCTTTTTTCATTCTACAGACTACACGTCCTCTTTTAAAACGAATTCATCACACCACCTAATACTTGTACAACTTATGCAAAGAGAAGAGCATCTCAAGTTATTTTAGTTGTAATAAGCTGGCCCGCTTCATTTATAGTAACTTTCCATTGTACTCCACCAGCAGTTTTCATAATTACACCTTTACTCGCTTCTAACTCAATATCTCCAAACATTCTTCCACCAGTTGTTGCTAACCAAGCATTTCCATTTTCCATAGAAGACCTTGCAAAAATGCGATTAATTCGAAAACGCTTATGGTCTTGAGCGTAACCACTCAATGTAATTCTTACTTTATATAACTGATTAGCTTTCATATTCGATATAATTGTATCGCCAACATTTAATGGAACATCTGCCGCGATAATCCAATTCCCAGTTGCACTTAATGCATATTCAATTTTAATTTTCTTTGGGCTCTCTCCCCATCCAAAGTACATCCCAATACAATTCAACATTTTAATCGGATTTTTCGTAAAGTCCAGTTCAATAACAACTGGATTACTATCTGGAACATCGATATAATTCACACTTTGTTCATCTATTAAATTAAAACAATTAGCGATATTTCCTCCGTAAGGTAATTTCCCACTTACTTGCTTAACACTATACTTCAGCTGAGCATTTACTAAAATATCATCTTGATTTCCTATTAAATGTGGTTTATTCAGCGTCAAAGGTAACTGAATCCGAAGTGATTCTTCATAAGCAGACTTACAAACATTGTATTGTCCGTTATCTACAATAGTTGTTGAAAGTAAATTTGAAAAAAGGTAGTTACGATGGGAATTAGAAGAAAATTCAATTACTATTTGTTCACTACTCATCCTGTACGTATCCCAAATCATACAGTTAAATGTATTATAAGCACCTGAACAACGAATTGCTTTTTTCGTTTGTTGTCTACATTGCACTTGAATATCATGAAACGTATTTCCTGAACTTTCATTTGGTAAATCACTATTCCCATCTACTTCTATTCCATACTGACATCCATCAATAAATATAGATTGAAATACATTTGCGTTAATCCAGCAAGGTGTATTTATATTGTCTATATATTCCGTTTTTAAATATATTGCAGTTTGAAAATTTTTAACTTGAACATAGTTAACTTGAAAGAAACTAATATAATCCCACGCTTTTTGACAATAAAAATGTATAGCTTTTCCTTGATATGATGGTGTTGTATTTATTATATTTATATTTGATATGACAGATTGATTAGGCACTTCTATTTGTTGTGAACCGGAAACATAAATAACAGATGACTGAAATACTTGATTAATAACTTGAATAGTACCGCCAGTTATAGAAGCATTACTTTGTAACTCAAACGCATTAAAATCTCCATCGATTTGCAGCGTTACGGTAGGATCTAACTCTAGTCTTACGTTGGATTTAATAACAATCGGCTTCAATATTTTATACGTATTTACCCCTGTAATTCTTACCGTCGAAATTCGGTTCGCTACACAATAATTAATCGCTTGTTGAATCGCTAACGAACTATCACTTCCTGAATTCGGAACTGCACCAAAGCAATCAATATGAACACTATTTTCTGGCGTACACTCCTCTTGTGAAGAAATATATTCTGACAAAATAAATTCACTCCTCATATTGCCTTTTTCATATAATATGTGAGTTCTCTCTTAAAAGTTTGTATCATAAAAAAACAAACGACCTCCACGGTCATTTGTTTAATTCATATATATCCTTCGTTTCTTCTACCATTTTAGTTAACGAGAAATTTCTTTCCGCTTTTTCTCGCGCTTTCACTCTAATATAATTCACCTTTTCTTCATTTCCTTGTAATTCCTCCAGCACGTCTGCAAATTCAGATTCACAATATTCAGATATCAAAACACCTGATTCTCCATCTATTACCGCTTCATTTATTCCGCCGACATCTATTGAAACAATTGGTGTTCCTGTAGCCATTGCTTCAATTACTACCATTGGAAATACTTCACGAAAAGATAATAAAAGTAATACATCCATATTTCCTATAAACTTATGTGGCTCTGAAATATTTCCTAACATCTTTAAACTTTGTTGCAAGTCATATTTTTCTATTTCTTTCATAATAGATTCTTTCTCTGGTCCATCACCAGCAATATAAAACATAAAATCATTTCTCTTTTTCAACACATTTGCAATTTTAACAAATAGTTGATGATTTTTCTCCTTGGATAATCTAGCTAATATACCTACTTTGTAAGTAGATTCTTTCTTTTTCTGCTGGAATAAAAATTTTTCAATATCCACACCGTTATAAATTGTCTTTACTTTCTCTTCAGCTACATGAATTGAAATTAAGTTATTCTTTTCAAATTCACTTACTGTAATAATATTGTTCACATATTTATTCATGACATAACGAAAAAGAATTGGCATTTTCTTTTCTAGTATCGTTACATTATGTTTCGTATACACGATTTTTATCTTTTTTTTCATAAACTTTTGAAGTAGAAAAGCATATAATACCATCCGCAAACTATTTGCATGAATAAGTTCTATTTTTCGTTTATAAATCTCTTTTCGTAAGTAATAAATATTTCTCAAATGATTCCATCGACTAAGTAACATGAAATTTTCTTTTCTAGTAAGAGATTGATATAATTCTCCATCACCTGCAGCTGTATAAACCGTAATGTTTTCATATTGCAAATTGTTTTCCAATTTACAGAAGTAACTCTCGGCTCCCCCAGTTATCAATTTATCTGTCATCAACAATATATTCATACTTGCGTCTTCCCAACAACATTGATTTTATTTTTTCTATAAGCATGATAAGCATACTTACTAAAATAAAAAAAGGTTTGCAATGAATTAAGCGATTTTTGTGCTCTTAATAGCTTCCAATATCGGAAGGCTGCTCTTATTTTATTTCTCGAAACAGAATTTGTAACGATTCTATATTTCGCTAACACTTGTTGTATCCCTTTCGCTTCATATCCTTTACTTAACAAGTTCAGCCATAATGCTGTATCTTCAGGCTGCACACTAGGCATTTCAATACAAGGAATTTTCTCACGATCAAGCATCACTGTTAAACACCCAATAATTGTGTTTCCTACTAAATAATGATAATCAACAAATTCCGGTACGTTCACCTCTTTGTTCAGATCATTACTATTTTCATCCATTAAACTATAGGACGTATACGAAAACGCAGCATTCGTTTCTTCCATAAATAACAATTGCGTCTCCAATTTATTGGGTAGCCAAATATCATCACTATCTAAAAAGGCAATATGCCTTCCTCTCGCTTTTTTAATCGCTATATTCCTAGCTTTAGCAGCACCCATATTTTCTTCTAATGATAATAACCGAATTCGCGAATCTCCTTCTATCATCTCTTTAATTTTTACAACTGAGTGGTCCGTTGAAGCATCATCAACGATAAGCATTTCCCAATTTTCATAAGATTGACTCTGCACAGATGTGATTGTCTCACCAATAAAACGTAAACTATTATAAGAAGGTGTTATTATAGAAACACAAGGCGCCTCGTTATGTACTGATAGACACTTTACCATCTATCATTCCCCTTCCTTCATATGTTGAAATGTACCTCACAGCAACTGCTAAAAATAGAAAGAAAGCTTCGTTAATAATAAGTGACAATGACATCATCTGAAATAAAAATGCAATCATAGTCAATAAAAGATATGGCTTTTCACAAAACAAGTTATACTTAGTCAACTTCACCATTAGAATGCATAAAAAAGCACTATATAAAAGGAAACCAATTGTACCCGATTCAGATAAAATTTCTAAAAATGTATTGTGTACATATAGTTTTTCATTGAACTGATACTCATAATAATTCGAAAAATTAAAAGCACCGATACCGATATATGGATTAGATAAAAAATATTTGAAAGCAGCTTCCCATAGTGTAAATCTGCCACTCCCATTATCGTGCGAAAAATCAGAAATCCGATCATGTAATATATCATCTAGTTTTCCACCCATTACTACATTCGCTAAACTAAAAATAACAATACTAAACAATACTAAACCCATTATTATTTTTACTTTTTTCGCAAAACTGGCCATGCATACATATACAAAAATGACAAGCACAATTGCTAAAATACCACCTCTTGAAAAAGTTAATAAACTCGTTGTAACACATAGAATTAACCCTATTACATTGGTTATATTACGTAAATTTGTCATATAGTACATGAAAAATATTGTATTATAAAAAATAAAGATGTTGGGATCGTCTAATAATCCAATTAACCTCGGATATCCTCTATCTACTAATAATCCAGCATAAACCTCTCTCTCTTCCCCACCATATAATCCAAAATATTGTAATCCGATTATATAGAGTATAAGACTCACAATATTAAATACTAATCCTGCATAGACAATGGATGATTCGAGCACTACTATTTCGGTATTCCCCAATAAATTTCTCATTATAAAATAACACCCTAAAACAAGAAGCACACCAAAAATCATACGAATACTAGCACTTAAATATACGGAGAGAATACCACTTAAACAATAAATGAAATAGAACAGTAAAAATACCACTTCATGAAAATATAGCTTTTGAATATGAAAGTCTTTAATTGTTAAACAAAAATAAATGACTAAGAAAATCATATATATTTTCAAGGAAAATCCTATATATATATTGTATTTACTTAACATAACAAACAAGATTAAAAGAAAAATCCATTTCATCGAAATTTGCATATTATTTTCCATAGGCTATATCCCCTGTTTCGTAATATAATCCTTTTCTCGTGTCTTTCGTATAAACGAAAGTATAAGTTTTTTCAACTCATGATCATATAGGAATATACCAACTACTACGATAAACGTATGAACTACAAGTGCAATCAAATTGTACGTATGCAACATATATTGCACTCCTATAAAAGTTATGCCAAAGTAAGTTGTATACGGGATTACAATTTGAAATACAATTTTTTTCTTCACTACACTTATTGTTATATATCCAACTAAGGCCACTATCTCAAATAAAACCATAGCATAAGCTGCCCCTATAACTCCCCAGATACTACTGAAGCTGTATAGCATAATTCCACCAATCACTAAAGCAACACACTGCACGACAGTTCTTTTCTTTTGCCCCCCACTCGTTGTTAAACCATCAGCGATAGCAATATTTATACTTTGTAACACAATAAGAAAAGATAATATTTGAAGTGGCTCTACTACATTACTCCATTCCTCATGAAAAAATATAGAAATAAAATATGGCGCTAAATTATATAAGCCTATCGTCATACATATACCCACAACTGCCATTGATTTCATTTGAAGCATATTTAATTTCGTATGCTCTTCTAAATTATTTTGGTTATAATGTTTAAAGAGCACTGGGAAAAACGCTCCTGCAATTACCCCCGGCACTTGGTATAAAGCTGCTGGCATCCGATAAGCAACCGCGAAAACACCTACCATACTTAATGACAATGTATAGTTGAGTAAAATAGGTGCTAATTGTGGCGTACTTATTATTAAAAACCCACTTACAATAAAAGGTGTTAATTGCCAAAATAATCCTTTTTGAACTATTACTTTCATATTCATATTCGTTTTTCTTCTCATTACGTAAAAACTAAATAAACCACCGATCATATAACCAAAACCATATAAACGAGCCGTTATATACACTGGTAGTTCTCCGAAAATACAGAAACATGTAATTATGATGACAATAGATGCTGATACAACTTTAATAAGGGCTATATATTTCATACGTTCCATCAACTGAAAATAAGCAATCCCTATATTTTGCCACATTAGTCCTATTAACATTAAGAACATTACGTTCAACATCATATAAATTAAATCCTTATCCTCATACACAAAATGAATAGCTATATAACCAATTACCGAAATGACAATTAGAAGAATCATCCTTATCTTTATATACGAAGATAAAATTGCCTCTAAATCTACTCCTTCCATTGCTCCTTCTCGAAGAAATGTATTACTAAGTCCTAAATCTGTAAAAAATAACATGACAAACGTTAATGCGATTGCAACACTAAACATCCCGTAATTTTGTGCATTAAAAAAGTTGGCTAAAGCAATTAAGCTAATGGCTTGAAGAAGATTAGCTAAAATCGTACCATAAAATAGATGTACAATATTGTTTAGAATGGATCTACCCATACCAGTTCTCCTTTGCATGTAACCTACTTAGATTCGTTGTATATTCATCTATTATTTGTATAAAAACATATTTACTATATTTTTTATCTTGCACCATTCCCATTCAATACAATTAAAACAGTTTTACATAAAATACGAATATCCATCCTAATCGTTTTCAGTTCAATATACTCTATGTCTAATTTCAACTTTTCTTGCGGATCAAGATTATATCCTCCATTTATTTGTGCCCAGCCTGTTAACCCCGGCTTCACCATTAAACGATGCTTAAATTCTGGAATATTAGCATCAAATTGATTATAAAAATACTCCCTCTCTGGTCTAGGGCCAACAAAAGACATATCACCTTTTAAAATATTTATAAGTTGTGGTAATTCATCAATTCTCGTTTTTCTTATAAATAATCCAACCTTTGTAATTCTTGAATCATTTTCGTTTGCCCATTGCGGTCCGTTCTTTTCAGCATCCTTTATCATCGACCTTAATTTAAATAAATCAAACTTCTTTCCATTTATTCCTAAACGCTCTTGAAAGTAGATTGGAGCTCCAGGTGTTTCTAAAGCAATCAAAATACAAAAGAACAACATAAGTGGTAACATTATTAGTAACAATATGAGTGAAAATATTATATCAAACAAGCGTTTTACACTTCGATTCAAAATGCTATCCTTTTCTTGAGCCGGAATAGTATACAACTTAGCTTGATTTGTTTCACGAATCATGGATCGTTACCCCCATATTCAAGAATATAAAACTATACCGATTAAATCACATTCTTTCCTCTTTATATCCGTTATTACTTTTTGTACTGTACGTAAGGAATCTTTTCGTTTTTTGACTGCCAAGACTACTCCATCGCATTTACCCGCAATAATGTGCGTAGCAGGAAGCTCAAATACTTCAGATGAATAAAAGAAAATGTAATCAAAATCTTCTTTCCACTTAGCAATTACATTATCAAATTCATCCATAGCAACTAAGGGCGTTCCGCTGTGTACTGTTTTTTTTGCAGGAATACAATACAAGTATTTAGACAAATCACTTGAAAAAGTTTCATAATTACATGGAGGGGAGCTTATTATATCGTTTACTGTTGTCATATGATCGCTTTGTAATAGTAGATGTAGTTTAGGGTCCGAAAAATTCACATCGATAAGTAACACCTTTTTTTTCATTTCCGCAAACACTAGCCCCATATTTACTATAAGCGAGGCAACGACGCCTCTGTCCTTCGTTGAAATAACTGAGAATAGTTGTTTTCCAGATTTTTTCAACTCGTGATATACAGTATAAAACTGCTCTTTCATCAGAGCATCATGCGGATCGAATGGCAGCTTTTTCTTTGTCTTAAACATCGACATGTTCACCTCGATATATAGATGATTGCTTATCAACCTCTGTAGGTTTCTTTTTTCTTTTCGGTTTCATATTTATATGACCAATAACAGAGACTGTCGTTATTTTCTCTAAATCCTGTTCCACGTATATACGTTCATCAAAATAATCTCGAAATACAGCTAAACCTACACCAACAAAAAAACTAACAATTAAAGAGATAGGAATGATAAGTTGAAATTTTGGAAACAACTTTTCAACTTCTTCCTGTAACTCTCGGTCAGTTAATATTTTTACTCCCTGTACATTCGTATACTGTTGAAAGCTTTTTTGAGATTGTTCTGCCAATGAATTTACAATTTCTTTCACGATTTTAGGATCCGAATCTTTTACTGTAACAGTAACAATTTGTGAGTTGTCCGTATTCAACACCGAAATTTTTTGTGCTAATTCATAACTTGATTGTTCTAATTTCAAAGTGTTTTTTACTGTCGAAATAATAAGTGGACTTTTTAATATGTCAACAAACGATGTTACAAGTTGCTTATTTTCTTGTGTTTTATTCGTTGTATTTTCCTTATTAAACTCATCTAAATTTCCAACAAGAATTTGCGCTGAATATTGATACGACGGCTTTAGCACATACATAGAAATAAGAACTAGAGAAACGGTTAAACAACACATCGTCAAAATGATCGTTACGAATCTTCTTTTCAATAACTGTTGAAAATCTTTTATACTCATTTCTTGCTTCAATTATTTCACCGCCTTTGTCTGAATAACATCCTGCACGTCATTTTCTACAACTAACTCTTTCTTCTCTCTATCCGCTCGTTTTGTTACATACTTTCCGACTCTAAATGCAAATTTTTCTACAAATACATACGAAATCGTTGCTAGTATAAGCGAAAGAATAAGCGACAAAATTAAAACAATAGGTAACGGTAATATTTCATGGAGCACGTATATAAGAGAAAATAAAGATGTGATATGGTATAAATAAAGACTGTAAGAAATTTTTCCCAAATATAACAAGTATTTATTATGCAGCAAGGACGACAAAGTTGATACTGACAAGCTTAATATGACAAATAGACATGCACTTATCGCTACTACGTAGTCTCGAAATATAAAATTATTGAGCACTTTAATTTCTCCAATAAGCCCTTCATACATATAAAGTAAAATCGCAAATAAAAACCATGTAATTTTCGTATTTTTAGTACAATTACTATAAAAAGCCATTAAATTATTTTTATACTTCGCAACTAGTGCTCCTAGTAAAAACAGCACTGTGTAATGCAACGTTAATACATAGCTTGTTAATGTTAAACTCGAGCGAAATAAGAATAATATCACGACAGAACATATACTAAAACTAAACAATGATAGTAATGAACCCCTTACTGTTTTCCGTAAACAAACCATCAAAACTAACGGAAAAATTATAGATATTCGCATTTCATGTACAAGTGACCAAATCACACTGTTATATGTATCTGTATTATATTTCCCAACCAATAAAACATGCTGTGCTATTAGACTTGAAGAACTTTCAATCGTCCATGAGCGATTAAACCATTCGCTTAAATAAGAAATACCATATTTACTTATTGTAGTCTGGCATATAATAGCTATGACTATTGCCACAATATACGGAATATATATTCTGCATATACGTTTTAAAAGGTATGATCCATAGCTACTATATGTTTTTTGAATAGATTCATACAAAACAAATCCACTCAAAACAAAAAAGATAATAACAGATTCGTTACCACTACTAAAAATAAGACGTGCAGGCGTTTCTTTTAATAGATATACAACAAATGGTTTATTATCTTCATAACTGTAATTTTGAAATGCTGAGAAAATCATCAAATGATGACCAATCATTACTACCAATGAAGAAATTCCTCTTATAGAATCCAGTTCTTCATGCCTCTCCATCGTTTTACATCAACTCCTAATGAAATGATAGTAATCATTTCAAAGCGACATCTTTATTCATATTCCTCTCCTTTCTTTTCATTCCAATTTTTCATATTAAAATGATTTTATAGTATAAATTTGAGTGTATTGTAACATTTTTTGTAATATTATGAATAGTGAATCCTAAAAATTGGTATATACCAATTTCAACCTCGAAAAATGGGTAATATTGTTAGAAAAACACTATAAAAATATGTTGCATATTTACAAAATTAAAGAGAGGACTAGTGTTTTTTCAATATAAAATAAAAAAGATAGCCTGTATAGGCTATCTTTTTTATTTTATTTAATTATTAGCGCCATTATATGCTACATGTCGTTTCTCAATCCGTTCTTCAATTTCTTTCATATTCTCTTTATTAGTTAGTAGGGATTGTTTATTTTCTATTAATAATTGTTTAAAGGATTTTCTCACTTTTTTTCGCATGTTTATTTTCCTCCTTGGGGGATGGTTTATATAAAAGATAACGTGAAACTTTAATCAATGAGAGGATTTACCCTCACTGATTATTAGCCTACATCAATCGGGCCTTTACAGGGAGTTACTCTTCCATCATCACTCTTTATTCAGCTATAATATTGATATAGAAGTCCCACCGCCCGTTAATGCGGGATAAGTAATTATCTGTGTAGACTTATAATAATTGATTGTTGTGAAATCCATTTGAACTTCACATGAAAATTCCGTTTATTTTCTGACAACTTTGTGAACAAAAAAAGAAAGACCGATTCATTCTAAATCGGTCTTTCTAGTATTTATAACATGTTTATTAATATTTCAGGTCTTCCCCAATTCATTTCTTCGCAAACGAATCGTAGTTTTTCTTCGTTCATTGTGTGTAATCCTTCTTCTAATGAGCATGAAATTGGAACTTCACAATGAATTTGCGCTAATTGTAAAGAGATATTTAAATTCTCTAAATCACTTTCAATTTTTGTGCGCTGGGCTTTCGTTAATGATGCTATATTTTCTAGTACTGCCGATACTGTGCCGTATTCTTGGATAAGCTTATACGCTGTTTTTTCACCAATACCTTTTACACCCGGATAATTATCACTTGTATCTCCCATGAAAGCTTTCGCATGCACAATTTGCCAAGGTTCTACACCTTTCTCTTCCATGATTTTTTCCGGTGTGTAATACTCGTAATTTCCAATTCCTTTACGAAGAAGCATAACTGTAACATTCGTATCAACAAGTTGAAGTAAATCTGTATCACCTGTCAAAATATAAACTTCCGCTTCATTGCAATATTGTTTTGCAAGCGTACCAATACAATCATCCGCTTCATAACCTTTCATACCGATCACAGGCATAGATAATTTCGCAGTCATTTCTTGTACTAAATCAAATTGCGGAATTAATTCTTCCGGCGGTGCTGCACGATTCGCTTTATAATTCGAGAAAGATTCCGTTCTAAATGTCGTACTTCCCATATCCCAGCACGTTACAATGTGCGTTGGTTCGATTGCTTGTGTTGCTGTTAATAAATGCTTCATATAACCATGAATCCCATTCGTCGGGGTACCATCTTGTCGTTTCATAAATTGTCCATATACACTTGTTGCGTAAAAAGCACGAAATAATAGTGCCATACCATCAACTAATAATACTTTTTTCATAATTCCTCTCCTACTAACAAAAAATAATAACCTCACGTTATCACGTAAGGTTATATATAGATTACCATTCTACGTTTTTATTCAACTTTGTCTATTATACATTGTTTTTGTATATTTAGCATCATTAACACATTAAGACATTCTACCGCAACAAGTATGAAGTATTCCTGAATACGTATTTTTACCTGTCGAAACAACTACAGCCTTTGCATTTCCGTCAACAATATACGTACCTTTGAAACATACATTTTCAAGTTCAAGTGGATTATAGTCTTTCATCCGTTTTAATGGAATAAATCTTTTACGTTCAAGATGATAGCAACTTTCAAATTTCTCAATACTCGCATCGTTTCCTGTCAGCACAGATTCATTTACTAATAAATCATTTGCATAAATAATACGTACATCTGCCGGTACTATATCACCTTCTTCAAGAAAAATCATATCTCCAGGTACAAGCTCTTGTACTGGCAATTTCATCATTTTTAATTCACTGTTTAACCCTGTTACGCTAGAGGCTTCTACTCTAGAAACAGTAACTGTTTCACATTGTAATTCATCACGTACATTTTGTTTAGAAAGACCTGGAATCATTCCACTTAGCTTTATCATTACTTCCGCAATACGCGCTCTTTTTGAAATTAATTCATTTCGGCCGTATACTTGAATACGTTTTTGTGCTTCTTTCACAGATAGTCCGTCTCTTGTTGTTTTAAAATACGCAAATACAGATTTTACATCTCTCGTTGCAATTTCAATTAATAAATCTTTATTTTTTTGGAGCATTATTTGTTCTTTTATTGATTTTTTACTTAGTTTATATGACGTGTTACCCACAGTTTTGTTTGCATATAACATATTATCGTCTCCTCCTTTATAACATAGGAAGAAACGCTTTGTTTCTCGATTTATCCACTTTACCGTGAAAATGTCTAGCGCTTAAATACTCGAATAAACGCTACATCATGATAAATATAGAGGGAGGAACAAGTCGTTTCCTGCCTACATCATATATTTTTGATTTGAAGCATATGGGTAACGGAACCGAGTCAGAATTTGACATGCTCCTCACCTCCTCGTTTATTTTTTAGTTATAATCTATACTATGAAATTACTCATAGCTTTGTAACAAAAAAGACCCTTACTCATAAGAGAGCAAAGGTCATTGCATACACAAATAAGCGATTCCTAATATAATTAGAAATCTACGGACCTCTCCCTCGTCGAGTTTTAGCACTGTATAGCATAGGTTCATTACCAGCTACGTTAAGAAAAACCTTAATTCGATCATTCCTGTTGACCCATTGGCGTCTCTCGACATTTTTGGGCAGTAGCATTTCTCTATACAGGAGCCTCACCTAACAGAGACTTATTTTAATTACATAGAAAATGTTACTCTTATTTAAAATAGATGTCAACACTTTGTATGGAAACTTTTCCTTACAAGTTCAATTATGACAGAAAGTAAAGATGTTTGGAATTACGAGGATATCTTACCCTCTCTCCATTCAGATATTATATATATTCAACAGGATGGAATACATTTGGAATTCACCCTAGATTCAAGAGAAATTGATTAAGACCGCAAGTGCTATATTTATTATGGGAACTTTACAGGTAAATCGAGATAACATGAGCATATTTATTCAACAAAAAAACCTTACGTATAAAACGTAAGGTTTTTTATATAGTCCCACATATGCCGTTATCTATAGATGTCCATAAACCTGCTCTCACAGGTGGATGTTCTCACAAATGTTTGTAACTTCCTTCTTAAAAAGATGGCCTGCTATCTACATTTAAATATTGAACTTCCATATTATACTTATTGGTTTAAGACATACACAAGCTACGTACACCGTAGGAATTTTATATAATATTAGTTGAAATAAGACCCCCGCAAGTGCCGTCCCTCGTAAATGTCCAAAAACCCGCTACTCGCAGGTGGATGCCCTCACAGTTACCGTATATCTTCCTCCACAAGGAAGGCTTGATAATGGTCACTAAATATTGAGCTTCCGTAAAACTAACATCGGTTTTAGACATAAATAAGTTACGCACACCGCAGGATGTATTATTTACTTGTCGTTATATTATCACATTGTTTCCAATGTGTAAAATATAATATTTTTGAAGCAATCTCTTGCTTGTGACCTTATTTTAATACAAATTATTTTTGCATGCAAGTGATTAATCTTCTTCTTTTGCAATTTGATTTTCTGGATAAGAAATCCAATCACTCCAGCTACCTGCATACAATTTAACATTTTGAAAACCAGCTAATTTTAATGCAACTATATTTGGACATGCTGTAACACCAGAGCCACAATATACAATTGTTTCCTTATCTTTCGAAAGAGTTTTGAAACGTTCTTGTTGCTGGGCTTCATTTTTAAATTGTCCTGATTCTAGAATTCCATCCTTCCAAAAACAGTTTACTGCTGTCGGAATATGTCCTGCCTTCGGATCAACAAGCTCTTCTTCACCAGCATAACGTTTTGGCTCTCTAGAATCAATTAACGTAATATCTGCACCTGCATGAATATTCGCTTTGACCGTTTCCATCGTTACAAGCATATTATCTTGTATGTTTGCTTTGAATGTTTTTCGTGCAACAACAGGAATTTCCGTTGTTGTATGTAATCCATTCTCTTTCCAAGCAGGAAAGCCACCATCTAGTATATATACTTTCTCATGTCCTACATAGTTTAATAACCACCATAAACGAGAAGCATTTGCACCAGCTTGACTGTCATACGCAATCACTGTCGTATGTTCATCAATCCCGGCTTGTGAAAGCTTGTCTGCAAACTGCTCTATATTTGGTAATGGATGGCGACCACCATGCTCTATTACAGAACTTGATAAATCTAAATTTAAATCAAAATATAACGCATGGGGAATATGTTCTTCCTCATACTTCTCTTTACCCCAATTTGGATTCGCTAAATCAAAACGACAATCGACTATACGGACATGTTCATCTTCTAAATGCTCACACAACCATTCGACTGTAACAATCATCCTTAACGCCCTTCTTTCTCGTTCACGCGACCTACATACTCCATAACCATATCTGTTGTAACAAGTTTACGCTGCGGTGCAACGCCGCGTTTTGCAAGGTCATTAATTTGCTGTGTTACCATATTAATTGCATCAACTGAGAAATGTTTTCCATTTGATGCAAGTGCGATCGCAGCCTCAATCGCTGCTTCGCGTTGCGCATCTAATTGTAAAAATATTTTTACAATCTCATTTTGTTTACGAGAATGTGCCGTAATTGCTTTATGTACTTCCATCTTCTCTTCCCCCTAAATAATTTATACTTATTTGTTTAATTTCATTGCAAGCCGAATCATATCACGACATACAATTCCATTTTCAATAATCTCTTCTTCATAATGCTTTGAAAAGTAATCAAAATCAATAGAAAAAATACGAAATCCACATTTTTGATATAACGCAAGTTGTGAAATACTAGAATTACCTGTACCAACTTCAAGCTTGCACATATTATATTCTTTAGCTTTTTCTATTGCATGCAACAATAACCCCTTACCAATACCTTTTCCTTGCATATGTTCTACAACCGCAATATTCATAATTTCCATTGTCTTTGGTCTTGTTTCCAAAAGCACATATACACCAACCACTTTCCCCTCTACTTTGGCTACATATATCATTCCTCTCTGTATATATGTAGCGATTTGTCGCTCGCTTGGATCAGCAAGCAAGAGTAAAGACTTTGGCACATTATCTTTGGAAACACGATCTAATACAACATCCATAAAAATTCCTCCTTCTCTATTGTTCTAAACCCCCCTTGTCTACCATAGATAATAGAAAGGAGGGATTCACCATGGACAACAATGAGAAAAAATGCAACGTCATCTCTATTGATGGAAAGAAAAAGAAGAGCGACACATATTCCTATCCAAAATTAGTAGTAGAAAACAAAACGTATGAGTTTTCTTCATTCGTCTTATGCGGTGAAACACCAGACGGCAGACGCTTAGTTCTTACCCATATGATTTCTACTGATGAGTTTGCAGGGTTTGTAAAATCTTTAGATACTGTACTACAAAAGAAAATTGAACGAATCTTTTTTTCATAACAGCTATTTAATATAAATTTCTTTTTCAATTTCTACTAACTGCTTTTGTAGCTCTTCTTTACTTTGTTCGTATAGTGATACATCAATTGTTTCAGCTAAAGCGAATAATATACTTTCATAATAATTCTCAACATCTTGCTGCATCACTTTTTGGAGTAGGTTCCATTTTGCATCCCACTCTTGCTTATAATGATGTACGAATAAATCTTCTTCATCAACTACATAGTTTGATACGAAAGGTTCTAACACTCCTTTAGCGTCTTCTTGCATAAAAGCTTTATCATTTTTTTCAAAAAAGCTTTTCTCATTTTTAAAATGTGCTAGTGCCTTTTTAAAATCTTTTATTTCTATTGAAGGAAACGGCTCTTTATGTGTAATAACCTTATATTCATAATCCACTGCTCCACCCATAGAAATCGATTCATTTTCCACTTTGCAATTCACAACAATTTCATTCTTTGCACACTTCATCGCTTCATCTATCCATTTTTCAAGACGTAATGATGTCGCACGCATTTCTTGCAATAAATCATGTTGAATAAATGAAACTAATTCCATTACACATTGTTGCAACTGCATTTTCACATTTCCATCTGTTCGTAACGAAGCCGGATTAATAAATTCAGTAAACACATCGTTATAGCGTAAAAATAGACGTTGGTGTACATAGTAAAGCAATTCTTTCACTTCATTTTGCATTGCTTGCTCTTCAGCAAGTACACTATATGATGAAATAATATGAAGTAGCTGATCACGCTCTGCTTCATATTTTTTTGTTTGCTTCTCTTTCTCATCATTTCCCTGCTTCGCGCCATTTATCATATTTACAAGAAGCTGATTCGCTCCTTGCAATGCACCATATAAAGCATGCACAGATACAAGCATTAAATCCCTCATCATAAAGGACGTAAATGATTCTTCAAACTTAGCAATCCCAGAGTTTTGTAAAATACCATACTTTTCTTTATCAATACTTTTCCCTTGCTTTTCTTCAAGCGCACATAAACTTGAAATTGCAAATAAACGTGGATTTCTAATACCGTATTGCAAGAGTTGATCCGCAATATAGCCTTTTACCATTTCAAGTTCTTCTTCGGATTGTGCTAAATCGGCAGCATTTATTAAGAAGAACATTTTATCAAGTGCAAATGTATCCTTTACACGACCGAGCTGAATTAAAAATTCACGATCTGCACGAGAGAAAACATGATTATAGTATGTTACGAATAAAATAGCATCTGCGTTTTTAATATACTGGAATGCAACATCCGTATGGCGCGCGTTAATAGAATCCGCCCCTGGTGTATCTACAAGAGCTACTCCTTGCCTTGTTAAAGCACAATCATAATAAAGCTCCATATACTCAACAAAGCATGATTTTTCTTCATTGGCTACATAATCAGAGAACTCCTCTAACGTAACTTGTACTTGTTCCCCTAAATGATCAGCAACTGCCTCATATCCTTTTTGTACCGCTCGTAAAAAGCTAAATGTTGTTTTTTGCTTCCCGCTTGGTGAAGGATATTTCATAATTTTATCAATTTGCGTTAACGCTTCTTCCAATGTGGCAATTTCATAGTGAAACATTTTATAAACAGCTTTCATATCTTCTAACAGCGCTTGCTCTGACTTAAACTGGACAATTACCGTTCCATGTGGTTTCTCTTCTGTAACTGGCAAAATTTGATTTATTGTTGCTGTCGTTGGGTTTGGCGATACAGGAAGTACCTTTTCACCGAGCAATGCGTTAGCAAATGATGATTTTCCAGCACTAAAAGCTCCAAATAACGCTACTGTAAATTGCTTCGTTTCTACACGCTGTCTTTTTCCAACTACTTCTTGCTGTAAATGTTTCAGTGTAGGCAATGGATCTAATATCGTTTCAGCTTTCTTCACTTTCTCTAATATACGCTGAATATTTAAAACTTTCGTTCCTTTAATCTCTTCTTCACTAGCCGCTACGTTATCATTTACAATTTCTTGCTCTTGTAGTGTAAACTTCTCACTAACAACTTGTTTCTTACTTTGTAATATTTCGTCTATTTGCAATCCATCTGGTATAGAAACATGTTCATTCCAAATATCCCCTAAATAGCTCTCATATTCCTCATACGTCTTAATGTATTGTAATTTTGTTTCTTTGGCTGTTTGTAACATCGTGTATTTTTCATTTTCTTCTTCAATACGAGCAATCTCTATCTTCACTTTCTTCTGCAATATACCCGTACTTTTCCCAAAGATTTGCTGAGATTTTATAAAGTATCTTTTCTTTAACTCATTTGCAACGTCAGCAGTATAAAGAAGTAAGTAATCACCAGTAAATCCAGCCCCTTGTTTAATTGTTTCAGCCAACACTTCCGGTCCGAAAGCAATCTCTAACGCATATATGTCTTTCCCTATTTCTTCTGTAAATAACCCTTCTTCTTTTAAGAAGGCTACAATAAATTCTTTCACATGAAAATCAAGTTGCGTTTCAACAGTCTTTTGAAGAGCAGAATAAAAAGCATCTACACGTCTCTGTTTTTCTTGCTCCGTCTTGCCTTTCGCAAATAACAAACCAACTTTAAATTTCGTTAATTTCGTTTCTAAATATTTATTTGCCAATTCTCTCATTTCAAATGGCATTAAATACGCGTTATCTAATATGGCTTGTAAACCTTTTATAAATTCATTTCTCACATCAGATTCTTTACTAGCCACGCGATTTTTATTTTCAGTTAACTCTTCCTTTTTTTCAACTATCTCTGAAAGTGACAATGGTGATGTTAATTCTTCTTCATATTTCATGAGATATTTTTCATTTTCAGAAAGAATAAACGAAAAATGTTCCCCCAGTAAATATTCTGTTTCTCGCTCCATTCCCTTTCTTACATACTGCTCTTTTTCTTTCATGATAGAAAAGATTAATGCTTCTAAACTTTGAATTTCATTGTATGGATGGTTCATCATTCGCAATGATGTATAAAAAATCCCATCTACTTCAATATCCCAGTTAGAAAAAGACTGTTTTACACTATCTCTATACTCTTCAAACGATAACTCATTTGCTTTATGTTTATCTATTTGGTTTACAACGAGATAAACCGTTTTATTACGTTGTTTCAATTCTTTAACAAATTGTAAGTTAACCTCTGATTGGACATGGTTATAATCCATCATATAGAAAATAACATCTGCTAGATGCAGTGTGGATTCTGTCGCTAATTGGTGGGCATCATCCGTAGAATCAATTCCGGGCGTATCAACTAACATAACCCCATCAGGAATTGGCGCATCATTTCGATAAATATGAACACCAATTACTTCATCACCGTCTTTACATATTTGTTTTAATTCTTCTGCTGAATATGCGCCGTCATATTCATACTGTTCTCCAGACTTAATCGTTACAACTACGCGATCAGATCCCCTTTCAATTTTAACAACGTTAGCACTCGTCGGAATCGGACTTGTCGGTAATAATTGCGCTTTATATAGGTGATTCATCATTGTCGATTTTCCAGCAGAAAAATGACCACAAAAAGCTAGCATAAGCTGCTCTTGTTTATATTTTTGAATCACTTCAAACAACTTCAAACTATTCTCTACATCGCCGTTTTTTTGCCACTCTTCATAAAAACAAACAAGTTTTTTCATACCGTTTGTCTGTACTATGTTTGTCATCCCCTTGTTCCCCTTTATCCAAGATGTATATACTTTATCCCGCTATTTGCAAGCTAATAATCAGTAAGAGGTGAACCTCCACACTGATTACAGTTTCACTTTACTATCATACTAAATTTTCAGCATATTCTCATTAAAAAATAAAAAATCCCTTTCATTCTTTTTACAGATGAAAGGGATTTTATGTCATATCATTCATTTTGCTGTTCCTACTCCATTTAAAACATACTTTGTAACACCAACATATATAGCAACCGTACCTACTACAAGTGCATATACCATATTAACACACCAACCTTTTTTGATAATGATTATCACTTTTAAATATATTTTATCATTAAAGAGAATCATTATCAACAATTTTATAAAAAAGAAAGCTCCTTCGGGAAAAGGAGCTTTACTGCCTGTTTTAAAGAAGTTTAAAACTTGCTGTGCACTCTTATTATATCTCATAACACACATCTTAACAGTTTTAAAAATTGGAAATAACCTATATACCCTTCCCTTTACATTTTGTATAATAAAAGGGAATTACTTAACAAGGAGGAAAATAATGACACAAAATCTCACGCAAGGCGAGAGGATACACTCCATCGATATTATTAGAGGAATAGCTGTACTTGGCATTTTTCTTGTTAACTGGCCCGTTATCGCCGGGGTTGACTCACGTGACATTTCAGGAATTTACGAAGGGATAGACAGCTACATCCGCCTATTTTACGATATGTTTATTCAAACTAAATTTTATACAATTTTTTCGTTTTTATTCGGATTAGGTTTTTATATTTTTATGAATCGTGCTGAGGCGAAAACAGATCGTCCGAAAACTTTATTTGTTCGCCGCTTGCTCATTTTATTATTATTTGGTTTCTTGCATTACGTTCTTTTATGGGACGGAGACATCTTACATAGTTATGCAATTGCTGGATTTTTCTTATTCTTATTTTATAAGAGAGAGCCTCGTGCTATTTTGATTTGGGCATTAGTTTTACTAAGTATTTTTCAATTTTTCATGCTAATCGCTAGTATAGTGGTTGCATTAGTACCAAAGGCAGAGTTAGGGTTTTCCTTACCGATCATGCCACTTGAAGACTGGGTGTCACAAATACAAAATCGTTTCCATGCATTTTATTCTGAAGGAATTGGACTAAATGTATTCATGCTCCCAGAAACAGTTGGACTATTTTTACTTGGTTTATACGCCGGCAAAAAAGATATTTTCCGCCGCACGAAAGAGTTAGATCCAAAGCTTAAAAAATGGCAAATCATTATGTTCATTTTGACATTACCAATGTGGTTCTTCATGGTCCGTTACTTCTTATCAAAACCATCTTATGAACCATTTTATATGCAGGCCTTTACAATGTTTAGCGGGAAAACATTATTCATCTTCTACATTTTCACGCTGATGCGCTTATTACAAAAAGAAAAATGGCAAGCATTATTACGTCCATTCCAATACGTTGGACGAATGGCGTTAACAAATTACATCTCACATACAATTATTACATTACTTGTATTCGGTCTATTTTTCAAAAATTATTATCCTGCTCCATTATGGGTCGGGCCATTATTTTGCATCGGTTTCTACACGCTACAAATCTTCATTAGCCGCTGGTGGCTTTCTCGTTATCAATACGGGCCACTTGAATACATTTGGCGCCTTGGTACGTACGGTAAAATGATGCCACTTAAAAAGAAAAGCAAGGTCTCTTAATGAGACCTTGCTTTTTACGCTTCTCTTACTGCACTTTGCATAGAGACTGGTTCTTCTTTTACTTTTACTTTGCGATGCGGCACCATATTAAACACAATATTTAAAAGCACTGCTGATGCACTTCCAAGTACAATCCCGTTATCTGTTAAAATTCGAATGTTTTCAGGAAGCTGCGAGAATAACGTTGGAACAACTGTAACACCAAGTCCGATTCCGACAGAGCATGCAACAATTAATAAGTTTTCTTGCTTTCCAAAATCAACGCTACTTAACATTTTAATGCCATATGCCATAACCATGCCGAACATCGCTAACATCGCACCACCAAGTACTGATTTCGGAATGATTGTTGTAATAGCTGCGATTTTTGGAATGAACCCAAGAACAATTAACATACCGCCACAAGTATAAATAATAACGCGATTTCTTACTCCTGTTAATTGAACAAGTCCTACGTTTTGAGAGTAAGTTGTATATGGAAATGCGTTAAAAATACCACCTAACACCATCGCTAATCCTTCTGCGCGATAACCTTTTGTTAATTCTTTTTCACCGATCTTTTTATTACAAATATCAGATAATGCAAAATATACACCTGTTGCTTCCACAATCCCTACGCAAGCAACGAGAATCATCGTAATAATTGGCGTTAATTCAAATGTTGGTGTACCGAAGTAAAACGGCTGAATACCATGGAACCAATCTGCCTCTCCAACCGCTTGCAAGCTTACTTTTCCCATAAATGCTGCAACGATTGTACCGAACAAAAGACCTAATAAAATAGAAATAGAACGTATAAAACCATCAAAAAAACGATACATAATGATGATAAATAATAATACTCCAAATGCTAACGCTAAGTTTTCAAGACTTCCGAAATCTTTGCTTCCTACTCCGCCAGCCATATCATTAATCGCTGCTGGAACAAGTGTAACTCCAATTACGGTAACAACAGACCCTGTTACGACAGGGGGAAATAATTTTACAAGCTTTCCAAATAATTTCGCAAAAATAACAACAAACAAACCGGCAGCAATAATTGCTCCATAAATAGAAGACACGCCGTATTGTTTCCCAATTGCAATCATCGGCCCAACCGCTGTAAATGTACAACCTAGTACAACTGGAAGTCCAATACCGAAAAAGCGATTTGATAATGCTTGTAAAATTGTTGCAACGCCGCACATTAATAAATCAATTGAGACTAAATATGTTAACTCTTTTTGATTTAAGCCAAGTCCGCCGCCCACAATAAGTGGAACGATAATTGCACCCGCATACATAGCAAGCATATGCTGCATACCTAGCGATGCGATTTTAAATGGATGTTGCTTCATCGCTTATTTCACCTCCGCAGTTTCTTGCTGTACAAATGTAACTGTGCCGTTATCAAGTGATGCAATTTCTGCTAGTGATTCAACACGAACACCCTGTTCACGCAGCTTCTTTCCTCCATCTTGAAATGCTTTTTCAATAACAATGCCAATTCCCGCAATACTTGCCCCGGCTTGCTCTACTAAGCTCATTAAACCTAAAGCAGCCTGACCATTTGCTAAAAAGTCATCAATAATTAGTACATGATCATTTTCATCGATATGATTTCGAGATAATGAAATCTCGTTCGTTTCTTGTTTTGTAAATGAGTATACTTTCGCAACATACATATTATCTTGTAACGTTAACGATTTACGCTTTCTTGCAAAAACTACTTTTACACCAAGCTCTAAAGCAGCCATAACCGCTGGTGCAATGCCTGAAGATTCAATCGTTACGATTTTTGTAATGTTCTCTTCTTTAAAACGCTTAGCAAATTCTTTTCCGATTTCTTGCATAAGTACTGGATCAATTTGATGATTTAAAAATGCATCTACCTTTAATACATCACCAGATAAAACCTTTCCTTCGTTCAAAATCTTTTCTTGTAATACTTTCATGTTAGTTCCTCCTCTTATGCAAATAAAAAACTCCAAAAGCCGCCACCACTCGTTACAAGTGAGAGACGTGCTTTTGGAGTTTCGCAAAAAAGAATGCTAAACAAGCAAATATATTCGTCCTCACTCATAGTCAAAGTATTTACGGTACTTCGGTAGAAACTTGCAGGCCATATCCCCGCGATTATATGAGTGTAGCTAACTTATTTATTTATAGAAGGATTATAACGCACTTTTTTCACTTTGAAAAGCATTTATCGTAAAAATACGTACAAACTTTATGAAAACACCGTTTTCGTTCGATTTTTACAAACTCTTACCTATCATATTACAACGTCGTTAATATGATAGGACCATCCTTCGTAATCGCAATTGTATGCTCATATTGTGCAGATAATTTTCCATCCATCGTCCGTGCAGTCCATCCGTTTAAATCTACTTTAGAATATCGCATACCGGCATTTACAATAGGTTCAATTGTAATTACCATTCCTTCTTGTAATTCTGGCCCTTGCCTTGGCTTACCAAAATGAAAAATTGCTGGTTCCTCATGAATTTCTTTACCAATTCCATGTCCAGTAAAGTCTCTTGCAACAGAAAACCCTTCAGAAGCTACATAACTTTCAATTGCGTATCCAATATCTCCAACATGGTTACCACTTATCGCTTGCTCAATTCCTTTATATAAAGCACTCTCTGCTACTAACAATAACCTTTTTGCTTCATCAGAAATATCTCCAACTATATACGTCCATGCAGAATCCGAGAGCGCACCATTTAAGTTTACTACCATGTCAATTGTCACAATATCTCCTTCACTTAAAGGAACATCTGTTGGAAACCCATGACACATTTCATTGTTCACAGATGCACATATTGCGTATGGATAATCGTTATACCCTTTCTGTTCGGACCTGGCACCATGCTTTTCTAAATATGCTTCAACAAACGTATCAATTTCTTGTGTAGTGATACCTGGCTTCATCATTTTTGCAATTTCTCTATGACAAGAAGCTAGTAACTTCCCAGATTCATGCATCAAATCTATTTCATTTTTCGTTTTAATTGTAATCATACTACCTCTCCTTACTTAACTTGCTATTTGCTACTAAACTTCAATCATACACATCCTCTTCCAAAATTTCAAAACTTCTAATTACAACAAGTACAAAAACAAAAATCATTTATTTCTACATCAAAATAAAAAAACAGAAGCCCCCTTCTGTTTCTTAATCATTTTTACATATATAATTCATTTTCAAAAATTCAAAACTATCGCCATTTGTTTTTTGAGCAAACGTCCCAATCGCTTCGAATCCCACTTTCTTATATACTTTAATTGCTCTCTCATTAAATGTGGCTACTGATAATGTTATATGATTGCAGCCGTATTTTTCTTTACTAAAATCTAATCCAGCTTTTACGAACTGTAAACCTAATCCATTGCCCGTTATATCAGGTCTCATTCCAAGTCCTATATCAACCGTTTGATTATTTATTTTACAAAAACTAAAGAAGCCAATTATAATATCATTTTCTTTCACGACAAATGTAGTATTTCCTCTCATATGAGCATCTAAAAACTCCACTAAATCTTCTTGATCTGCCTCTATATCATAAAAAGAATACTCCCCTTCATAATGCCAGTTGTATGCAATTTCTTCTGCTTCCGCTTGCGACATTACTGTAAACATATAGTCCATTTCTCTCACTCCCTCATAAAAAAGAGCTGCAATTAAGCAGCTCCTGTTTTATAACTCATAAATCTCTTTATATTTAGCTTCTAAATAATCAGCTAAGTAGTTTGCATTTAAACCTTCACCTGTCACATCTTTTAAAATTTCAAGTGGTTTTTTTGTTTTGCCATATTGGTGAATATTCTCTGTTAACCATTCACGAATTGATGTCACGTTTCCTTCTTCTAACAATGCATCAAAGTTTGGAATATCCTTTAGCATCCTATGTTTAAATTGCGCTGCATACATATAACCAAGCGCATAAGATGGGAAATATCCAAATGAACCACCAGCCCAGTGAACGTCTTGTAATACACCTTGTGCATCATTCTCTGGACGAATACCTAAATAGGTTTCCATCTTATCATTCCATGCCGCTGGTAAGTCCTTTACTTGTAGTGTGCCATCAAATAATTCTTTCTCCAGCTCATAACGAACCATAACATGAAGCGGATATGTAAGTTCATCGGCTTCTATACGAATGAACGATGGCTTCGATTCATTAATTGCATCATAAAACTCATCAATTGATATATTATCAAATTGACCGTCGCTATACTCTTTTAATAAATCATAATTTTTCTTCCAGAATGATTTGTTACGACCGATAAAGTTCTCAAAGAATAATGATTGTGACTCATGAATACCCATTGATGTTCCGCTACATAGCGGTGTACCTTCAAATTTTTCTGCAATATTTTGTTCATATACAGCATGACCACATTCATGAATTGTTCCAAAAACGGCCATACGGAAATCTTTTTCATCATAACGAGTCGTAATACGAACATCCCCTCTATTTAATGTAATTTCAAAAGGATGTACCGTTTCATCAAGACGACCTGCTTCAAAGTCATAATTCAATTGCTTTAATAGCTCTAATGTAAAGTTCTTTTGTTTTTCTTTTGAAAAATGTTCTGATAAAGCACTTGTTTTTAATCCTTTTTTAGACTCAGAGATTTCCTTTACAAGCGGAACGATACGTTCACGAAGTTGACCAAATACGTGATCTAATACTTCTACTGTAATACCCGGCTCATACATGTCTAATAATGTATTATACTTATATGTTTCGTAACCCCAATATGTAATAAATTTCTTTTTGAACTCAACAATTTTTTCCAAATACGGACGGAACATTTCGAAATCAGACTTTTCACGAGCTTCTTCCCATACACTTTCTGCTTTCGCTTCTAGTTTCACATATGCTTCATATTCCGCTTGTGGAATTTTCTTATTTCTATCATATTCTTTACGACATTCTTCAACCATTTTCTTCGTCGTTTCAGAAAGTTTATCTTCAGTTATTAAAGCTTCTAACTCAGTTAAATACTTTCCCATCTCATCTGAAGTCGACATTGCAAACACTTCTGACGAAAGCATTCCAATTACTTCTGAACGTTGGTCTACACCTTTCTTTGGTGCACCTGTTCTTAAATCCCAAAACATTAAACTTAATGCTTCTCCGTAATTCTCTATCTTCTTCACATATGTTAAAAATTGTGTTTCTACTTCATATGTAGCAACTGTCATAGTATAAAAACCCTCCTTTTTCTACCTCAAACTTATTTCGACATGAAAACGAAAAATCCTTTTGTAATAGAAAAAAAGCTTGGCAAGCGCCAAGCTTTTTCCTTATAATTCTTTACCTTCTACTGGTAATACATTTTTCACTGCTGCAATCACTTTCTCATCTTCCGTATCAGATAAGAAGATTGATATAGCACCTTTATCGTCGCTCGTACGAATTAAACGTCCAATTCCTTGACGAAGACGTAAAATCATATACGGTACATCTACATCCCAGAACGGATCATTTACATGTTTACGTTTCGCTTCAAACACAGGATCGTTTGGAGGGAATGGTAATGACCAAATAATAACGTGTGATAATGATGAACCAGGAATATCTAAACCTTCCCATAAATGCACAGCACAAAGTACAGTCTCTTCTTCATTTTGGAAACGAGAAACGAGCTGACTAATTTCCTGATCCCCTTCATATAAGAACGGAACCGACATTTGCTCTTTACTTACATACTCTTTGAACGCTGCAAGTTCTTGCATTGTACGGAATAATACAAGTGTACGTCCATTTGTTTTCTGGATATTTTCAAGTGTATATTGACACTTTCTTTCCCATTCATTTTCTTTCGTATGCGATAGTAAGTTTACTGCCATTTGCTCTTCATAATCAAACGGTGAGGCAACTGAGAATGATAAATAATCTTTTACCCCTAGACTATTTGCTGTAAATGCGAACGAATCGTTATCCGATAATGTTGCAGATGAGAAAATGTACGGAATTTTCTTCGAGAATACTTTTTCTTGCAATACTTCTTCAACTGCACGCGGCATAATAACTAACGTGAAAGCACCATCACTTTCTTCACCCCACGTAATTACATTTTTCTCGTGCATGAAAAGACGAAGTGAATGCTCTAACACATCTAAATGCTCATCAACGATATTTAAATCGTATGTGTTTACTGTATGCATTTCACTTTCAAATACTAATGCATCACCGACTTCACCGATTTTCGCATAAAGTCTTTTCGCTTCTGCAGTTACCTTTTCTGTCACAGTAATTTCTAAACGATCAGAACCTTCAATTTCCTTTTTATTCTCTTGTAGTACCCCAAAGAATTGTTCAGTTTGCCAAATTGTTTCTTCTACTAAATGTGCGAACTCTTCACGAATATCATTTTGTAATAATCTCGTTAAAAGTTGCTCCATCATCGTTTGTTTTAAACGGTATGTTAAAGCTTTTTGCGCTGCATATTCTACAAGATGCCCTTCATCGAATACAACGCAGCTACTTTCTGGTAATAACGGAATTTGCCCTTCACGTTTACGTGCATCATATGTCCAAATATGATCCATATAGAAATCTTGAGAACAAATAATTAAATCTGCAGCTTTACGATAATGTTCACGCGAAAGTGTTTGACCACAACGATGACGAGAATCACAAGTGAAGCAATCTTGGAAGTAATCCCAGTTTACCTTTGACCATTCCTCGTCATTTAACAGTGGAAATTCTTTTCGATCACCATAGTGAGTAAAGTTCTGCATCGTACCATGATCGAATACGAACTGAGGTAATTCGTAATATACATCTTCGATTACTTCTGGAGCTCGTCCACTCATAACATCTTCAAGTTTACGCAAACATAAATAATTATCCATTGATTTTGCAAGTCTAACATCAACAGATAGCCCTAATGCTTCAGATAACTTAGCAATGTCTCCTTCTTCTTTCACAAGCTGCTCAATTAACGTTTCATCTGCACAAGCGATAATAGCTGGCTTCCCTGTATAACGTGCATAACAAATTGCATATAGAAGATATACAATTGTTTTCCCTGTTCCTACACCTGCTTCTGCAAACATAACTTTCTTCTCTTGGAAAGCGCGCTCTAACTGAAACGCCATAAAAATCTGTTCATCACGCTCTTCAAAGCCTTTTTCCGGAAGAATGTCGTAAAACACATCTCCAATCCACTCATTCAACTTATCATAAAAATTATCTTGTTTTCCTACTTCAAATGGTAACCTATTCTCAGTAAACATCCTTAGCCTCCAACCAAACAGTTTTTCTATAAAAAGATATAGCAACTGCTACTCACATGTGTGCAGCCACTTTCCCCTGTTGCAATACATAGAAATACACGAAAAAAAATTTCCCTTTCGAAAAAGGAAAATTTTTTTCTATATTAATGACTTTAAATACCGTTTATCAATCGCTGTTTCATGTGAAAGAGCTGACAAATATTCTTCCTGCGCTTTTTGTATTTCATATACAATCGCACCTTGAATATCCACTTCTTTTCCGAGCTCATCATACGTACGGTGAATAGCTTTTTGAATCATTGATAATTGGAAACTATCCATACCACTTCCTCCTTTACGCATTACATAATAGCCAGTATATGCGCGCTGGAGGAGTTTTATACTATGAATTACGCGGTGGACGTTTTCCGAAGTATTGATAGTAATCTGTACGGATAAATCCGTTAAACAGTTTACGCTTTTTCGATGCATCTTTTCCGTAACACTTCTCAAATGCTTCATAACTTGTTAATAAATACATTGACCACGTATCTAATGGGCGGAATACCTCTCCCGTTTCTTTATATAATTTTTCAACAAGCGCTCTTTCACTTAAACGTTCTCCGTATGGAGGATTCGTTACAACATAGCCATATTCCTCTTTTGTCGTGAAATCTTTTACTTGCATTTGTTTAAATGATATAAGATCCCCTAATCCAACTTCATCTGCGTTATCCTGGGCAACTCTTATCATACGGTGATCGATATCTGATCCAATGATTTGCAACGGTTGATTATAATTTGCTAAATCTTCAGCTTCTTGACGAGCTTCGCGCCAATTTTGTTTACCAACCCAGCCCCATTCATCCGATGCAAAGCCTCTGTTAAATCCTGGTGCGATATTTTGTCCAATTAATGCAGCTTCAATCGGAATTGTACCAGATCCACAGAAAGGATCAACGAAAGGACGATCCGGCTTCCAGTTTGTTAACTTAATTAAAGACGCAGCTAATGTTTCTTTTAAAGGCGCTTCACCTTGCTCGAGACGGTATCCACGTTTATGAAGACCTACACCACTCGCATCGATTGTTAACGTTGCAATATCCTTGAGCATTGCAATTTCAATACGGAATAACGGACCATCTTCTTCAAACCAAGTTGTGCGTCTATACGTTGTTTTTAATTTTTCAACAACAGCCTTTTTAACAATACGTTGGCAGTCTGAAACGCTAAATAATGTTGATTTCAAAGATTTCCCAATAACAGGGAATTCTCCGTTCTCTGGAATATAATCTCCCCAGTTTAACGCTTTTGTTTTTTCAAATAACTCATCGAATGTTGTTGCTTTAAATTCGCCGACTTTAATTTTCACACGGTCTGCAGTACGTAACCATAAATTCGTACGACAAATCGCTTTTTCATCCGCTTCAAACGTCACCTTTCCGTTTTCCACTTCACATTCATAACCAAGATCGCGAACTTCTCGGGCAACTAACGCTTCAATACCCATTGCCGCTGTTGCAATTAAAGTAACTTTTCCCATTTGCATTCACCTCTTATGTATAATCAAACAATAATTAATAACATGTTGTCCTATTAATTATCACATATTACGAAGAATATTCTCATTTACCATTTTAACTCACAATTTATAACTTCATACAAATAAAAAGCCCTCCTCTAACAAAGGAGAGCTGAGTTATTTCATAGTTGGTTCATAACGTTCTGTAAGCCATGTTCTGTTCCTTTGTACTGCAAACGGCCCACGCCTCGTACTCCGGTGGTAATCATCTATCTACAGGTTATGAAAACCTGTCCTTTCCCATCGTTCATTTCCTTGGAAAAGATTCCCCTACCATTATTTGGGTTTCTCGCTCGTGGGGTTTACCTCGTTCCACTCCTATCATTTCTTCAAGGACTTCGTCACTGTGGCACTTTAAAGGTAGTCAAACCATATCCGAAAGGACTTAGGTTTTTTCCCTGCCGTTAAACCAGCCTCACAGCCAGAATACCCTAGCTTATGACTTGGCTAGGCACGAACACTACAACCATCTCAGGCCGTGCGAGCATGGACTTTCCTCTACAACGTTGGCGTTGCAGCGATTACCCAAACGTTATGACATTCATTAGTATAGTGGAAACAAAAAGATTTTGCAATGTTTTTTTCTATGTAAAATGCTTTAACCTTTTTTACCACCTTACATTATTCGTATAACTTACTTCCAAATACAGCTTTTTCTAAATTAGATAGACGTTTTAAAATATCCGTATTCGTATTGTTATATACTGGTTGTGCAACTGGTGTTTGTACCGGTTGTTGCGGAACTTGTGTTGCCGCTACTTTCTGCTCTTCTAATTCACGTTTCAAACGAGCATTTTGTTGTTTTAATTGATCAAATTCCTTATGAAAAGCTTCATAATCTTTAATAATCATATCAAGAAACTTATCTACTTCTTCTTGTTGATAACCTCTCATACCTGTTTTAAATTCTTTTTCTAAAATATCTTTCGCTGTTAATTTAATTTTATCCGAAATCATTTTCTTCACCTCAAATTTTTGCCAAAGCTTTCATTAACTAAATTTTTTCAGAAACAATGCCTTTTGTCAATCAAATATACGAGTACTATATTACATATTACTCTGCATTATTCCACTGTTCCTCTTCCATTATATCTTGTAAATCAGAAAAAAGAATGAAATAACTGTGATAATTTTCTATTTCTCCTTTTTTCTTAGCTGCTTCTACAATATATTTAGGGCTCCCAGGCTTTTCTTCATCATATACAGCTAAGAGTGCATCGCTTTTTTCAATAAAAAATTGATTTTTTAATTTAAATTGCTCTGGGCTTTCGTACTTCCGTTTCGTAATACTATCAATGTGATCTGCTTGCGAAAGAATAAACTCGTAATATTCACGGTTATCTTCCTTCCAATTTTCTTCTTGTTCTAAAAAAGGAGTAAATACCGCCAATTTTAAATCTGGATATTCTACTTGAATCTCAAAAACAACTTCAGCAGCCCATAACTCGACTCCTAATTGACCACTTATAATTACCCATTCCAAACCTTCTTCTACAAAAACAGTTAATTTGCGATGCAACGCCTTTTTTATACAATCTACTCCTGGATGATCATTTTTAAATATTCCAAGTTCAAATGGCTTATATCCTGTTACAGCAACAACTTTCATATCAACACTCCAATTACAAAAAAAGAACTAGCATTTTGCTAGTTCTAACATATCATTTACTTTTTAAACATTCCACCAACGTTTGGTCCGATATTTGGTCCAAACGGTGACACATTCGGTCCTGGTCCAAATGGGGATACATTCGGTCCTGGTCCAAATGGAGATATTTGATGCCCGTGGTGGTGGTGATGGCCATGACCACATGGTCCACACCCGCCGCCAAATCCACCAACAAATCCTGGATCACCAGGGTCTACAACATTTACGTTCGAGTTTGTTTGTGGGAAGAAGCTTTGATTTTGAATTTGCTGATGATGTACATGTGTTGTATGCGTTGGGAAAACGTGTGGCACCACCGTTGTTGAAAAAGAATGTGTTACGCATTGTTTTGTCGGATGAATGACAGGAGCAGTTGTACAAATAGGTCCTACAGGCTTATGCCCTCCAAAGCAAGGATGACAATGATGCATAGTTTTTTCTCTCCTCTCTCATTTAAAAAAATCTGACTACACTTTACAATATGAGCGAGGGGGTAAAGACGCTTGTTATATACACCCATTTATTTCATGGAAATTTGTCTAGTATCCAATTTCATACGTAATACCTATTATAGACAACCCCCTACTATTATTTACCAAAAAAGCCCCCAACTTGCTTAACAATCCCTGTTACTTGATTCATCGCGTTCATCATTTGTCCAGCTGTGTTCATCATTTTATTTACATCGTAGTTACCATCTGATGATTTAAATTGTGAAACAAAACTAGAAAACTGACTTGGTTGCTGTTGCTGTTGCTTTTGTTTATTCATCGTTGGATATGGTTGTTTTGGTGGATAAAACATAGCTTGTTGATTTACATATTGAGCTGGTGACATGTAGTTTTGTGAATTCATATACGCTTGCTGTGGTTGATTCATATACATTTGCTGCGGCTGACTCATATGCGGTTGTTGCGACTGATCCATGTGCGGTTGCTGTGGTTGATTCGTATACGCTTGTTGCGACTGATTCATATGCGGTTGCTGCGGTTGATTCGTATACGCTTGTTGCTGTTGACTCATATGTGGTTGTTGCGACTGATCCATATGCGGTTGCTGTGGTTGATTCGTATACGCTTGTTGCTGTTGACTCATATGTGGTTGTTGCGACTGATCCATATGCGGTTGCTGTGGTTGATTCGTATACGCTTGTTGCTGTTGACTCATATGTGGTTGTTGCGACTGATCCATATGCGGTTGCTGTGGTTGATTCGTATACATTTGTTGCTGTTGATTCCCAAACGACACTTCAAATGGTTGATAATAATTTTGGTTTCCATAATGAGGCTCGAAAGGATACATATTATATCGTAAATATGTATCCTCATTATATTGGTACATATTTTGCTGTGCATATGGATTTGCTTGCTGATATACATTAGGTTGTTGAAACATGCATTCTCTCCTCCTTCGCATAAGTTTCTACATATAGAATATGTACCTATAAAATAAAATGTGTGATGGAGTACCTGTCTTTTTTTGTCGGAAGTTTAAATTTTTAAAAAAATTAGAAAGTAAACCCTTCCATGCTATGATAATAAGGAAGAAGATTCTCATGGGGGAGGAATCAACATGGTATTAGGGGATTTAAAACAAGCGTTTTCTCAAAAAAAGGGGTATTACACAGAAAATTTGAATGAACTGTTAGACTTTGCAAGACATTGTTATCTTGAAGGAAAAATATGCATATCAGATTACCGAACAATAATACGTGAATTAGAAATAAACGGTGCAACAAAACCTACAACAGTGACAGAGGCATAAAGTGAAACTTTAATCAGTGGGGGTTTTGTTCATCCCCACTGATTATTAGCCTTCACCAATCGGGCTTTTACGGGCAGTTGATCTCCCACCTAACTTCATTGTTTCAGCCGAGTTTTGAGGTGGGAGTCTTACTGCCCGTTAACGCGGGATAAAAAAACAAGAGGGTTTTCCCTCTTGTTACTTACATTGATCTACGATATTTTGCAAAGTATACGAAATAGCTTGATAAGTTTCAAAGAAACGTTTACCTTTTCCCTTATTAACAAAACATTGTAGCACATTAGTTTGTAAATTATCATACACTTGATCAATTTGTTGTACATGTATATACTTAGGTCGTTCTTCCTTTATCCACCTATAAGCTAATTCTTTCCACATCTCTAACTCCCCATCTACAATATCAACAAATGGCTTCATATCCTTATAAAAATCATATTCAGCCATTTCTCTTTTTTTCACATTCGCTTCATCATTATACTGCATTAACTTCTCCGAGGACTGGATTAATGCTTCATATCCCATTTTGTTCCCACCTTATATTATGCACTCACTACGACGTTTTGAAATGTCTTTACCCAGCTCCCTTTTTCTTCGTGATGCACTAATTTATTTTCCATATGCTCTATATGCATTTCTGTTATTTCTATCTTATTGCATATTTTTTCACCTTTATCCTTCAATGCATGATTCATTCTAATCCCAATATTCATTTCCAGCAAATCGAGAGAACTTAACATTTGATCCATTTTTTTCATAACATCTGCCTTCTGAACCATCGCCATATTTAAAACGCCCCCTTCTTTGCCTTTCCTTTGTCATGTAATTTCGCCGATTGATTGGTTACTCCTTCTCACATGACAAAACTAGTTGATATTCGTCAAAGAAATCATTTAGTATGCCATTTTTAGAAATGGTAACAATACAAAAAGGAGGTGTATTACGATGACAAAAAATAAAAACGAAAAAAAGAAAAAGCAAAACAAACAACAAAACAAACCTGAGACTGGTAATCCAAAGCTTGACGGTCCAAATTTCCCCGCTACATAAAGTGAAACTTTATTCAGTGGTGGTTTTGTTCATCCCCAACTGATTATTAGCCTTCACCAATCGGGCGTTTACGGGCAGCAGGGCTTCCATCTAACTTCTTTGCTCCAGCCGAATTTTGAGGTGGGAGTTTTACCGCCCACAAATAGCAGGATAAAATGACCCTTTCACCAAAGTGGCTTTTACAAACAACTATTTTCTAGTCTAACCTTACCTCTTCGCTTTCGATAAGTGTTGAAGTTAAAGTCGTACTGCCGGCAAATAGCGAAGTAAAAAGTAATTTGTTGAAGAACATATTACTTTTAATCAAGAAGCCCCGCCTTCATGTAGGAAGGCGGGACTTTTTGATTATATCATGAACTCATCTATTCTTTTAACAAAACTACTTAATATAGAAAGAGTATGTATTTGCTCCCTCTTCTTTCTATACCATTCTGTGATATTAATTTCCCCCTTAGGTTTTTCAAGTAAAAATAATGAATCTATTTCCACCCCTTCACTAAACCAATCTTTTTCCATTAATTTTTCATGAGTGACAATAGAATACACATCCCGAAGAGCCGGCGTACATAATTTTCTAATTCCGCTTATATTACATTCATAATCCATCCTTGATCCTGTATGTCTAGTTTGCACTGCGAATTTATAAAAAGAAGCCTTATACTTTGAATGAAATAATAACCAAGCTAATTGCTTCCCAAGTTCTATACGTTTTTGCAACGTTTCAAATTGATAAACTGAAAATCCATACATTCCCCCTTCCACCATTGGAAAAATAACTGCACTAACGTGAAATATTTCTTGAAATTTGAATAGTGCCGTATCAAATACATGTTTTTGAAAGTATGCATTCTCGATTACTGGTTTTTGAATTTTATTTTGTTCATTAATAATAAGCGCCGTCATAAGCCTATTTATATCTTTTTTTTCCCAAAACGCGACCCATTCTTTTTCCATAAAAATTGATATGTTGAAAAATTGCAACAAATGAAAGAGCGGCGCACATCTCTTTTTACTTTCCTCATACAGTAATAGTTGTGGAAATGCATCTAAAAAAATGAGCCAATTGGCTTTCTCATACAAAAGAAATAATCGTCTCTTAACTGTTTGAGATAAAAGATTAGAATAATATTCTCCTTCTAAATCAGTCATGTTCCATCCCCCATTCCTTGAAACCATACTTGCTAAAAAAGACCATCTAATTTCTCTATTTCTCAAATAATATTCTTGGTAAGATTGTGTACGTGAAATATTATCTACGTTAGCTACATCCGTTCTCTCCTTAATATGAAGAACTATAGCTTTTTCCTCTTCTGTACAAAAAATATCATTACGATTCTGTTTAATTTTTTCGTAATCATTCCATCGAAACATGAGTAAGTCACCATACCTTTCTTGAAAAAGGTCACATCTTTTTTCATTTTTTGATATAATCACCTTTGTAAGTAATTCTTATCAAGTTGGGAGTGGACAAAATATGACCATTCGTTACCCAAATGGAAAAAGGTACGATCAAGCTTCACAACCTCATAAAACACCAATAAAAAAACATACTTACAGTAATAGAGGTATGTCCCTTGAAGAGGAATTGAATGACACCAATCAATATTACTTAACCCATAATATTGCATGCGTACATAAAAAACCTACACCTCTTCAAATTGTAAAAGTAGATTACCCCGCTCGAAGTGCTGCAGTGGTAAAAGAAGCGTATTTCAAACAACCTTCTACAACAGATTACAACGGTGTATACAAAGGGAAATACATCGATTTTGAAGCAAAAGAAACTAAAAATAAAACCAGTTTTCCACTTCAAAACTTCCACCTTCATCAAATTGAACATATGAAGCAAGTAGTAGCTCATAATGGAATTGCATTTGTTATTATTAAATTTACACTTTTTGATGAATTTTATTTATTAGATGCAAAACATATTATTGCATTTTGGAATCGTCAAAATACTGGTGGACGTAAATCGATTACAAAACAAGAAATAGAAGAGCATGGGTCTTTATTATCATGCGGTTATCACCCTCGCATTGATTATATCCGCGTACTAGACACGGTTTATTTTTCGTGATAGAGTCATCACTAAGGCTCTTTTTTCGACTTTTGGGGGAGAGAATGAAAGGTAGGAGAAAGTATAATGTCAGATAATTATCGTTCTCGTACAGAACGAAATCATGTAAAAAATCAAACGAAAGAAACTCATAAAGAAGAAAAGCCAAAGAAAAAAGGTTCCTTTTTCAAGAAATTCCTTATAGGTTGTCTACTTCTTGGTATCGTCGGCCTCGTAGCTGGCGTTTCGGCTTTCTTTGTTATGGTAAAGGACGCTCCAAAACTAGACAAATCAAAACTAGTCAATCCTTTATCAACAAAATTCCTTGATAAGAACGGGAATTTCTTCTATGAATACGGTGCTGAAAAACGAACCCATGTTACATACGATCAAATTCCAAAAGTAATTGAAAGTGCATTCCTTGCGACTGAGGATGCTCGTTTCTACGATCATAATGGAATTGATTTTAGACGTACTGGAATGGCAGTCATGGAAAATGTCACTGGTGGTTTTGGATCACAAGGTGGTAGTACGATTACACAGCAAGTAGTTAAAAACTATTTTCTAACGATGGACAAAACTGCAAAAAGAAAAGTGCAGGAATGGTACTTATCTTATAAGTTAGAGCAACAGTACTCAAAACATGAAATTTTAGAAATGTACTTAAATAAGATTAACTTAGGTAATCGCTCTTATGGTATTTCCACAGCTGCCAAAAAATATTACGGCAAAGATTTAAAAGACATACAACTACACGAAGCTGCAATGCTCGCTGGTTTACCCCAAGGTCCTAACATTTATGATCCAACAAAACCAGATAACGTTGATAGAGCAACGAAACGTCGTAATATCGTATTAACATTAATGAACCGACACGGGTATATAACGAAACAAGAAATGAATGATGCGATGCAAATCCCTGTAATACAAGGACTTCTTCCATCTTCAGAAGTGACTGAAATGAAGTATCAAGCATTTATAGATGCTGCCGTAAAGGAAGTTGAAAAAGAATACCCTGATGTAAATATCGGTTCAGATGGTTTAACGATTCATACAACACTTGATCAAGATGCTCAAGATTACGCTGAGAAAATTATGGATGGCAATCTCATTAAGTATCCAAACGATCAGTTCCAAGGATCATTTGTATTTATGGATACACAGTCTGGAGAAGTTCGAGCAATTGGTGCTGGGCGTAAAGAAAGTAAGTCTACTTTCAAAGGTCATAATATGGCAGTTGATTTAAAACGCCAAGTTGGTTCAACAATGAAACCCATTTTCGACTATGGTCCAGCAATTGAAAACCTTCAATGGTCTACGTATCATCAATTAAATGACTCTGAATATACTTACTCTGATGGCACAAAGATTAAAAATGCTACAGGTAATTTTAAAGGTGACGTTTCACTTCGTGAAGCATTGAAGAAGTCATTAAACATCCCGGCTTTAAAAACAGCTCAAGCAGTTGGTGTTCCTAAGGCACAAGAGTTTGCTGAAGGTTTAGGCATGACGTTTAAAGATGGGATAGCATATGAATCTACTGCAATCGGTAGTAATGAAGGCTCTCCGTTAGATGTCGCTGGAGCTTATGCAGCGTTTGGTAATGACGGTGTTTATAATAAACCTCACTTCGTAAAAGAAGTCATCTTCCCAGACGGGAAAAAGAAAAGCTTTAAACCGAAAGAACAACGTGCAATGCACGACCATACAGCTTACATGGTTACTGATGTTCTTCGTGACGTAGTAAAACCTGGTTCTGGCGGTACAGGGCCAACAGCATATGTTTCTGGATTCGACGTTGCTGGTAAAACAGGAACACAAAACTTTGATGCAAAAGATATAAAAAAATATGGCATCCCAGCTGATGCGAACAGAGATAGCTGGTTCGCTGGATATACACCACAATATACGATGGCTGTGTGGACTGGTTACGAAAAGAATGGTCCAGAAAATTACATTAGTGATCGTTATACTAAAATTGCACAACAAATGTTCCAAGTAATGATGAGCAAATTCGCTACAGATAAATCTCGTTTCGAACGTCCTTCTTCTGTTCAAGAAATAAACGGAGAATTGTACGTAAAAGGTGCGAAAAAAGATGCAGTTAAACAAATTAAAGTAGATCCACCTAGTGGCCTTAATGTCGCTTTCGATGGCACTAGCACAGTGACACTGAACTGGTCTGGACCATCATCAGATGTTGATGCATACGCAGCGAGCTATAAAGCTACTGACGGTTCTAGTGGTAGCTTATCAGTAAGTGGTACGACAGCTACTCTTGGTGGTATTAAACCAGGTGTTACTTACAGCTTCTCTGTAGTAGCGAAAAAGGGTACTGGAACAAGCCCTGCAGTTGGTGCATCCTTCACTGCCCCTGGCGGAACTCCAGATGCGAAAAAAGCTGACGAAGAAGCTAAGAAAAAAGCTGACGAAGAAGCCCTGAAAAAGACCAATGAAGATAAACTAAAACAAGAAGAAGCTAAGAAAAAAGCTGATGAAGATCAGCGTAAACAGCAAGAACAGCAACAACAAGAACAACAACGTAAACAACAAGAACAACAGCAGCAACAAGAACAACAACGTAAACAGCAAGAAGAAGCTCAAAAGAAAGCCGCTGACGAAGAGGCTAAGAAGAAAGCTGACGAAGAAGCTAAGAGAAAAGCCGACGAAGAAGCTAAGAGAAAAGCTGACGAAGAAGCTAGAAAAAAAGCTGAAGAGCAGCAACAGCAACAAAATACCGGAGGAGATACACCTCACGCGGACGGAAATGTTGTTACAACAGAGTCTTAATAAACAAAAAAGAAGTCGGTTTCTCTTAATGAGAAACCGACTTCTTTTTTGTTATCATTTTCTTTACATATAGCTTTTCTATCTCGATATACAACTGTACTAATTGAATATACGAATGGTAATTACTCGGTTTCTTTATAATAAATGAATATCGCTCCATAAAATTAACAGGTTGTACTTCCAATTTATTCGTATTTACTTGCATCTCATTCAAACTATGAACAGGCTGCTCATTTAACCAATATATAACAGATAGAAAGTGCGCTGCAAAAAGAATCATCGGACCCTCAGCTTCTTGTTTTTTTCTGTTCCGAAATAGTATAGCAATTTCTTCATGCTTGCTTTTCCATACATTTAACACCGCTGGAATACTTGTTTCAATTTCATTCCACGGCTCATATTGTCTTTCAATATCAAATATAAAGTAAGTATTTTGTATTATTTCTTCAAAAGACTGGTCTGTGTGATACGTAATCGAATTTGCACTCTTTTTAAAAAATGGTACGTACCGAAACTCTTCCGGTATTTCTATAACTCGCTCCATCCTTTATTTCCCCTTCATTCGTTTCTTTCCTTCGCGACATATTTCTAGTAATCGACACTCTTCACATTGTGGTCGCTGCGCCTTACAGTAATAACGTCCAAAGAAAATCATACGGTGGTGTGTAACTCCCCACTCATCCATTGGAATTTTCTTCATCAATGTCTTTTCCACTTCTAACACAGAATCTTTCCATCTACAAATTGCTAACCGTTTACTCACTCTCTCTACATGCGTATCAACAGCAATCGCTGGAATTCCAAATGCTACCGAAACAACTACATTCGCTGTCTTTCTCCCTACTCCTGGTAATTTCGTCAGCTCGTCACGGTCTTCTGGAACTTTCCCGTTATAATCATCTAGTAACATCCGGCACAATTTTTGAATATTTTTCGCCTTATTTCTAAACAATCCAATGGAACGTATATCTTGTTGTAATTCTTCTAAAGACACACTTAAATAATCTTCTGGTGTTTTATATTTTTGAAATAAGTTTTTCGTCACTTTATTCACAAGTGCATCTGTGCATTGTGCAGATAATGCCACTGCGATTACAAGTTCAAATGGATTATCATGAATTAATTCACAATGCGCTTCTGGATACATATCCGCCATTGTATCTAAACAATAACGAATTTGCGTTTTGTTCAACATATCTTTCCTCCTACACTACTGCTCCAACCAATTATAAAAAGGCACTTTCCCAGTAAATTTCGTCTCTTGTTTTGTCGTTTGTTGTGTGCGTTGTTGATTCGCTCTAAATTTCTGGCCTTGATTTTGCGCTTGATCTACCGTTTTAATTCCGTTCTTTTTCCACTCAAACAAAATACGATCAATATACCGGAAATTAAGTTTACCACTCATAACAGCTTCACGAAGAGCCGCTTGAATTAAATTCGGATGGTGTTGATCTTGATCTTCCCACATCCCTAATGTTTCACATTCAAATGGCGAAAGTGGTCTTCCGAATTCTTTTTCAAATACTGTATATAAATTTACTTGAATTTGTTTTTGTTCTTTTTGCTCTTCCTCTATAGATTCATTCATTAAAAAGTGCAATATTTTTTCCCACAGTGGTTGTAAAGAATAACTTTCACACATCATCGCTTCAGATCTTCGTCCACCTTCTAGTGCTAAAAAACCTTTTTGGATTAAGGTCTGAATCACTTCCATGCATTTCATTTCTGTTATCGTCATCCGTTCTGAAATCTCTGAAGGAGTCGGGAACGAATTACCTGATTCTAAAAATGTGTGTACATGAAGTACTACCATAAATTCCGTCTCATTTAAACCTAGCTTTTTATAATGCATCATAAGCAATTTAGGAATCGCTATGCTTCCCTGTTCAAACCATTGTAACATCATTTTCTTTTTCATCACCAAACACCTCGCTTTCTAGTATAACACACCTTTAGCCATTTCTTTTTACCACAATTCGTCAAAAAAACCTCCCTATATATAGAGAGGTTTCTTGCCATTTACTACAAAAACAGAAGATTACGCCTGTACTTTGCTTTTCATGAACGTATGAATTCGTTCTAATGCTTTCTCTACTTGCTCAAGAGATGTCGCATACGATAATCGAACGTTATTTGGTGCACCAAATCCTGTACCTGGAACAAGTGCCACCTTTTCTTCTTCTAATAATGCTTTTGCCCACTCATCAACTGTATCATACCCAGCTAATGCTACGGCTTCTTTTACATTTGGGAACAAGTAAAAAGCACCTTGTGGCTTAATGCAAGTAAAACCAGGAATTTGAATTAATTTATCATAAATAATGTTCAATCTTTCTTCAAACGCTTGACGCATTATTTCTACAGGTTCTTGTGAGCCTGCATACGCAGCAATTGCACCGTATTGAGCAATTGAAGTAGGGTTTGACGTACTATGACTCGCTAAGTTCGTCATCGCTTTAATAAGCTGCTTATTTCCTGCTGCATATCCAATACGCCAACCTGTCATAGAATGTGATTTAGATACACCATTAATAATAAGTGTTTGTTCTTTTAATGCATTAGAAAGCTGGGCAATTGAAGTATATTCCGCGTCACCATAAATTAATTTTTCATAAATCTCATCTGAAACGATTAAGATATCATGCTCTAAACATACTTCTCCAAGCTGTTGTAATTCTTCTTTGCTGTAAATCATCCCTGTTGGATTGCTCGGTGAATTAATAATAACTGCTTTCGTTTTCTCTGTAATTGCCTCACGCAGCTGCTTTGCTGTAATTTTGTACTCATTGCCTTCTAGACCTTCTACATAAACTGGCTTACCACCAGCAAGCTTTACTTGCTCAGGATAACTTACCCAATAAGGAGTTGGGATGATAACTTCATCTCCTTCATCAAGTAACACTTGGAATAATGTATATAATGCATGCTTTGCACCATTACATACAATAATTTCAGATGGATCATACGCAATACCTTGATCGCGAGTAAATTTCTTCACAATTTCTTGTTTTAACGATTGTAATCCACCTGTTGGTGTATACTTCGTATGTCCTTCTAACATCGCTTTATGTGCAGCATCCATAATATGCTCTGGTGTATTAAAGTCAGGTTCCCCTGCCCCTAATGCAATTACATCATGACCTTCCGCTTTTAATGCTTGTGCCTTTGCTGTAATTTCTAAAGTTGAAGACGGTGTTAAAGCAGCTACTCGCTTTGCTAATTTCATTTGTAGTTCCCCCTACATCTATTTTTCAATGCTATATCGTCTTAAAAATTTTCCATCTTTAAATTCAAGATAGTAATAACTATAACGATTGTCATCATCAATATATGTAACTTCCCATAGTGGTACATCATTTTCAAAGCCTAATTTCACTTTCATAATCTCTTTCGGCTTACTTTTTGGTTCCTTACTTTCATTGCCGACTTGTTCTAGTGTTCTTTGTATAGCCTCTTTTTCAGAAATACCTTCGCTCTTTTTCCTTACTACAGTATCCCTTTTTTTCTCAGGCACCCAAACGATAAGTTGTTCTCCCTTTTCATCTGTACCTTGCACGACTATATATGCAGATTTTCCGTTGTAATAATCAACAGATTTCACCTTTGTAAGCTTTGCTTTTTCTTTAGCAATTTCTACAAATTTCGACTCTTTTGGAATTTTCTGTCCCATCGCTTTATTATAAACATACGCCCCATATATTCCGCTAGCAACGATAACGATAATGATTGCAAAGATCCACTTTTTCATTGTATCACTACGTTCTGTAAATCGTAAATACAGCTATTTCTTTATCTTTTTCGTCTAATGCTAGTCCGAACATGAGGTCCTGCTCTTTTAACGTACGATTCAAACTATCAACAATTTTATACAAATCAGACGAATATTTAATACGCGTCGTTGATAGTACTTCGATTTTCTTCTCCATGAAAAAACTCCTCCGTTACACAAAAATTTCTAATTATAGAAGAACGCAATGCGGTTACAATAAGAGTACATTCTTTACAACCCCTGCTTCATCACCCATCTATTATAGCAGGACATGTACAGCAAAAAAAGGTTTCAAGTCGAAAACCAATACATTTTGTATACAAGAAGTAAGAAAAATAAAATTCCTCCTACCCACATTTTTTACGCCTGAAGTTTAAATGTACTTCAGGCGTATTTTTCTTCCAATTTTATTTATTTGGTCGTTCCTTTAATTGCTCTAACAATTCTTCTAACGGTCCTTCATAGAGCGGAACCGTTGGGATTGATTGTAAAAACCGTTTTCCATAGGAAGAACTTGTCAAACGACGATCTAATACAAATACCGTTCCTGTATCTGTATTTGTTCTAATAAGACGACCAAATCCTTGTTTGAAACGTAATATCGCTTGCGGGAGCGCTAACTTAGCGAATACGTCTTCTCCTTGATTTTTTAGCCACTCTCCTTTCGCTTCCATCATCGGTTGATGAGGAGGCGTAAAGGGAAGACGAACAATGACAAGGCAACTCAAAGCATCTCCAGGTATATCTATCCCTTCCCAAAAACTACTTGTTCCTAACAAAATCGATTTGTCGAACTCTTGAAATTTACGTATGAGGCGACTTCGGCTCTTATTATTCACACTTTGTGTTAATAATAAATATCCTTCTAATGCATCATCACTTTTCAAATTCGTATACGCTTCTTTCAACATTTCATACGAAGTAAATAAAACGAGCATTCTACCTTTTGTAGCTTTCGCTATTTTCGCAATATGTGCCGATACAGACTCAATATATTCCTCATTACTTGCTTGCTTAATAAAAGGCACATCCGTTGAAACCATTAATTTCATTTGTTCTTCAAAACGAAATGGTGATGGAACCTTTAATATATTGGGCGCAAAATCATGCAAACCTAGCTCCTCTTTTATATAGTCGAATGAATCACTAACTGTTAACGTTGCTGATGTGAAAATAACACTCTTTTTTTCTGTTAAAAATTCATCAGCAAATCTTTCACTAATATGAACAGGCTGTGCATATAAAACTGTTGAATGAATCGTTCCCTTCGTCTCAGTCTCCATCCATGTCACGTATGAATTTTTTTCTAAAATGAGTAATTGTAAAGATTGTACCATCTTTCTCAACAACTCAATTAAGTGCATAAATTCCCCTGTAACAACATGCATCTCCCATTCTAATTTACTTTGCAATATATCAGCTTGCTTCTCAAGTGTAGTCACTAATTTTCTTACATCATATACAAAACGATTTGTTAACTCGGTAATGCTATCCCATAACTTACCGTTCTCTACTTCCGTGTTATATCGATAAATGAGCGGCATATTGCTCATCCCTTGTTCCTGCTTTGTTTGTTTAAATATGAAAGCACGTAACATTTGGAATAGTTCATCCGCATCAAATTTCAATTCCTTCAAACCATGACTCACCATACGGAAAGTCGAACGAGAGGCTTGCTCTGATTTTTTCATCATTTTATATACTTTAGAAAGCACATCATCTGTTTCTAGCGTACCAAGACGAGATAAAGCTAATTGAAAATACATACATGAGAACTGTTCACCAAATGTTCTACTCGCCGCTTCCTCGATATGATGAGCTTCATCAAAAATAATATGTTCACATGAAGCAAACAGTGGTTCTTCACTTGAAAAATCTTGAAATAATAACGCATGATTTGTAATAACAATATCTGCAAACAATGCTTTATTCTTCGCTCGTTGATAAAAACAACGACTAAACCAGTTACTTTGCATCCCGCCCGGACTATATGCATCACTACAAATACGGTTCCAAAGTAACTTTCCGCCCTCAGGAATATTTAATTCATCACGATCGCCGGTTTCCGTTTGCAATAACCACACTAAAATTTTTGCCTTTGTGAGCGCCATATCATAATTTTTCTCTTCCTCTTGCAGAGCATATTCAAATTTATGTAGACACAGATAATGCTTTCTTCCTTTCAGAAGAGCTACTTCAAATGAAAATGGCATTATTTTCTTTAATAAAGGAATTTCTTTTTCTAGTATTTGTTGTTGCAATTGTACAGTTTGTGTACTTATAATGACAGGTTCTTCTTTTTTCTTTGCAAAATAAATACTTGGAAGTAAATATGCAAGCGTCTTCCCCGTACCTGTTCCTGCTTCAATCAGTGAAAACCTAGAATCTCTTAGCGCTGTATATATTTCCTTCATCATAATCTGTTGGCTTTCTCTTTTTTCAAACTTTGGCATATTCAATTCAAGTTTATCCATTGTCTTATGTAAGAAAGCATCAAATTTAGATGAGCATGTTTCACTGAGGCTTAAAGAATAGTTCCGCTTTCGAAGCGCAATATTTCGATACACTTCATACTCCTCTGCCCTTTCTTTACCATGCATCATTTTCTTTAAAATATTTTCAGAAAGTACATCAGCTATATCACTTTGGAAAACATCACTTAATTCATAAAGCGATTGTAATGTGACAAGTGGTAACTTTTCAATTTCACTTAAAAATTGTAAAAACAACTCCGCTGTTGCAAGAGCATCACTATCCGCACGATGTGGTTGATCGTGCTCTAGTTCATGTTGCTTAGCTAAATCACGTAATTTATAACTATCAGCTGTCGGCAAAAGAATTTGCGCCAATTCAACTGTATCGATTTTAGGACAATGTACTTCTGTATATCCAGCCTGCCTTAATTCTTCATTTAAAAAATTCCAATCAAAGTGAACGTTATGTGCAACAAAAGCCGCACCTTGTAATAGCTCAACAATCATCGGGGCTACATCTCGAAATAACGGGGCTTGTTTTACAAGATCTTCATCAATCCCAGTTAATTCTGTAATAAATAGGGGAATCTCTCTCTTCGGATTAATAAAAGATGAAAAAATCTCTAATATCTCTCCATCTTCCACTACAACAGCTGCAATTTGGGTGATTTTATCCTTCCCATCCTTCCAGGAGTTCCCTGTCGTCTCTAAATCAACAACGACATAACGCTTACTCATATATGTAACACCTCAATTTCTTACCTATCAAACACAAAAATTATATAATGTTACTATACCACGTTTTACCTCATCTTAATGAAAAGATGCACAAAAAAGCTATCTCCTTAATTAGAGATAGCCTTCCTACTTATAATATCGTGCCAGCTTTTTCAGCACCTAACATTTCAATAATTTGATTATCATCGTCTAATACTGCAATTTTCGGCTCTTGTTTATGAATATTTTCTTCTGCCACTAAACCATAACAAATAATAATAACTTTATCACCCGGTTGTACAAGTCTTGCAGCTGCACCATTTAAACACACAACACCGCTACCGCGCTCTCCTTTAATAACATATGTCTCTAAGCGAGCTCCATTGTTGTTATTTACAATTTGTACTTTTTCATTTTCTACAATATTTACCGCATCCATTAAATCTTCATCAATTGTAATACTACCTACATAATTTAAATTTGCTTCTGTTACAGTTGCGCGATGTAACTTCGCTCTCATCATTGTGCGAAACATAGATGCTCCCCCTTATTTCCCCATTAATGTTATATTGTCAATTAATCGTACATGTTCAAACTTAACTGCAATCGCTAAAATGATTCTTCCTTCAATTTTATCTATTGCTTTTAATGAAGGATATGCATATAAATCAGCATAATCTACAGTGCCTTTCGTATACTTCTCAATATGCTCTTTCACAAGATCCATAATGATTTCTGGATTACGTTCGCCTGCCTCAATTCGTTCTTTCGCTATACATAGACTGCGGTATAAATGAGGAGCCTCTTCGCGTTCTTCTAGTGATAAATACACATTACGAGAACTTTTCGCTAAACCATCTTCTTCCCTTACAATATCAACTGGTACGATCGTAACTGGAATATTAAAATCCGTTACGAATCCTTCAATTACAGCTACTTGCTGTGCATCTTTCATACCAAAATAAGCACGCGTTGGCAATGTAATATTAAATAGTTTCATTAGTACAGTCGCAACACCAGCGAAATGACCCGGTCTTTGTTTACCACATAATACGTCGGTACGCTTCACAACTTCTACTGTTGTCGTTTGTTCTGCTGGATACATCTCTTCTACACTCGGATAAAATAAATAATCAACACCATTTTCTTTTGCTACATTTTCATCTCTATCAATATCACGTGGGTATCGATCTAAATCTTCATTTGGTCCAAATTGTAGTGGATTTACAAATACACTTAACACTACAATTTCATTTTCTTCCCTTGCCTTACGTAGTAACGTAGCATGCCCTTCGTGTAAATACCCCATCGTTGGAACAAAACCGATACTTTTTCCACTTGTACGAAGTTCGTTTGTAATTTGCTGCATCTCTTGCACTGTAGTTATGATTTTCATTATTGTTTTCCTCCGTATAACGCTAAGCACTCTTCCTCTTTCATTGTGAATGAATGTTTTTCTTCAGGAAATTGCCCTGTCTTTACTTCAGTAACGTATTGCGAAATCCCTCGCACAATCTCCTCTTGAACAGACGTATATTGCTTCACAAATTTCGGAACACGATTTACGCCGTACGAGATAAGATCATGATATACAAGAACTTGCCCATCTACTTTTTGTCCTGCTCCAATTCCGATTGTAGGAATTGTTAACTGCTCTGAAATAAGTTCTGCTAATTGCATTGGCACGCACTCTAACACAAGTGCTATCGCACCAGCTTCCTCACATTTCTTTGCATCTTCTATTAATTTTTTTGCACTTTCAGCATCTTTCCCTTGTACTTTATACCCACCTAGCACTCCTACAGATTGAGGAGTTAAACCTAAATGCGCCACAACGGGAATTCCCGCATTCGTTAAGTAGTGAATAGTTGATATAACTTCTCCAGCACCTTCTACCTTTAATGCATGTGCCCCGCTCTCTTGAACAATGCGACGTGCATTAACCATCGTATCTTGCAATGAGACATGATAAGACATAAATGGCATATCAGTTACAATAAACGTCTCTTTCGCTCCGCGGCGTACAGCTTTCGTATGATGAATCATATCCTCTACTGTTACTGGAACTGTTGAATCATACCCAAGTACAACCATTCCTAGAGAATCACCCACTAAAATCATATCGACTTTAGCTTCTTCTGCTAATTTAGCAGATGGATAATCATACGCCGTTAGCATTGTAATCGGCTCACCTTGCTCTTTCATTTTCAAAAAATCTGTTTTTGTTTTCAAAAACTACTCCTCCTTTATGCAGGAGAGAGGAGATGGCCGAAATCATATAAAAAACCCCTCTGGCCATAAAAGGGCAGAAGGGTTGTGTGTTAGTCGGCATTATTCATCCCTCTGTCCCAGTCCGTTATTGGATCAAGGCAGAATCCAAATTATTATTTTTTCATACTGCGTAAAATAATGGTGCAGTTCGCTTTGATACTGCCCATATTCGAATCAATTATAGCAAACTCTGAAAAGGAATTGCTACATTTTTTCGAAAAAATAATTTTCTATCCCTATTACGGTATGTGAAATTTATTAGTATCTAAATGACAAAAAGAAGCTCCAAAATAGGAACTTCTTTTACTTAATTTCTATATCAGCAGAATGAATGTGGTGCACTTGTCCTTGATGATCCTCAAGTAACAATACACCATCCTCCGTAATCCCTTTTGCTAGCCCATTAATAGTTTCCTTCATCGTTCGAGCTGTAATTTCTTTTCCGATACTTACTGCGTAACTTTCCCAAAGAATTTTAATAACAGAGAAGCCATTTTTTAAATACTCTTCATACAATTTCTCTAGTTGCAAGAAAATTTGTTGCATAAGTTCCGCACGAACAATCGGCTTACCCGATTCAATTGCTAATGAAGTTGCAATTTGCTGAATTTCCTCATCAAAATGTTCTTGTTTCTGATTTGCATTAATGCCAATTCCCATAATAACAGCATTAATTTTATCTGGATCAGCTTGCATCTCCGTTAATATACCGACAGCTTTTTTACCTTGAATTAAAATATCATTTGGCCATTTAATCCCTACGTTTACACCGGTACATTTTTCAATGGCTTGCGCTACGCTAACAGCTGCTAATAAAGTAAGCTGTGGTGCATGATGAACTGGAATAGATGGACGCAAAATAATACTCATCCAAATTCCTGTTCCTTTTGGAGAATACCATTTTCTACTTAAACGTCCTCTACCTGCTGTTTGTTCTTCAGCAACGACAATTGTTCCCTCTTCTGCGCCTTCATAAGCAAGTCTTGCTGCAATATGCTGAGTAGATTCAACCGATTCTTCAAAATAAACCGTTCTACCGATACGCTCTGTTTGTAATCCTAATTGAATCTCATTAGCAGTTACTTTATCTGGTTTACTAGCAATTCGATACCCTAAGCGGCGTACAGCTTCTAGTTCATACCCTTCATTACGAAGATCCTCCATATGCTTCCATACAGCGGTTCTCGAACAGCCAAGTTTGTCACTAAGTGTTTGACCAGATACAAATACACCATCTGCTTCAGAAAAAACTTGTAATAACTGCTTTCTTATAGTAGATTGCATCTTTGTAGCCACTCCCTTATATTCTCTTTCTTATTAACTACATCTCCTTGTACGATTGCTTTTTCAATATTTTGAAGCATTTCGGCAACCCACGGACCTGGCTTTTTATCTGCCCAGCTTAATAAATCATTACCAGTCACATTCATTTCTTGACGATTTTTTATCGGCAATGCATGAAATAATGTTTGTACTTGCTTAACAGACGCACTATTATAACTTTCTATTATCGCTTCATATACTCTTTCCGCCATCTCAGCGACGCGAATTCCAGTTTTATAAAGAAGGATTGTATCCCACTCCTTCTCCTTTCTAGAACGAATTGCTAATAAAACCGCTACGATATCTTTAATCTTTTTATTCGAGAACTTCCATTGACGTAAAAAGACAGATGGATGCTCTTCTCCGATACAATATAAGAAAAATGCCCACGCCTCAACGTCTGTTTCAAAAGAATCCCATTTATACTCCGTAGCTTTCAAGAGTCTTTCTTCTGACATTTGTAAATATGGCAGATGAGAAAATAGCTTCGTTTCTACCAAATCTTGAAGACCATTCACACAATATGTACCAGTCAACAATTTTTCAAATTCAACTGTAATTCTTTCAATCGCTATATGTTCGAGCAAATGCCCATACGTTTCAATTGCTTGTTTCGTCTTTATTTCCAAAGAGAAACCTAACGTACTTACGAACCGAACACCACGCATCATTCGCAGTGCATCTTCTTGAAAACGGTCTGCAGCATCTCCAACCGTTGTAATTTCTTTCAGACGAATCGCTTCTTGCCCAGCAAATAAATCAATCATTTCGCCTTCCTCTGTCATTGCAATTGCATTCATCGTGAAATCACGTCGTTTTAAATCCTCTTCTAATGAACGGACAAATTGAACACTACTAGGTCTCCGAAAATCTTCATATTCGCTTTCTGTTCGAAAAGTAGTTACCTCATACGGTTCACCATTTTCTACAACAATTACAGTTCCATGCTCAAGACCAACCGGAACATGCCTTGGGAAAATAGCCATTACTTCTTCTGGTAAAGCAGATGTTGCGATATCGATATCTCCAATCGGTCTATCGATAATAAGATCGCGTACACTTCCACCAACGAAGTAAGCCTCATGTCCGTGCTGTTTTAATATCTCAATAATTGAACTAGCTTTTTTAAATCTTTCCATTCTTGTCATCCCTTAGTATGTCATAATAAATCGCCTCATACTGTGAAACGATTTTTTCCGAACGAAACTGCTCATATACAGATTTCATCGCTCGCTCTCCCATATTACGGTGAAGTTCTTCATTTTCTAGTAGTTGAATTGCTTGCTTAGCTATTCCGTCTGTATCTCCAACTTCACATATATATCCTGTTTCACCATGTTGAATGACCTCTGGAATGCCCCCAACCCTCGTTCCGATACTAGGCACACCACACGCCATCGCTTCTAATATAACGAGACCAAAACTTTCCTTTTCTGATAAAAGTAGCATTAAATCACTCATCGCAAGAAGCTCGGCAACATTATCTTGCTTTCCTAGGAATAAGACACGTTCCTCAATATGTAAACTTTTCACCAATTGTAAAATAGTACAGAACTCTGGTCCATCACCAACAAGAAGCAATTTCGCATCTACTTCCTTTACAATTTTGGCAAATGACTGCACAACATCCTGTACACGCTTAACCTTTCGGAAATTTGAAATATGAATCAAAACTTTTTCATTTTCTCGTATACCATATTCTTTTTTTAATTGAGACATATCACGTTTGAAATAAACACGTTCATCTACAAAATTGTATACCGTCTCAATTTCTTTATCTGGTTTTACAAGTTCATTCGTTTCTTCAATTAACGAATGTGACACAGCTGTAACAACATCAGATTGTTCAATACCAAAGCGAATTAAATTATTTAACGAAGGGTCGGAACCTAACACAGTAATATCCGTTCCATGTAAGGTTGTAACAATTTTAATACGCTCCCCAATCATTTGTTTTGCTAAATATGCACAAATAGCATGAGGGATTGCATAATGCACATGTAAAATATCAAGGTTTTCTCTTTGAGCAACCTCTGCCATTTTACTCGCTAATGCTAAATCGTAAGGTGGATATTGAAAAACAGAATATTGATTTACTGTTACTTCGTGAAAATAAATGTTCGGGTACACTTTATTCAACCGAAATGGTACACCCGATGTAATAAAATGAATTTCATGCCCGCGTTCCGCCAATTGCTTTCCTAACTCTGTCCCAACAACCCCAGAACCACCTACAGAAGGGTAACATGTAATACCTATTTTCAATTTCATTTACATCCCCCTATTAAATCAGCATGTAATAAAACCGGTTTCTTACTCATAAATCCTTCGGCATACAGCACTCCAACTTCTTTCCCAAACATCTTCTCCCGAGCGATTACAGTTTCAACGTATCCTTCGGTTAATGGCGTCTTAACACCATCACTCCCTGTTGAAAACTGACTTTCATACGCCTCTAATGCTTCCACCTTTTTAGAAAGGTATTCACTAATATCTATACAAAAATTCGGTTTATGAAAACCATTAATCATATAATTATAAAAAGACTCTACACGGTGCGGCGGAAGTTCAGGCATATATTTACGAATTCCCGCTGAAAAGATAGCTTCTTCCACAAGTTTCGCGCAATTAGCATGGTCTGGATGACGATCTTCGTAATATGGTGCGAAAATTAGCGTTGGTTTATATGTACGAATAACCTTTACAATTTCACGTATATATTCTTCTTTCATATACAAACCACGGTCTGGCATTGCTAAATTAATTCTCGTTCTTACTCCCATAATACGAGCTGCCGCCTTTGCTTCTTCTTTTCTTAGTTCTATCGTTCCATTTGAAGAAAGATTAGCTTCTGTTAAATCGCAAATGCCTACTTCATATCCTTGCTTTGTATACTTTGCAATGGTACCTGCCATGCCGATTTCCACATCATCGGCATGAGCACCAAACGCTAATATATGTAATCCACTCATAATTGCTCCCCTCATTTTCTTAACTTTCGGTAATCTAAATCTCCCCGCTCTAATGCATGCATTAACATTTCAGCACTTGCCATATTCGTTGCTAATGGGATAGCGTATACATCACATAAACGAAGTAACGCATTGACATCTGGTTCATGCGGCTGGGCTGTTAGTGGATCCCGGAAAAAAATCACCATATCCATCTCATTTTTTGCAATCATTGCACCAATTTCTTGATCGCCACCAAGAGGACCAGATTGATATCTTGTTACAACTAAACCAGTTGCCTCCATAATACGAAGTCCTGTCGTTCCTGTTGCAAAAAGTTCATGTTTTTCAAAAATCGGTTTATATGCGTACGCGAACGAAACCATATCATCTTTCTTTTTGTCATGTGCGATTAAGGCAATTTTCATCCGTTGTCTCCCCTTTAGTCGATAATATTTTCTAAACCGTACACAAGATGATCAAGGTTCATTACTGTTTCAATTGATAGTTTTACACCTGACATGAATGATGCACGGTTGAATGAATCATGACGAACTGTTAACATTTGTCCATCTCCGCCGAACATTACTTCTTGGTGTGCAATAAGCCCTGGTAGACGTACGCTATGAATGTGAATACCGTCTACATTTGCACCACGTGCCCCTTCTAATTGTTCTGTTTCATTAGGGTGTCCTTGCTCTTTTGGTTCACGATTTTGACGGATTAATTCTACTGTTTTTACAGCTGTACCAGATGGTGCATCTAACTTTTGATCGTGATGCAATTCAATTACTTCAACATCTTGGAAGTACTTCGCTGCCATTTGAGAGAACTTCATCATAAGTACTGCACCAATCGCAAAGTTTGGAGCAATGATTGTTCCCACTTCTTTTTCTTTCGCAGTTTCCGTTAAATGTTTAAGCTCTTCTTCTGTAAATCCAGTCGTACCAATAACAGATCGAAGTCCACGTTCAACTGCAAGTGTCACATGTTTCTTTCCAATTTCTGGTGTTGTTAAATCTAACAATACATCTGCTTCTACTTCATCTAAACAAGTATGTAAATCCGCGTAAATAGGTGCATCTAACGCTGGCATTCCCGGTAAATCAGAAATTTTTTCTCCGCCATGCTTATAATCAATTGCTGCTACTAAATTGAAATGCGCTGTTCTTTCCATAAGAAGGACTGCTTCATGTCCCATGCGTCCTCGTGGTCCAGCGATAATTACTTTAATTTCTTTCATGCGTCTTTCTCTCCCTCATCAATACGTGTCCAGCGATCTTTATCACGTGTATTAAATTTCTTCATTACAATGTTATGCGCTGTTTCTAAATCAATATTTAAACTATTTGCCATACAAATCATAACAAATAACACATCTCCAAGCTCTTCCTCAATACTTTGTTCTTTCTCGGTCGTTTTCTTCGGTTTCTCACCATAATAATGATTAACCTCTCTCGCAAGCTCTCCCATTTCTTCAGTTAAACGGGCCATCATTGCAAGCGGGCTAAAATAACCTTCTTTAAATTGACCGATATATGCATCTACTTCCTTCTGCATATCTTTCATCGTTTTTACTTCCATACTAGTCACCTCTATTCCTTCCTCTTTCATGTTAGCCAATTCATCGCGATTTGACAAATATTATTCTCTCATATCACTATTTACGACTCTTTTTGGGATAGACTATAATAAAGTGAAACTTCTTTTGCGTGATTTTTGCAAAAGATTAGTTGAACCAATCGGGCTCTTACGGCTGGTTTGCGCTTTCTTCTCTGCTTTACCCCTACCAGCCGTTTGAGCGGGGTAAAGTGAAACTTTCTTTTGCATGATTTTTGCAAAAGATTAGTTGAACCAATCGGTTCCCTATGGCTGGTTCGTCCTTTTCTCCTTTGCTTTTCCCTCTACCAGCCGTTGGGACGGGGTAAAGTGAAACTTTCTTTTATGCGATTTTCACAAAAAATCAGCCTGAACTAATTAAGCTCTTATACCATTCTCTATTTTTACTAGCAACTAGAAATTACTTTTTATTATGTTTTATCGTTTAAGAAGACCAATGCAATCATTACATAATTAGGGGGATTTCTAAATGACATCAAATTTGAAGATTCGAAATATCATTTTTATTTTAATCGGTTCCGCTATTTTTTCTTTCGGTATTGTGAATATCAATATTGAAAACCATCTTGCAGAGGGTGGATTTACCGGCATTACGCTATTATTATATTTTAAATTTTCACTTGATCCTTCCTATACAAACTTAATTTTAAACGTTCCTCTATTTTTCATTGGCTGGAAATTACTCGGCCGAACAACATTTTTATACACATTAATCGGTACATTTAGCGTCTCTTTATTCCTTTGGGTGTTTCAGCGCTACGAGATTCTCAACTTACATTTAAACTTGCAAAATGATATGACACTGGCTGCTTTATTCGCCGGGGCATTTATCGGTATAGGACTTGGAATTATATTTAAATACGGCGGGACTACTGGCGGTGTTGATATTATCGCAAGGCTAGCTCACAAATATGTTGGCTGGAGTATGGGAAAAACGATGTTTATGTTCGATGCAATCGTTATCATTATCTCTATTCTTACCTATTTATCATACCGTGAAGGTATGTATACGTTAGTTGCTGTTTTTATCGGGGCTAAGGTTATTGATTTCATGCAAGAAGGAGCTTATGCAGCAAAAGGAGCAACTATTATTTCTGATAAAAATGATGAAATTGCTGCAAAAATTTTATCTGAAATGGAGCGCGGAGCAACCTTTTTAAAAGCAGTTGGATCCTATACAAAAGTAGAACGTAATGTACTATATTGTGTTGTTGCTAAAAATGAAATCGTAAAATTAAAAAATATCATTATTTCAGTAGATCCACATGCCTTTGTCGCTGTAAATGATGTACACGATGTTGTTGGTGAAGGATTTACATTAGATGAAAATAAAAAACCACTACATAATTAAATTCAACTAGAAAAGCTCTTTAGCTTTTCTAGTTTTTTATTATAAATCTTTTAAGTTTCTCCAAATCCTCATAAATAAGCTCCAACAAACTCCGATTATAAAAAATAGAAGCTGGATGAAAGGTCGGAAAAATAGAATATTCTTTTTCTGTCCATACAAATTCTGTACCGCAACTATCTTTCAATTGCTGCACCGGTTGTTTTAACAATTCTCCATGAACATCTGTAATTTTATTATTTTTACCGACTAAACGCTGTAATGCAATATTGCCAAGCGTAACGATAACAAGAGGATCTATCTTTTCCAACTCATAATCTAATAAAGGGGCATGAGCAAGTATTTCTCCTTGATTTGGTGTTCTATTATACTTTTTCTGTATTTTTTCGCCATTTCGTTCTTTTTTCTCTCGCCATTTATATGGCCTGCTCCGGACCGCACTCGTAATATATACTTCTTCCCTTGTAACATGAATACGTCCTAAAAACTCCATTAAATGTTTTCCAGCTCTCCCGCTAAATGGAATCCCATTATGAATTTCTGTTTCACCAGGTGCTTCTCCAACGAGCATAAATTTGGGATTTCCAGGGCCTTGTCCACTTAAAAAACCTTCTAATTGGTAAGTAGCACTACGCTCCTTCACTTGTTTAACTAAATAATCTGGATATTCTATGTCTGTCACCTTCTTTCATCATTCCATACTTATCTTTATTTTAATTAGTTCTATACCCCATATTCTCTCTATTATTTCCATTTGTAACATATTATAAGATTCAATCCACAAAACAAAAAAAGACTATCATAATTGATAGTCTTTAATCGTCGCTACGCTGCATACCAGTATAAATTAATACGAGACGTAATAATTCAAATACCGCTACAGCTGCAGCTGCTACATATGTTAATGCTGCCGCATTTAATACTTTACGAGCTTGGCCATATTCATCTGTCGATACGATACCAAGTGCTTCAATTTGTTGCATTGCGCGTTTTGATGCATCAAACTCAACTGGTAATGTAACAAGTTGAAAAATAACACCTGCTGCCATTAAAATAATTCCTAGCAACAATAAACCAGACATTTGTGCAAACACACCAATTAAAACGAAAACCCAAGACATATTCGAGCCAAAATTAGCAACTGGCACTAATGAATGACGAACACGCATGAAGTTATAATCTTTTGCATCTTGAATTGCATGCCCTACTTCGTGTGCTGCTACAGCTGTACCAGCAACTGAATGACCATAATAGTTATCTGTCGATAATCTAACCGTCTTTACACGCGGGTCATAATGATCTGACAAATGACCTGGCGTTTCTTCTACGGCTACATTGTACAATCCATTTTCATCTAAAATTTTCCGAGCAACTTCCGCTCCTGTCATACCTGATGTTGAATAAACTTGTGAATACTTGCTATAGGCACTACGTACTTTTGACTGTGCATACAACGGTATGATCAAAATGATCGCGAAGTAAATTAAATAAAACATCATAAACCTCCATTGAAGTTTTAATTATAGTACTTCTCATTCTATTTTTTTCTTCCGCCATTGTCAATAAATAAACCTTACAATCCGTATCTTTATTTATATGCATTATCTATCTTTAGAATGCAAGTTACTTCTCCGCCTCTCTCTCTCCCCTTTATACTTTCTCCATCCAACATACGTTAAAGTGAACAAAATAAGTCCTCCAGTAATTGTCATGAACCAAATGAGAGAGGGAGCTATCTCATCTTTTTTTACTGTATGAAATATTTTTTGCAAATCACCTTTAATAATCCCTAGTTGCATTTGTCCACCTTTCGTTTTTAACATAACGTTACGAAATTCATCCAAATAAGATAAATGTGCATTTACACGCTGCGCTTCGTTTTCTGGCAGAGCAATCATTAAACTAGGATAAATAATATTAAATTCATTTAAAAATGTATTTAGCGTCTGTTGGAACTGTCCATCATCGTTTTTTTCCATCGCTTTTTCTACTTGAGAAAAAGCATTCATTATCTTTCTTTCTCTTTCCATCCAAAGTGGCTGATATTTAGATACTTGCGCATCAACAGCAAGTTGTAACGCTAACATATTATCAACTTTAACTTGCCTATCTAAATCTTCCGAGAGAGCTTGTTTCGCCTTATCGTATGCTAAAGAAACGACTCTAATTTGTCCCGGATTTACTTTTGAATTATTTTCATTCTCCTTTGATAGAAACTGCTCTGAGAAATGGTGCAGTACTTGTATTGCCTTCTCATCTTCTTTTTTCTTCACTAACTGTAAAGAGTCATCTAGCAATCCAGTTAGTTCATTCCACTCTTCAGCATATATACGTACTGGAAACATTATAATTAGAAATGCTATCAGTCCAATTAATGTTCTCTTCATCCCGGTCCCCCCTATAACTACTAGTACAAAATATGTGGAATTGGACAAGAATAGAACAGAACACAACCAAAAAATATATTATCTCTATGAAAACAAAAAAATTCTCTTTAAACAGAGAATTTTTTCTTTGAAACCCTTTTCTTTTTCACTAAATATTTATATACACCGTAACAAATTATGCTACCACCTAAAATCAATAATAAAATAACACATGCAGCATGCAGAAAGAATTCTTCCGGTAACATTAAAATAACCGGATCTGTTTCAATATCAAACATCCAATAATCATTGCTAAATAAAAGCTTATGAAATAATACGAAACTCTTTTCAAAATTAATAGCAATTGGTAACGTAAGAGCTATTGGAAAAATAATTGTAAGAATCGCTCCGTGAAGTAAAAACTTTTCTTTTTTCTTTTTTAATAAATACGCCCCTCCTAATACAGCAATTACAATCGTTCCATACATTATATATTGAATCTTTACTAAAATATTTTTAACATCTACAAAATGAATGCGTCCATTTGTGGACATATCTAATGTTGGCAATTGTAATGCACCTTCATAAAACGGCGATAAATATGTAATAAGCACATCATAGTTTCTCTTAATTTCATCTTTCGTCATATCCGCTAAATCTGGAATATTTAAAAAATCAATTTCAAAATAATACAACGATTTCCCATATACAACTACCGTTGTCGCGAGAGCGAAAACAGAAAATGCTATGCTATAGGAAACTACTAAAGTGATCAATCGATCCCATATGTTTATACCACTCTTATTTTTCTTCATTTTCTCCCCCTAAATGTCCTCACCATCATAAAGAAAACTGTTTTCGGTTCTCACGTAAGCAATAATAATAATATGTAATACACAGTACAGCAATACTTAACCAAAACGTAAAATAACCAATTTTCTCTACAAACAAATGCATAATCCCATATCTCGGCATTTGCCAAAATAAATAATCAATTGCATCATTATGTAATGTCCATATGCCAGCTACAGTGAAGTGCCATTTTTTTATCCGATAAAACGGAGCATATAACATTCCCTGCACCGCCATCGCAAAATGAGATAACATTAACATATATCCCATAAGGCCAATAGGACCTTTTACATAAATCGTAATTGCATTTACAACAACAGCCCAAACACCATATTTTATTAAAGTAACTATCGCTAACGCTTCTATTAACCCCCAGTTCTTCTTCATCAAAAAAGCAATTAAAACAAAGACAAAAAAGAGAGTCGCCATAGGGCTATCTGGTACAAACGGCCAAAATATAGGTGAGGTTTCTTTTAATTGATTTCCATACCATATGAATCCGTAAATTGTACCTAATATGTTAACAACCAATAAAAATAATAGTACCGAACGTTGCCTTAACATTGCATACAAGTAAACCAAGCTGTATGTCCAACACCTTTCAAACAAAGTAATTCTTTCATCGAACTCTACTCTATTATATAGCAAACTTTCCGTCATCAAAATAAAAAGCTGACTACAGATTTTGTAGTCAGCTTTTCTATTATTTTTTATTATACTTTGCAACGAATTCCGAAAGCTTTTTCAGTTCCTCATCTGTACCTTTAAATACACCTTTAGGCATTGAACCTTTTCCATCTTTCGCAATTTTAGCGATTTCTTCTGACTTTAAAGTTAAGTTTTGCAAAGCCGGTGCTGCCGCCCCGCCCTGTAAATTGTCACCATGACATGTTAAACAAGTATTTTTTTGCATCAACTTGTAGCCTTCATCATTTTTATCAACTGGTGCTGTTTTTACAATTGCTCCTTGTTTTTTTGCAGCTTCCCAATCGTGATGTGCTACAGATTCCCAAGTTAAAAAAATAATCGATGCAATTGCTAAAAGCATAAACCCCGTTGCTACAGGACGCTTCAATGGCGCTCTTTCTGGGCCTCGATCTAGAAACGGAGCTAATAGTAACGCTCCAAACGCAATCCCTGGCATAATAAACGCACCAATTACAGTAAATGAGCCTGAAGCATACGAATACTTTAATAACTGATACAAGAATAAGAAATACCAATCTGGAAGTGGTATATACCCTGCATCTGTAGGATCCGCCATTCTCTCAAGCGGTGACGGATGCGCCACTGTTAAACATAAATAACCGACTAAAAAAACTGCACCAACCATCCATTCTTTTAACAAGAAATTCGGCCAAAACGCTTCTGTTTTCCCTGGATATTCAGAATAATCTTTTGGAATATTTGGTTTCCGGGCTACTGGTACCCGAGAATCTCCTACAAACTTCATCCCTTTGCCGCGATGCATAATCTCCCTCCTTTTGTTCTTTCCCCTTTAATTTAGCAATCTCTTATAGCGGACCGGAAATACCTTGTTTGCGAATCATGATGAAGTGGAAGGCCATTAAACCTAGAAGTGCTGCTGGTAAGAAGAAGACGTGAATAGCAAAGAAGCGAGTTAATGTTTGAGCGCCAACAATTTCGGAATGACCAGCGAGTAATGTTTTAATATAAGGACCAATGAGCGGCGTTTGCTCTGCGATTTGAATCCCTACTTTCGTAGCAAATAACGCTTTCATATCCCACGGTAATAAATATCCGGTAAAACCAAGACCTAACATAACAAAGAAAATAAGAACACCAACAATCCAGTTTAACTCACGAGGCTTTTTATACGCACCTTGGAAGAAAACTCTGAGTGTATGTAAAAACATCATTACAATTACGAGACTGGCACCCCAGTGGTGCATACCACGAACAATTTGTCCGTATGCAACTTCATTTTGTAAATAATAAACCGATTCCCAAGCATTTTTAATATCAGGCACATAATACATTGTCAAAAACATTCCAGATAAAATTTGAATTACAGTAACGAAAAAGGTAAGCCCTCCAAAGCAATAGACGAATGCAGAAAAGTGATGTGCCGGGTTTACATGTTCAGGTACTTCATGATCAGCGATATCGCGCCATATTGGTGTAATATCTAACCGCTCGTCTACCCAATCATAAATTTTATTTAGCATCTACTTTGCACCCCCTCTTGGCTTCGCTTTTCCTAAATACAATGTTCCATCTTTCACTTTAGACTCGTACACATCAAGCGGAGCAAGGGGCGGTGTGCCTTTAATGTTAACCCCATCTTTTGTGTAACGCCCCCCGTGACACGGGCAAAAGAATTGATTCGGATGTGCTTTGTCTGAATTCCAGTTAACTGTACATCCTAAATGTTTACATACTGGAGAGAACGCAACAATGTCTCCGCTTTCATCTTTATGAACCCAAGCTGATTTTGGCTCGTCAGACTTGTACCAACCATCAACCTGCTTCACCTTAAAGTCGAAACGCTTCGGTTCTGTTGTAATATCCTTCACTTGTGCAACAGCAACCATATCTGTTCCCGCTTCTTTTCTTAACACCGGATCAAGCGCAAACCGCGTCATCGGCATTAAAATACCCGCCGCCATAAAGCCTCCTACCCCTGTAAGTGTGTAATTTAAAAACTGTCTTCTTGACACACGATGTTCTTTCTCGCTCACGAAAATTTCCCCCCTCTATCAGAAATTGTCCCCTCGTGAAAAAATTATATAAAAAATAAATACTAGGACACTATCATGATATAATACCCTCTTGTATAGGTCAATATCATACTACTCATAATAATAAGAACTTTCTGTTTATTATTACCTTATCCATCTTTCTTCCAACATTACCATAATATTTTTTATGTGAGCACGAATAACTTCCCTTTTCGCTTGATCACTAAATTGCTCTAATGATAACGATGGAAACCAAAATAAATCACCCTGCAACTCTTGCATATCTTCTTTCCATGAAAAATCACTTGTCACATAGGCAATATGCTTAAAACCTTGCCTTTGCAAATGATCTGTCCATTCTTGCAAACGGTCTTTTTCATTTTTTTGGCTCTCTACCAAATACGTAAATGCGGGCAGTAAAAGCACTCTTCCTTTATACTCCCTTTCCAACTCCATACTCAAAGCCTCAATAAATTCACCTTGCTCTACAACCATTTTCATTTCTTTTGCTGCCGAAATAGACAAAAGGGGTATAATCCCTGTATCTACATACTCCCTCGCTTGCTCAAACTGTTCTACATCTTTTACAATCCATTTCACCTTTTCTCCCCTCCTCCATTCGAAATAACAGAACTTTCACTTTATATATATTAAACCATACTAAAAGAGGTAAAAAAAGAAAAACTACCTATTATTAAGTAGTTTTTCTTAAAAAGTCTGAATTTCGTAAAGATTACATAATCAAAATGAATTCTATAAAATTTTCAACTCTGCTGTTAACCTATGAAATGCTTCCTCATCTCGCTTATCCAAAGCTTCATCAATTTGTTTCAAAAGACGCGCTCTTCTAAATGAGAATACACTTTCTTCTAAAAATCGTTCTGCAAGCAATCGATCTTTTTCATTCACTTCAATATGCTTTGGCAAATATGGGTTTTCTTCTAATACAGCTACATAGTTTGCATTTTGGAACGATGATTTAAAATTAAGCTGAATATAAATATCCTCATCTCGATTCAAACGAATATCATGAAACGACTTTTCTGCATCTGTTGTCATTACATTTTGTTTAAAAAAGTGAAACGGTGTGTCTTTCACACAATTTGCTGACATTACTAAGCCACGCGGACAATATTTTGCATGTTCTACGAAGTGGACTTTATGCATTAATTGATCGTGACTCATTAAATAATTCAAAATCCATACACATTCACGCTGTTTCAGTTGGTAATTATTTAAAAACCATTTTACAAAATCCTTCTTCTCGTTTACAGAAACAGGGGTATTCATAGCGATTAAGTCCCTCCTCTGTCTTTCTCTTTTCTTTTTAGATTCAAGAAGCGGCATTCAGTTTCCTTCCAACTTACGAAAAATCCTCTAAATTATATAACAATTCTTCAATATGAATTTGTGTCGGGTCTAGTTGTATTAACTGCGTAAATACTTCTTTCGCCTCTTTTCGCATTCCTTCTTCTAATAAGAAATAACCGTACTCTTCCAAGAAATCTGGATGATTCTTAAAAGAAGTATATGCACTTTCATAGTGTTTTAATGCATCCGAATACATTTCTAATTGTTTTTTTGCAAATGCAAGATCCCAAAGTAGTTGTGTATCTGGTTCTCCACTGTCAATTGTACGCTCTACAACTGCAATTAGCTCTTCATATTTCTCTTGTTCTTTTAAGATATACGCATATTTTAATGTCGCACCTAAATGTCCCGGATCTAGCTCCAGCGCTTTTTGAAGCAATTCTTCTGCCTCCGCTATGTTACTTAATTTCGCCGCAATATTCGCTAATTCTACATAGAAAGGAACAGAAAGCTCATCTACTTTAATTCCTTCTTGAAGTGTTTCATAGCTTTCTTGAAGCATGCCTTCTTTTTCATAGCTTTTCGCTAAATACATGTATAACGATGCGTACTCAGGATCTAATTCTTTTAATTCTTGCCAAGCACCAATTGCTCTTTGATATTCTTCTCCTTGATATAATGTGAAGGCATATCCAAATAATGAGTGAATATCTTTTTGCTCTTCTAACCCCGCTTCATAGTAAGAGGTTGCCTCTTCCCAGTTTCCAATAGCACTTAAAGTTTCTGCGAGACGAAGTGCAATGACAACACCACCCATTACTTTATGTTCCGCTAATAGCGACTCGTAATAAGTAATTGCCTTTTGTTCTTCACCTTTACTACTATATAATTCTGCTAATCCAAACGTAATAACAGGTTCGTCAGGCATCAATTCTTTCGCCTTTAATAGTTTTTGCTCTGCTACATCATCAAAACCTTGCATTTGGAATAAATCTGCAACAAGTAATAGCGATTGAACATATAGATCATCATTTTCTGGAATATCATGAAGCACTTCAATCGCTTCATCTTCTTTATCTAAATCAATATATAATTCTGCTAAAAATACCGTAAATTCACTTTCTTCCGGATATAGCAAGCGTAAGTCTTCAGTAATTGCTAACGCCTCATCCATAAACCCAAGTGTATGATAGTAACGAGCGATATCATACTTCTCTTCATCATTAGCAACTCGTAGTTGTTCTTTTAATAATTGTAATCCTTTTTCTGCTTCACCGTTCTCAATATAAGAAACAGCTTGTTCAAACTTTTGCATAAACGTCTCCTTTAATTCAAAAAATATTCTCTTCTGTTCATTTATCATAAGCAACTAGGTGTAAGAACGCAACCTTTTGAGTAAACTGCCTCTTCCTATACCTTATAGCTCAGCTAATTGTTCGAAAAATTTCGGATACGATACAGCGACCGCATCACTATTCTCTATTTTCACTTCTCCATCTATAATACACGATGCGATTGCAAGCATCATCCCAATACGATGATCGCCGTGACTATTAACAGTATTTCCATTTAAACTTTGTTTACCATATATAATCATACCATCTGGTGTAGCTTCAATCTTCGCACCTAATTTGCCTAATTCATCTACAACCGTATCGATACGATTTGTTTCTTTTACTTTTAACTCCTCAGCGTTTTTAATAACAGTAATTCCTTCTGCCTGCGTTGCCAATAAAGCAATTACAGGAATTTCATCAATTAATCTTGGAATAAGTGTTCCAGCAATTTCTATTCCTTTTAGTTTAGATGTTTCAATCGTAATATCCCCGCACGGTTCAAACTCTTCATTTCTAATATGATCGATAGAAATAAGTGCACCCATCTTTGTTAATACATCTAAAATCCCTGTTCTCGTCGGATTTAAACCAACGTTTTCCAATACAAGCTTACTGTTTTGGACAATTGCACCAGCTACTAAGAAAAATGCCGCCGAAGAAATATCTCCTGGAACTTCTATGTCTGCACCTTTAAGTTGTTGTCCACCTTGTAATGAAACGGTCCGTCCATTAACATCTACGGTACAACCGAATGCACGTAACATTCTTTCCGTATGATCACGAGAGTGCACAGGCTCTGTTACCGTAGTTACACCTTCCCCTTGCAAACCCGCAAGTAAAACTGCTGACTTCACTTGTGCACTTGCTACTGGTGAATGGTAATGCATACCTTTTACCTTACCACCGCGAATAGATAAAGGTGTATATTGTCCGTTTTCTCTACCATCAATTTGAGCATTCATCTTACTAAGCGGGTCTGTAACACGTTTCATAGGACGTTTTCCAATTGATGCATCACCAATTATCATACTATGGAACGGCGTATTTGCTAAAATCCCAAGCATAAGACGAATAGTCGTCCCTGAATTCCCCACATCTAATACTTCTTTCGTTTCTTGTAAATTATGTAATCCTTTACCGTAAATCGTGACATCGTTACCACTCTGTTCAATCTTGACACCTAGTTTTTGAAAACATGCAATTGTACTTAAACAATCTTCTCCTAATAAAAAATTTGATACTTTCGTCGTCCCTTCTGCTATCGCTCCAAACATAACAGAGCGATGCGAAATAGATTTATCTCCTGGAACAACAATTTTCCCATTCAAACTATTTTTTCGTCCTACTAGTTTCAAACTGTATCCTCCTCACATTTTAAATAAGTTACATGTACAATATTTCCTCTTATACGTCTACTTCTATTGTAACGTTTTCTTTCTTGAACGTGCAAACAACTCCCCTTATTGCAATTCAAATGAAAAAGGCTCCTGTAACAGGAGCCTTCACTATTTCTTAAGAATACGTTTCTTCTTTCTTCACTTGTTCTTTTACAAGTTCCGTAAGTAATTCAATAATCTCATCATTTTCTTCTTTTAATCCAACAGTAATACGAATACCATCATGCATACCAAATGCTGCACCAGAACGAACGATATATCCTTTTTTCATTAATCGTTCGAAAGCTTCATTACCAGGTATACCGAGTTTCAAGAAAATGAAATTCGTTTGAGATGGATAGTAGAATACGTTATATTCCTTACAAAATGCATAATATTGATTTAATCCTTCGGCATTTTTCTTCACACACTCTTGTAAAAACTGTTGATCCTCTATTGCCGCTAATGCTACCGCTTGGGCGATAGTTGATGTGTTAAATGGTAGTCTCGCTACTTCTAGCTGCCCAATAAGCTTTGCATCCCCAATCGCATATCCAATACGAAAAGCAGCTAATCCATATGCTTTTGAGAATGTGCGTAGCACCATAAGATTTTCGTACTTTTCAAGAAGAGGTAATGTTTGCGGATAATCTTCTGCCCCAGCATATTCATAATATGCTTCGTCCATAATAACGAGCGCTGACTTTGGAACTGATTCTAAAAATGAAAGTAATTTTTGTTTTTCTACATATGTACCTGTCGGATTATTCGGATTACAAATCCATACAATCTTCGTTTTCTCATCTACTTGCTGTAACATTGCATCTAAATTGTGAATACCATTTTCAAGTGGTACTTCCCTAACTTCCGCTCCTTCAATAACAGCATGGTGATAATATTGCGAGAACGTAGGATTCGCCATTACAACATTTGTTCCGTTACGTAGCAAGGCGCGGCTAATCATTTGAATGACTTCATCTAACCCACTACCAAATAAAAGTTGTTCCGCTTTTACACCTAAATGCTCTGCTACTTTCTCACGAAGCTCAAAAGCCGCCCCGTCCGGGTAGAGTGCATATTGATTGGCTAACGAAGTTAATGCTTCTGTCACACGCGCAGAGCAGCCAAACGGATTTTCATTCGATGCTAACTTCACAATTTTTGACAATCCATATTCTCTTTTTACTTCCTCAATATTTTTCCCAGGTACATATGCTCTCAAAGTTAACAATTGCTCTTTTACTCTCACTTTTCTTCCCCCAGTCATTGATATGATTTATAATTCCTTACTGTCATCTTTAATCATAACCGTCACCATTACGAGAATACCTTTAAATATGCCTTTCATACCTGTTCTACAACTTTTTTTAGACCATATCCTTTTGAAATGCTTCTAACGCAATATGAACAGTCTCATCTGAAATAGATACGACATTCACTCCCCCATATTCCTGCATAAGCACCATATGAATTGTTCCGGCATTTGCTTTTTTATCTTGTTTCATCAACTGAACGAGACGTTCTACATTCAAGTCGCTTGGCATTTTTGGATAACCGTATTTCAAGAACCACTGCTTCATTTCTTCATAAGAAAGATCAATTTTGTACACTTGCTCACTTAAAAACATGGCAAATAGCATACCAACCGCTACTCCATCACCGTGAGTAATATTTCCATATCCTAACTCTTTTTCAAGAGCATGTCCTAACGTATGCCCAAAATTCAAATGGGCACGTACACCTTTTTCTGTTTCGTCTTGCGACACAATGTTCGCTTTCACAGGAATCGCCTTCGTTAATATGTGAATTAACTTTTCATCACGAAGATCCGTTAATGTTTGCACTTCTTCCTTTAACCAATGATATAGCTCTACATCACCAATAAGTGCATGCTTTATCACTTCTGCATAACCTGATCGCCACTCTTTTTCAGGAAGTGAATGTAAAAATGGCGTATGATACACAACAGCTTCTGGCTGATGGAACGCCCCAATCATATTTTTTCCTAGTGGATGGTTAATTGCTACTTTTCCGCCTACTGCGCTGTCGTGAGCTAACAAGGTTGTTGGAACTTGGACAAAGCGAATACCACGCATAAACGACGCGGCAACAAATCCAGCCAAATCTCCAATCATTCCGCCTCCAAGTGCGATGATTATAGAATTTCTATCTAATTTATTTTCAAGAGCCGAAGTGTGAGCCGCATAAAAATTTTCAAAAGACTTCTCTTTTTCGCCACTCGGTACAACAAACGAAAATACTTTTTGCTCTACTTGCAATGCATCAACAACTGTCTGTAAATGCAGTGATGCAACAACTTCATCAGAAATGATCATTATGTTAGATACAGCAGGATTCATCTTTTGAATAAGCGTTGTTAAATGTGACAACGCCTCCCTTCCAACATGTACATCATATTCTTTTGATTTCGTTTGAATATGTATGTTCTCCATTAAAATCCCCTCGCATATTCATTATGTTTCTCAATATTTTCATGTATAAGATCGATACGATCTAATCCAAATTGTTCAATTAAAGCTGCCGCGAGCTCCCAAGCCACAACAGCTTCAGCCACAACGCTAGCTGCTGGCACTGCACAACTATCTGAACGTTCAATACTCGCTGTAAAAGGTTCTTTCGTATCAATATCAACACTTTGAAGCGGTTTATATAATGTCGGTATCGGTTTCATAACACCGCGCACAACAACCGGCATACCAGTTGTCATGCCACCTTCTAATCCACCTGCATTGTTCGTTTTTCTTCTGTACCCTTGCACTTCATCCCAAAGGATTTCATCATGCACTTCACTTCCTGGTCTATGCGCTGCTTCAAAACCAATTCCAATTTCAACACCTTTAAAAGCGTTAATACTCATAATTGCCGCTGCTAATTTTGCATCTAATTTTCTATCATAATGTACATAGCTACCTACTCCAATTGGCATTCCTTCTACAACTACTTCAACAACACCGCCGATAGAATCACCATTTGCCTTCGCATCATCAATCGCTTGCATCATCTTTTTACCAGCCTTTTCATCTAAACAACGTACAGGAGATGCTTCTGTAGTACTTTGTAATTCCGCAATAGAATTATATTTAATTTCTTCTGCCTGTACACCACCGATCTCGACAACATGTCCCGCTACTTGTATACCTAATTCCGCTAATATTTTTTTTGCAACTGCACCAGCTGCAACACGAACTGTCGTTTCACGTGCTGAAGAACGCTCTAATACATTCCTCATATCTCTGTGACCATATTTAATCGCACCATTTAAATCTGCGTGTCCAGGTCTAGGTTTCGTAACTTGCCTTTTCATTTCTTTCTCTTCCTGCTCAGTTAACGGCTCTGCACCCATAACCTTTGTCCAATGTGTAAAATCACGATTTTCAACAACAAGTGCAATCGGGGACCCCATCGTCTTCCCATGCCTAACACCACTTACAATTTGCACTTGGTCTTTCTCAATTTGCATGCGTCTACCGCGTCCATATCCTTTTTGTCTTCTAGCTAATTCTTCATTTATATCATTCGCTACTAAAGATAATCCTGCCGGAATACCTTCTAAAATTGTCGTAAGTTGCGGACCGTGGGATTCACCAGCTGTAATATATCGCATACGTTATTCCTCTTTTCGCATATGTATTTATCCTGCTACATAAAGTAGCTATATTATCTTCCATTACTCTTTAAAATACAAAGAAATTATATAGTAAATCGAGTGTTTGCTTTCCCTACTTGTAATTGTTCTATTATTTTCATAATAGTAGACCTTTTACTTTACATACCAATATATCATAACAGTCCTAACTTCGTAACTGATCGAAATAAAAAAGTGCAAGAAGAATACCCCTATTCTTCTTGCACTTTTTACTATTATCACAGTTATTAAAGCGTTTACAAATTATTTCAAAATAATTAGTAAATCCATTGATTCATTAATTTTGAGTAGTCTACTAATTCTTCTTCCTTAAAGAAAATAGCAATCTCGCGCTCTGCACTTTCTAAAGAATCCGAACCGTGGATTATGTTTTTCGCAACAGTTACACCGAAATCTCCGCGAATTGTTCCCATATCAGCTTCATGTGGTCGTGTTTTACCCATCATATTGCGTGCTGTATCTACTACATTTTCACCTTGCCATACCATTGCGAATACAGGGCCAGATGTAATAAAGTCTACTAATTCACCAAAGAAAGGTCTTTCTTTATGCTCACCGTAGTGTTGTTCAGCAATTTTCGGAGTAACTTGCATTAATTTTGCACCAACTAATTGAAAGCCCTTTTTCTCAAAACGAGCTACAATTTCCCCAATGAAGGCACGTTGTACACCGTCTGGTTTTACCATTAGAAATGTTTTTTCCATAAAAAATCTCTCCACTTCTGAATTATGTATGTAATTGTATATCCCCACACACATATTAACACCCTTATCACAATTGTGCAATAGTTTTGAAATAGAGAGATTATTTTATTTTTTAGAAAAATCACTAAAATTTTCGTTTTCCAATATACTTTGCAACATTTTGCAACGCGTACTTCGCCTGTCCACGAGGGAGTGGTTTTATTATTTCTAATGCTTTATGTAAATAACGTTCACTAAACGAAAATGCTTTATCAATAGCTTCGCTCGCTTTAATATCATCAATAATTTCTTTCATTTCACTTGCTGTTGTATTTTCATGCACAGATGTAATTTTCTGACGAAGAACTGGATCTTCCATGGCATACAAAACAGGTAATGTAATGTTACCTTGTAATAAATCACCACCAGCAGGCTTTCCAAGCTTCTCTTCTGTCGATACGAAATCTAAAATATCATCAATAATTTGATAAGACATACCAACAAAATATCCATACCAAAATAGACGATTTACAGTATCACGATTAGCACCAGCAGCAATCGCTCCCAACTGACAACTCGCGGCGATTAACAATGCTGTTTTTCGTTTTATCCTTCTTAAATACGTTCTTAAATTTTGATCATAGTTATACTTATCTTTAATTTGTTCGATTTCACCTTTACAAACTTCTAAAATTGTATGAGACAACGCTTGATGTGCATCTGGAATTTCTATATTTGTTATACATTCAAGAGACTTCGCAAACAAGTAGTCTCCTGTATACATTGCAATACGATCTCCCCATTTCGCATTCACTGTTGCGCTACCGCGTCGTACAAACGCAGCATCAATGACATCATCGTGAACAAGCGAAGCCATATGAATAAGTTCTAATGCAACCGCAACATGCTTAATTGCATCTAACTTATAATCCCCAAATTTCCCTGCAAGCAAAACAAAAACAGGGCGAATCCGCTTCCCACCTGCTTCAATAAGCTGTAATGCCGCTTCTTCTACTAACGGCTGCTCAGAAGCAACTGTCTTCTTCAATTCTTTTTCTATAACATTAATATCCGATCGTAAAAAAGAGTACATAAGTTGTAACTTCATATTGTTCACCTTAACCTAAAACGTCTTTTTTCTTTTTTCTATTTTGATTCTGGTTTAATACCTAAATGCATAGCTGCTACACCAAAAGTAAATGGTTTCACTTGCACATTCTTAAGCCCAGCTTCTTCAAACATATTTGCTAACTCTTTCATCCCTGGGAATGTACTAGCAGATTCCTGAAGCCATGAATATTCTTTATAACTTTTCGCAAACATCTTTCCAAATAACGGCATGATATATTTAAAGTATAAGACATATCCTTGACGAAAACCTATCATCGTTGGTTGGGATGTTTCCAGGCAAATTACTTTTCCACCAGGCTTTACTACACGCGTCATTTCTTTTAATACTTGCATGTAATCCGGAACGTTACGTAACCCAAAACCAATCGTTACATAATCAAACGTATTATCTTCATAAGGAAGTTCCATTGCATTTCCATGCATAAGTTCTACTTGCTTTAATTCTAAAGCTTCTACCTTTTGTTTACCGACAGCTAGCATATTTTCACTAAAGTCTAAACCGTAAACCTTCCCATCTTCACCTACAGCTCCCGCTAGTGCAATTGTCCAATCTGCCGTCCCGCAGCATACATCAAGTGCCTTACTCCCAGGTTTCACATCCATAATTCGCATCGTTTCTTTGCGCCATGCCTTATGCCTTTGAAAACTAATTACAGAATTCATCACATCGTATTTATCAGAAATTTTCTCAAATACGTCATGTACTCTTTCTTCTTTTGATTGTTGCATGCTCGTACCTTCTTCCAATGTAAAGTTGCTTATGTCCTTGATTTATCTCTTAACATAGAAATTATCTCATTAACTTCTGTATGATTCTCTAAAAAATTTTCTTCCTGCTTTCTCATTTCCATAAGCCATTCATTAATAACTGTTTCTAGATTTTTATCGTCATCCAATGAGATTTGTTGGACCGCTTGAAAAACAGGTGAATTTTGTTTATCAGCATACAATTGACACTCTTTTTGAAGACGATTTTTCCCTAACACATAAGTTATATATGGTTTCCAATTAGATAAATGAAAATGATCACATGTTTTTTGTAAAAGCGCAGATTCAATTATTACTACACTTTCCATTATATCTTGAATCGCCACATGTGCTTTTTGATATAGCATAATTTTATGTTCATTAATCTCCTTAATTCCTTCAGCAAGTGCACGAATTAAGATAATATCACAATTCATTGACAATAAGTAATAGTATAGACCACTATAATAATCCCCTGCAAGAACTGTCAATTGACGACGTTTATGGAATCCACTCGTCTCTTCGTTTGCTTTATTCGATACTTTTTCATGTGTATCAAGAGCAATTTGTACAAGCATAATCGTTACTACGTAATGATCAATTTGTTCTTTATGTATATTTGCACTTTTTAATGCACCGTATAACAGCGCTATTTTTTCTTCATCAATAAATGGTTCTTCAATATAGTTTATAAAATAAGGATGGCGTAATTTCTCCATCAATTTCTCTTTAATACCCGCATACCCTCCGTAGATGTCACACACAAAAAATCACCCTTGTTTTCTAATTCATAAAATTTATTATAACACATACATTCTATTTTCTATAATCAAAACTTGGCTACTTCTGCCAAACTGCCACTGAATAAAGCCTCAACTTTCATTCATACGAGTTATCTTCGTCTCTAACAACTACAAACATTCATTTCCACAAAAGGCAGAAGTAATTTCCAACCTTTATATTCTTTCTCTTTAACACTAAAACTATATCATTTTTTTGTATATAAAAAAAAGAAAAGCAGTTTCCCGCTTTTCTTTACTTCGTCTTAATAAACGATAAAATTTCACTACGTGCTGCTGCATCATTTTCTAACACGCCGCGCACCGCAGTCGTTATTGTTTTCGCACCAGGCTTTTTCACACCACGCATCGTCATACACATATGCTCTGCTTCTACTACTACCATTACACCATGCGGCTCTAGTACTTCCATAATAGAGTTAGCTACTGTTGATGTAATTCGTTCCTGTAGTTGTGGGCGACGCGCAATTGTGTCTACAGTACGAGCTAATTTACTTAGTCCTGTTACTTTTCCACCTTGCGGAATATATGCAACATGAGCAACTCCATAAAACGGAACAAGATGATGCTCACACATCGAATAGAATGGTATATCTTTTACTAGTACAAGCTCTTCGTGGTCTTCTCCGAATACTTTGTGTAAATGCTCTTTCGGATCCTCATGCATCCCTGAGAATACTTCTGCGTACATTTTCGCAACACGTTTTGGTGTATCAAGTACTCCCTCGCGATTTGGGTCATCTCCGATTGCCTCTAAAATAAGACGTACTGCATGTTCAATTTGTTCTAAATTAACTTTTGCCATCCGCTAGCCCTCCCGAAAAACCTAAAAGTGATACGAACACATTCTAGCATATTTATGTTTTTAAAAGCAAAAAGAAGAGTTTCCAAAAAGGAAACTCTTCTTCCCTGTTAATATGTAAGGATTATTTAACCGCATCTTTTAACGCTTTACCAGGTTTGAATGCAGGTACTTTACTTGCAGCGATTTCAATCTCCTCACCTGTTTGTGGGTTACGACCTTTACGAGCCGCACGCTCACGAACTTCGAAGTTACCGAATCCGATTAGTTGTACTTTATCACCTTGTTTTAAAGCTTCTAAGATAGAATCAAAAACAGCGTCCACTGCTTTTGTTGCGTCCTTTTTAGAAAGGGAACTTGCTTCTGCAACAGCATTGATTAAATCTGTCTTGTTCATGCCATTCACCTCCTCCCAAAGATAAGACTGTATAATGATCATAAAATGAGTCTTACTTTCATTTGTAGGCAATTTTTGCAAATTCTATACTACAAAGATGTAGATAAATCATTATCAACGCCTATATTATACGATTCTCCTTTATAATTCAATATTTTTAAGGAAATTGTTACTCTTAAAATGTGAAATTCTGATGAAACTTGACAATTTACAACAAAATATTAGATAATAGCTGTTTATTTTCCTATTACGTACTCAAAAAGAAAAAAAATCCCTCTGCAATTAGAGGGATTTTTTTCTTATAATATAATCGCAATTAATCCGCCAGATCCTTCATTAATAATTCTTTCTAGCGTTTCTTTTAATTTATAACGAGCATTTTCTGGCATTAGAGATAACTTCGCTTGAATTCCTTCTCTAACAATAGAGCTAAGAGAGCGCCCAAATATATCAGAATTCCAAATTGATAGCGGGTCATCTTCAAAATCTTGCATCAAGTAACGAACTAGTTCTTCACTTTGTTTTTCAGTACCGATAATTGGTTCAAATGTTGATTCTACATCCACTTTAATCATATGAATAGACGGCGCAACCGCTTTTAATTTAACACCGAACCTTGAACCGTGACGAATAATTTCCGGTTCATCTAAGCTCATATCAGCTAATGCAGGCGCTGCTACTCCATATCCGGTTTGTTTTACCATACGCAGGGCATCCGCCACTTGGTCATACTCTGTTTTCGCATGAGATAAATCAAGCATAAGCTTTAATAAATGATCTTTCCCTCGAATCTCTACTCCTACCACTTCTTTTAAAATTTGATCATACAATTCATCTGGCGCATATAAATCAATCTCTGCCACACCTTGCCCCATATCGATGCCAGCTAGACTTGCTCGATCAATAAATTCATATTGACTAAACTGCCAAACGACACGGTCCACATCACGAAGACGTTTTATATCCTTTACAGTCTCTTGAACCGCTTCCTGATAACTTTGGCGTAACCAATGCCCTTCATTTAGCACCATTACCCAGCTCGGAAGGTTTACATTCACTTCTAAAACCGGGAACTCGAATAACGCTTCTCGAAGTACGTTATACACATCTGTTTCTCTTAAACTCTCTACACTCATCGCAATTACTGGGATATCATATTCTTCTGATAAACTTTGACGTAACTGCTCCGTATCTGGATGATATGGCTGTACAGTATTGATAATCATAATGAAAGGCTTTCCTACTTCTTTTAACTCATTTACAACGCGTTCTTCTGCCTCTATATAATCTCTTCTTGGAATTTCACCAATTGTTCCATCTGTTGTAATAACGACACCAATTGTTGAATGCTCTTGAATTACTTTACGTGTCCCGATTTCTGCAGCTTCATGGAATGGAATAGGCTCTTCATACCAAGGAGTATTAATCATGCGCGGACCATTCTCATCTTCATAGCCTTTTGCTCCTGGAACCGTATATCCAACACAATCTACTAATCGAATATTCACTTCAAGACCTTCATCTACTTCGATAGAAACCGCTTGGTTTGGAACAAACTTCGGTTCCGTCGTCATTATTGTACGACCAGCAGCACTTTGAGGCAGTTCATCCTGCGCTCTTTGACGGTCTGACTCATTTTCAATATTGGGAATAACAACAAGTTCCATAAATTTTTTAATGAATGTTGATTTCCCTGTTCGAACAGCTCCTACAACTCCAAAATAAATATCACCGCCTGTGCGTTCCGCAATATCTTTAAAAATATCTACCTTTTCCAAGTGATTCCCTCCCTCAATATTTTTGGGAATAATTCCACGTTTATAGTCAACTAATACCTTCTCTAACGTTGCCCATAATATCTGATATAATATAATGGTATTCTAGAAGTTCGGACAATATATCATATAATTTTGTCCAATTTCATATGACTATTTAAAAATGCCTTTGTTTGCATCGCAAGTTGTATAACATAAAAAACCTTTCTTCTAGAACTTATTCACTAAAAGAAAGGTTCATGACTTATGATTTTAAAAAAATTGGTTCTCCATTTTTTACTGTGTATGGCAAAGAATATGCAGGAACAAACGGGGAATCCTTCAATAGTAGACTCCGGATATCTTCACCTTCTTTAAATTGTCCTTCATTTTTTTTCAACGCTTCATATAAATCAATTCTATAATCAACAAACAATTCTCCTTTTTCATTGATTACAAGAGGGAGACCTTTTCCTGAGTACGGGCTTGTCACTTGTGGTACATCTTTATATCCTAGTTTTTTGAAGTCTAATTCATAAACACCATCTGTAATCACTTTTTTAAAAGGTGGATATTGATGTTCATCACGATACATCCTTAGCTTCAATGCCACTTCTTGAATTTGTTCCGCCATTCTCACATCAATTAACTTTACCGTCGGATTTTTTTCAACATCTATTAATACATATTGATATACTCCACCACTTTCATACGCATTCCCTGGTGCCTCTTGTATGTACCTTGGAGCAATTTTTTGAAAATCAATTGGATACTTCTGATAAATCGGCGTACTCATATCACGCGTCTTAATTGGTAATAAACCATCCGTTTGCTCCTTATATGTATTAATGGCTTTTTGTACAACTTGCAACTGGTCTTCATAAGGAATAGCACTTTGTTTCATATTTTCTCTTGGATACATACACCCTGTTAAAATGCTCATGCAACAAAATATTAAAATAATATAGATTTTTTTCACTGACAATCACCTTTTCATGCTAATATGGACTGTTCCTTTTGTAACATTTACCGACTACACATCCTTTATTGCTCAATAGGGCCACTAAATACAACAAGAAAAATAACAATTCCCGATACAATCATGAGGGTGTACGCTACTAAAGCTGTAATCCCTTTCAAAAATTTATTCTTCATTTTATGCCTACTTAATAAAATAAAACTTACTGCAAGAAACATAAATCCAATTGCCCCTAAAGCAAACCACATTTTCATAAGCCCTTCCGACATATATACACCCCTTTACTTTCAATCTATTTTTATACTATTTTAACAAATTAAAATCTTTAAACAAATAAAAATCATCATTTTTCCGTGAATTGATGATTTTTATTTAAAATAATAAAACCGAAGCACGAAATAATGCGCTTCGGTTGACCAAATATGCCCTTAACAGCTCTATTCCCATTCTTTCATAACTATCATATGCATTCTCTAAACTCTTTGTTTCTCATAATTTATTTTTTAAACATTTTACTTAAAGAACCAAAATCCGCCGGCATATTATTGTTAATAATCGCTTTCACAATTTGATCCTCTTGCTCTTTTGGCACTTCGCGTCCTGCCATTAGAGCAACTTGATGAATCAATTGGCGAAGCACTGTCTCATCACGTAAGTTCGCATTTTGAACAGACGACGCTAATTTAAAAATATCTTCTTTGTTCACTTTCGCTTCTTTTTCAATGTTATTAAAAATGTTGTTATCCATTCTTTTCACCCTCTCCTCAAGTTACTCTTCATCCTATGCAGAGATGAAAAATTGGTGAAAAGACCCATAAAAAAATAATAAAAAAAAACGATAGAAGTACGAAATATACTTCTACCGCTTTCTTTATAACAAATCAGGTATCGCTTCAACTTCATGTTTTCGAACACGTCCCATCAATGAGCCTACTGCATCTTTCACATTATTCCCATTGAACAGCACGTCATATAAAGCAGCTGTAATCGGCATTTCAACTTCCATTTTCTCTGCCAATTCATGAGCAGCTTTCGTTGTTCTTACACCTTCAACAACCATACCCATACTTTCTAATACTTCTTCTAAAGAGTGCCCTTTTCCAAGCATATTTCCAGCTCGCCAATTTCGGCTATGCACACTTGTACAAGTTACAATTAAGTCTCCCATACCAGTTAGACCCGCAAATGTTAACGGATTTCCGCCCATTTTTCTTCCTAAACGAGCAATCTCTGTTAAACCACGTGTCATTAATGCCGCTTTCGCATTATCACCTAATCCAAGCCCGTCAGTTATCCCCGCAGCTAGTGCAATAATATTTTTTAAAGCACCACCAAGTTCAACTCCAACGATATCTGGGTTTGTATATACACGGAAGTAGCTATTCATAAACAAATCTTGTACTTCCTCAGCCGCTTCCATACGCTTCGCTGCAGATGTAACAGTTGTCGCTTGACGTAAGCCGACTTCTTCGGCATGACTCGGTCCAGACAGTACAACAACATCTTTGATCAAGTTTTCTGGAATTTCTTCCTCAATCACTTCCGAAATACGTTTTGACGTACCTGGTTCGATTCCTTTACTTGCATGAATCCAAGTAATCGGTTCTGTAACAATTTCTTTCATCTCTTGCAATACGTCTCGGTACGCTTTCGTCGGTACTACTAGCAGTACTGTATTTACATCTACTAATGCTTCTTCTAAAGAAGAGTAGGCTACGATTGTGCTTGGCAATGTAATCCCTGGAAGATATCTACTGTTCTCACGCTTCGTATTAATTTCATTCATGAGTTCAGGACGGTTTCCCCAAATACGTACATCATGCCCATTGTCAGCTAATACCATCGCTAACGCTGTTCCCCAGCTACCTGCTCCTATTACTGTGATTTTTGTCATAAAATCACATCCTCTCCATTAGTCTCTTGCTCTAGCGATAATGTGAATCGGCGTTCCTACAAAACCGAACGCTTCACGTAAACGGTTCTTTAAGAAGCGCTCATATGAAAAGTGCATTAATTCTGTATCGTTTACAAATATAACAAATGTTGGTGGTTTTACCGCAACCTGTGTCGCATAGAAGATTTTCAGACGGCTACCATTATGAGTCGGCGTTGGATTCATCGCTACCGCATCCATAATTACATCATTTAATACGTTTGTTTGTACGCGGATGCTATGGCTTTCATTTACTTCATTAATAACTGGTAATAATGTTTGTGTACGTTTTTTCGTTTTCGCAGACAAGAATACAATCGGTGCATACTCTAAAAATTGGAAATGAGCGCGAATGTTTTCTTCAAATGCTTTCATTGTTTTTTCATCTTTTTTCACTGCATCCCATTTGTTTACGACGATAATAACAGCACGTCCTGAATCATGAGCATATCCAGCGATTTTTTTATCCTGTTCAATAATTCCTTCTTCTCCGTCTAAAACGACTAAAACAACGTCAGAACGTTCAATCGCTCTAAGTGCACGAAGTACACTATATTTTTCTGTGCTTTCGTATACTTTCCCTTTTTTACGCATACCAGCTGTATCGATGATTACATAATCTTGACCATCTTTACTATATGGTGTATCAACAGCATCACGTGTCGTTCCCGCTATATTACTTACAATTACACGTTCTTGACCAAGAAGTGCATTTACAAGTGATGATTTCCCTACGTTTGGACGCCCAATTAAAGAGAAACGGATTGTTTCATCGTCATACGCTTCTTCTTCAATCTTTGGAAAATGATTTGCAGCTTCATCTAACAAATCACCAAGTCCTAAACCGTGTGTACCTGAAATCGGGAATGGCTCGCCAAATCCTAATGCATAAAAATCATAAATATCACTACGCATTTCTGGATTATCAACCTTATTTACCGCAAGTACAATTGGTTTTTTAGAACGGTATAAAATTTTAGCAACTTCTTCATCTGCTGCAGTTACACCATCACGACCATTCGTCATAAAAATGATAACATCTGCTTCATCAATCGCTACTTCCGCCTGTTGACGAATTTGTGTCAAGAACGGCTCGTCTCCAATATCAATTCCACCTGTATCAATAATGTTAAACTCATGATTTAACCATTCTCCTGCACTATAAATACGGTCTCGCGTTATACCTGGTATATCTTCTACGATTGAAACTCTTTCTCCAACAATTCTATTGAAAATAGTAGATTTCCCTACGTTCGGGCGGCCTACTATCGCTATTACTGGTTTCGGCATATACTTTCATCCTTTCAACTTGCTTCTGTTTATTATGTAAAAAACCCTTCTTTGTGCAAGAAGGGATTTGCATTCCAGAATATTTCTCAACGTATCAAAACACCTCACATTATACCACACGTTACTAATGTTTCACAATAATATATACATTATCTTGTAAGCGATGTGCAATGCCATCTAAAATAGCCTCTAAATTATTTGCAACAAATTCCATTTCCTCTGTCGACTCGCAAATAAATAAAGGGGCACCACCTGCAAATTTCTCTGGCGTTGTTGTAATGACTGCGAGAATAACACTTTCTAACATCATCTCTTATCTCCCCTTCCTTTCGGAGCTTCTGATGACATATGAACAGCACTCTCTAATGTTGGTACATTTCCGATTACCCCTATCGCTTTTTCTGCATCTTGATCTTGCGGCAGAACAAAAATCCCCACTCTCCCATCCTCTAAATCACGCTTCGCTAACGGTACAAGTGCCGGCGTTCCAGAATCTCTATATATTCCTAAAGCAACCGAAACATCATGTAAAATAGCTTGCCGTTGTCCTAAGTTTGAGATTGTAACCATCGCATCTATCGATTTCGGTTTTAAAATAAATCCCATTCCATATTTCATAATTTCTTCTTGCCTTGCTGGCAATCCAATATTCATAATGTAAATATTATCAATATAAAGTCCCGCTCCTTCAAAACGAAGTGGAACGTGCTCTATTTCTACAAGGTCATGAAGTCTTTTACCTGACATTAATTTCTTCGCAATGAAAAAACTTACTATACCAGTAATTACCCCGGCAATCCACGAATGGAATCCTATATACGCAAACGTTGTTACAAACGACGTTAACATCGCCAAATAGTTGCGACTTTCAAATACTAATGCAATTCCTTCAATGTATGTATTGCCACGTGGTACGAGCTCGTATCCATCTAATTGTTGAAGCGTATTTCTTTCCATATTGCGCACATCACGAAATTGCGTCGCTGCTAACGTAAGAAATGTAATTGCAGAGAAATCTTTTTTCAAAACAGACGGAATCGCAATTGCTCCTAAGGCAGCCGCAATTAATCCCATCGCGATATGAATAATTTTCCCGTGGAGCCTCGTCGGATATTGCCTCGTATCGGTACGAAGCATTAACAACCTAGTTATTGTACCTGCAATTACGCCACATAAAATAGCTGGTGTATATTCAGTCATGTATTACCCTCGCCTTTCTTTTACGTGTTTTCCTCTTAAATTGTTCCATATATACTGATGCTTTTGTAATCCAAAGTAACATCGCCATAAATAAAGTGGAAACAGCAGCAACATCAAAAAAAGCTAAACTGCCATATTCATAAGGAAAATGTAATTTACGAAAAATAAGCGTCACCAACAATTCCCCTTGTAACATCCCTATATATAAGGCGCATAATCGTAATATGCGATCCTCATGCAATAAAACCGATGCATACACAAGTGCACCACTTAACAGCAACAACCTATCAACCACAATCCAAATTGGATCATATACTTCTAACAAATGAAAGCTTGTATATAACATTGCAATAATAAGTGCCGAAAGTAAGGTATATAATTTTTTCCAAATAGAATATAATGTGATGCCTACAAAAGAAATAATACAAAGCAAAAGGGCATTTACCGATATCGTGAAAAAAGCAATCGTCACATTTAACGGAGAACAAATAATAAAAATTAATATACAAGCACTTATCTTCCAACGAATAGATTCCTTTTTCATAAAAAAGGTCGCGACAATCCACCCTATCCAAGCAACAAAATAAAAAGTACTCCCATCCATCATTTCACCTCCTATGTTTTCCATTATGGGAACTTTTTATGAAAGTTAATCCCCCTTTTCTTTGTGCATAGTTTTTCTCATAACAGCAAAACTTTTAATAAGGAGGTGTAACTCACAATGGGTAAAGATCGCCAAGAACGAAAACTAAGAGAATCACGCCGCGTTGAATCTGATCGCGACCGATCACTTCAATATCCCGGTGCAACAAGTCTTGATACACCGGAGCAAGCTCGAAAACAGAATCAGCACTAAAAATACAAAAAGACGGTTTCAGTATTGTATGAAACCGTCTTTTTACATAATTATTTTAATAAATTCTATTCATAATATAATTCTTTTGTTTTCGCATTATAAACTCGATTACTTGACGTGGCATCAATCGTAACTATACCTGTTGGTTTTTTAGAATATGTAACAACATAATACGTATGAAGAGAAGAATCTTTACTCTTCACTTCTACACGTACATAATCCGTCTCCTATCTCATTTAACTTTCGCTCAACCTCTTTTTTCACACCTACAATATCTTCTTTTTCTTCTTTAATTTCCCTACTCACAATGGTATTTCCTTGATCAAAAAGTAATACTACTTCACCATTACTTAAACTCACTTTATTTGGTATATTGAAATAATAAACTAGATACGAATCTTCCGATGGATTTTTGTCTTCTTCTAATTCCCTTGGCAAAATTAATGCTTCTATTCCACTTCCTGCATTCACCATTGGATTCCTATACAATTTATTCCCGACTGTGATTGTAATATTTGCCGTTTTAATTGTTGATTGTACTGTTGTTGAACTAGAACCTCCCTCTCTTACATTTGAAGTTAATGAAATTCCAACCTTTTTATTATATCCAGAAACTGCTGTATCTTCTCTTATATTTCGTGCATAGATATTAACATCTTCACTATTATATGTAATGCGTCCTATTGTATTTTTACTATTTGAAGATACAATATCTCCTTTTTTATTAACATCCTCATCCCTTAAATTATCGTAAATTTTTTCTTTTTTTTGACTCTTAAATAGCAATCTCTTATTTTGTTTTATCGCTAACCAGCTATATTGAAAAGTTTGCACACGTTCTGCTTTTCCATTCGTATAATTCGTTTTATACGTCATTGAATACGTTAATTTATACTGTGTATCGTCGACCTCCTCAATATCATCTACCTTAATCTCCAATGCTACCGATTTAAAATCCTTTCTCTCGTTACACAATTTTATATAAGCGATTCCATCTTTATATGTTTCATCTCGATCTGCATCTACAAAATATCCTTTTAATTCTTCAGCAACACTTTCCTTTTCATTTGCACCACTCTCAATAAGACCAGCATATGCGATTAAATCTTTCTTTACCTCGTTATCAGAAATGGAGATATTTTCATTTTTTTGCTTGAAATCTCTTTTTACATCGACTGTAACTCGCTTATCAGAATAACTGTTATAGTACAAATTGCCACCCACGCTCGTTGTTCCGACAGTAATGACACTTATAATAGAGAGGAATACTTTCTTACTTTTGCCATGTTTCTCTCCACAAACATGGCAAAAGTAAGAACCCTCCAATAATCCAGCAGCACATTTTTTACATTTCTTCATTTTTATAACCCCTTTTTCAATTGTAGCTTTTCTGCATAATATTTATATATGCTTTTATCATAATATAAATTCTCTCTTTTTCCATTTATGGAATTATATATAACGTAAACTTCTCGCCCTCCCTCTTCATTTTACGAAAATAAAACGTAAAAAAATCAACCGGACGGTTGATTTTTTATCGCCTACTATAATGTGCAGTGTCAATCCCTCGCTGTGCTAACCAATGGTACGTTTCACCCTTTACTACAAGAGGTACAGATTGTAACTCTTCTATCGTCTTCACGCCAAGAGCTGTCATAATAAATTTTAAATCTGTATGTAAAAGGTCAATTTCATCCACTAACTTCTCAACACCATCTTGCATTAAGATACGTAAAAAGTATCCAGCAAACGCAGTTGTATTCGCCCCTAATGCGATTGCCTTCGCCACGTCAAGTGCTGTTTGTATACCCCCAGATGCAATAAAAGAGAGGTTATTATGTGTAGAGGTTGCTTCAATAATCGAGGTAGCTGTTTGTATGCCCCAGTTATTAAAATAAGAAAGCATTCGCTGTCTTCTTTCATTTTCAACAGCAGCAAAATTCGTACCACCTTGTCCGCCAATATCAATTGCTGTTATACCTATACTTGCTAACTGTTGCACTGTTTCCTTACTCATCCCAAAACCTACTTCTTTAACAATTACAGGAACTTTGCAATTCAGAACAATCTTTTCAATCCGCCGGAGTACCCCAGTGAAATCACGGTCCCCTTCTGGCATTGTTAATTCTTGAATGACATTTAGATGAATTTGCAGTGCATTCGCTTCAATCATATCAACAGCTCGCTCTGCCTGCTCGACAGTAGCCTCACTCCCCAAATTAGCAAAGAAAATACCATTTTGGTTTACCTTTCTGACGATCTTATAAGAAGCCGCCTCGCTTTCATTTTTTAAAGCTGCCATTTGCGACCCTACAGCCATAGCAAGGTTATGATGTTTCGCTGCATATGCTAATTGCTCATTAATATGTAATGTTTGCTCTCCTCCACCACCAGTCATCGCATTGATAAAAATCGGCGAACTTAGTGAAAGTTCGCCGATTTTTGTTTCACATGTTACAGTATCATAACTTGAATTTGGCAAGCTTTGATGCACAAAATCAATATCATGAAAGCCATGTGTACGAGACTGACCAGTAGAAAGAGCATATTCAATATGATCTAATTTACGTTTTGCCCTTACCACTTGTACCCCTCTTTATTTCTTTAATTTTTTCAGTTGTTCACCAATAATATCACTTAACTGGAAAGTAGCAGAATCAGCATTTGGCTCATATTGGCTATAATCTTCTGTTACATTATTTTCTTCAAGCGTTTCTTTTATGCTTAAAGAAATACGTTTTTCTGCTACATGGACTTCAAGTACTTTCACTTTTACTTCTTGTCCCATTTCCAATACTTCATTTGGATTTTTCACGTGACGATTTGCAATTTGAGATACATGCACAAGCCCTTCAACACCAGGTAAAACTTCAACAAATGCACCGAATGTAACAAGGCGTTTTACTACTCCCTCACGAATATCTCCAGCCTTTATTTCGCCAGCAACATTTTCCCAAGGTCCCGGCTGAGCTGCTTTAATTGATAAAGAAATACGTTGCGTATCAGCATCAACAGATAACACTTTTACCTTTACCTTTTGACCTTGCTCTAATACCTCAGAAGGCTGCTCTACACGTTCGTGTGAAATTTGTGAAATGTGAACTAAACCGTCCACACCACCAACGTTAACGAAAGCACCAAAATCTGTTAATCGTTGTACTGTTCCTTCAACAATATCCCCTTCTTTTAACGAAGAGATTGCTTCTTTTTTCTTAGAATCTAGTTCTAGTTCTACTACCGCTTTATGTGAAAGAATAACACGATTTTTTTCACGGTCTAATTCAACAATTTTCACCGCTAATGTTTTTCCTTTATAGTCAGCAAAGTCTTCTACATAATGTACCTCTACAAGTGAAGCTGGGATAAAACCACGAACACCAAGGTCCACAACTAACCCACCATTCACGATATCTTTTACAGTAACATCAAATACATGACCAGAATTAAATTTTTCTTGTAATTCTACCCACGCTTTTTCTGCGTCAACAGCTCTCTTAGATAAAACAAGATCATCATCTTCTAATTTAATAATTTTCAATTCAAGTGTTTGATCTAATTCTACAACATCGCTTGCTTTTTCAATATGAACGTTAGCTAATTCACTAATCGGAATTACGCCATCTGTTTTGTATCCAACATTTACAAGCACTTGTTTCTCTTCAACTTTCGTTACAGAACCTGTAACAACGTCACCAACTTGTAATTCTTTTGAATTCATAACTTCTTCATTCATTTTCTCTACCATGGAAATACCTCCCTACAGAATTGACAAAGCATTTTTATGTATATACGAAATGAAAACAAATGTTTTCATTTGCATGTTTAAGAATTTATCATCACATATTCTGTTTCAATACAGTTCACAAGAAACTATATTAAATCTATATAAATAGTATACAGCAAAATCATCTTGAAGAAAGTATGATTTGAAATATAATAGCGAATATATTCTGACAGTTTTTTTCCTCTGTAACTAACTTCTTACAAATTAGCCCATTTGTCAAGAAAAGAGACCTATAATTCACTTATCCTTTACATTTCAAAAAAAAAAATAAAGAAAGAGGATAGTCCTCTTTCTTTATTTCGCAAATACTCCTGAAACAATACCCATAATTTTTTGAACAACTTCTTCAATTGATAAAGAAGTTGTATCTAATTCCAATGCATCATCAGCTTTTTTCAAAGGAGAAACTTCGCGTTCTGAATCTAATTTATCACGCCTAGCAATTTCTTCTTTTAACTGCTCTAAATTAGAATCGAAGCCTTTATTCATATTTTCTAAATGTCTTCTTTCCGCTCTTTCTTCTACAGAAGCAAGCATAAAGATCTTCACTTCAGCATCTGGTAGTACATGTGTACCAATATCACGGCCATCCATTACTACGCCGCCTTTTTTAGCTAATCCTTGTTGACGACGTACCATTTCTTCACGAACAAGACGATGCTTTGCTACAATAGATACGCGATTCGTCACGTCTGGCGTACGAATCACTTCAGAAACATCTTGTCCATTTAAAAATACAAGTTGTGTATTTTCCCCTTGCTGAAATTCAATATTTACATTTTTTACAACTTCCATTAACTTTTCTTCATTTTCAATATCCACTTTTTGTTCAAGGGCTGCATATGTAATAGTACGGTACATTGCGCCTGTATCAATGTAAACATATGAAAGTTTTTTTGCAACAACTTTTGCAACTGTACTTTTCCCAGCAGCCGCTGGACCATCTATAGCAATCGAAATTCGTTTATCCATTGTAACACCTCATTTTTCACTTATAAAACAAAACGAAAAGCAGGTATTCTCCCCCTGCTTCTTCTCATTTGCCTCACGTCATTAAATCCTCAATAATTGTAGCATAATCCATCATAGAAGAAAATGAAAACTACTTATTCACCTGTAAGATTTCCGCCTTATTTTTCGTGACGACACCTTCGTAATAAACAATTTTCGATAAATATTTCACTGAAGATTTATGTATAAAAAGCAGTTGGACGACAGAAAGACAAATAAATTGAATCAGTAATATACGAATTATAATTTTCTCCACTTTTTTCAAAAAAACTCACTCCCTCTCTACACTTACATGTCTACTCTCATAAATCCCCATAAATAAAACCTAACCTAATAACCACTTACCGGAGCACACTTAAAGTAATTTATTTTATTGTCATTTTCTAAGCATACTTTTATACATTTTCATTGTCGAATTTACTCAAAACATGTTATGTTCTAAATGTATTTTTTAACTTGAAAGGGGTATAAGCATTGAAAAGAATCCTAGTTTTACACACAGGTGGAACAATTGCAATGGAGGAAGATAAAGAAACTGGGGTCGTACAACCAGGTGAAAAGAATCCTCTTTTAAAATTTATTCCTGATTTAGAAGGCGATGTTGATTTAATTGTCGAAGATGTGTTCCATCTTCCATCTCCTCACATGACTCCTAGCGAAATGCTACAATTACAAGTCATCATTGACGAAAGAGTAAAACAAGACGATATTCATGGCGTAGTCATTACGCATGGTACCGATACATTAGAAGAGACAGCTTATTTTCTTGATTTAACAGTTCAAGCAACTATCCCAATCGTTGTGACAGGGGCAATGCGTTCTAGTAATGAATTAGGTGCCGATGGTCTATATAATTTCTTATCAGCTGTAAAAGTTGCTAGTAGTAATGAAGCTGCTGAAAAAGGCGTTCTAGTCGTATTAAACGATGAAATACATTGTGCTACAAATGTAACAAAAACGCACACAAGTAATGTCGCGACATTCCAAAGTCCACAGTACGGACCAATTGGCATGGTAACAAAACGTGGTGTTGTTTTCCATCATGCTTTAGTGCATCACGAAACATGCACAGTACGACAGATTTCTAAAAACGTTGTCGTTCTAAAAGCATACGCAGGTATGGATGATACATTATTATCAGCAATCGAAACACTACCAGTAGACGGAATTGTTATTGAAGCACTTGGACAAGGTAATTTACCTCCAAGAACACTTCCTAGTCTAGGGCGATTAATAGAAAAAGGAATTCCAATTGTATTAGTTTCACGCTGCTTTAACGGTATCGTTCAAGACGTATACTCTTATGAAGGTGGCGGAAAACAATTAAAAGATATGGGCATTGTTTTCACCTACGGTTTAAACGCTCAAAAGGCGCGAATTAAATTACTAGTCGCACTAGAAAACACAAACTCTCACGAAACAATCCAACATATGTTTATGCACAATTAAAAAAGAAGCTGTCGAAGATTTCGACAGCTTCTTTTTATTCTTCTCTTGATGCAATGGTGTACGCAATCGCATCTCCATGGAATCTACCGTTCTCGATAAATATTTCATTTGCGTTATTCCCCGCAGCAATTACACCTGCAATAAAAATATTTTCAGTGTTTGTTTCCATACTACCCTCTGTATAAATCGGGCGCCCTGTTGCTTCATCAATCAGAACTCCCATTTTTGTTAAGAGGCTGTGGTCTGGATGGTAACCCGTCATAGCAAATACAAAATCGTTTTGAATTGTATTTGCCTCACCATCTACTGTATACGTCAACGTATGCTCAGTAATTTCTTTTACATGCGCATGGAAATGCATTTGAATTGTCCCATTTCGTACTAACGCCTCAAATTCAGGCAAAATCCACGGCTTAATACTTGGCGAGTATTCCCCACCACGGTATAGAACTGTTACACGTGCACCCGATTTAACAAGCTCTAACGCTGCATCTACACTTGAATTTTTACCACCTATTACAACGACATCTCGATCAAAATAAGGGTGTCCTTCTTTGAAATAATGAGCTACTTTCTCAAGTTTCTCACCAGGTACATTCATATAATTCGGATTATCATAATATCCAGTTGCGACAACAATGTATTTCGCAACATATATTTCTTTGTTTCCGTCACGCTTCGTCGTTTCAACTTTAAAAACATCACCATCTTTTTGAACTTGTTCCACTCGTTCAAATGCATTTACACGTATAGATTTACGCTTTACTACTTCACGATAATACGCAAGCGCCTGATTACGAAATGGCTTACGATTTTCTGTAATAAAAGCAACTTCACCAATTTCTAATTTTTCACTAGAGGAGAAAAATGTTTGATGAGTTGGATAATTATAAATTGCATTTACAATGTTTCCTTTTTCGATTACTAACGGATTTAACCCCACTTTTTGCAACGAAATCGCCGCTGCTAATCCGCATGGACCGCCTCCGATAATAATAACTGTTTCTTTTTGCATACTTAGTTCACTCCTAGTCTTCTACCTCTGCTCTATTTATATAAACAAGAAAAAACCTACTTACAGCAGTAGGCATCTATCTTTATTGTATTCATTTTTCATATATTTGTCATCTAAACGAAACATACATCCGATAGACATCTGCTAAAAACTGCTGAAATTTAATTCCTTGTTGCCCTAATACATTTTCAGGATCGATTTTCCGAGTAGGATCCAACGTTTTGTGTGACACAATAGCCTTTTTAGGATTTAAACCGAAATTTTGACATAAATAAGCGTGATACCACGTAAAACGAGTATACGCCTCCCAAAAGTTTACGTCGCCACCATAGCAAAGTTCAACCCCAATTGCAGCCTTATTCGCATCATAACCGAATAACTCATTATCCGTTGGCACATTGTATCGAACATGGTACGCAACTTCATTTATAGGGACAATTTCTAATATTGTTTTATCATCAATAAATGTATGCGCTGAAGCTTTCGGTTGTATTTCATTAAAGTAATCCCGATTTCCTATCGCATTGCTACCAGGGTTCCCCGTGTCATGACTTACAATAAATCTTACTTTTGAAAGAGGAATTCCTGGTCGTGAATTTCCATACCCAATATAGTTACGCTCTATAGGGAACATCGCCATTACTACCAACTCCCGCTCTAAAAAATCACCTTACTTCCTTATATATGTATTCGGTGGCAATGTCCTTATGGCATATTTCTTATGCGAAGAGAAAATCAAAAATATTTGATGTGAATACCATAAATAATACAATACTTACAGCCACTCCGTAAAAACCGTAAAACCAAACACAATCTTCTTTCGTATCTAAACCGAAAAACTTATTTACTGATTGTAATAATGATCCACGCTTACTATGATTATTTCGTAAAACTTCCACTCGTTCCACAACATCTGCTGGCATCATAAATCTTTGGTCTACTGTCATTTTCATCATTTATCTCTCCTTAAAATCATTTCCGTTTTGCTTATCTAAGGAAAGTATAGCACGTTTGTTCGTGCAGAACAAGTGTTCTTTTTTATTTTTTATTCTATTTTTCACCAAACCAAGTAATAATTGTGAATATAAACGCGATAATTGGTCCAACTACAACTGCACCAAATATTAAAAACAATAATCCTTCGCCGAGCACCCGAACGACACTTGTTTTTCGGGCTCTCTTAGCTCTTGCAAGTTCACCCTCTAACACCTTAACCTTTTCTTCTAATTGGTCTACTCGTTCCATTATTTCATTCCCCATATACAACACCTCATTTAATACTTCAACAAAAAAACGCGATTCCCTCGAAAGGAAATCACGTTTTCTCAAAACATTATATATTATACCCAACCTCTGAAGCGACTAGCCTCAGCCATTTTACGAACACCAATCATGTATGCAGCTAAGCGCATGTTCACTTTACGAACTTGTGATGTTTCATAAATTGAATCGAATGATTTTACCATTACTTTTTCTAAACGTTGTTCTACTTCTTCCTCAGTCCAGTAGTAACCTTGGTTATTTTGTACCCACTCAAAGTAAGATACCGTAACGCCACCAGCACTTGCTAATACGTCTGGAACAAGTAAGATACCACGATCTGTTAAGATTTTTGTTGCTTCTAATGTAGTTGGACCATTTGCAGCTTCAACCACAATTTTCGCTTTAATCTTATCAGCATTTTCTTCTGTAATTTGGTTCTCAATTGCAGCAGGAACTAAAATGTCGCAATCAAGTTCTAACAGTTCTGTATTTGAAATTGTATTATTAAATAGTTTTGTTACAGTACCGAAGCTATCGCGACGATCTAGTAAGTAGTCAATATCTAATCCATTCGGATCATGTAGTGCACCGTAAGCATCTGAAATTGCAATTACTTTCGCGCCTGCATCATGCATAAATTTAGCTAAGAAGCTACCCGCATTACCAAATCCTTGAACAACAACGCGTGCACCTTTAATATCAATGTCACGTTTTTTCGCAGCTTCACGAATACAAATTGTTACACCTTTTGCAGTCGCTGTTTCACGTCCGTGTGATCCACCTAATACAAGTGGTTTACCTGTAATAAATCCTGGTGAATTAAATTCATCAATACGGCTATACTCATCCATCATCCATGCCATAATTTGTGAGTTTGTAAATACATCTGGAGCTGGAATATCTTTTGTCGGACCAACAATTTGGCTAATTGCTCGTACATAACCGCGGCTTAATCTTTCTAATTCACGGAAAGACATCTCACGTGGGTCACAAATGATTCCACCTTTACCTCCACCATATGGTAAATCAACAATACCACATTTTAAACTCATCCAAATAGAAAGTGCTTTCACTTCATTTTCTGTTACGTTTGGATGGAAGCGAATTCCACCTTTCGTTGGACCAACAGCATCATTATGTTGTGCACGATATCCTGTAAATATTTTAACAGTCCCGTCATCCATACGAACTGGAATTTTCACTGTCATCATACGAATTGGTTCTTTCAATAATTCATATACTTCGTTTGGATAACCCAATTTTTCTAATGCTTCATTAATTACAATTTGTGTTGAATTTAACAATTCAAAATGTTGTTCCCCTTGTTGTTGTGTTTTCATTTGAGTTCCCTTTTCGGCTACCATAGTAAGTAAACCCCCTGTAATTTCACTTGTTTAGTAAACCTTCATTGCCTAGTATACACCGTTAAATTTGGAATGCAATAGAAAACGCTAACAAATATATACAAACTATTTTGCATTGCAAGCGTTTTCACTATTATTATAGTCCTTTTATTGCTTTTAGAAAAGTAAAATACTTAAATATTTAAATATTTTTTATTTTCATCAAAATACATTTGATAAAACAATTATTTCATCAAGAACTACTGATTTAATTTTTAAATATAGGTCGGCTAGTCTTGTTACCTACACTTCGTTTTGTAGATTTTAGATTTTCCAATCTTCAGCTGAATAAAAATAAAACCTCAAGCTACGTTACATTAGCTGAGGTTTTGTTTTTTCACAAAGTAATTGTATATTTGTTCAATTGCTTGAGAATCCATTAATTCTTTACCATATTCCATTATGCGGTAAATTGTTGCTGTTGACGGATTACCGTACTCCGCTAAAATAGCTATAAAATCCGCCTTCAATAATTGAAATTGCTCTTCTTCTTCTATCCAAAGATAAAAACGATCATCCCACGTATACAGCTTCCCATCAGTTACACCAAGGCTATATAAGCGATTTGACAAATTGATTACATCATCTAATGTAGCAAACTCGTAAAGTATATGTTCACTTTCATCAAGAGTCACTTGCATTTCAATAAACTCGTCACGGAACTCATCTTCTGTATCTACTTCGTGATTTTCTTTTGTTACAATTACAACCATACCTTGAGCCTGTAGAGAAAATACTTCAACAGCAATCGGTCCATCCGCTTCAAACCCTAATTCTTTATTCGCTTCTTGCATCATATCACGGAATAGTTGCTGTACTTTCGGTGCATTTCTCCACAAATCTTCTTTCGTTAATCCTCGTTCAGATAAATCATCAAATGTTAGGAAAATTTTGATCTTATTATAATTTAAACGTTCCAGTCTCATCTCATACCCTCCCTACGTAACCATTGCATCTAATTTTTATTATATGAAATAGAAAATAGATGGTTCTTTTCGAACGACTATTCTGATATTTTTAACCATCCATCCCATTCTTCTTTCGTGTTACCAATTAGGATATTTTGAAGATTTAATTGATCTCCAATACCTTTTCTTCCTATAAAACCACCAGAGAGGTTTTCATTTTTTTCTTGCAACAAGTCAATAAATTTTACTGCCTCTTCAAGTTCTCGTTCATCATCAAAAGATATAAACAAATATTTAGGTTGTAATTGTTCAATAGCTAGTAAAATACCTTCTTCATCTAAACTTGTCCCCATATACATTGCTTGATATCCTTTTAGTCGTAAATACGTCGCGAAAATAAATCCTTTTAGTATATTATTTTCTAAAACGAAAACTTTGTTAACGGAAGAATACACTGACGCATTATGATAGATCATTCCTAGACGTGTTTGTAAGAATGATACAACATATTTGAATTGTGACATTGTAATCTCATTATTATTTTTTAAAGTTAACAACTTGTTTGCCACTTGAAGAATGATGCTTGTAACAACCTTTTCCGTTGAATATATACTAAAAACCTCGTTTAATAATGCAGAAGTTGTAATTTCATCAAATTTTAACAAAGCTTGTAGTATATCGTCCACTAAAACAACTTCTATATCTGTAATTCTTTCTTTTTGAACATTTTTCTGCAACCGATTCCCTTCCAATAACTGAACTGCTTGTCCAATCATCATCCCCTCAGAAACTTTATTCATTAACCATTTCAAAATATGAATATGCTCTTCGGTATATAAACGATGCCCCGCACGATTTCTCTTTGGGGCAATAATATGATAGCGTCTTTCCCATGCGCGAAGTGTACTCGGTTGAATTCCGAGTATATTCGAAACAGCTTTTATATTATATTTCCCATTTAAAGTCGGCATTATTTCCCTCCGCATAACGTAATGATATGTGTTTGGGAAGGTGCCCGAAAACGAAGAGGGAATAATGTTGTTCCATACCCATTACTAACAAAGAGAGTCGTATTAGAATACTTATATACGCCACCCTTTAAATACTTTTCAGATGGAAACAACCGAATCTGACCTCCATGTGTATGTCCACTTAATACGAGCGAAATTTGTTCGTTACCAGACATTTTCTTTATTATATCTGGGTTGTGACTAATTAAAATGCGAAAACCTTCTTCTTTACAATCAGACAATGCTAAATCTAAACGATCTCGTTCTAATCCAACATCATCGATACCGAGTAAGCAAATTTTCTCTCCTAATTCAGACTCAAATACAAATCTTGTATTATCTAATACCTTCACATTATTTTCTATTAATAAAGCATCTAATTCGTGATATTCAATTTCATAATCATTATTTCCCCATACAAAATATACAGGGGCTATTTCTCTTAATTTTTGAATATTTAAAGAGATTTGTGATAAAGGTACTCCTTTTTCAGCTAAATCGCCGCCAATAATTACGATATCTGCTTTTCCTTTTACTCGTTCAATTAGCGCGCTAGAAATGACCCTTCTATGAATATCCGAAATAAAAAAAACATTAACTTTTTGAAAACTTTCCGGAAATTCTTCGAATACTAAAGTATGTTCCAACACTGTATTACGCATCGCTTCTTTATACATTCCAAGAAGACATACAAAACCAATGCATATGAGAGTACATAATAATATAATCCATGACATATATTTTTTACTCTCCCTCCTCGTAAAGTATAGTCCTTAATTTTATGTGCAGCTATATCACTCATTTAGCTAGCTCTCATACTTCGTGGACTTATCTTCTATAGGAATTTTCAATTCTTGTCCTACTTTCACTTCGTCTTCTTGTAAATCATTATACTTTTTTATTATTTCTATCCCATTTTCATCCGAGAAATATTGCTTCGCTATACTTTCTAAAGTTTCTCCATCTTTCACAACATGAGTTGCTACTTTCTCAGACTGCTTCTTTGATTCAGTCTTAGCTGAATCAAAAAAAATCACTTCAAACGCACTTTTCTCAGCATTATTACTATCACTTTTTACCTGTATATACTTATCCGTATACCATAGGATACTAATAGGTAACAATATGAATAAAAATGTTAACACTCGGACGAAAATGTGATTCATTTTAAACTTTGGTTTTTTCTCTTTATTTCTATGAATTTCACTACGCGGCGGTAAACCTTCATCTTCTTCCACTCGCTCAACTTCTAACTCCTCTTCAAAATCAGGAATTCGTTTTCTCACGTTGTTCACCACCACCTTCCATTTATTTTCTTAATTGGAGCCCCATTATAAAATCAACAAGAAAGTGTGCAAAGATTGTTATAAATAAATTTCCGGTCCACTCGAATACATAGCCAAAAACAAAACTAATAAAGCAGACGAAACAAAACAAAAAAGGCTTCGTTATATATCGAATATGTAACACAGCAAAAATTAAACTCGCTATTACAATTCCGAAATGAGTCTGCACTACACCTCTAAATAAAAACTCTTCCGCAAACCCAATAATAAACGTGATAACGAGTAAATGCATAACAGAAATCCCTTGAAACATTCTATCGTTAATGCCACCATCATCAAACCAAGATTCTGGAAACACTCGCATTGCAACATAATCTAATAACACAATACAAATCGCCAACAAGCCACCTATTACAAGTATAGAAACCGGTTCCCATTTCCATAAACTATAAACTTCTCTTTTATCTTGAAATAATATATATGCTAGTAAACAACCGATACCAATAATGATTAGTTGTGTTATGTAGAGATTCAGTCTTATTTCTCTCGGACTCATATCTTCAACATTATGCCTTTGAATGTTCATCATTCCTCCATCTTCCCTAGGCCGAAAAGCTTTTGTAACTCCGTTTCCCAATTATAGTCGAAAACTGACTGTTGCGCTCGTCTTTTTTTATAATCCGTTTTTGTAATACCACAGTAATCACAACAGTTTTCTATCTCTTTTTCCTTTCTATAACCGAATTGTTGTAATAAATATTCACGTCTACATCCTTGAACTTGTATCCATGACTTCATATTTTCTAGCTCACTATATTTATTACGCAGTCTCACTTCCACTTCCGCTATTAATCTGTGCATTATTTCATCTGACAAGCTCTCTAGCATAAGATTTCGCTGTTGTATGATTCCAAGATGTTCGAGATGATAACGGATAAAACGCCAATATTGTTCATTAAATCTTGCTGCATTATAACAAATTCCTTCTACATCTTCTAATGGTAATACTTTCGTTTGAAACATTCTTTCTTGTAGTAACGAAAATAAAAATTGTATTTGCGATTTACTTGGTAATTCATCTTCAATAATTGAAAGTGGCAAATCGTGATCCAATGGACTACATAATAAAACGGCTATACTCAATTCTCCATCTCTGCCCGCTCTTCCAATTTCTTGTAAATAGGAAGCTACATTTGTCGGATATTGAAAATGAATAATATATCTTGTATTCGCCTTATTTACCCCCATCCCAAAAGCACTTGTACATATTACAATTTGCAACTGGTCATTCATAAACTGTTGTTGAATTAACATACGCTCTTCATGTTCCATACCACCATGATAAAAAGCTACACCTGTAATTCCTTTTCCTCTTAAATACTCGGTTAAACGCTCTGTCCAGGCCCTACTTGAACAATAAACAATACCAGGCCCTTGCAAATACATTACATGCTCAAAAAGCGCCTCTTTTTTTTCTTCTATTGTTTCCACAAATTGCACTTCCATCGCAATATTTGGACGATCAATTGAGTACACATGCTCAGCGATATTTTTTAGCTTTAAACTTTCCGCTATATCTCGCAGTACATCCTTTGTCGCAGTTGCTGTTAATGCTAGTACTGTCGGAGATCCGATACTCTCAATTACTTTATCCAATTTTTTGTAGTCTGGTCGGAAATCATATCCCCATTGTGAAATACAATGCGCTTCATCTACTACAAATAATGAAATATGAATTTTTTTCAATTCTCTTATTAGAAGTTCCGACTGCAACATCTCTGGTGATACAAAAACAAATTTATAAAAAGATAGCTTTTTCATTGCTTCTCTTTTTTCAATTAACGTCCGAAAACTATTCAATGCAATAACTCGATTTTTCACGACATACTTCAATTGCGTAACTTGGTCTTCCATTAAAGATAATAATGGTGATACAACAAGCACCGTCCCCTCTTGCAGAAGCCCTGGAAGTTGATAACAAATTGACTTTCCCCTTCCAGTCGGAAGCATTGCTACAACATCTTTTCCTTCCAATAAGTCCGTAATAACTCCTTTTTGCCCCGGACGAAATTCAGAATATCCAAACCACTTATATAAATATTCCTCAAGCTTCATTTATACCCTCCATCCGCGCCAATACAAGACGAACTTCAAAATAAGAGATTTCCTCTCCAACCGCTTGCTTCAACACACGCAATTTACGTGTTTGTAATGCTTCAATTACTTTTGTTACTGTTTCTATTTTTTCTTTTTCCATAAACATCTCAATAGAAAATTCTTTTTCTCGTAAAGCAATTTCTACAAAATGGTCTTCTATCGTGGCAACCTTCAAGTTCCGAATTGTTGCTATTTCTTCTAAAGAGCGTCCTTGTCTCCAAAGATTATATGTTTTTTTCGTTGATAGGCTAAATAAATCAGCTTTCTCATTTGGATAAGATATAATTTCAGCTAATAATGGAAACTCATTTTCTTTATTGCGAACTTCTTGAATAATGGAATGAATTGTACCCCAAAATAAAAAATAAACTCGAAATATATCTTGTCTCGTAATTTCCGCTAATTGTTGTAAAGTACACCCAATACGTCCATACCCAGTTAACCGATATGTTACGATTGTCGCCTCTACTGGATTATTTTTTTGTAAAAGAGTATGCATTTCCTTCCATAATCTTTTAGCCAATTCACTTCTCATATATGGTATTCCAGTGAGAAAACGTTTCACCCACATCATTATTTCTGTATCCTGTTGAATTGGAATAAATTTCGTATTCGCCTGTTGTAAATTCGAAATGGTTTGAACGATCAATGATAATCTCTTCCAAAACATTTCACCTATTTCACCATAGTGTAAACCATTTAAATACGTCGGAAAGGCAAAGTCACCTTCCCATTTGTTTAATTGCATGTTACCAGCAGTCGTTAACACATATGTATTATCATGTATACCTTGAACTAAATCCGTTTGTAACAACTTTGCAACTTCTTTATCATAATCAGCTCTATTTAATGATTTATAAATCCCTAACAAAAAAGAAATTTGAAACATATTCCCATCTTGTAATGTTTGCGACGATCTCTTTCCTTTTAATAAATAATAAATCGAAGAAACGGTTCTTTCACCATTCAATTGTTTTAAACAATATAATAAAGTATATTGTAGCTGCATTACCGCTTCCACCTCTCCGTCTAGCTTCATTCCTTTTTCAATACGATTGCACATTAACTGCTATCCATTTAATTTAACTTATCATATTCACACTACATGCTTGTATATATTCTATTGTATCAAACGAAATAACATTTAAGTATTTTGAAAATCTTATGAAATAATTCAAAAATAAGTTGACACTCTAATTGATAAGCATTATCATTATAATTTTATGTTGAAAAGTTTTAAAAACCGTTTTACAATAAGATTATAATTTTTTGGCGAACTTTTCACATACATATTATCAGGAGGGAAAAAATATGGCAAAATATACAATCGTTGACAAAGATACTTGTATCGCATGCGGTGCTTGTGGTGCTGCTGCACCAGACATTTATGACTATGATGATGAAGGCATTGCATTTGTAACATTAGACGATAACCAAGGGATCGTTGAAATTCCAGATGTATTAATTGAAGATATGATGGATGCATTCGAAGGTTGTCCAACTGACTCAATTAAAGTTGCTGACGAATCATTTGATGGCGACTCTTTAAAATTCGAATAGTCTTTTATTAACTTCAAAAAATCCCCCTCATAAGTATGAGGGGGATTTTTTGCTCTCTTTTTCATTCTCACTGACAAAAAAACCATTAGCAGTTACACTGCCAATGGTTTAATATTTTTAAGCATTTTTCATTTTTGCAAATACCCATACTTTCAAGCGTGAAAATAATGCTACAAATACAATTGTTACAACGATTCCTTTAATTACATTAAACGGTAATATCGCCGTTACAATAGTTTGTCGCATAATATCACTAGACATAGCTGGTGAATTTAAAAACCAAGTGTACGCTGGTAAAATAATAAAGTAGTTTAACACACTCATAATAACTGTCATAGTAATTGTGCCTAGCATTAATCCTGTCGTTAAACTTTTTACTGTGCGATACTTTCGGAATAAGAATGCTGCTGGACCAATAAATAAACATCCGGCTATAAAGTTTGCTACTTCTCCTACCGGTACTCCCGTTAAACTTCCTTGAATTCCGTAATGCAAAATATTTTTTATCGCTTCTACAATTACACCTGCAATTGGACTAAAAATTATCGCTGCAATTAAAGCTGGCACATCACTAAAATCAATTTTTAAAAATGGCGGAAGCCCTGGGAATGGAAAATCCAACATCATTAGTAAATACGCAATACTACTTAGCATCGCTACACTCACCATCTGCACTACACTGTTTTTTTGTTTCATCTTTCTCTCCTTTTCCATCGATCTTCTCATGGAAAGTGGAAAGGTTCTGCTATGCCTATTTTTTCATAGAACGAAAAAACCCTTTGTGATTTACACAAAGGGAGAATTTTAAGGCACATCAAACAGACGTTCAAATACTTATCTTTTTTGAACGCTTGAACCTCCATCTTCTCCCATCCAGACTATACTGTCGGCTTTGGAATCACACCAAATCCTGCCTTAACGGCTCGCGGGCTTAGAACGACATTATTAACTGTTCATCACCGCCGGTCGGGATTTTCACCCTGCCCCGAAGATAGACCGATATTCTATTTTCCACTTCATTATACAACATCATTATCGTATTGTGAACTAAAAAAGTGTAACTTACAAAAAATAAGTTATCTATTTTGAGTAACCAAATCGAAATAAATATATTTTACAATACAACCCATATTTTTTATAATTCGGTATTTCTCTTATGAATCCCCTAGTCATATGTCGTCAAAAGTGATAAGATGTTGAATTGTTAAGATAAGAACATTTTCTGAGTTATGGAGGAAATGTCATGAAGAAAGATAAAAGACACTCTATTCGAGAAGCAATGAAAAAGAACTTAAGAAAAGAATACTTTTATTTGAAAAAGGAATTACTTTTCTACTGTCCAATTGATCTAGGCACATTCTCAAGAGAGACATACTATGCTACTTTTGACCAAGATGGCATAAGTATTTATCAGTATGATAAAAAAACAGAAAGTAAATTAAAATTGTGTGAGCGTCATCCATGGAAGAGTTGGAACAAGGTAAAAGTTGATCACTATTTAACAACTTCTCAATTTATTTTCCAAGGTGAGCGAAACTGGATTTTATCCCTTTTCCAAAAAGGAAAAGAAGCTCAAAAAATAATTGAAGAACATACATCTTTACAAACGGAAGTTGTTTCCCGTCCTTTTTCCAAGAAACTTCCTGGTTTCCGTTCTGATACACCATTGAATAAATACATCGGTAGCATTTGTTACACTGCACTTATTGCATTTTTATTAAAATGGATGATTCCATTTCAAGCACCACAAATCGCCCTGTATTCTCTTTCAATTGGCTTTATGCTTCTTGGTTTACTTTGTCTTACAATTGGTCTAATCGAACCAACTATCGTACTATTTCGGACAAAAGAAAAAACAAGAACAAAAGTCTTTTACTTATATAGCTACTTAGCTATTTCTGGATTTATATGTGTCTTTATTTTTTGGTAAAAGAAGCCGTCCCAAAAGATCTTTTGGGACGGTTTTTCGTTAGGAATAGGTTGCTCTTATTGTCGCATTTTGTTGTTAAGTCGATATAATTTTATTTACTATCGCAATCTTAAATAAGAAGAAAATAAATCTATTCAAAAGTTATGCTTTTGGGACGCTATCCTTACTTGACATATAGTTGTTGGTTCGGATAGATTTGCTCTTGTCGCAATCCATTCCTCACTTTAATTTCCTCAACTGTCATACTAAATTTCCGAGCAATACCAACTAAAGTATCACCTTTTTGTACAACATATAGTGATGATGACACAACTTGATTTTTTTGTTCATTTAAAACAAGCAACGGATTCATCGCATTCCTTTTCTCCATCGTCCATCTCCCTTGATGCATTTCTAAATGTAAATGCGCTCCTCGTGATTCTCCTGTATTCCCTACCTCTCCAATTAGCTCTCCTTTTGAAATGTTATCCCCTTGAACTACATACCTCTTATTTAAATGCGCATAAACAGCCTCATATTCTCCATGTTTAATAAACACAACATTTCCATAACTACTTGAAAAATAAGACTTTGTCACCTTACCATTTTGAATAGCTGCAACAGGCGTTCCAATAGGCGCAGCTATATCAATACCATAGTGTTTCCCATGTCTTGTTCCAAAATAATCACTTATCTGCCCATCAACAGGCCATATCCACTGATTTCCTTCAGCGTAAACATGTAATTGAGATAAAAATAATACACTCAATATCACCATGCCACATTTTAACGCTTTCATATACATCCTCCGTTTTCTAATAACCGTCATACCTTCTCTATTGTGGGATATTATAGAAAAAAGTATACAAAAAAAGAAAGTGAATTACTCCACTTCCTTCTCTTCTTTATTACGAAAAACAAGTGCACTGCGGTTATATTCCACATCTTTCACTTGTAAACGTGCATTTATTACTCTAGCAAGCGCAAATAAATAATCAGATAACCTATTTACATACTTTAGAACAATTTCATTGGTTTCTCCTTCTTTTTGCAATGACACTATACAACGTTCTGCTCTTCTTATAACTGTACGTGCAATGTGTAGTGCAGCCGATACCTCGCTACCACCTGGTAAAATAAAACGCTCTAACGGCGGCGCTTCTTCTGTATACGAATCAATTCGTCTCTCTAAATACTCGACCATCTCTATCGTTACTTTATAAGGGATTTTCTTCTCTACTATTGCTAAATCTCCTCCACAATCAAATAGTTCATGTTGAATATTTTCAAGTTCGTTATAGATATTACGAAAACATTCCTCTTGTAATTTAGACATGGCATATCCGATATGAGAATTCGCCTCATCAATTGTGCCATAAGCTTCTACACGTATATGATCTTTATCCACTCGGCCACCTATGACACTCGTTTCCCCTTTATCACCTGTTTTTGTATAAAGTTTCATTTCATTATGGCACCTCTCTTTTTATTTTCATTCTGATTATTAAAGAAAAAAACTTTACCACTCTTTATTTAATTGCACTTACAAAAAAATAAAAAAACAGTAAAGCTTTTATTCATGATCAACTTTAAAAAACTTATACATCTAAATTATACGATTTGGTAAATATACAGAGAATATAGTTCCTTCGCCAACGACACTTGATACAAAAATCTTTCCGTCATGACCTTGAACAATATTTTTAGCAATCGCAAGCCCGAGTCCTGTTCCAACTTTTTTCCCGCGTGTTCTTGCTTTATCAGCTTTATAGAATCGATCGAACAAAAACGGAATATCTTCTTCTGGAATACCAGCACCTGAATCTTGCACTTCGAAAGTAAGGCCACTATTTTTCGTATTAATTACAAGTGTAACATGTCCACCTGCATTTGTATGACGGATTGCATTATCAATTAAATTCGTCAGTACCTGTTCCATACGGTCTGCATCAAACGGATATTGTTCAATTGGACTTTGGAAATCCACTGTTAATTGGACTTCTTTATCCTTTGCAATCCCTTGGAATTTACGGCCAATTTTTTCGACAAATGGATGAATATCTACTTCACCTATATGTAACTCTACATGTCCACTTTCCATACGGGCTAAATCTAATAACTCATTTACAAGTTTACCTAAACGAACAGATTCATCATAAATAATTTGAACAAACTCATTAATTTCTTCTTTCGTTTGCACAATATCATCTAAAATTGCTTCACTATATCCTTGAAGCATTACCATCGGTGTACGGAGTTCATGTGATACATTTGCAATAAAGTCTTGACGCATTTTCTCCAGACGACGCTCCTCCGTCATATCTCGCAATACTGCTACAGCTCCACGAATTTTTGTCTGATTGTAAAGCGGTGTCATAAGAACTACGTAGTTACCTTTTTGCAAATTAATTTCAACAACTTGTTGTTGCTCACTTTCTACAACGAGATGGAATAGTTCAACAAGTTCAGAAGGCAGTTTTTTACTTAACTCCACTTCTTTTTCTTCTTGCCAAACTTGTAAGAAGTGTTCTGCCGGTGGGTTGATAACAACGACTTCACCTTCTTGGTTTAACGTAATAACACCATCTGCCATACTACTCAAAATGCTAGCTAACTGCTCTTTTTCTTGCTGCAGGGCATTCATATTAAACTTCAACTGTTTCCCCATTTGATTTAAAGCAGTTGCAAGCTCACCAATTTCGTCCTGCGACACCATAGGGGCTTTCGTATCAAATTTCCCGCGCGCTACCTCAAATGCAACCTCACGCATTTTGCGAAGCGGTGCCGTAATTCGAGTAGATAAGAAAAACGCAAAGAAAGTTGTTAAAATAATCGCAATCCCGGCTGATAAGAAAATAAAATCAGTCGTTCTCTCCATACCTTGTATTGGAACTTGCAATGATTCATATACAAACACCGCACTTTGATTTTTTGACTGTACTGGTTTACCGACGATCATAATATCATTTTCAGTGTTCTTATTCTTCCTACTATTGGAAGCTTTTCTAATATTATTCTTAATATCCTTTTTATCTGTAAAAACAGCTGCTAATTCTTTATCATTTTTCAAATCATCTATTGTAAGAGTAACTAATCCTTCTTGTTTCGGCGAAGAAGAAATTTCCTTACCATCTTCTACAATGATAATCCTTGAAAGTGGATCAGAAAATTTGTAAGCAATATCCTCAATCGTTTTTACATCGGCACCTTCTTCAATTAATTCCGTGACACTTGTTGCAACTTTCTGAAGTCTAGCTTGACTCATATCAACATAATACGTTCTAAAAAACTGTGAAAGTAAAATAGCAACAAATCCAAGAACAAACGAAACGAGAAGTAATATGGTCATCCATAACTTCCCTACTACACTTCTCCAAAGCATCAGTCGTTCACAACCTCAAACTTGTAACCAACGCCCCAAACGGTAACAATCATCTTCGCTGCATCTGGTGATTGTTTACTTAACTTTTCACGTAAACGCTTTACATGCGTATCAACTGTACGTAAATCTCCGAAGAACTCATATTGCCATACTTCTTTTAACAATTGCTCACGGTCAAAAACTTTATCCGGGGCTTTCGCTAAGAATAATAGTAATTCATATTCTTTCGGTGTTAAGTTTACTTCATTACCATCCGCTGTAACGCGGTGCGCATCATTATCAATTGTTAAATGCGGGAACACAGTAACATCTTTCGTCGTTGTATCTTGTGTAAAGAATGTCGTTGGTACAGCGCGGCGTAATACCGCTTTCACACGAAGTACTACTTCACGCGGGCTAAACGGCTTTACAATATAATCATCAGTTCCAACTTCAAACCCTTGTACCCTATTTACTTCCTCACCTTTTGCTGTCAGCATAATAATTGGCGTCGCCTTCTTCTCACGAATCCCTTTACACACTTCGATACCATCTTTACCAGGCATCATAATATCCAATAGGATTAAATCATAATCATTTTGTAACGCCATTTCTAAAGCTGTATCACCATTATCCGCTTCTTCAATTGTGTATTGCTCTCTTTCTAAATACATCTTTAATAAACGACGAATACGATCCTCATCGTCTACAATTAAAATTCTTGATTCATTTTCCATTTCTACCCGCTGCGTATTTTTACCACAACGGTTTACACCTACCCTTCTACAATATAATGTTGCACCTATCCTCGTTTAATTAAGCATTTCTTAACGTTCCACTTCCCATATTATGCTTCACAAGAATAATAAAGTTTGTTCATTTTTTTTCCAAAACTATGTATTTTTTTTGAACAGTATATTTGGTCCTCGACATCATTTTACAGAATCAACCGCTACTTTGTCATGTTTTTCTCAAAAAAGAAGAAAATTTGACAAAAATAAAATAGGAAAGTGACATACACTCTCCTATTTTATTTCTCTATGCATATGAATGTAAACCCGCGATAATTAAGTTTACTACAATAAAGTTAAACATAATGATTGCAAAACCAATTACTGCAAGCCAGGCAGATTTTTCTCCATGCCATCCTTTAGATAAGCGTAAATGTAATACCGCAGCATAAAAGAGCCAAGTAATAAGCGCCCAAACTTCTTTTGGATCCCAACCCCAAAAGCGCGTCCAAGCGATTTGAGCCCAAATCATTGCAAAGATTAATGCTCCTAATGTAAACACTGGGAATCCTATAGCAATAGAACGATACCCAATTTCATCTAATAAATCACTATTCGTATTCTTTACTAATGGCTGAAGTGCCGCTGACACTCGCTTACGTAAAACAAGTCTTAATACAATATAAAGTAGTGTTCCGACTAACACTGACCAAATAACAGTATTTAATTTTTTCGCATTTACAATCGCGGGGACTTCCACCGCCGGTTCTAATTTATTTTCTGTCATTAACTTCCCTTCATGCGGTCCAACTAAAGCAGGGAGATTATACTTCATCTCAACTTGTTGTTCATTTTTATCAACCCATTGAAACTTCGCTTCGTATTTCATACTAGAAAATACCGTTGTGATTCCAATAAATCCAACTGTACAAACAAGTGTGAAAACTACTGTCTCTAACCAAAATGTACGCTTACTTCTTGTTGATTGATCTACATTTTTCAGTAAATACATTACGCCTGTAATAAAACTAATTGCTAATATTGCTTGTCCCGCTGCCGCTGTCGTTACATGAATATGTAGCCAATTACTCTTTAAAGATGGGATAAGCGGCGAAATTTCTCTCGGGAACATACTTGCATAAGCGATTAATAAAAGAGCTACCGGTAAAGCAAATAAGCCAATAATACTTACACGATATACAAAGTACATAATGATAAAAGCTCCCACAAGCATCATGCCGAAAAATGTACCAAATTCAAAAAAGTTACTAACTGGTGCATGTCCTGATGCAATCCATCTTGTAACAAAATATACTATTTGCGCAATAAATCCTAAAATTGCTATAGTTATACCTACATTTGCCCATTTATGACCTTTTTCTTTAATTGCTCCTCCAAAAAATAAAGTTGCAATTAAATATAAGATGAACGCGGCGAACAGAAAATTACTACTTATTTGTACCATATCGTTTCCCCACCTTAACTAGTTTTTTTATCATTTATTTTATCGTGTGGTTGTGGAATCGCGGTTCCTTCTAGTACTCTTTCAATATCTTTCTTTAAGCCGAACCAATTTTTATTCGTATGGCCTGCAACCAACCATTCATCATTAACACGTTGTATCCAAATACGGCGATGGTTCCAATACATACCTTGAATCACACCAACCATAAATATAAATCCTCCAATACCGAGAATCCAAAGCGTCAAATCTTTTCTTACTGTAAGAGCTGTTGCATTTTGCATTTCCACACCTGCAAATGACATTTTATATTTATTATTCCCGTCAGGCTCTATGTTTTGCTGAATACCGACGAAACTAACTTCACCATCTGGTGTTTCCGGGGTAAACATTTTAAAGACGAATGCAGGATTATTCGGTAATTTTGTTTTCGTATTCGGCCTTCCATTCTCATCAAAATAAAAATCAGGAAAATAGCTTAATAGTTCTAGAGAATACCCATTTCCTAAATCATATTTTTCTGTAGGATTCGCTAAATCTACTTTAATCGGTCCCCACTTTTGATTATTTTCTTTGTTTTGCAAATGGAAAGACATGCTTTTAAATTCACTTTCTTTGTAATCCACTTGATAAACAGCAAATTGATCAAATTTCAGTGGCTCATTCACTCGAATTTCAGCTTCTTTTACCTTTTCTAATTTTGGTTTTTGACCCGCTATATTTTCTCCTACCGCTTTATATAATACAGCATTTGTTTGGAAGTTTTTCGCAATCATTTTATCACCAACACGATCAATTGCTTCATCAAAAACTTCTTTATCCTTACTCTTATCATAAACTTCCTTGATAAACTTTTCGTTTTTCAAATAGTATTGACCATCTGTTCCTGGTATTTCTTTCGTTTCACCGTCACGTAGCCAAAGTGCTTCATCTACATACATACTCGGTAAAAAACGTAGCATTGCACCGAATAGAAAGATAATAAGACCAATATGGTTTACATATGGACCCCAACGGGAAAAACGTCCCTTTTCCGCTAAAACGTTCCCGTCTTCCACTTTCACATTATAATTACGTTTCTTTAAATTAATTTGAACTCGTTCTAAGTCACCTTCATGCGGCGTACCAGTCCCGTGCACTCTCTGTCTTTTTAAAAAACTTGGGTGTCTTTTCACCCCTTGTTTTTTTAAAGCTTTATAAAGAGGAATGACACGATCTAAACTACATATAACAAGTGAAATACCAATGGAAGCAATTAAAATCATGTACCACCATGATCCATATAAATTATTAAATCCTAATTGATAGTATAATTGTCCTAAAAATCCATACTCGGTCTTATAATATTCAGCTGGTTCAATTCCTGGAGTTATGTACATTTCTTGGGGAAAGATAGTTCCTATTGCCGATGCAGCTAAAGTTATTACGATTAACCATACACCTACTTTTACAGAAGAGAAAAAGCTCCAAATCTTATCGACTATCGTTTTTGTATGTGTGAGAGATCTCCGAGCACTCCCCTCATATCTCATATCCAATAATTTCATATTTTCATTACTTTCAAATGGTTTCCCACATGCTTCACAAAAAATGGTTCCTATCGGATTAACATGTCCACATTCACACTTGATTTCTTTCAAAGCTCTCACCGCCCTTTTATCTATATGTACTATTGTATATTCCAGCTTAGAGTTACCGCAATACTCAGAATTTTTAAAGCGAAGGCGCTATACGTAAGCACCTCTTATGTAAAGGCTTTCTTAATTATGGAGTAATTTTCTTTAAGTACTCTTCCAATTGTTCCTTCGTTTGCTCACCTATAATTTGCTCTACTACTTTGCCTTCTTTATCAATTAAAAAGGTTGTTGGTAATGGTCCTACCCCATATGTGCCTATGATTTTTGTTCCTTTATCAATTGCAACTGGGAATTTCAAATCATATTGTTTCACAAAGTTCTTCACAGCGATATCTGTTTCATCTGCATCTAAGGCAATAATTTCAACGCCTTTTTCTTTATATTTCGGATATAACTCATTCATATAAGGCATTTCTTTTTCACAAGGTTTACACCAAGTTCCCCAAAAATTTAAAAATACACCTTTTCCTTTTAGATCTTTTAATTCAATTTTCTTGCCTTCTATATCCGTTACAACAAAGTTAGGTGCTTCTTTTCCAATTTGCATTTTCTCTTTATCAGTAAAAAAACCTTGATATAGCGTAAACCCTACCGCACCGCTTAAAATGAGCAAAATGATAACACGAAATAATAAGCGATTTTTTCTCATATTGTCTCCCCTCTCTTCGACGAGTGATGAATATATGTATTTTTTAATAAATCACCAGCGGAGCATTCCACTGGTGAAAGTTTCACACTATAGATTAGCGAGGCTTTGTAGAAGCCAACGCACGTAATTGTTTCACCTCATGTGGTGTCAATTCTCTTGCATCACCAGGGCGCAAGCTACCCACTTCTAAAAAGGCATATCGTTCACGTTTTAATTTCATTACTTTACAATCTAACGCTTCAAACATGCGACGTACTTGACGGTTACGTCCTTCATGAATCGTTAATTGTACAATCGCCATCTCTTTACGCTTGTCCCAAGAAATAATTTTCACTTGTGCTGGTGCTGTTTTCCCATCTTCTAATGCAACACCTCGTTCTAACATGCGAATTTTCTCACCTGTTAACGGCCCTTTAATTTTTGCAACATACGTTTTTTCAACTTTATATCTCGGATGCATTAATACATTTGCAAATTCCCCATCATTTGTCATCAATAATACGCCAGACGTATCATAATCTAAACGTCCGATTGGGAATAAACGTTGTCTAATTTCAGGGAAAAAGTCTGTTACAACATTTCTTCCTTTATCATCTGATACACTTGAAATTACACCAGTTGGTTTATATAGTAAAAAATAAACAGGTTCTTCTTTTTCAAGAGGGATGTTATTTACTTCTACTTTATCTTGAGGAGTTACTTTTGTTCCTAACTCCTTCACTATTTTCCCGTTAACTTTCACTTTCCCTTGCTGAATTAATTCCTCAGCCTTTCTTCTCGATGCAATACCTGCTTGCGCAATCACTTTTTGTAATCGTTCCATTTCTTTTTTTCACCTCGAATTTATCTTACCTTACATTAGAAAGACTTGGCAACCGCATACGCTTTACGGCTATTTGCTCCATCTCACTTAAACAACATAGCGATGATAATAAACATATAAAGGTCAAATCATGTTTTTACCCTTTATTATTGTCCATATTTTTCATATTCCTCACAATAAAAGTTCATCATTTTGTCAAAAACACTGCATAAAAAAACCACCATTAAGCTACACCTTAATAGTGGTCGTATACGTATTATAAGCTAAATAGCGCAAAAAATGAATAGCATTACCGAAACAATAGAGAAACAAATACAATTGAACAAATAATCCCGATTAAATCTGCAAAAAGTCCTACCTTTAATGCATCTCCCATTTTTCTAATACCGACAGCCCCAAAGTATACTGTTAATATATAAAAAGTCGTATCTGTGCTACCTTGCATCGTTGAAGCTAACCTACCAATAAACGAGTCTGGCCCATATGTAGCGATTAAGTCGGTCGTAATACTTAAACCAGCAGATCCCGAAATCGGACGTATAAGTGCAAGTGGAACGATTTCGGCTGGTACATGAATAAAGTCTAACATCGGCTTCATTACCGATATCATCGCATCTAAAGCACCTGATGCCCGGAAAATAGAAATAGATACAAGCATTCCAACCATAAACGGCAAAATGGAAACCGCAATTTGAATCCCTTCTTTTCCGCCCTCAACGAACGATTCATACGTCGGCACTTTCTTTATCGTGCCATACAAAAGGATAAAACCGATTACACAAGGGATTACCCATAATGAAATGGTATTTACAATACTCATTTTTTCCGCCCCTTTCTACTCCTTCTTCGGTAAAAATAGCGGTCAATCCAGATTGCTCCAATCATAGAGAGTACTTGTGCAATGAATGTTACCCCAACAATTTCAGTAGGATTCGCTGATTCATAAGTCATTCGAATTGAAATGACGGTCGTAGGAATTAATGTGATAGCTGATGTATTTAATGCTAGAAACGTCACCATAGAGCGACTGGCCGAATCCTTCCCTCCATTTAACTCTTTCAGTTGTTCCATCGCTTTAATACCAAGAGGGGTTGCTGCATTACCTAACCCAAAAAAGTTCGCCATCATATTCGATAGAATAAATCCCATTGACGGATGATCCTTCGGTATTTCTGGAAACAATCTTTTTACTATCGGCATAAAAAGTGTAACTAACTTCTTTAACAACCCGGCTTCCTCTGCAATTTTCATTAAACCAAGCCAAAATACTAAAACACTAATAAGTCCTATACATATTGTTACCGCGTCTTTTGACCCTTCAAATACAGCTTTAGTTACTTCTTCCATCGTTCCATTTATCATGGCATATACAATCCCTATGACCGCCATCGCTGCCCATACGAGATTAACCATCTATCCCAACACCTATCATGTGAGAAAAAATTTCTTTCACATTATTCCAGTACATTCCCGTTGTAGCTACTAACTTTCGTTTACTGTAAAACAAATTTCGTTCTCCAACTTTCTCGTTTCCTACATAAATTTCTGTCTTCCCAATCTTTACTCCATCAGTAAGTTTTGCACTTTTATCGAGCTCAACTTTCAATAACACGCTCTTTCTTTCCTCTTCCGTTAAAGGGACAGAAAAACTATTTTTCGTATAAACATGATTGGCATATTTCTTTTCATTTATTTCAGCGAGTGCTCCTTGTCCTAAAACTTTCGCTTGCTTATAGCGTTCAAATCCTTTATCAAACAAATTCATATGATCATCCCAGTCACTAGAAGCACTCAAAGTTACGACAATTAAATCTAGTCCATCTTTTGAAGCTGTTGTGACAAGCGTCCGTCCTGCTTTCTTCGTAAAACCTGTCTTTCCCCCTGTTGCAAATTCATAATAGGATGTCACAAGCTTATGTTTATTTTTCCACGGATAATCCCATGAATCTGATTTATACGTTTTTGTGCCAAAAATCCCCTTAAAGGTCTCGTTCCCCATTGCATATTTCGTTAATAGTGCCATATCATAGGCCGAAGAGTAATGTGATCCATCTCCATCCAAACCATGAGGATTTGAGAAGTGAGTATCTTTCATTCCAATTTGTTTCGCCTTTTCATTCATTAAATATACGAACCCCTCTATACTCCCTCCTACATTTTCAGCAATTACTTGCGCTGCGTCATTACCTGATCTAAGCATAAGGCCGTATACTAAATCCTCTAGCTTCACTTTCTGTCCAGGCTTTAAATAAATTGCCGATCCTTCCACCCTGACTGCTTCATTACTAACTGCTACCATTTCTTTCATTTTTCCTGATTCAGCAGCTAACAAGGCTGTCATAATTTTTGTTATACTAGCAATTTTTTGTGGCTCATGTTCTGCTTTTCCATATAATACACGACCAGAACCTTGCTCCATTAATACAGCATTTCGAGCACTGACATTGCTGTTCATCTTTGCATATGTAGGAATCGGCATAACGCTTGCGTACATAATAAGAAGCGTAATGATTACACAAATTCGTCTCATATTTCCCCCACGTCCTTTTGGCACTTTTTGTACAAGTGTATGCTTGGCCTTTTAAAATATGAACGAAATCTTCCTGCTGCTTCCATTAAAAAAGACGCAGGGAATTTGCGTCTAATATGGTGTCCATTCAATTTGTTTCGCAGTTTCAAATCTTTTTTCTACATCAGGCCAATTTACAACATTCCACCAGTTTTTAATATATTCATCTTTTCGATTTTGGTATTGTAAATAATACGCATGCTCCCATACATCTAGTACAAGGAGCGGTATCGTATCCCATTGTGTAAACAATTGATGAAGTGTACTCTGCAAAATTTCTAACCTTCCAGATCGGGGGACCCAAACGAGAATCGCCCAGCCTGAACCTTCTACTTTAGAAGCTGCTTCTGTGAAATGTTTTTGAAAACGTAAAAAACTTCCGAAATCTTGCTCAATTTGTTGTGAAAAAGCCCCTCTCGGACTTCCACCACCATCTTTTTTCATGTTATTCCAAAATATCGTGTGTAAGTAATGACCTGATCCATGAAAAGCCGCTTCTCTTTCCCAATGCTTAATTAAATCAAATTGATTTGTTTTTCTCGCTTCTTCCATCATCTTCTCTGCTTTATTTAATCCTTCCACGTAACTACGATGATGTTTATCATGGTGTAACATCATAATTTCTCGTGAAATGTACGGTTCTAGCGCGTTATATGGATAAGGTAATGGCGGAAGGGTATGCCCCCCGATCGGAACAGCTCGTTCACTATCCCCTCTTTCACATAGTTCATATTCCTCTCCTTCTTGCATAAACACTTCCTGTAAATGGTGTTGAATATGTTCTACATCATCACTTATTTCATACATAAACTCGGCATCTGTGTCGTATTCATGCTCTTTCATACGCTCTAATAACGTCTGAATTTTATAAGCAAGCATATGGACATCATACACTTCCATTGCACGGCTATCTAATACGTGAAGAACACTTTCACACCAACTTTCTACTTCATGAAAGTAATCTGTAAATACACCTTGCTGACTCATGTTACACCTCCTTATTGCTATCCACTTAAATATATTCAATGAAAATCCCTTATATAACTGTACAAAAGGAAAAGAAGCTAAGTCTCCTTAGCTTCTTTTCCTTAATTAGTATTTGTGTAACATCTTCGTTTGATAATCTGTCTCATAATATTCTAGTTCTTCACGCATCGCTTGAAATTTACCTTCTAAATTCTTCATCACCTGCTCTATAGATGCAGGTGGTATTTGTTGAAAAACAATAGAATTTTTCCCTGTATATGCAGACCGACTATTTTCATACCAATGATCACTCTTCGGTGAAAAAAACTCTGCAATTACTTGATGATATATCTTATATAAAATTTTTTCAGCTGCTGTTTTTCGAAATGGTTGGCTATTCAACAAAACAAAACATGCATCATGTCCTTCTTCGCAAAAAACGAGGAGACGTCTCATTGATGCTAATAACCCTTTATAATATTGCTCGTTCCCAGTTGGTGTCTCTTCTAATAAAGAAGGCAACGTATGATAATTCACATAATTGGTTATCAAAGTAATCGCATCTTCTAAAAATACAGAAACTTGTTCTGTTTGATTTTCAACCATCAAATTAGACATTTCTTCTCTCTCCTTTGCCATTTCACGCTATTTCTACTCTTTTATTTTTATGTAATTCAGCTAATATTTCTTGTACTTTCACCACTGTTCCCTCATCAAAGTATCGTTGAAAGTCTGTTACTTCATTGAGATACAAGCGCTTCTGCGCGCGTAGATCTTTATTGTTCACTAAACAAGCGATTGCTACAATATCTCGTAAATATACGTCTTGTTCTTCTACTTTATAAACTGGATTTCCTTCAAAAGGGGTAATTTCTTGTAAAATTTCTTCAAAATATCGAACATATAAGACAGAAAAGGTTTTCTCTTGATTATTTAATATATATGTCACTTCAGATCTATTAAAAAAATCTTCTGATGTATTCGGTTTTTCTTTTTCTAACTCATATCCTGCATAACCTATTATAATCATCTACTTCCCCTCTCTTCCTTCTTTCATCTTATATTAACTTAATTTTCCGATAAGCGAAATATTCTTTTAAACATAACCTATATAAAAAATAGCTTCCCTATACAGGAATTTACCTTTTTATTTTTCTTGAAGTTTGTCATAATAATATTATTGTCTCAGTTTTCTTACACAAGGAGAGTTGTATTTATGTCGTTTTCATGGAAACGTTTCTTACAAATCGGGAAAATAATCTTCCCATTTGTTGTCTTAACAATTGTTTTCTTTCAAGCTAAAAAAGAATTAGCAGGCATTTCTTTTTTAGAAGCAATTGAAACAATTAAAAACATTCCAACTGGTGGGGTATTTTTAGCGATTACACTCGGTGCATTTGCCGTTTCAACAATGTTCTTTTATGACTTTGTTATGCTTCGTTACTTAAAGGCAGATATACCTGTACAAAAGATTTTCCGTATCTCATGGATTGCAAACACTTTAAATGGATTTATCGGTTTTGGTGGTCTTGTTGGTGCCGGTGTACGTACAATGCTATATCGTCCACATATAAAAGAGAATGGGAAACTTATTAAAAGCATTGCTTGGATGACAACCGCTTTTATTAATGGATTAGCCATTCTTTCATTCCTCGGCCTTATTGGAATATTAGACACTAGTTTTATTCTGCACGAAAAACCGTGGTTATGGCCTGTTCTTATCTTCTTTGCTCTTTTCGTTCCAATATATATTGGGTTTTCTAAAATTAAAAATAGAAACACAAAACAGACAGACGGACAAGAAGAAGAAGAGAAAAATCCAACTGTTTTATATTCATTAGTTTCATTAGTCGAGTGGGTATCTGCTGGTATCGTTATGTACGTCATTTTAATATTATTTGGAATTGATATCGAATTTCAAAAGTTTTTAGGTGTTTATGTAATTGCTGCTTTAGCTGGTGTCGTAAGTCTTGTCCCTGGTGGTCTTGGTTCATTTGATCTTGTTTTCTTAACCGGACTAGGACAATACGGAGTTGATACAGGCGTATTACTACCCGCTATGTTATTATATCGACTTGTCTATTACATCTTACCATTCTGCCTTGGTCTCATTTTTGCAGCATTTGAAATGACAGGAGCGGCCATAAAAAAAATTGAAGACAAACCATTTATTGCACCTGCATTAGAAACAACTGGTGTAATTTGGACTTTACAACGTGATTTTTTAGGGAAATTAGGTTCATGGGCATCCGCCGCTTTAACCCTATTCGCTGGCTTAATGGTTATTCTATCAACAATTTTACCGACTAGTATAAATCGAGCTCACGCCTTACATATTTTAGCTCCAAAGCACCTTATTCAATTTTCTTTTAGCTTATCATTAACATTCGGTATTCTCCTCCTGATTCTTTCACGAGGAATATATTATGGAACAAAGCGTTCTTACTATATGACGATTGTTTCTTTAATTGGAGCAGCAATCTTTAATACCCTAAAAGGAATTGATATTGAAGAAACCTTTATTTTATTAATCGTACTTGCTGTGTTGTATATGCTTCGTAAAAGATTTGTACGTGAGAAAATGGAAGTCTCTCTTTCTGACATCGTAAAAGTGTTTATCTTCTTATTACTCACGTTATATTTATATAAAAACTTAGGTATTTTATTTGCGGGTGCAAAAGAAGCATTCCAACCTGATTTTGTCGTTCGAAATATTACACAAGTTAAACGAAGTGCATTAGCAGCAGCCTTTTTCGTTCCTACTTTTTTACTTATCGGTTCACTAATTGCTAACCGTTACCGTAGTCAATTTCCCGGGCAACCAGCTAATGATAAAAGGTTAGAAAACTTCTTAGATGAACATGGTGGGAACGTACTTAGCCATTTAGGTTTTTTAGGAGATAAACAGTTCTTCTTCAGTAGTGACGGAAAAGCACTTCTTCTCTTTTCAATTACTGGAAAACGTCTTGTTGTACTAGGTGATCCAATTGGTGATCCATCCTCCTACCGCACTGTGTTGCAAGAATTTTTAGCTGAAGCTGATCGATTTGGGTATATTTGCGTATTCTATCAAATTGAAAGCAAATGGATGAGCTTATACCACGATTTCGGCTACAACTTCTTTAAACTTGGCGAGGAGGCTGTCGTTGATTTAAACACGTTTACAATAACAGGAAAAAAACGTGCTGGTATGCGAGCTACTTTCAACCGTTTTGAACGAGAAGGTTATACATTCTCTATTCATAAGCCACCATTCTCAGACGAATTATACGAGGAATTAAAGAAAGTGTCTGATGCTTGGCTCGGCGGAAAAAAAGAGAAGGGATTTTCACTTGGGTACTTCGATCGTGAATATATTAGTCGTGCCCCTATCGCTACATTATCTGATGCAGAAGGAAAAATCATTGCATTCACAACCTTTATGCCAGTATATCAAAGTGGCATATTATCTGTTGATTTAATGCGTTATTATCCAGATGCACCTAGCGGAATTATGGATGCAATTTTTATCCACTTATTCCACTGGGCAAAAGAAAATGAATACCATTCCTTTAATATTGGTATGGCACCACTCTCAAATGTCGGTTTATCAACGCAATCGTTCTGGTCTGAACGAGTTGCCGCTGCAATCTTTAATAACGTTCGTTACACATATAGCTTCAGCGGTTTACGACATTTCAAAGAAAAATACAAACCTGCATGGAGTGGAAAATATTTAGCATTTCGAAAGAATCATTCTTTACCAATTACAATGCTCGCTGTAACAAAATTAATAGGAAAACGAAAAAACAGCTAAGTACTTAGCTGTTTTTTCGTTTTTGCACTTGTATACTAAACTCTTTTGTATATTTCTTACCATTTATATAGAAATCTCCCCATATTTTATATGTTCCTTCTTCAGGAAATGTAATTCTATATTGTAATTGTTCATCCGTATCAACAGGAATGGCGTATAAAAAATGCTCCCTCGTCTCATCAACGATATATAGAGCGTCAACTTCTCCTCTTCCTGAATTTAATTTCAGCTTTTCTCCCTTTTTCGCTTGAAACTGAAATGTTAATGTCGTTGCCTCATTCGGATGTAATGCACCAAATAAAAGAGACACTTGATGCTCTCCTATATTTTTTGTAAGTACAGTATCGACAGGTAGTTTCTTTGTATTCTTGTCCTTGTTTTTCTCCTTTTTTTCTTCACCAAAATCTTTCTTAGCAAATGATTCCACGGACTTGTTTTCATCTTCATACAAAAATATCGTGTACCCTTCACCTTTCACTACATCTGAAGATAGCTTATACGATCCATTTCCAGCAAATATAGGCTTCGTTTGTTGTATGTTTTTCAAATTCCCATCCACTATCACTGCTCGAATTTGATCGTTCACACCACGAACTTCATTATTCATTTTATTTAGCAATTGAAACGAAATATCGGCTTTTTCATTTCCCTTTTTATTTTTCACATCCCATTTCACTTCTTGAACATCTCCGGTCGTTTCTACAGTTTCTTGATATTTTTTTATGTAAAATCCTCCTGCCACAATAAGTACTAGTGCAATAAGCCCAATGACAAGATTTTTCAAAATATCACCTACCATTTTTATTGTCTCTATCCATGCAAAACTTCTTAAATATATATTCTAGGTGATGATTCATGAAATCCTCCTATTTTGTACACATTACAAATATTAAAAAGGTTTTGATTGACTGGATTCGTAGTGTATAATGCAAATGATATTGATTTCTATCAATACATAATAAGGAGGACTTTTCATGAGTGTACATATCGAAGCAAAACAAGGCGAAATCGCTGAATCTATTCTATTACCTGGTGATCCATTACGTGCAAAATATATTGCTGAAACATTTTTAGAGGACGTTACTTGCTATAACAACGTACGTGGCATGTTAGGTTTCACTGGAACTTATAAAGGAAAGCGTGTATCTGTTCAAGGTACAGGTATGGGTGTTCCTTCTATTTCTATTTATGTAAACGAATTAATTCAAAGCTACGGAGTGAAAAATTTAATTCGTGTTGGAACATGTGGTGCAATTCAAAAAGATGTTAAGGTACGTGACGTTATTATTGCAATGACGGCTTGTACAGATTCTAATATGAACCGCTTAACATTCCCAGGTTTTGATTTCGCTCCTGCTGCAAACTTTGATCTTTTAAAGAAAGCTTACGATGCTGGAACAGAAAAAGGATTACACGTTCGTGTTGGTAACGTATTAACAGCAGATGTATTTTATCGTGAGAGCATGGACATGGTTAAAAAACTTGGAAATTACGGTGTATTAGCAGTAGAGATGGAGACGACTGCTCTTTACACATTAGCAGCTAAATATGGTGTAAATGCATTATCTATATTAACAGTAAGCGACCATATCTTCACTGGTGAAGAAACAACACCTGAAGAGCGTCAAACTACATTTAACGAAATGATTGAAATCGCTTTAGATGCAGCAATTCAGCAATAGCACACTAAAGAACTTGTCATACGTCTGGCGAGTTCTTTTTTATGCTAAAATACTTCGACAGTCACTGCACCTTCTCTTTATGTGACTTTCTATAAAAAACTACTTTAGAGAGAGACAGATTTATCCCCTCTACTTTTTTATAACCTTTGTTATAATTAAGAAATCATTTATATTACAGTATTTTTCATACGAGGTGAAACAGTGAAGAACAGAAGCATCGTCTTTAAACTATTTTTATTAACATCAACTTTATTTACAATCATATTTCTCCTTTTTTTCCTTGGACAATCTCTATTTTTAGAGAAGTTTTACATTAATAAAAAAGTAAAAACCGTTCAAACGGCTTTTGAAAAATTCGTAGATAATTATGAAAAAAGCGACAAAAGTTTTGAGGAAATCAGAAAGCTAAAACAAGAATTTCACGATAAAACGAATGCTGAAATGCAATTTTTAGATTCTAACGGCATTATTAAAAGTGAAAACAGTTTTTCCATTGATGTGATTAACCCTAACAATAATAAAACCTATTCCATCCCCCTTAACAATCTTTTAACACCAGAAGAATATAATAAATTCGCAAAATTAGGATTAAAAAAAGATGGAATAATTTATGTAGACGGACTACTCCAAACGAATAATATAATAACACCTCAAGAATTAATAACTAATAATACTAGATGGGAAAATGAACAATTCAATTCAGATTTTCAATCCATTAGTGGTAATCCATCTAAAAATAAACTTAAAAATCGATATAATAATACTGGTTCTCCAATCTATTTTACTGGGGTAATATCTAAATTACAGCTTCCTTCCAAAACTGAGGTTCGTCTTGCAAAGGATTTTGAAACATTACAAGCTGTTCAATATTTTGCAAGAACTATTAGACAAGGTACTTCTAATTCAAATCAATTAAACACGTATATTTTAGATAGTGGGGAAAATATAAAAAACAGTGTCTTTGTAAAGCCTATTATGGAAAACGGAGAAATTAAGGAGTACGCTTTTGCGATAGCATCTTTACAACCTGTTAATGAAGCGATGCTCGTTTTAAAAGATTATTATGTCTATGCCTTAATTATCGTGTTTCTCGTTATTATTTTGTTATCCTTCTACTACTCAAAAATCATTGTTAAACCATTAATTAAGATAAATCGTGTTACAAAAAAAATGGCCAACTTTGATTTTAGCGAGAAGTTACCTGTTACGGCAGACGATGAAATTGGCGGGTTATCAAGTGGTATTAATACACTCTCTGTAAATTTAAAAGATCGAATCGACCGATTAAATGTTGCCAATACAAAATTACAACAAGATATTGAACGCGAACGTCAATTGGAAAAAACGAGAAAAGAATTCATTTCTGGTGTATCTCATGAATTAAAAACACCACTTAGTGTTATTCGTAGCTTCGCTGAAGGTATTCAAGATGGCGTAAGTAAAGATACGACATATTATACAAATGTTATTTTGGAAGAGACAGATAATATGAACAGGCTCATTGTTGAAATGTTAGAATTAGCAAAACTAGAATCAGGTACGTACAAACTAGAAATGTCGACATTCTCGATCGGTGAATTAATTCAACAAGTCTATACAAAATTATTATTTAGCATGGAGGAAAAACATTTACAAGTGGACATCCATGCTGACTCTTCTCTATTTGTTAAAGCAAATCGTAGCCGTATTGAGCAAGTCGTTGTAAACTTACTTAGCAATGCAATTCGATATACTCCAGATGGTGAAAAAATACACGTCTCTGTTATAGAAACGGAAGATACAGTGAAAATCCAAATTGAAAACACAGGTAATCCTATTCCAGAAGAAAGCCTTGAAAAAATTTGGGATCGCTTCTACCGTTTAGACGCTTCTCGTAGCCGTCATACTGGAGGTACTGGCCTTGGGTTATCCATTGTGAAAAACATTTTAGATCTCCATCACGCTGAATACGGCGTGTATAATACCACTAATAGCGTTGTATTTTATTTTAATTTACAAAAAGTAAAAGAAGTCAAATAATTTGTCTTAATTTCACTAGGAGTTCACATGAAATTCACACTCTCCCTTTATAGTAAGAAACAAGTTAATCCTTTCCTTTACACATATAAAAGAGGAGAGTGCGTGAAATGAAACAAGCAGGACAACCTATTCAAAACGAAAAACAATTAGAAACTATCAAAAATATACTTTTACAATCTTCGAAACGTGATGGCTTATTATTCGTATTAGCTGTAAATTCTGGCTTAAAAGTAAGTGAAATCTTACAATTAAAAGTTAGTGATGTAATCGATGAAAATGAAAATGTTCGCCATTCCATTTTATTTTACAATGAAAAAGTAAAGAAACATAAATGGTTTGCTGTAAATGAAGACTTACAGCACGCAATCGAAGACTACATGAAAGAACGTAAAACTTGGAAACGTAATGAACCATTATTAAAGTCTCAAAAAGGAACAAAATCTATTACGAGACAACATGCATGGTACATTTTAAACAAAGCTGCAAAAGAAGTTGGATTAGAAGGGATTAGCTCACATACACTTCGAAAAACTTGGGGCTATTGTGCATACAAATCAGGTGTTGATATTGCATTTTTACAACACTTCTTTGATCACAGTACTCCATCCAAAACTTTAAAGTATATCGGTATTGCTTAATAACTCTTATACATAAAAAAGGTTACCATTTATAAATCTGGTAACCTTTTTTATGTTTCATATTCTCTTCTCTTGTCTCTCCTATACTGTAGTGGTACTCTAATAATAAGGGGGAGAAATTATGAACACACTTACAATTGAATTACCGCAAGAAACGGCTGAAAAACTCGATTTATTAAAACAAGCTTATGAAAAGAAAACAGGTGCTAGCATTTCTGAGAGCACTCTTGTTCAAACACTTATCTCAAAAGAATTTATCCAAGCGATAACTCCTTTTGATTTACAACAATTCGTCAATGGAAAAGAACAGCATTAATCGCTGTTCTTTTTTCTTTTCAAAAAATAAATATAAAAAGTTTTTTACATATTTTCCGAAAAACTATTGACAATGATAATGATAACCATTATCATTTATTACGAAGCCAACAATTGATGAATCAACCAAACGCTCAGTAACATTGTTACCCCTCTTTTTCATATAGAAAGGCACTGTACATTCCCCCTGTTTGTACAGTGCCTTTCTTGTTTATCATCGTTCAAATAAATTTAATTGCTCAGGCTTGGGCTCACCATATGTAATGTTCATTATTTTCATAAGTTGTTTCGCATTATCCGCTGCATCGCCGCCCGAATTATTATTAAATAATACGTATATGTCCTTTGACTTCTTTTTTAATTGCTCTAGTCGTTCTGCCCATTCTTCCAATTCTTTATTATTGTAGCGATATAAACAGCGAACCGCCCTCCAATTTTCTCCTTTATCCAGCCAGCCATGAATATTTCGACCATGAAATCGAATTAATGTTATATTTGAATCCGTCGCCTCTAATACGAGCGGGACCGAACCAAGTCCCGCTTGCGGTTCATCACAAATTGTATGAATCCATTTTTCCTTCTCTAAAAATTGTAGCGTTTTATCTCTCATTTCTGGATAAAACCATGTTTGATTTCGAAACTCTATAGCACACGGCAAACCCTCCATTTTGTCTTTCGTATATCGAAGGAAATCTACATTTTTCTTTTTGCAATCAAACCATGGTGGATATTGAAATAAAATCATTTTTAATTTGCTCGCTTCTATTAAAGGAAGAATCGATTGTTTATACACATCAAACATCTCATCAAACGTCGAAAAAGGAGTTTCTCCCTTCATATGCCCTGTCATTCCTTGATACGCTTTTACGACAAAAGAAAAGTCTTTCGGTGTTTCCATCGCCCATTTTGTATAATTTCGTACCGGTTGCATCGCATAAAATGAACTATCCACTTCGACAATAGGAAAATGGTCACTATATGTTCGTAATTTATTTTTATTTTCATAGGGATCTATATATAAAGAATCATGATCTCCCCAACCTGTCACTCCAATGAAAAACAATCATATTCCTCCTTTTCAACTTTCATCTGATATTCATTCCACTGACTTCCCAATCATCTTGGTTAATCAAATTCATTAAGTAGCTCTTTCTTTAAGAGTATCTGTATAAAAATATGATATACTAAATGGAAGAATTTTTAAATTGAGGGGTTATTTATTTATGCTTCCAACCGATGATATTTTATCTCATGAAAAACGAATAGAAGAACTAGAAAATAAAGTACGTTTTTATGAAGAACTTGTGAATCAATTGCCGCATCATTTCACATATAAAAATCCACTTATTGGTTTGCAAATAAAGAAAACAAGAACAAACCATTTTATTCAAAGCATACGAAAAGAGAATAAAGAAGCTGATTTTCAACTTACTTGCGATTCATTATTTTTATTTGAACAACTTGAAAAACACTTTGTTCATATTTTTGATGCTTTTTCACATCATGTAACCTTTATTGATAATACAGGGAATATTACATTATGTAATCAAGCTGCTGCAGATGATTTTGGTGTAATACGAAACGAAATAATTGGAAAGCCAATTCAACAATTGCTTAACTTACCTGAAGAAAAAATTAAAGCTATTGAAACCTTAAAAACAGGAATCGAAATATATAATGAAGAGGTTTTAGACAAAAACTATGGCATTATTAATAATCGAATTATTCGCGATTATAATGGAGAAATTTTTAGAGTTATTAGCGTTTTTCATTATTTAAACACAGAACGTGATGCAGAGAAATTTTCATTAGCAGGACGAATCGCCGCCGGGATTGCACATGAAGTACGCAACCCTCTTACAACAGTACGGGGATACTTACAATTTTTACAAGAGAGCGTGTCTCCATCAAATAAAGAATTATTTAAAAACTTACTTATTCCTGAATTAGATCGTGCAAATAGTATTATTACAAAATTTTTATCTATATCGAAAACACGCGAATTTAAAAGAGAACCGTTTCCCATTAATACATTTTTACGTGAATATATTCAACAGCTACTAGCAAGTGAGGTCTTCTTGCATAACATTTCAATTGATTATAATTTTTCTAATGAATTAGATGATATTTTAGTCCATATTGATCGCCATGAACTTGTTCAAGTGTTTTTAAACCTATTTCAAAACGCTGTTGATGCTCAAGGCGAAAAACCTCTTTCTATTCAAATCACTAGTTATCGCCTAGATAACTTTGTTCGGATTACTTTCACAGATAACGGAACTGGTATTCCTCCAGCTATTCAAGAATATATCTTTGACCCATTCTTCTCAACAAAAGATTCAGGAACAGGACTGGGCCTATCAGTAACGAAGAAAATCATTCAAAATCATAACGGTACATTAAAAATGACTAGTAATCCAGCCGGTACAACTTTCATTATTTCTATTCCAACTTTATCTAAAACAAACCATGAAAGAATGAATCAATACAAATGATGGACTGTTCCACGAACTGCAAACCAATTGTTACGTAATATATAACAATTGGTTTGCAGTTTTTTATTTTAACTTAATCTTCTTATAAATCTTTCTCTATCTCTTAATTATTCTTGCTAAGTAGGTAAACTTCTTATTTTTTGGGAAATGGTAGATTGTCCATTACAAATTTAGTTTAATTTTCATTTAATTATATAGTAATGACTATTTACTCTATATATAGAAAGGAATGAAAAGATGATTAACAAAAATAAAGGGAAAGTATTCTATGGTAATGATTGTTGCGAAGTAAGAGCTTGCAGTTTTATTAACATCTCTAAGTCCGAACTGAAAGAGTTTGCTCGACTTCTTCAAGCCCTTGGTGAAAATATTCAAGCTGTATTCCAAAATCCTTCTCAAGCTAATATCGATAAACTTATCGATATCCTAAATAACCTACAAAAATTCCTCAATTGCTTAGATTTATCACCCGCTCAAGAAAAGATTGGAAATTCTATTATCGCTAACTTATTAACTATTTTAAAAACAAAACCCTTCTCATGCGGAGCATTATACGTTGAACTGCAAATCCTGCTTAACTATTTATTATATATCGCTAAGTTATTCAAAGTAGATTGCTGTACTATCGACAAACTAGTTAAACTCATTACAGAGATCCAAACTATCCTAGTTCAATTTGGGTCTGGTTGTCTTGGCGGAGGGGCAACTGGCGCTACTGGTGCTACCGGACCTCAAGGTCCGGCGGGTGCTCAAGGCGCTACTGGACCTCAAGGTCCGGCGGGTACTCAAGGCGCTACTGGCGCTCAAGGTCCTCAAGGTGCTCAGGGACCAGCTGGTGTTCAAGGCGCTACTGGACCTCAAGGTCCTCAAGGTATTCAAGGTCCAGCGGGTGCTCAAGGTGCTACTGGCGCTCAAGGTGCTACTGGTGCTCAAGGTCCAGCGGGCGCTCAAGGTGCTACTGGTGCTCAAGGTCCAGCGGGTGCTCAAGGTGCTACTGGTGCTCAAGGTCCAGCGGGTGCTCAAGGTGCTACTGGTGCTCAAGGTGCGGCGGGTGCTCAAGGTGCTACTGGTGCTCAAGGTGCTACTGGTGCTCAAGGTGCGGCGGGTGCTCAAGGTGCTACTGGTGCTCAAGGTGCGGCGGGTGCTCAAGGTGCTACTGGTGCTCAAGGTGCTACTGGTGCTCAAGGTGCGGCGGGTGCTCAAGGTGCTACTGGTGCTCAAGGTGCGGCGGGTGCTCAAGGTGCTACTGGTGCTCAAGGTGCGGCGGGTGCTCAAGGTGCGGCGGGCGCTCAAGGTGCGGCGGGCGCTCAAGGTGCGGCGGGCGCTCAAGGTGCTACTGGTGCTCAAGGTCCAGCGGGTGCTCAAGGTGCTACTGGTGCTCAAGGTGCGGCGGGCGCTCAAGGTGCTACTGGTGCTCAAGGTCCAGCGGGTGCTCAAGGTGCTACTGGTGCTCAAGGTGCGGCGGGCGCTCAAGGTGCTCAAGGTGCTCAAGGTCCAGCGGGTGCTCAAGGTGCTACTGGTGCTCAAGGTCCAGCGGGCGCTCAAGGTGCGGCGGGTGCTCAAGGTGCTACTGGCGCTCAAGGTGCTACTGGTGCTCAAGGTGCCGGGCTCAAGGTGCCGGGCTCAAGGTGCCGGTGCTCAAGGTCCAGCGGGTGCTCAAGGTGCTACTGGTGCTCAAGGTGCGGCGGGCGCTCAAGGTGCTACTGGTGCTCAAGGTCCAGCGGGTGCTCAAGGTGCTACTGGTGCTCAAGGTGCTACTGGTGCTCAAGGTGCTACTGGTGCTCAAGGTCCAGCGGGCGCTCAAGGTGCTACTGGCGCTCAAGGTGCTACTGGTGCTCAAGGTGCGGCGGGCGCTCAAGGTGCTACTGGTGCTCAAGGTCCAGCGGGTGCTCAAGGTGCTACTGGTGCTCAAGGTGCGGCGGGCGCTCAAGGTGCTACTGGCGCTACTGGACCAGCGGGTACTCCAATTCCTGTAACTACAGCTGTATTAGGAAACACAAATGCACAAACAGTATCACCAGGAAGCAATATACAATTCAATGAAACATTCGAATTAACAAACATCTCCTATAATGGTTCTGATACTCTAACTGTTTTAGAAACTGGTGTATACGATATTAATTTCTCTGCATCTACAACTTTCCCAGGTTCTTCACCATTTGGCTTCGGTCTTTCGTTTAACGGCCAACCACCTAGTCGTAATTTTTCAACTAACGTTATCGGTAGTGCGGTTTCTTTCTCAACGATTATCACTTTAACAGCTGGCACAACAATATCTGTACAACCTACAGCAAATACTATCTCTATTCCAAACACAGGTGAAACAACTGCTGTACTAACTGTCTTCCGAATTTACTAATTTTCACTAAATAAGCGTATTTATAATAATATGCATCATTTGACTGTGGATTAAATTTCTCTTTTTATATAGAAAGGAGCACTTATTTGGGAGGATAAGTGCTCCTTCTTTACGTTTCTTTACCTCAAATTTACTCTATCTTAATCCTCATTTTGTATGATAAATAGTGAAGTCAAAGATATGAAAGAGGGATGAAAATGAGAGTTATGTCACTGATACGCATTTGGATTGCTCTTATGGTATGCATTATTTTATGTGTAGGATTTTTTTTAACTCTAAAATATTCCACTATATCAAAAGCAGAGAGAAAAACAGTTCCATACAAGCTTTTGTATACAAAACAAAGCAACATCCCTTATTCCAATGCAACAAATAATGAAAAAAAGGTTATAAAAGGGATGCTTATTACGAAAGCTTCTAGTTACGAAACGCTACTTCAAATTGCTGAAACGATTAAAGATCAGTATATAAATAGAGAAATTGATGAAATCACGCTTTCTATCCACAATGAAAATAATGGTAGTTATGAAGAAGAATTACCTTACGAACCTGTTAGTAAAGGCAAAATCATTATCACATACGATTCTCAATCCTTTGACAGTACGAACATTATACTAAACGAGTAATATCATTTCCCGATTAGTATGGGCTAATCATTAGTGGTGGATAAACACCCCCTAATGATTGAAGTTTCACTTTATTTTCCATACGAAAAAGAGGCGAATTTCGTTATTCGCCTCTTTCTTTTACCAAAATGATGGAATCCACTCTTTCACTTTATCAAACCACTCTTGCTGCTCTTGTTTTCTTTGTTGTTCCTCTTCTTTCCTTCGCTTCTCTTCTTCTTTTCTTCGTTTTTCCTCTTCGATTGTTTGCAATTGTTTTTTGTAGTCAGCCTCAGGTATTAGCGATAACTGGAATGCTTTTTGAGCTGGATTTACATTTGCTTTTTTCATGATATCCCGGAACATCGTCGTCGTAATTTGACTCCCTCCCGGAACATAATGCTCGCTATCAGTTTTATCATATCCTACCCAAATCGCACCTACTAAATCTGGCGTATATCCAACAAACCATGAATCTTTTGCACCATTTCTTGGACCATTTACAATTTGAGTAGTACCTGTTTTACCCGCCGTATCAACATTATTAACTTTCGCTTTTTCACCTGTTCCCTTTTCGACAACACCTTTTAATAAATATGTCATCTTTTGAGCAATTTTCTCACTCGTCACCCGTGTCTCTTTCTTATACCATTTCCCAATCGTTTCACCTTCAGCGTTTTGAATTTCTCTAATTGCATGGGCCTCCACTTGAACACCATCATTTGCAAATGTACTATATGCTTGGGCCATTACAAATGGAGATGTACCTACATGCATCCCGCCTAAAGCAATCGGATACGTACGGTCTTCAGGCTCTAATGGAATACCAAACCGCTCTAAAGATTTCAATCCTTTATCTAATCCTATTTGCTCTAATAGCCAAACTGCTGAAACATTATATGACTTTGCCACCGCTTCATACATCGTCACATTCCCATGGAACGTATGATCACTATTTTGTGGTGCATATTCTTTAATATTAAACGGTTCATCTTTTAATACATCGTATACTTCATATCCTTGCTCTAATGCTGGTACATACACTGCAAGAGGCTTTAACGTTGAACCTGGCTGTCTTTTTAATTGTGTTGCATGATTAAACTGTAAAAATTGATAAGGCCCTCTACCTCCAACTAAAGCTGGAACACCGCCAGTTTTTGGATTCATAAGGACCACTCCAGTTTGCATAAGCTGATCTGAACCACTATCTTTAAAATAACTATCATTATTCACAACATCTTCAACCGCTTGTTGTTTTTTCGGGTCAAGTTCCGTATAAATACGATAACCACCTGCTAAAATTTCATTTTGTGTTAATTCATACTTGTCCATCGCTTCTCTAACAATATAATCTACGTATTGAGAATATTTCCCCTTATATTTATCGTCAACACCACGTCGTAATACAAGACCTGATTCTTTCTCCTGATTATATTGTTCTTCAGAAATATATCCTTGTTCCTTCATTAAACTTAATACGACATTACGTCTTTCAATGGATTTATTAAAGTTTTTATACGGCGAATACGCAGATGGCGCTTTAATTAATCCTGCAATCGTTGCAGCTTCTGAAATTGTTAAGTCTTTTACATCTTTATCAAAATAAGATTTGGCTGCTCTTTTTATCCCCCAAGCACCTTCACCAAAATAAATTTGATTCATATACATTTCTATAATTTCATCTTTTGAATAAGTACGCTCTATTTTTTTTGTTAAAAAATATTCCTTTATTTTACGTGAGTATGTGCGATCTTGTGTTAAAAATACATTTTTTGCAAGTTGTTGTGTAATTGTACTACCACCAGCCACAACTTCACCAGCTGTAATGTTCTTAAATACAGCGCTTATGATTCCACTATAGTAAATACCATGATGACTAAAAAATTCCTTATCTTCTACTGCAACAATTGCTTGAACCATAATATCAGGAATATCTTTCCTTTTGACCCCTTCTGTTTTAGAAGAAGCTAATTTAGTCGCAACTTCATTATTTGCATCATAAATTAAAGTCGGTTGTGGAACAGCTTGTTTTAATTCAGATATATCTTGAATGGAAATTATTATATTTACAACAATAAATAGAGTAACAAGTAAACTTCCCAATATAATTAATGAATTGCGTAGTTTCTTCCTCTCATTGAACCACTCAAGCGTTTTTTTAAAGTGAGTGTTCTTCAATTTCATTCGTTCACTTCCTTCATTTGTTTACACTCTTCTTTTTAAAAGGAAGAATATACCTCCTTTTAAATTTATTATAATAACGTACTCGTTCCTATAGTGTAAAGCTTTTCTTTCACATTCATACTTTTCACAAGAAAAGGACATTCTACAAGTAAGATATTCACTATTCAGTATTAATATTATTAATACAACAATGAGAGTTATGTTAAGTTTTTGTAAACTTTTCGATAAAATGTTTTAAAAAACGACAGTTTTTTGTTAGAATTGATTAGCCAATATATTTTACATATATTACTTTTGTGGGGGTAACAATAATGGTCTTTAAATCAAAGAAAGATAAATTTTCTGAAATGCTAATGAATGTTTCCGAAAATTTAAAAGAAGGCGCGCAGTTTTTCGTGGAGTATAAAATTAAAAATGCTAGCGATTTAAAAGAGTTTTCTATGCGCATGAAAGAGTATGAGTCAAAAGGTGACTCATTCATTCACGAAATCATTATGGAGCTAAACAAAGCGTTTATTACTCCTATTGAACGTGAAGACATCCTACAGCTTGCAATGAGTATGGATGATGTATTAGACGGATTAGATCATAGTGCTGGTCTATTCGAAATGTATTCTATTACAGAAGCTGATGAATACATGATTAAATTTGTAGAAGCAATTAATCAATGTGCGATTGAAATTGCAAACTCTGTTGAATTACTATCTAAAAAGAAATTAGTCGATATTCGTACAAATGCGATTAAAATTAAGGATTACGAGTCACAATGTGATGATATTCGCCGTCATGCGATTAAGCACTTATTCTCTCGTGAGAAAGATCCGATTAAGATTATTCAATTTAAAGAGATTTACGAAGAGCTTGAAGAAGTAGCTGATAGCTGTCAAAGCGTTGCAAACGTATTAGAAACAATCATTATGAAGAACGCGTAAGGAGTTTGATCATGGATACACTCTTGATACTGACCGTTTTAGTAGTCATTTGCGCTTTAGCTTTTGACTTTATCAATGGATTTCACGATACAGCAAACGCTATTGCAACGGCTGTTTCAACGAAAGCTCTAAAGCCTAGACATGCAATTATTATGGCAGCTATTATGAACTTTTTAGGTGCGATGACATTTACAGGTGTAGCAAAAACGATTACAAAAGATATCGTTGACCCATTTGCCTTGCAAAATGGTTCTCTTGTAATTTTAGCTGCTTTGCTTGCGGCAATAGCTTGGAATTTGATTACTTGGTACTATGGTATTCCAAGTAGTTCTTCCCATGCGATTATTGGTGCAATTGCAGGTGCAGCAATTGCTGCTGCTGGTATTAGCTCATTAAACTATAAAGGGTTTATAAAAATTCTTGAAGCTTTAATCATTTCACCGATTATCGCTTTTGTTATTGGTTACATCGTATATAGTATTTTTAAAGTGGTATTTAAAAACTTTAACTTAACGAAAACGAACAAAAACTTCCGTATATTCCAGATTTTCACTGCAGCATTACAAGCTTATACACACGGTACGAATGATGCACAAAAAGCAATGGGAATCATTACGATGGCTCTTATGGCTAATAACTATCATACTTCTGGCGACATCCCGTTCTGGGTACAATTATCTTGTGCAATCGCAATGGGGCTTGGTACTTCTGTCGGTGGATGGAAAATTATTAAAACTGTCGGTGGACAAATTATGAAAATTCGTCCTGTAAATGGTGTAGCTGCCGATTTATCATCATCACTTGTTATTTTCGGTGCAACATTCATTCACTTACCGGTTAGTACAACGCACGTTATCTCTTCTTCTATTTTAGGGGTTGGTGCTTCACATCGTGTGAAAGGTGTAAAATGGGGAACTGCAAAACGCATGTTAATTACATGGGTTATTACACTTCCTATTTCAGCTTCTTTAGCTGCATTATTTTACTACTTATTACACTTAATCTTTTAATCAAAAGTCGTCTTCCTTATTTTTCTAGGAAGACGACTTTTTTGTGAACAAACCTATTTTTTATTAAAAAGCGTGTATAATGATTGATGGATAAGTTATATAGAGGAGTTGGCAATTTTGGAATACATCATGTTACTTTTCATCGGATTAATCGCTGGGACAGTCGGGAGCCTAGTCGGGCTTGGAGGCGGAATTATTATCGTTCCGTTATTAATTGGATTACACAGTTTATCACCACAACTCGCAGTAGGAACTTCTATGGTAACAGTCGTTTTTACAGGGCTGTCTTCTACCCTTACTTATATGAAACATAAACGAGTAGATTATAAAAGTGGACTTATTTTATTTATCGGGAGTGGCCCTGGTGGTATTATCGGATCATGGGCAAACAAATTTTTAAACCAAGATACATTTTCTTTATACTTTGGGATTTTTCTTATATTCGTCTCCATTCTTCTTATACTACGAGACAAATTGAAACCTCTTTCCCTATCAAATATGACTGTAATTAAGCGATCTTTTACAGATAACGAAGGAAATACTGTAGACTATCAATTCCCACCATTTCTCGCTATCTTTATTGCCTTTATAGTTGGATTTATATCCGGATTATTCGGAATCGGTGGTGGCGCCTTACTTGTGCCAGCGATGATGCTTCTTTTTGCGTTCCCAGCACACATTGCTGTAGCAACTTCAATGTTTATCGTATTTCTCTCAGCAATTGTAAGTTCTTTAACTCACATCTCTCTAGGAAATGTCAGCTGGGCTTATGCATTAATTCTTATTCCTGGTGCATGGATTGGCGGGAAAATCGGGGCTTATATTAACACGAAATTAAGCGGTAATGCAGTAATTAATTTATTACGTATCACATTAATTATTCTTGGAACTAGATTAATCATTACTTCATTTTTATAACGCGCTCTTTCTAGAATGCGTTTTTTCTTATACACATGAATATAAAAAGGCTCCTAGGAGAACAAATAAAACTAAACAAACACTTAATAGCATAAAATTCGAAATATGTACTTTCTTCAAGTTGATCACTCCTATAGCTATGACTGTTATCCTTATGATAGCGAAAAAGCAGTTATCTTACAGTTACAAAGTGCTAACAATGCAAAATCATTTATTACAAATTTTATCCTTATATTTCATTTCTTTGTATAATCTATCGATTCAATAAAAAAAGATGTCATATTGACATCTTTTTAGTGAAGAAGTGACCATCCCATAAAGTCTTCATGTACTTGGCACGCCCTCTTATCGTTTCGATCATATAATTCAGCATAACTATCTGTTTCTTCATCATAAGCCATCGTATAAATAATTTGGCCGTCTATTTCAACGGATAAAACGACTCCACCTTTCATCTCTTCTACATGAATGATAGCATTCGCCGGAATTCTCATATCCGTCATCTTCATCGCATCTAACAATATACTAAACCCCCTACAGCGTATTCATTGCTAGTACTATTACACACTAAATAGTATACTACTGTAATAGCATACATTTCGTCAATGAAATTGCTGTTTAAAAAGCATATTATCTTTATACATATACGCTAAAATATAAGAAATAGAAATGTTTTAATGGGGGGCTAACATTGATTCTACATAAGGGAGATATATTATTCCGTCAAGGTGAGGACGGTCCTTTATACTTTATAAAAACAGGTTTATTAAAAGTTATTCGATTAGAAGAAGACGGAACACCATTTTTATTTAATATTATCGTTCCTGGTGAAACGATACCTCACCATTCTTTAATCTCACCAAAGGAATATCACGGTACAGCTATCGCTTTAATGAAAACAGAAGTTGAGCCTATAATTAGTAATGACTGGTACGATAAACTTCAGGCAAATCCTGCATCATATGCAAATATCGCCATGCAATTACAATCGAAATTACGAATGATGCAACAGCGTATCGATCAATTGACAACTGTCTCTCCTAAAGAGCGCCTTCATCGTTTACAAGAGTGGTTCACTTTATATTTAGGTGACATCCCTATTTATGAAATATTAACACAAACTGAAATTGGTCAGCTCATAGGTGTACGCCGTGAAACAGTAAATCGATTATTAAGAGAACAAGCGAAAAACGAGGTAAAATAATACCTCGTTTTTCGCTTGTTCAAATTTAATCTATTGTAAGCTTGCTGCGGGACCGAAAAATTCATAATGAATGTTCTCTTGTTTAACACCCAAATCAATTAATGCAGCATTTATATGTTTCATAAATGGTACTGGACCGCAGAAATAAAATTCTGCTTCAGTCGTTGGAATAATAGTTTGTAACCATTCACGTTCAGTGAATCCTTCTTTATCAAAATTCTTCATTTCCACATCTTGCTCTGTCGGTGAAGAATAGCAAGTATATGCTTTAACTTGTTCATACTCTTTTTCTACTGTCTCAACATGCTCTTTCATCGCATGTGTATTACTATTTATCGCCGCATGAACAAAGCATACATTACGCTTTGATTTTTGTTCAATTAACGCATTTAACATACTCATCATCGGTGTAATACCTACTCCACCACTAATTAGTACAACAGGTAATGTTGACTCCATATTTAATACGAAATCTCCTGCTGGTGCACTTACTGGTAAGACATCTCCTTCCCCTACATGATCATGTAAGTAATTAGATACTTTACCATCTGGTGTATCTACACCTTTTTCTTTCTTTACACTAATACGATAATATTCTTTTCCAGGAGCATCAGATAAGCTATATTGACGATTATGCGTATATGTTTCACCTTCAATATTTATTTGAATCGTTACATATTGTCCTGGGATGAATGAAGAAACTTTCCCACCATCTTCAGGTTTTAAATAAAATGATGTAATAACGTCGCTTTCCTTCACTTTTTTAACAATCACAAAGTTGCGGAAATCTTTCCATCCACCTTCTTTATGTGCAACTTCTTCATACATATCCGCTTCAATGCTAATGAATGCATCAGCAATGACGCCATACGCTTCTCCCCATGCATTTAAAACTTCATCAGGTGCGCCTGCGACCTCTTTAATCGCTCGTAGTAAGCATGTACCTACTATTGGATAATGCTCTGCTTTAATACCTAAACTTCTATGCTTATGACCGATTTGTTTTACAACTGGAATAATAGCTTCTAAATTATCAATGTACATTGCAGCTGCATATACAGCATTTGCTAACGCTTGTTGTTGTCTTCCCTTTTTCTGATTCGTATGGTTAAAAATATTCAATAACTCCGGATGTTCCGAAAATAAAATTTGATAAAATCTCGTTGTAATTTCAACGCCCTTTTCCTGTAATAACGGTACTGTTGACTTTACGATTTCAATTGTTTTTGCACTTAACATTGTATCCCACTCCTCTATTTCCTTAACTGTTTTTAGTTTAACTGAATTGTATAATACATATTGTGATTTTAATCACTATTAACACGTTGTTTTTGTGAAAAATATATGAACAATGCAAATATATGGTGAAATTTTAATGAACGGAGGTCTCACATACGCCCTCCCTCACCAATCGTACTCAAAGAAAATAAGCTAACTAGAATTCTAGCTAGCTTACTACTTTGCTTGTATCACTTGTTCAATCACTTTTATATTCTTCCCATCTCCAAACTCTGTATACCCCCATATATTCGTTTCACCTTTATATTTATTCATATGTATATCCAAGTCATGATATACGCGATGAGCATAGATTACATACTCCATATTCTGAAGCTCCACACCTTTTTTTACAATTTCATAACTTCTATTCACATCGCGTTTTATTTTTTCATTTTTTATTTCTTTATGTATATTTTTTAAAGAGGCTTCTTGCTCTTGAAACCATTGTTTAAAATGTTTCCAATCCCCATCTGTATATTTCTCTGCCTTACCATAATTCAAGAAATTATTATAACTTTCATGTGTCGTACGAACAAAATCGAGTGTCTTCTTCTTCTCTTGCACCTCTTCTATTTGTACTACTGTCTTTACTCCAGCAGACTTATTCGCATAATATAATAGTACTTTCATAAGACTATAGCTCGCTATTGCCATCACAGTAATAGTTACCAATACACTTAACAATTTCTTCATATACAGAACCCCTTTTCTACTATGAATATTACAATGTACTGTTACACTTGTAACATTCTCTCGTAGAAATGTAATTCCTGTTTAAATCCTTCTTTTCATTTTGACACTGTTTTTCTACAAACTTCTCCTTGGTAAATGCTCTTGTAAAACAATATAACCTTCATAAGCCGTATAACCGAGTATAGCCATTAATCCGATATAACAAGCAAATACTGTCCATTTCGTTTTCGTATCGACTTTATAATAATTTTCTTGTTGTTCCTTTTCTGTTGCCCATTCATTTAATTTTCTTTCTGACATTCCAAATGCTTCTCTTATATGAATTGTATGCATTTCTTTTTCATCTTCATATGGGACATAATCAAGTGGCTCAAATTTTGGTAAAAGGTACTCTAGCACTTCAATCTTTTGAAGTTCTCCTGTTTTTAATTCTTTTTCACGTTCTCTTTATCTTAATACATTCATCTCATGGTGAATCATATAAATCGTTCGATGCACCGCACCAGTTTCTTTTAATTCCTCTTCAAGCCTAGCAACATATTCTTTCATTCCATCGATTTTATATCCTAATTCCTTAATCGGCTCATCTCTCTTTATTACTCTATATAATTCCATACAGCCGATAATAACAATAAATCCTCCCAAAATACTTTTAAAGTAAATTGAATAGCCTAGTAGTAAAACAAGCCCGGCTCCCCAAATTTTAGTACTTACAACTGAAATGATTCGTCCGCCATCTAGCGGTGAAACTGGAATTAAATTAAAGAAATTAATCATACTTCCAAGTAAAATAATAAGCGCCCAAAACGGCTCTTTCGTTACTATATACAGTGGGATCGCGGGTAAAAATGAAAGCAATCCAAAAAGAGGTCCCATATAGGCGATGTAAGCTTCATCTTTTGCATTTTTCGGCATCTCTTTCATCCCAATAAGAGCTCCCATAAATGGTATGAAGATTGCTGGCGATGTTGGTATACCTTTCTTTCTCGCTGCCCATAAATGCCCCATCTCATGTACAAACAATAAATACACGAGTGCTACCCCAAACTTCCAACCATATATGACTGCGTATGCACCAAGCGATAAAAACATACTAAATACTGTTGAAAATTTTGCTAACTTAAAAATTGCAAATACCCATTTTAACTTAGATAGTAAAAATAACCCTATTGCAACAATAATTCCCCATAACCCTTTTTTATTATTTTTCATATTCCTCTCCTTTATCTCGCTTTACTGAGCCATATACACTCATCAAAACTTATTCTTTTCTCTATTATGACATATTTTTTTCCATTGTTAGAAATAATGTTTATTTCATCCATTTTTAGCCAAAAATAAAAATAAAAGGAGGTAAATACAAATGAAATTACAATCTCTTATGATAGGCGCTCTATCGTTTTTAGCTTCAACTCTTATTTTTTATACCGTCAGTTACGTATTATTATTAGATTGGTTGCCAAATCACTTATTTATAGCCCTTATTATTCTTTCTGCTCTTATGATTTCCTTTCTAATTACACGAAAATCAATGAATGAGCCATCTGCAAAAGCAAAATAATAGAGGGGATCTTTCCCCTCTATTATCATTTCCTAGGAAAGGCCATATAGACTTTATGATTCTTACTGCCCGCTATTTGCAGGCAGTAAGAATTCCACCTCGAAATTCGGCTGGAGCAAAGAAGTTAGGTGGGAGTCGTGCTAATAATCAGCGGTGGATGCCCCCCACTGATTAAAGTTTCACTTTATCTTTGTAAATTCATTTTTTCACCATACTCTTTAACAATTTGAATAATATTTTGAAATGCTCCTACTTTTTCTTTCTTACTATTTAATATTTGTAAATCGTAATTATTATAATAGGCTTCTAGTGATTTTAGTTGTGATTCTGAAGCATCTTTTATCGGAACAGTAACATTCAATTCATACTGTTTATACCCTTCCTTTACTTTTTCAGCTAAAATTATTTCACTCTCTTTTGCGCCAATTAATTTTTGAACCTTTTCTGGGAAAATTAATTGCAAATAATATTCTTGTTCCTTTGCTAACTTATTATATAGTGATTGTGAAATCGTATAACGTACTGTATAATTCATTTTTTGATCACCTGCTTTAATATGAAACGCAGTAATCTGCATGTCTTTTTTTGTTACTTCCGTTAAAGTACCTACCTGCATCTCATCTTCTTTTTGTTCTGGAATATTTGGAAATATAGCCAAAAGCTTTTCCGTATCTTTTTCGTTAAGCATATACATATCTTTCTTATACTGCACCCATCCACGGCGGTCTTCTCCTCTTAACCATGCATAATATGTTTCTTTTTTTCCATCTCTACTAATTTGTATTTCATATTCCGGTTCACCAAAACTACCCGTTACATCTTGTTTTTCCGCTTTGTTTATAATATCCACCAACAACTCCGCATCCATTTTCTTCAAATTTTTTTCTTCTTTACCTTTTTGTATAACAGTTACTTGTAATGGCTCTTTCACTTCATTCACTGTCTCCTCTACTTGTTTCGATTCTTTCTTTTTCTCGGCTTGACCACACGACGCGAGTAAAATAACACATAAAAACATTAAATATTTCCCTTTCAAATCGATTCTCCTTTTCCAATAAGAAATTCTTATAATCCTCATACATAAAACAAAAACGTTACATTATATAGAATGAGCTATACTATACACTGAAGGGAGGATTTTACAATGTCCATTAATTTTCATGATGCAAATAATAAGTATACGTATGCAAATCGTAACGCACATATTTCATGGCAGGACACAATAAACAATATTACAGATGTGCAAAAGAAAAAAGTAATTGATATAGGTTGTGGTGGCGGCATTTATACGAAAGAACTTGCTCTTATGGGAGCCAAAAGTGTTGTTGGGCTTGATTTTTCAAAAGAAATATTACAAGCTGCAAAAGAAAATTGTAATGCCTTCCCAAACATTTCATTCATTCACGGTGATGCACATAATATTCCATATCCTAACGAAACATTCGACCTTGTCATTTCGCGTGCCGTCATTCATCACTTACAAGATATCCCTATATTTATACGAGAGGCTTCTCGCATATTAAAGAAAGACGGTACGCTTATTTTACAAGACCGAACTATTGAAGATTGTACAATTCCAGGAAATCCTGAACACATTCGTGGATATTTTTTCTCTGTATTTCCAAAACTCATTGAAATAGAATCAAAAAGAAGACCAAAAACCACTACTATACAGCAAGAATTACAAAAATATTCTCTTCAAGTGTTCCCCATACAAACACAATGGGAAGTACGAAAAACACATGATTCTGTAGAAGCATTGCTGCAAGATTTATCTCCTCGAACCGGACGATCCATTCTATATGAATTAACAGATAATGAACTTTCTCAACTTCTATATCATATCCAAACGGCATTACAAAACGTCTCTCCTATCATCGAAAGAGATCGTTGGACAATTTGGAGTGCGAAAAAATTGTAAGGAAGGAAGCCTCACAAAATAATGTGAGGCTTCCTTCTTTCATAATCTAATTTTGCAACACTCTTGATATCCTCCACTCCTGGCCTGTGCACTTCCACACTTCGGACATACTAAATATCTAGACTGATTTGTCAACAAACTACCTTTTTGAAAGAGTAAAACTTCTGCTTGTTTAAACGAACGCGAATAATATAACCACATAAAACCAATTATAGCAATAATGCCAAATAATACTCCCATCGCAAGCATTTCAGTCACCTCTTTTGGTTTGTTCTTTCCAGCAAGTGGATTGTTGTATTATTCTCTGCAAATTCAAACAATTCCTCCCTTACTCCTATAAATAACGATTTTCTCCATAAACTTTACAATTCTCTATAATGTTTTACAGCATTTTTACAAACAGCATTAACCCCTATATTCTCAGCTATATTTCTACAGAAAAGTGTATTTCCCAAAAAATATGTTGACTTTCTAAAAAAAACATGTGAGAATGTTGTCAGAATACTTGTATAAAAATTCATTGACGAGAACGAGTACGTTATAGGGCTGTTCCCCAGAGAGTTGGTATTTTGCTGAAAGCCAATGCTCAGTTCGTAACCGAAAATCATCTCCGAGAAGTAGAACCGAATGCTGAAGTAAGTTCTTACCGGTCGTCCCCCGTTACAAGGAACACGTATCATGTTGTACGTTGTAAAGCCGTATACATATAGATATATTTCTACATGTATAAATTAGGGTGGTATCGCGGGTAAATATAACTCGTCCCTTTCTTAAGGGACGAGTTTTTTGTGTTCTTACAATGAATTTACAAAAAAGGAGGAAAAAAAACAATGAACACTGTATCAAAAAAACATGTTTTTTTCACAGGTCTTATGCTATTTTCTTTATTTTTTGGAGCAGGAAATTTAATTTTCCCTCCAATGCTTGGACAAAATGCTGGTGAAAACTTTTGGCCAGCAATGATTGGTTTTTTACTAACAGGAGTCGGCTTACCGCTACTTACTGTTATCGCTATTTCTTTATCAGGAAATGGAATGCAGCAACTTGCGAGTCATGTTCACCCATCATTCGGAATATTCTTTACGGTAATTGTATACATTGCAATTGGTCCATCTATGGGCATTCCGCGTGTCGCTAATGTCGCTTATGAAATGGGAGTTAGTTCTTTCTTACCAGAATCTATTCGCTCTAGCAGCCTAGCCCTATTTTTATACACAGTCATCTTCTTTGCTATCGTATTTTGGCTTAGTTTAAACCCTTCTAAGCTCGTCGATCGTATCGGAAGTGTATTAACACCTATTTTATTACTCTCTATTTTCTTATTATTCGTTAAGAGTGTATTTACACCCCTCGGGCAATCTGGACCAGCCATGCAAGAGTATCAAACTTCTCCAATTTTCAAAGGTTTTATGGAAGGATACTTAACGATGGATACCATTTCAGCACTTGCATTTGGGATTATCGTTGTAAATGCCATTCGCTCAAAAGGTGTGAATGACCGTAAATCAATTGCCATCGCAACAGCAAAAGCAGGACTTATTGCCGCTACCGGCCTCGTACTTGTATATGGTGCACTTGGCTGGCTCGGTACAACTAGTGTCTCTCTTGGATACGCAAACAATGGAGGACAGCTACTTACCGTTATCGTACAACAATTATTCGGTCCATATGGTCTAATTCTGTTATCTCTTATCGTTACACTCGCTTGCTTAACAACATGCGTTGGACTTGTATCTGCATGCAGTCAATACTTCTCAACATTATTGACAAAATTTTCATACAAAACGTTAGCAAGCGTCATTTGCTTGTTAGGATTATTAGTTGCCAATTTAGGTTTAACAAAAATTATTGCAATCTCTGTTCCTATTTTACTTGTTGTATATCCAGTTGCAATTGTACTCGTGTTATTATCATTACTTCATAAATATTTCGGTGGCTATCGATCTGTTTATGTATGTGCTTTAATCGGAACAGCAGTTGTTAGCGTTTTTGACGGATTAAAACAAGGGAATATTCCTGTTTCATTTATCACATCTTATTTCGAGTTTATTCCATTATATAATGAAGGAATCGGCTGGTTAGTACCAGCATTAGTTGGGGCTATTATCGGTTTTGCTATCGCAAAATTAAGTGGTGCAAAAGCAGTACCATTAACGGACCATTCACCTGAATCGAAAGCATCATAAAAAAACTCCCATTTCGGGAGTTTTTTACATTTGATAAGAAGTATGATTAAAGCTACTTACTTTATAGGCTTTCGTATAGTAATCAATATTCGTATCCACTGTTTCTACTTTTACAACATCATAGCAATCTTCTTGCTTCACTAGAAATAAATAATGTTCTTCTGTTGCCTCAATAATTGCAATACGATCTGTTTCAATATCATATTGTTCAAAAAGTGCTTGCAACGCATTCACATAGTTACCTAATTTTTTCGTTTCATCCATTCCAAATATCGTTTGAACTAACATACACTCTCTCCCCTTTGTATGTACTGTTAACACCTTAATGATAACGCTTACATATATAACCGTCAACAAAAAGCTTTGACCATATATAGTCAAAGCTTCTTTCTTATTTCGTCAATTGGTGTCTAAACGCATAAATAACCGCCTGTGTCCGGTCACTTACATTTAACTTATTTAATATATTACTCACATGTGTCTTTACTGTTTTAAGGGCAATAAACAACTCATCTGCAATCTCTTGATTACTTTTCCCCTCTGCAATTAATAACAAAATTTCAGACTCTCTTTCTGTTAAATCCTCATGCAAAGGTTGTTCTTTCATCTGACGCATACGAGACATCATTTTGCCAGTAACTTTCGGCTCTAATACCGTTTCCCCAGCATAAGTAGCTCGTACAGCGTCTGCAATATCACTCGCTCTTGATGTTTTTAATAAATAACTTGTCGCTCCCGCCTCAATAACAGGATACAACTTTTCATCATCTAAAAAGCTCGTTACAACTACAATTTTCGCTTCTGGCCATTCTTGAATAATAGCACGTGTTGCTTCAACCCCGTCCATCTCATCCATAACAAGGTCCATTAAAATAATATCCGGTCTTAATTGCAAAGCTAACTCTGAACCTTTTCTTCCATTTTCAGCTTCTCCAACTACTTCAATATCTGGCTGCGTTGATAAATATGCTGATACACCCATTCGAACCATTTCATGATCATCAACTAGTAATACTTTTATCATGATTCTCCTCCTCTCTCAATCATAATCGGTACTTTCACTTCTATTTGCGTACCTTTACTCGGAAAACTAAGAACTTTTAATGTACCACCAATTTCATGAACTCGCTCTTGCATTGACCTTAAGCCGTATGAACCTGCCTTATTAACTCCAACTTTAAAACCAACACCATCATCAATAATTTTCAAAATCGCATATTGATCAATTTTACGAAGGCGTACTTCGGTTTTCTTTGCCTTCGCATGCCGTAAAGTATTAGACAGCGCCTCTTGTACAATACGGAATAAATGATCCTCTACACCTTTTTTTAATTGTATCGGTTCAATTAACCATTCAATTTTCATATGTTGCTTTCTAGACAGTTCTGTTAATAATTCTTCTATACCCTCTGTTAGTTTCTTACCTTCTAACTGCACTGGGCGTAAATGAAGAAGTAATGCTCTCATTTCTGATTGTGCATTTACAACCATATTCTCAACAAGCTGTAACTGTTTTTTCGTTGTGTCTGGAATTTCAGCTACTTGTTCATTAATGGCTGACATCATCATCGACATTGCAAAAAGCTGCTGACTTACAGAATCATGCAGCTCTCTCGCTAATCGATGCCTTTCTTGAGAAATCGCTTCTTGTCTCATCTCTTCATTCCAATGGGCTCGTTCATTCGTTACTTTTTGAAATAGCCCAGCTTGCTCTTCTAAGCGACGAGCAAGACCAATTACTTTTCGTTCCACTTCATGAAATTCATCATCCGCAGTAAATGAAACATCACTTGGAAAATTCCCTCGTTCTACTTCGAACAGAAAAGTATTTAATCCTTGTATACGCTGCTCTATATAATAACCGATTGCATACCCTACAATTCCTCCGATAAGGAGACTGGTACTCATAATAAACAAGCCAATTGGAACAGAAGCGATGGATTCTTTCCATAATATATCATAAACTTGTTGCTCACTTTTCCATACATAAACAATCGTACAAATAAGTGCGATACTTACAGAAGATAACATAGAATAACGAATATACATCCATGAAATATTCCTTTGTTTTTTCATTATACTTTCCTCACTTCCGTATCGCCTACGACAAGCGAAGAAATAATTTTAATACGACGAGGAGCTTCTTTATACTGTTCTGTTCTAAACGTAACATTACGGTTAAATCCCGTTTCTTCGTGTCCTGGCAAGAGCACGCGCCCAACAATAACAGAATGATTTAAAGACAATTCAATATCATACGGCACATATAAACGAATATTACCAATGACTCCCCGAATAACAATTACCGTTTCTCCCTCTGGAATCATCGCAGTTGTTAAATCAATTTCAACATCACAAGCACCATATTGGACGTTAATATCCTCAAGTTCATAAATATGATCCATCATCCGGACATTACCTACAAACATATTTTTTATATACGGTTCTGTACGATATATTTGTTTTTCTTCATCTATATATCCCTTTTCTTTAATTTCAACTTTCATTGCTTTTTGCTGATGTCCTTGTTGGATAAGTTGATAACCAATTAAAGCTAAACAAGCAAACACAACAAGTACGAATGCTGCTGATGAAAATAAGAAGAATAAGAATACAATACCACCGACAAATAAAAATACATTCCCTCTTACATAACGGTTCTTCTTTCGATAATGTCTTCCAAACATAATCATAATAAATGCAAAAATTAGACCACCTGGTTCAAAATGTCCAAGTATCATATCAAGAAAAAGACCGAATCCAAATATGATGAGGAGCATCCCCATTAATTGTGTTTTTGAAAATTGCTTCTTCATTTCAGCTCCCCCCTCCTTGTCACATATACATAGAAGAAAAGGCATTGCTTTCCAACACCTTTTCTTCTATCACTATATCATAAGCCTGTTTTATTATATACTACAATTATTTTGTTACTTCTTTCGTTAACGATACTTCATTTTTCTCTTTCATTTCATGCTCTAGTTTTGCAATTTTCATATCAAATGTATCACGCTCATGCTCTTCATTTATACGCAGCTCTATGTCACGAATGTGATCTTCAATTTCTTCGAATCGTAAAAACGGATTATTTTCATCCATTTTATGAATAGCAGTATTCATACGGCGGTTTGCATGTGCCATATTTTCACGTGCCATTAATTCCATACGCTTTGCGTTCATTTCTTTTAATTTATTTTTCATTTCTGAAAGACGACGCTCTAACTCATCAATTTGCTCTACAACGCCAGCATACATTTCTTCTAAGCGAGTTACTTGCCCTTCATAATACGCTACTTCCTCTAATGCGCGTTCATGCAATTGTAATTCTCCTGCTTCTTGTGCGATGATAGCTTGCTTTGATCTTTTACTAACGAAATAACGTGCTTGCTCAAGCTCACGAGCAAAGTTAGATTTTAATGTTTTATGACGCTGAATTAACTTCTCAATTTTTGTTATTTCACGCTCACTGTCGCGTAAATATTGGTTTAACATAGCAATTGGATTTTTTCTTTCTTTCTCATCTAACACATTATGAAAATCAGCTAAAATTGCATCGCGTACACGTCCGAATAAAGATTGTTTCATTATAATCTTCCTCTCTTCTACTTTATAATTTGATTTGATTCATTTTATATTAGTTTTTCATTAACTTGTTCCACTCATCTTCAAAGTTGCTATATGCTTTAGAACTTTCTGGAGCAGAATCAACAACTACATTTTTTTCTTTTTTCCACTCACGGTAACCGTAGTATAAAACTACTAATGCTGCGATACCGATTAATGCTGGGGAATGAGAAAGTGCAATGGACAAACCGATTAAACCAACAATACCCCAAGCTAACTTTCCAAAGAATGATTTAGCTCGCACAAATGATTTATAGCTCCAGTACACAACTCCTGCTCCAATGGCGAATCCTACAATACCAGCAAGACTACCAAGAGCAATTAAAGCCAAAATACCGGCTGCGATAAACGCTAGAAATTGTTTCATCTTGTGCTTGCCTCCCTTCGATTTGATACTCTTATCTTAACTATTTTTTCATATTTCCATAACGAGCTTAAGAACTGTTTTCGACTCAGACTTAAGACCGAGTTGCATTCAGCCTTTTGCAAAACGAACATGTATGCGATGCGTATAGATACAGAAAAATTCTTATTCAATAACGAATGAGAATCTCAACTTGCGCGTCAAAAAAATTAGCAATACGTACAAACTTTTATTAAATTACATTAAAAAAATATTAAGAAAATTATGTTAAAATAAATCAGAAAGTTATATTTAAATTAAAGGGGATATATCATGAATTTACACATTACGAAAGAAATCAATACCGACGCTAAAAAACATATAAACAATCAGCTTTATGAATATAATTTAAAGCACTTTCCATCTGATTTAAGAGACAGATACTTAGAGATTCATTTATTTCTTAAAGATGAAAATGGTAAAATACGCGGGGGGATATTAGGTGAAGTCTGTTGGAATTGGTTAGAGATTCACTCTTTTATCATGGATGAAGATATACGTGCATTAGGGTATGGAACTAAACTGTTATTAGAAGTAGAAAAAATCGCTTTAGAAAGAAATTGTGATTTTATTAAAGTTGACACTTTAAGCTTTCAAGCATTAGATTTCTATAAAAAATACGGTTATAAAGAGTATGGTATCCTCGATAACGTAGGAAGAGATTATAAGCACTACTATTTGAAAAAGGATTTATAAATAATAAAAAACGCTCAGAGAATATTCTCCGAGCGTTTTCAACTGCTAATAATAAATGTCTCTTTATGCTATGCAGTTTTATGATACTCTTTTTTTTCCGCCACTTTAGAAAACCTCGGGAAACCAATTAATATAGAAATGATTCCACATACTCCAACTAAAATTGGATAAAATGCATATGGTAACAATTCGACCGGAGATAACGCAGCAAATCCTGCCGCTGTTAACATTTGAGCACCATATGGGATTAACCCTTGTACACAGCAAGAGAAAAGATCCAGTACACTCGCTGATTTACGGGGATCAATTTCATACTGATCTGCAATATTTTTCGCAAGCGGACCTGTAAAAATGATAGAGATTGTATTGTTTGCTGTACACATATTCGTCATACTCACTAAGCCAGCAATACCGAACTCTGCTCCTTTTTTCGAACGAATATTATGCGTTAAAAGATTCATTAAATATTGAATACCACCATTATATTGGATCAGTTCGACCATACCACCGATTAAAATGGCAAGTAATACTAACTCCATCATACCGCCCATTCCAGTCGTTACACTTTTAAAGAAACTCTCCAACGTGTAACTTCCATCTATAAGACCTATAGCGCCAGATAATACAGTTCCACCAGTTAACACAATAAGTACATTCCAGCCAAGTAGCGCGGTAATAAGTACTCCTGCATACGGTAAAATCTTTATCCAGTCAAAACTATGGGCTTTAACTTGTGTATCACTTCCTAAAGTAATTATTACTAATAGTACAATTGTAATAATAGCGGCTGGTAATACAATTAAAAAGTTCGTTTTAAACTTATCTTTCATTTCTGTTCCTTGTGAACGAACAGCAGCAATTGTTGTATCTGAAATAAATGATAAATTATCACCAAACATCGCTCCGCCCACAACCGTAGCCATCGCAAGTGCAATTGAGATATCAGTTTGCCCACTAATACCTACAGCAATTGGTGCTAGTGCTGCAATTGTTCCCATTGAAGTTCCCATCGCTAATGAAATAAATGCCCCTATAACAAAAATTCCAGCAACGATAAATCCTGGTGGCAAAATAGATAACGCTAAATTAACAGTTGAATCAACTCCGCCCATTCCTTTTGCTGTTTCAGAAAACGCCCCTGCAAGTACAAAAATTAATACCATAATCATAATATCCGGATTTCCTGCACCTTTAGCAAATCGTTCTACTTTCACATTAAAGCTTTCTTTACGATTCATCACTAAAGCAATTCCTACAGCAATTGAAATTGCTACAAGTATCGGCAATTTATAGAAATCACCTGTAATAATTCCAGAACCAATAAATAGCGCCAAAAATATTCCAAGTGGTAATAACGCTAAACCATTTCCTCTCGTTTCTTTCAACGTATCATCTCTCCCTAGTTTTCAACCTTTTCTAATGAATAACAAAAGACCTCTTCCGATGAGAAGAGGTCTTATACATCTATAAGAAACACTCTTCTCATCTTTCAAGCACATGCTTGCTGGATTTGGCACAGCACTCTGAAATCGAGTCCGCTGCCGAGGCATCGTAGGGCCAGTCCCTCCGCCTCTCTTTATAAGAAGGTTTCATATTTATTTTTTAATAATAATTTCTTTCCTAACTTTACTCGCTTACAAAACAAAAGTCAATTATTTTTTGTATAGTTTTTTTTGGTAATTATACAAAAATATGAATACATCAATCATTTTAACTTTTCAATTTCTTTATCCAATACTGAGATCCAATAAAATTCTCCATTTTTTATCGTTGCTACAATCCATTTCGTTGTATGCCAAGCTAATTCATATTCTTCCTTCGTAACATCGTCCATTCTATAAGCATCCTCTAACTCATCTTCATCTAATACATAAATCTCACCGTTTGGTAACAATACGACATCTAAATATAAATCATCAAAATAAGGTAAACCATGCTCGTCTATTTTAAATTCTTTCGTCACATCGATATAATATTGCACTAATTGTTTTTGATTGTCTAACATAGCTGTAATTGCAAAGTTTTTCCCGTTTATAAAATATTGCATCCATGTATACCCATCACCTGCAATGCAAAGCTCTTTACTATTGTATTCTTTATAACTAGGCTCTCTCACCTTTTTTATATCCAATATTCCTAACATACCTGCTTCAGCTTGTTTTACTGTGTATGTCTTCTCTAATAATCGCTTCCACGTAGAACCATCACCGTACTTACGTTTCATAACTTTCTCTCCTCTTCTACATACAGAAAAGCTCTCACATAATATGTGAGAGCTTTTCAAATCATAATTAAGCCGCTTGACCCTTTTCAGATATCTCTTTTAAATAGGCTTGTCCTTTTTCAGCGTCATATTGACCTTCCCACTTAGACATAACTACAGCCGCTAAAGAGTTACCTACAACGTTAACTGCCGTACGAGCCATATCTAGAATACGGTCAATACCTGCAATAAATGCTAAACCTTCAGCTGGAATACCAACTGTACCAAGTGTTGCTAATAATACAACGAATGATACGCCCGGTACACCCGCGATACCTTTTGATGTAACCATTAATACAAGTAATAATGTAATTTGTTGTGTAATGGATAATTCAATACCGTACATTTGCGCTAAGAAAATTGCCGCAATTGCTTGATATAAAGTTGATCCATCTAAGTTAAATGAATAACCTGTCGGAATAACGAAAGACGTAATTGCTTTCGGACAACCGAATTTCTCCATTTTCTCCATAATTTTCGGTAAAACCGTTTCTGAACTTGCTGTAGAATACGCTAAGATCAGCTCGTCTTTTAAAATTTTAAAGAATTGAAAAATGTTAATACCGAATATTTTCGCTGTAAGTCCTAATACGACCACAACGAAGAATATCATCGCCCCATATACTACAATGAGTAATTTCCCTAATGGAATTAATGAAGCTAATCCGAATGTAGAAACTGTAACACCAATTAATGCGAATACACCAAATGGTGCAAACTTCATAACTTGGTTCGTTACATAAAACATTGCATCTGCCACACCTTGGAAAAATTGTAGAACTGGTTTGCCACGCTCACCAACTGCTGCTACACCTAAACCAAATAATACTGAGAAGAAGATAATAGCAAGCATATCACCTTCAGCTAATGATTTCATAATGTTCGTCGGAACAATATTTACAAACGTATCCGCGAACGAATGACTTTGTACTTGCTCTGTCGTATGTGTATATTTAGAAATATCTGTTTTTGTTAACTTATCCATATCAACGCCTTTTCCAGGTTGGAAAATGTTCGCTATTAATAGACCAACAGCAATTGCAATCGTTGTAATAATTTCAAAGTAAATAATTGTTTTTCCGCCTAGTCGACCTAACTTCTTAACATCGCCAACACCAGCAACCCCAACAACAATACTAGCTACAACAATCGGTACAACAATCATCTTAATTAATCGGATGAAAATATCACCAATTGGCTGTAAGTACTTCACCACTTCCGGATTGCCAAAGAAAATCGCCCCAACTGCAATACCAAGCGCAAGTCCTATTAAAATTTGCCATGCAAGTCCTATTCTTTTCATACTTGTGGTAACCCCCTCTTCGATGTGTCACTCTATCTCTCATTCTATCTCTATAAAACTTGAAATTAAGAGTATTACATATTATTCGACAATTCACTACATTTTGTCCCTGTTAAAAATCATAAATCAAAATTTAAAATCTGACAACAAAATAAGTTTGCACGAATGCAAATAATTTTCTTGACAAAAACAAACCTCATGTCAGAAAACCTCACATGAAATCGATTCCTTACTAGTGATTGTTAGGTTATTAAACTACTGTTTCGTTATGGAAAATTCCATTATTTTCCATGTTTTTTAAAAAAATATAGAAATTGATATCTTTTTCTATACATTCAAGAATTTTAACTTTATGACAAACACTACGAAAAAACACTAAATTCCGACAAAACTTAGCAAAATTATAAAATTTTCTTTACATTATGATTACAACGATAGACACTCTTCTTCTTATGATATATAACATTCATAGGGAAAGGAGCCATACAACAATGAAAAAGAAATTTGCAGCATTTAGTGTTTTAGCAGCTGGAACGATTTTCGTTTCCCCGTTACTTTCACCCGTATACGCTGAAACGAATGAAAATAAATTATCTAATATTCAATCTGAATTAGAAGGCAAACAAAATGACTTACAAAATAAATCAGCTGAGAAAGAACAAATAGAAAAAGAAATCCAGGAATTACAAAAAAAAATCGACGAATTAACTACTTCTATTAATAAAAACGAAGCTGAATTAAACGATACAAAAAAAGAAATTAGCAAAACGCAGCAAACAATTGCTGAAAAAAAGAAACATATAGAGCAATTACAAACAAACATAGATACACGTCAAGAGGTTATTAAACAACGACTACAATCTATGCAAGAGAAGCCTCGTACGAGTATCATTACAGAAGTATTAACAAGTTCTGCAAATATCGCTGATCTTGTTGATAATATGTATTCTGTAAGTTTAATTTTAAATAACGATACCGATATTGTGAAAAAGCAAACAGATGATCAACATGCTGTAACGACAGAAAAAGAGGCTGTTGAGAAAAAAGAGCAACAACTGAAAGAATCTGAACAAAAATTAGAGCAAAAACAACAAGAGTTACAAAGTAATCAACAACAGCAACAAACTCTTATTAAAGATCTACATACGAAAGTATCAAAAGTAGATTCCGAGATTGAAGGATTAGAAGAGTCACAAGGTATTTTAGAAAACCAGCGTCAAGCTGTTCAAAAAGCAATTGAAGAAGAAAAACGTGCGGAGGAAGCTCGGAAAGCGGAAGAGGCACGCAAGGCTGAGGAAGCAAAAAAACAAGCCGCTGCTTCTGCTAAAGAAAGCACACAAGCCGCACCAACACCGCAAGATACGAACAAAGGTGGATTTATTAAACCTGCGGCTGGATCAAAAACTTCTGGATTCGGCGCACGTTCTTTAGATAACCATAAAGGAATCGATATCGCAGCTTCGGGAACAGTTCCGATTATTGCCGCTGCAGATGGTGTTGTTATCCGTTCAGAATTATCCTCTAGTTACGGAAACGTTGTTTACTTATCTCACCGTGTTAACGGAAAAACATATACGACAGTGTATGCACATATGAATAGTCGCTCTGTATCCAATGGACAAACTGTAAAACAAGGCGATCAACTTGGCTTTATGGGAAATACCGGTCAATCTTACGGACAACATTTACACTTTGAACTTCATATTGGAGAATGGAATGTCGGCAAGACAAACGCAGTCGACCCATCTCCTTATATCGGATTATAAAAAACTCGGTGCATACCGAGTTTTTTCACTACCATTTCACACTCTATAGGCCTTTCACATAAACTACAACTAAATGCCTATATTTTGCGAGGTGATAAATATGAATACACAATTACAAGAGGAAATAGAAGAAGCTAGGGAAACATACATCGGCCGAATATTCACACTTGGCGGATCCGCTTTATTTTTAATAGGATCCTTTATCGCAGTTGTTGCTGCTTATAAAACATATAACCGTTTATTAAATACACCTACAACACAATAAAAAGACGGAGAATTGATCCTCCGTCTTTTTATTATGCAAACATTTTAAATACGCCTATCGCATTTAAAAATACGATAATTACAGTTACTGGAATGATATAACGAAGTAAGAAGAACCAAATGTTAAACAATGTTTTCCCTTTCGTTTCCGTAACTTCTAATTCTTTCATTAATAACTCTTTACTCATTTTATTTGGTACGAATAGTGAAATGGCTAGTACCCCTAATGGCAGTAACACATTACTCACCGAAAAATCGACGAAATCAAAGAATGTCTTACCAAATATTTTCACATCACTCATAATTCCAAACGATAATGCTGATGGAATTCCAACTGCAAAAATAAGAATACCAATTAATAACGATGCTGATGGACGCTTCTTCTCATTACCTTTCGCAACAGATGCTACTACAATTTCAAGCATTGAAATCGCAGATGTTAAAGTCGCAAAGAAGAATAACACTAAAAACATAATAAAGAAAAATTGTCCAAATGGTATTTTTGCAAATACAGCAGGAAGGATGATAAATAATAGTCCTGGTCCTTCAGTCGGCTTAACCCCTAATGCGAAAATCGCTGGGAAAATTGCCAACCCTGCAAGCACTGTAATAAAAATAGTTAAACTTACAATAGATGTTGCTGATTTAGCTAAATGCTCTTCTTTCTTTAAATATGAACTATAGGTTACCATTACCGAGGCACCTACCGTTAGTGAGAAGAAAGATTGTCCCATCGCATATAAAATCGTATCTGCTGTAAGCTTTGAAAAATCTGGTTTTAAGAAGAACTCTACCCCAGCCATAGCACCATCAAGTGTTAACGCACGAATAATGATAGCAATAAATAAAATAAATAATAGCGGCATCATGTACTTACTTGCTTTTTCTATGCCTTTTTCCACACCTTTGCTAACAACAAAAATGGTACAAAGCATAAAGATGAATTGTGCTCCAATAGCACTTGCTGGATTTGCAATTGTTTCACCAAACAATTGCCCATAATCGACTACACCGTTCCAGAAACTACCTGTGACACTATAGTATAAATAAAGTAAAATCCATCCGCCTACAACACTATAGAAAGATAGTACGCTAAAACAAGTAACAACTCCCATACGACCAATCCAAGGATATAACTTACTATTTGGTACTAATATTTTATAAGCTGTAACCGCCTCTTTTTGGGTACTACGTCCGATAACAAATTCAGCTATAAGAAGAGGCATACCAATAAATACAGTTAATAGTAAGAATACAAGGAAGAATGCGCCTCCCCCGCCATTACCTGCAACATATGGAAATTTCCATATTGCCCCAAGACCTACTGCGGCTCCGGCTGCTGCGAGTACAAAGCCTATTTTCGACGTCCATTGCTGTGTTTCTTTCATTATAATTTCTCCTTTTCTGAATATTTAAACTTTTACTAATTATACACTTTCATTTCATACTCGCACACCTCCTTTAGAAAATAAAAAAGTCCCCTACACGCAAATATGCATGTAGAGGACGATATATGTAATATAAATACCGTGGTACCACCTCAATTGGATTGATAAATCCCACTTGTTCAAGTACAGGAAAACTCCGATACTCTATCCTTTTAACGGCGGAACCCGGGTTGCCTACTGCAATGTTCAGCATACCTCTCGCAAGCCCATTCTGTATATTTTATCGTACCGGGCTCACACCTTACCCCAGCTCTCTGAACGCATCAAATATACGTACTCTTCTTGCTCATCGATTTCATCTATTGAAGTTACTTGTGATTATAAATTATATTCTTATAGTTGTAAAGAACAATTTACTCATTATCCTATATGAACCTTTCTCTCTAATTCTTGTAAAAACAATTCTCTTTTTTCTCCATTTAGAATATATACTGACTTTAATACTTCTTGTAATAATATATTTCTCTGCCGCTTATCTACTTGTAATTTTTTCACTTTTATTCTTACTTCATATAAAAAATTAAGATACGCTTCATATGTCTCATCATATTTATTTGCGATATCGTCACGAATTTTTTTCGCCAATTTCGGGCTTGCTCCTCCTGTAGAAACAGCTACATTAAGCAAACCACGATGAAACACCGCCGGAAAATGAACATTTCCACTTGCCGGATTCGTAATAACATTTACCAATTGATTTACCGAGGCATCTTCAGCAATTTGTTCATTTAGTACCGAATCGCCAGTCGCTGCAACTACTAAAAAAGCATCTTTAATATCACTTTTCTCATACTCTCTTTGATACCAACGAATTTGCTTTTCTTCTACAAGTTTCACTAAATTCGCATCTAATTCTGTACTTACCACAACTATATCCGCACCTTGTTTTAGTAAAGGAATAATTTTAAACCCTGCTACTTTCCCTCCACCAATGACAACAACACGTTTCTTATCAACTCGTACTGTAAGTGGATACATATTGATCCCCCTTCAATATTTCCTCTGTTTTTTGAATTAACATCTCTCGAAACGCTACATTCTTTCCTAAATATGGACTTATTGTTATCTCTTCCGACTCATATTGACGCACTTCTTTCTCAACATGTTTCATGAGTAAACCTGTAAATAATAAGTAAGGTAACACAACAATGTTCCGTTCTTTTTGTTTTACAATTTCTTTCAACTTCTCATCAAACTTCGGCTCCGCGGCTGCTAAATAACAAACTTCCACCTCTTTAATGTTCTCTTCTTTTTGAAATAAAGAAGAAATCCACTTTATGTCTTGTAAAGTTTCCGGATCACTACTACCTCTTGCAACAAGCAAAAGTGTTACTTCTTCTTCATAGTCTTTAATGCCACTTCCGTTATATACCGCTTTTACAAGCACTTCTGATACACCAAATGGATTACCATACACTATTTTGATATCCGGATATTCTTCGTTTAACTTTCGTAATTCAAACGGAATATCTTTCTTTACATGTCCTGCCGCTAATAAAAAAACAGGAATAGCAACAATCTCTGTAGCACCACGCTTCACGCATGCACGAAATCCTTCTTCAATAGAAGGACTCGCTAGCTCTAAAAAACAAATTTCTTGAATATTTGCCTCTACACAGTTCATACATGATGTAATAAATGCAACCACTTCTTCTTTTGCTGCTCTCAAACGGCTTCCATGACATATATACAAGACAGCCTTCATTTTACAATACTCCACTTACTGGATATGCATTTTCCGTTTGTTTCTCAAACCAATGTATCTTTTCTCTAAAACGGACAACTTCTCCAATAACAATCATACTCGGATTTTGAATTCGTTCTTTTTTGGCAACATCTACAATTGTTCCTAACGTCGCTGTAACAGTACGCTGCATAGATGTCGTTCCCCACTCAATGATAGCGGCAGGTGTACTTTGATCTTTTCCGTGTTTTATTAGTTGTTCACATATGTAAGGTAAATTACTAACCCCCATATAGACCGCTAATGTATCTACACCTTTCGCTAAACTTTCCCACTTCACTTCCTCTTCAGCCCCTTCTTTCCGGTGCCCTGTCACAACAGCAAAACTTGCACTTGCATCGCGATGCGTTACTGGAATTCCAGCATAAGCAGGAGCAGCTATCCCAGCTGAAATACCAGGAATAATTTCAAATGGGATACTTTGCTTCGCTAACGCTTCAGCTTCTTCTCCACCTCTTCCAAATACAAATGGATCTCCGCCCTTAAGCCTCGTTACAACTCTTCCTTTTTTCGCATATTTAATAAGAAATGTGTTAATTGTCTCTTGCTTCATCGTGTGATAATTTGGGAGTTTCCCGCAATAAATTAAATCCGCTTCAGGCTTTGCATAAGAGAGCAATTCTTTATTTACGAGACGATCGTACAAAATAACATCGGCCTTCTCGATGCATCTCAACCCTTTAACAGTAATTAAATCCGGATCACCAGGACCCGCCCCAACGATATAAACCTTCCCCATCATCTCTCCTCATTTCTACTATAAAATGAAACTTCCACTCTTCATCACGAATGGAAGTTACTATTATTTCGGATTACACTGCTCCTTACTCATGAATAACAAATGCCGCACCTTTTCGAATCTTCTTTTTTTCATATAAAGAAAGTTCTTTCACTTCTGGTAGCGGTAAAAAGTATTTTTCAAGTTCTATCTCTGCAAGCTTAAATGCGTGTTCTTCACTTTGAGCAACAACGACTATCGGAACAACACTATTCGCTAATACAGCTTCAAATCGATATAAATCCATATTGCCCCTCCTAAGACGCTATTACTTCTTCTACTACACGATTTAGTACAATTTGTAATTCTTCCACTCCAACACGTCCGACGAAATCATAAAACGTTTCGGCTAGTAATTTATTCTTTTGGAAATAACTTAAAAAGGACACGAGAACATCCGGCAAATCTTCTCCATCTATTTTTCCTTTTAATTTTTCGTTATATGCTCCTCCGTCTAATAGCGTTCCGCCCACATATATTTCAAACGCCTCAACGATTCCCTTTTCCTTTGTTTTCAGTTTCACTCCTTGCAAACCAATATCAGCAATTTGACGTTGACCACAGGAATTCGGGCATCCTACCATATGAATTCGAACTGGTACATCAAGTGCAATTTGTGTATCTAAGTACTCTGCGATTTTGCGTAATCTTTCTTTCGTTTCTACTAACGCAAGATTACAATACTCAATACCAGTACATGAAACCGCATGACCGATAAAGGATTTTGGATTTGCAGAAATTGCTTCAAACAACGGTTCACTTAATAGTCCTTCAATATTTTCTGGCGGAATATTCGGAACAATAAAGTTTTGAGAGTTACAAGTTCGAATTTGCCCGTTTCCATATTTCTTTGCAATGCTTGCAATCTCAAACATTTCCTCTGCATGTAAACGCCCTACTGGTACATTAAAGCCGACATACTTTAATCCTTCTTGTTTTTGATCTTGAACGCCATAAAAGTATCCTGCATTCCAGCCTTTGAGAGCACTTTCCCCTTTACTTTGCAATGGGCCTGTGTATTCTACTAGTTTCTCTTTAAATTTCTCAGCGCCCCAGTCAGCGATAAGAAATTTCAAACGTGCTAAGTGGCGTTTTTCACGATATCCAAAATCACGGAATATAGTAGCAATTGCAATCGCTACCTTTTTCACTTCTTCTGGTAAAACGAACACGTCTAATTCTTCTGCTAAGTATGGACGAGCTGATAAGCCACCGCCTACTTTTATATGAAAGCCAACTTTTTTCTCACCATCTATCTCTTTCGTTGCAGGTGTAAATGCAACACAGTTAATCTCTGCGTTTGCTGAGTTATAAATGTTAGAACTAATAGACATTTTAAATTTACGTGGTAGATTAGAAAACTCTTCATTATGTTGGAAATAGTCATATACCTCTTTCACAATATGCGTTGTATCAAACAATTCATTCGCATCAATTCCAGCAAGTGGATTACCTGTAATATTACGTGTTATATCACCACACGCCCCTGCTGAAGATAATCCAACTCTTGCTAACCTTTTAAAAATATCTGGAATTTGCTGAATTTCTAACCAGTGAAACTGAATCGCCTGTCTTGTCGTAATATCTATTACATCGCGTCCATAATCCTCAGCGATAGAAGCAAGCACTTCTGCCTGCGCGTTTGTAATAATCCCTGAAGGAATATTTACCCGCATCATAAAATAGCCAGCTTCTTTCGGTCTTTGCAAATACAATCCTGCCCATTTAAATGCGTCCCACTCTTCTTTCGGAATAGATTCGAATCCATTTTCTGCGTAGTATGGAATATCATTAAAAATTTCCAAACCATCTTTTTCTAATTTATTTTTCTCAGTCTGATTTAATTTTTCGTTATTAGCCCATACTTTTTCATAGCTCATTTTTAAATCCCCCTATATAAAACTACGCTCTTGTAAGTATTTCACGATTTGTTCTGCACATTCTTCAATAGAATACTTGTGCGTTTCTACAATTAATTCTGCTTGTTCTGGTTCCTCATACGGTGAATCAATTCCCGTAAACTCTTTAATATCACCTTTTCTCGCCTTTTTATAAAGTCCTTTCGGATCACGTTTCTCACACTCTTCAATCGGACAATTCACAAAGACTTCAATAAACTCATCTGCCGCTAATAGATCTCTAACTTGTTTTCTGTCTACTCGAAATGGTGAAATAAACGCTGTAAGGACAACAGTTCCTTGATCTACCAATAGCTTCGCCACTTCGCCAATACGTCTTATATTTTCCATGCGATCACTTTCAGAAAAACCTAAATCTTTATTTAAACCTTGGCGAATATTATCCCCATCAAGCACATAATTTCCGATATTCTTTTCAAATAGTTTACGAGCAACCGCATTCGCTACTGTAGATTTACCCGAAGCTGATAAACCAGTAAACCAAACTACAAAACTGTGATGCCCATTCTTCATTCTTCTCTCATCTTTTGAAACAGAAGCTGTATGCCAAGTAGTATTCGTATCCATCTCATTCTCTCCCTATTCTGTTACTACTTCTTTTTTCAAACCTTTAATTAATACTTCCACTACTTCTTTACGGCTAAATGTACTTGGCGGAATCTCACCATTCCTTAACATTTCTCGTACTTTCGTACCCGATAAGATGACACGGTCTTCTTTCCCATGCGGACATGTTTTCGTTGAAGCCATTGCTTCACATTTAGTGCAGTAAAAACTATGTTCAAAAAATAACGGCGTAATCCCTAACTCTTCTACTGTAAAATTCGTAAAGATTTCCTGCGCTTCATATGTTCCGTAATAGTCCCCTACCCCAGCATGATCACGCCCTACAATAAAGTGGGTACACCCAAAATTCTTTCTTACCAATGCATGAAATATCGCCTCCCTCGGTCCCGCGTAACGCATTGCTGCAGGAAATACACCTAAAAAGACACGACTTTTCGGATAATAGTTTTGAAGCAATACTTCGTAGCTTTCCATCCTTACATCAGCAGGAATATCATCTGACTTTGTTTCCCCAACAAGCGGATTTAAAAAGAGACCATCTACAATTTCAAGAGCAGATTTTTGAATATATTCATGGGCACGATGTACCGGATTTCTCGTTTGAAATCCGACTACTGTTTTCCAACCACGTTTTTTAAATTCTTCTCTCGTTTCAATTGGGTCTAAATGATAAGAGGGAAATTGCTTATTTTCAAAGCGTTTTATAAGCTTAATAGCTCCTCCAACGTAAACATTTGGTCGTTCATATAATTTTTTCACCCCTGGATGAGCCTCATCCGTCGTTTTATATACAAGTAGCGCTTCTTTTTCTTTATCAGGTGCAAAAATATCTTCTATTTGAATGACACCATATATATTTCTGTCGTTGACAAGTTTTACTTCCTCTCCAGCTTTTAGTCCCGCTGCTACTTCTTCTGTTACTGGTAATGCAATCGGTATACTCCAAACACTACCGTTTACTAAACGAAGCGTTTCTACAACTGAGTCATAATCTCTCTTCCCTAAAAATCCTGTAAGTGGACTATATCCCCCTGTCGCTAGCAGTTCTAAATCACTTAACGCAATGTTGTCTAATTCAATTTCTTTTTCAATTTGTGATACGTCGTATGTCTCATCTACACGGTTTATTAATTCGTTTATTGTAGTCATTTTCTATATCCCCTCTTAGCTTTATTTCAAGATTCATCTTATTGGTAATGAAGACCGCATTCGTTTTTCATTTTCCCGGCCCACCTACCATCTCTTGAATCACCACCCGCACCTACAGGTAACGTACACTTCTCACACCCGATACTTGGATACCCAATATCATGCAATGGGTTATACGGCAAGTTATGTTTATATACATATCGCCACACTTCTTTCCACGTCCAATGAATGAGCGGACAAACTTTAATAGATTGAAAACGATGATCTTGATTTATAAACTTTGTATGCTTACGCGTTTCTAATTGTTCCCTTCTCAAACCCGATATCCACGCCTTTTCCGCTGCAAGTGATTTTTCTAATGGTAAAATTTTCCTAATATTACAACAGAGATTCGGATTGCTTTCCCATAGTTTCTCACCATGCAACTTCGCTTGTTCATCAAGTGTAAGTTCTGGCTGTATTTCTATAATATTTAATGAAGGAAATCGTTCCCGCACTTTTTGAATTAATTCATACGTCTCTTTAAAATGAACATTTGTATCCAAAAATACAACTTTAGCAGATGGATTTACTTGGTTTATAAGGTGCAGTAATACCATACCTTCCACTCCAAAGCTACATGCGTATACAATTTCATCTTTATACTCTTTATAAGCCCAATTTAATACGGATAGCGCGCCTTTCGTTTCATCTTCTTCTGAAAATGAAACACCATTTTCTTCCCACGTTTCATACGTCAACATGTTCTTTCCCCCTGTAAAAGCAAAAAGACGGTTTTAACCTAATAAAATAGGTTAAAACCGCCTCTAGTTTTTCTAGTCAGCGCTTTTTACTTTAAACGTACTTTTTCACTTTTCTCTAATTGAATTACTTTTCCATCTTGCACCACAATTGTAATGGAACCATATTTCATATCAGCAAGCATCGCTTGAACTTTCTCAGATACTTCATCAAAATGTTCCCGTACACTCACGCGAACAGCCCCCCTTTTTATTCATAAAAAAAATCTTTCCCATTTCGAAAAGACTGTTCGGTAATATATTTTACCTTATCTTTCAAAATGGATTCCATTTTGCTGGATTTAGCACCTTGCTTTCTATAAGCAGGTTGCCGAGCTTCGTCGGGCCAGTTCCCTCCGCTTCTCTTGATAAGCTTTGTATTTGTATTTTATCACAATTCTGATTTTTTTCAATCCTAGTTTTCCGATATATTTTAATTATTTTATTTTATCCCGCTATTCGCGGGCATTAAAACTCCCACCTCAAAATTCGGCTGGAGCAAAGAAGTTAGGTGGGAGCCCTGCTGACCGTAAACGCCCGATTCGTGAGGGCTAATGATCAGTGGGGGATGAACAAAACCCCCACTGATTATTGTTTCACTTTATAAAAAAGGAATTGCCCATCCGAACAACTCCTTTTCCCTATTTAAATAAGCTCTTTAATACGTATGCGATCGTTCCCAATAATATTTTCATATGTCTCACGCTCTACAACAATTTGCGATGTTCCGCCTTTCGCAAAGACGACGGCCGGTCTTCGAATACGATTATAATTATTGGCCATCGAGTACCCATATGCCCCCGTACAAGAAACTGCTAGTAAATCGGAAGAAGCAACTTTCGGTAGATTAATATCCCAAATCAGCATGTCTCCACTCTCACAGCATTTCCCAGCAATCGAAACGAGTTCCTCATTCGCATCATTCCCTCGATTCGCTAGCATCGCTTCATAACGTGCGCTATATAAGGCAGGTCTTAAATTATCTGTCATTCCGCCATCCACTGATACATATTTCCGAATACCAGGAATGTCTTTCACAGATCCGACTGTATAAATTGTCGTTCCAGTATCACCTACAATGCTACGACCTGGTTCAACCCATATTTCTGGCAGCGGATATTCACATACTGTAAATTGTTCTCTCACTGCACTTGTTACAGCTCGCACATATGTCTCAAGAGTTAATGGCGTATCTGACTCTGTGTAGCGTATTCCGAATCCTCCGCCCACATTTAACACTTTTACTACATAATTCATTTGCTCTCTCACTTCTTCTAAAAATTGGCGAAGAACTTCAATTGCTCGAACAAAACCAGCCGTTTCAAATATTTGTGATCCGATGTGCGAGTGAATTCCTAGCACATTATAATTTGATTTTTGCAAAGCTAGCTCAATCACTTGCATCGCTTGACCATTTGAAACACCAAATCCAAATTTCGAATCTTCTTGACCTGTTGTTATATATTCGTGTGTATGTGCCTCTACTCCAGGCGTTACACGGATTAATATGTTCACAAATTTCCCATGTTGCATTGCCAAATCATGTAAGATTTCTAATTCTAAGAAATTATCTACTACAAAACAACCGATATTCGCCTGAAGAGCCATAATCATTTCTTCTTCTGTTTTATTATTTCCGTGAAAATGAATACGCGATGCCGGAAAACCAGCTTGGAGCGCAGTATATAATTCCCCTCCAGAAACAACGTCTAAAGACATATTCTCTTCACGAGCTACTCGGCACATCTCCATGCACAAGAACGCCTTGCTTGCATATGCTACTTGATAAGAGAAACCACTTTCTTTAAAAGCACGATGAAACGCGCGGCACTTTCCTCGAATAGACTCTTCATCGTATACATAAAGTGGTGTTCCGTATTGTTTTGCTAGCTGCGTCGTATCGCACCCACCAATTTCTAAGTGTCCTTGCCCATTGATTCGGCTTGTGCCGTGTAAATACATTTGAATTCCTCCCTTATTTCCTCTAAAACTCATAACCCCAATCTTCTATTCATTGCAGCACGCTTTTAGATAGACAAAAAACGCGCGGAACAATGTTCACACGCGTTTCTTATTAGGAAAAATATATATTGAAAAAATAAACGAGTTGTTATCTCCTCAAAATAAGAAACCGCATCAACATCTCCAAATAGCTCTCCATAAAATAAATCTTATGACAGTACTACATTTATTCAATGCAGTCCCAATATATGAATAAGATGGTTATTCTTATATTTCGGCAATAGTCCCTTTCAACCTATGATCACAGATTCCATTAAATCTCCCATAGCTTACTCTTTCCTATTGCGGCCTCTACCTTTGAGAGTAGATGAGGTAAGTCTATTTAATTTTCAAACATCTAATTGTTGCTATTAACAATACCAAAGGACCATTTTATTTGTCAAACAATTTTTTATATTGTTTTTTTACAGTTTAATTTTGTATCATTTGGTAAGCGCTTTACTGAAACCTTTGTCACTTCCCATTCGCCCTCTTCGTTATTAAATGTAATCGTTACCTTCTCAAATGGTGGAGCAATTTTCCCAGCAACACGTTCATACTTCGTTACTTCAATACTCGCTTGAAATAAATATGTACCACTATACACTTTTTTTAAACTAATAATTTTAGGACATTGATAAGGCTTCAAGCTCCCATATTGTTTTTCAATTGCCTTATTTATTTTTGGAAATAAAACAGAATAAAGTGCATCTTCCATAAGGGGTGCATCATATTGCGCTACTGACATACTCGGTGAGGCAAAAAGTATAACACTACTGCATACTATAAAATATAATAATTTTCGCATTATAACCTCCGTTTTATTACTCGATTCTTTCTGCGCACGATAATTATCATACATAGAAACTCCGTTTTATTGTCTCCCACTGCCCTTTTTCTACTCAATTATTATAAAAAAGCCCACAACTCTCTTTTATTTTCGTATAATGATACTCATAGTATAATAAACATAATAACAAAGGACTGTTCGTATATATAAAATGAGGCGCTAATCAAACCGGCTCACAAGAACCGTCATGCTTTTAGGAGAGGAGTATATTATGCTACAAAATCTGTTTCCAAAACTGCGATTTGCACTAGTTGCAGTCGTTTTATTATGGATAAAAACATATATTGTGTACAAGCTAGCATTTGATATTAGAATTGATAACTTCTTTGAAGAATTTATGCTTTTTATTAACCCACTAGCTTCGTTACTTTTATTTTTTGGTTTCGCTTTACTTGCATCTAAGTACCGAAACCGAATTATTATTGTAATTAGTTTTATACTGTCATTTATTTTATTTGGAAATGCAATGTTTTACGGGTTCTATAACGATTTTGTTACTTTCCCTGTTTTATTCCAAACAAATAATATGGCTGACTTAGGGACAAGTATAAAAGAACTCTTTACGTATAAAACATTACTTTTATTTGCAGACGCAATTATTTTAATGTTTATTTCGCATAAATTCCCATCATTTGGTGATAAAACACCACTTTCTCGCTCTGAGAAGCGAACTTTCTTTAGCGGTGTAACAGCATTATTAGCACTACAAATTGTTGTTTCAGTCATATATAAACCACAAATGTTCTCACGCTCATTTGATCGTCAAACTGTCGTGAAAAATTTAGGGTTATACACATATCATCTATTTGATATTACACTTCAATCTAAGTCTTCAGCTGAACGTGTATTTGCAAGTGGAGACGGGTTCTCTGAAATTAAAAACTATACAGACTCAAAAGATAAACAAGTTGATAAAAACTTATTTGGAGCTGCAAAGGGTAAAAATGTAATTTTAATTTCAATGGAATCTACACAAAGTTTTGTTATTAATAAAAAAATAAATGGAAAAGAGATTACTCCATTTTTAAATCAGTTTATAAAAGATAGTTTTTACTTCGATAACTTCTATCATCAAACGGGACAAGGTAAAACTTCCGATGCTGAATTTATCGTTGAAAACTCACTTTATCCGTTAGACCGTGGTTCTGTATTCTTTACTCATGCAACAAATGAATATACTGCCACACCAGAACAGTTAAAGAAATACGGATATTCTTCCGCTGTCTTCCATTCAAACGATAAAACATTTTGGAATCGTGATGTAATGTATCCTGCACTTGGATATGATCGTTATTTTAATTTAAATGATTACGTAGGCACTGAACAAATGTCTGTCGGTTGGGGATTAAAAGATAAAGAGTTCTTTGAACAATCTATTCCAAAATTAAAATCTTTACCGCAACCGTTCTATACGAAATTTATTACTTTAACAAACCATTTTCCATTTCTTCTAAATCCAGAAGATCAATATGTTGATGAGTTTAATTCGGAAAGCGGTGTTCTAAACCGCTATTTCCCAACGGTTCGCTACACAGATGAAGCTCTCAAATTATTCATTAACCAATTAAAAGAAGAAGGACTATACGACAATTCCGTTATTGTCATTTATGGGGATCACTACGGCATTTCCGAAAACCATAATGCAGCTATGGCTCAGTTCCTTGGGAAAGACGCTATTACACCATTTGATTCTATGCAATTACAGCGCGTGCCCCTCATTATTCATGTACCTGGTCAAGAAGGAAAAGTTGTCTCTAAAGTATCAGGGCAAATTGATATTAAACCAACACTGCTTCATTTACTTGGTATTAAAACGAATCAATCAGTTGAATTTGGAACTGACTTATTTATAAAAGAAAAAGATCCACTTATGGTAATGCGTGATGGTAGTTTTGTAACAGAGGATTATGTGTATACAAAAAATATGTGCTACAAAAAAAACTCAGGTGAAGAGGCAGATGTAGCACTATGTCAGCCGTATATTGAAAAAGCAAAAACAGATTTAAAACTCTCTGACAAACTGATTTATGGAGATTTATTACGATTCGATCCTAACAATCGATTTAAAACTGGAACGATGACAACGAAATTTGAATAATGTAGGAAGCAACTTTGTGAAAAGTTGCTTCTTTTTTACTTACACTTCAAATCTTTCACAAATTGGGAATTTTTTTCGTATGCGGAAGAAATTTATGGTATGATAAAATAAGTAAACTTTCGTACACTAATTAAGAATTTATAACAGAAAGCAAGGGATCAGATTTTGTATAGAGCAGCTATTCCAAACTTATTTACGCTCGGAAATTTATATAGCGGATTCTTGTCAATCGGCTATGCATCTTTAGGATATTATAAATCAGCTGCTATTTTAGTACTTATCGGGATGATGTTAGATAGTCTTGATGGTCGTGTTGCTCGTTTATTACGCGTTGATTCACAAATGGGAAAAGAGCTTGATTCACTCGCAGATGTTGTAACATTTGGCGCAGCACCTGCTGTTTTAATGTATTACACATCTTTTTCCAATTACGGAATCATTGGACTATACATAGCGGGATTATTCCCACTGTTCGGAGCATATCGCTTAGCACGATTTAATGTAACACCATCTTCTACTTCTATGAAATATTTCACTGGAGTTCCGATTACTGCAGCAGGAGGGCTTGTCGCTTTCCTAACATTATTTTCACATACCATTCCAAAAATCGTTCTTATTACAGTATTTGTAACGTTCGCATTTTTAATGGTGAGCCGAATTCGCATCCCAAGTTTAAAAGATGTACCAATTCCACGATATAGCATAATTATTACACTATTTTTAGTTGGAAGTATTATCACAATGTACCAAACAGGTTTTGGTAATTTTTCTGTTTTCTTATTCATTGCCATTCCACTATATATTTTGTATATGCTATCTCAATTCCTTAGACAAAGACCTTCTAAAAAAGCAAATAAAGAAAAATAAAAGAAACCTTCCGAAATTGGAAGGTTTCTTTTTATCTCGCTATTTACGCGTAGCCCGGTTGGCGAGGGCTACTAATCAGTAGAGGATGCCCCTCCACTGATTAAAGTTTCACTTTATTTTGCAACTAATACTTTTTGATTTACAGGTGTTACAGGTTCTTCACCATTTAATACAGCTAGAATATTTCTAACTGCCATTTCAGCCATTGCATCACGCGTTTCGAATGTTGCATTTCCTACGTGAGGAGCAAGTACTACATTTTTTAATCCTTTTAGCTCTTCTGTAATTTTCGGTTCAAATTCAAATACGTCAAGAGCTGCACCTTCAATTTCATTCGTTTTTAGTGCATGAGCAAGTGCTGATTCATTCATAATTGGTCCACGTGAAGCATTTATAATATATGCTGTTTTCTTCATCATTTTAAACTGTTCTTCATCAATCATATGATGTAATTTCGGATTATAAGCACAGTTAATTGTAATAAAATCCGCTGTTTGTAATAATTCTTCCAACGTTACGTATGTTGCTTCCAGTTCACTTTCAGCTTCAGGCTTTCGATTTGGTCCTGTATATAAAACATTCATTCCAAATGCTTTCGCACGCTTTGCAACTGCCTTCCCAATTTCTCCAAGGCCAATAATTCCGATTGTCTTACCGTGTACTTCGCGGCCCAAGAAGAATAATGGTGCCCATCCGTTAAATCCAGTTGTACGACATAACGTATCACCTTCAGGAATTCTACGTGCAGCTGCTAAAAGAAGTGCAAATGTTAATTCTGCTGTCGCTTCAGTTGATACTTTCGGTGTATTCGTTACCGCAATTCCTTTTCCTCCTGCATAAGTGAAATCAATATTATCGTAACCAGCACCGTAGTTTGCAATAACCTTTAAATGAGGTGCCGCATCAATAACTTCTTTCGTCACCTTTGTAGAAAGTAAGTTTAACAATGCATCTTTATCTTTTACACGCTCTGTTAATTCATCTAAAGAAATCAATTCTTCTTTATCATACATTTCTACATCATGATCCTTTAATAGTTCTAATCCGATTGCTGGAATTTTTCCTGCTACTAATATTTTCGCCACTACTAACACCTCTTCTATACAAAATAAGATATCTCTTATATTTCATTGTAAGAAATCCACATATAAAAACCAAGGAATTTGATTATAGTTTTGAAAATCGACACTTTTCCATTAAAAAAGAGGAGATGCAAGTCTCCCCTCTTTTTACGCTTTTTCTTGCGATTCTTTTCCAAGCTTCACATCAATTGTTCCCTCTGCAACCGTATCGCTAATTTGCTCCTCGATAACTGAATTAGCTGTATTATTCGTTTCAGAAGTATAAGCCTGATCTGCCACTTGTACCTTTTGTTTATTTTGTTGTTTCACCATTTTCCATCCTCCTTTTCATTCTTTCTTATTTTGAACAAAAAGGGTGGTTTTCATCAAAAAATCGTGGTTTATTTTGAAATTGTTACTTCTTCTTCAAGTAATCTCATCGTTCTTACTCGTTTCGTAAATGTAGCTATGTGTGAAATATCATGATTGCGTAATGTCTTTATATTTTCTTCCACATATTTTCCTAAATCATTCGGATAATGAGCATCTGAGGATAGAGTAATCGGAACTCCATACTTAGCTAATACTTGTAAATAAAGCGGACTTGGACACATTTCGCGCACAGGATAGCGATAGTACAATCCCGCATTTATTTCTGTTGCGGTATTTGTTTCCACTAACGCGCGCGCAATTTCCTTATAATAAGAAAGCTGTTCATTCTCATCTAACCGATAATTAAATACTTTTATGTTATCAAGATGAGCTATTATATCAAAGAGCTCAGAACGAACGGCACTTTCAACTGTAGCGAAAAACGTGTGATATAAAGTATGTAACTCATGCTTACCAAAATACTCTTTCGTATCTGGATTATCAAATCCCCATCCCTCTATAAAATGGACCGAACCGATTACATAATCAAAGTCTCCTAATGCTAGTAAACCTTGTAACTCTTGTTCACCGCCGATAAAATAATCCGCTTCAATTCCAAGTTTGAGCGTTACCCCTCGTTTACTCCATCGCTCTTTTGCCTCTTCAATCGCCTTTGTAAAATCATAAAGAGACGTTACTCTTACTTGATCTAACCATTCTTTTTGCAAGCGACCAAGCTTAGAATCACTAATATTTACATACTTTTCATAATATCCTTTCGCTTCATGAAAACGGTATAAATGATCGACAATACCAACTTCTTTTATACCTTTTCGCAAAGCCTCTTCTAAATATAAATCAATCCATTTTACCGTAAATGGACCTTCCTTCACACGTTTTTTCAAGCGTTCTTGTGTTTTCATAAGCCATTCCATTGAATGTTTACCTTCTTTAAGCGGTTCAAAATATTGTAGTGCATCATTTATTTTAGCAAGCCAGCCTATTGAGTATGGACCTTCCTCTAAATGAAGGTGATAGTCTACTTTCATCCATATTTCCCCCTTATAATGTATCTATTTCGCTTCGGTCTCCTACTCTCGAAAGCTTTCCATTTCTTTCTTTCACTTCTTGCATAACATCTTCTAATGAAATGTTTTTTTCAGCTAATAGAACAAAACAGTGATAAAACACATCAACCATTTCTTTTACTAGTTCTTCTTTATCATTATTTTTAGACGCGATAATTACTTCGGTGCACTCCTCACCAATTTTCTTTAAAATTTTATCTTCACCTTTTGAAAATAAATAATTTGTATATGATTCAGGAAGCGGGTGTTGCTTTCGCTCTTTGACTGTTTCAAATAACGACTTAAGTACGCTGTCCATATTTAATCCCCCTATATAATTTTATAGTGAAAACACGTTTTTTCTCCCGTATGGCAAGCAGGCCCTACTTGCTTTACAACAACAACAATTGAATCTTGATCACAATCTAAATATAGGGATTGAACATATTGGACATTTCCCGACGTTCCTCCTTTATTCCATAACGATTGTCTCGAACGGGAATAAAACCATGTTCTTTTCGTTTCCAGCGTCTTTTCATACGCTTCTTCATTCATATAAGCTAGCATTAAAACTTCTTTCGTATCTTCCTCGACAACAACAGCTGGTATCAATCCTTTTGAAAAGTTAGGTTTCATAACCTCACCTCAACGTTTGCTTCTCTTAATTTCCTCTTCACATCCTGTACAGTCGCTTCACCATAATGAAAGATTGATGCTGCTAATGCTGCATCAACTGTTGTCTTTTTAAATACTTCTATAATGTGATCCGCATGACCACATCCACCTGATGCGATTACTGGGACAGATACGCTGCTTGAAATTGCTTCTGTTAAACGAAGATCATATCCGTTTTTCGTTCCATCTGCATCCATACTCGTCAACAAAATTTCTCCTACCCCTAGCTGGACAACGCGCTTCGCCCATTCGATTGCATCCATTCCCGTATCGACTCTTCCGCCATTTACGTATACATTCCATTTATCTTCTGCCACTTTTCTAGCATCAATTGCTACGACAATACATTGTGAGCCAAAATGTTCTGCACCTTCCTGGATTAACTTCGGACTTCTCACTGCCGCTGAGTTTATTGAAACTTTATCTGCTCCAGCTCTTAGTAAATTGTACATATCTTGAACATTTGAAATCCCCCCTCCAACTGTAAGAGGAATAAATACTTTTGAAGCCGTTTTTTCTACAACATCTATAATCGTTTTTCGCCCTTCATGTGTTGCAGTAATATCTAAAAATACAATTTCATCTGCTCCCGCATCATTGTATAAAGCAGCTATTTCAACAGGATCACCGACGTCTTGTAATCCTATAAAATTTACTCCCTTTACTACCCGCCCTTCTTTTACATCTAGACATGGTATAATTCGTTTCGCTAACATAGCTTTGTAACCTGTAACACTTCTTCTAAATCAATCGTTTTCTCGTAAAGAGCCTTACCAATTATGACTCCGTATATATTCATATCATTTAATCTTTTCACATCTTGAATAGATGCCACTCCTCCAGAAGCAATCACACGAATGCCCACGCTTTTTTGCAGTAGCTCTAATTGTTCAAAGTTCGGACCTGCAAGCGTCCCATCTTTTGAGATATCTGTAAACACAATCGTTTGAACACCTAAACTTTCCATTTGCTTTGTTAAATCAATGTAAGAAATTTCAGATATATCTAACCAGCCCCTCGTTGCTACGAAACCATTTTTCGCGTCAATTCCAACAATGATTTTCTCTTTATATAGACGAACTGCTTCTTCTAAAAATGATTTATCGTAAAGAGCAGCCGTTCCTAATATCACTTTTTCTACACCTACTGACAACAACTTCTCCACTGCCGCGAGTGACCGAACTCCTCCTCCAACTTGCACCGGAATACGTACCGCCTTGCATATTTTTTCAATGACAGATAAATTTACTGACTCCCCAGCAATTGCTCCATCTAAATCAACGATATGCAATCTTTCCGCTCCAAGTTTTTCAAATATGATTGCTTGTGCGACTGGATCTTCATTCATGACCGTTTCTTTACTAAACTCTCCTTGATAAAGCCTTACGCATCGCCCTTCTTTTAAATCGATAGCTGGGAAGATTTCCATGCTTCTACAACCCCTTTGAAATTTTTTAACATTTGCATTCCAATTTCACCACTTTTTTCAGGATGAAACTGTGCGCCAAATATATTTCCTTTTGCTACAAAACCAGGTACTTGCACTCCATACTCACTTGCCCCATACACAATTTCATTTGGACAATCTGCATAATAAGAGTGGACATAATATACGAAAGAACCGTCCTCTACTCCATTCCAAAGCGATATTTCTCCATCTTTCTTTAACTCATTCCACCCCATATGTGGAATTTTATAAGGAACTTTTAACTTTCTAATGACACCTGGCAATAAATTTAATCCGTTACAGTCTTGTAGTTCCTCACTTTTTTCAAATAAAAGCTGCATTCCTAAGCAAATACCCAGAAGCGGTTTTCCTGAACTCCCAACTTCTTTTAGCACACATACTAAATCTTTTTCTTCTAAAATGTCCATCGCCTTCGGAAATGCGCCTACTCCCGGTAAAATAACGCCATCACTTCTCAATATTTCTTCTTTGTCATCCGTTACGATGTACTCTGCTCCAATATATTTTAATGCTTGTTCCACACTGCGAATATTCCCCATTCCATAATCTATAATAGTAATCAATTACAACATCCCTTTCGTTGAATTTACACCAGTAATGTTGGCATTTTTATCGACTGCCTCTCTAAGCGCTCGACCAAATGCTTTAAATAGAGCTTCAATTTTGTGATGTGTATTGCTTCCGTATAAAATGCGAGCATGTAATGTAATATTTGCAGCATGAGCAACTGCTCTAAAAAATTCTTCCGTTAATTCTGTGTCAAAATCTCCAAGCTTTGGATTTGCTAATTCACCTTGAAACACAATATATGAGCGCCCGCTTATATCAATTGCGACAAATCCTAAAGACTCATCCATTGGTACATATGCCGATCCATACCTATTAATACCCTCTTTATTTTGCAACGCTTCCTTCAAACAATTTCCGAGTACAATTCCAACATCTTCAACCGTATGATGCGCATCAACGAAAACATCACCTTCAGCTTCAACTTGCAAACCGAATCTTCCATGCCTAGCAAATAAAGTTAGCATATGATCAAAAAAACCAACTCCCGTTTGCACAGAAACATTCGTACTTTCATCGAGCTGCAAACTTAATTTAATCTTTGTTTCAGTCGTCTCACGTGCTTGACTAGATTGGCGCATTATTCTTCCTCCTTAAACCTAATTTGGATCGCTCTTGCGTGTGCATGTAAACCTTCTTTATTTGCAAGTTCTACAATATGATGCTGTACACTTCTTAACGCTTCTTCCGTATAAGAAACGAAGCTTGATTTTTTCACAAAATCATCGACGGATAACGGAGAGAAAAACCTTGCCGTTCCACTTGTCGGTAATACGTGATTCGGCCCCGCCAAATAATCTCCGAGCGGTTCAGGTGCATATGGACCAAGAAAAATTGATCCAGCATGCTTTACATAAGCTAGAGCATTCATTGGCTCTTTTATGTGTAACTCTAAATGCTCTGGAGCGATTTCATTTGATAAATGAAACGCCTCTTCTAAAGAAGGAACAATAAAAATTGCTCCATTTCTTTTTATTGACTCACGAGCTATTTCACTTCTTGGTAACGTCTCTAGCTGTCTTTCTATTTCTCTTTCTACTTCTTTAGCAAGCTGTACATTCGTTGTAATACAAATAGCAGTCGCTCTCACGTCATGCTCTGCTTGTGATAATAAATCCGCAGCAATATATTCGGCATTTCCTGTTTCATCTGCGATAACTACAATTTCTGATGGTCCAGCAATCATATCGATATTTACTATCCCATATACTTCTCGCTTCGCTAGAGCAACATACAAATTTCCAGGTCCCACTATTTTATCTACTTTAGGAATCGATTCCGTTCCATATGCTAGAGCAGCAATTGCTTGAGCACCACCGGCCATATAAATTTCATCTACACCTGCAAGACTTGCAGCAGCTAAAATATGCGGATCAATTCCTCCTTGCCTCGGCGGTGTTACCATTACAATTTTTTTCACTCCTGCGAGTTTTGCTGGCAATACATTCATTAGTACTGATGAAGGATACGAAGCAGTACCGCCTGGCACATATACACCTACATTTTCTAACGGCCGAATGAGCTGTCCTCTAATTACCCCTTCACTCACGCAATCAAACATAGATTGTCTTTTTTGCTTTTCGTGATACGAGACAATGTTTTTCTTTGCCTCTTCTAACGCTTCTAAAAAAGCTTGTTCTACAAAGCTACTTGCTTGTTTTATTTCTTCTGCACTTACACGAAATTTTTTTATCTCTACACCATCAAACTTTTTTGTATAGAACGATACAGCTTCATCTTTACTCTCCCTTACGTTTTGAACAATTTTGCTTACACTTCTTTGAACAGTTTCTTCTATTATATTAGCGCTTTCTCGTAGCAATTTTATTTTCGATAAAGCCTCTTGGAAATCTTCAAAAACTATCTCCATTTAAAGTCCCCCTATTTCCCTGACAAAATTTCTTGTTCCATCATATTTATAATACCGAATATTTCGTCTTTTTTAGTTTTCAATGCAGCCTTATTCACAATCATTCGAGCTGATATAGAGCACATTTCCTCAAATACAATTAACCCGTTTTCTTGTAATGTTTTTCCTGTTTCAACAATATCGACAATTGCATCTGCCAAACCTAGAAGTGGAGCAATCTCTACAGATCCTTCTATTTTAATAATTTCTACATCCTCCCCTTTATCATGAAAATATGTAGAAGTAATATGCGGATATTTCGTAGCAATTCGTTTTTTCCGATAACTCTTCGGATTATACGTAGGAATAGAAGCGACACAAAATTTACACACGCCTACTCCTAAATCCAACATCTCATATATATCTTTCTCAAATTCCATTAATATATCTTTTCCAACGACTCCAATATCAGCTACGCCATGTTCTACATAAGTAGCAACGTCTACCGCCTTCACTAAAATAAATGAAATGTTTGTGTTGTTACTTTTAAACACAAGTTTTCTTCCTTTATCTTTGAGCTCTGAACAATCAATTCCAATTTTTTCAAACAGTGGAATAACATGCTTTTCTAATCTTCCTTTCGTTAACGCAATTTGAATGTTACGCATGAAGCCTCCCCTTCTTTCTGGATAATCCATTTCTCTCTCCATACATATTCCACTAGTGACTCACTCTTCGCCTCAACGACTGTCATTATTTTATTCTTATTTGCAAATTGAAAAGTATCATTTAAATTAGAGAATAAAGATAACTGGGCATTCTTCCCGTCCTTTTGAAGTAAATTTCGTAACCTTTCTCCTTCTGCTAATCTATTTAACTCATAATGAATCATGATATCTATCCTCTTTCGTTTATATGGTTCTTGCTGCTCTTGAAGTGCCTTAACTATTTGATTTACTTGCACCGCGAGCCCAACAGCTGGCATCATCTCTCCAAAATTTCCAGTTAACTCATCATATCTTCCGCCACTAACAATCTCTTCTCCAATTTCATATATATACCCTTTGAAAATAACACCCGTATAATAATCCAAATGTTGAACCATACCTAAATCAATTGATATGTAAGAGCCATATCCTAACTGTTCAATTGTTTCATATATTTCTTTCACTCTTGCAATGGCCATTTTCATTTCATTACTTGAGGCGAGTTTTTCTGCTTCCTCAATAACATCTAAACTCCCGAATAACCTTGGTAGTTTCTCAAGTAACCTTACTGTTTCATCACACCGATTTAATTTTTTTTCTTCGATAAAATTTGAGAGACCGGCATAATTTTTACTCTCAATATATGTTCTAAGTAACCTCTCTTCTTCATCACGAATGGAAAGTTTTTTTACAATACATTTATATAATTGCACTTGCCCAATCTCAATTGTAAAAGATTGTACCTTCAATTTTTGAAGTGCTTGAATTACGCTTATGACACACTCAATTTCCGCTCTTACATTATCAATCCCGATAATTTCAATACCACTTTGTACCATTTCATTATATTTTCCAGAAAGAGACTCATTCGCCCGAAATACATTTCCACTATATGTAACCTTAAGAGGAGTATCCCATCTCTGCGTTCCAATTACTCTTGCTAAAGGAATTGTCATATCTGGGCGTAAAACGATAATCCGCCCTTTTTCATCAAAAAATTTATACATCTTTTCTTCATCTATCGGCCTATTTTGAAATGCAAAAACATCGTAAAATTCAATTGTAGGTGTCCTTATTTCTTCATAACCTCTCTCTAAAAAGGTCCGTCTTAATTTTTGTTCCACTTCTTCAATTAACGTACATTCTTCGAATAAGTAATCCCTCGTTCCATTCGGATTTGCACGCTTCCACTTTGTCATCTCATTTCACACACCTTTCCCTCTCTAATGTATGCTTATTCCATTCACCTAAATCAAAAATAAAAAGAGCCTTGTAGAAAAATACCTACAAGGCTCTTTAGTAGAGTGTAGGTACAACGGGAATAACCCTTGTACCTACACGTTTTCACGTTAGGTTCAAGGGTTTCATGTATGATGATGTAGTTGTGTAAGCATTTTAATAAATTGTACTGTATTCATAATACTTACTCCCTTTCTCCTCTGATTTTTTACATAGTATATAACAGTTAATTCTGAATGTAAATATATTTTTAATATTCCGTTTTTTCTTAATATAAGGCTATCTCTCTTTCATACTTTCCAATTTCTCGTTCGTATTGCATCGTAACACTAATTTCATCTAAACCATTTAATAATTTCTCTTTCCACATTTTCTCGATTGTAAAATGGAACCTGTGCGTATTCGTTGTAATTACTTCATTCTCTAAATCAACTTCTATTTGACCTCTCGCATACGTTTTGGCAAGTTGTTCACGCATCTCTTTATCCATTACAATCGGTAACATACCATTTTTCATACAATTCATATAAAAAATATCTGCAAATCCACCAGCGATAATGACGCGGAAACCATAGTCAGCAAGCGCCCAAGGAGCATGTTCTCTTGAAGAACCACACCCAAAATTATCTCCGGTAATTAATATACTCGCACCTTTTCTTTCTGGTGCATTAAGCGGAAAATTAGGACTTTCATGACGATCATTATCATATCGCCACTCATCAAATAAATATTTTCCAAATCCCGTCCTTTCAATTCTCTTTAAATATTGCTTCGGAATAATTTGATCTGTATCAATGTTATCATTCATAAGTACTACGGCAGTACCTTTATGAATACGAAATGGCTCCATCATAACTCTCCTCTCTAATATCAACAAAATGACCATATAGCGCAGCCGCTGCTGCCATAGCTGGGCTTACTAAGTGTGTTCTTGCCCCTTTTCCTTGTCTTCCTTCAAAATTACGATTTGAAGTAGATGCACAATGTTCTCCTTCAGGCACTTGATCCGGATTCATTCCGAGACACATCGAACATCCAGGCTCTCTCCATTCAAACCCCGCTTCTTCAAATATACGATGCAATCCTTTTTGCATCGCTGCTTCTCTTATCCTTTTAGAACCTGGCACAACAAGGGCTCGCACACCGTCTTTCACTTTTTTCCCTTTTACAACAGATGCTGCAATTTCTAAATCAGATAATCGAGAATTTGTACAAGACCCAATGAAGACATGCTGAACTGGAATTTCAAAAGTACTTTGTCCAGGACTCAATCCCATATACGAATATGCTCTTTCATCATTTTCATCATGTTTTTCTGGTAATTTTTCATCAATTCGAACACCCATACTAGGATTTGTTCCCCAAGTGACATACGGTGCTAAATCCGTAACATTTACCGAAATATGTAAATCATAAATTGCATCTGAATCTGTATAAAGCTCCGACCATTTTCCCGTAAACGTTTCATAGTCTTTCGGTGCATATTCACGCCCTTTTACATAAGAAAATGTTTTCTCATCTGGTGCAATGATGCCAGCTTTCGCTCCCCCTTCAATTGCCATATTGCAAAGTGTCATTCTCTCTTCCATACCCATATCACGAATCGTCTCTCCGTAGAATTCCATTACATGCCCCGTTCCAACCGCTACACCGTACTTTGAGAGAAGATGCAAAATAATATCCTTTGCATAAACGCCTTTCGGTAACTTTCCTTTTAATTCAATCCCCATCGCTTTCGGTTTTCGTTGCCACAACGTTTGAGTTGCTAATACATGTTCTACTTCACTCGTACCAATACCAAACGCTAAAGCACCGAAAGCACCGTGGGTTGCTGTATGACTATCACCACAAACAATCGTTTTCCCTGGTTGTGTGAGTCCAAGTTCTGGTCCTATAACGTGAACGATTCCTTGCTCTTCATCACCAATATCAGCTAATGACACCTGAAATTGTTTACAGTTCTCACGAAGTGTATCCAATTGCTGCTTCGCAATACGATCGGTAATATTCCAAACATCTATCGTTGGAATATTATGATCCATCGTTGCAAACGTTAATTCCGGTCTCCGTACAGTTCGATTTGCAAGCCGCAAGCCTTCAAAGGCTTGCGGTGACGTTACTTCATGAACGAGATGAAGATCGATATATAATAAATCCAATCCATTTTCATTCGTTGCAACTACATGTCTTTCCCAAAGCTTATCTAGTAATCTTTTACCCATTATCGTCCTCTCCCTACTAGCGCTTGCTCTTCCATTTCTTGAATAACCGCTTTTGTAAATGAAGTTGTCGTCGCATCTCCCCCAATATCAGCTGTACCTTTTCCAGATTTAAGAACTGCAGAAATTGCGGATTCAATTGCATACCCTTCTCTCGTTAATCCAAATGATTGTCTGAGCATCATCGCAACTGAACGCATCATCGCAATTGGATTCGCTTTATTTTTCCCTGCAATATCTGGTGCTGATCCGTGAATAGGCTCATATAAAGACGGCCCGTTTTCCGCATGGCTCGCTGATGGAAGCATTCCTAATGACCCTGCTAATACAGAAGCCTCGTCACTTAAAATGTCACCGAATAAATTTTCGGTTACAATTACATCAAAACGTTCTGGATTCCGAATTAACTCCATAGCAGCTGCATCTACTAAAATGTGCTCTAATTCAACATCAGGATAACGAAGAGCTACTTCTTCCGTAACAGCTCTCCACAATTTACTAGATTCTAAAACATTCGCTTTATCAATAGAGGTTACTTGTTTCTCTCTCTTACTCGCTAATTGAAAAGCATACGACACGATACGTTCAATTTCATGACGATGGTACGTAAGTGTATCAGTTGCCGATTCTTCCGTTCTTTCTTTTGGATAAGAGAAATAAATACCGCCTGTTAGTTCACGAACGACAACGAAGTCAATTTCATCTACGTTTTTTAATGGCGATAAATGTGCAGTTGCGCTTTCTACTGTTACAGGGCGAACGTTCGCAAATACACCAAGTCCTTTTCTTAAAGCTAATAATCCTTTCTCTGGCCTTTCTTTCGCATCATCCCACCGTGGTCCACCAACCGCTCCAAGTAAAACCGCATCACTCGCTAAACAAGCGGCAAGTGTTCGCTGTGGTAATGGTTGCCCAGTTAAATCGATAGCAGCTCCGCCAAAGTACTCATCTTGCAAATAAAAATGATGTCCATATAGCCTCTCTACCATATGCAATACTTCCTTCGCGCTTTCCATAACTTCCGGACCAACACCATCACCCGCTAAACAAACGATACGTTTTTCCAAATAAAACACTCCTTTTTATCTGAAATTTCAGAAATATATTTTGATAAGTAAGGGACGATCCCCTCACTTATCAAACAGTTACTTCACAAGAGTAATAAAAGATTTTAATTTTCCGGCCGCATGAACATACGCTCTCGCCGATGCTTCTAATACGTCTTGCGCAACACCAAAACCTGATACTTGATGAGTTCCTTCTTTTAATTCAACATGAACATGTGCAAGTGCATCTTGACCTTGCGTTATAGATTGTATGCGATAATCCGCTAAGTCACATTCTAATCCTAAAATTCTTTGAATTGCATTATAGATCGCTTCAATACTTCCAGAACCAGTTGCTGCATCTTCGTACATATTCCCTTCCTCATCTTTTAGTACAACCGTTGCACACTGTGTACTATTTGATACGAAGTGTACTTGCAATTGCGTAATGCTATATTGTTGTGCCGAAAATGCTGCTTCACCAAGCATAAGCGCACGTAAATCTTCTTCTGTAATTTCCTTTTTTCGATCAGCTAATTTTTTAAATGCTGCAAACACCGCATCTCGTTCTTCGTTTGTAAATTCGTAGCCTAATTCTTTCATTTTTTCCGTAAATGCGTGACGTCCAGAATGTTTTCCAAGTACAAATAGATTTTGAGATTCACCTATAAGCGCCGGTTCAATAATTTCATATGTCGTCACTTCTTTTAAAACACCATCTTGATGAATACCTGATTCATGAGCGAACGCATTTGCTCCAACAATCGCTTTATTTTTCGGTACAACCATACCTGTTAAACGACTTACTAATGTACTTGTCGCTTTAATCTCTTTTAACGTCATAGAGGACTCTGCTTCATAGAAATCTTTTCTAATATGGAGAGCAACTGCGACTTCTTCTAAGGCTGCATTTCCTGCTCTTTCTCCAATTCCATTAATCGTTCCTTCTACTTGTAACGCTCCGCCTTCAACTGCAGCTAACGAATTCGCTACTGCCATCCCCAGATCATCGTGACAATGACAAGAGAAAATTGCTTTTTCATACGAAGGAACGGATTCTTTTAAGTATTTAAAAAGAGAATAATATTCTTCCGGATTCGTATATCCAACTGTATCAGGAATATTGATTACATTCGCTCCTGCACGAATCGCTACTTCTACTGCTTCAGCTAAAAATGCTCTCGATGTTCTTGTCGCATCTTCTGCTGAAAATTGTACTGTTGGAAATAATGATTTTCCGAGTGTAACCGAGCGCTGAATGCTATCTAATACATCTTCTTTCGACATACAAAGCTTATATTTCATATGAATGTCACTCGTAGCTAAAAATACGTGTAAACGAGGAGATACAGCACCTTTCACTGCGTCATATGCTCTTCGAATATCGCTTTCCTTTGCTCTAGCTAAACTCATAACCGTAGCATTTTGAATGGTATTTGCGATACGTTTTACCGATTGAAAATCACCTTCAGAAGCCGCTGCGAATCCAGCTTCCATTACATTAATACCAAGTCTCTCTAGTTGCCTCGCAATTTGTAATTTCTCTTGTTCATTTAAATTAACTCCTGGTGATTGTTCGCCATCACGAAGCGTCGTATCCATGAACAAAATCTGCTTCATATTATTTAATCCCTACCTTTACTCGGGGCTGTACAAAAGGCATCATTTCACGTAATTTACGTCCAACTACTTCGATTTCATGTTCATTTTCTTTCTCATTTGTCGCCTGGAAATTTGGTCTTCCTGCTTTATGCTCTGCAATCCAGCCTCTTGCAAATGTACCGTCTTGAATTTCTGCTAATACTTCCCCCATCGCTTTCTTTGTATCTTCAGTAACAACGCGTGGTCCTGATACGAAGTCACCCCACTGCGCTGTATCTGAAACTGAGTATCTCATATTTTCAAGTCCACCTTCATACATAAGGTCAACAATTAGTTTCAGTTCATGTAAACATTCAAAATATGCAAGTTCAGGTTGATAGCCAGCATCAACTAGCGTTTCAAATCCCGCTTTTACAAGTGCAGTCACTCCGCCGCAAAGTACAGCTTGCTCTCCGAATAAATCTGTTTCTGTTTCTTCTTTAAACGTTGTTTCTAATACACCTGCTCTCGTCGCCCCAATTCCATCTGCATATGAAAGTGCCTTTTCAGTCGCAACTCCTGTTGCATCTTGATATACTGCAAATAATGCAGGAACAGCTCCTCCTTCCGCAAATGTACGACGTACTAGATGTCCTGGACCTTTCGGCGCTACTAGAAATACATCTACATTAGCTGGCGGTTTTACTTGATCAAAGTGAACATTAAAGCCATGTGCGAACACAAGAGAATTACCTGCCTGTAAGTTTGGTGCAATTTCAGCTTCATATACTTCCGGCTGCAGTTCATCAGGTAGTAGAATCATTACTACATCCGCTTTTTCTGCTGCTTCCGCTACTGTATATACGGAAAATCCATCTTCTTTCGCTTTATCCCATGACTTCCCTTTCCTCAGTCCAACTACTACATCAAATCCGTTATCACGTAAGTTTTGTGCATGTGCATGGCCTTGCGATCCATATCCGATGATTGCTACTTTCTTTTCCTTTAATACATTTACCGTTACGTCTTTTTCATAATAAACTTTTGCCATTTTCATTTCCCCCTATTTTTTAAATAATTATTGAATTAACATAACTTGTTTATCTTGTTTTTTCATACTACGTGTAAATGCTGTTACACCTGTTCTAGCAATTTCTTTCAAACCGTATGGACGAAGTAATTCAATTAACGCTTCTACTTTCTCCTGAGTACCTGTTACTTGCACCACTATGGAATCCTTCCCAACATCTATTACAGCGGCTCGGAACGGTTCAATTAAACTATATAATTCTGCTCTTGCTACAGACGTTGCTACTTTAATAAGTGCAAGTTCTCTAGCGATCATCGCTTCTTCTGTAATATCTGATACTTTCAGTACATCGATTTGCTTATGAAGTTGTTTAATTAACTGCTCAACTTGCTGTTCATTTTCAACGTGTACAACAATCGTCATTCTCGAAATATCCGATGATTCCGTATGACCTACTGAAATACTTTCAATATTAAAATGTCTACGTGTCATAACACCTGTAATTCGATTTAACACACCGCTTTGATTTCGAACTGTCGCTGTTACAATTCTCTTCACCTTTTTTCCACCCCCTCCATTTGGTGAACCCCTTTCCCTGGTGCAACCATCGGCATAACCTTTTCAGATTGAAGTACGCGGCAATCAATTACGACTGGCTCTTTTAATTCAATTGCATACTGTAATTGTTGCTTTGCAAGAAGTGGGTCTTCAATACGAACACCTTTTATGCCATATGCATTGGCAAGTGCGACAAAATCTGGTTGGCATGAAAGTAAGGAGTGCGAATATCGCCTATTATAAAATTCCTCTTGCCATTGTCTTACCATCCCTAAAGCTTCATTATTTAAAATAAAAACTTTAACCGGTAAAGAATGCTCTTTTAACACACTAAGTTCTTGCAAGGTCATTTGAAATCCAGCATCACCGACAATTGCAATAACTAGTTCTTCAGGCTTTGCGATTTGTGCACCTATTGCTGCTGGAAACCCGAAGCCCATTGTTCCCAATCCCCCAGAAGTTACCCATCTATCTGGGTTTTTCAATGGATAATATTGAGCTGCCCACATTTGATGTTGCCCAACATCTGTTGTTACAATCGCTTCTCCTTTCGTAATTTCGTATAGCATATCAATTGCATATTGAGGTTTAATACGCTCTGCATGTTCTTTGTAAGAAAGAGGGTATTTTTCTTTTCTACTATTCAATAACGAAAGCCAATCATTGTGATCTACTTCCCCTTCTTTAAAAGTGAGTATAGCTTCTAATGCTTGCTTCGCACTCGCAACAATAGGGATTTCAGTCGGCACATTTTTCCCAATTTCCGCTGGATCAATATCTATATGTGCGACAATCGCTTCTTTAGCAAAATAAGCTAAATTTCCAGTAAGACGATCATCAAATCTTGCACCTATATTAATAAGTAAGTCACATTCATATAATGCCATATTTGCGGTGTATGAACCGTGCATTCCTCCCATCCCTAGAAATAGTTCATCATCTGGCGGAAACCCGCCAAGACCAAGTAATGTATGAACAACTGGAATATGATATTTGCGAGCAAAGCTTGTTAATTCTTTCGATGCTTTCGCATGCAATACACCTGCTCCAGCTAAAATTAATGGCTTTTTTGAGACCTCAACCGCTTGTAATAATTTGTTTATTTGTAGTAGATTCGGTTCATAATTAGGCTGGTATCCTGGTAAATCCATTTGTACGTCGCTACATCTCTCGCCTTGCTCCACTACCATATCTTTCGGAAGGTCAATTACGACTGGGCCCGGTCTTCCTGTTCTAGCGATATGAAATGCTTCTTTAATAATTCGGGGTAAATCCGATGCTTTTCGCACTTGATAATTATGTTTTGTCACCGGCATCGTAAGCCCCATGATATCTGCTTCTTGGAAAGCATCACTTCCAATTAACGTTGTTGCTACCTGCCCTGTAAATACAACAAGCGGTAATGAATCAATCATCGCGTCAGCTAGACCAGTAATAACATTTGTAGCACCCGGTCCACTTGTTGCAATTACCACTCCTGGATTCCCTGTAATTCTTGCATATCCTTCAGCAGCATGAATTGCACCTTGCTCATGCCTCGTTAAAATATGCGGAATTTCACAATCATAAAGCGCATCATATAGAGGTAAAACCGCACCACCTGGATACCCGAAAATCACTTCTACTTCTTCCTTTTCTAGCGCTTCTAACAATAGCTGTGCACCAGTTGCCAGTTTCTCTTCCGTTTTTGAAGACATTTTTCTTATAAGCCCCCTTTTTTAAACCATTTATAAAATAAAAAAATCCTACGTCCACACTCCAGCTATGTGCTGAAGGGACGAAAGATTTCGCGGTACCACCCTTCTTCGCAAGATTACTCTTGCCTCAGTGACTCGGGATGAGTCTAGCTAATAACGGGGCTACCGTCTAAGCCTAAACAAACGCTTCAGCTTAGCACTCAAGGGTGATGTTCGTCGACGTGAACCATCGGTTTCCAGCAACCACCGACTCTCTGTGAGGCTTCACAGTCAACTACTCCTCCCTATCAACGCTTTATCATGTCATAAAGAGCTATTATCCAACTTTATTTTCTTCGTAAATTTTCTCTCCATCTTCTACAACTAATTTACGGAATTCTTCTAATAAACGATTCGTATGTGGCCCTGTTCTACCTAAACCAATCGTTCTTCCATCTACTGTCGTAACAGCAATTACTTCAGCAGCTGTTCCTGTTAAAAATACTTCATCAGCTACATATACATCGTGCCTTGTAAATAATTCTTCTCTTACGTCATATCCAAGTTTTTCGCCGATTTCTAAAATCGCGTTTCGTGTAATACCTTCTAACGCTCCAGCAGAACTTGGTGGTGTAATCAATTTATTTCCCTTCACAATAAATACGTTATCTCCAGAGCCTTCAGCTACGTATCCTTGGTCATTTAACATAAGTGCTTCTTGTACTCCAGCTAGTTTCGCCTCAATGCGAACTAAAATATTATTTAAGTAATTTAAAGATTTTACTTGAGGCGACAAAACATCTGGGCGATTGCGACGCGTTGCAACTGTTATAATCGGAATCCCTTTTTCATAATATTCTTGTGGGAATAAAGATAATTGCTCTGCAATTACTACTACATTGGGTTTCATACAAGAATCGGGATCTAATCCCAAATTCCCAGGTCCTCTTGATACAACGAGGCGGATATATCCATTAGATAGTTTGTTTTGTCGAATCGTTTCAACAACGATTTTCGTTGCTTCTTCTAACGTATATGGAATTTCTAACATGATGGATTTCGCTGATTCATATAACCGGACAAGATGCTCTCTCAAACGGAAAACATTACCGCTATATACCCTAATTCCTTCGAACACTCCATCGCCATATAAATAGCCATGATCATATACTGAAACCTTTGCTTCGTCTTTTGGAACAAATTCTCCATTTAAGAAAATCCACTGCTCGTTCACTTGAAAGCGCCCCCTATGTTCTATGAGTTTTTTATTGTTTCCTAGTTTACTCTCCTTTTCAAATAAATCAAGTGAATTTTTAGAAAATTTTTAATTTTTAATCGTACATACATCTTTGATTATATTGATTTAATAACATTGTTAACGTTTACAAAAAGTCAAAAAATTTTTTTCGCCAAATTCTACTAAAAAAAATATTTGTTTAAAAGAAGGGTTTTCGCCAATCGATACGAATCTATTGTATTCAATAAACGGACGTCCGATTTATAAATTCGGGAATATACAACGACTTTTGGTGAAAAAGGGGGAAAATAACAAAAATAACGCTGTCTAAAAATAACATTCATATTTTTCATTTAGTAATCATAATCCTATTTTTAAAAAACAATTTGTCAAATTGAAGGAGGAAATAACAATGGCGTGTGTACAAATTAAAGGAACGAGACAAGAGGTAGTAGAAATGCTACAACTATTTGATCTAATGGATACGAAAGGGTTTTGTAAATTCGATAATTACGTTGAAGTAGAACCAAATAACAGGAAACATAACAACTATACAGCTTCAATCGATATTCAATCTAATAACAGTTCAGCACAAGATACATTAAATGATCAATTCGTTAGTCAAATGCTTACTGGTGTATATAACGACTAAATAAATATTCTCTTCCTACCATCTTTTCATAAATATATGCTTTGGACTTGAGCATACTAACAACTAGATGGTAGGAGGTGAGAATTATGGCTAGAATTGGCGTTGAGAACTCTTTAACAGATGTTCAACAAGCTCTTCAGCAACAAGGACATGAAGTCGTTTCACTTAACTCTGAAAATGATGCACATGGATGCGATTGTTGCGTTGTAACCGGGCAAGATTCTAATATGATGGGTATTGCAGATGCATCGATAAAAGGATCTGTAATTAAAGCACATGGTTTAACAACAGATGAAATTTGTCAACAAGTTGAAAACCGCACTTAATCATTTTTATCACATTATTTGTGAGCTAACATTTAACGGGAATGGTCTCACTGATTATAGTTTCAATTTATCTATAGAAAGAGGGCTCCTTTTCAAAAGGAGCCCTCTTTTTTATATTCACCTAACGGGAAAGTAACATATACTGGATGAAAGCCCTACCTCTCTCTCATCATTACGGTTCCACTGACCGCTCCTTGATTCACTAGTATACATATAAAGCTTACATATACAATTTATAGGGTTTGTTCACAAAAGTTGTTGGTAAGACTACCCGATCTTTCGCAAACTTTTCGTATTATATTCATAAGATTTATTTACTTTACACTAGCTGTAACCGAGACACGAATTAAAATTTTAACACCAATACAACAACTTGTCAACATTTTTTGCAAATTTAAAACAGACATTAACGGTTTGTCTGTTTTAGAATGGAGCTTTTTCTTTTATTACATATACAACAAAACCGCTTACTAACATAAATAAGCCAACTACTAAGTTTTTGATATTAATCATAAATTCCTCTCCCTTATTCCACACATCATATATATTTACAGTTCAATTATTCCGATCATCCTAAAGCGCACTTTTTCTAATATATCATAATTCCTAAAAAATGCAAGTTCACTTTTGGCGACCATTTACAAATTTATCTACAGTGCTTGGTACAGTATTTAAAGCCTTTTCAATTAAATGTGTACTACTATTGAGGTGTAATACTTGCACACCGTTAGAGCCAACTACTAAAAAAGCAACTGGGCTAATAGAAACCCCAGCCCCGCTTCCGCCTCCGAATGGATGACTTTGCTTGTTCTCTTTATGCTGCCCTTGTCCGTTATTATGTTTTTCAGAAATAAAATCACCTTTAAAGTCACTTCCGCCGGCACCAAAACCAAAAGCCACTTGAGATACTGTTAATACTACATTTCCATCAGCTGTTGAAACTGGACTTCCAACAATCGTATTTACATCTACCATCTCTTTTAAATTGGTCATTGCTGTTTTCATTAAATTTTCAATTGGATGTTCCATTATGTATTGCACCCTTTCCTCATTATTCTTTTTTATACTTTCCAAAATAGAGGAAGTCATACTTAGTTTTCCTATTTTAAAAAAACATTTTCATTTTCCAATTGGATATTACTCCCACCTAACTTCTTCGCTCTAGCCGAATTTTGAGGCGGGAGTCTTACTGCACGTTAATACGGGATAAAAACAGTAAAAAGAAACATACTACTATTGAACCTTGTTATGAAAGGAGTCCTTACTTTGACTGAGAAATTTGATGAATATAAAAAAAGAGATCGAATAGATAGTGATTATAGTGACTATAAAGAAGAATACGCAGCTGAAGTTGCACCACAGCGCATTGATTATGATGATAAAGACGATAAAGATGATGTAAGATCGTCCGCAGCGGGATCAACTGCTGGTTTTATTGCTCTTGCTTTAGCAATATTATCATTATTCACATTCCCAACACTATTTGGTCTTGTGTCTGTTTTACTCGGTATTTACGCTTATAATCGTGGAGCTACTGTAACTGGTGGTATCGCTGCGATTGTGGGTGGTATCGCTGCACTCATTGCGATTTTATTCCGAGTGGCGCTTATTGGTTTATTGTTCTCTCTTTTTTAAAAAGAACAAGGTATCCCGCTTTATGCGGGATACCTTATCCTGTAAATACATCTTCTGATGGATATTTAATTTTTTGTTTCGCTGGTCGTGCCAAAGAGAACACAAGTGTTAACGGTCCGATTAATCCACAAAACATAACAAACATAATAATACATTTCCCAAACGCCGATAGCTTCGCAGTAATCCCCATTGTTAATCCTACTGTGCCAAACGCTGAAATTGTCTCAAATAATAACTGAATAAAACTGAAGTCTTCTGTAAGCATTAATACAAATACCGCTGTAAAAATAAGTATTTGACTAGCAACGACAATTGCTAACGCTCTCGTTACTGTCGACATTTTAATCGTACGCTGAAATAAAACAAAATCCTCTTTCTTTCTAAAGAAAGAAAGAACTGATGTAATTAAAATAACGAATGTCGTTAACTTAATTCCACCGCCTGTCGATACACTTCCCGCACCAATAAACATTAATACCATCGTAAATAGTATCGATGACTCTTCCATCCCCCCATAATCTACCGTATTAAAACCGGCTGTACGAGGTGTAATTCCTTGGAAGAACGAAGCCCATAACTTTTCATTTAAAGATAAGTTTCCCAAAGTCTTCACATTATTATATTCCAATACAAAAATCACAATCATCGCAATAATATTAAGTGCTACCGTTCCAACAATCATGATTTTGGAGTGAAGCGATAATTTTCGGAAACTACGGCTATACCATATATCAATTAATACAGTAAACCCTAACCCCCCTATTACAATTAAAGAACAAATCCCAATATTAATGATAGGATCTCCTACATATCTTGTTAAATTATCTGGCCAAAGCGCAAAACCGGCATTATTATATGAGGCAATAACGTGAAAAATACTATAGTATAAACCTTTTCCAAAACCAAACTCTGGAATAAAGCGCATCGATAAAAAGATAACTCCAATTAGCTCGATACAAATAGAAAAAATAAAAACTCGTTTCACTAATTTCACAAGACCACCAATATTTGTTTGATTAAATGCTTCTCCAATTAATAATCGGTGGCGTAAACCGATTTTTTTACCTAATACCCAAACAATTAAAATGGCAATCGTCATAAGGCCGAGACCACCCGTTTGAATTAAAAACATAATAACAATTTCACCAAACATCGTAAACGTACTTGCAGTATCTACAACACCTAAACCGGTTACAGTCGCTGCCGACGTAGCTGTAAAGAAAGCATCTACCCAACTAATATGTACTTTCGTTGCAAACGGTAACTTTAATAACAATCCTCCGACCACAATTAAACAAAAAAAGCCTAATGCTAAAATTTGTGGTGGATTTAATCGTACAAGGCGATTATACAACCCTTGTTTTTTTGCTACTTCCATATCACTAACTCCCTTTATCAAGTGAAGCTTTTATCCCCTCATAAATAAAGGCTCTTTAAGAGCCTACAAGTAGCGGGATAAACCTTATATTCTTATAATATAGTTGAGCATAATCCTTTTTTTCATAGATTTCAACTTTTATTTATATTCAGATTCCTATTGTTTTACAAAAGAATATTCTCTATTATATCTCCACTTATACTATAACTCTTACAACAACAACTATTTTATCCCTTTTCAAATTCCTATATCTTTCACTCCAAGTTCACACGAGGGTCACATCTACCTTTTATAGTATACGTATCGGAGCTGTTCCTCCCTAATTTATAAGACATTCCCCAGTGTCTTAAAGCAGCTTTCCATCCCTAATTAAATTGACATAAATTGTCCCCTTCCTTGACCATCCTATATGTGATGGTCTTATTTTTTGTTCTTTCTATCTTTTATTTGAAACTCCCTCTCTCTTTCACTCCATGTTCACATCTAGGTCACATCCACCTTTTATAGTATACGTATCGGAGCTATTCCTCCCTAATTTATAAGACATTCCCCAGTGTCTTTGAATAGCTTCCATCCCTAATTAAATTGACATAAATTGTCCCCTTCCCTTGACCATCCTATATGTGATGGTCTTATTTTTTTGTTCTTTCTATCTTTTATTTGAAACTCCCTCTCTCTTTCACTCCATGTTCACATCTAGGTCACATCCACCTTTTATAGTATACGTATCGGAGCTATTCCTCCCTAATTTATAAGACATTCCCCAGTGTCTTTGAATAGCTTCCATCCCTAATTAAATTGACATAAATTGTCCCCTTCCCTAGGCCATCATGTGATGGTCTATTTTTTTTCCAAATACATAATTTAACTCTCTTCGCTTATTTCAGCAATTAGCTATGGTCGTATTAACTGCTGTACTAGCTAGTATCGGTACTGCTGGTGTACCAGCTGTTGGACTTGTAATGCTTACGATGGTTTTAAATCAAGTAAATCTATCAGTAGAAGGTATTGCTTTAATTATCGGTATTGACCGCATTCTAGATATGTCTAGAACAGCTGTAAATATTTCCGGCGATGCAATTTGCGCAATGATTGTTTCAAAACAGAAGAAAAATATAATACGGATCAATCTGCGGCATCCTAAATTAAAAAGGAGTGAAATGATTCACTCCTTTTTTGACTTGCTTCCTTTTTTCGAACGATATTCTTTTCCTTTGTTATCATTACCTGTTTCAAATTCAGCACTAAACTCCTGCTGGAATTGCCCTGATTTTGGTGAACCTTGATTTCCACTTCCTTGACTACCATTACGATTCGTCATATTTCTCCCTCCTTCCTTTATTAGTAGTATGGCGCTCCATCTTTTTTCATACACATTTTATTTTTTATCATCTATTACACACAGAAGAAGACCTTCCGTATATAAGGAAGGTCTTCTTCTGTGTTAAGTAAGCGCTTTCTTGTTTATAACTACTTAAATAAGTTTTTTAGAAATAGATATCATTACATTCATTTCGTCTTCTGAAAGTGCGGAGAATCTTTCTTGTAAATATTTCTTTTTCTCACCTTCCATTTTCGCAACTAAATCTTTCCCTTGTTCTGTAATCTCTAAATATACAACTCGGCGATCTGATGTAGAACGTGAACGAGTTACAAAGCCTTTATTAATTAGCTTTTCTGTGACAGCTGTAATATGGCTATTCGATACATTTAACTCATTAGCTACACGTGATACCATTTCTTTATTCGTGCGATTCAATATTCTAAGGACAATGAACTCATTCCACGGTATGTAACCACCAAATATTTTTCCAATATCATTACGCAACGTGCGAAACATAGCAAAAACATTTGTCGATAGTTCTTCCATTAATTGTTCTCGATTTTGAGACAAATTTGACAGCCCCTTTTATTTAATTTAGTTAAATAAAAACCTTATTAATAATTCTACATGAAATCTTACTTTTTGTCACCTTATTTTCCCATAATTCGTAGTTTTTTAAAATATATTTCATGATACAATGAAATATATTTTCCAAAAAAAGGAGGTTGTATAGTGGGCGAGGAAGACAAGTTCTCTAATTTCAGTCTAAAAGATAAGGCCATTATCATTAGTATTATTGTTTTTTCTCTCATCCTCTTTTTTACATTTATATTTTTTGTATATGTAGGAATCTTTCACATTACAGGTATTGAATATAGTTCCCGTACTGCTTTACTTCTCTTTTTTTTATTAATCACTTTCTTGGACGGTATTACATTCTTTATCTTCAGTTTCTTCAAGGCGTCGCTATCTCCAATGACGACAAACATGCCAAATTGGCTCTCGATTGCTATTTTCTCAATCATTGAAATTACGTTAGATTGGTTCGTCATTCATACTGCCGATGATTGGATAAAGAGCGTACAAATGTCCAACATAGCTGAATTATGTGTTGTGCTATTCCTTTTCCTATTAAATAAATTATTAAGTGACAAGAAAGAGTAAGATTACAAGCTTTTCTATATAAAAATTGGTACAATGAAAGCAAATCATACTAAAGAGGTGTTAATTATGAACTTACAACAATGGGCTGATAAAGGTATGTCCTTTGATACATATGTGAATGAAATGAAAGTAAACCAATACGAGTTACTACACATTTATAATAACTTTTTAATTCCAAATGAATTACTTCCTATACTAGAAGAACGTCAAAATGACGGCTGGCGTGTTATCGTATTAACAGCTGACTGGTGCGGTGACGCTCTTTTATGCGTACCTGTTATGAAGCGAATTTCTGAAGTTGCAAATATTGATATGAAATTATTAATTCGTGATGAAAACTTAGAATTAATGGATCAATATTTAACAAATGGAACAGCACGTGCGATTCCAATCTTTATTTTCATTGATAAAGACGGAAATGAACAAGCCGTCTTTGGACCACGCGCTCCAAAAGTACAAGAATTAGTAACTTCAATGCGTGCTACATTACCTGAAAAAGAAGATCCAACATTCGAAGAAAAACAAAAAGAAATGTATGCTAATTTCCGTGCTACATTAGCTGATGATACTTCTCTTTGGGAACATGTAATGGAAAGCATGATTGAGAAAGTAGTAAAATAAAAAACCTGCCGATTTCGGCAGGTTTTTTTATTACATAATGAAGAAATAGAATACCGCAGCTAAAATGAAACGATAGTAAGCGAACGGTGTTAGTTTTACACGACCTAATAATTTTAAGAATGAAACAATTGCAAGCATCGCAACAACGAATGCTGTAATAAATCCAGTTGCAAATAACGGTATATCAGCTGCGCTTAATATATCCCAGCTTTTAATTAAATCTAAGGCACTTGCAGCTACCATCATTGGCACCGCTAAAATAAATGTATATTCCGCTGCCGCTGTATGCGAAACACGTGCTAATAAACCACCACTTATTGTTGATCCAGAACGAGAAAATCCTGGCCAAAGTGCTAAACATTGGAACATTCCGATTGTAAATGCTTGCTTATATGTGATTTCATCTAATGTTCTTGCTGTACTTGGTTTTGAAAACTTCTCAGCAACAATCATTAAAATACCACCCGCTACTAAGCTAATAACAACCGGTCCTGGACCGAATAAAACTTCTTTAATTGCGCTATGGAATAGTACGCCGAGTATGCCGGCAGGAATCATCCCGATAATAATATGTAATAAATTTAAAGATGGTCCATCAGTTACTTTCCCTATTCCAACTAATGACCATAAACGTTTCCAAAATATCACAACAACTGCTAAAATCGATCCCAACTGAATAACAACTTCGAAAACTTTCGCTCTCTCATCGTCGAATCCAAGTAAATGACCTGTTAAAATCATATGTCCTGTTGATGAAACTGGTAAAAACTCTGTTAAACCTTCAACAGCACCCATGATTAATCCAATTAACCAATCAGCCACAAGTAGTGCCTCCTTAATAACGAATATGTAATTTTTTCACACCTTATCATAATACCTTATCCCTTTTCAAAGTGCATCCTTTTTTTATTGATTTCATTTGTTGTATACGCTTATTTCTTTTCTATTTTTTGATTAAATTGTATGATAATAAGAGTTTGTTTTTTACGTTGAAAGGGGATTTTATGAAAGAAACTACTTCATTCTCACAAAAGTTAAAGCAATTTTTATTACTCTTTTTCCCGATTTTTGTAACGCAAATGTCATTATTTGCGATGAGCTTTTTTGATACGACAATGTCAGGACATGCGAGTCCTATTGATTTAGCGGGTGTTGCTATCGGAACAAGTATATGGCTTCCCGTTAGTACCGGCTTAACAGGAATTTTAATGGCTACTACTCCTATTGTTGCACAGCTCGTTGGATCAAAGAAAAAGGAGGACGTTCCCCGCATTGTCATACAAGCAGTATATTTGGCAATTTGTGCTAGTTTTATCGTTATCCTTATCGGATTCTTCGCTGTTACACCTATTTTAAATGGCATGCGCTTAGAAGAACCAGTGGAACGTATTGCGGCACAATTTTTAAGTATTATCGCGATTGGAATTATCCCTTTATTTACTTACACCGTCTTACGTGGATTTATTGATGCACTAGGAAAAACTCGAACAACGATGATTATTACATTACTATCATTACCAATTAACGTAGTATTAAATTACTTATTAATTTTTGGTCACTTTGGCTTTCCAAAACTCGGTGGTGTTGGTGCGGCAATCGCTTCTGCAGCAACATATTGGTGTATTTTAATTATTACCGTCATTATTATTCGTACGAAAGAGCCTTTCGCTTCTTTCCATATCTTTAAACAGTTATACCGTCCTTCTCTTGCAAGTTGGAAGGAATTCCTGAAACTTGGCGTCCCTATCGGATTTGCTATCTTTTTTGAGACGAGTATTTTCGCTGCGGTAACACTTATGATGAGTAATTTTAGTACGACAACAATAGCAGCACATCAAGCAGCTATGAACTTTGCTTCCTTGTTATATATGACTCCTTTAAGTTTAGCAATGGCAATGACGATAGCAGTTGGATTTGAAGTTGGAGCAAAACGATACAATAATGCGAAACAATATGGATTTATCGGAATTGGATTAGCTCTTGCTTTCGCTCTTTTATATTCAATCCTTCTTTATTTCTTTGATGATGAAATTGCTTCTATTTATACGACAAATGCAAATGTACATCATTTAGCGAAAGAATTTCTTATATTCGCGATTTTATTTCAAATTTCAGATGCGATTGCAACTCCAGTACAAGGAGCACTTCGTGGTTATAAAGACGTAAATGTTGCCTTAATTATGACATTAATAGCTTATTGGATAATAGGTCTACCTCTTGGCTACATATTAGCAACTTATACTGACTGGGCAGCGAAAGGTTATTGGATCGGTCTTATTATCGGTCTAGCATTTGGAGCAATCTTCCTGCTTATCCGTCTCTTTCAAGTACAAAGAAAATATACAACGCAAAACAGCCGCTAATGATATAACGGCTGTTTTCTTCATGCATATTTTTTCTTGTAACGTGTAACATAATGAAAAAGAAAGGTGGATACATATGGACGAAAAACAAAAGAAGCAATCATTCGATGAAGAATTCGCCCCTGAAATTTCACCTGGATATCGGCAAGATGTACATAAGCCACCTAAATATAAAAACACTTCTTTTTTAATGGGCATTACCATTTTCGCAACCATATTACTCGTACTCATCATTTTCGTCTATTTTTAAGGAAAGGTGACATATTATATGAAGAAACAAGAATCCAATCGTTCAAAAAGAACTGTGAAAACACAAAAAGGATATGCAGGAGATTCTGTTAATAAACTTAAACAAGTCGAGCAAGGAAATCTATATATTGCTCAAAAAGAACTTGGTCAACAAAATGAAAATCTTTAAAGTCCCTCTTCTCCTTGAGGGATTTTTCATTGTACATACTGTTTTTGATCTAACACCCTAAATATATTATTAACCTTTATAATTTTCATGTCATAATTTAATTTCATTTCACTTCTCTTACCATTTTCAGTACCAGCAACGTACACTACAGCATGATAGCGAAAACTCTCATCCGTCACTTGACGTATCTCCTCGTTTGTAAATTTATACTCTAAATTTCGAAAACGATTTGGATAATAATTTTTCATTAATTGTTCATACCCTTTATTTACAAATAGCTCTTCGCTTTTTATCTTCACATCTTCTTTATTATCAAACTCAAACACTGATAGTTGCGCTGTCACAAAGTGTTCTCCTATCATTTTCATTTCTTTATGAGTTAAATTTTCTATATTCTTGTTCTTTAATTCTTGATTTAACTCGTACTGATCTATCGGTTTAAAGCTAGCAAAAACAGTCTCTTTATATGACCAAAACAAACCAAAAGCGATACATATAGAAATGATTACTATTCTTTTCTTCACAATACATCCCATCCCTATTCATAATGATAGTTATATATTAACACAAAGAAAGAAAATTCTGATATTATAAAGTGGAATATCCTACCTTTAACTTAGAAACGAGGAACGATTATGTGCTCCTATAAACAATATATAAAACAAGCTCTGCCTAATCTTTCTATACATTCATATAAACAAAATGAAGAAGGATGGGATAATATAGCGGTTATTATAAATGACGAGCTACTATTTCGTTTCCCGCGAAAACTTGAGTATGCAAAGCGAATTCCGTTAGAAAAGGAACTGTGCACAATTCTCTCTCATTCGCTACAAGAAATCGAGGTTCCAAAGTATCACCTATTATATACAAATGATGCTGATACTTTTCCACTTTGTAGTTACTATACTCTCATTCATGGTGAACCGTTTAAAAAAGAAATAGTTACCAGGCTAGAGAAAAAAGAATTGCAAGCAATCATTACACAATTAGCTACTTTCCTTACAGCACTTCATAGTATCCCTTTAAAACAAGTTACAACGTTAGGGTTCCCTATCGAAAAAACACTTACATACTGGAAAGAGCTACAAACAAAATTAAATCAGTATTTTACTAACAGTCTTACTTCACTCCAGAAATCAGCCTTAAATCGTCTATTCGAAAATTTCTTTGAATACATAGCTACATCCACTTTTCAAAATACAATTATTCACGCTGACTTTACACATCATCACATTTTATTTAATAACCAAAATAAAACCATCTCAGGAATCATCGATTTTGGTGATGCTCAAATTGGCGATCCCGCTTTTGATTTTGCCGGGCTATATTATGATTTCGGACATGAATTTACTACATCTGTATATGAACAATACTGTTCCCTTATTTCTCACAATGATCCATTACTTATTCAACGTATCACTAGCTTTTATCAATACAGTCCTTTACTACATAACCTTGTTTATAACATCGAAACAAACAACAGAATCGAATTAATTAAGAATAAAGAACAACTGAAAGTGATATTACAGGGATGAGATTACATTCTCTCCCTATACTCTCTCTCCTCATACATCATTAACTTTTTATCCATTTCAACAATAACTTTATACAATTGAAACGCCTGTAAAATTTGCAGTTGAATTCCAAAAGGAGCATTCTGTTCTTTTAACCATTGAAATACTTTCGTTTCATCTTTCATTGATTATTCCTCCCCTTATAAAATTTTCTACAAATATACCGTAAATGATGAAAAGCTTTTCATGTCAATAACAAAAAAGATGCAAAGTTGCATCCTTTAATGTACGATATTTTTCTTCTGCAGCGTTTTCTCTTTTGCCTCTTCCACTTGGCATTCACTACGAAAAGCACAGCTCATACACTCAGAACGAAAATTACGCTCTGTGTAGTGCTCTGGTTGTTGCAGCATTTCTTTCATTCTAAATAAATCATCCATTCCAGTTATAATATCTTCCTGTTTTGGAATGTACTCATACTTAGTTCCTTCTATTAAATTAATCACTTCGATTTTTCCTGGAAGAATGCCGAAAGCCTTATAACTAAACACAGTCATTAACTTCTGACAAAGAGCTAGCATTTCTTCATTTGCATCAATAACATACTTTTTAATTGTAAATGATTCTGTACTCCACTCACCAACTTCAAACGTCAATGAAATATGAACACCTAACTCTTCCATATATGTTTGAAACTTCTCATATAAAAATAACGGCGGAGCTTGACTCTCATCTCTTTCAACAAACTGTAATAAGTGATCTGTTAGCTTCGCTAAAACAATATAATACTCCGCCTTTGAAGCAAACATATTAACCCTTACTTGTTTCCAATACTTTTCTAAAAGTATTAAAAGAAAAATTTTTGTTTGTTGCCTGGCAGGTACCGTGTAATATTCATTAATAATTTGATTTACAATCATTTGTGTTATTTGTTGCCATTCAAATGAAGATGGTTCTCTTCTTTTTATATGACGGAAATAAAATTTGTGTGGACAACGCATAAAATCATACAAATGGTAATCTGTCATCGTTTTGATTGCGATTTTTTCATGCAATTGCTCTTCATCTCCCTTCTGCCATTAAGAAAGGTGTTTTACAAATTCAGCTCCAAACTGTAAACATTTTTCTACATCTTCATCTTCTGGCGTTAATTCTACTTTCAATCCTTCTAACACAACTGCTGCCCCGCGCTCCTGCAGCTTTTCTATTAAAATATCAACCGCTACCCCGTATTTTGGATAACCTGAATCACATGACCCGAATACTGCCGCTTTTTTCCCAGTTAAATCAATAGAATCCATTGCGTCATAAAAATCTAAAAAATCATCCGGAAGATCACCATCTCCCCAAGTATAAGCACCTAAAATAATACCGTCATATTGCTCTAATATAGAAGCTTCTGGTGAATCCATAATATCAATGACTTCAATTTCATTTTCTGTTTCACGAATTGCACCCGCAATATGATCAGCCATTTCCTCCGTATTTCCACTCATACTTGCAAAAATCATTACTAACTTACTCAACTGAACCTCTCCTTTTACCTTGTATCTCTTTTTCTGTTGGAAGTGTACTCTTCTCATCTACATATTCAGAACGAATTATATTTCGTTGCCATTCAATATGCTTATCAACATCTTTATTTTTTAATCCCCTTCGTAAAAGGTGAAATGTTTTTCTCATTAAAGTTCCTCATCTGTTTCACTGATAATAATAATCAATTTCAATTATATCATTAGATTAATTGAAATTGATTATCAAAGTCAATAACTATTTTAAAAAAAATAGTTAAAATGTACAAGCTTGTCCGTTAGCTATTCATATACTATAAATGAGCATAGTTCTTTCTCAGCCCTCTCTGACGGAAGAAATAGAAGCAACTGCGATAGAGCGCAGTTGCCTTTTTTTATACTTTTCTATGATTTTAGTAACCTTATCGTTGTTTCTAAAAATAATTCTACTCCATAAATTAAAGCTGATTCATCTACATCAAATTTCGGATGATGATGTGGATAACAAGTATCAATATTTTGATTCCCTGTTCCTAATTTAATAAAACAACCAGGTGCTTTTCTTAAATACGCTGAAAAATCTTCTCCTCCCATAGAAGGTTCAAGATGCACAATACGCTGATTTCCGAACAATTTTATCGCACTTTTTTCTACTATTTTCGTAATGTACTCATTATTAATAACTGGATCATATCCGTAACGATACGTATATGTATAATCCCCTCCATGCGCTTCTGTAATTCCTTTCACAATTTGCTCAATTTTCTCTTTTGCTTCCTCTCTTAATGTTTGATTAAAAGATCGAACAGTTCCCATTAAAGATGCTTTGTTTGGAATGATATTATCGGTCATCCCCCCATGAAATTGTGTAACTGACACTACTCTGTGCATAAAAGCACTTGTATTTCTTGATATGATATGTTGTAAATTTGTAATAATTTGTGCTCCGATAGCAATAGGATCTATCGTTTCTTCTGGTCGTGCCGCATGACCACCCTCTCCTAAAATTTCAATTGTAAATACGTCTGGTGCTGCCATCATAGAGCCATATACAATTCCTACCTTCCCACTTTCTAATCCAGACATAACATGCAAACCTATTACATAATCGACGCCGTCCATAACACCGGCCTCCACCATTTCTTGTCCGCCACCGGGATACACTTCCTCTGCGTGTTGAAAGAACAGACGGATTTCGCCTGCAAAATCTTCCTTCATATTTGATAGCGCTTCTGCTGTACTTAACAAAATAGCTGCATGAGCATCATGCCCGCATGCATGCATCATCCCTTTATTCACAGAAGCATAAGATTTCCTTGTCTCCTCTTGAATTGGTAAAGCATCTATATCCGCTCGAATCGCAACTACTTTCCCTTGTTCCGTTCCTCTTTTAATTGCTAGTACACTGTACTTCGTTGGTCTCGTTACTTCAAAAGAAGAAAATGAGCATAATGTATCATATATAAATTGCGAAGTTTCTTTTTCATGAAACGATAATTCCGGATACTTATGAAAATGCCGTCTCCATTTCATAATATTTTCTTCTGAAATAAGACTCTTCCACACTCTATTCATGATAATTTCCTCCTTTTAAAAAGATCTAGTAATTTAAAGTTTGCTCAGTCTCTACCGATTAATAAAAAAACAAATATTATATTTTCACGTATTCTTATAGTCCACTTTTATGTATTCACACAATCCACTTTCTATTTACATGTCAAACCCATTACAAATTCATGCTGAATGTAATATAATTGCTAAGTTAGGGATTTTCTTTTTTAGTATTTAGTGCTAATATCAGAAAAGAGCCTTTTGACTTATTTTTACCTAAAATGTGGGATTTTGTTTTTTTCACAATAATGTAGGACATGATACCTACAAAGAGCTATTATTTCATTAAGCGAGGGAAAGACATGGAAAGATTAAAAGAGATATGGTCTCAACCACTCACACAATGGGTTGCAAAGACGGTTTATTACCTTGCAATTTTATTTGCATTACTTTGGTTGTATGGATTCCATGATACAAACACAAGTACATTTATTTACAATGAATTCTAGGGTGGGAACGTTATGAAGTTATTAGAACAAATTGAAAAGTGGGCTGTAGAAACGCCTGATCAAACCGCTTTTGTTTGGCGAGATGCGAAAATTACGTACAAACAATTAAAGGAAGATTCTGATGCGTTAGCACATTGGATTTCTTCTGAGTATCCAGATGATCGTTCACCAATTATGGTTTATGGCCATATGCAACCTGAAATGATTATTAACTTTTTAGGTTGTGTAAAAGCTGGACATGCTTACATTCCTGTAGATTTATCTATCCCAGCTGATCGCGTACAACGTATCGCTGAAAATTCTGGTGCGAAATTACTTTTATCAGGAACAGAAGTAACTGTAACTGATTTACCAGTTCGCATCGTAAGTGAAGACAACTTAAAAGATATTTTCTTTACTCATAAAGGGAACATTCCAAATCCTGAACATGCGGTAAAAGGTGATGAGAACTTCTACATTATTTACACATCAGGAAGTACAGGTAATCCGAAAGGGGTTCAGATTACTTATAACTGTCTTGTTAGCTTTACAAAATGGGCTGTAGAAGATTTCAACTTACAAACAGGGCAAGTATTCTTAAACCAAGCACCTTTCTCATTCGATTTATCTGTAATGGATATTTACCCATCATTAGTAACAGGTAGTACACTTTGGGCAATCGATAAAGATATGATTGCACGTCCAAAAGACTTGTTTGCTTCTTTAGAGCAATCGGATATTCAAGTATGGACTTCAACACCATCTTTCGCTGAAATGTGTTTAATGGAAGCTTCTTTCTCTGAGAGTATGCTACCAAACATGAAAACATTCTTATTCTGCGGTGAGGTGTTACCAAATGAAGTGGCTAGAAAATTAATTGAGCGTTTCCCGAAAGCTACAATTATGAATACGTACGGTCCAACAGAAGCTACTGTCGCTGTAACAGGTATTCATGTTACAGAAGAAGTGCTTGATCAATACAAATCACTTCCAGTCGGCTACTGTAAATCAGACTGTCGCCTTCTTATTATGAAAGAAGACGGCACACTTGCACCTGATGGTGAAAAGGGTGAAATCGTAATTGTTGGTCCAAGCGTAAGCGTTGGATATTTAGGAAGCCCTGAATTAACAGAAAAAGCATTTACCATGATTGATGGTGAGCGCGCCTATAAAACAGGCGATGCTGGCTATGTAGAAAATGGTCTTCTATTCTATAATGGTCGTCTTGATTTCCAAATTAAGCTTCATGGTTATCGAATGGAATTAGAAGAAATTGAGCATCACCTTCGTGCGTGTTCTTACGTAGAAGGAGCAGTTATTGTTCCAATTAAAAAAGGTGAAAAATACGATTATTTATTAGCGGTTGTTGTTCCTGGAGAGCATTCATTTGAAAAAGAATTCAAATTAACATCTGCAATTAAAAAAGAACTCAATGAGCGATTACCAAACTACATGATTCCACGTAAATTCATGTATCAATCTTCTATTCCAATGACACCAAATGGAAAGGTAGATCGCAAAAAATTATTGAGTGAGGTTACAGCATGACCGCATATGGATCATTTTATTTTTTCGCTATAGTAGGCATTTTATTAATACCTACTATCATAGCTGGATTTAAAGGTAAAATGTTGCGTAAATATAATGCCTTTTTAACATTAGTAATGCTTGTTATTATCTTCTCTGATAAACCGAAGCAAGCAATCATGTTAGCCGCATTTATTATTTGGCAATATGTCCTTATTAAAGGCTATTTAATGTTAAGAAAACAAAATAATAGTACATTCACGTTTTGTATAGCTGTTATTTTATCGATTTTACCGCTTATTTTGGCAAAAATCGCACCGTTTGTACCTGAATTGCATTTTATTGTTTTCGCAGGTATGTCTTACGTAACATTTAGAGCTGTACAGATGGTCTTTGAAGTTCGTGATAATTTAATTAAAGAACTTTCCTTCTTTAATTTCTGGGAATTCGTTTTGTTCTTCCCTGCGATTTCAAGTGGACCTATCGATCGTTACCGTAGATTCCAAAAAGATATCCAAAAGCCGCCTAGTGCTGAGGAATATCAAAAGTTACTATATACAGGGCTTAACCGTATTTTCCAAGGTTTTCTGTATAAATTTATAATCGCGCACTTGATAACAACATATCTTGTAAAGGCAGTATTCGCCAATCAAGATACACTTTTATCTAATGTGATTTTTATGTACGCTACTAGCATGCAATTATTCTTTGACTTTGCAGGTTATAGTGCGTTCGTAATTGGTATCAGTTACATGATGGGAATTAAAACGCCAGAAAACTTTAATAAGCCATTCCTTAGTCGTAACATTAAAGACTTCTGGAACCGCTGGCACATGAGTTTATCATTCTGGTTCCGTGATTTCATCTACATGCGTTTCGTCTTTTTTGCAACGAAGAAAAAGTTAATTAAAAATCGCTACACAATTTCGTATATCGGTGCATTTTTAAACTTTTTCATTATGGGAATTTGGCACATCCAAGGAAGCGCTGTTGCGCAGTATGTTATTTACGGTCTATATCATGCCGCTCTGTTTATCTTATTCGATATTTTCGAACGAAAAAACAAGAAGCATAAGTTTTGGCCAAACAATAAATTTACACACGTCCTTGCGATTGTAATTACGTTCCACGTTGTATGTTTCGGTTTCCTTATTTTCTCTGGACACCTTAACAGATACTTTTAATGCACCCTTCTTATTCTATTAAGAAGTTGCACATATAATATATTCGGATATGAAGGAGATTTTAAAAATGGCAGAATTCAAAGAGCAAGTATTAGATATTTTAGAAGAAGTATGTGAAAACGATATTGTGAAAGAAAACTTAGATGTTCAATTATTTGAAGAAGGTATTCTTGATTCTTTCGCTGTAGTATCTTTATTAGTAGAATTCCAAGAGCGTTTAGAGATTGAAGTTTCTATTTCTGATTTTGACCGCGATGAGTGGGCTACACCAAATATGGTTATTAAAAAGTTGGAAGAAATCCGATGAACAAAGTAAAATTTGGTCCGATGCTTTTAGCATTGGCCCTTTTTGCTGTATTCTTACTTATTCCGACGCGCTTCCTACTTCCACTTGTAAGTGATGAAAAAGTAGAACAAGCTGCGACTTCTTTAAAAGAAGAAAAAATTCAAAGTATGATTTTACAGCAAAAGATGTTAGCAGACCCGAAATATCTTCCGATGTACGGTTCATCGGAATTCGCACGTATGGATGCTTTCCATCCATCGAATTATTTCAAAGTAAAGCCTGAAGGATTCACACCATTCTTACTTGGACGCGGCGGAACACAAGACCTTGTACATGTATTAAACTTCGCATCTACAATGGATCAATTGAAAGATAAGAAAATGATATTCGTTCTTTCTCCGCAATGGTTTGTACCACAAGGCATTGATGAGACACACTTTGCACCTAACTTTTCAAAACAACAAGGTTACCACTTCATTTTCAACGATGATTTAAAACCTGAAATGAAAAAACAAATTGCAAAACGCTTATTAAACTTTGAAATCGTTAAGAAGGAAACTTTACTTAAAGTTTCGCTTGAAGGTATTGCTTATGATGATACGAAGCATAAAGTAAAAGCACTTGCTGCTAAACCTTTCGCTTATATTTATCGTAACATTTTAGATCGTAAAGATTTATTTACAGCAATGTTTGATATTAAGCCGCATAAAGAAAAGCTTGATCCATCATTGAAACAAATGAACTGGGAAGAAGCTCGTAAGCATGCTGATCAAACAGGTGCCGTAGAATCAGGATCTAACGAATATGGTATTGAAGATGATTACTTCAATAGCAAAATTAAGAAGAAATTAAAGCAACGTGAAGGTTACTTAAAAAATGATGCTTATGACCAATCACCAGAGTATGAAGATTTACAAATTGTACTTGATTTATTAAAACAATCTGGCGCAAAACCGCTCTTCATTTCTGTTCCTGTAAAAGGTCCTTGGTATGATTACGCTGGCTTCCCAAAAGAAAAACGCGAATTATACTACAATAAAGTTCATGAGCAAATTAAGAAAGCTGGGTATCCAATTGCTGATTTCTCAAATCATGAATATGATAAGTACTTCTTAAAAGATCATATGCACTTAGGTTGGAAAGGCTGGGTTTACATCGACGAAGCTATCCAACAATTTTATAAAGCAAGCTAACGAAAAGACCGCTTGAATTATTCAAGTGGTCTTTTTCTATATACACCTTGTAATTGTTCAATTACGTTCTCTGCTTCTTTCATGACACGTTTCACTACGTGCTGAGCTGATTCCGTTCGTGCTAATGATGATGCTTGTCCTGCCCAAAGCGACATATACTCTTCCTTATTTTGCTTCGCTGCTTCTTGACGTATTTTTGAAGTTAATACGTTTTGCACTGGATACATCGGCAAATTCGCTTCTCTTCCTTCATGTTTCTCTATAAATTCATTACGAATACCCCGTGCATATTTCCCGGAAAACGCACGAGTTACCGTTGTACTCGTATCTGTACTATGTAAAATCGCTTCTTTATACACGTCATGCGTAATACTTTCTTCACTCGTTAAAAATGCTGATCCCATTTGAACAGCTTCTGCCCCTAACGCAAATGCCGCAACAAGCCCTTGCCCATTCATTACACCACCTGCTGCGACAATCGGGATATGAGGTACTTCCGCTACTAATTGCGGGATTAATGCAAATGTACCAATCATAGCATCTTGTTCTTTCCCAATAAACGTTCCTCTATGCCCTCCTGCCTCGCTACCTTGCCCGACGATAATATCTACCCCTAACTTGGCAAGTGCTTTCGCTTCCGCTACATGGGTAGCTGTTCCGATAACTCTTATCCCTTCCCTTTTCAAATCATCTATTTTTTCTTTTTCTAACGTTTGAAATGCAAAACTAACGACTGGTACCTTTTCCTCTAATACTACTTGTAATTGTTCTTTATAGCTTTTTGGAAGTTTTAAAGTCTTTTCTTCCTCTATACCTAATTCTCTATTCACTCCACTAAGTAATACTCTAGCCTCGTTTACCTTCTCTTCTTCTATCTGTATCTCTTTCGTTAAAAGTAAATTAACACCGAAAGGCTTATTTGTTAGTTCCCTTATTTTATAAATCGCTTCACCGATTTGTTCTGGGCTCATATATCCTGCTCCAAGCGTACCTAATCCTCCGCTATTACTCACAGCTGCAACAAGTTCTGGCGTTGTAATCGCTCCTGCCATACCTGCTTGAATGATGGGATACTTAATTTGTAATATATCTATTACTCGACTTGTAAACATCATTTTCCCTCCTACTTTCCCTATACCTTCTTTATATGACATGCTTTCCCCTTCTTTTACAAGGATTGAACTTTCGCTCAAGCGAATATATTGAAATAGAAGGAGGCTGAGAACAATGATTTATCCAAATGCGTTAAAAAAAGGTGATACAGTAATGATTATTGCACCGTCTGGTCCACCAACACTTGAGAATGTATTAAAAGGTGTGAACGTATTACAAGAGATGGGATTATCTGTAACAATCGGAAAGAGTGTTTATGAAAAATATGGATATTTAGCTGGAAGTGATCAAGTTCGTCTTGATGATATACATGAAGCATTTACAAATACTGAGGTCAAAGCAGTCTTTTGCGTGAGAGGTGGTTACGGAAGCGCTCGCCTTCTCCCTTACATTCAATATGAAATCATTCAACGGAATCCAAAGATTTTTTGGGGATATAGCGATATTACGGCTTTACATACTGCCTTTTCACGTTATGCAGAGCTTGTAACTTTTCATGGTCCAATGATTGAAGAATTAGGAAAAGGTATAGATTCTCTCTCTTTATCTTCTTTCAATCAACTATTCCATCCGTATTCATCCATCTTATATGCATCAGAATGTATCGTACCTAGCTCAGCCTGTACAGCTACAGGTACATTAGTTGGAGGGAATTTAGCTGTTTTAACGAGTGTAATTGGTTCACCCTATGAAATAAGTACAGCCAATACACTTTTATTGCTTGAAGATATCGGGGAAGAACCGTACCGCATCGATCGTATGTTAAATCAATTACTTTTATCTGGAAAGTTTAATGAATGCAATGGCGTTATTTTTTCAAGTTGTCATGATTGCAATCCTTCTAAACCATCCCAATCATTGCAAACAATATTATATGAATATTTCATGCCATATGATATACCTGTCCTATTCGGTTTACCGATTGGACATATAAGTCCAAATATCGGTATTCCCCTTGGAGCTACAGCAACAATAAATACAAATAATAAAACACTCTCTATTTCTTCCGGCGTAGCCACTCCATGTTTAAATTAAAAAGGAAAAGCAATTAAGCTTTTCCTTTTACTTATAATAATTAAAAATTCGTCCAGATGCGATATCTGCAACTTCTTCCGGAATAAATGTTTTACTTATATCAGTACCAACATTTAATACAGCTGTTGCATCCTTCTCAATGCCACCAAATAATTCTTTTCCACGTATCGTAATAAGGGGTGTACCTTCTGGCAACACATCTTTTACAAATTTCAATTGTGTAAAGAACGGAACGATCCATCTACCCTCTCCTTGGAAATGTCGCAAACGAAGTGTTCCTTCCGTTGCCCCGTCTTCTGCTTCAAGTGAACCAGAAACATAAAACTCCGTTGATAAGAGCAATTCGTAAAATTCCTTTTGCTTTTGTTTATCCTCACCTGCTAAAACGAGTACTTTTTCTATTTTATTTACTGAAATTTGCTCCATATGATGCCACCCCTATTTTCAAAATGATTATACTTAGATTATACGAAATATTCTTATTTTTTTCTACATAATTCCGTAATTATTTTCTTAAAATAATTTTAAAACATCTTCAGTCGTAATGATTTTAGCAAATTCATCATGCAAGTTTACAAGCGTCATATTGTGAATATCCTCTGCACTATACTCTTTGCCATCTGGACCGATGCGGTTAAAAGTAGCTGTTGCGTCACTCACTACATATGTTTGAAATCCTAAATTTCCTGCCATCCTTGTTGTCGTCTCCACACAATGATTTGTCGTTAATCCTACAATCACTACAGTATTACATTTCTTCTCTCTTAATTGTTCTTCTAAATTTGTCCCAATGAACGCGCTATTAACGGATTTTCGGATAATTATTTCATCTGGCAGTGGTTTCACTTCTTCTTTAAAGTTTACTGTTTCTGCTTGGTGATAAAACATCGACTGAACATTTTCTTTATTTACATGTTGAATATGAAAAACTGGTCGCTTCCTTCTTCTCCATTCTTCTAATAAACTTTTCATATTTTCTTCAGCAAAAAGATTATTTCTCTCACCCCAGTATGGTAATTGAAACGCCTTTTGTACATCAATTATGATAAGTGCTATTTGATTAGTCATCATTTTCTCCTTAATTTGGTTGTAGTTGAAATACAAAACCAAGTTGCTGCGACGCAGTAGTAAAACAAATATAAGCGCAAAGTTCTACAATTTCTTTTTCAGTCCAATATTGTTTTAATGCATGAAACATATTATCATCTATCGCCTTTTGGTCATGAACAAATGCATGTGCAAAAGTAACGGCTACGCTAATTTCTTCTATTTTTTGTATATCATCCGGCTTTCCCTTTGCCATACAGTACGGACATTTATTCCCAAACGCTAATGTTCTTCTTACTTGCTCTTTTAACTCTGCGGAGAGCTTCCCCGTACTATACAGTGTATTCTCTAACGTACTCCACGAATTTAATATACTCGGATTATGCCCTAATAATTTTTGAAACTTTGTATCTCCTACATTTGATAATGTAATTCTCTCCATCATTTTTCCTCCTATTCCCTTCTTTTTTATTGTAAAATAAATAAAGTTCACTTTACATTTCATATGAATCTTAATTTATATTTTTCCTTTACAAAAATTATCATTTTACTGGAGGTATATTTACAAATGCAATTAGACCGTGTTGATCGAAAAATTTTAAATGAATTATATAATGATAGTCGCCTTTCCATGCGCGAATTAGCAAAGCGAGTAAACTTATCAGCTCCGTCTACTACAGAACGTGTTCGTAAACTTGAAAGTGAAGGAATTATTCAAAAATACACAATCGATATCAATTATAAAAAAGCAGGACTTGTTTTAGATTGTATTTTAGAAATCACTTTAAAAAATGGTGATACAACACGTATGCAACAGTTTATCCAGTCTTATCCATCTGCAAGTTTTTGTTATCGAGTAACAGGAAGCTTATGCTACATTGTAAAAATCTCTGTTCCTTCACTCGTTGAACTTGAAGAATTTATCAATAATGTTTCTTCATATGCAACGACAGTTTCTCATATCGTATTATCAGAAGTAGCTCTCACTCCGGATATTGAACATATCTTCCCAGAAGATTAATTCATCTTTATTCATAAAAAGAGTAAAAACCCCTTATATTAAGAATAAAAATGATATATCATGTATTTAAATACATAAAGTTCGAGAAAGGGGCTTTACATTGAAAATCTGGTTTTATGAAAAAACGGCGCAATTAGATGACTTGCTTGGTATTTGGGATAATGTTCCGACCATCCCTCGAATTGGTGAAAAAGTTGAACTTCTAAAAACCGTTCGGATCGTTACAGATATTAAATACGTGAAAAACGGAAATAACTTCCGTGTAGAAATTATTACAAATTAAAAAGTAGCTCTCCTTTTCATACTGGAGAGCTACTTTTTCATGGCCTATAATCCGCCTTTTTTATAATAATCTTATCTTCTTCTACAGCTATTGTTACATGCTCATTTTCTTCTAACTTGAGCTGGTTGACAGCCTCATCTGGTAGTTCCACCGCCATCAATCTATTCGTTAGTATAACTTGGCTATACATTTCATTTTCACGTGATGAATTCATCACTTTTTCTTCATTTATTAAGCGAATCGGTGGCACACCTACTTCTTTTACAGTACGCCATTGTTTCCAAGTAAAAGGAATTAACCATAATAAACCGATAATCACTAGACCGATGCCGATCCATAAATTACTTTGTGCCTGTAATTCCGTAATTGAGATTGCATCATTTCCCTCTCCACCTACAAATTGCATACTTGTCGCAATCATATTATTAAGAGCATGCACAGCAATATTCGTCCATATATTTTTCGTCTTTATGTATAGAAGGCACATAACAACACCAAACATAAAAGCACCGATAACATCAAAATGACCTAAACCAAAAATAAGTGAAGATACAATTACAGCTCTTTTAATCCCCCATTTATAAGCCATTCGCTGTAAAAAAAAGCCCCTAAAAATGACTTCTTCCATAATAGGCGCTAATACACATGCTGAAATGAAAGTAAATATTGTCATATATATATTACTCGTATTAATAACATTTCCATCTTCTAACATAGTAACTAAGAAATTAGGTAACGTATGCGCTAATATGTAAAATTGAATATGAGATATACCAACTGAAAAAATCATTCCCATTATCGTCGCTAATAAAATTAGTCCCCACGGTAAACGTCCTGGCTTATCAAAAAAACTTTGAAACATAACATTGTTTTTATTTGTTTTTACGTATAACCAAAATAAGGGAAATACAAAAAATACAGTTATTTGTGAAATAACCTCTAACGTATTTTCAGAGACATTTGATAGACCTAATGGGATCATTGTAAGGAACAACCCTATAATCATCCATCCAAAAAAGCTACGTAGCCTTATACGTGAAAATGCATATTGCAATATTGAACACCTCCAAAGATAGTTAAAGTAAAACTTTAATCAATGTTTTATAGGAAGTCCCTCTCCTACAAATAACAGGATAACTAAATTATAATATGAATATAGTTGAAAATCTTCCTATTTTTCTCATATATTTTTTAAAAGCAATATGTCTATTAAATTATATAATACCGAACTTATTTGATATAACATATCGCTGTTCTTCCAATTATATTCCGAAGTAAATATGTATTCACTACACTTAAAGGCTAGTAAAGAGCTAGTTAATAAAAATCCCCGTTTACACGGGGATTTCTTTTATTATAATACGTCACGTTTTTGGAACAATGCACTTGAAGCAATAAGTAAAACAATAACGTATGCTAAAACAAGTAACAATGAAGTAGCAAACGTAAATTCCGGGAAGGCCGGCTCCATACCATGACTAATTAATTTATTATTATCATATACAGCTAGATTTAAGTGGAAAAACACTACAAATTTAGCAACACCTTTTGCAAACATCATAAGTACCATTGTAATTGCCGATTGTAAAAAGTATAAAAACAGCGTAATAATTAATGGCAATACGGATTTTCTAAATACATTTGCTAAGAAAAAGGCAAGTGTTGCAAAGAAAAATGGTGATACAAGCTGATATAACATCGTTTTTAAAACAATTCCTAACGTTAAATCTGTTTTACTACCATCCATTACAATGCCACCAATAATCGTTGCAATTAACATACCAGCAAATACGATAAATAGCATCGCTAATAATACAGTAATATATTTAGAAAATAAAACTGTAAGTCGTTTTCTTGGACGGATTAACAATTGTTTAATTGTACCTTTTTGGAACTCATCAGTAAGCGTACGGGCTGCAAGTGTAATCCCAAAAATCGTTGCAAATAAAACAATTAAACCAATCTCTGAGTTTGCATAATCTAAATAAGATCCCTTAAACTCATCACCTTTTCCCCACTTCATCATTGCTAAAGTTCCTAAAATTTCGAGTGCCGCAATGACACCTATTAAAATATACATACCTTTTTTCGCATGTAACTTTAAAAATTCATTTTGAATTAATTTAAACATTACGCTTTCACTCCCCCAGTAATCGCTAAGAATTCATCCTCTAACGTTTTATTTTGAACAGTAACACCATATACAAGCACATTAGCATGCACAAGATTTTTTACAAGTTGTGGAATGTTCTCTTTTGTTACAGATGCCACAATTACATTCCCTTGTGCTTTACCTTTAATGATTTCATTCGCTTTCTGAACTTCATCTACTTCAAACGATACAACTACTGCCTCATCATGTTTCGCTTTCTCATGTAAGTTGTACTCTTGTACAAACTCACCTTGTTTAATAATAACGACGCGATCACACATTAATTCAATTTCACTTAGTAAGTGACTTGATACGATTACAGCAATATTTTCTTCTTTCGCTAATCGCTGCAAATAATCACGAATTTGACGAATACCAGCAGGATCTAATCCATTTGTCGGTTCATCTAAAATTAAGATTTTCGGCTGATGAAGTAACGCCTGTGCAATTCCTAGACGTTGTTTCATACCAAGTGAGTATGTTTTCACCTTTTTATGAATTGCATGCTCTAATTCCACCAATTTCACAATTTCATTAATACGCTCTTTACTAATCGGTGTAACAGCCATATTCGCAAAATGCTTTAAGTTTTGCATTCCAGTCATATAATCATATAGCTCGGGATTTTCTACAATCGCTCCAATTTTCTCTAACGCCTTTTCACGCTCCGTGCGAATGCTATGACCACAAATTGTAATATCGCCCTCTGTCATTGATATAAGACCTGTCATCATACGAATCGTCGTCGTCTTACCACTACCGTTTGGTCCAAGGAACCCGTATACTTCTCCTTCTTGAACCTCAAATGATAAGCCCCGAATAATTTCTGTCTTACCAATCTTTTTTCGAATATTTTCTAATTTCACTACTACGTTTCCCAATGCTGATTCCTCCTTTAGACTTCTAGTTTTTTATCGATTATGCGACCTGTTATATAAACAAGTAAAATAAATATACCTATGGAAAAACTAAGACTATATAGATTCATAAATTTTTCAGGATATAAATAAACCCCGTCGTCAAACGATTCATCTATATATAATAATTTATCTATAAAATAACCTCTTGGTACGAGCTTACCTAATGTCGCGTATATTAGGCTCATTGCTTTACTTAATGTAAAAAACAAAGCAAAGATAACACCGTATTCAATTTTCTTCTTAAGAGAAAATACCTTCACACTCGCTGTTACAAAAAGTAAAATAAGTAACAGACTAACCAAATTAAATACAAACAAAACTGAAGATACTATTTGCTGAAACGGTTTTTGAGTTAAACCAATAAATGCTTCATACATTTCAGTACCTTTTATTAATTTAATAGAAATACTATATAAGAATATTGTACCTAAGAGTTCAAAAATAGCTAAATAGATAAAAGCAAATAACAATATTGCTAAAACAATTTTTCTACCTGATGTCGGTGTTAACCGAAATAATGTACTTTCAATCATTTTTCCGAAAGCAGACATCGCTTGAATGAACATCGTTACCACGAAAATTATATATACAAATATAACTAACACAATTATGATTGTTTGGTTTATTTCTCCCGATTCCTTCTTAATATAATTGCCCATACATACAAAGGCAACAGCCACAACAAATATAAATGATAACAACGAAATAACAATCTGCTTTTTATTCATATTGTACATATATATTAAGCTCGACTTCATCTACTAAACACCTCCTTAAACACATCCGTGACAGCTTTCCCTCTCTGAAAACGTAACTCTTCTACATTTTCATACAATACAATTTCTCCATCTTTTAAAAAGATTACTTCATCAAAAATATTTTCAACTTCATTTATTAAATGAGTTGAGATTAGTATCGTACAATCTTCTCTATAAAATTGTAGAACGAGATCCAATACGTGTTCTCTAGAAACAAGATCAATCCCGCCAAGTGGTTCATCCAGTACGTATAACTTCGCTTTTCGAGAAAACGTTAAAATAATTTGCAGCTTTTCAACCATACCTTTTGATAATGCTGTAATTTTTTCTTCTAATGGTATTTTAAATTCCGCAATCGTATCTACTGCTTTTTGAATATCAAAGTCTTTATAAAAATCTCTATAAAAGAATAATGCATCTTTTACAGTCATCCAATCATCAAAGACTGGCTTATCAGACATAAATGAAACGATTTCTTTCGTCTCTAACCCTATTTTTTTACCGTTAATTGCTATGCTACCTTCTGAAGGGTGCTGCAGGCCTGCAATCATTTTCAATAACGTCGTTTTCCCGCTCCCGTTATCCCCAACAAGCCCAACAATTTTCCCTTCTGTAATCTCTATGTTTAATTTCCGGATTACTGCTTTCAATCCATATCGCTTCCATAGATTTTCTATTTTTAATAGCTCTGTCATTCGTTCTCCTCCCTTTTCTTATTTAATGAAGAACGAAGAATTGAAAGAATTTCTTCTTCTGAAAAACCTAAATTGTCCATTCCATCTATAAAAGAATGAAGTAATTCTTTCGCCATATCTTTTCGCAGCTCCATAATTTTCTCCCCTTCATTCGTTACATATCGCCCCATTCCTCTACGTGTTACAACAACTCCATCCCGTTCCAGTTCTTGAAATGTGCGTTGAATCGTATTTGGATTTACTTGCAATTCACTCGCTAATTCACGTACGGAGGGAATTTTATCACCAGGCAATAAATGACCCGTTACAATTTCTTTCTTTGTGTATTCCATTACCTGAATATAAATTGGTGTATTTGGAGAAAATTTGATTTTCATTTCTCCCCTCCTGTCTTAGTGTGTTAGTTAAATAGTACACTAAGACAAATTACATGTAAATACTTACAACAAAAAATGTAATAAAAAGGCAGTGTAACTTTTCGTTACACTGCCTTCCTATAATAAAATACAGGTAAATCTATTCTAATTATAGTTTCAATCGTTTGAATTTACATATAACCTTATACGAAATTTATTTTACTTTTACTTGAGTTAGCACAGATTTAAACGTATTAATAACTGTATCTACTTCTTCATAACTAATTGTAAGGGATGGTTCAATACGAATTGTTTTTGAGTTAATTAATGTTCCCGCAACAAGAATTCCTTGATCAAACATCGCCTTTGATACTTCATAACCAATCTCGTCTTTATGGAATTCAATCCCAATCATTAAACCTTGACCACGAATTTCAAAGATTTTATCTTCGTGCCCTTCTGCTGCTTGTTTCAATCCATTCAAGAAATACTCCCCAACTTCCATAGCTCGTTCCGGTAATTTCTCTTCCAATAATACATGAATTGTTGCAATTGCAGCAGCACATGCAAGAGGATTTCCTCCAAATGTTGTTGTATGCATAAATGGATTTTCAAACCAACTTTTGAATACTGTTTCTTTCGCAACAATAGCTCCCGCTGGCATTACACCTCCACCAAACGCCTTCGCAAGACAAATAATATCCGGCACAACATCATATAATTCTGCAGCAAACATTTTTCCTGTACGTCCCATTCCAGTTTGTACTTCATCAAAAATAAGGAGTGATCCAAACTCATCACAAAGCTCTCGTACTTGTTTCAAATAATTTTCTGGAGGTAAAATAATACCGCCCTCTCCTTGAATTGGTTCTAAAATAACTGCTGCAACATCTTCTCCTACTAATGCACATGTCTCAAATGTTTTTCTCATCATTTCAATATCGCCAAATGGAACGTGGCGAAAACCCGGAATCAATGGTAAGAATGGCTTACGGAACATTCCTTTTGCCGTTCCGGATAAGGAACCAAGACTCTTACCATGGAAGGCACGAGTTGTAGCAATGAAAGTTGTTCGTTCACTATACATTTTTGCTAATTTTAACGCTGCCTCCACACTTTCTGTACCACTGTTTGTAAAGAAGGCGTATTTCAAATCACCAGGTGTAATATCCGCTAAAATCTTTGCCAGCATTGCTCGAAGTGGATCCAGTAAATCCTGACTGTGCAATGCTTGACGTTTTAATTGATCTGTCACAGCTTTTACCACTTTCGGATTACGGTGACCAACATTATAAATTCCAAATCCACCTAAACAGTCAATATATCTTTTACCGTTAATATCCATGAAGCAAGATCCTTCATCTGACCATTCTACTGCTGCAAATTGTCCATCTTTTGTTACCGTTTTTCTATAAGCAAGAAAACCAGGGTTTACATGCTCTCTAAATCCGTCTACTGTTTCTTTTTGAATCCAGTTTGCCTCTTCTTCAGTAACCTTTTCTTTTTCAATTAACTGTAGTACTTTCGTAATATACTCATTTACATTTGAACCTTTTACATCTTTCTCATTCAATTTATTTTCTACGTTCGTTCCCATCTAATTCACTCCTACATTTTTTTTATTTGCAAACCAGCCTATTGGTTCTACTTCTAGATTTATATTAATCTGCTTAATTTCTTGAAATTCTTCTAAACCAAACGTTCCTAGACTACGACCTATACCACTTTGCTTATATCCGCCCCAAGGTGCCTCATTGTATGTTGGATGATAGCTATTAATCCACGTAATTCCTGCACGAAGTTTACGAATCACACGCATTGCTTTTGCACCATCAACTGTAAATACCCCTCCAGCCAAACCATAGTCTGTACCGTTTGCCAAATCAATTGCTTCCTGTTCGTCTTTAAACTTTTGAATTACTACAACAGGACCGAAGATTTCTTCCTGGACAATACGCATATCAGGTTTTACATTGACAAAGACTGTTGGTTCAATAAAGAAACCATCACCTTTTCCATCCTCCATTATTCGTCTACCTCCGCAAGCAACGTTTGCACCTTCGTCTTTCCCAATTTCAATATAACGTAATACTTTTTCCATATGTTCTTGACTTACAAGTGGCCCCATTTCTGATTCTGGATTATCACCAGGCCCAACGTTAATTTGCTGTGCTCGCTCTACAAAACTATTAACAAATTTATCATAAATATTTTCTTCTACAAGGATTCTTGATCCTGCTGAACATACTTGTCCGCTACCTGCATAAATACCGAATAGAGCATAATCAATAGCGGTCTCAAAATCTGCATCTGCAAAAATAATATTTGGAGATTTCCCTCCAAGTTCTAACGAAATCTTTTTCATATTATCTGCCGCTGTTCTCATAATGTGCTTCCCTGTCTTTGTTCCACCTGTAAAGGAAATCATATCCACTTTATTACTCGCTGCAATTTCATTTCCTACTATTGGACCAGCCCCCATTACCATATTGGCAACACCTTTTGGTAGCCCTACTTTTTCAAGGATTTCGAATAGCTTTGTTGCAGTAATTGGTGTCACTTCAGAAGGTTTAAACACAATTGTATTTCCAGCTGCTAAAGCAGGTGCAATTTTCCATACACTCATCAATAGCGGATAATTCCATGGAACAATTAATCCACAAACACCAACTGGCTCTCTTACCACCATCGCTTGCATCGGATCGGCTACATGATACGTTTGACCATCTGGCTTTGTAATCAATCCGGCATAATAGCGAAAACAAGCTGCTGCATCTCCGATATCTCCTTCTGCCTCACGGTATGTTTTTCCATTATCCATTGTTTCAAGGTATACTAATTCTTCCATATTTTTATCAATTTCATCTGCTATTTTAAATAAATATGATGCTCTTTCAGCAGTGGATGTTTCTGACCAAATTCCACTATCAAAAGCCGCTCTTGCCACTTCTATCGCGTATTTTGCATCCTCAATCGTTCCCTCAGGTGCATATGCTATACCCTTGCCATTCGCAGGGTTAATAATCGTTCTTTTCTCTTGATTACTAGAATCTATCCATTCACCGTTTACATACATTTTTAAATCTAGCACTATATTGAAGCCCCCTTTATCGATCGTTTATATATTTATAAGCAAATTTCATGCCAATATTTAAAATCCAAAGGAATCATACATAAACTGACTATTTTCTTAAAAACAACAAATAATTTATGCATTTTCGCATACATTATTCCATTTTGCATAAAGTGAAACTTTAATCAGTAGGGCTTTGTTCATCCCCCACTAATTATTAGCCCTCACCCATCGGGCGTTTACGTGCAGCAGGGCTCCAGCCTAACTTCTTTGCTCCACCTGAATTTTGAGGTGGGAGTTTTACTGCCCTCAAATAGCGGGATAAAACGGAACGTTAATCATTTCCGCTACCGCCTTCATGACCCCGGACTTGAACCCTAGAGAATATGTACATGCTGAGCGCACACAAAAAGGAGAAGTCTATGTGACCTTCTCCTTTTTAGGAATACGAGATGATATCAGCCGCTATCCCTTTTTCACTAACAATTTTTTGATATTTACGACTCACTGAAGATTGGCTGATTCCAAGAGCTTTTGCAGCCTTAGTCGTTGTTTTATACTGCTTCATTGCAAGCAAAATCAATTGTTCTTCTACAGAATGTAGCGCTTCTTGTAATGGTAATACTCTTGTAATAACTGGTTTTGATTTATTAAAGTCATAACCAGGTGTTAAAAACTTACTAACAAACTCCGCTTCAATTACTGGATCATCTGCTGATACAACTAAACGTTCAATCATATTCTGTAATTCACGGACATTTCCTGGCCATGAATAGAACTCTAGTAAGTTAAGTGCATCTGGAGTTAAATGATAATTTTTATTATATTTTTCATTTAACTGTTGTAAGAAATGAAAGGCAAGTACCGGAACATCTTCCATTCGTTCTCGTAAAGAAGGAACTCGTAGCGGAATTACATTGAGGCGATAAAATAAATCTTCACGGAATGTTCCAGATTCGACCATCTTTTCAAGGCTCCTATTTGTAGCAGCAATAATTTGTACATTTATTTTCATAGATATTGTACTTCCAATAGGAATTACTTCTTGTTCCTGCAGGACTCTAAGCAATTTTACTTGCAAATGTAAAGGCATTTCTCCAATTTCATCTAAAAATAAAATACCTTGATCAGCTCGCTTAAAATATCCTTCTTTTCCATTTTTATCGGCTCCTGTAAAAGCACCTTTCGTATAACCAAATAATTCACTTTCTAACAAAGTTTCTGGAATTGCACCACAATTTAATTTTAAAAATGGCTTTGAAGATCTGTTTCCAAGTTGATGAATTGCCTGGGCAATTACTTCTTTTCCGACACCAGATTCTCCAGAAATAAGAACATTGGAAGAAAAATCTGCTATTTTTTTAGCTTGGTTAATTATTTGTTCCATTTTTGGACTACAGTAAATAAGCTTCTTAAGAAAACGATCTTTATTTTTAAAGTCATCTAACTCTTTCTTATATTGCTCTGATATCTTCTTTATTTCATGTAATTCCGTCTTCAATCTCGTTGCTTCGGTAATATCCCTTGAGGCAATAATAATACGATGAAGCTCTCCGTTTTCATTAAATACAGGGTTTCCAACTGCTAATATTTTTCTTCCGCTTTTTGTTTCTTGTACAACTGATACCTTTTTTTGTTTTTCCAACACTAATCGCGTAACCGATGGACTAAATAACCCTTTCTTTTCTAGGTCTAAAAGATTTTTTCCTAACAAGTCCTTCAAATTACTCCCCCAAAAATCATTGATAACAGTTTCACTATAACGAATTAATTCTCCTTTATGATTAACAACTAATATTTCATCATAAATGCTAGACAAAATTGCATGTAAATCTTTATTTAAATCCTTTATATATTCAATTTCCATCGCCATGTCCTCGACCATCGGTAAATCTTGCACAATAATAACCATTCCTTCAATACTTTGATCAAAGTTTGGAATCGGACTATAGTCAACTAATACACCCATCTCATTTGTGATTTGTAATTGATTCAAGATCGTTTTTCCCTTTGTAAATACGTTATTAATGTGTTCTCCATTAAAAATCAGTTCTGCTGGTACATTCATAACTTTTTCAGGAGTCGATTTAATCATCTTCAAACCAGACTCATTGCAATTTACAATTTTCTTTTCACGATCTACTACAAAAATCCCCATTGGAATAGACGTTAAAATAATTTTCAATATATCAACACTCTGATTTTCTTGTTTAAATAGTTCTGCAAAAACATCCTCTCTTCTTATATATCCTGTTAGCTCATCCATTTCATTTTTTACTATGGCAATCGGCGCTCCAATAATTTGAAAAAGAGCTGTTAAAGAAATATCTTTACTAAGATGACATATTGTATCTAGTGAAACAGCATTTGAAAGTAATAGCTTAGAAGTTAATTCCTTACTATTTGATAGCAGATCCTTCACATGCACGTATGCAAATAATTTCTCTCCTCTTTTTAAAAATAGAAAAGATTCTTTTATATTTTTAACATCTATATTCCATTCCTTTTCAGATTGATCGATAGGTAGAGAAACTATGGGTCTAATTTTTGTATGAGCGATGGAAAACATGCTGCTATTCCTCCTTTGAACTATTTAATTTGTATTGTATCATTAAATACAGATTTTTTTAATTAATCTGAAAATAAAACATTTCTTTCTTTATTTAATAAAAAAAGGAAGATGAGCGCCTCCATCTTCCTCATAGTTCTATCATTAATCACTACCACTAACGAAAAGATCTTCTTGAATATAAGCTAATACCATACCTGGAATTACTTTATCTCCCGCTTCTACTTCTAAAGATTGAACTTCTCCACTACATCCCATCTTAATTACTTCCAGTTTACCATTCATATCTTTAATAGAGAATAATGGCTCCCATTCATAAATTCGAGAATCCTTATCGATAGACACTTTTTCAATTATTCCATAGCACGGACTCGTAATAATATCATAATACATAATCAATCATCCCTTTCTTTTATTCTATTAATATTGTTCTTCTAACCTTTGTGACTGAAGAATCATATAGAAAAAGCTTTGAAACTCTTCTATATCTTCTACCTCAATTCCTAGTCTTGGTGCCCAATATTGTTCCTCTCCAATATCTTCTTGACTTAATAAAACCATTCTCCCATTTTGAATTGAGGTAACCATTGCTTTTCCAAGAAACTGTTGCGAATACGTAACAGCTATATCGTAACGATGACTATTCGACACAATACAGTAATAACCGATTTGCTGTCTCTCCACTTCTTCTAATAAAATATCCAGTTTCATTTTAGCCCTCCCTTTAGGTTAAAAATGCAACCAACCTCTTAGGCGCGATGCTTCTACAATCTTGCTAACCCCTTCAATATAAGCAGCAATTTTCATATTTACTCCAAAGCGTTTAGAAGTATCAAGTACGTTAGAAAAACTAGATGTAATTTTCTCCTTTAAACATTGATCAACATATTGCTCCGTCCAGTAATATCCTTGGTTATTTTGACACCATTCAAAATATGAAACAATTACGCCACCAGAGTTTGCTAAAATATCTGGAACAACCAAAATTCCCTTTTCTTCTAACATGGTTATCGCCTCTTTTGTTGTTGGTCCATTTGCAGCCTCAATGATAATCTTACATCCAAGCTTTCCTGCATTATGTTTTGTAATGACTCCTCCAATTGCCGCCGGAATGAGTACATCACATTCTTTTTCTAGCAATTCCTGATTAGAAATTGTTTTACTAAAGAGATTCGATACTACACCGAAAGAATCTCTGTTTTCTAGTAAATAAGGAACATCTAGACCGTCTGGATTATAAATTCCTCCTATAGCATCTGATACCCCGACTACGTTCACACCAATATCATATAAATATTTTGCCAAATAAGCTCCAACATTCCCAAACCCTTGAATAATAACTCGCATATTTTGTAGCGGAATTTGTTTTAACTCACTTACTAACTGAAGTGTATACAATACACCTTTAGAAGTTGCTGTTTCCCGCCCTTGTGATCCTCCTAGCATTAATGGCTTCCCAGTTATAAAGCCTGGAGAATCAAATTCCCTGATATGGTCATATTCATCTAGCATCCAAGCCATAATTTGCGCATTTGTATACATATCAGGTGCTGGAATATCTTTCGTCGGTCCCACAATTTGACTTACTGCTCTTACATACCCACGACTCAGTAACTCTAGTTCTCTAAAACTCAACTCCTGTGGATTACAAATAATCCCGCCCTTTGCGCCTCCATATGGCAGTCCTGTCACTCCACATTTCAAGCTCATCCAGCCAGCAAGTGCTTTTACTTCTTCTGCCGTAACATCTGGATGGAATCTAATACCACCTTTTGTTGGTCCTGCTGCGTCGTTATGCTGAGCGCGATACCCTTGAAATACCTTTGTTGTTCCATCATCCATGCGAACAGGAATGCTTACTTCTAAAAAACGCATCGGTTTTTTCAGAAATTCGAATACTTGGTCTGGATAACCTAAAAAATGAAGCGCCTCTTTTAATATAGCTTGAAATTCCTCTAAAGGATTTTCAACTGTATTTGTATGTTTTTCTGATTGAATCGGCACGATAACACCCCTCTTATATTTTTACTAATTGTACAAAGCAATAATCGTGCCAAGTGAAAATACTATGTTAATCCTATCTTGTTATCCTCCTACTTATGAATCTATGAATGACTTATGCAATACTGCATGATTACCAAATATAAAACACAAAAGACATCGAAATTTATCCGATGTCTTTCGTGTTTTACACTTCCTGTACTTCTTCAAAATGCATTTGCGGAGGAGCTGAACGGAACATATTTGTAATATATAGAAGGTACCCAATTCCAATAGTAGCCCAGCAAAGCCCTAGAATAAGTGAATGAATATTGAGGTTAAACCATAGTACTGCTACAGTACCAGCACCTAAAATAGGCATAACTAAGAAATTTAAACAGTCTTTTATCGTTTTATATCTTTTTTTCTTAATTACATAGTAGGAAATTACAGATAAATTAACAAATGTAAATGCAATAAGCGCTCCAAAATTAATAAGAGATGCTGCCGTTTCTAAATCAATGAATATAGCGGAGAGCGAAATAATTCCTACAATAACAATGTTATATACTGGAGTTCTCCAGCGGGGATGAATGTATCCGAATATTTTCTTCGGAATTACATTATCTCGCCCCATAACGTACAATAATCTGGATACACTTGTATGAGAAGCTAAACCAGACGCAAGTGTCCCCATAAGGGTTCCTACTAAAAAGAAAGCTTGAAACAGTTTCCCTCCAACATATAGCGCAATTTCTGGAGACGCTGATTCTTTATCTTTAAATACAGATGTATCTGGAAAGAAAGATTGTGTAAAATACGTAGTTGTAATGAATAAAACTCCACCAATTAAAGCAGTAAGAAAAATAGCTCGAGGAATTGTCTTCTCCGCGTTTGGTGTCTCTTCTGAAAATGTAGTTACTGCATCAAAACCTAAAAATGAGAAACAAAGAATTGTCGCACCTGCAACTAACGGTGATATTTGTATATCCGATTGAAAAAACGGCTGAATGGAAAAAACTTCTCCTGTTCCCTCTCCCGCTAATAAACCTTTTATAACTAGAAAAACAAACACGGCCATTACTAGCACTTGAAATATTACTAAAAAAGTATTGAAGTTAGCAGTAACATTCACGCTAATAATATTTATAAGTGTAATCAGTAGAATAAAACCGATGACCCATATCCAACTAGGAACACTTGGAAAAAATGCTGACAAATAAATTCTCGTTAATAGTGCGTTCACCATCGGTAGAAACAAATAATCCAATAACGCGGACCATCCAACAAGAAATCCAAGCCTTGCACTAATTGTCTTCTGTGTATACGTATAAGCTGATCCTGCGGTAGGAAAAACCTTTACCATTTTGCCGTAGCTTGCAGCGGTAAACAACATCCCTGCTAATGCAATCAAATAAGCTCCTGGAACATGCCCACCCGTTTTTCCCGAAACAATTCCAAACGTATCAAATCCAACCATCGGTGTCATGTACCCGACCCCTAGCATAACAATTGACCACAGCCCTAATGAACGTTTTAAACCAACTACTTTTCCCACCTATCATTCCCCCTACTTTTCCTATCTAATTTCCATTTAAAAATCGACAGCAGAAAGGAAACGCTTTCAAATGACTGTATATACAACACAATCTATTACAGTTTCCTTTTGTTTTTAAATATCCATGCAATTTTCGAGCCAATATTTCTGTAGTCAAAAAAAGCACTCCGAAAAAGAGCATATAGGTGGAATCAGGCCTCACTTCTTATCATTTTTTATTCATTTTGACATAAGTTATTCAATCTCTCATACTGCTAAATATAAAAAAACAGAACTTTAATCCGTTTTTTATTTTCACTTCCTCATAAATTATACTTTTACGAGATAAAAATATTTTCATGAAATAATAACATTATGTAAACTATTCATAGCAAAAAAGCTGTCTTTTCTATAAAGACAGCTTTTTCTATAACACTATATTAAAAATTGAATACGAAGTCATCGTCTGCTAACTTTTCAACATTCGTTGCTTTTACGTAACCATTTCCTTTTACAGAGAAGAAATCATGGTTTTTTGTATCTGTACGTAAACCATTTAAAACGATTGGGTTAATTTCTTCTTCCTCAAACTTCGGCTCAAGTCCTAAGTTCATAAGTCCTTTATTCGCATTGTAACGAACGAAACGATTTACATCCTCTACAAGACCGATAGAAGTGTAAATTTCTTCTGTATATGCCAATTCAATTTCATACAGTTCCATTAATAACTCTTGCGTTTCCGTTTGTACTTCTTTTTGCTCTTCTGCAGAAAGTTCTGCGAAGATTTGTTGTGCTAAAATACCGACGAATACGCCGTGAATGGACTCATCACGAATTATTAGGTTAATAATCTCACCACTTGCCGTCAATTTCCCTTGACCTGCTAAATAAAGTGGATAGAAGAATCCACTATAGAATAAGTAACTTTCTAAGAACACACTTGCTACCATTGCCATGTATAACTCTTTTTTCGTTACTTTAGGCTTTAATAAACGACGATAGTAATTAGTAACAATACCAGCTTTTTTCTCAAGTAATGGATGGTTATCTACCCATTCAAAAATATCATCAATTTCTTCTTCAGTAGCTAACGTTGTGAAAATATGACTGTAACTCTTCGCATGTACTTCTTCCATAGCGCCCATGAAAGCTAATACACTTTTCGCTTGTAAATTTTCAAGATGAACAAGCACAAGAGGCATCCCTTCGCCACCTTGTTTCGTATCTAAAAGTGTTAAACCACCTAATACACGCTTATAAGCAATTTGCTCTTCTTTTGATAATTGTGCCCAAGTATTTTTGTCAGAAGACACTGCGATTTCTTCTTCTGTCCAAAACTGAGCGATGTTTTGCTTCCAAAACATTAAACTAAAATCATCTTCTTTTTTGTTCCAGTTTACCGCACGCATTAAATCGCCCCTTCTCTAAATAAACATAAAAAAATTGATAACTAAGCATGAGCAGGGTTCAGAAAAACCCTGCTCATAATGTCTCATTTTTTATATTAAACGGTACAAGCCACGCACTCTTCTACGCTTAATTTACGTGTTCTCGTATAATAAAGACTCTTCAAGCCTTTTTTATGTGCATAAATGTAGTAACGTGCTAACTCACGTGTTGAAATATCACTATTAACATAAAGAATGGTACTAATTCCTTGGTCAATATGTTCTTGAATTTCTGCGATTAAATCAATTAATTTAAACTGATTCATATCGTAAGAAGATTTATAGTACCAGAACGTATCTTTTGATAAATACGGCATTGGATAATATGTTGTCGCATTCGCATACGTTCTTGATTCAATTTGACTTACGATCGGCATTACGCTTGAAGTTGCATTTTGAACGTAACTAATTGATTGTGTCGGAGCGATTGCAAGACGATATGAGTTGTATAAACCATCCTTCTGTACTTGCTCTTTTAAACTTGTCCAATCTTCTTTTGTTGGAATATGAATTCCTTCAAATAATTGCTGAACTTTTTCAGTTACTGGGCTGTAATCTGTCGTTTCATACTTTTCAAAGTATGTGCCATTTGCATAATCAGACTTATCGAAGTCTTTAAATGTTTCGCCTTTTTCTTTAGCAATCTCCATACTTTTCTCAATCGAGTAGTAATTTAACATCATAAAGAATGTACGAGCGAATTCTTTCGCTTCAGCACTTTCATAAGCGATTTTATTTTTTGCTAAATATCCGTGTAAGTTCATTGCTCCAAGCCCAACTGAATGAAGCTCATCATTTGCTTTTTTCACAGTTGGGGCATTCGGAATGATCGTCATATCAGAAACAGCTGTTAAAGCTTCCATTCCCGCATGAACTGCTTCACGAATTTCTTTATTTTCCATTACGTTTACGATATTTAACGATCCTAAGTTACAGTTAATATCACGACGGATAATGTCTTCTGTACCGTAATCATTTATTTCAGAAGTTTCTTGTAGCTGGAAGATTTCTGTCTCGAATGTTCAACCAAGTTCGCTACTCCTCAGTCCGTTGCTCATGCAACTGCTGTATGTCACCATACAGGACAGACTATATCATCACCTACAGCATTACCTGGTTAGGTGCTCCGCTTTTCGAACGCCAATCGCTTGCGCTCTACTCCCAAATGGGATAGTCGTTAGGCTTTTACTTATCTTAATCTTTCAGAAAGTCTCTTATTACTTTATGTTGTCCGATAACTCTGCTATACAAAATAATAAGATACATTCTGAACTTTTATATTTTCATTCTAAGATAAGATTTAGCACGGTAGGTTACCTCAAACTTGAGGCTTTCCCCGTTTAACGGAGTTTTCGACCAGCATTTCTGCTAGAAGGTGCTACATATTTAACACAAGTTCGACATCTTCACAGTTCCAATATCCTTCAGTGGATGCTGGTTATTTGCATTTGATTTAAACATTAAGTATGGGTAACCAGACTCAAGCTGAATCATAGCAATTTTAATAAGCATATCACGCGCACTAATATCTAGTGGCTTCTTCTTCACTTTCGGATTGCTCATTAATTCATCGTACATTTCGTCGATATCTATATCATCTAAATGTTTTCCGTACTCTTTAAATACTGTATAAGGCGCGAAAACATGGAAAGGTTCGTTTTTCTCAGCAAGCTCAAAGAACTTACTTGGAATGATAATTCCGATTGATAGAGACTGAATACGGCTCTTCTCATCGGCATTTATTTTTTTTGTATCAAGGAATTCTATAATATCCCAATGGAAAATGTTTAAGTATACAGCTCCGGCACCTTTTCGTTGGCCAAGTTGATTCGCATATGAAAACGAATCTTCAAGCAATTTCATAACAGGTACTACACCACTTGCGGCATTTTCGATACCTTTAATTTGCTCACCACGTGCGCGTAGCTTAGATAAGTTTAAAGCTACTCCACCACCGATTTTCGATAATTGCATTGCAGTATTAATGTTAAAGCCGATTGAATTTAAGCTATCATCCATCTCTAACAAGAAACAAGACACCATTTCTCCTCTTCTGCTTCTTCCCGCATTTAAAAAGGTTGGTGTCGCTGGTTGGTAGTTTTGTTTTACAATCATGCTTGCGAAGTGTTTTGCCTTCGCAACATCACCGCGTCCTAAGTATAATGAAACAATTGCTACACGATCTTCATAGCTTTCTAAGTATTGTTTTTGATCATTCGTTTTTAACGCATAATCTTTATAGAACTTAGATGCTGCCATATAAGATTGGAACTCGAAGTTTTCACCATAAGCGATGTTATAAACTCCTTCTACTTCCTCCAAGCTATACTCGTCCAGAACGTTGTAATAGTAATCATGTTCTTTCATATACTCCATTCGCTCTGCCACGCTATTAAAATGAACGGTATTCTCTCTAGCTTCTTCCATAAAGACTTCTAACGCCTCTTTATCTTTATGAAGCTGATAAAAACCGTCCTGCATTTGCGTGATTTCATTATTCAGTTCAATGTGTCGCAATCTCCCGCACCCTTTCTTTAAAATATTCTACATCATTATTTGTTCCAGATAACTCAAATTTTGATACAATAGGCACTTCATATTTAGTAGAAATTTTGTCAGCACTTGCACCAAACATGTCTCCCCAATTACGATTGCCACTTGCAGATACGCCTTTTAATTTTTCATTATTGCGTTCTAAAAAGTCTAAAACACGTTCCGGTACATTTCCAAAACCTGTTGTATACGTAATAAGAATAAAGTCTTCATCTAATACTAGAGCTTCTTCAATTTGAACGGCCGGCATATTTAATTTGTGAATGAAACGCTTCACGTTTCCTGTCATAGAATCATATGCAACTAACATTTCCGACCCTCCCTCTCCAATCTATATTCTCTGTATGTCGTTTCTTGATTTCTCTATATATTGTATTACGTTTCAAAATAAGACACAAGATATATGTATAAATTCTTTCTTTTTTTAACTTTTACTTTTCGACATGACCGTCGATTTTTTTCAATACAAAGACTATGAAACAACATTCTAAAACTCATGTCAATAAAGTGCTTTTCAAAAAAGTTGTCAACGAGTTTAACCTTATTTTTAAAAAAGTTAACAATATTTTTTGTCATAAAACAGTAAATGCTGGAGTAATATATTTCTCCAGCATCACGCAAAAAAGAACAGATATTAAACGATAATCTGTTCTAACAAACGATTACATTTATCAATTTTACTTTATTAAATATTATACATATTCTTTCGTTCCTCGTTACATACTAAAAGATAACTATTATAGAAAAAGATTATTATTATGGAACTTCAATTTATTTATGAAAAAAATCATTCAGGCTGCTCAATACGCAAAATATCTTTTACAAATATATGATGTGGATTCTCATCTTTATCGAGCATTGTACATACAGGAGCCTCTTCATCAAAGTATACGATCATTCCTTCTACGTACTGATATGTATGTTGAACTTGTACAGTTACTTTAATTTCTACGGCTTGCTCATATGCTCTTTTTATTTTCTGAAGCATTTTTGCTGAACATTTTCGTTGCTCTGGATACATAACCATTCCCATAAACCTATTCCCAGCTCTATCTTTCCACATATAATCCCAATGTGGCAATATGCCTTGTTTAAAATCTCCCATAATTCTCCTCTCCTTTATCTTCTATTTATGAACGTGGTGTTTCTGAATATGTATAAATTACCTGTCCACCGCGCTGTGCGTTCCCGATAATATGTTTAAAATCTTCTCGATTTACAACAACTTCTCTGAACGTATAAAATACATCTTTCGTCGCAACATACTCCTTTATTTCACCATTTTTCAGCTGATCCAAAATTGCATTTGCTAATTGTTTATCCATGTATTTCACCTCTCTGCAATAGTTTATTTTATCGCATCTTCTATAGGTCGACAACGGTAAAATTATCCCGTTACTATTATGTAATTCACTTTCATTATTTTTATAGCTATATCACTTTATTATATTCGCACTAAATATCATATACTAACATAGCTACTTCTCTATATCAAACTTTTTGACGCTCTGTATAACAAAGTTCCAATCCACTGTTTGTTATTTTATTTTATGCTACAATATACAAATAGAACTAGGAGGGATACTATGATTCGGAAAGCAAAAAAGACAGATGCGATAGGAGTAGCACCTTTACTGTATAACGCTCTGCACGAAATTGCTGAAAAAATCACAGGTAGCACAGTTGAAGCAAAAGTGATACTAGGACTTGAAACATGGTTCGCAAAAGAAAATAATCGATTGAGCTATGAAAACTGTTTAGTGGCTGAACAAGATGGAAAGGTAGTTGGGGTTATTGTCGTTTATCACGGTAGTGACGCTGAACAACTTGATGCACCAATCGTACACCACTTAAGAGAACTACATGAAGACGAATCCATTACGTTAGAAAAAGAAGCTGAACTTGATGAGTATTATATTGACACGTTGTCAGTTTCAAATATGTACAGTGGACGTGGCATTGGCTCTAAATTAATCGATGCAGCTGAACTTCATGCAACTGAAAAAGGTCATGAAAAAATCGCCTTACTTGTTAATTTAGATAACAAACGCGCTTTTTCACTATATGAAAAACTTGGTTACAAAAAAGATAACATCGTTATGCTTGTTGGTGAACCGTATGCCCATCTAATAAAACCATTACGGTCATTAGTTTCTATATCTTAAAAGGACAATTCTTTTTTACTTGTTATGTAGAGAAAGAGGCTGCCAAAGGGACAGCCTCTTTTAAATTAATTTTGTATTTAATACATTTCCATCCATCGCCTCATGAAATGTATACGTTGTACATCCCCATGGCTTCCTATGGAAAATAGGCGAACCAGACCACCCCATTGCCCTCAGTTCAGTCCCAATCATCGCATTAAAATAACTATGGCCTACAAGGGCAATACGTCCATGTACGAGCGCATAGCGGTGCAACATATTAGCAGCTTGCCTTGCTCTTTCTCGTACTTCCTTATAAGACTCAACCTCTTTACTATAACCAACTATCCATCGTGTACGTCCAATAAACATCCATACATTCGGTTTACATTTCAACCATTTTGGAGCATAAAAACTTGTTGGAACTTCAGCTTCCCTAAAAAGAGGATTTTGCACAAAAGATAGGGAATCCAATAACTCAGCCACTGACTGTACAGCACACCTTTGATCACTCGTTACAACCAGCTTTGCTGATTCAACCGCCTCAATTGTTTCAATTGGTATAGGAGTTTCTTTTACTGTAGTCCCTAAATCATATTGCTTCATCCATTCACGAAATAAAATAATTGTCATTGGCTCTATAGTACTGTCCAAACGACCATGACGAATAAAAGAAATTCGCATTCTTTCCACTCCCCATTCATCACTTGCGAACTATATTACGTACTATTTCTTATTGCCATCATACCATGCATAAAAAGAAAGTTATATATCCCCACCACCATCATGTGTTATCGATGTGTGCACACCATCCAGTCCATCAAAATATGTAGTTGTTTCATGATGACGCACTTTCTTCAACTGTATATAAGAAAATAAAAATAATAAAATCGCTATAAAACTCCCCACAATTTCAATTATCATTTTACCACCCTAATTTCTCCCACTTTAATAGGTCATTGTACCTTTCATCATACTCCTATATAAAGATGTATGCATTTTCATCATTCCTCTCTTAAACAATATTTTTTAAATATTCCCTTACAAAAAGTGAATATTTTTCGATTTTTTACTTTGGAAACATTTACAAAGTAGTAAATATAGTTCAAAATAGGAGGAAATAAAAAAGCCCAAATTATTCTTTTTTTGGGAAAACTAGAACAAGGAGAGTTGCTTATGCAGATCGCAGAAACTGGAGATATCATTGAATTTAAAGGTGGAATGCAAGGCCGTGTTCAAAAGGTAAATCAAAACTCCGTTATTGTTGATATAACAATTATGGAGAATTTTAGAGAACTAGATATGGAACCTCTTACAGTTGTAAGTCATAAAAACTATACTGTCATTAATCAACATGCATAATATAATAGAAAGAAAGGGCCTGTATACTATACAGGCCCTTTCTTTCTATTAACGATTATCAATTGTTTCCGGATATAGATCATGATTCATCATACGGTAGTCTGCCATTTTCTCATACTTAGTCCCTGGGCGGCCGTAGTTACAGTAAGGATCGATTGAAATACCACCACGTGGTGTAAATTTCCCCCATACCTCAATATAACGTGGATCCATTAATTTAATTAAATCATTCATAATAACGTTCATGCAATCTTCGTGAAAGTCACCATGATTTCGGAAGCTAAATAAATATAACTTTAAAGATTTACTCTCTACCATTCTTTGTTCTGGAATGTAGCTAATATAAATTGTTGCAAAATCTGGTTGTCCTGTTTTCGGACATAAACTTGTAAATTCAGGACAATTGAATTTTACAAAGTAATCACGGTTTGGATGGTTATTATCAAATACCTCCAAAATTTTCGGGCTATATTCAAATAAATATTTTGTATTTTGATTTCCTAGTAATGTTACATCTTTTAAATCTTCGTCTAATCTTCCTGCCATTTTAAACATCCCTTCTCGTTATACACCTCGTTTATTTCCCCATACTAACGCATGAAGCTGCGGCAATACTTTCGCGTCATTCATCTCTTTACAGTTAACAGCTTTTTCAATAAGCCACTCATACTTATCTAATAATTTTTTAATAAGCATTGCATCATCCACTGTTTTCGTATCATCGTTCCCTACTTGTAAGAAAAATGGTACATCTGGATAACGTTCGTGCATCTTAACTGCATATTCAAAATCTTGATCATCGAATACTACTACTTTTAGACTAATATCTTTTCCTGCTAGTTTCTGAATTACAGAATCTAACATCTGAAAATCTGTTTTCATTGTTGAACTTGGTGGTTTTGGCGAAATCGTTACCTCATCAATTTGAAGTAACCAATCCTGCCATTTACTCCCTTGTGTTTCTATCGCCGTTCGCATCCCATTCTCTTTTAATATAGAAAGAAGCGACTCAATATTTTTCAATAAAACAGGATTTCCACCCGAAATCGTAACATGAGAGAAATTTTCTCCTCCAATTTCAACAAGCTCATTCCAAATGTCTTCCGCTGGCATTTGTCTAATTTGATCTTTGGCTGATCCATCCCACGTAAAAGCAGAATCACACCAAGCACAGCTATAGTCACAGCCAGCAGTTCGAATAAACATAGTCTTTTGCCCGACAACCATACCTTCTCCTTGAATAGTCGGACCGAATATTTCTAAGACAGGGATTTTACTCATCGAGCATCCACTCCCGTCTTACTTCCGCATAACTAGTCGGCGTCTCAAATAGACGAACGAATTCAACACGAGCTCCTTTATATTCGTTCACACGATTATCTTTCGTTAATGCTTCTGCCATCTTTTCATAAATCCAAACGACCATATTTTCAGCAGTCGTATTCATCGCTGGTAATGTTTCATTTAAATAACGATGATCTAAATAAATTTCTATTTCATTTTTCCAAATCTCTTTTATATCTCCAAAGTCAATTGCAAGGCCTATTTCATTCACATATCCGCTAATTCCAAATACGACTTTATATGTGTGGCCATGTAAGTTTTTACATTTCCCTTCATAACAGTGTAAATGGTGTGCTGCATCAAATGTAAATTCCTTGCTGACCATTACTCTTTTATTATGATATTTGAGTTGTTTACGCTGAATATCCTCGTCCATTTTTTGCAAATTTTCTACGATGCGAAATCCAAAGAAATTATCCATTAGTTGTTCGCCCCTTCGCGTTCTTGTAAGTACGTATCTAATCCTGCTTTACGAAGTTGACATGCTGGACATTCACCGCAACCATCACCAATGATTCCGTTATAACATGTTAATGTTTTTTCTCTAACAAACTCGAATGCTCCAAGTTCATCAGATAATTTCCACGTCTCCGCTTTATCAATCCACATAAGTGGCGTATGAATGACAAACGGATAATCCATAGATAAATTTAATGTAACGTTTAACGATTTCACAAACACGTCACGGCAATCTGGATAACCACTAAAATCAGTTTCACATACACCCGTTACAATATGACGTGCTCCAACTTGTTTTGCTAATACAGCAGCAAATGATAAGAATAGTAAATTTCGTCCATCTACAAATGTCGATGGCAATTCACCGTCTTCATGTGTAATCTCCATATCCGTTCTCGTTAACGCATTTGGAGCAAGTTGATTTAATAGACTCATATCTAGTATCGTATGTTTAATACCTAGCTCTTTCGCAATTTCTGCTGCACAATCAATTTCTAACTTATGACGTTGATTGTAGTTAAACGTTACAGCTTCCACTTCTGCGAACTGCTCTATCGCCCAAAATAAACATGTTGTACTATCTTGTCCACCACTAAAAACAACAACTGCTTTTTCTTTTTTCATTTCACTCATTCTCCTTCTCTATTACGAATAAGAAGAAAGAACGTTCTTGAACTGTCACAATAAAAAAACAAAACAATACCTAAGGATATTGTTGTTTCCATAGTTTTTTATAGAGGGAGTTCGCGAACCTCTCCCATGCAGTGCATGGAATTTCTTCTTTCATTGACAAAGCTTATTGTAACATATTGTATACTACCATAAAAAATTTCTGATTTTTCCGCTATTTCGCATTTCATTTCTTTCATTTTATAGTATGATTAATTTAATGTTAGAAGAGAGGAGGCATCCCACTGGAACTCTTTATTATTTACCTCTTTTTAAATATATTATCTATTCTCGTTACAATGCTCGTATATCATTTATTTTGGAATCAGAAAGGGAAACGATCTCCTAAATTAAATTCAGTTATATTTATTGTATTGTGTTGCCTCGCTACCATACTATGTATCACTTTTGCAGCAAAAACAAATAATGGTTTTCAGTTCGACATGCGACATATCGTATTAATTGTCGGTACGTTAACGGGAGGGCCTATTGCTGGTGGTTCTATTTTAGCTGTATTAAACATTTATCGCTTTTTATTGGGAGGAATAGGTGCGTTTCCATCCTTTATCGCTTCTATTCTCCTATTTATTGTTCTACTATTAACATACAAATTTTTTAATCGAAGTTCTAATCATATAAAAATAACACTTGCTATTTTTTACAGTCTTACTTATGGATTTGGTTGGATACCATTTTTCCTTGCAAGTGTTACAAATGATGCAGATTATATACCACATATCATTGTGTACGAACTATGTACGATGATTGGCACGATCCTTATTTTATATTTACTACACATATTACAAATGCAAGTTCGTCTCCAAAATGAACTTATGAACGCTGAGAAATTTCATTTAATCGGCGAAATGGCAGCTTCCATCTCTCATGAAATTCGTAATCCTTTAACTTCAACGAAAGGATTTTTGCAACTTTTACAGTCAGATACGTGCTCTGAGAAGGAACGAAAATTATATATCGACATAGCCATTAATGGGATCGAACAAGCAAATCATGTTCTTACAGATTACTTAACTTTTGCAAAACCGAGTATTGAAAAAGAACAACAATTACAAGTAGAGGATGAGTTACTTCATGCGTTATCTTTAATTACACCTCTTGCCAATTTAACAAATGTTCGTATACATTACATAAAACAAAGTACATCTTTCTTTATAGCTGGTGAAAGACAAAAGCTGAACCAATGCTTATTAAATATTTTTAAAAACTGTATTGAGGCTATGCCTACAGGTGGTGACCTTATTCTTACATTAGTTCCAGACCATAAGCATATACAATTGTATATAAAAGATACAGGCGTTGGTATGGATCCAGAACAAGTAAAACGCCTCGGGTCACCCTTCTATTCGACGAAAGAAAAAGGGACCGGACTCGGGATGATGGTCGTCTTCAGTGTCATTCAAGCAATGAATGGAAAGATTGATATTATTAGTGAAAAAGGAACAGGTACAACATTTTTATTAACTTTCCCAATCATACAAAAAACGTGATGAAATTCATCACGTTTTTTCTGTTCCTTCAACTAATTCTGCAAAAGCTTTCACTTTTCCATGGGGTTTTTGATTCTCTTTCCGAGCTTTCCACGCGCGCTCTTCTTCTCTCTTTTTCTTTGACATACTTTTCAACTCCTTTTCTCTTCTCCATGTAGTATTCCAAAATGAGAAAGAAAACTATGCATGAGTAAAAAAGGAAAAGAAGCGGTTCACCGCTTCTTTTCCTTTTTCCCGCTATTTGAGGGCAGCCCGATTGTTGCGGACTAATAATCAGTGATATGCCCCCTGATTAAAATTTCACTTTACCGCTGTAAAATTGCATGTTTCGCTTCTTTTAGCTGTGTAAGATGTCTTTGTTCGTGTAAATCCAGAAATTGAACCCATTGATATAAATTCAAATCATTAAAAATAGGATGGTTTAATCCATTTTCAAATAATTCTTTTTCATCTATCACACTATGAAGTGCATAAAATAATTCTTGTCGTGAATGTTCTAATAATTGTATTCCTTGCAGTTTTTTCATTAATGTTTCTGTTGGTTTCATTTGTTGAGGAGCTTCCCGTTTATGCGTGCGATCAAGCGTAAGTTGGAGGTCTTTAAATGGAGCAAGTTTTCTTTCTTTTTTTTGCAACGCATATACAAAGGCAGATGTGACAGACTGTTCAACTAAATACAAATGATGCAAAATTTGAATAATACTCCATTTATCACGGCGTGGCTTTACATTTACCTCCGTATCATTTAACATTTCAATTTCTGATAACAGCGTGCTTCGTGTAGACTGTAATGAGTGGACTAAAGTTTCTAAACTAACATCCATATTAGATTGAAGCATAGTACTTTCCCCCCTTTTGTTGGTGAAAAGGGGTGCTCCCCATTAGAAACACCCCTAAAATAATTCTGAATTTTCTTTTATTATCTCATCATTTTTCCATTATGTCGATGTTAAACATGTGAAAAAAGTGCATGTTTTTTACAATTTTGTGTCGTCAACAGCACGTAACCACGCTTCAATTTCTGTAATTACACTTTTTACACAGCCTTCTGCGAATGGTGATGTTAAATTTGCAACTTCTACTAATTCTAAGAATGATTTACTTCCACCTTGTTGACAAAGATTCACATAATCTTCCCAAGCCTCTTGTCTATTATCTCTTGCACGTTTCCAAAATTGCAGTGCACAAATTTGAGCTAACGTGTAGTCAATATAATAGAACGGTGAGCTATAAATATGGCCTTGACGTTGCCAGAAACCACCACGCTCTAAATAATCATTATCTTCATAATCACGATGTGGTAAATACTTCTTCTCTATGTTACGCCATGCTGACTTACGTTCTGCTGGCGATGCTTCTGGATTTTCATATACATAATGTTGATATTCATCTACAGATACACCGTACGGTAAAAATAGAAGTGCTGAACTTAAGTGTGAGAAGTAATATTTATCCGCATCTTCTTCAAAGAATAACTTCATCCATGGCCATGTAAAGAATTCCATACTCATTGAATGGATTTCACACGCTTCATATGTTGGCCAATTATATTCTGGAATTTCATACTTACGACTTTCATATACTTGGAAAGCATGACCAGCTTCATGTGTTAATACATCAATGTCACCAGACGTTCCATTAAAGTTTGAGAAGATGAATGGCGCTTTATAATTCTCGATATATGTACAATATCCACCACCAGCTTTTCCTTTTTTCGCAACTAAATCTAATAAATCATTATCAAGCATGAAATTAAAAAATTCATCTGTTTCAGCGGATAATTCTTTATACATCGTTTTCCCGTGATTAATAATCCAATCGGCATCACCTTTTGGAGTTGGATTACCTGTAGCAAACTCAAAGTTTTCATCATAATAAGCGAGATTTTCTACACCAATGCGTGCTTTTTGTCTATTTCTTAACTCGGTTGCAACTGGAACGATATAATCTAATACTTGCTGACGATAGTTCGCTACCATTTCAGCGTTATAATCTGTACGATACATTCTTGCATATCCTAATTCAACAAAGTTTTTAAAACCAAGTGTTTTTGCAATTTTCGTTCTCACTTTAACAAGCTCATCATAAATACGATCTAACTCTTCCTCATTCTCTGCTAAAAATCCGTAGTATGCTTCACTTGCTTCTTTACGTTCACTTCTTTCTTTTCCTTGCATAAACGGAATAAGTTGCGATAACGTTCTTTCTTCTCCTGCAAAGTCAATTTTTGCAGATGCTAATAACTGTGTATATTGTGAAGACAATTTATTCTCTAATTGTAAATCTTTCACTACTTCATCTGAATATGTTTTCAAATCACATTCAGCCAGAGCAAATAATTGTTTCCCATAATATGCTTCTAATTCTTCACGGAATGGAGAATTAATTAACGCTTTATAATACTTCGTTCCATAACCTTGTACAACTGGAGAGTATTCATCAAAGAAATCTTGTTCTTCCTTATAAAAGGCATCTGTCGTATCAACAGAATGACGAATGTAACAAAGATTCCCCATTGTACCAAAATCATTGCGAATTTCATTAATTGAATTAATTACTTGTTTTTGTTCTTCAATCGTTTTTGCATTATCGAATTTCTCTAAAGCAACAGTAAACTTCTCTTTTAATTCTTCAATATTTGGCCGTTTATATTCATAGTCTTTAAATGACATGAACGCGCCCCCTCTCCATTATATGCATCATTACTATAATTCAATGCTTACTTACAAATATCCTCTTATTTTTCAGCAAATTACAGCAGATACTGTCATGATTACATGTAAACAAAAAAGCCTTGGATTTCTTTATCCAAAGCTCCTTTGGAACATATTATTATTTTTCATACTTGCCAATTTTTTTTAATAGATCAAGTAATTCATCCTTTTCATCTTTCGTTAACATTTCGAAAGACTGATGTATAACTTGCTCATGCCCAGGAAAAATAGAAGCAATAAAGCTCTCTCCAGACTCCGTTAATTGTGCATAAATAACACGTCTATCATTCGGGCACGGGATTCTCTTTACTAGTCCTTTTTTCTCTAGCTTATCTACAACGTATGTAATGCTGCCACTAGCTATTAAAATACGCTCACCGATTTGCTGAAGTGGTTGGCCTCCTTTATGATATAGTAGTTCTAATACAGCAAACTCAGTTGGATTTAATCCGTTACTTTGTATGGATTTATTTGTAGTATCCATAACAGAACGATGTACACGAGATAGTGCAATAAATACTTTTAAAGATTGAGAAATATCTTCTCGCTCATTATTTGATGTCATACCATTTCAACCCTTCACTTAAATTCTCCACAACAAAAAGAAAAGCAATGTAGTACTTCATTACAATTTCCGAATGAATATTCACTCATCCCTTTTCCTCTCCCTAATATAATGCAAATGATTCTTGAATAAAAACATGACAATTTTAACATAGTTTATATATAATGATAATAAAAAAGAAGGAGTACCCAATTTGAAAGTCAAATTACAAAGCATAGTTTTTTACATACTGCTTGTTATACTGCCAACGATAGGGATTGGTGCCGCATTTTTTTCGTATCACACTTATCAAATGAAACAGGAAAACAAATTATCTGCTCATACTGTTCTCTTTTTATATAGAGACTATTTAGACCATCACCTTGGTGAAGCGATTTCTGCCTTAGAAATGCTCGCAAAAGTCGTAGGTACCGAGACTGGTAACATAAATGGAATTAAACAAATTGTACATGATACAGATGGAAACGATGCACGATTTTCTGGTCTATATTACGCTACACCAGAAGGAATCATTACAATCGCATCAGAAGATGAATCAAGGCCTGTAGATGTCTCAGACCGTAAGTATATTCAAGACGCATTACAAACTAAGAAAACAACTGTATCATCTGTCATTACAGATCGTGTCCTTGGACATCAAGCTATTATGATTGCCTCGCCAATATTTAACAAACAAAAGGAACTCTCTGGGTTATTGTTAGCTAGTTTACGCTTTGACTACATTTCATCCTCTTTAAATGCTATTAAACCACAATATCATTTCGAAGTAACTGATAAACATGATGTAGTTTTTTTAACTGATGATAATAATGAAACAAGTGATGAGCATTCTAATATGCTTACTACCCCACTCCAAAGATTAAACTGGAAGGTCTCTGTTTCTCCATTACCTATTCATCAACAAACCTTATACCAGTTAGTTTCAATAGAATGTATAGCTACTTTATTTTTAATGTCTATTTTATTTTTACTTGCTCAATATATGTTATTAAAACGGCAAACAAAACTAGAAAGACAACAAAATGAACTACAGAAGATTGAATTGGTTGGAACTTTTGCGGCTAGTACAGCTCACGAAATCCGTAATCCCCTTACTGGAATTAAAGGACTCGTTGCTCTATTAAAAGAGAAATATAGAGATGAACAGGATCAGTTCTACTTTTCAGTAATTGAACAAGAAATTGAACGTATTAATGAGATTGTAAGCGAATTTCTTATTCTTGGAAAGCCAACTGCCATCATTGAACAAACATATGATGTAAGAACGATTCTTAATGAGGTAGCAGTAATTATTCAATCTGAGGCGAATTTGTATAATATTATATTCCATTTACATTTGCCAGACCACCCTGTTCATATACGTTGCTCAAAAGACCATATGAAACAAGTGGTTTTAAATATTACCAAAAATGCAATTGAAGCTATGACTTCTGGGGATACATTAACCATTGTAGTAACAAACAACGAAAAACATGCACAATTGCAAATTATTGATACCGGAAAAGGAATTCCAAAACATATTCAAAAACACCTCTTTCATCCGTTCTTTACTAATAAAGATACTGGAACAGGTCTTGGACTTGTCATATGTAAACGAATTGTAGAGATGTACAATGGGCACATTTTTATTGATAGTAAAGAAAGCGAAGGAACGACAGTTCATATCGAAATTCCTTTACACAAAGTATAATTATCCTTATCCCAAAAGGATAATTATACTTATTTCATAAAACCAGCCACAAGCATTCGCCAAAAATTACTCGATTTCCCTTCATACCCTATTTGAAAAATGGGTGCCTTTATAATTGACCACCATCTCGGTGTTTGTTTTTCTTTATAACGCTGATACTGTAATATAAGCTTGTCCAATTCTTGACTAACTTGAATTGTCTCCATACTATTTAACCCACTTGTCAAACCTGATTGAATCATTTCTTCACGTTTCATATGAATATCATGCGAAAGCTTTTCTAATGTGTACTTCCTTTTTACAGTAAACATCCATATCCCCCTTAGTATTTTTCAATGCTCCCAACTTCACTTCTACATTAATCTTTCAACTTTTTAATCATATTCAAATTTGAAGAATCAGAAAATTTAACATTTTCTCCCTGTAATTTACAAATCTTTACCCTCACTTTGAGAATTATTACAAATTATTCTATCTTTGTAAATACATTCGCAATAATAGACATTTTTTTCATCTTCTTTTTTTATAAATACCAAGTAAACAGTGGGTTCTCTATTTTTTAATGTACTTTTCTTCGACATTTTTTGTTTAATTTATATAAAAACGTAAAACATAATGATGATTGATAAAGTGAAACTTTAATCAGTGGGGATTTTGTTCATCCCCCGCTGATTATTAGCCTTCACCAATCGGGCGTTTACGGGCAGTGGATCTCCCACCTAACTTCTTTGCTCCAGCCAAATTTTGAGGTGGGAGTCTTACTGCCCGCAAATAGCGAGATAAAATAGAAAGGAAATATTTATATGCGCAAATATACCATTGCATTTCTCGTCTTCACCCTGTTCATACCCTTCTTCTTATTTCCTATTCAAGCAAACGCTCATACGAATAAGGTTGCTATTGTCATCGATGATTTCGGCAATAATATGAAAGGCACAGATAAGATGTTATCACTTCCAATTCCACTCACTGTTGCTGTTATGCCATTTCTTCCTTCTACTAAACAAGATGCAATAGCTGCCCATAAAAAAGGGCATGAAGTTATTATACATATGCCAATGGAACCGATTAGAGGAAAAAAAGAGTGGCTTGGACCAAAAGCGATTACAACAGATTTAAGCGATGAAGAAATAAACAACCGACTCGAACAAGCAATTCAAGAAATACCTCATGCAATAGGAATGAACAATCATATGGGATCAAAAGTAACCGCTGATGAAAGGATTGTACGTCTTATACTTTCTGCCTGTAAAAAACATGGTTTATTTTATTTAGATAGTAAAACAAACCCTAATAGTGTCGTCCCAAAAATCGGTAAAGAATTAGGCGTGCCTATTATTGAAAACCAATTATTTTTTGATGATGTATATACAGTAAGTCACATTTCAAAACAAGCACAATTACTCATAAAAAAAACCCAAGACAAACCCATTATGGTAGCTATCGGACACGTTGGGGCTCCAGGTGAAATTACATCACGTGTTATAGAAACTTCTATTCCTAAAATTCGTGAGCATGCAGACTTTATTTTTTTATCTGATTTAGCATTGTCTCCACCTCCTGTTTCAAATTAAGATTCGTTTCTCGTACTAAAAAAGTACCTATCTACACATAGCAGATAGGTACTTTTCCTTTTCAACTTAGATATAATCTACATGACTCACCCTGAATCCCTTTTTCTCTATCTTTTCAATTAATTGCTTTAATTTTTTTTCATTTAACTCATCCGATATATTTACGATAACACGGCGAATATATTGATCACCGTTATCAAGCGTAAACAGTCCACCGATATTATATGCTTTTAATAATGTCCCAAGCTCTTTAATTGTTCCCTTACAATCTTGTGTTGCAATTGTTAAAATATAACCACCCGTCCGCATACCAAACGAATCCTCAATAACATCAAATACATTAGAATGTGTTAAAATGCCAACAAATTCATTATACTCATTTAAAACCGCTAAAAACGGGAGACGACGAATAACGTAAAAAGCTCTAAAAAAAGAATCCTTTTCAAAAATAAACGAATTTGGATTTTCCAGTACATCTTCTGTACTTACATCCTCTAATCTGCTATTACACTTCTTTTCTAAAAGATCTACTTTATAAATAATCCCCGTGAATTCCTTCTCATTTTCTGCTAATACAGGGATTGCGCGAAATCCCGTTTCATTCATAATTTGTAACGCCTTTTCACCAGAATCATTCGTTTTGCAAAATGTCACCTGCTGTTTTGGCAGAAAATGATATTTAACTCGCAAAATATGTTCCTCCTTACATGTCAACATGTAATCTATGTATAATAAGGAGACCTATATTTTATGAGTGAAATTTATTTTTGAAACGCTTTCATTTTTATCGAATGGTAATCTCTGTGAATACATCTTTATATAACAGAACTTTTTGCCCCTTTTATCATTAAAAGCTTTACGTGATAGTTCATTAAATACTCAATACCTTCCAACCATTTTTTCGCTTCTTCTGGGGTTTTCCCCCACACGATCATTCCGTAATTATGAACAAGGACCACTCCTCCACCTTCAATAAAATTTGGAACATTATTTTCTAATAAATTAGCGAATTTCTTTTCATCTTCTACAATTGGAATTGTCATTTCTGTAATACCATCTTTTCCAAAAACACGTTCCACACTGCGTTTTTCGAATGTTACTTCTCCTTCTTTCCCATATAGCTCTGACATTAAATGACTATCTACAGTCTGTACTTGTAAAATGCATTCTGCACTACTTTTTTTATAAATATCCGCATGCATAAATGACTCTGTAGCTGGTTTTTCTTCGTTTTCAAATACTGGCTCACACATGCAATTTACGACAATAAAATCTTCTTCAGAAAATACCCCTTTATCTCTTCCCTCTACATTCACTAAAAATGTTAATGGCTCTTTTGACGTACACATCGATAAACTAATTTTTGTACCATAAAACCAATCGCGAAGTGCCAATTCTGCTTTTACATCTTTTAATTCGTTCCATTTCTTCAGAAAAAATAACATTTCGTCACCCCCGGCGTAATATTAATATAATGTTCAAATCCTTTCTATGTAAAAGGAATATTTTTTGATTATTCTAAAAATTTAATTGAATTATCACATGAGAACGCCTTTTTGTCAATACGGTTTCACCACTCCTCGTAAAAATAGGCAACTCACATGTAACCATTCCTGTCTATTTCCTACTTAAACTTGTACATATAAAAAATACGTTATTCTTTCTATTAAAGAATAACGTATTTTTCTCATTTACTATTTAGTTATTGCGTTATATAAAAACTGTGCATATTGTTCACGTGTTACGAAATCATCGCCTAAAAAGTTTCCTTTTCCATCACCTTTTGATATATTGTTATCCGCTAAAGCTTTCACGTATCCTTCTGCCCAATGACCACTTGGTACATCTTTAAAGTTCACTTGATTATTTCCATCTTCTTTTAGCTGAAATACTTTTTGTAATACTACTGACATTTCGTATCGAGTTAACACTCCGTCCGGACGGAATTTACCATTCCCGTCTCCCATCATAATACCTGCTTGTACAACTGCATCAATCGCATTTTCATACATATTTCCTTTCGTATCTGTGAATATCGTTTTCTGTTCAGGCTGACGTTCTAACTTTAAATACTTTTGTATCAGAACCGCTACTTGTCCGCGAGTAATGTTGTCACCAAATCCAAATTGTCCATTTCCATAGCCTACAAATAACTTTTCTTTCGCTAAATGGTTAATTGCTTTTTCTGACCAATGACCCTTTGGTACATCTTTAAATTCTATTACTTCTTCCGCTACTTTTTCATTTACAACATTTTGAATAACAGAACCAGTGAAGAAAATCCCTGTATCTGCAAATGGGTCTTTCACACCAAATTCATATACTTTCTCACCTGGTGTACTCCACTTAACTACATCGTTACTATACGTACCATCTTCACTCTTCAAACGAATTTTTGTAGAGATTTTACCATCTTTTTCGTATACAGGTACTTTCACTTCTTTATTTACTTCTGTTTCCGCTAAAAATATTTTTTGATTTTGAACATTAATGTAAGCTGTCTTACTTAACTCCACAACTGGTCTAACATCGCGAATTTCATTTGCAACAAAACTTAGAAATACTAACTTATTCAAATTACTAACTGGCGATAAGTCTGAAATATAATTTGCTTCTAAATCAAGCTTTTGTAAGTTTACTAGATTTGATAATGGAGTAATATCCTTTAACTCATTATTAGGTAAATCTAATTCTGTAAGCTGAGTCATTTTAGCAAGTGGTGTCACATCTTCAATTTGATTTTTCCCGATAAATAATTTATTTAATTGATTCATTTGATCAATACCCGATAAATCTTTAACCTTATTACGCGTTAATACTAAGTCCTTTAAAGGTAATGAATATAACGGTTTAATATCTTCAATTTGATTACCTGCTAAAGTTAAGTATGTTACATTTTTCAACGCGCTTAATGGAGCAACATTCGTAATTTTATTATTTGCTAAATTCAAGTAATCTAGTTGTTCCATTTTCGCTAATGCTGTTACATCTTCTATTTGGTTGCCTGATAGATATAAACTTTTTACATTTTTCATTTCAATTAGTGGTGCAACGTTTGTAATTTGATTATTACTCAAATCAAGAGATTCTAAATTATCCATCTTAACAAGTGGTGTTACATCTGAAAATTCATTACCACGCAAAGCTAAATGATTTAATTGCTTTAAATTCGCAAAGAACGACGGATCTGTTATCTTCGCATTCGCAACTGTTAAAGATTTTAAATTTGGCATATATTTTAATGCACTGTAATCAAGAATCTCATTCGTGTTTAAAAACAAGTCCTTTACTTGTAATAGCTCTTCTTTCGTAATTGGTGTATTTAAATCTTTTCTATTAAATACTTTTTTATTAACAAGTTCTCTTAATTTGTTATCCGTTATCATATTTTGACTATCAACTGGTGTATCCGTTTCCGTATTGCCTGAATTAGAGTTATCATCTGGTTTCTCTGTTTCTTTGTCGCCTAAAGTTGGATCTTTAATTTCAAATTGAACTTGATATTTGTGATCATATCCAATAGCCGGAATAAGTATATGCATTTGCATATTATGCTTCTTCTCAAATTCACCAATTTCAAATTGAACTACTTTCGTCCCATTTTTCCTCTTATCTTCTGACAAAACTTTCACATCATGAAATACACCTGGTTGGTTTCTATCTTCTATTCTAAGATATTGAAAATAATCGCTATCTTGTACTGTTGCAGTAACAACTTTTTTATTGTTTTCAATCGTCACTTTAGGATCTTTTATGTATTGAGAAACCATAGATGGTTCATCTTTTTGATCTTTATATATTTTAATTTCAGCATCATATATACGATCACTTACTGTTACTCCTGATTTAGTTGCTTCCATTGTAACTGCTGCTAATGCTGGAGTAGAGTATGCAGCAAATGGAATAGCTAATGATGTGGCTACTAATAGAGCCCTAATATGACTTTTTTTCAAAATAATATCCCCTTATCTTATATACATTTTAATTGATAACTAATATCAATTATATACAAATAAATGATAATGAATATCATTATCATTGTCAATAGTAATATTACAAATGCTTTTATTTTCTTTTAATAAGCAATTAAAAAACCCTTTATTCAAAGGGCTTTTTTACCTATCGTATGAAGAATCTCACTTTTTTCTTTCTCATTAATAACACCGATTTTCTGCAAAATATTCGTGTAAACTACAAGCTTATTATATATTCGTTCCGACATTCCCGTCCCCTCTTTCCTTCAGCCAACTTTTTTTCTATTGGTAAATTATATGAAGGAAGCTAGAAAATGTGTCCACTTTTTTTGCACGAATACAAACCTTTATTACTCATTATTCATGAGCATCTCAAAATTCACGTTAAACATTACTAATAATTAAAGAGAGATGGAATTTCTCACTGATTGTTAGCAAACTGTCCATTGAATATTATGCTTTTTGACTTCTTCTTCAAAACTATAGGGCATTTTCTTATCACAAATAACATGTTGAATACGAGAAAATCCTGCTATTCGGTAATTCCCTTTTACGCCTACCTTTGTATGATCACATAAAATATATGTTTTCTCAGCTAATTTCATCATCGCTTCTGACAGTTTCGCCTTTTCTAATTCAAAGCTAGAAACCCCAAAACCTGGCAACAACCCATCAATCGAAACGAATGCTTTATGAAAATGAAATTGATGAATTACTTGCTGTGAAATAGACCCCGACACACGTGAATGTTTTGGAGATACTTTCCCGCCTATAAATAAAACTTCACCGTGAAACATCTTTTTATTAATAGAAGAAATTAATTGTGTTGCTACTGGAAATGAACTTGTTACAATCGTTAAATTTTTACGATGAACAAGATATGGCACCATTTGAAGTGGTGTACTTCCATCATCAATCGCAATAACATCTCCATCTTCCACAAACGTTGCTGCTTTATACCCAATTCTTTTTTTCTCTTCTATATGCAGCATCTCTCGTTCTAACATCGGTGCCTCTATCCCAGCTCCCGGAAGTTGAACGGCTCCACCGTACACTTTTTTCAATTTTTTTTCACGATCTAATTCTTCTAAATACCGACGAATCGTCTCTGTTGATACTGCGAACTCTCTCGCTAATTCTGAAACTTTTACTTTCCCTTTAAACTCTACCTTTTCAAGAATTGTCCTCTTTCTTTCTTCACCTACTACAGACATAGCCTCACCCCATTTATATCTACCTCATAAACTGCCTTACTTATACAAAGTTATAATTTTCTTTTTCAATGAAAATCTCTTCATGAATATAAATACCGCGCTTTTCTAGTTCGTCAAAAATAATTTGTGGATTTTCGAAAGCTTCTTCAGGAGTAATAACACCGAATTTATTAACTACTCCTTTTGCAATTAACTCTGTAGCGATTCCAAATGGGATACCAACATTTCTTGTATAGGCTCTTAATTTCTCCCAACCTACTACAGAACCGTCAGATAGCGGATGTGTATGGTATAATACATGTCGCTGTTTTTGATTATTTTTCATACCTACTACTTCTACATGAAGTGCATAACCATAAAGCTCTGTTGCTTGCCCTTCTTTCGATTTTAATAGATACTTCGAAATACAATCCATAATACCAATTTCTTTACCGTTTATTTCAATTTGATCATTACGCAATATACCATAATCATATAAAGCACGAACGAGCTGCATATTTTGCTCTGGCCAAGTTCCTCTTGTTTCAATAAGCTGTACACCTTTATCTTCCAGTGCCTTCGCTAACGTAATCGTTTCTGAATGCGGGATTATATACTGCATTGTTTTTCCGTAAGGTGCTGGTAATTCAATTTCTCTCGGGCGCGCAAACGGCGGTACTTGCTTAAATTCACCTTCCTCATACACTGTACGCGTCGGCAAATGTGGATCATATTCATATGTGGTTGTCTCTGTAATTGATGCAGAAAAAGCAATCGGACGATACGAGCCATGACTTACTCGAACTGACTCTACAGTATCTAACTGATTTGCTGCATACATGGCCATCATTTGTGTTACACCTGGTGTCATACCAAATCCAGGTAAACATGTTGTTCCATGTTGAACAAATTTAGAGTGGGATTCATTTTCTTCACCAAATCCATTTAAGTTCACACCATGACAGCCGGCATCTGCGATACAGCGAGTAGACAATCCATTTAACTTTATCGTCGTACCATCCATTACAATGTCATAGCCTTTCATTTTTTCGACCGTATCCTCATGATTTGTCACATCGACTTTTACAAAATCAACACGAGGATCATTTAACCACTCTACTACTTTTCGGCCTTCCACTTCATTAAAATCGGCTACCGTAATCGTCTCAAAAGATGAAAATTGAACTAAATCTAAAATTGCTTCACGACAAATCTTACCTGCTCCACCTAAGCAAAATACTTTCACCCTATAACAACCCCTTTAGCAATACTATCAACTAAGCGAATAATATCTTCTTCATGTACATCACCGATATTTCCAATGCGGAACGTATCTACTTTCGAAATTTTACCTGGATAAATAACAAATCCATATCGCTTTAATTCATTATACAACTGCTGAAACTCAAATCCTTCACCTGGGTAAATGAAAGATGTAATAATAGGAGATTGATATTTTTTATCTACTAGTGGCTTAAATCCGATTTCGCTCATTCTATTCACTAATAGTTTTTGATTGTTATAATATCGATTGTAACGTGCTCTTACTCCGCCCTCTTTTTCTAGTTCCAGGAGCGCTTGATAAAAAGCGTGTACAATATGGGTTGGTGAAGTAAAGCGCCATTTCCCATTTTTCTCTTCCATCGTTTCCCACTGATCATATAAATCTAATGATAAAGAACGAGCTTGCCCTTTACATTTCAATAGTTCATCACGATTTGCGATGACAAAACCGAATCCGGGAACACCTTGAATACATTTATTCGCACTACTAATTAGAAAGTCAATTTGCAACTCAGCGATATCTATTTCAATACCACCGAAACTACTCATTGCGTCAACCAGTGTAACTTTTCCGTATTGTTTTCCTAATTTACATACGTCTACAATTGGATTAATAATACCTGTCGTTGTTTCACAATGAACGACGACAATATGCGTAATCTCTTTATCTTGTTGCAATAACTTTTCTACTTCTGCAATATTAGTAGGCTCCCACTCTTCTGTTTGACTGACCACCACATCTATATGTAACATCTCTGCCATTTGTACAATCCGCTTACCGTACGCACCATTTGTACAAACTAGCAACTTTCCGTTTCTAGGAATAACAGAACCAATTACTGCTTCAACCGAAAACGTACCGCTTCCCTGCATTAAAACTGTTGTGTACTTTTCTTCTTCCTTTGTCGCTAACGATACAAGCCTACTTCTTACCTCTTGCACCATCGTGTTATATTCAACATCCCACGTACACCAATCGTATAACATAACTTCTTTTACAGTTTTTGTTGTTGTTAATGGTCCTGGCGTTAATAATAAATAGTGATTTTCATTCATGACCCTATGCCCCCTTTATGAAATAATAAGTTCTTGTTTCTCGATATGTTCAATTACGTTTTCGAGCTCCTGCATCGTTTCAATTGTAAAATGAGCCCCATTTTCAATGAAACGATTACGAACTACTTCTATTTTTTCACGAAGCTCTAACGGATCCATATTCTCAACTTCCTCTTCCGTTAAACCGAGCTCACTACTACCGAGGATTACACCAACTGTCCACATTCCAGCATTTCTGCCCTCTTTCATATCTGACACGGTGTCTCCAACTTTTATCAGATGATTCAATGGATATACACCTAATTCCATCGCATTTTTATAACACATCCACGGATATGGACGACCTGCTGGAACATCATTTGGCGTCACAAGAAAATCAGGTTTATACCCTTGTATTTCTGCTTCTTTTGCTACAATGTCCATCATTTCTCTCGTATAACCAGTTGTTGAGCCAATTTTAATGCCTCTTTCACGTAATGAAGCAACCACTTCTTTCACCCCATCAATTGGCGTGGCATAGCTTGGCAAAATAGCAAAGAGAATTTCTTCAAATTCTTCATACATCTCATGAATGTCTGCTTCTGTTGGTAATTGTCCGAAGACATGCTCCCACTCATTCGCAATACGAGGCATTTCTGTTAGTGCCCTTACATGATCTATTTTTAATAATCCCATTGGCTTACGTGCTTCTTCTGCTGTAATTTCAACACCGCGCTTATGGAAGATTTCCATAAATACTTCCAGTGGTGCAAAACAACCGTAATCAACTGTCGTACCTGCCCAATCAAAAATAACTGCTTCAATTTTCATTCTATCCATCACCCTTCTTACTTATCTTTTTTGCCATTGTGACGTTCGATTACGAAGTGCTTTCGTTCCCCATTCATATACAACTCTCACTACAACATTTGTAACAACAATAAGTACACTCATTGCAGCTGCTGGTGCTACATTTCCTGCATCATCCATATTTACAATTGATACAGCAGCTAGTTTAAAATCAGCCGCATATAAGAACACTACTGCCGATACAGTTACCATTGAATTTACGAAATAGTACATAACCATTTCTAAAATAGCTGGTAAACACATCGGTACTGTTACTCGAAAGAAAGTTTTATAAAACGGTACGCTCATCGACTGTGAAACAAGTTCAAACTCTCGGTCCAGTTTCTTTAAAGCAGTCGTTGCGGTAACAAACGTTACAGAGTAAAAATGAATGATATTTACTAATACTAAAACAGCAATTGTGCCATATAAGGAATGAAACGGATTTGTTACTGAAAGTCCTAGAATTTGAATTGTTGGTTGACTGAAGAAAAAGACATATCCTAATCCAAGTACTAATCCAGGAATCGCTAACGGTACAATAGAGAAAAAGTAGCCTACTTTTCTGAAAAACTGTAGCTGTTCTATTTTTTCAATTGCATACGCGAACACAAATGTTAAAATTGCCCCAATAACCGCTGTAACCGCTGAGACAATTACACTATTTTTAAACGCTTCAAGTCCATCTCCCGTTAAACTTGAAAAATTAAAATGCTCAAATGTAAAACTCATATTATACGGCCATACTTTTACACTTGCAGCAATACCAACTGCAACGAATAAAAGAATGATCATAAGCGTTATTACGCTACAATATGCGAACGAAATAACATCTCTTTTCTTATTATTTATTATTCTGTAAGGTACTGCTTTTGAAGATAAGAGATTCCCCTGTTTTCTTTGCGTAATACGATCAACTGCAAATGCGAAAATAGCTGGGATTAATAAAATCATTCCGACAGTTGCGCCCATGGACATATTTTGCTGTCCAATTACTTGCTTATATACGTCAGTAGCAAGTACGTTATATTGTCCTCCAACAATTTTCGGTGCCCCAAAATCAGTAAAACTAAGTGTAAATACAACGAACATCGCGCTAATTAATCCATATTTCACGCTAGGTAAAGTAACCGTAAGAAACTGTTTCACTTTACTTGCACCTAACATATTAGAAGCTTCATATAAACGATAATCAGAACCTTGAAAAGCAATTAATAAAATAAGGAATGCTTGCGGAAATGTATACATAACTTCAGCCATTACAATTCCTACTGGTCCATATAACGGTATATGTATTCCTTCAAATAAACCAAACATCCCTTTCGTTATTAACCCTTGATTACCGAATAAATATGTAAGCGCAATACCATGCATCATCGTCGGTGCAAATAATGGTAATAATGCTACGTATTGAAATACGCGCTTTCCAAAAATATTTGTACGAGCGATTGCATATGCGTAAGCGAAAGCGAGTGTAACTGAAATAAGTGTTGTAGCGCCCGAAATCCATATCGTATTTTGTAATGATTGAACTAGCGTTGGTGTTGTGAAATATTTACTGAAATTCGCAACACCAACAAAAGCTCCATCTTTATCATAAAAGGCTTGTGTAAACAGTTGTAATAAAGGCAATACAAGCATGATAACAAATGAAAGAAGCATACCAATAATTAATAGTCTTTGTATCCACTCTTCTTTACCGATACGTCTCTTAATCTTTTTTTTTGTGCTTTCTACCTTAAAGTTTTCTAACATCTCCATCTATACAATGACCTTCTTTCCATATGACAACATATGATTTTCTGAGAAAGAGATTTGAATTGGCTTTCCTTTTCTAATAGCAGTTTCCTCTACTTCTGATGCCAATATATCCACTACAATTTTCTCGTTATAAAGGTGTGTTTTCTCTTCTATGACCCGCACTTCCGTCCGGTATACAGACCCGCGAAATTCCATGCTTTCTACAACTGTTTTAATACCATTATTTTGTACAACTGTTACATGTTCAGGACGAATTGCATGTTCTTCGTTATTTTTCGAAAAGAAATTAATAGAACCAATAAAATCTGCCACAAACGGATTGGCTGGTCTTTGATAAATCTCCTCTGGTGTTCCAATCTGCATAATTTCCGCATGATTCATTACAACAATTTTATCAGCCATCGTTAATGCCTCTTCTTGATCATGCGTTACCATAATAGTTGTGACTCCCACTTTTTCTTGCAAATCACGCATTTCTCTGCGCAACTTTTCACGCACTTTTGCATCTAAAGCAGATAACGGCTCATCAAGTAACAAAATATCGGGAGACAGAGCGAGCGCACGTGCAAGTGCTACTCGCTGCTGTTGTCCACCAGACATTTGAGCAGGATATTTATCTTTTACATTCAGCAAATCAACAAGTTCTAACGCCAATAGCGCTTTCTCTTTTACTTCTGCTTTTCCATGTTTTTTTGTCTTTAAGCCGTATTCAATGTTTTCAAGTGCTGTTAAATTCGGAAATAATGCATACGATTGAAAGACCATTCCGAAGTTCCTCTTTCCAGGCGGCAATGCTGTAATATCTTTTCCATTCACAGCTATACTACCTGTTGTTGCCTCTTCTAGCCCCGCTAAAATTCTGAGCAGCGTCGTTTTCCCACAACCACTTGGGCCTAATAAACAAACAAACTCATTTTTTTTCACTGTAAAAGATACATCTTTTAGCGCTGTAAACGCATCAAACTGCTTTTGAATGTGTTGAATTGATAAATATTCGCTCATTTTTCTCTCTCCCACTTACTTACTTTTTCGGTTCTGCTTTTTGGCCAAACTCTTTTTCCCAACGTTCTAAAATTTTATCGCGATTTTCTGCTGCCCATTTGAAATCGTTCTTTTTGTATAATTTTTCTGTTACATCTTTAGGGAATCCCTCTGGAAGTTTATAATCGTTTTTAATTGTCGCAAATCCATTTTTCTCGAAGTATAACTTCATTACATCATCTGTAATTGCCCAGTCTAAAAATGCTTGCGCTAATTTATCATTTTTTGCATTATCTTTCTTAATTAGTGCGTTCGCTTCTACTTCCCATCCTAATCCTTCTTTCGGTAAAACTACTTCAACTGGTGCACCTTTTTGTTTCTCTTTCAAAGCACTATAAACCATTGATACACCAACCGGATATTCACCTGCACCTGCTAATTTTGCTGGTTTTGAACCTGAATGAGTATAAGTTGCCATATTATCATGAAGTTTTTTCATGTAATCCCAGCCCTTATCTTCTCCCATAATTTGTAGCCATGCAGAAACCGTTAAAAATCCTGTTCCAGAAGAAGCTGGATGCGGCATAACTAGCGTTCCTTTATATTCTGGTTTCGTTAAATCTTCATATGATTCTGGCATCGGTAAATTTTTCTTCTTTAATTCTTCTTTATTCACAGCAATTCCAGTCATAAATGCAGTATTACCTACCCATTTTTCTGGCTTCTTATCATCTTTAAATTGTGGAAGTACACGATCTGCTCCTTGTGGAGAATATCCTTTTAACATGTCTTTTTTCTCTAAAGCTAATAGACTAGAAGCCGCTGTTCCCCATACAACATCTGCTTGTGTATTTTTTCCTTCAGCTAGCAATTTCGCTGTAATAACTCCTGTTGAATCACGAACAATGTTCAACTTCACATCTGGATACTTCTTTTTAAAAGAATCAAGATAAATCGGTACAAGCTCTTCTTCAATCGCTGTGTAAACAGTTAATGATCCAGATAATTTATCATCTTTCACTTTTGCTCCAGCACTTTCTTCTTTCTTTGCACCACACCCCATTAATAACGAAAATACCATTCCAGTTGCTACAGCTTTAAAGATTGTTTTTTTCACTGTTTCTCTCTCCTTTTACAAATCTTATGTACAACTCAAATATAAACAACTAGTGTAAAAGCAGTATTAAACCAACATTAATCTTTTGTTTGTTGGTTGTTTTTGTGCAATACGTTGCTACTTCTATGTTTTTTCGCATTTTTCTGCTAATATCAAACATGAAATTTACAAATAATTAAAAAAACCTTTATAATCCCACAAAAAAATGAGGCGTTTGTAAAAAACGCCTCATTTTTGTTTACCTTTTTTTGAATTACGATTTGCGTACTTTGCACTGTTTTCTCCTTCATACTCTAATGCAAATTCTGCATCTGGTAAGCTTTCTTTCGGAGTCTTATTATTGTTAATTGCCGCATTTTGTTTCACTTTTCTTTTTACCAATACGTTCACCTGCTCTCAAGAAATTACTTTCTACTCTAGTTTGGAGCAATTTGAAATAACTATTACTGGCAAGTGTTAACAAGTACATAAGATCTTATAGATGGAAATACTACATACGAACAAACCATTACAAAAAGGAGCGATTACTTTGAAGGAGAAAGAAACAATCCAATCGCCAATTTTAGACGAGACGCTCCCTCATCAAATGAACTTCCCTTCTTTTAAAGGAACAGGAAAAAAGATGCAACAACCTTTTGTAAATCAATATGATGTTGTAATTGGAGACAGTAAATACGATTCCGCGAACAGCCCATTAAACAATTGGAGTGATGAGGTAGACCCTGCCATTATGGCTGGGGATGAATGGATCCATCCTACAAATGATATCGGGTGGATTGCAGAAGAAAATCAAGAATTACTTAAAAATGAAGTTGATAATAAAAATGATGCTTTTATGCATCCCCAATTCGGAATTAACGATTAAAAAAAACCATTCTACCTAACGCAGGTAGAATGGTTTCATACTATCCAATAATAATTCTTTCTTTCGGATATTTATAGCGAGGTGGTTGTTCTCTTCCACCACTAGCTAATATAAATGTTAAAATACCGACGCGCCCGATAAACATAAGTACAATAAGTACAAGTTTACCAACAGTTGTTAAATCTGGCGTAATACCTGTCGATAAACCTGTCGTCCCGAAAGCAGAACAAACTTCAACGATCAAGCTCATAAGCGGTACATTTTCCGTAATGGATAAAATAAATAGCGCCGTGGCACATAATAATATCCCCATCGTCATAACGACAGATGCTTTCAGTACATCCTCTTCATGTAGCTGTCGTTTAAAGACTCGAACCGTTCTACCGCCCCTTGCAAATGTATATAACGATAATATACTAACCGCAAATGTTGTCGTACGTATCCCGCCCCCAACCGAACTTGGAGATGCTCCTATAAACATTAATATACTCATAAATAAAAGCGTAGGTTGTGACAATTCAAGTATATCCATTGTAGCGAGTCCACCGCTTCGCGTCGTCACAGATTGGAATAATGTATAGAAAACCGTTTCATGCCATGACTTTCCTACTAAAAAATGATTTCGTTCTAGTAAAAAAATCATGATGGTTCCAACAACAACGAGTGCAAAAAATGTCGTTGTCGTCAATTTTGTAAATAACGAAAAACGAAAAAGTTGCTCTCTCCTCTTACTAAGAAATTGCTTCACTTCCATTAACACAGGGAAGCCAATCGCTCCTAAAATAATAAGTAACATATGAATCATTTGAACGATATAATCTTTTTTGTACGGAATTAGCGATTGTCCTGTTAAATCAAATCCTCCGTTCGTCGTTGCACTAACAGCGGCAAAAAAACCGTGAAAATAAGCTTCTTGCCAAGTCGGGAAATATAGTAAAAACCTTGTACCTAACAGTATTGCTCCAATGAGTTCTATCGAAATAATTACAATTAAAATAGAACGCATCAATTCTACAAGGCCCGATAAATTTCCTTGGTTATGGTCTGCCATAATTAACCTTCTTCGCTGCAAACCAATCTTTTTACCCGTTATAATCCAAACGAATGTACCAAGTGCCATAATTCCTAATCCACCTAATTGTAAAATCAGGGCTAAAACAATAATTCCTGCTGTTGTAAACGTATCTGAAATAGTAACAACAGACAGTCCTGTAACGCTTACAGCACTAACAGATGTAAACAGCGCATCTATAAATGTCCAATTCACGCCAGGCTTCGTAACAAATGGTAAACTAAGTAAAATTACCGATACAACTACCGCTAGTAAATAAAATACAACGATAAGTTGCACGGGACGTAACTTTTGTAAAAACCTTTTTATATCTCTCATTCCATCACTTCGCTACCTTTTTTCTATCGATTAAATAAAGAAAAATCATCACTTTCTTCATTTGTAAATAACTGCTGAAATAGTTTCGCAAATACCATTCCGTATACAGTTCCATTTCCCCCATACGGCAGTGCGTAATATAAATTATGTATTTTTTTATCTTCTTTTAAAATAGGAAGACCGTCATGACTGCCACCAAATGCTGCTGCCCAATAGTACTCTGCCTGTATATTTTTATACTGCGGGAACATTTCTTTTACAATGTTAATAAGGAGATCACGCTTATGCAATAATTTCGTATCACCGATTTTTTGAATTTTCAGCGCCTCATCTAATCCGCCTACAATAATGCGGTTTCGATACGTTCGATAATACAAATACGGACGTGCTGTTTCCCAAATTAATGATTGCTCATGCCAGCCTTCAAAATGATCTATCTTATTTGTCACAACGGCATAAGACGTTTCTACTGTTGTATTTTTTTCTTTCTTTCCAAAAATTGCTTCATAACCTGTCGCCATAATAATATTTTTTGCTACGATTTTATTTCCTGTATTCGTGTAACAAATTAAATCATTTTGGATTTGTTTAATATGTAATGCCTCTGTATGTTCATATATAATAGCGCCCATTTGTTTCGCTTTATGCAAAAGACTATGCGCTAATAAATACGGATTCACTTCTGCATCACCGCTTGTATATAACGCTGCTTGTTTTGCAAATGAATAACGTTTCTTAATATCAGACTCTGTAAAATATTCAACCGGAAATCCATAATGGCGTAACGTATTATATTCTTCCTGTAAAAATGAAATATCCTCATCTCTACTTGCATAATACAAACTATTTCGCGGAATAAAATGGGGATCAATATCGAGAGTTGGCACAACCTTCTCCATTGTTTGCAGCGCTTCATAACAAAGTCTATATGCTCGTACCCCTTTCTCTTCACCAAATGTATGAATAAGAGAGGTCAACGATTTATCATGAACAAATTGTAATAATCCTGTATTTGCAGCTGTGCTACCACATGCAATTGCTCTTTTTTCAATGAGCATAACACGCATTCCAATTTTAGCTAACGAATACGCTATATGAGCACCTGCTTCTCCACTTCCAATTACTAGCACATCACATATCATATCATTTTCTAACGTTGGATAACAAGGTACAGAAACTCCAGCATTCCAAAACAACTTACCAGTCATAAGCTTCATAATTATACTCCTACAATGTATTTTTCTCCTTCCTATGTTTCGTCATTTCCCATAAAAAAATCCAACTAACATACGCTAGTTGGATTTCTTCTCTTTAATTAGAACGCTCTTCAAGCCAATTCCCAACCGTCGGATATGTTTGCTTTACAGCCGTTCCACCATACACGATAGACATATGTCCTGTCGGCAAACATACATACTGTTTATCTGTGCTAGAAATATGATCCAGTAAAGCTTCTACTTGACATGGCAGAGCAATGTGATCACGTTTCGCAGAAATATTTAAGACATTCGCCTTAATATTTGCAAGGTCTACCTTTTGTCCGCGAATAACGAGTTCACCCTTCACTAATTTATTATTTTGATAGAAATCACGAATCCATTGTCTATAAGATTCACCTGGGAACGGAATACCATCGCCTACCCACTTTTGAACTAATTTCCAACTTTCGACGAAGCGCTCATTTTCCGAACGATCGACTAAAGCAACATATGGACCGACAAAGTTTGTAATTGGTTTTAACATCTTATTTCCGAAATCAATCATTTCTGGCGGAATATTTCCGAATGTATCAACCGCTTTATCTAAATTGAAATATTTCTCATCTAATAAAGGACCGTATAATCCTGTTTCAGAGAAATCAAAAGGACTTGTCATAAAAATCAAGTTACGAATTGGCATGTCTGGATGAAGCGCTGCATAAATAGATGTTAACGTTCCACCCATGCAATAACCAAGTAAAGAAATCTCGTCCGATTTTGCAGTTCTCATTACTTTTTTCACTGCTTTTGCAATATAATCGAACACGAAATCATCAAACTTCAAATGACTATCTTCTAAACCAAATGTGCCCCAATCAAGCATATACACATCAAAACCACGATCTACTAAATATTCCACTAAACTATTTCCCGGAGTTAAATCCATAATATACGGTTTATTAATAAGAGCATATATTAATAAGATTGGAACTCTCTGTGTTTTTTCTTGTTTTGGAATGTAACGATAAAGCTTCGTTTTATTCTTCGTCCAAATAACCTCTTTCGGTGTTAAACCCACTTGTGGTTCTGGTTCGCGTAATAAAATTTCGCTCGCTCTTTTCACACGGCGATATGCTTTACGATATTCTTCTGGGTACAACTCCAATTGCTTTTCCCATTCCGTTACGAATGTGGTCATTTTTTCTATCTCCTTTTCGGTCAATTTCTTTCTAAAAAAAGAAGTGCATCCCTGCTATGGATATGCACTTTTTTCTTACTTCATTACATGTATAATCCGCCATTAATGTTTAATTGCTGACCTGTGATATACGCACCGTCACGGCATAGATATACTACACCTTTTGCAATTTCATCAGCTTGACCAAAACGTTTTTTCGGGATTTTCGCAACGATTTTTTGACGCACTTCTTCTGGTACTTCTGCTACCATTTCAGTATCAATAAATCCTGGGCAAATTGCGTTTACAGTTACATTTGTTCTTGCAAGTTCTAACGCTAATGATTTTGTAAATCCTAACATACCTGCTTTTGCTGCTGAGTAATTTGTTTGTCCAAATCCACCAGCTTGGCCAATAATAGAAGAAATACTAATGATTCTTCCTTCTTCTGCTTCCGATATGTATGGAAGTACCGCGCTTGTTGTATTAAATACACTGCTTAGGTTCACGTCAATTACGCGCTCCCAATCTTCACGATTTAACTTTTTGAATGTACGATCTCTTGTAATACCAGCATTATTAACAAGAATGTCAACTTTACCAAAATGATTCACAGCTTCTTCTACAAGTCTGTTTGCATCTTCTACTTTAGAAACATCCGCTTGAACTGCATAAACATCATGTCCTTCTTTTCCTAATTCATTTACTAAGTTTTCAGCTGCTTCTTTACTGCTGTTATAGTTAATAACTACTTTTGCTCCCTCTTCTGCTAATGCTACTGTAATTGCTTTTCCAATTCCTTTTGCCCCACCTGTTACGATTGCTACTTTGCCATTTAATTGAACCATTTCTTTTCCCCCTTAAATGAATTTGTGAACGATTGTTATGAATCATTTTGGTACTCATACTAATTGAGTCCATATATTTATATTAATTATGTTTCGTTGTTTATACATGAAAAGAGATTCTCCCTCTCTCTTTTACACGTTATAAACAAACGCGATTATCATTTTTTATTTTCTGGCTTATTTACAGGCTTTACTTCTTCTTTTACAGGTACTTGTAGTTTAGCAAGTACTGCATTTTGCTTTTCTAGCAATTCTAAAATTTGATCAACTTTCGTTTCTAACGTGCGCATATCTTGTTTTACTTTCGTAACATCACGCTTTAATGTAGGAGCTTGTCCTAATGAATCCACTTTCTCTTCTAGAATTTCCTCGATGTTATCAACTTTATTTTCTAAATTAATAACAAGCGTAGCTACTCTAGCGATATCCTCTCTCGTCGGCACATTCACCTGCTCTAAATAATTTTTTGTCGTATCATTTAATGCTTTTTGATAAAACAAATTCAAATCTAGAACGCTGCCCATCCAAGCAGAATATTCTTCTGTTTTAATTGTTTCATTGAGCGCTTTTCCCCAAAATGTTTCGGTTTGTTCATAAGCATTTTTCCATGCTTGCAATGGATCGAATTTTTGATCAATCACTTCGCCTACACTCCCTTTTTTGTTTTTGAAACAATTCAACCTATTCACTATTTTCTAATATTCCGAATAAAACTTCAAGTATATATTTTATTTTTCTTTATTTTCTAACAAATATATTGACATTAAAAACAGATAGGTGTAAATTGCACTTATAAGCAAAAAATTCCATCTAACTGATTCATGAGGTGATGCACAATCATGCTACATAATGAACCAGAACACCCAGAAAGTTTGGAAAAAAACCAAGCGAAACAACCAAACTCCATGCCAAAAAACTTCTTAGTTCCTTTCTTACTTCTCTGTCTAAAAGACTGGAGTCTTCATGGTTACAAACTTATTCAAATGCTAATGGACATCGGCTTTTCTTCTGTTGACCAAGGTAATGTGTATAGGACACTACGCAAATTAGAAAAAGAAAATCTTATTTCTTCTACTTGGGATACAAGCGAAGGCGGGCCCGCGAAACGAATTTATTCTTTAACAGAATATGGAGAGCAATATTTAACAACATGTGCGACTTCTTTTGAACATTATCAAAATATGTTGCGGACGTTTTTCACGTTATACACCAATGCATTCTTTCCATTTTCTACTTCTCCAGAAAAGGATGAAAAGGATTCTTCATCTTCACCTGGTGGTACAGCAGAGTAATCTGCGTTCACAATATGCAAAAAAACATTTGGAGGTCAAACAATGGAAACTAAGCCATACGAATTAGTCGATGCATTTTGGAAAAACTGGTCTCAATCTCTTTCCCTCTTCTCTTCAGCTGGGAAACAATTAGAGCAACTTACTTTAGAAACGTTAAAACAACAACAAGACGCTTTGCATAAATTAACATCAGGAGTAGATGAACTAGAAAAAGAACTACACCAATTCACTGCTCAGTTCAATAACCAATATACAGACTATGTGAAGCAATTAACTGGAAACTCCTTAAATGATCAAATTAACGAGTGGCAAGAAAAGTGGAATGAGCTTTCTAATCAAATGCACCAACTTACTGTTTCGCCTACGAAAACATCTTTGTCTATTCTTACTCAAACTAGCGGCCAATTTGAAGAAACAACAAAACACTTTATCGAACAACAACAGTCGCAACGTGAAGAGGTTCAAAAACAGTTAGAAGTTTTTTTGGGAGAGTTCAAGTCCAAACAACTAGAACTCGCAAAGCAGTTCGAGGCAAACTCAAAAAATCTATTTACTTCCATCAAGTAAGAAAAATGTGGCAACTAACTGCAGCACAAACAAAACTCTTTCTTCCTCCTACTACATCAAGATGGCTTACATTTTTCGATATGGAAAAGAAGGAGGACAAAATGAATCCATTTCAAGAAGCACAAACTGTTCCGGAGCTTCGTTACGATGAGATTCAAGTCGGTGATCAAGCATCTCTAACAAGAACAATTACGGATGAGGACGTTATCAATTTTGCAAAATTGACTGGAGATGTAAATCCTATTCATATTTTAGACTCTTTTGCAAAAACGACAATGTTTAAAGAACGTATTGCTCATGGCATGCTCGTTTCCAGTTTTATTTCTACCATCCTTGGAACGAAACTCCCGGGCAAAAATACGATTTATTTATCTCAAAACGTTTCATTCCGCGCTCCTGTCAAAATCGGCGATACACTTCGTGTAGTGGCAGAAGTCATTAAAAAACGGGATGATAAGAAAATCATTACATTGCAAACAAACATCTATAATCAATCTGATGATATTGTCGTGGAAGGTACAGCGACAATACTGAAAAAAGAGTAGCAAATTTGCTACTCTTTTTTCTATCCAATAACTTCTAATCACACCGATTACTTCCGTGTATGAGTACGTCGTTTCCACATAAAATAACGTTACCAGATAGCACTTAGCTAAACTGGATTACTCTTTAAGGATGTGTATCAGCATGGTGAAAACAAACAAATTACTAGTTCCAGGTGCAGAACAAGCGCTTGAACAATTTAAATATGAAATTGCACAAGAATTCGGTGTAAGCTTAGGATCTAATACAGCATCTCGTTCTAACGGTTCAGTTGGCGGGGAAGTAACGAAACGCCTTGTTGCTTTAGCGCAACAACAATTACGCGGATAATACTATAACATATGGCTTAGAGGCAGATATTCTCTGCCTCTTTCTATTTTCATCATACATAATCGTGCTTTTTCACATACTAGTAAGAGTAAATTGAAAGGAACGATACGTGATATGAAACGGATTAACATTAGCATGAGTCCTCCCCGTGTTCTTACTTTATCTTTTATTTCATTATCAATTATCGGTACATGCTTATTAAAACTGCCAATTGCTACAACAACGTCTATTTCATGGCTCGATGCCTTATTTACAACGGTTTCTGCTTGTACGGTTACAGGGCTTGGTGTTGTGGACACTGGTAAAGTATTTACCTTATTTGGCCAATGTGTCATTTTAACACTTATACAAGTTGGCGGGCTTGGCATTATGAGCTTTGCTGTTTTAATCGCAATTATGCTCGGTAGAAAAATCGGCCTTCAAAACCGGATTTTATTACAACAAGCATTAAACCAAACAAATGTCGGCGGAATCATTCGTCTTGCAAAAGCATTATTTTTATTTTCTTTTACTGTAGAATGTATCGCTACTTTATTTCTCTCCTTTGAATGGGTACCAAAATACGGGATTGCCAAAGGGATATATTACAGCTTTTTTCATTCTATCTCAGCCTTTAACAATGCTGGGTTTTCTGTGTGGAGCGATAACTTAATGTCGCACTCCCATAGCATTCTCGTCAATCTCGTTATTTCTTCCCTCATTATTTTAGGTGGGATTGGTTTTACAGTTATCGTGGATATAAAAAGAAAGAAAAACTTTAAAAACCTTACTTTGCACTCAAAGCTTATGCTCTCTTCTACTCTTATCGTCAATATTATTGCTACAGTTTTCATTTTCATATTCGAGTTTCATAATTCAATTTCCATGAGAGGTTTTACACCATTTGAAGAAGGGATGGCTGCTTATTTTCAAGCGGTTTCAACACGTACTGCCGGGTTTAATACTGTTGATATCTCTGCATTATCAAAACCTTCACTTTTATTAATGATGCTTCTTATGTTTATTGGTGCTGGCAGTGCTTCAACTGGTGGTGGGATTAAGTTAACAACTTTTTTAATTATGTTTTTAGGCGTATTTAAATTTTTGCAAGAACAAGATGATATAGTAGTGTTTAAAAAATCCATTAAAGATACGCTCATTGTCAAATCATTAACAATTACTATTATTTCAATTTCGTTTATTTTTCTTTCCATTTTAATTTTAAGCATCACTGAGAAAGTTCCTTTATTAATGAGTGCTTTTGAAGTATTTTCAGCATTTGGAACTGTCGGCCTTAGCATGAATTTGACGCCACACTTAACAATCATCGGCAAAACAATTATTATCTTTATGATGTTTTTTGGAAAGATGGGGCCTTTAACATTAGCTTTTTCATTTGCACGTAAAAAACAAAGAAAAATAAAATATCCAAACGAAGATATTTTAACAGGTTGACAACCGTATAAATTATCCATATAATGAGAATATAATAGCATATCTCCAAAGGGGAGTAGCGTCCAAGAACTATTTCTTGGAAACAAAGTCGTCATTACGTAGAACTTAGTTCTTCCGGCTTTGTTGGCATTTTCATTACATATGTCTAGCAAGACCTTTGCCTATCAACGGCAGAGGTCTTTTTTGTTTTCAAATTCCTTCCACCGTTGATACGCAGGAGTATGGGGAAACTAAACAATGGGAAACTTCTTCACTTGTTTAGTCTTTATAGAAATGAGAGGAGAATGTACATGGATGTATCATTATTATTGGAGTATGGTTGGGTATTACTCATCCTAATTGCACTAGAGGGGATTTTAGCGGCTGATAACGCTCTCGTTCTCGCAATTATGGTAAAACATTTACCAGAAGAAAAACGAAAGAAAGCACTATTTTATGGATTAGCAGGAGCGTTCGTTTTCCGCTTCGGATCACTATTTATGATTTCGTTCCTAGTCGATGTATGGCAAGTGCAAGCAATTGGTGCGATTTATCTTATGTTTATCGCGGGGAATCACTTATTTAAAACGTATGTTAAAAAGAATACACATGAAGAAACAGAAGAAAAAGAAGCAAAGAAAAAACAAGAGAACTTTTGGTGGACTGTATTTAAAGTCGAAGTTGCTGATATCGCCTTCGCTGTTGATTCAATTTTAGCTGCTGTTGCATTAGCAGTGACTTTACCGAAAACAGGATTAGGTACGGTTGGTAGTCTTGATACAGGTCAATTTATCGTTATCTTTACAGGTGGACTTATCGGATTAGTTATAATGCGATTTGCAGCAACTGCTTTCGTACAAATATTAAAACGTAAACCAGGACTTGAAACTGCAGCATTTTTAATTGTAGGTTGGGTTGGTGTGAAATTAACAGTTTATACGCTAGCACACCCTGCTTTAAATGTACTTCCGCATTCATTCCCAGAATCTACTCCGTGGAAACTTACATTCTGGATTGTATTAGTTGGAATCGCAGTTTGCGGTTGGTTCTTCTCGAAAGAAGTAGAAGTAAAAGTAGAAAAGAATTTAGACGAAAAAGCGCTGTAATTACAGCGCTTTTTCTTTTTCCCCTCGTTCCAATCCCCTCTCTATTTTTAAAAAAATTCCATTATACTACCTTTTGTAAGCGCTTCCTCTCTAGATGTATGTCCTTTTTGTGAAATATTGCACAAACTTATTGAAACTATGAACAAATCCATGTACTTTATTCATATAAGGAGTATTTATAGACGATGTACTAAAGGAGCGTATTACTCATGCTAGAACAAGGATTAGATTATGTTGTAAAACTGGCTAAGAGCAAAAAGCAAATGCTAGATACAAGTCCAATGCAATATTTCATTCGCGCTGCACTTGCTGGCATTTATATCGGTTTTATTATTGTACTATGTTTTAAATTAGGTAACTTTTTTCATATTGCAGATTCACCAGCAACTTATTTAGCTGCTTCTATGTTTTTCGGAATTGCTCTCGTACTTATTATATATGGCGGTGCTGAATTATTTACTGGAAATACAATGTATTTCACAGTGGCAACTTTAAGAAAAGAAACAACCATTTCTGATACACTTCGCAACTGGGTTGCTTGTTATGCGGGTAACTTAGCTGGCGCTTTATTCTTTGCCTTACTATTTTACGCAACTGGCATTTTCGAAGCAATTGATCACGGTCATTTAATGAATAAAGTTGTTGAAGGAAAGATGAATACACCTACAATGCAATTATTCTTTAAAGCGATTTTATGTAACTGGCTCGTATGTCTTGCTTGCTTCTTACCTTCTCAAGTGAAAGGTGACACAGCCAAAATACTAATGATGATGATGCTCGTTTTCACTTTCTTTTTATCTGGTTATGAGCATAGTATCGCAAACTTATCATTGTTTGCCTTATCTTTATTATCACCACATCCTGATACAATTACTTTCGCGGGCGCTATTCACAACTTAATTCCAGTTACAATCGGTAACATTATTGGCGGATCTGTATTTGTTGGCATGGTATATCATTACTTAACAAAGAAAGCACCTGATGTTAAACAGGAAGAGACTGAATTAGTAGCCGCTCAAACAGAGGAAATCATTCCTTTACAAGCTCATATGAAACATTAAAAACTCCAAAGTTTCACTTTGGAGTTTTTAGCTCCCTACATATTTAATGACAATATGAGGATGGATCTCTCCTTTTTCTTTCCCTTCCTCAATTCTCTGCTTCATCTGGTGCATACCGATGACATCATTTGTATGAAGATAAATCTCATTAACATATAAACCTTCCGTACAAAAGGCTTCTACAAAATCTAATCCGCTCTTTTGCCTCCATCCCATGTTATAGTCAAGAGAAAGGGTGTTTACCTTATTACTCCGAACAAATTGTAACGCAGATTCTACTGTAGTTGCCAAAACATATCCGAATGGACAACTTCTTTGATCATCCATATATACATTCACTTTCTATCTCCTCTCTATTTTGCATATGTGACCAACACATAACATATTGCCCCAAGGCTAATAAAAGGGCCAAACGGAATTGGAGTTTTTATTTTTATACGTTTTAACGCTATAGCTATTCCGAAAAAACAAAGACTAAAGCAAGATGCTAAAAATAAAGTTATAAAAATACCTTTCACTCCTATTATAAATCCGAGTAATGAAAGTAATTTCACATCACCTCCGCCAAGACCATCTGGATAAATCTTTTGCATGAAATATAACAAAATAAATATAGTTCCACTGCCAGCTATACTATCTATCCAAGTAACTAACGGTACAAAAATACATTCTAAAATAAGCAAAATCCCAAACCAAATTAAAATACGATTAGGTATTAGCATGTATACTAAATCTGTAACTGAAATAATAAGAAGTAAAGAAAAGAGTGATAAAATGATGATGAGCTCTCGTTCTATTCCAATTACATATACAGTAAGAAAAAATAAATTCCCTGTAACAAATTCAAATATTATGTACAAACTTGAGATTTTTCTTTTACAACTTGTACAACGTCCTTTTTGTATACAAAATGAAATGAATGGAATTAGTTCTTTTGGCTTTAGTACATACTTACAATAATGACAATGCGAACGCGGTGTAATAATAGACTCGCCTACAGGAACCCTCATTGCGATTACCATATAAAAAGAGCCAAACACCATACCCACTAACAATACATATAAATAAGTGAACATCCCTTCCTCTCCTTTCCAAAAGAACATAGCAAAAAAAGGAGAGAACTTCTACTTCATATTATCTTTATTCTATTAAAAAAGCAGGCCGTTTTCCGGCCTGCTTTCCCCTATTTTATACGATGAAATATACTGCTTTTAATGGTCCGTGTACTCCGACAACAAGATTCATTTCAATATCTGCAGAGTTACTTGGTCCTGTTATAAAGTTAATACAAGATGCCACTGCTTCACCTTTTTCTACTCGAGAGTTCATGTGTTGAACTGCTTGGGTAATACGAGGTACAAGTGTTTCACGTGGAATAATAGCAAAATACACAGTCGGTAAAAAGTGTAAAGAACGACCTTGCCCTTTATGACTTTGTACAACAATCGTACCAGATTCAGCTAATGTATAATCACTAAATGCAATTCCGATATTTGCTTTTTCCGCTATACGCATATTCTCTTCTTTTTTCTCAGGATCCCATACATTTACTTCAACATCTTGCTTTGGAAGCTCTTCTTTAAATAAAGAAGTCAATCCATAGGAATCAAAACGTTCATCTGCTGATAATATAATAGGTCCCCCGCCATTTTCAACGATTACTTTTTGAATATCTTCGCGTAAACGGTCGTTTGTCGTTTCCACAACAGTTGTATGAATGTTTGCACATTGATTTTTAAATACTTCTAACAATTCTTCTTGTGAATAATCTTTTAACGTTTCTACATTCACATTACTTTTCCATACTGGACGTTCTACGCCTTCTGTTTTACGCGCGCGCCCAAGTTCTTTTGCGATATTATCTAGAAAGGACTCACGGTTTTGAATTAATCCTGTCATTATTTGTCCCCGCCTTTCTTATGATCTTTATACCAATCACGGAATCGTTCTTTACTTGGAGCCGGGAATTCACGAATATCCGTCCAGTTTTTAAGTGGGCCAACACCTTTTGATACACGGTTACCAGATGTAAATGGACTCATTGCTGCCGGTGCCATTTTTGATCCCATTTTATATAAAGCTGCTGAAGAAGCACCCATACTAAACATTTTCATTGCTAATTTTTCTGCAAGTGGGGCACGTCCTTCTTGCTCAACGATAACTTGGCGATGCTTTAATAATAAATCATGCAATGGAATTTTTACTGGACAAGCTTCTGTACATGCTCCGCATAAACTAGATGCATACGGAAGCTCTTTGTAATCGTCATACCCACCTAAAAGTGGTGTTAACACTGCACCAATTGGTCCTGAATAAATAGATCCATACGAATGTCCACCAACGTGACGATATACAGGACATACGTTAACACAAGCAGCGCAACGAATACATTGCAATACTGAACGGAATTCCGATCCAAGAATTTGAGAGCGACCATTATCAACAACGACTAAATGAAACTCTTCTGGTCCATCTACCTCTTCCTCTTGAATTGGTCCTGCTACTGTTACATAACTTGTTAATTTTTGACCTACCGCACTACGACATAGTAAACCAACTAAAACATCTAATTCTTCCATTGTCGGAACCATACGTTCCATACCCATTACTGCAATTTGTGTTTTCGGAATCGACATAACAAGATCGGCATTACCTTCGTTCGTCACTAAACAAAGAGAGCCAGTATTTGCAACAGCGAAGTTACAACCTGTCACACCAATTTCTGCATCCATAAATTTCTCACGAAGTTGTTTACGAACAAACTTTGTCATTTCGTATGGATCATCAGAATTTTCATATCCAAGTTTTTCTTTAAATACATCACGAATTTGCGTTCTGTTTTTATGAAGTGCAGGCGCAATAATATGTGATGGTGGATCGTTATCTACTTGCAAGATATACTCTCCTAAGTCACTCTCTAACACTTCACAACCAATCTCTTCAAGGGCATGATTCATACTAATTTCTTCAGTTACCATTGATTTTGATTTTACAACTTTCTTCGCTTGTTTCTTTTTTGCAACGTCTTGAATATACTTTGCTGCATCCTCTTTCGTTTTCGCAAAGTAAACGTGACCGCCTCTTTTTGATACATTTTCACTTAACTGCATTAAATAATAATCAAGATTTTCTAACGTATGTTGACGAATTTGTTCACCTAGTTCACGCCATTCTTCCCAGTTTCCCAACTCGTCAGCTGCTTTTAATCGATTTGTATATAAACGCGTTTGTGCAGAAGATACTGCTCCGCGCATAAACGAATCTTGAATTCCATCGCCAACGCGATCATTAAATTTTTTCTCACTGATTTTCATAGACATAGCTTATGTTCCCCCTTCATGAGCGACTATTCAAGACCTCAGCAATATGCATTACTTTTACTTCTTTTCCTAAACGCTCAATACGTCCGCCAATGTTTAACAAACACCCACAATCTGCACCGATTAAATAATCAGCACCTGTTTCCATTACACTATCTACTTTTTCATCTACCATTTGCTCAGAAATTGGAGTCATCTTAACTGAAAACGTTCCCCCAAACCCACAACAATTTTGCACGTTTGGCAGTTCTCTCACAGTTAATCCTTTTACGTTTGATAATAAAATTCCTGGTGCCTCTTTTACTCCAAGCAGACGTGTCATATGACAAGATTTATGAATAGTAGCTATCCCTGGTAAACTTGCACCAACATCTGTAATTTTTAGAACATCTACAATAAATTGTGTAAATTCATATGTTTTATCAGCAACCTTTTGTGCACGTTTAGCCCACTTCGGATCATCTTTAAAAACATGCGGATACTCATGAAACATTGTCGCACAAGAGCCAGATGGTGTAACGATATATTCTGCATCTTCAAAAGTTTCAATCATATGTTTCATCGCTTCTTTTGCTGCTTCTACATGGCCGCTATTATAAGCAGGCTGACCACAACAAACTTGTGCTTCTGGAAATTCAATTTCACAACCTAAACGCTCCAATACTTCAACTGTTGCTTTGCCGACGTTTGTTTCAAACATATCGACTAAACAAGTAACAAATAAAGTAACTTTCATAACTATAATTCCCCCTCATTACAACTTCGCCAACAATCATATGGTCATCAGATGACTAAGATTAGAAGAAATAGGCTCAACCATGGCCTATCCTCTCCCTCTTCCAAAGAAAACGTTTACTTATTCTCTCTATTTTATCAGAAAATTAGAATTTTAAAAGATTAAATTACGAATTTATATCGCTTTTACCTGTGACAATATGTTCTACATTTATTAAATGATTTAGCATCGCTTGCTGCGCTAATTCCACATCTTGCTTTAACACCGCATTATATATAGATTGATGCTCTTCTAAAAGTCGTTCTGATGTTGTTTGTTCACCATATAAAATAATGCGTCTTGATTCACCAATCGTTTCAGCAATCATCTCTGAAACATGATTCATGAGCTCAAGTAAGATGTTATTGTGCGAAGATTCTGCAATTCCCATATGGAACTGAAAGTCTGCTTTTTCGCCAGCCTTTTCATCTCCAATGCTCTTTGCCATTTCATCTAACCAATACTTCATATTTTGTAAATTAGCTTCCGTACGTTTTGCCGCTGCCGCTCGAACTGCCCCCACTTCGAGCACCTTCCGTACTTCTAATAAATTCAAAATATCCTCTTTCTTCATTAATAACTTGTTATTTAGTGATTTCGTTAATGAAGAAGAATCGAAATTCCTTACATATGTACCTTCTCCTTGTTTCATTTCAATTAAGCCCATTGCTCTTAGCGCACTTAGCGCTTCACGAACAGCAGATCTGCCAACTTGAAACTGCTCAGCCAATTGATGAACAGGAAGTAGTTTGTCACCAGGTTTTAACGTACCATTTTTAATCATTGTTAAAATAGCTTCAGATACTTCTTCGTAAATTTTTTTCGGTTTAATAGATTTGTACTCCAGTTAAATCACCTCAGTATCTTCCAAACAACAATTGTAACGTTTTATAAGAACTTAGCATCCATAACCATTTTAGAACGAATTAGTAAGAAGTACAAATGTTTTGTTCATAAAATAGTCAACCTTTTGATATTTGTTGGATATTAATTAATACATTTACGCGTAACTATTTACCTTCAATATGAAGAGCATATTCCAAAAGTTAGAATATGCTCTCCTCACCTTGTGCTTTTAATTTAATAATAACTGTCGTTCCCTTACCTTTTTCACTTTCTATTCTCCACTCACCATCATGTATATGAACAATTTGCCTTACAATTGCAAGGCCTAAACCTGTTCCACCGTGTTGACGACTTCTCGCTTTATCTACTCGATAAAAGCGTTCCCCGAGATTTTCTAAATGCTCTCTATCAATACCTATTCCTGTATCTTTTATGTGCAATTCACAATAATCATCTATTTGCTTTAATGTTATTATGATATCCCCGTTTTGATTTGTATAACGTATCGCATTATCTAACACATTATGAAGTACTTGTTGCATACGATCCTCATCAATCATTACGATAATTTCAGGATTTAAATCCGTTGAAATACGAAGTTTTTTTTCTATAAACTGTAACTCGTACGTATCTAGTACATCTTCAATAAGCTGTGAAAAAACGATAGGCTGTTTCTTTAGGGGAAAGTGTTCACCTTCTAGCTGCGCTAGATCTAATAAATCATGAACAAGACGCTGCATGCGATCTGCTTCTTTATGGATGAGTTGCGTTACTTTTTCCTGCTGCGGCCCCTTCGCTACACCGTCTAAAATAGCTTCACTATATCCTTTAATATAACTAAGCGGTGTTCTAAGTTCATGCGAAACATTAGCTAAAAATTCCTTACGCTTTACATCTTCTGTTTCTAGAGAATTTGCCATTTTATTAAAAGCTTTTCCCAATCGTCCAATTTCATCTTCTGAAGAAATTGTAATCCGCTCTGAGAAATCTCCAGTAGCCAAATGATTTGCAACTCGTTCCATTTGCGAAAGTGGTCTCGTAATAGCAATAATAATTTTTCTACCCATCCATATTGTAATTAAAATCATTGCAATTGCTAACGGCGCTAAAATAAGACCCATATCAAATATTAAGTCTTTTATACTTTTTAAAGGAATATAAGAGTATACAATACCAACTAATTTTTATTATCTAAAACAGGGATGACAACGCCCATAATATTACGATCAAAATGTTCTTCATATCCTATCTTTGTCACAGTTTTCCCATCTAATAGCGCCTGTCTATCCCCTTCACTTATAAGAGAATGATGGTGAACATCAAAAGGCAAACATGCGCTTAAATCACGCGGATTGTATACGAAAAGGACATCTGAACTAGATATTTGATCGTATGCCCTTACTTTCTCTTCAAAAGTGGATACTCCTTCACTCTTATCATATTGCGAGGCAAGACGTTTCCCTTCCATTACTAATGAATCTTTTAAATTATCAACGTATAACTTTTCATATGAGTATAAAGATACAAAATAAAGAAAGGAAACTGTTACACATACTGCACATACTACTGTAAGCCAAAGCTTTTGTATCATCGTAAACATACGTTACACCTCAAATTTATAACCTACACCCCAAACGGTTTGAATGTAGTTTCCACTTTCTCCTAACTTTAGACGCATTGTTTTCACATGCGTATCTACCGTTCTTGTACTTCCTGCATAATCATATCCCCACACCTTTTCAAGTAATTGTTCCCGGCTAAATACTTGTCCATTATGTTGGCAAAGAAAATATAGTAAATCAAACTCTTTTACCGTAAGAGGAATCGTCTCACCATTCGTCTCGATCCTCCTACTTTTTTCATTGATAAGAATCGGTCCAAATTGAATCTCTTCTTGCTGTTCTTGCTTTGTATATCGTCTTAAAACAGCTTCCATACGAGCAATTAGTTCCCCAGGACTAAATGGCTTTACAATATAATCATCTGCTCCCATACGTAAGCCGTTCACCCTATTCCACTCTTCACCTTTTGCTGTTAAAAATATAATAGGTACATCCGACGTTTTTCGAATCTCTTTACAAACTGAAAGCCCATCCATCTCAGGCATCATAATATCTAGTACAACGAAATCGTAATGATCCGTCTCTAATTTTCGAAGTGCCTCTTTTCCATTTTCAGCTTCTCCCCACTCGTATCCGAAGTTATCTAAGTACATTCCGACAAGTTGCCTCATATCACTTTCGTCATCTACGACTAGCACGTTATATTTACTCATTGTCCTTCCCCTTCTCTCTCCATGAGTTGAAACGGTCCTTTTCCGACTTTAATTGTTTGTTTTATTTTCATATTCTTCATATCCATTACACATACTTCATCGCTATCATAACTAGCTACATATCCTTCTGCACCGCTTTTCAAAAATGCAAATGGATTAGATCCTACTTCTGCAAATCCTACCTCTTGATACGTACTTGCATCAAACTTTCTAAGCGTATTCGAACCGTGACTTAGGGCATATACAAACTTATCATCCTTTGTTATATTCACAGGCATAAATGGAGCATGTAAAGAACGCATCATCTCTCCGCTCTGTAAAGAATACACTAATACTTTCTCATTCACTTGACTTCCATCACCATGTCCACCAATCCATATTTCTTTCCCATCAGCGCTAACCGTCGCTCCTGTTGATGCTGGCGGAATCATAAAGGACTGTATCACTTCTTTTTTCTTTGTATCAATAGTCGTTAGTTTCGTATCATAAAAGTTTAGTACAGATAACTGGTTATGATGCTCTACCATCGTTATCGGCCCTTTTCCTGTTGAAACACTCCCTGTCTCTTTTCCTTTTATCGTAAAGAATCTTACCTTTTGTTCATTTTGATCGGCAGCAAATAATTGTTTTCCATCATCTGATGCGATAACATTAGCAATTCCTTTTCCAGTCTTATATTTTTCCACTTGTCTCCCTTCTGCTAGTGAATATACATACATATATTCTAATTGCTTACCATAAACGAGTATTTCCTCGCCATTTGGAAGTAGCGTACCCCCCGCAATCGGCTCATTTAATTCCCATGTTGTTAATAGCTTCTTTGTTTTTTTATCAATAAAACTAATACTACCTTCCTTTATATTCGTTGTTATAATAACACTTTTATCTTTAGCAATCGGTGTATACGAACTTCCTTGACACCCTACTAATAGAAATAAAAAACAGAGAAGAAAAACATACTTTCTCAAAAGATTCCCTCCATCTTCGGATGATTTCGTTATAATTGTAAAATAACAAATAAATGTGTGGAAAATGTGAAATCTTCCTTTATTAATAAACTTACATATATAATGTACAACAAATAGAATTTGAGGTGTGCAAATTATGCTTTTTCCTGATTTAGCGAATAAAATTGTACGTGAAGTACGCAGATTAATTACTGAAAACATTATTATTATTAATATACAAGGAGTTATTATCGCAAGTACAGATGCGATAAGAATCGGTCAATTTCACGAAGGTGCACTCCGCTGCGCGAAACAAAAGAAAACTGTCATTATTACAAAAGATGATGAACGACGACTGCAAGGTGTAAAAGCTGGGATGAATCTTCCTTTACTATTCCATGACGAAGTAATTGGCGTGATTGGAATTACAGGAGAACCTGAAAATATTTCACAATACGGAGAAATATTACGTAAGATGACCGAATTATTAATTCATGAAAACTACTTTTTAGAACAACTAGAACTTGAGCACCGTTCTTATGAAGCATTTGTCTTTGATTGGCTTCAAAATACAGACTGGTCTCCAAGTTTTCTCGATCGTGCAAAAACGCTTGGCATTGATTTATACAAGAAGAAACAACTTATTTTATTATCAATCTCCCAAGATAATACGATGCTCCAACGTAAAATTTGGCAACATATGCGCAACATTTTAGCAAAAGAAAATTTATTTGTTCGCTGGGGAAATGATCGGTTTATTTTGTTTACAACAATACAATCCAAAGAGCAAACCTTTCAATTTTTAAAACGGTTAAAACAAGACTGTGAAACTTTATTTTCTATTACTTTATATATCGGGATTGGACAAACAGTTACGCCAAGCAATATGAACTTATCGTACGAACAAGCATTACGCGCCCTTTCAGTATCACTTGAAACGAAAAAAATTGTATTTAATGAAGATTTACGTTTAGAAATGTGCTTACAAGATATTTCTACCGAAACTCGGGAACAGTTTCTAGAGCGTACCATTGAAAACTTAGTATCATCTCCTGAGCTTATGCACACTTTACGTTTATTTATCGATTATAACCAATCTTATAAGCAGACAGCTGAGCAATTACATATACACATTAACACATTGCATTACAGGCTAAAAAAAATTGAAGAACATACAGGACTTGACCCGAAACAATTCAAAGATTTAAATATTTTATACTTCGCACTCCTCTTATTAGATAATCATACAAAAAATAACGATAAAATAGATTAATCTTTAGATGATTGTACATAGAAAGAATCCCCCGACTTTTTTATCATTATAATGAAAGCACTGTTACAACGTTTTTTACTATGACGAAATACGTTAACAGTTTGAGGGGGATTTCCAATGTTAGAAAAGCAAATTATTGATTCATTCGTATCTATTGTTGGCGAAGATAATGTAGATACATCCAATATGGGGCGTTTAGCTTATAGTTATGATGCCACTCCAAACTTCCAAGCGATGCCTGATGCAGTCATTGCTCCTCGTAATACAAATGAAATAGCCGCAGTGTTAAAAGTGTGTAACACTCATAAAATTCCTGTATATGTTCGCGGGTCTGGAACAAATCTTTGCGCTGGAACGTGTCCACTTGAAGGTGGTATCGTCCTTATTTTCCGCCATATGAACAATATTTTAGAAATTGACGAAGAGAATTTAACAATTACTGTACAAGCTGGTGTTATTACACTTGATATTATTAAAGCAGTAGAAGCAAAAGGTTTATTTTATCCACCAGATCCAAGCTCTATGAAAATTTCTACAATCGGCGGTAACATTAATGAAAACTCAGGTGGATTGCGTGGTTTAAAATATGGCGTAACACGTGATTATGTAATGGGACTTGAAATTGTCTTACCGAACGGCGATATCATTCGCACTGGCGGTAAATTAGCAAAAGATGTAGCTGGTTATGATTTAACTCGTTTATTTATTGGTTCTGAAGGAACACTTGGTGTTGTTACGGAAGCTATATTAAAACTTGTCCCTATGCCTGAAACGAAGAAAACGATGCTTGCGCTATATGAAGATATTAACGAAGCTGCTCGAGCTGTTTCTGCTATTATTGCAAATAAAATTATTCCAGCTACACTCGAATTTTTAGACCAACCAACAATTGAAGTTGTAGAAGAGTTTGCACAAATCGGTTTACCAACTGACGTTAAAGCAATTTTATTAATTGAACAAGATGGCCCGCCCGAGGTTGTCAATCGAGATATCGAAAAAATGGCTAACGTTTGCCGTGCTATGAATGCGGTCGATGTTCGCGTTGCAAAAGATGAAGCCGAAGCAGATGCGCTTCGTACAGCACGCCGTAGTGCACTATCAGCACTTGCAAGACTAAAGCCGACAACAATATTAGAGGATGCAACTGTACCACGTTCACAAATCGCTCCAATGGTTGAAGCAATTAATGCCATTGCGAAGAAATATAATATTCCTATTTGTACTTTTGGTCATGCTGGTGATGGTAATTTGCACCCAACTTGTATGACAGATGCCCGTAATGAAGAAGAAATGCACCGTGCTGAACAAGCTTTTGCTGAAATATTTGCAAAAGCGATTGAACTCGGTGGTACGATTACTGGTGAACATGGTGTTGGCGCGATGAAAGCTCCTTATTTAGAAATGAAATTAGGTAAAGAAGGTATCGCTGCTATGCAAGGGATTAAACAAGCCTTCGATCCAAACAACATTATGAATCCTGGAAAGATGTTCGCGAAAGACTCTCGTAAAAGAGTGGTGGTTGAGCGATGACCACATTAAATACAGAAAACATTCAAAAGGAATTTAAAGAACGATTAAGTGAAGATGAACTATTAAATTGTATGCGATGCGGTTTTTGTTTACCGACTTGTCCTACTTATATTCAATCCGGGTATAAAGAATCACATTCGCCGCGCGGGCGTATCGCATTAATGAAAGCCGTCGCTGATGGTTTAATTGAGCCAGATGAAGATGTTGAAAATACATTAAACGTCTGCCTTGGCTGTCGTGCTTGTGAACCTGTTTGTCCGTCTGGTGTGAATTATGGACATTTATTAGAAGAAGCTCGTGATATTATTAATCAAAATAAAAAATTCTCGATGCCAGTGAAAGCCGTTCGTAAAGTCGTTTTTGAAGGACTATTCCCGCATCAAAATCGAATGAGAACATTAACAGGGCTAATCGGATTTTACCAGCGATCTGGTTTACAAACGCTAACACATAAAACTGGTATTATGAAGTTATTCCCTGAAACACTTGCAACGATAGATCTCGTTTTGCCAAAAGTCCCTAAAATGAAAGCAATGAAAGATCGTCCTGAATTTTTACCTGCTGAGGTGGCAAAGAAGAAACAAGTTGCATTCTTCACAGGCTGTTTAATGGATACGATGTTTTTAGAAACAAATAACGCAACGATGAAACTTCTTCAGTTAGCTGGTTGTGATATCGTTATTCCGAAAACACAAAGTTGCTGCGGGGCATTACATGGGCATGCTGGTGAAAAGAGTGGAGCAAAAGAATTAGCAAAACGAAATATAAAAGCATTCGAAGATTTAAACATCGATTATATTATTACGAATGCAGGTGGTTGCGGAGCTTACCTCGTAGACTATGATTATCTTTTAAAGGATGATCCAGAATGGGCTGAGCGCGCAAAGCAATTTGTTTCTAAAATTAAAGATATTACTGCTATACTAGTAGAACTAGATTTCCATAAACGTAATGACTTACGACTCACGCCGCAAATCATTACGTATCAAGACTCCTGTCATTTACGCAACGTTATGCGAACATCTTCTGAACCTCGTATGTTACTAGAAGCAATCCAAGGTGCAACATACCGTGAAATGAAAGATGCGGACCGTTGCTGTGGTTCTGCTGGCATTTACAATATTGTTCATTCAGAGTTATCAATGGAATTTCTAGATTATAAAATGGACCGTGTGCATGAAACAGACGCGGCGACAATTGTTACTGCAAATCCAGGTTGTCTCTTGCAAATGAAATTAGGTATTGAACGAGAAAATCTTTCTCATAAAATGAGAGGAATTCACATTGTAGATTTATTATTAGAAGCAATTGAAACCAACTTGTAATAACTCGTAACATACGTAATAATAGGAAAACGGCTATCTCCTTCGTCTATGTAAAGAGATAGCCGCTTTTTTGTCTGCTACAACATTAAAAATATGTTACTTTATTATAAAAAAGAACAACAGAAACATTACAGTTTTGTAAAAATCAATCCAGTATATTCCTCAAAAAAATGCTCAAACCATTGATACAATAGGATTCTTTATTTTTCGTTCAGGTAAATATATCCAAAAACACTCTCTTAAAACCAAGTATAAAAATGCTAAAAATTCCTTTTATACTCTATGTTTCTCTTATTTCTTCACTTTTCTTCTCTTAGGATAAATTAGGTAAATTTAAAGTCTATGAATTTTTTTCCATCTTTTTTCTCGCAAATTGTATGCTACGATGGATTTGTCAGTCAGACAGGCTGTCAAAAATAAATCGTGTGAAAACAAATTAAAACTTTATATAGGGGGACACACATCATGAAAAAGCGTGTTTTATTATCTGTAGCTGCTGCAACAGCTCTTACTTTAGGAGTATCTTCTTTAGATGCACAAGCTGCAACAGTACAACCATCTAACATAAAGGTTCAAAATATTCAGCATTCAAAGGTAATGATGAAGCAAATGAGCCAACAAGAATTACAAGCATTCTTACAATCTATGGGAGTTGAGTCATTAGCACAATGGAATCAAGGTCAATTCCAACAAGATTGCTTCATTCCTGGTCAACAGCCTACTGAAAATGTTGTAACTGAACAACCAACAGCTAAGCCAGAAGCTCAAAAACCAGCTGAACAAAAGCCTGCTGAAGAAGTTCAAAAACCAGAAGCTCAAAAACCTGCTGAAAATAACAATACTCAAACTGAAACACAAAAACCTGCTGAGCAAAAGCCTGCTGAAGAAGCAAAATCTTTAAGCGAATTCGAACAACGTGTTGTTGAATTGACAAACGTAGAGCGTACAAAACAAGGCTTACCAGCATTACAAATCGATACTGAATTAAGCAAAGTAGCACGCATTAAGTCTGAAGATATGCAAAAAAACAACTACTTTGATCATAACAGTCCTACATACGGGTCTCCGTTTGACATGATGAAGAAATTTGGTATTTCTTATAAATCTGCAGGTGAAAACATCGCCCAAGGCCAACGTACTCCAGAAGAAGTTGTACAAGCTTGGATGAACAGTGCTGGACACCGTGCAAACATCTTAAATAGTGGCTTCACTCATATCGGTGTTGGCTATGTAGAGAGCGGCAACTACTGGACACAACAATTTATTACGAAGTAAATAGATTAAAAGAGTCTTCTCCTAATGATATGATCCCCTTATAGTAGACAGGAAAAAGAAAGCACATTACCCTGTTTACTATGGAGGGGATTTTTTATGGGAAAAATTAGAGTCACTTACGATGTAGAATTTAAGAAACAAGCTATAGATTTATACTTAAAAGACGGCATGAGTTATAAAAACATTGCGAAAGAATTAGGTATTCATCACTCGGTTGTAAGTCGTTGGGTGAAACACTTTGAAGCTGAAGGAATCAAAGGACTAGAAGAAAAACGCGGTAAAGCGAAAGGACCAGGTTTAGGTAGACCAAGGGTTAGACCCGAAGATCCAGAAGCTAAGATCAGACGATTAGAAGCGGAAAATGAAATGTTAAAAAAGCTCTTAGGGATGTAAAAGGAGGAATGAAAGTCGTATCCAAAACGAAAAAATTCGAAGTCATCCATGAAATGACAAAAACAGGTTATACAGTGACCATTCTATGCGATATTGCTGGTGTAACCAGAAGTGGGTACTACAAATGGATAAAACGGCATACGACGCCTTCAAAAAAACAATCAGAGGATATCGAAATTAAGAAAAAGATATTGGCGTGTCATAAAAAATTAAGAGGAATTTATGGATATAGAAGAATACAAGTGTGGCTGAAAGCCACATATAACCTTTATTTGAATCATAAGCGCATCCAAAGATTGATGCGTGAACTAGGTATCAAAGCCGTAATTAGGAAAAAACGACCTTATTACGGAAAAAAAGAAGCTTATGTGATTTCAGAGAACCATCTAAATAGGGAGTTTCAAGCTTCAAAACCGAATGAGAAATGGGTAACCGATATTACCTATTTGATTTTCAATGGACAGCGCTTGTACTTATCCGCTATTAAGGATTTATACAATAATGAAATTGTTGCCTATGAAACCAGTCGTAGAAACGACTTGAAACTTGTGTTAGATACACTGAAAAAGGCAAAGAAAAAACGAAATGTGAAGGGAATCCTCTTACATAGTGATCAAGGGTCCCAGTATACATCTCGTCAATATAATCAATTACTTAAAAAATATCAGATGAAGGCAAGTATGTCTCGAAGAGGCAACTGTTGGGATAATGCTTGTATGGAAAACTTCTTCAGTCACTTTAAGGCAGAGTGTTTTCATTTACACTCCTTCCATAAAGCGAATGAGGTCAAACTTGCCGTGCGTAAATATATGCACTTTTATAATCATCAAAGATTTCAAAAGAAATTAAATAACCTGAGTCCATATAAATATAGAACTCAGGTTGCTTAGTTGCGCTTTTTAAATACTGTCTACTTGACAGGGGTCACTGCATAATGAGAAGACTCTTTTTTTATGTTTCATAGCTTTCTAATATGTATGCGTATAAATTGTAGAACATAAACAAAATAGACCCGCAGCTTATTACACTAATTAACAGATAAAATCCCCACTTCAGGCTCAAAAGCAATGAAAATAATATGCTGCATGCCATTCCTTGAAAGATTCGCCTACTAACTAAACGGATTTTTTGTAATTTGATCGGTTCTTTCTCTCTATCCTTCACCTTTTTAAACACTTTACTAAACATAAAAAGAAACATACTAATTCCAATCGTTAGTCCTGTCTGAAAGGATATAATACTTCCCAAATTAACAAAGAGAATTAGTATATGGACAAACACCATAAATAAAGTAATACTCTTTATAAATCCACTTATAATGAGATGCTCTCCTTCATTAAACTTATATATATTATGTGAAATAACATATACTAATCCATGTAAAATGATAATAAGGGCAGGGATAAATAATACGACAACGTGTTTACTCATAAACTCGTTCGCTCCACCATTCTCGTTCCAATGCACTGCCATACGAGTTGGTAAATATGGATAAATACATAAAGTAAATGAAAGACAAGCGAAAAATATCCCTAGCATATATTTATATTTGATCAAGTAATTCTCACCTCTCTTTTCTCTTAACGGCTTCGCCTCTTTTAGAGAAATCCCTGCAAAAATCTACCTTTTTCAACTTTAAACTTACACTTTATCCATTTTCTCTTTCAAATTTTTTCATTATATCGTTTAAATTTGTAGGGAAAGGTACATCAACCACGATCTCTTCTTTCGTAATCGGATGCAAAAAATTAATCTTCATCGCATGTAACGCTTGCCCGGACATATATTTTGTTTGCCCACCATATAATACATCCCCAACTAATGGATTTCCATTATAGCTCATATGAACGCGAATTTGATGCGTTCTACCGCTTTCTAACTGTAACGTTACGAGCGTCGCATTTTGTTTTTTAAAATATTTCTCTACTTTATAATACGTTATAGCTTGGTCTCCCTTTGGAGAAACACGGCGCCTTGTAGCATGATGTCGATCTCTTCCGATGGCAGCGTCAATTGTCCCCTGCTTCTTTTTTACTCTTCCTTCAACAAGTGCCGTATACGTTCTTTTGATTTTCCGTTCCATTAATAGACGATCCATAATTGCACCCGCAATTCTATGTTTTGCGAATACAACACCACCTGTCGTATCTTTATCTAACCTATGGATATGACGAACCTTCGTCTCTAAACCTTGCATTTGAAAATGAAAAGCAACAAGATTGGCAAGTGTTCCCGTCCCATTTTTTTCAGAAGGATGTGTATCCATTTGCCCCTGCTTATTTACAATGAGTACGTGATCGTCTTCAAACACTACATTTAATTCACCATATTCCGGCTCTACGCCGTACTCCTCCTCCATAAACATATGAACTTGTAACTTATCTCCTTCTTTTAAAAGTTCATTCCATCTCCTCTGTTCTCCGTTAACCGTAACACCTTTTTCCATACGAAGCTGATGTAATAACTTTTTTGGTACTTCCCATTCTACTTTTAACAACGACTCAATACTTATACCATTCCACGTCGCTGGAACCGTAATTTCACACCATTCGCCCTTTTTCTTTGTTTCCATACTATAATCACCTTATTTCTATTGATTCTCTCATTGTAACGGAAAACATACTTTGATGCACCGTCAAAAATAGAGGACAGTCTTATAATCGACTGTCCCCTCACGCTCTAAGCCTTTTCATCTCCTGCAACACTTCTTCAGCTTTTTGTTCATACAATAAATCTTTAAAGAAATCCGCCAATCGTTTATAGTCGTTGTACGTATCTAATAAGTCGTCTATTTTCTCTCCTTTCATAACTTGCTGCTTTTGCTTCATTTTTACTGGATAACGATACCCCGATACTTCTTGTATTTTGTAATACTCATCCTCTACTTGAATGACTTTCACAAGTTCCTCTTCTTCCGCATCCATCGTATACCCGTCAAATTCTCTAAGTAGTTCATAAATAATATGAGTCCATTCATCTTTTGGGTAAAACCCTTTTTCTAACCGATAACCGACAATGCGATACATATGCCCATCGTTTTCAGCAAACTGTACTGTATCATTTAGCTTAAACTTAAAATAACGAAACATTGCCTTCACCTACTTGTATGTAATCTTCTTATCACATACTATGCGCAAAATATAGGCCCTGCTATTCATAAAAAAACTCATCTTATAGATGAGTTTTTTTATGATGATTTTTCTCTTTTCTTTCGAAATGGTAGCCACCAGTTCCAATCTCCAAACAATTTCATTAAACTTGGTACAAGCATAAGTCGAATAATTGTTGCATCAAGAAATATCGCTAATGCGACTCCAATACCCATCTGCTTTACTGGCAAAATATCAGTAAAGGCGAACGCACCGGTAACAACAATCATAATTAAAGCAGCGGATGTAATGATACGGCTTGTCGAGACAAGCCCTTCTAGCGTTGCTTGATCGTTATCTCCAGTTTCCTCATATAACTCATGGATTCGTGAAATAAGAAATACTTCATAATCCATGCTTAGTCCAAATACGAGACCAAAAATGAAGATTGGTAAAACAAATAGAACTGAACTCTCATCTAATCCGAAATGACCACCTTCAAATAACCAAATAACGATTCCAATTGTTGCACTTAAACTAAGTACATTCATAATAATCGCCTTTATTGGAATGAGTATAGAGCGGAATGCGAATAATAAAATAACAAAGGTTGACCCAAATATAACAGACATACCAATTGCAACTTTATCTTTAATTTCATCTTCTAACTCTTGTTGGAACGTTGTCATCCCACCTAAATAATAAGTAACATCGTTTTCTTTATAATTCTTTTTGAAATCACGAACCCATTGTTTTGCAGTTTCTGTACTTGGCTTCGTATCCAAAAAGACTTCCATTGTTGTTTTATTTCCTTTCGTATACGCTTCAAATACAGGAGCTATTTTCGCAGCTTCTGGCGACTGCAATATTCCAGCAACTTGATCTGCTTTCATTCCATTTAGCCCGTCATATACACTTTTCACCTTATATACTTGCTTGTCATCTTTTAACTTTTGAACGACATCTTCTACCTTTTGTAAGCTTTCTTTTTCTGTTATATCATCCTTCGTCTCTACTACTAAAGTAACATCGGCGTGTGTTTTGACAGTCTTATTAAAGGCTTCTTCATACTTCTCAAATGCAACTCTCGTATCACTCTTTTCTGGTAATGCTTCGACACCAGGAAACTGCAAATTAGCTGTACGTAGTGGTAATAAGCAAATAACAATAAATGTTGTAACAGCAACAATCATTACGATTGGATGTTTCATTACAAACTGTGCAAATTTACGCCATACATTCGATGGAGTAGGTGCTACCTGATTCTTTTTTAATATTCTTTTTCCAATTAAAGATAACAGTGCAGGAAGGAGTGTGAGTGAAAATAAAATACTCATAATGACAACAATCATCCCGCTAATGGCAACAGATTGAATATAGTCTATCTTAAAGAAAAATAAACCGGATAAACCGACGAATACACATAACCCTGAAAATACGATAGCGCGTCCCGCGGTTTGATACGTAATCACGATTGCCTCTTTCACTGTTCTCTTCGCAACTTCCTCTCGAAAGCGATTTACAAATAACAGTGCAAAATCAATTGATAATGCGAGCCCAATCATCGGTGCAACATTTAACACGAAAATAGATAACTCTTTATCAACGCCGATAAAATATAAAATCCCCATCGTACTAATTACACTTAATATCCCATTTAAAATCGGTAAAATAGACGCAAGCAGACTACCAAATGAGAATAATAGTACGAGAAAAGCAATAGGTAAACCGATCATCTCTGCTACTTTTAAATCATTTTGTGTTCTTTCATTAATCTCTTGATTAATTTTCGGATACCCTGTCGGTGTTACTTTTAATACTGCACTACTTTCTTTCTTGATTTCATCAGCGAATTGCAATGTCTTTTCCATTCGACCTTTATTTGTTTTCCCGGAAAATAAAATCGTCGCATAACCGATATCATCTTGTAGCATCACTTTATTTTCTATCGGATGATGGAAAGACTCATACGCTTCTTTCTCTTGAATATGTTTTATAATTCCCTCTATACCTTTTTGAAACTCCTCATGTGAAGCATCCTTGTTCTTCTCAAAAATGAGTAAAAGTGTATCCTGAGACTGCTTAAAATCTTTATCTAAAATTTCTTTCGTCTTTTGATAATCTCCTTCTGTTTGGAAACCATCACCACCTAATACTCCTGGAAGCTTCGGAGCAAAGATACCGAGCACTATCGCTAATAGTAATAATACGACGATTACTGTATAACGAAATTGATACAAATAAGATCCTAACTTCCCCCACTTATCAATTTTATGTACATTTGTCTTCACACATTTTCACCTACTTTATATAATTCACTTATCATTTATACTGTATCATATCTCCCCATAAACAAAAAACGTCTAGAAAAACTATAATACTAGTTTTTCTAGACGTTTTTCTATCTCTCGTTGTTAAGTCCCAATCTCTCGGTAAGTAAACGATGACAATAAATTGCTATGATTAACAAAATGCCACCTGCGCAGTAACCTGCTAAAATATCAGTTGGATAATGTACATTTAAAATGACTCTACTTAATCCAATCAATATAATTAATATGCCCATTGAAATCGTAATACCACATTTCCCAGCTATACTTTTCAAATTGGCAGCAATGATATAGGAAAGAAAACCAAATGTCATAATAGATAGCATTGCATGTCCACTTGGGAAGCTATACCCAAGTGCGTCAAGTGCCTCATTTAATGATGGTCGGTCTCTTTTTGCAATTTCTTTTATTCCCTTATTAACAAGGTGTGTCGTTAATATAGCCATTGGATACACGATCATAGCAGCATAATAACGTTTTTTCCAAAAAACGAGCAAACTTATAATTAGTGTCGTTATAACTCCAATTGCAGATCCTAACTTTGTAAAATATGTGAAGAATGTAATTGAGCTTTCTGTTTGTAATCCTTTTACCATCTCTCGGACATATGTATCCACTGCTGTAACTCCGCTTGCTTGTACTCTCCAAGCGATAATGCCGAATAAAGCAAGTAATAAAATCATACACATGAACTCATATCGATGTAACTTTTTCTTCAAACGATTTCCTCCTACTTATGAAAAAATGCGATTTCTACTTTAGAAACCGCATTTTCTTACTTATTTACCTTTTGTTTTTAACTCTGTCCAGTAGCGGTCGTAGTCTTTTAACTTATCGTCTACATCAACAAGCCATTCTGTACGATCTAATTCTTCTTTCGTTAAGAAAATCATGTGATTTTCACGATATTCTTTACTATGAAGAGGACGAGCTTTTTCATTTGGATTACTGTAACCAATTGACTCATAGTTTTTCACACTTACTTTTTCATCTAATAAGTAATTCATAAACTTCTCTGCAAGTTCTTTATGTTTCGCACCTTTTGGAATCGCTAACGTGTCAGCCCAAATTGTGCCTCCTTCTTTTGGTACAACGTATCCTACATCTTTGTTATCTTTGGCAATAAATGCTGCGTCTCCAGACCATACAGTCCCGATCCACGCATCTTCTGTAATGAATTTTTGTTTAATATTATCTGTATCAAATGCTAATAAGTTTGGAAGTAGCTTCTGTAAATCATTAGACGCTGTCTTTAACTGTTCATCCTCTTTTGTACTATTAGAGAAACCATTTTTCTTAAGTCCCATTCCTAATACTTCACGAGAATCGTTTAATAAAGTAACATGTCCTTTATATTTCTCGTTCCATAAATCATTCCAGCTTGTAGGTGTTTCTTTCACATACTTTTTGTTGTATGCAATGCCTGTTACACCCCAAGTATATACTAGAGAATACTTATTCTCTGGATCAAATGCAGGTGTTTTAAAGTTAGAAACAAGGTTCTCGATGTTCGGGATGTTCTTCTTATCTAAAGGCGCTAATAAGTCCATCTTCGCCATCGTTTTCACCATGTAATCAGATGGCTGAATTAAATCATATGTCGCGCCACCAGCTTGTAATTTCGCAAGCATTTCTTCATTACTTGCATATTTATCATAGTTAATTTTCACGTTATATTTCTTTTCAAAATCTTTTAAAACTTGCTCATCAAAGTTGTCAGCCCAACTATAAATATTCAATTCTTCTTTCTTCTCACCACAGCCCGCAAGTACACCTGCAACAAGGCCGAAGCTAATAGCTGCGCCAGCTAATGTCTTCATCAATTTCATTGATTTTTTACCTCCTCGTTCTTTCTATATCATTCGTATTATAAAGGAAGGTGTCCTCCAGAGTTTTCTTCACCGTCTGCACCTTTATTACGGAAAATTTCCGATAGCACCATTAATCCTACAATTACAACAATTAATATTGTAGAAAGAGCATTAATTTCAGGTGATACTCCGCGCTTAACCATACTATAAATGTATAATGGCAATGTTGTTGATCCTGGTCCTGATACGAAGAAACTAATTACAAAATCATCAATCGATAATGTGAATGTTAATAATGCGGCTGAAATAACTCCTGGTGCAATTGCTGGAAACGTTACATAACGAAACGTTTGCCACGGCGTTGCTCCTAAATCGTTTGCAGCCTCTTCTAAATCACGTCCCATACCAGAAAGACGTGCCGCTAAAATAACAACAACAAATGAAATACTGAATGTAATGTGTGCAATAATAATTGTTGTTTTTCCAAGTTCCATACCTAATTGACTAAATAGGATAAGTAAAGATAATCCCATTAAAATATCAGGAATTAAAATTGGTAAATATACAAGACCGTTAATGGCCCCTTCAAAACGATATTTGTAACGGTGTAATGCAATAGCAAAAATCACACCAAAAACTGTCGTCACAATTGTCGTTATAAGAGCAATCGTAATACTATTTACAAACGCATCAATAACATCTTGTTTTTGAAATAAATCTGTATACCAATGGAGCGTAAAGCCCTCCCATTCCGCATTAATGCGAGAATCGTTGAAGGAATATACCATTAAAACCATCATTGGAAAATACAAAAACAATAAGATTAACCAAGAATAAGAAACTAAAAACTTCTTCATTTTTGCCTATTCCCCTCCGTTTCCATCATATTTATATACTTTCGTTGCACGATAATATAAGTAAATTAACAGAACAGAGAATAGAACAACAATCATAGATAACGCGGAACCAAACGGCCAGTCACGTGAGCCTAAGAATTGGTTTTGAATTACGTTTCCGATTAATGCTACTTTCGATCCACCCATAACGTCTGATACAACAAACATTCCGATAGAAGAAACGAATACTAAAATAGAACCAGTTGTAATCCCTGACATCGTCATCGGTACTGTTACATTCCAAAATGCCTTTACTGGTGTTGCTCCTAAATCATAAGCTGCCTCTAGCTTACGCTTATCAAGCTGCTCAATTGCTGCATACACTGGTAAAATCATAAATGGTAATAAAGAATATACCATTCCGAGGATTACAGAAGGTGTATTATATAGCAGATTTAAAGGTTCACTAATGATACCTAGTTTCAATAGCAATGTGTTTACAAGTCCTTGTGAACGTAAAATAACAATCCATGCGTATGAACGAACAAGAAAGTTAATCCAGAACGGAATCGTTGCCAATAATAGAAGGATAGAACGATATTTACGATCAACAATTGTAATTGTATAGGCAAATGGATAACCGATTAATAAACATAGTACTGTAGTAATAACAGCTATCTTCACTGTTTCCCATAACGTCCCCATATATAATGGATCAAACACACGCGCTATGTTATCTAATGTAAATTTCATCTCCACTGTCCCGTATGCTCCGCGCTGCATGAAGGCAAATGCTAATACGAACAGAAGTGGAATTAGGAAGAAGAGTAACAGCCATACGACTGTAGGTAATGCGAGTAATTTCCCTTTCTTCAATTTAAGGTCACCTCGTCCTCTTGCTCCCAGCCTACATATACATTATCCCCAATGCTCCACTGCGTTGCTTCTTCAGCAGTTTGGTATGCCATTAGTAATTCCGCTGTTTTCTCCTCACGTACATATAGCTTTTCCATATTTCCAACAAATTCAATATCTTCAATATGTCCAAGGTGATATTCTTTTAAAATTGGCTCTTCAACCGAGCGAACTTTTACATTTTCAGGGCGAACTGCTACGTAGTTTTCCCCATTTTTCACGATATTATTTTCACCGATGAACGTCGCAACAAACAATGTTTTCGGTTGATTGTAAATTTCTTTAGGCGTGCCGACTTGTTCGATATGCCCTTTATTCATAACGACAATACGATCACTCATACTCATCGCTTCTTCTTGATCGTGCGTTACATATATGAACGTAATTCCTAAATTACGTTGTAAGTTTTTCAATTCACGTTGCAAATCTTTTCTTAACTTAAAGTCAAGCGCTCCAAGTGGCTCATCTAATAGTAATACACGTGGGTTGTTCACAATTGCTCTTGCAATTGCTACACGCTGCTGCTGTCCACCAGAAAGCTTAGAAGGTTTACGATTACGGAACTCAAGTAACTGCGTTAAACGCATTGCCTCTTCCGCACGTTCTTTCTGTTCTGCTGCTGATACTTTTTGCATTTTCATACCGAAACAAATATTTTTTTCAACATTCATATGTGGGAATAGTGCGTAATGTTGGAACACTAAATTCATATGACGCTTGTATGGCGGCAAATCGTTAATCTTTTCATCATCTAATAAAAGATTCCCTTTAGTTGGCGTTTCAAATCCTGCGATCATACGAAGTAAAGTCGTTTTCCCGCAACCACTCGGTCCTAAAATTGTTAAAAATTCTCCTTCTTTAATATCTAAAGAAAGAGGGGGGATAATCACTTGATTTCCAAAATGTTTTTCTACTGCTTCAACTTTAATAATCTTTTTCATTTTCCCGTCCTATCTACCTTAAATTTTAATTTTTATATTCATGAATAAATATTTATATTCTATAGACTATTTTTTGTTTCGATCCAAACAAAAATGGTTGTTTAGCAGCGTTCTCTTCTATTCTTTATGTAGTATGTTTGATTCATTTTCGCATGATACATATGTCGAACAGAAAAACCCCTTCAGTTGCGAAGGGGTTTTTATCATACGGCTACGCCTACTGATAAACACCATCATCATTTTAACAACTTTCGTATGAATTTTAAAGCACTTTTTGTAGAAGAGTAACGAATTTTCATATCGAATGCTGTAGATTGGGACAAAATGCTTTTATAATGGGAAAAAGTCCGAAAACTTTGTTCACCATGATAGCTGCCTAACCCACTGCTCCCCACACCCCCAAAAGGTAAATATGGCGTTGCAAGATGATATACGACATCATTTATACATCCTCCGCCATATGAAATATTACTCGTCACTTTCTCTTGCACTTTTCTATCTTCAGAAAATACATATAGTGCTAACGGCTTTGGATGGTGCTGAATCGTTTCAATTACCTCTTCTATTTTGTCATATTCTATAATTGGTAAAATCGGTCCAAAAATTTCATCTTCCATAACAGCACTGTGCCATGTAACATTCGTTAACACTGTCGGCTCAATTTGCAATGTTTCTTCCTTATAATTCCCACCAATCACAGGATTACCGTCTTGTAAAAATGTACATAAGCGTTCAAAATGACGCTCACTCACAATTCGCACATAATTATCATTTTGCAAAGCATCTTTTCCATATTGCTCTGCGATTTCATGTCGCAACGCCTCGATTAACTGCTCTTTCACTGAAGAATGAACGTACATATAATCAGGCGCTACACACGTCTGCCCAGCATTTAAAAACTTGCCCCAAACGATACGTCTTGCGGTTACATCTATTTTGGCATCTTTATGTACAATACATGGACTTTTCCCGCCAAGTTCTAACGTAAGAGGCGTTAATCTTTTCGCCGCTGCTTCCATCACAACTTTTCCAACACCAACACTACCTGTAAAGAAAATATAGTCAAACGGTTCCTTTAAAAGTGCAGTGCTTTCCTGAGTACCGCCTTCTACTACCGATACAAGCTCTTCTGGGAACAATTCTTCTAGCATTCTCGTAAGCACTTTTGAAACGTTTGGCGTTAACTCTGACGGCTTTAAAACGACTGTATTTCCGGCTGCCAATGCTCCTACGAGTGGAGCAATTGCTAATTGAAACGGATAGTTCCACGGTGCGATAATAAGTGTCACACCATACGGTTCTGGCGCTACTTTCCCCTTCGATCCAAAATGAGTAAGAGCTGTGCGAACACGCTTTGGTTTACTCCAAGATGAAATATGCTTCATTTGAAAAGAAATCTCTTTTAGTACATATCCAATTTCTGTTGTAAATGATTCGTGTACTGATTTATTCAAATCTAATTTCAACGCTTGAAAAATCTCATCCTCAAAACGCTGAATTCCTTCATAAAGCTTCTTCAAATTATTCTTTCTCGTCTCTACACTTCTCGTAGGCTCTTTGTAAAAATATTCCTTTTGTTTATTTACAATAGAGGAAATACTCATTCACTCACCTTCTCCCACTATTTTTATCCAATTCTTTCATTATTTATATAGACTTCATATGTAACAAATTTCTATTCTTAAAGTTACATTATATATAACTTTTCCCTTTATATAAAATTCATTGCTCACAAAAAAACTACCGAAAGAAAATCTTTCGGTAGTTTTACTGTATTAACGATATAAACGAACAGCACCTGCAGAATTATCATCAGCTTGTCCTACTACTTCAAACTTCAGGCCAAGATTCGGTAAAATACGTCCTGCATCTGGAATCTGCTGATTAATATACGCTTTAGAATCATCAAACTTCGGTACGCCCGCTAAACCATTGTACGTAAACGTTCCACGCGTTGGAGATACAACGTTCCAAGCTGGCGTTTTATCGAATGAGAACGCCGCATCAGCGATTTGGAATCGTGTACTACTCTTAACTGTTGGTTTACCATTTAAAGTTCCTACAATTGCTTCTGGGTGAGAATCAACTACACCGAGGAAACCGTGTCCTGGATGTACACCAACCCAGTTATCTGTGTAAGCTGAATCCGCATACCATACAACCATACCAGTGTTATATTCTGGACCACGCGCAAATTTCAATGCTTTATCTGCACCAGCATAGTTTCTCCACTCTACATAGTAGTTATGTTTTTTCTTCTCTGTTCCATTAGATACAACAAAACCATCTAATTTTAATTGTGGTGTACCTTCTGCATCATCTGAGAATACAACTTTACCATCTACTGTTAATGAAGCATTATCAAGAGCGAATCCGTTTAATGCTAGACCACCATCAGTAATGTAATCAAATGTTAATTTCACTTTCTTACCTTTGAACTGACTTAAATCGTATGATTTGTCAATCCATTTTCCATTTGTCGTATCTGCATTTCCACTATTTGCTTTCTCACCAAGACGTTCAATTAACGTTTGTTTACCGTCTTCTGTTACAGCGTGTACTTCAAGGAAATCGTAACCTGCTTCAATCTCATATAATGACTTGAAATCGAATTTCGCATTCGTTGCATTCGTTAAATCGAACAGCGGTGTCTCCATTTTTGTGTGAAGGTCATCACCTTTTGTGCTGTAATAATATTGTTTACCGAATGCTGGTGCAATCGTTTTTACATCTTTATCTGGTAAGTTAACGCGAATCGTACCTGGACGATCTGATTTCGTAACACTTTGATCCAAATATGTTGCTAGACCAATACCTTTATTTAATTTCTCATAATCTACTTCTACGATATTTGCCCAGTTACCACCAATTGTTTTTTGGAAAAACTCTTTATTTTGTGGTGAGAAACTCGTTGGCGTCGTTCCAGCGATTTTACCAGCCCAGCTTCCGCCACTCATAATAGACCAAGCTTCAATCGGCTCACCCTGACCGCTATATTGTGTATCATACTCATCTGGAAGACCTAAATCATGACCATATTCATGTGCGAATACACCAACCGCTCCATCTTCTGGTTCAATTGTGTAGTCAAATGCTGCCATCTTTCCGCCCCAATATGGAACTTTCGATTTTGTTCCTTCAATTGGGAATGGCTTTGGTCCAACTGTCCAGCGATGTGACCAAATTGCATCATCACCTAATTTACCGCCGCCAGCTTCTTGTCCAACACCCGCATGAATAATCATTAAGTGGTCAATTAAACCATCCGGTTGATTTTTATTCCCATCACCATTTACATCGTATTGATCAAATTGGTCAAACTCTGATAAATCAATACCGCTATCTACAGCTGCTTTTAATGCATCTTTTACAAGATCACGCGGTCCTTTTGGTCCTTTATTATCGTGACCTCCGTCCGGAGCATCCGCACCGTAATCAGCAGCTTTACCAGGAACCGTTAACCATTTTGTTACTGTTCCGTCCACTGTGTAACTACCACCAGATTGCTCTTCGTAATATTGTTTAAACGTTTCGATTTTGCTTCCATCCTCTAACGCGAATGGCTCATTACCGAATAACATTTTTTCATAATGTTCTTTGTTAAAATCGTTAGAATACATGTAGCCAGGCTCTTTATCGATATTGTTATGTTTAAAGTCAGCATACTCTACAAGTAAAACGAGTACTTTATCCTTTCGAACTTCACCGTTATATTCTTTTTGCTTTGCTGGAGAAGTTGGTACTTTACCATTTAGACCGCCTTTAACTGGTCCTGTCGCAGCAGGTGTCCCTGTCGCAGGTTTATCTAACTTTTCTTTCGTGTCTGCTTTCGCATCTTTCACTTTCTTTAAAAAGTCAGATGCATCTTTCGTAAGTTGGTCTCCATTTGCCGCTTCTTTCCCAGGGTTTTCACCCTTCTTCTTCTCTACATACTTTTCGACAGCTTTCTTTGTTTCTGTCCCTGAAGCAGATGAATCAATTACCCCACGTTTTTTCAGTGCATCTGCTAATCTCTCTTCTGGGATTAAATGATCATCAACTGGGCTTGTAGCTGTTTTATCCCCAGGCGTTTCTGCATACGCAGACTGGCTTCCAGCGCCAAACGAAAGGCCTAAAGCAGCTGTCAAAGCAATTGTTGATAACACTTTAAATGGTTTCTTTATCATCCCTTATTTCCTCCCCTAATATAAAATATGTATTACATATTTTATATTATTAAAAATTCAATATATTTTCAATATTTAGTTATATTATGTAATTTTTTTAATATATTTGTAAAAATTTCATAGTTAGTATACGAATATATCACAATTCAACAATGTTTTCAGAAAATATTGAAAACTTTTGACAAAAACCTTATAATTTCCATAGAGAGAATTTAATGGGGATTTTATCTTTGTTTCATCTACACAATATTCGATAATTTGACACAAAAAATATAAAATTCAATTAATTATCGTCTACTATGTAGCAGCAATTATGACCAATAATTAGGGAGGAATTACATTTGTACAAAGATAAGACTGACTCACTAGATCAAGAATGGATTGATTTAATACTTGAAGCTCTAGATGCTGGCATTGCCCTGCAAGATATTGAACACTTTTTCCAACGTATGAAGCATACGAGCCAGGCTCAATAGGCCTCGTTCTTTTTAACGAAGTTTATGTTATAATAATCACATCATAAGACGACTACATATTGATAGAAAGGTGCGCAAATATGATAGGAGAACGTATAAAACGCCTTCGTTTACAAAAAGGCATTTCACTAACAGAACTCGCAGAAAAAGCTGGTGTAGCTAAATCTTACATTAGTTCTATAGAACGGAATTTACAAAAAAACCCTTCCATTCAGTTTCTTGAAAAAATATCAGCTGTTCTACAAATTCCAGTTGATACTTTACTTCACGATGAAACAACAACAGAAAGTCATCTAGACTCCGAATGGACGCAACTCGTTAAAGATGCGATGAGCTCCGGTGTCTCAAAAGAACAGTTTCGTGAATTTCTCGAATTTACACAATGGAAGAAAAATCAACAATAATACATATGAAAGAGTGCTTAAAATGGGCACTTCTTTTTTTCTTTATAAAAAAAAGCGGGGAATCCCCGCTTTTTTTATTTATTATCTTTCTTCGCCCTCTGTTTGGCTTGCGTTGAATGTCCATTCTAAGTTCAATGAATCGCCTTGGAATTTGTTTTGATCTTTACCATTATCTACGAATTCAAACTGTACCCATAGATAGTCTTCTGAATTTGGTGCTAGACCACCATTCTCTGCCCACTCTGGAGCAAAGATGTCTTTAGCTAAAACATCTGGATCCACATTTTGTAAATCTGCTAAAGTTGTTTCATATACAGGCTCGCTTTGTTTATCCCAGTTCCAAAGGAATTTCACTTTAATATGCTTACCGAAGTCTTCACCAGCATTATCGCCTTTTGCATCTTTAACAGTATACTTTGTCGCTAATTTAACGTCTTTAATCGCTAACGTACCGTCGTTCTTTAATAAGAACTCTTTCTTAACAGAATCCCCTGGTTTTAAATCTTTAATATCTACAAGCGTTTTAGGGTTTAATGTAAGATCTAACGTCCCAGCTGCAAATGTATTATTTGACACTTCTTTATCACTAAAGAATGCAAATGTTCCTCCACCAATTAAAGATAACCCCAATGCTGCTGATGCAACTCCCATACCTAATTTCTTTTTCAGACTCACAATCAATTCCCCCTAGCTGTTTTTTGTATTTTTATCTCTTATTTGAAATAAGAGGTGTAACTAAAACTGTATTAGCTAAGCTAATATTTGTTCTTTTTAAAAACCTTAAGTTCATTATAACGAACAAATCTATATAAGTACAATATATTTTTGATTATTTTTATTTCTCAATATTGTTTTGATTTTTCAGAAAATAATACATGATACTTTATACTAATTTATAACTTTTTTCACACTATAAGAAAAAAGAAAGACAAAGAGGTGAGGGCTAACGTTCCCTCACACTCACATAAACATTAATAGTTTTGTTTATTCGCTCGTTATCTCTTGCACCACATTCTTGTTTTCCAGCTTTTTATCTGTTTCTATTTCTTCTGTTCCTCTGCTTTCTTCTGCTCATCTACTTTCTTTTGTTCTTCTACCTTCTTCTGTTCTTCTGCTTTCTTCTGTTCTTCTACCTTCTTCTGTTCTTCTGCTTTCTTCTGTTCTTCTACTTTCTTCTGTTCTTCTACTTTCTTCTGTTCTTCTGTTTTCTTTTGTTCTTCTGTTTTCTTTTGTTCTTCTAGCTTCTTCTGTTCTTCTACTTTTTTCTGCTCTTCTAGCTTCTTCTGTTCTTCTGTTTCATTCTGCTTCTTTACTGTTTCATCTTTTAATAGTTGTTGTAACGCCTGTATTTGTTCATCAATGGCTTGCAAACTAGCCTCTTTATCAACATAATCACGCTTCTCTTTAATGCTATGAAAACCTTCGTTCACATACAAGGATACTTGCTGAATTGATTCACTTTTATTCACTTTCAATTCTTCTTGTATTTGATTGTAAGGAGTTTCTATTAAAGTATATACTTTTTGTAAAGACTCCTTCTCAGAAGCAATTTTCTCACGCCCTTGCTGCCATACAACAATTGCTTGTTCTATTTCTTCAATAGAAGTAACTTTCAATTTCGCTTTCATTTCTCCATACTCATGTCCAATAAGCTGTTTATGTTGCTCAGCTTGCTCTTTTAACGTATCAACTGTTTTCGGAAATATAATCGCTGTAGAAAGAGTGGCTTCTACTTTCGTTTCGTGAATAAATGAAGCTTCTGTATACGTCATCACTTGAGAGCCTAAATAAAACGTAATAGAGCACATACACGGCAATATAAGCATCCTTTTTAATTTGCAAGGTGTTTTCAGCATCTTAATCTCTCCCATCGAACAATGTGTTCTTTATACAGAACGTTACTTTCATTATAATAAAGACCTGTACAAAATGATAGCCATATCCTAGAAAATACATTCCAATCCACGCTATTTAACTGTAAAAGGGGCTATCAAGGTGATAGCCCCTTTTATATTATATTATCTTTCTGTACCATCTGTTTGTTGTGCATCAAACGTCCAAGTTAAATTTAGTTTATCGCCTTGGAATTCATTTTGGTCTTTTTTATTATCAACAAACTCGAATTTCACTGTAAATTTATCTGACTTACCTGCAGAAATACCTTTTTCATCCCAGAACCAAGCAGATAAATCATTGTCTACCGCTGTAAGTGTGTCACCCTTCAATTTATCTAGCGTTGTTTCTTTTACAATTGTTTCATGTTTATCTACATTCTTTAAGAATGTTACTTTAATATGTTTACCAAAATCATCTTTATTGTCGCCCTTCGCATCGGTTACTTTGTAATCTGTTTTTAGTAAAACTTTTTTGATGTCTAAAGAGCCTTTATTTTCTAGTTTAAAATCTCTTTTAATTGTATCGCCAGGCTTTAAATTCGATACATCAACAACTGTCGATGGGTTTGCCGCTAAATCAAGTGTACCAGCTGCAAATGTATTGTTTGACACTTCTTTGTCGCTAAAGAATGCAAATGTTCCTCCACCAACTAATGCTGCTCCTAATACTGCTGATGCGATACCCATTCCTAATTTTTTCTTTAAAGTCATGTCCATATCCCCTTAATATATATATATTTGTTAACTTCCTAAACGGAAAGTATAACCAAACGAACTAGACGGATTGTTCTACTTTTTTATCTTTCTTTTCTCCGTCAATGCTACGAATAGCGCCCAAAATAGAAATTGCGGAATAGCCAAGTAAAAAGACTCCTGGAATAATGAGAAGTAATGCTGCTCCCGCTTTTGAACTCGCATAATTCAGTCCATAACCAACGTATGGAACTGTAATATCTGCATACTTCCCGATTACATTCTCTGCAAGTACTGGTGCTAAATCTGGTCCGTTGTTGTTATCGCCTTTTGTTTCATACATTACTTTTCCATTTGTATCTTTCACACCGATAATACGGTGAGTGATAATTTTGTCATCTTTCTCTTTAAACGTAATAACATCACCTTTTTTATATTTAGAACCATCTTTCGTTGGCTCTATCGCAATGATTGATCCTGTTAAAAATGTTGGTTCCATCGATCCTGAAAGAACGCTCTTAAATTGATATCCCATCACTGTTGGATCCCCGCCACTCGCTTTTGAAGAAATAACTACAAAAGCTAAACAAACCATTACCGCAAATAAAACAAATGAGATAACGTTGCTAATCACCTTCCAAATTAATTTCATCGTCTCTCTCCCTCTCCGTTGTTTTATATTATTTGAAGTATGCAATATCCATCTCCGTTCTTTAACAAGAACACAATTAAATAATATAACGAACAATACAGAAATGCAATAAGAAAATTTACAATTATTAGTTAAATAACTTTTAAAATACATACAAAAAAGACCGTGACAAAACCTCATCACAGTCTCTATACTAACAATTTATTTCTCTTCTGATTTCATTCCTTGTTTATTTCGGCGTAGCACTACATATAAAATGGCTCCAAATAATAAAATCGCACCTATTCCAACACTTATCACTTTCATATTGGATTCCTTTACTTCAGGTGCAACTGTATCTTTTTTAGGCATCACAAAAGTAACCTCTTCTTTTGAAAGAACATTTACAGTCGCAATCGTTTGATTATTTTTTATAATATCTACCGCACCAACTACTTCACCGCGATGAATTCCTTTTTGGTACAAAGCCTCTTTATCCACTGAATTAACCCGAAAAGCCGTTTTTACATTTTTCCCTTCATCTTTCTTTAGCATAAGCTCAGCACTTTTTTCCAATTCAGAATCAACATCTTTATTTAAATACGTTGTCTTTTGATGCCAACTATGCTTATCTAGTACAGTTTGCTTCGTAAATTGCCCAAAAGAATATTCCGCCATCTGCTTCAAATCTTCATAAATTTCAGGTCTTTGAGAAGCCATTACTACATTTATAATACGATTTCCATCCTTCTCATTTAATAAAACGAGCGTATTGCGCGCTTCATTCGTAAATCCTGTCTTACCACCAATACTATACGGATTTTCAAAATAAGTAGACTTATTAAAAATAGACACTGTTTGCGTAGATGTCGTAACCGTCGTTCTTTTCGTATTCATCGCTTGTAAAATTTCAGGATACTTTTGCACGCCTCTCGTAATCATCGCCATATCATATGGCGTCGTATAATGATTGGGATCATGCAATCCATTTGGCGTTACAAAATGGCTATCTTTAGCCCCTAATTGCTTCGCCTTTTCATTCATCATATTAGCGAAATTTTCAACACTTCCTCCAATACGCTCCGCAATCGCATACGACACATCATTCGCACTCAACACCATTAAAATCATAAGTGCAGTATTTCTATTAATAGTCTCACCAGGTTGAAACTCAATTTGATAATTACTCTTCTCTTGATCTAATGCTAATTGTGAAAACGTAAATTGATCCTCTGGCTTCGTATGCTCCATCAGTAAAATCGCCGTTAACACTTTCGTCATACTAGCAGGGAACGCACGATGATGTGCATTTTTGTCGTACAACATATCTCCTGTTTTCGCATCAATCGTAGTTGCAAACTGACTAAAAACATTCGGCCCTTCCGCAGGTGGAGGTGCCACTTGCTCCGGATTTATTCCAACATTCGTCTCAGCATATAACGTCATAGGTGTCAAAAAAAATAAACAAATAACCATAATAAAAACCGAAATTTTCTTAAAATTTACCATATGACTCTCCCTTTTCACTTTACTTTCACATTCTATAAAATAACTCTACCAATCCATACGCAATTTGTATTAAATTGGAAGAATATTCACTATTTTTTACTATATCACACTTTTACGATAAGGAACATAAATATACAATAAAAAATAAGAAGGAATTACTCTTTCTTATCCTTCTCATCAATCAACGAATCTATTAACTTTTGACTAGCTTCCTCAGGCGTAATCTCATCCGTCATACCCATAAATGACCAACCTTTAGAATCGACCCACTCAACGAACTCTTGCAAAAACTCATCATGTGTCACATCCACATCAAGAATCGAGCCATCAATCGAAATCGTTCTATTTTTAGACACACGCATCTTGAACGTTTTTCTTACCATTACAATTATTCTCCCTCTACTCCTGAATATTTATAAATATCTTGTACTTCTTTTATACATGATTTCTTGAAAATTGTAAAAAGGATATATTGGCCAATTTGCATATTAAAAATGAAAATCTCTTATTATATAACCCTCACACTACATTCATTTAGTCATAAATTACGGAATACATCCATATAAAAAAACAGACCAACTTACATTTTATCACACTAAATATACTTGACTTTAGTACAATTAAATGGAATATATTAGAAAATACCTTAAAATGAGGAGGAACTCCATGGCGCGTTGTACGTATTGTAAAACGAAGTGGAAAGTAAAAGATGTATGGTCGATACTCATAACATTTGAAAAAGATTGTCCGTATTGTTTTGGAAGACAATATCTATCAAAGAAAACATTGAACGCTATGCCTGAACTTATAAGCTTACCTTTACACTTCTTACTCCCTTTTCTAGTTGATTTGAGTGATGAAGGACCTTTGGATTGGTATCGGAAAACATAACATAGCCGCTTTATTCAAAACCCGATTGCTATTAAAGTCTCTTCTTATATATATTCCCGAATACACTACTAGCGTGATTCCAAATACTTTACCTTTAACAGATTACTATAAAAATATTGTAAAATTTCAGTTAATTATATATAATTGCTTTAGCATAATGATTAAAGATGCTATTACATAAGCATTTTTGAAGATCCCGTAGCTCAGCAGGGAGAGCGCCACCTTGACAGGGTGGAGGTCGTGAGTTCGAGCCTCTCCGGGGTCATAAAAAAACACCATATCAACCTATTAGGTGATATGGTGTCTCTTTTTATCCAAGTTACTTCTTATAAAAACTAAAAATCTTGCCATTTAATTACTTCCCACCAAACATCTTCTCCAAAGACTTCGCATTAGCAAATAACAATTCTTGTAGGTTGTCATCAGCAACAATTTTGTAGTCACCATCTTTGTCTTTCTTTAAGTTCAATGTAACTTCACGAGTTGCCATTATTGCTTCTTTATCTGATAAGTGTTTGATGATCGCTGATGTCATCGTTTTTTCTATTACCTTTTCAGATTTCTCTTTGTCTTCACTAAAGGCACTAGCGAAAGCCATTGGCATAACTTCTCCCATTGCTTTTGTTACAGCAACAGATAGATCAACAGATGTAACTTTCACTTTAACTTCTGCTTTGTCATCCTTTTTTGATACTTCTTCTAGCTTTTCAAATTTAAAGCCCTTCGTAATTGCGCTTAGCATTGCTTTTCCGTCAGCATCATCTGTTTTTTCATTTAGTTTACTAAACTCTTTGTCACTTTCAACAAATGTACGAGCTTTTTCTAAGTCACCTTTTTGTATTGCTGTTAAAAATTCTTCAGCAGTATCTTTCGGATTTGCACATCCCGCTAGAACACCAACTGTTAATCCTACTACCATCATTAACAGCAATAATTTCTTTACCTTTTTCACGTTCATTCTCCTCTTACCTTTTCTTTTCTTTGCTAGTAAGCCATCATTATAAAATAGTATAAAACTTACATTACAAATATTTTTCAGTATAAAATTTATACGATTTGTTTTCTATTCTTTCCCAAAAGATGAAGAGCCTTGTAGCATTTCTACAAGGCTCTTCATCTATCAATCCGTATCCGTAGCGCAAATTAGCCACATTTTATGCTCTTTACTATCTAACACCATCCAAGTATTATCCCATGCAACATCGTAAAACCAATCTGTCCAAGGGCTTTGACTCTCAAACACTATAATATCCTCATAACGATCTTGGAACATGTATTGGCATACCTCGCTCGCTAATTGCTTCGCGACTACCATTCTCTCCGGAAAGTATTTATATGCTCCTCCTCTTATAATTTGAAATGCGATACTCCCATCAAGCATTACCGCGCTATTATATTCAAATTGAAACTTATATTTTTCTGATGTATGTATTTTTAATTCCTCTAAGTTATTGATTATATCTAAAGAGTTGAAGATTTTTTTGAAAAAGTGCTTGTATCTGTCTATTTCATAAGGTATTTCTTTGAAAAAATTTTCGTTATGTACTTTAAAACAGCTTATTACTGCTCCACCATTTAAGTTTTGTTTCTTAAATGTATTTATAAGCTGCTCAATAGATAAATCATTCGTTTCTATTTTTTCAAAGGCTCCTGCTTTCCATCCCATAACGCCCACTACTCTCTATTAAAAATTTGTTTCTTCATTATTATAGTACTTGTTTTAGCATCGGCCTTGCTACTCTATATTCTTCACTATTAGGTTCTTTTACGAGTATGTGGCGCCTTTCATCCTCTTCTTCTAAAATCATTTCAAATACTTCTGTTTTTTCTTGTAATATGTTGGATTCACTATCTTTAGTAGGCTGTTTGCTTGTTTCAATTTTCTTTGTTACTTCGCCAAGTTTTTGTCCGACTTCTTCTGCTTTGGCAGGTTCATTCGTAATGTAGTATTCCTGGCCCTCCCATACTAATATAGGTGGTACATGTTCTCGTTTGTTGCATATTATGTAAGTAATACTAGCTATAAGTAGTAGACATACTGCTATAAAGAAGATAGCTTTTTTATTCATATACTATTCTCCTTACCTATCATTTTATTGGATTATATAATATACAGAATAGATAGTAAATGGATTTTATGGTAATTTTTGTTTTATTTTTCAAATAGAAAAACCTTACTGTAAAGTAAGGTTCCGTTTTTAAATTCTATAATGTTTTATTAATTAAAACGATCATTACGATAATCGCTATAAACATAACAACTAAACAGCCGATCATTTTATAAAATCCTCTTTTCGTTAACGTTCCACCTTGGACGTCTTTACGAATAAATAGGAACACCGCTAAAAATAAAACAAGCCCCATACCAAAAGCGTACATCATTTGCATTTGTTAATCTTCCTTTCTCTCTTACATCTTAATATCTTTTCGATAAAACAACAAACGCTATAAAGACTGTACTCATCGTAAGTGCCATTAATATGTTTAATAGTTCAACCGCAGATAGTGTAATTACTTTTAAGTTTAAGCCGATAGAGAAAAGAAGATAGTATGCTGTTAATGCAAAAAATGTCACGAACATTCCTTTGTAACGAATGAGTTTCATTCGCTCATCTTTTTCTTTAAATTGCGGGTGCAAGTAGCTTAGGCAGAAACTCATAATCATCATTGCAAGCAATGGATAAGTTATAGCCGGCGGTGCGGAATGTGTCATTACGCCCGTTAGTACCATAAATCCACTCATAAACAGAAAAATAATTCCCATAATTACAAAGTACTTTTGTGAATAATTCATCCTTTCTCCCCCTCTTCTTTTCCTTCATGAATAAATACATGTTCTATCGTTGTCTGAAATGTTTTCGCTATTTCAAATGCTAACGGAAGTGATGGATCATATTTCCCCTTTTCAATCGAGATAATGGTTTGTCTGGAAACTCCAAGTTTCTCAGCCAATTTTTCTTGAGATAGTCCAAATTTTTTTCGGTATTCAACCATTTTATTTTCCAAGGAAATTTCTCCCTCCTCCCTTATATCGAGTATAAATGTAAAGGAAACTTTACGTCAAGGTTCCTTTACATTCTTTTGAATTATTTTGCATTCTATTTATCCCGTATTAACGGGCAGTAAGACTCCTACCTCAAAATTCGGCGGATGCGAGAAAGTTAGGTGGGAGATAACTGCCCGTTAATGCCCGATTGGTTCAACTAATAATCAGTGGAGGATGGACAAAACCCACACTGATTAAAGTTTCACTTTATATAGAAGAAATTTTTTCAAATTCAGCACGTCTATTTTGAAATGAAACATGGAACAATGTATATAGCCGTTATTATATTTCCTCCCCGCTTTTGTGAAAATTTAATATCTCCATATTTGTTTTATCCTTTTAAAATATTTCATTCTTCTCTTTATTGGGTGATGTGCGCTATTATTTTTACGTTGTTTTTCGCCATATTTATAGAAACTAACGGTTTATGAAGCATTTTTTATGTATAGCCACTTTTTTTGTAGAAATCCTTCATTTTCCTTTCAATATTTAACACTATCGATATAAAGTTTATGGTAAATTCATAATTTTTTATTTTTTATACTATATTCCGTTATATTGTTGTATAATATCAATGAAAGCGCTTATTATTTCAATATACATAATTCGAACCCGATTTTATCGAAACATTCTGATAGTTATACTTATATTTAAATTCAACAATTATAGTTATTAATGTAGGTATACCAAATATATCCACCCCATTTTTCTGTAAAATTACTTTATAACATGAAAGATTAACTTGGGTGATAAGTTATTGTGAATGTTTTTTTACAAAACAGATAAGTAATAGTGTTTGGTATTATGTAAATTATTGTAATAACATAAGATTAAAGAAAAACATTTACATTAATTATTATTTCATCAATTATTGAAAAAGAGCAAAATGCACCTTTTTGGATAGGAAAAGGATTATATGCATTGGGAGGTTTAAACAAATGACGAGGAAGAATACAACGACAAACCCTTGGGCCAAGTTCCATGGTCCGAACCTTGGTTATGTTATTGAACAGTATGATCTTTACGTAACTGGAGCAGGTTCTGTTGATCCGGAATTACAAGAGCTTTTTGAAATTTTTGGAGCTCCTTCGTTTCAAGATGATGTCGTAACAGGGGACAACACAGCAACACATTTTTCTCCTCAAAACACAGGGAACATTGAAAAGATTCTTAAAGTCGTTCAACTTGTTGAACAGATTCGTTCTTTCGGGCATACGTTGGCTCACATCAATCCGATGGAAGATGCTGCAAATGGGCAATCTCTTATCGAGAAAACAATGAACGAACTGAGCGATGCTGATTTGAAAGCGATTCCAGCTAAAACAGTATGGCAAGATGCACCAGAGGGTATTCACACTGCACTTGATGTAATTCATAGATTGAAAGACGTTTATACAAAATCTTTAGCTTATGAATTCTCACATATACAAGATAGTGAAGAACGCGCGTGGTTGCATCAAATGGTGGAATCAAATTCATTGCGTCAACCATTATCAAATAAAAAACGAACTGCTCTTTTAAAACGTTTAACTGCTGTTGAAGGTTTCGAGCAATTCTTGCATAAAACATTCGTTGGTCAAAAACGTTTCTCAATAGAGGGCGTTGATATGCTTGTACCTGTACTAGATGAAATTGTTTCAGAAGGTGCTAAAGGCGGCGTTGAAGATGTCATGATTGGTATGGCTCACCGTGGTCGTCTAAGCGTACTCGCTCACGTACTAGAAAAGCCATATGGTCACATGTTTGCTGAGTTCAAACATGCAAAAATAGAAGGCGCAGTGGCAAATGCTGGCTGGACTGGCGACGTGAAATACCATTTAGGTAGAGAACAAGTCGTTGGTAATGAAGAAGTTAGCACCCGTGTTACATTAGCAAATAACCCGAGTCATCTTGAGTTCGTTAACCCTGTTGTTGAAGGTTTCGCACGTGCAGCTCAAGAGAATCGTAAAAAATCTGGTCTTCCAGAACAAGATACTACAAAGTCATTCGTAATTTTAGTTCATGGTGATGCTGCATTCCCTGGTCAAGGTGTTGTGTCTGAAACATTGAACTTAAGTAGATTGAATGCATACCAAACTGGCGGAACTATTCATGTTATCGCAAATAATGCAGTCGGCTTTACGACTGATAGCTATGATTCTCGTTCTACTAAATATTCAAGTGACCTTGCAAAAGGTTTCGATATTCCGATTGTTCACGTGAACGCTGATGATCCGGAAGCTTGTCTTGCTGCTGCAAACCTTGCGATTCAATATCGTACGCTGTTCAAAAAGGACTTCTTAATCGATTTAATCGGTTACCGCCGATATGGTCATAACGAAATGGATGATCCAGCAGTTACGCAACCACAAGTGTACAAAAAAATTAAAAACCACCCAACTGTAAGAGCAATTTATGCAGATCAATTACAATCTGCTGGTGTTCTGAATGCAGATGAGGTTGAAACAATTACTCAGTTTATGCAAGAGGAATTAAAGGCTGAATACGCACAAGTGCCACCAGCTGATACGAGTGCTGCAACAATTCACGTTAAAGTTCCAGAGGTTGTTGCAAAAGGAATCCAGCCAATTGACACTGGTGTTTCAATTGACTCGCTTCGTGCAATTAATGAAGGACTATTATCTTGGCCTGAAGGCTTTAACGTATATCCAAAAGTGAAGAAAATTCTTGAGCGCCGTAAAGATGCTCTGGAAGAGAACGGTAAAATTGAATGGGCACTTGCTGAATCTTTAGCATTCGCTTCTATTTTGCAAGAAGGTACGCCAATTCGTTTAACTGGTCAAGATTCACAGCGTGGTACATTTGCGCATCGTCATATCGTATTACACGATACTGATACAAACGAAACATATTCACCATTACATCGTTTACCGAACATTAACGCATCATTCTCTGTTCATAACAGTCCGTTATCAGAAGCTGCTGTTGTTGGTTACGAATATGGTTACAACGTATTTGCTCCAGAAACTCTTGTGATGTGGGAAGCTCAATACGGTGACTTCTCAAATACTGCGCAAGCATTATTTGATCAATATGTTTCAGCAGGAAGAGCGAAATGGGGTCAAAAATCAGGTCTAGTTCTTCTATTACCACACGGTTATGAAGGTCAAGGACCGGAGCATTCTAGTGCACGTCCAGAGCGTTTCTTACAATTAGCTGCTGAGAACAACTGGACAGTTGCAAACTTAACGAGCGCAGCACAATACTTCCATATCTTGCGCCGTCAAGCATCTATCTTAGGAACAGAGGCGGTTCGGCCATTAGTAATTATGACGCCGAAAAGCTTATTACGTCACCCACTTACACTTTCTACAGGTAGTGAGTTAAGTGAAGGACGTTTCCAACCTGCTTTAGAACAAGGAAACCTTGGTGCGAAACCAAACAAAGTAAAACGTCTTGTTTTAAGTACAGGTAAAATGGCAATTGACTTAGCAGCAGAAATCGAGAGTGGTAAGCATGAGTACAGCCTAGATGAAGTTCATATGGTTCGTATCGAGCAGTTGTACCCATTCCCTGCTGAAAAAGTTCAATCTATTATTAAACGCTTTAAAAACTTAGAAGAAATCATTTGGGTTCAAGAAGAACCTCGTAATATGGGCGCATGGCATTACATGGCTCCAATTCTGTTCGAACTAGCTGGGGATAACGTGAAAACAGGTTACATTGGACGCCCGGATCGTTCTAGCCCATCTGGTGGCGATCCATTCGCTCACAAAGCTGAGCAAGAATTAATCGTTGCACACGCTTTAGATGTGAAGTACAACTTCCGTCAAGATAAACAAGAAATTGAAGTTTTCAGCAACTGAAAGTAACAATGAGTTTTTCAGGCTCAGCTGTGGCAGATAGTCTGCCACAGCCGGGCTAACAAATGGAGATTACCGAAGATTAAAGAAAACAAAACACACCGTTAGGCAAATAAGGGGAGGACATTTAAAATGATCGAAATTAAAGTACCTGAGCTTGCAGAATCTATTTCAGAAGGAACTATTTCACAATGGCTTATCAACGTAGGCGACAAAGTTGAGAAAGGTGGCAGCGTTGTTGAGCTTGAGACTGACAAAGTCAATGTAGAAATCATTGCAGAAGATTCAGGTATTGTATCGAAGTTACTAGGCGAACCTGGAGATACAGTTGAAGTTGGCGCTACTATCGCAATTTTAGACGCAAACGGCGCAGCAGTTGCAGTAAGTACACCTGCTCCGGCTAATGAGCAACCAAAACAAGAAACTACTGAAGCACCGAAAGCAGCAGCTCCAAGTGCTGAACAAAATAAAGCGTTGCAAGGTTTACCAAATACAAATCGTCCTATCGCATCACCAGCTGCTCGCAAAATGGCTCGCGAATTAGGGATCGACTTAAACGACGTACGTAGCACAGATCCACTTGGACGTGTGAGACCACATGATGTACAAGCTCACGCTGCAGCGCCAAAAGAAGCACCAGCTGCTCCAAAACAAAGTCCGGCTCCAGTTGCAAAAACTGAATTCGAAAAACCAGTTGAGCGTGTGAAAATGTCCCGCCGCCGTCAAACAATTGCAAAACGTCTTGTAGAAGTTCAACAAACATCTGCAATGTTAACTACATTTAACGAAGTTGATATGAGTGCAATCATGGAATTACGTAAAGAACGCAAAGATGCTTTCGAGAAAAAACATGATGTACGTCTTGGCTTTATGTCATTCTTCACAAAAGCAGTTGTTGCAGCATTAAAACAGTTCCCATTATTAAATGCTGAAATTCAAGGCGACGAGCTTATCATTAAAAAATTCTATGATATCGGTATTGCAGTAGCAGCTCCAGATGGATTAGTTGTTCCAGTTGTACGCGATGCTAACCAATTGAACTTCGCTGAAATTGAAAGCGAGATTCGTAATTTAGGTCTGAAAGCACGCGATAATAAACTTTCATTAAAAGAGCTACAAGGTGGTACATTTACGATTACAAACGGTGGCGTGTTCGGTTCTCTAATGTCGACACCAATCCTAAATAGTCCACAAGTAGGTATTCTAGGGATGCATAAAATCCAAGTACGTCCAGTTGCGATCGATAACGAGCGTATGGAAAACCGTCCAATGATGTACCTTGCACTATCTTACGATCACCGTATTGTTGATGGTAAAGAAGCAGTTAGCTTCCTTGTTGCTGTTAAAGATATGCTTGAAGATCCAAAATCATTATTATTAGAAGGTTGATAGATTATTAATCTATTAAAGGCTGTAGAATGAATCATTCTACAGCCTTTTTTCATTATGTTCATACGGGACAAATCACACTACATAGACTAATAATGTATGCCTAAAACGTAAGGGGGATAAACATGAATAACCTTCCAGTTCATGCAAAACTTAAAGCAAATAAGGATACTTTCTTCCTCCCCGATTCAAACGGGGGTGTTTACTTTCGAAATAACTCCAGTTCATTCCGTATGGATGGTGATGGAATTTATGACTGGATTGAGAAATTAATGCCTATGTTTAACGGTAATCATTCTTTGACAGAAATAACCGATGGTCTCCCTCTCCCCTATCAAAATCGTGTACTTGAAATTGGAGAGATTTTATATGAAAATGGTTTCGTTCGTGATGTAAGCCAAGATGCTCCCCACGAATTAAACAGTGCATTACTCGACAGGTATGCTTCGCAAATTGAGTTTTTAGAAGCTGATTCCCATTCAGGCGCGTTAAAATTCGAAACGTACCGCGCAGCAAATGTGCTTATAATTGGTTCTGGCGATATGCTTACTTCACTAGTTTCGTCTTTATTAGAATCTGGTTTACCTACATTTCATTATCTTGTTACAGATCGTGCTGAAACAAACTACGATCGAATTCATGAACTAAGCGAACGTGCATATGCAAATGATAGCAATGTACTTATTCAAGAAATAGATATTACAATTGATCTTCCTTTACATGAAGTATTCGAGCCTTTCGACTGGATTTTATACGTTTCCCAAAATGGAGATATTGAAAGTTTAAGAGCAATCCATACTATTTGTAGAGAGTTTAAGAAAAATTTCATACCAGCTATTTTCTTATCAAGAATTGGTTTAGCTGGACCTGTCGTAACTGCGGACCGTGAAGAATGCTGGGAATCAGCTTGGCATCGTCTACACGAAACTACTTTACAAAGTGAAAATCCATCTGAACCTTTCTCACCAATTACATCTGCAATGTTAGCAAATATTATCGTTTTTGAGTTATTTAAACATGTCGCTGAAGATTCACACAGGCAGCATAATCCTCAATTCTTTTTATTAAACTTGGAAACACTTGAAGGAAAGTGGCACCCTTTCATAAAACATCTTCTCGCAACCGATGAAATCTTTACAATTGATACGGTGCAAAATCTTCAAGAAAACCTTGCCCATCGTTCCGGACAATATACTTCAACTGAACTTTTTCGTTTTTTTGATACGTTAACTTCTAAAGAAGCTGGCATATTCCACATGTGGGATGAACAAGATTTACACCAATTACCTTTATCACAGTGCTATATTCAAGTTGCAAATCCATTATCAGACGGACCTACCTCTCCTCTTCCTACTATAGCTTGCGGTGGATTAACTCATAATGAAGCACGCCGTGAAGCTGGTTTAACAGGAGTTGAAATATATGTAGCTGAAATGATTCATCGTCTTATCCCCGAACATACTGATATCGGTATTGGTGCTGGGGAAACGATGACAGAAGGTGTATACCGAGCACTACAAAAACATTTAAATAATAAGTTATATGAACGCCAATCACATATGCTAGAGGAGATTACAGAGCTTGATTTAACCGAAATTTATGATAAACATTGCAGGTTTTACTACGATGCTCTCTCTACAATTCATGAAATACCTAAAGTAGGAATGAGTAAGGAGTTACTTGGTTTTCCTGTCGTTTGGATCGGTATAAATGATAGATGGTATGGTGCGGCCAATATTAATATAACACTCGCGTTAAGAAATGCTCTGCAACAAGCACTCCTTCATATTCAAAATGAAGAGATTCCTTATAAAGCTAATATGTTACCAGAATCATCCATCGTTTTATATAGTACGGATTCTGTTAGAGTAGCAATACAAGAAGAGGAAGAAATTCCAGGCGTACAGTCTTTACAAGTTGCCTTGCAAAATTTAGCGGAAAACAATTTTTATCCATTCGTTTTTGATTTAGCTATTGAGTCATTTTTAAGAGACAACTTAGACGGTGTATATGGGGTATTAATTGCAAAGGAGGATGACCAATGACTCAAAACATATTACTTATAGGAGATGGCCTACTCACAGAATATGTACATGAGCAATTGTGTAAGCAATATTCACTCATCCGCCAGCATACAATTACAGAAGCTCTCCCTGAAAACATTCATCTTGCTCTCGTCTTACATGACGGGTCTCCTTCTTCCGTACATCATGATGCTGAGCTTATCTTTCGCTCAAATCATATTCCGTGGCTTCGCGCGTTTACTTCGTTTGGTGAAGGTGTTATCGGTCCTTTCGTGAAGCCTTTTACAACTGGATGTTCCCACTGCGCTGATGGACGCCGGTTTATAGCTGGCTTTGATCAAAAAGAAATGTGGGAACTACAACGAAAATATGCATTAAAAGCAGAGAACGTGACGAGGCGTGATGTACGCGCCACCCAAAATGGAATGTTACAAATGTGCCAGCTCATTCATGCTGAAACAGAGAAGATATTAACTAACAAACATTCTTCTATAGACAATGAACTCATTTTACTGGACTTACAAACGTTACAATGTACCCGGCATTCGTTTCTTCCAGACCCTCTCTGTCCGGTATGCAGCAATTTGTCTGACGATACAGCAGATGCAGCGCAAATTTCTTTACAACCAAGTTTGAAAACGAGTACTGAAACGTATCGCTGTCGTTCCATTCATGAGCTAAACACATTTTTAACGAGAGACTATTTAGATTACCGGACTGGTATTTTAAACGGCCAAATGCAACATTCTTTATTACCGTTTGCTGATGTCATTATAAACATGCCATTACTGTTCGGAAATGAAGGTGTCGCGGGCCGAACTCATTCATTCGCACTTAGTGAAGCAACCGCTATTTTAGAAGGATTAGAACGATATTGCGGTATGTCGCCTCGTGGGAAAAAGCCAAATGTGCATGGTAGTTTTCATGAGCTGGAGCATATTGCACTGAATCCCCTCACACTCGGTGTGCATACAAATGAACATTACAATCGTGATAGTTTTCCATTTAAGCCGTTTGATCCTGATTATGAGCAAAACTGGGTATGGGGATACTCTTTATCACAAAGCCAGCCACTTTTAGTTCCAGAATCAATCGCTTATTATAGCCTTGGTCAACGAGATGCTTTCGTATATGAAACATCAAATGGATGTGCGATTGGTGGTAGTTTAGAAGAGGCAATTTTTCACGGCATTTTAGAAATTGTAGAGCGTGACGCCTTTTTGCTCACTTGGTATGCCGAATTACCTCTTCCCCGCCTTGATCTTAGTTCAGCAAATGATACGGAATTACAATTAATGATCCAGCGGTTACACACGATTACCGGGTATGAATTACATGCTTTTAATGCGACGATGGAACATGGTATCCCGGGCCTATGGGTCATTGCAAAAAATACGCGTGAAAATGGAATGAACGTTGTTTGTGCAGGAGGCTCTCATTTAGACCCAATCCGAGCTCTAAAGAGTGCAATTCACGAAATAGCAGGCATGTTACTTATAACAGACGATGAGCTCACACAAAAAAGAGAGCATTATGAAAACTGCTTACAAGATCCTTACCTCGTTAATAACATGGAAGATCATAGTATGCTGTACGGATTGAAAGAAGCGGAAGAACGTCTTCACTTCCTTTTACGTGAAGATGCTCCGGTGCAAACGTTCCAAGAAATGAATGCATTACAATCATTTGATATGGATTTAACATCTGATCTTCATCAACTTTTAAACAGGTTACATCAATCTGGACTTGAAGTAATTGTTGTAGATCAAACGGTCCCCCTTATAGAAAAGAACGGCTTACATTGTGTAAAAGTCATTATTCCAGGCATGTTACCGATGACGTTTGGCCACCATCTCACTCGGGTTACAGGACTGGATAGAGTGTATACCGTACCGATGACACTTGGATATAGGGCTGAGCCTTTAACGAATGAATGTTTAAATCCACACCCGCATCCGTTTCCATAATTCATAGCGAGGGGGAATTTTGATGCAACTGGATACTTTTTTACATCATCTCCATTTTTCTATTAATGAAATTATGTCGTCCGATAAAGAGACTGATTGGGAAGACGCACCACTTCCTTATAAATTATATCGAAATTTACCAGTCATCCCTCTCTCTTTAGAAATCCCATTAAATTTGCGGAATTCTTCTACTAAACCTAACTTAGAGGAAATCGGTCATTATCTTTGGTACTCATTTGGTTTAACACAATTATGTCAGCCTACTACTAACCTAGAAAATAATAAAACAACGACTCTATTTCGAAGATTCATCCCTTCTGGGGGTGCTTTATATCCAAATGAATTATATATGTATTTAAAAATTGATCATTATCCAGACGGCATTTACCATTACGACGCCGCGCATCACCGTCTTATCTTACTTCGCGAAGGAAATTTTGATTCTTATCTTACAGAAGCACTCGGCAATCGTTGCAACATACATTCTTGTTTTGGTGCTGCATTTGTATCCACTATGTTTTGGAAAAACTTCTTTAAATACAATAACTTTTCGTATCGTCTGCAAGGATTAGATAGTGGTGTTCTAATCGGGCAATTGCTTGAATGCGCAAAACAATTCGGTTATACAAATGGTGTGTATTTTCAGTTTCTAGACCGGGCAATGAATCATTTACTTGGACTGTCAGAAGGTGAAGAAAGTGTGTATGCTGTTCTTCCTTTAAGTACAGAACCAAGTGCAGATTGGTTTCACAACAATCATCGTGAAAATAAAACAGTTACTTCTCATGACTTGTTGCAACAAATCCCGCCGTTAATACATGAGCATTTCGTTCGTTCAAAACATGTAGATGACTATCCGATGATAAAAAAAACAAACGCGGCATCTATGGTCGAATCCACCGAATACTTTCAAACGTTAACACATGCAGAAAATTATCAATATAGTTCGCATACTGTGCATCTACCGCAAGCAGAGCGTTTATCATATGATTTCTTACAACTTTGTAAAAAACGATATTCACCTGATTCTGATTTCATTTTAACGAAATGGGATGCAGTCGAGCTCGCTACTCTACTCCAAGAAGCGAGCCTCTCCTTCCCTTATTACAACGACCTTGATGGCAAATATTTAAATAAAAACGCACGAGTCTCATTATATGGATGTTTTTATAACGTAAAAGACATTGAAAACGGTGCTTACGCTTATAACAGTAAAACGCATTCCATACAGCCCATAAGGCACGGAGACCTTCGTTATTCTCTGCAATCCAGTATGACGATGGATAACGTAAACCTTTTTCAAGCACCGCTTTGCTTACATGTAGTCGGAAAGAAAGATTACTATACAAATACATTAGGCTATAGAGGATATCGCATTCACCAAATGGAAGCTGGTATACTCGTTCATAAACTTGTTTCAGCTGCGACCGCTATGGGAATGGGTGGTCATCCTTTACTCAGTTTTGATACAAATTCATGTGATCAATTGTACGGGATTGATGCCAGAAATGAAACTTCACTCATTCAAATTCCGGTTGGGGCGTATCGGGCGCGGAATTGGCTAAAAGGGTCCTTGCATAATTAGAAGCACGCCGATTAATGGTGTGCTTTTTTTGAAGGAGTTAGATTATTAAAAGCGAAATAAATACATATTCTTATATAAAAGGAGAGTTTGAATTGAGTATTTTACAAAGATTAATCAAACAAGCGAAAAATCCTCGCGGGACAATTGGTTCCTCTATGCTTTGCATTATGAATGCTGCGCATACGAGACTAACAAATTGGGCCTTACAAAAAATACATATACGTGAAGATGCAGTTATTTTAGATATTGGTTGTGGGGGTGGTAAAACCATACAGACTCTTTCAAAACGAACTCCCCACGGAAAAATATACGGCATTGACTATTCAGAACAGGCTGTTGAAAACTCAAAGAAAACCAATATGAAGGATGTAAAAACAGAAAAAATAATCATTCATCAGGCAAGCGTGTCCTCTATTCCATACAATACGAACTTCTTCGATCTCATTACTGCCTTTCAAACTCATTACTTTTGGCCCGATTTTGAACACGATATGAAAGAAGTATTTCGCATCTTAAAACTGAACGGATCCTTTTTACTAGTCGCTGAAACTTTCAAAATTCAATATCATATGGATAAATTTAAGACGACCGAAGAATTAGTAAACCTTTTTTATAAGACGGGATTTACAAACGTGAAATGTTATGAAGAAAGAGGGTGCCTTTGCGTAATAGGAAATAAGTAAAAAGGCAGACCCTTCAAGGCCTGCTTTTTTACTAGATTAATTTAAAAATACTCTTAATTTGTCTTGCAAATAACCAATTTTTCGTACCGTAGTTATCATTCAGACTGTCTAAACTGATAGATTTCCCGTTAGCAAACTTTAATTCTAACGTTGTATTTTTATCATTTGTTTTTAAGTTACTATTTGTAATATCATCATACTTTAGTTTTTCAATCTCTATATACTCTTCCTTCTCTTCTCCGATAACGACGTGATCTTGGAAGAAGAACAATACTTCTACTTTCTTACCGAAACAAAATACGTTTTTCGTATAAATTAATGTCGCGTTATCAAGTCCGACACATACTTCTTTCATCTCTTCAACAACGTTACCTAAGTCTTCTTCGTTTCTTGTATTTGATTCAGCAATCCATTCTTCGATTGTGTTCATGTTAATTGCCATACTGTGCCCCCTGATTCGTTCATTGCTCTATTAAAAAATAAATACTATATGACAATATAAGCGAAACGTACTATCTTTTCAAGGGTAAACGGTATATTCACAATAAAGTGAAACTTTAATCAGTGGGGGTTTTCTTCATCCCCCACCTAACTTCTTTGCTTTCGCTGAATTTTGAGATGGGGGTCTTACTGCCCGGCGAATAGCGGGATAAAGTTAAATTTCAAAGTAATATACTAGGAGTACTTATTTCATTATATTTTAAACGTTTGAACGAGGCATTCTTCATCATCAATTATTTGTTTTCGTTCATCAAATTTAATGTTTAGCTCTCTATATACTTTCTTCCAAAACGTAACAGCTGGTACGTTTTTTATAAGTTCGATAACGAAATACTGTCCTCGTTTCTCTTCTAGTAAATTCTCAATAACTTGTTTGCCGATTCCTTTTCCCTTGTATTGATTCAATATGAAAATATCATTAATGCCAAAGTCGTTTTCTTTCTTCAAAAATGGACGTTCCAGTAGTAATAAGAACCCTACAATACTATGATTCATCTTTATAAAATACGGTGTGATTCCATCATTTTTCCAAAGCATGTGCAAATCTTCATATTCAAAAAATCCGTCCGCTCCAATTTTTATGTTAGCAGTAAATTTAGAAAGGTCATGAAGATATAATGCATATAAATTACGTAATATTTCTTTTTCTGATTCTTGAACTCTTTGAAGTGCTACAACCATTTAAAATAATCCCCTCCCCTATATGTAACTATTCCCCAGCCCTTTTATTCGACAAAAATGATGATTCCCCTTTAACAAAAAAATAGCACTTAAAAAGTGCTATTCCGCTCGCCTTGCTGCTTGTTGAATTGGATCCCAAACGCTGTTATATGGTGGTGCGTAACTTAAATCAACATCTTCTAAATCGTGAATGCTCATTTTATTGAAAAGTGCCACTGCGATAACATCAATACGTTTATCTACACCTTCTTCTCCAATTACTTGTCCGCCTAATAATTGTTTCGTATCGGCGTGATATAGTAATTTCAAGTGAAGTGGCAAAGCACTCGGGTAATAGCCCGCCATATTTGTTGAATCTACTTTGACCGTCTTATACGGGATGTTTAGCCCTTTCGCTTCTTTTTCATTTAAACCTGTTCTTGCGAGCGTCAGATTCATAAATTTAATAATGCCTGTGCCGAGAGTGCCTTTAAACGCTCTTCGTTTATCAACCATATTGAGTCCGGCAAGTCGCCCTTGTTTATTAGCAGTCGTTCCGAGCGGGATGTGATCATGAATTTCCTTTATAACATGGTAATGTGTTGCACAATCACCAGCAGCGTATACGTCTTTCACATTCGTTTGCATATAAGCATTTACTTCAATTGCACCTTTATGATTTTGGCGTATATTTGTCCCCGCAAGAAAATCAGTATTTGGCTGTACACCGACAGATACTAAAACGAGATCTGTTTTATACGTCCCTTTATCCGTCTCCAGTTGTTCTACTCTTTCTTTTCCTTTAAACGCTTTTACATTCTCATTCGTTAAAATTTCAATATTATGTTTGTCTGCTTCTTTATGTATATATTCCGCCATATCGGCATCATAAATTGTGCCAATATGATCGTTTCGCTCAATCATTCTTACTTTCTTTCCTAGCTCTACAAATGTTTCTGCCATCTCCAGACCAATTGCACCGCCGCCAATAATCGTTACGTGCTCAACGCTATTTGTTTGTAGCGTGTCTACTATACGCTCAGCATCCGGAATTGTTTTTAAAAGATGAACACCTTGTAAATCTTTACCTTCCCAATCCGGCATAACAGGGCGTACACCAGTCGCAATTAATAAACGGTCATATGAAAATTCAAATACATCTTTTGTCTTCGTATGCTCTGCATACACAATTTTCTTTTCCGTATCTACTTTCGTTACTTCATGACGCACTTTCGCATCAATCCCATATTTATCACGAAACGTCTTTACATCGCGTGCAATTAACTTTTCAGTAGAGGCGATAACACCACTAATCACATACGGTAATCCGCACTGAGCGTATGAATAGATTTCACCTTTTTCTAACGTTACAACATTTGCAGTTTCATCGTTTCTAACAATTTGCATTGCTGCACTCATACCAGCGGCATCCCCGCCAATAATGACATAGTTCACTTTACCACTCCTTCTTTTTTACATACTCTTTACGATTTCCATATTTTATAAAAATAACACCTACTTCCATTGTAAAGAAAGAGAATTTCATCTACAAATTTGGTGCACAAGACTATGCGTTAATAGGTAATCGTCGTGTCTTATAAACAAGATATTTAATATGCTATAACAGTAACTATTGAAAGTAGGTGAAACATACATGTGCGCCGGCCTTCTCGTCCAGCTTCCAGAGGAACCGATAGAACCGAGACCCGCCCTCCCGCTTGAACAAGAGTTTACCGTTAGTGTAACTTTATACAGTGCACGTGCTTGGTTATCTGATAATGACACTTTCTCACAAACTATTTGGAAATCGACTCGCTTTGCTTCTGCCTCACACGCTCGCAAATCCATCTTCCCAGTTGGTACTGTTAAAATTGTGAACTTTTCTGAGGATACAATAACGGTTACTATATCATCAGAATCAGATGATGCACTCAAAATAGTCGTTCCCCCTCGTTCTGAAGCTGCTTTAACGTCTAGTTCTTTATCTGATGTGCAAGCAAGTACATCAGGAGGAGCAAGTAAAGTCACATTCCTCTTTCACATCTTTTTCTCAAGGGATCCTGGTCCAGCTAAATAATCATAGAAAAGGTACAGTTATGTACTGTACCTTTTTCACGCACTCTATTCTCTTGATTTGATCAGTTCAACATTATAAGCTTCAATATCCGTTAACGTTCCTGTAAAATACGGATTTTCTCTGTACCAAGACTGTTTTAAAAAATATGCTTGCATATCTTTCGTTTGAAAAATATGTCCATGTCTTGCGTATATTTCATTTCTAGCAATTTTCAATTGTTCTTTCGTTAAATATGTTAAGTCCGCACCCGTTAATTTTCGAATATCACTATCAGGGAAGATGAAACCGTTATATACATACCCAGTCGTAGGCGGCGGAGTAGCATTGTAAACAACTGTTTTTTCTACACTTTTCTTTTGAAATGGGAGATTATAAGCCGAGAGTGCCGTTACCGTTTCTATCTTTGTCGTTTCCCTTCCACCTTCTCCATTTCGCTCTAAATAAATCGCCGCACTTCCATCAGTCGCTACCGGTCCCCACGTAATTTCTTCTCCGGTCAATGTTGTAACTGGCTTTTGATTCACATATAATGTCGCACCAGGCGCATTTGTTTGAACTGTAATATATTTCCCTTGCAACGTTAAATCTATCGTTACATTATTTTGACTATGTTTCATAAGTACAACCTTTTCCTCACGTGATAGTTTTACATAGTCATTTTTATATTCTGCTTGAAATACTTGATTTCCTGGGAGAAACGGTCCATATTGCTTCTCAAACTTTTTATCATTTGTTTTATCAATTTCTTTTCCATTCATTTTTAAAAATGTACCTTTTTCATTTGTAAGCAAAGTCGTATAATACGTCTTCGCTTTCAATTTATACCGATCAAATAAAAAGAAATGTTTCCCGTCTTTCGTTAAAGAAAAATCTGCTCTTTCTATTCCATCCCCTTGTTTTTCACTTTGCCTCAAATATTCTTTCAATTCATTCACGTAAGATGGATTTTCTTTTATATATGAAAATAGAGGCGTTAAACTCTCTCTCGTTACAATAACTGCTGGGTCATCTGCCGTTATGATCTCAGCTAATTTCTCCCCGTCCCTCTCTTGTAAAACAGTAATAATTCTCTCTACTTGCGATGAATGTGAGTAATATGAAGATCCATACGCATATAATCCGCCCAATACTATAATAAAAAATGTTAAAATTGTAATTCCAATTATTGTCCCTTTGCTTATTTTCTGCTTCTTTACTACAGGATTCCCCCTCTTCGTCCCGCAGCTTTGACAAAATTGCACTCCATCTTCATACTGTGCTCCGCACTTTGTGCATACATTCATCCATTCAACCACCTTTTCATTAGAAGCCTGTGAATCCTCCAGTAAAGGTTTGAATTATCGTGTTAATGTAAGACCAAAATACAATCCATGTTGCGACTCCGATGAAAACATTTGCGATAAGAAGAGTGTAAACAAGATTTAATCCACCATTATCTAATTTTACTATAGCTACAATTACACTAATTCCCATATAAGTTACCGCCACCGATAGTAATATCGGTAAGAAAAAGATTAATAAAAAACTAAAAAGAAAAGAAAGAACTAATATAGCAATAGCTGGCGTCGCTATCGTCCCCCATATACCGAATGCTTCAAGAAAAGAAAAAGATGATTTCATCATCTTACCACTTACAAAAATAATAAATCCGACAAATAAAGTTAAAATTAATAAAAAGAAAAAGACCATTACAGATTCTCCAAAAAAAGTAGGAGTAGTTATATCTGGTACTAATGTCCTCGTAACAGTCGCCGCTGCGCTCATCATTCTATAAAAAATACATGCTCCTAAAAAACAAATAAGTACAAGACTTGCAATTCCATTTCGCACTTCAATATTTCCACTTTTCATAATGGCCGTTGGTGATTTAAAAGCATTTTTGAAGAACTGAAAATAGCCACTTGCAAATTGTTTTGCTTGCTCTACCGTTTCATTTGGTCGAGTTTCTTTCACTTGTACTACGCGCGCTTGTTGCTCGCCTTCTTCCTGTGCACCACTTGCCACTACTTCTTCCGTTAACGAATATCCACAATTCCCGCAAAACTTTGCTTCTACTGCATTTTCTGTATGACACGCCGGACATTTCATTCTCTCATCCCTCCTTAAACATATACCTTATAGGATGTTACAAATTCAATATATGACTTTGTACATAAAACATGACTACAAGAAAAAGAATATGAAATCCTTCTTTTAAACGAAACTATGTGTGCTAGTAATATAGAAAAATAATGTTATTATGAAACAGAGCAAATAAAGTTAAACTTTAAACAGATTGGATGAAGGCAGTGGAATTTGTAAACTCGATTTTTCAAACACTCCTTACAAGTGTAATCCAATTATTTTCTTTAATTGGAATCATCATTGTAATTGGATTTCTATTAGGATATTTAGAATCTCTCACACGAATGTATTGGTCGAGAGCTTTTGGTAGGAAAGGCTTTCTTTTGACTGCGTGGATTGGTGTCCCTATTCATGAACTTGGGCATGCAATTATGTGCGTACTATTTCGTCATAAAATTGTAGCGACGCAGTTCTTCCCGACAGATACAAGTCAAGGGGCTTTAGGTTACGTACAACATCAATACAATCAAAAAAGCGTATATCAACGAATCGGTAATTTCTTTATCGGCATCGGTCCTATTATTTCTGGTATTACTGCCTTAATCCTTTTAATGCGCTATTTCGTACCAGAGTCATATTCTTTATTTAATACGACTCTCGAAACAACGATTGCATCGACTTCTATTAACTTAGACATGATCCAAAACATGTTTTTATCAACATTCTTTTTATTAAAAAGCTTGTTTACAATGAACAATTTATTGACCCCTTCTTTTTGGTTATTTTTATTTATCGCTATTTGTATTTCCGCACATATCGCTTTAAGTAAACCAGACATTAAAGGATCAACAGATGGCGTTATCGTAATGTTTATCGTATTATTTTTATTCAATATAATAGCGGGACTGTTTCAGTACGATAGTAACCAACTAATCGGCAAAGTTATGAAATATAATATGTATCTCATCGCGTTTTCTAGTGTGGCGCTGCTTTTCTCTTGCATTTCTACACTTGTGAGTTTTGTGTTTTATAAAATAAGAGGAGGGCGTTCGTTTTGAACGCCCTCTTCTTATTAGTTATTTCTCTTATAATCACAATGCTCAACCGGAACACGAGCATGCCCTTCTTCATCGGTACACCATGACTGTGATTGGAATGCAAGAAAGATACCGATCCATTCTTCTTCCTTTTCAAAGTGAATGAGTATTCCCCCGTCTTGCCATTTGCCATCATCACCTTGCCATTTCTCTACATTACCTTGATTCATGTGAATATCGTGTATACCGTTTCCAGGTGTAAAGTGGAAATACGAATCAGGCACTGTTTCTTCTGGTCCCCACCTTTCACCAAACGCATAAATAATTGCTTTCTCATCTATTGCTCGCTTTATATAACGCTCTATTTTTTCATTTAAATCATTATCCACTCCTGCTTTTTCAGCAGGTAAAGGAATCATTTGCTTGGAATCAAATAAATTACCTCTTACATAATCTAAAGCAACTTTTGGCTCATTATTTTCCACTTCCGTAAAACCAAACGGTAATGTCGGTAAAATATGAATCGCCTCTGACCGAATATTGTCGCTCGCAAAATATAAAACTTCTGATGGATAACTTTGCGACTTCACGTTAATTGCAATACGATAATCTACTCCTGCTTCACCTTGTAAATGAACTTGATAATGAGGTGTTTTGCCTTTTCCAATCTTAGATTGTATAACTGTACCTTTTAATACACCGTAGTTTTTTAAGGGCATACCTTTCATCTCCTATTCATTTAGTAGAAGCTTTTCATATTTAAAACATTATCCAGTCATAAAGAAAATCCTCCTATGTTAGGAGGATTTTTAATTTCTCAATATATACCAAAAGAAAACTTCCACTACTACAAGTAACACCGCACCAAAAATCATTAACGTCGTCTTCTTTAGTAGTTCGTTTTCACGATATGGAATATTACATAAATAAGCCCCGAGTGTAATTCGTGACGGACAAGCAATTGTCGCTACTGATGATGCGGTGTTTTGGAGTGTTGTGACATATTGCCACGGGAGTGCTACGTTTTGTGCGGTTTGCATTTGCAGTTTTATAAACATCGCATTTGATCCTGCGTTACTACCAGTTAAAAAACCGCCGATTCCGCCGATGAACGGTGCAACGAAAACGAAAAAGGTACCAAATGTTTCACCAGCTGTCTTTGCGAGTAATGCATGCATACCAGATGCCCCCATTAACTCTGAAATCGCAATGAACATTGTCGTTGTAATTGCGAATGGAATCCATTGTTTTATCGTTTGCGAGAGTGATTTTTTAATAATATTAGATGGAATGCGGAAGAAAATAATTGTAAATAAACAAGTCATGGCGAGCCAAAACCCTGGCGAATATAGTAGCTCTAGTTTGTAAAAATATGATTTTAAATCGAGAACTGCATATGACCTGAGCAGATCATGTAATGCTGGAACGAGGCGAGAAAGTAAAATACAAACTGTTAAAAAGATATAAGGGCTAATAATTTTTATAATCGATACTTCTCTCTCAGTAGCCGCCGCATGTTCTGTTAAAAGGTTTTGCTCATCTTTTCCTTTTAATTTAATGATTAAAAAACCAAATGTAATGGTAACGATAGAACTTAATATCCCCGCTAGTTCAACACTTACGTATGCGTTAGAAAGATAGATTCCAAGAGAAAATAATAGAAAGAACCCTATCCCTTCCTTCCACTTTTCTATAACTGCCTGAAAGCCACCGACAACGTATAAAGAAAGGATGACAAAGTATGCAAAAATCGGGATGCTTAATAATGCTGTATTTGTACCAAGAGTTGTAAGCGGCATGTTAATAAGCTGAGAACCGATAATCGTGCCCGTTGCCATTGCGCCCCATGAACTTGCAAGTAGGCCGATAAACGAAAGTAGCACAGCTTGAAACGGTTTATAACCGAGAGAAAGAAAAATAGGTGCTGCGACCATAAAACCAATTCCGAACCCACTCACTGATTCAATAAGTGGACAAATACCAAAACACATAAGAAGCATTTGCAATAATCGATCGCGCGTGACTTGTTCTAGAAATCTCGCTACTTGATCGATGTATCCCATTTTGTTCATGAGGTGAAATAAAAAAATACCGAAAAACAAAACGTATCCAACAATAAAACAAATTAACCAACCTTTAATCGTTGCATGTACAGTTTCACTTATCCCTAACCGAAATGTTGGCGAGAGTAAAACAATTCCAACAGAAACGGCATAAGAAATTAATGAGGATCTTAATGACGTTTGTTTAAATAAAAATAAACAAATGAAAATCATCATAATTGGGATAAGTGCCAACAATATGGCCATGTTATCATCTCATTTCGTTAAAAATACAATTTTTAACTATTATATAACAGATAACACGATTTTCAATTATTTTTAAAACAGATTAAAAAAAGAGCCAAACAGCTCTTTTTTTGATCACTCCCATTTTCTTTTATCCTGAAAAACCGTCTGCTGCCTCAGCATCTTTTCTAAAACAACAAACACAATATAAGCACATATTACTTGCAATACAATATTTCCAAGTTTTATTAATTCAAATGAATGGATCCATCGAAATAATTCGTTTAATAATACAATCGAAACGATACTAAATAGTTCTATACTAACCGAAAATATACATACTTCGAAAATAGATTGCTCTTGAATCCTGTTTAAGTTGGAAAAGATGAATAAATACCCTAGAAATAGAGCCATTAACTCTATTTTCGTCATGCTAATTAACCAGGCATATAGTGGTACGGTTAAAAGAAGATATAATAGTTTACGTCTTAGCATGCCTTCTCACCTCTGAATTATAAGTGTTTTCTGTATATTTTAACATTTATTACATAAAAGAAACAGAAGAGACTTATGCCTCTTCTGTTTCTTTTACTGCATGTATTAACTCACATATTTCTTCTTGCTTTTCATTTTCTAAAAGCTCAATGACTTTACTCCCAACAACAACACCGTCGCATATCTCAATCATTTCTTCTATTTGCTCTCGTGTTGAAATACCGAACCCTGCAACAACTGGTAAGTGGACGTGTGATTTTACTTTTTCTAAGTAACTATGAATCTCACCTTTAAAGTTTTGACGTACTCCTGTTACGCCCGCTACTGTAACGGCGTAGACGAATCCTTGTGATTCACTCGTGATTTTTTCAATTCTTTCAATAGGACTCGTTACGGTAACGAGTGGAATTAAAGCGATATTCGCCACGCGAAGGAGCGGTGCAATAATGTCTTGTTCTTCATACGGTAAGTCTGGAACGATAATACCGTCCACCCCTGCTTCAAGACAGCTCTCAATGAAACGTTCCTTTCCGAATGCGAGTACTGGATTTAAATATGTCATGAGTACGAATGGAATTTGAACTTCTTGCCTCACCTCTATTAATGCTTGAAAAATACCTTTTAATGTTACACCGCTATCTAGCGCTCGTTTTCCTGCTCTTTGAATAGTTGGCCCATCTGCGACTGGATCTGAGAACGGAATACCAATTTCAACGATACTTGCTCCTGCTTCATCAAGAAAACGAATTCTTTCTTTTAACTTTTCAAGCCCACCATCTCCGCCCATTACATACGGAATAAATGCTTTCTTGCCATTTTCAAACGCTGCTATAATTTTTTCTACTCCCATTTTTCACACCTCTTCCATATAACGTTTTATACTCTCTACATCTTTATCACCGCGGCCGGATAAACAAATGACAAGTCCTTCGTCTTTCTTCATTTGCGGCGCTAGTTTTAAAGCGTATGCAACAGCATGTGAACTTTCTAATGCCGGGATAATCCCTTCTTTTTTCGTTAATAATTGAAATGCTTCTAACGCTTCTTCATCTGTAATGGAATGATAAGAAACGCGACCAATATCTTTTAGCAAGCTATGTTCTGGCCCAACACCTGGGTAATCCAGCCCTGCCGAAATAGAGTGCGCTTCTTGAATTTGCCCTTCTTCATTTTGCAGAAGGTACATCATCGATCCGTGTAAAACACCGACACTTCCTTTCGTTAAAGTGGCTGCGTGCTTTTCTGTGTGAACACCTTTTCCAGCTGCTTCAACACCGTAAAGAGCAACTTCTTCATCGTGTACGAACGGATAAAACATTCCCATTGCATTACTACCACCGCCAATACAAGCAACGACTGCTTCTGGTAATTTTCCTTCTAGCGCTTCGTATTGTTTTTTCGTTTCTTTCCCAATTACACTTTGGAAATCACGAACAATTTGCGGGAATGGATGTGGCCCGAGAACTGATCCCATAATGTAGTGCGTATCGTGTACATGTGAAACCCAGTAACGAAGCGCCTCGTTTACCGCATCTTTCAACGTGCCGCTACCTGCCGCAACGCTTTCTACTTTTGCTCCGAGTAATTCCATTCGAAACACGTTTAATTTTTGTCGTCTCACATCTTCTTCTCCCATGAAGATGACGCATTCTAAACCGAAAAGTGCACATACAGTAGCTGTTGCAACTCCGTGTTGTCCTGCTCCTGTTTCAGCGACAACTTTCTTCTTACCCATTCTTACCGCAAGAAGTGCTTGACCGATTGTATTGTTAATTTTATGAGCTCCCGTATGGTTCAAATCTTCACGTTTCAAATAAATCTTTGCTCCGCCGCAATACTTCGTCATATTCTCAGCGAAATAAAGCGGTGTTTCTCTTCCAACATACGTTTGTAAATAATGATTTAATTCCTTTTGAAACGCTTCATCTTGCATCGCTTCTTTATATGCTTCTTCTAGTTCTAATACGGATTGCATTAACGTTTCTGGAACGTATCGTCCTCCGTATATACCGTAATGACCTTTTTCATCTGGATATGCATAGTTCATTTGGAACACTCCTTCGCTTTTTTAATAAATTGTTTTATTTTCTCCAAATCTTTCTTTCCTTCTGTCTCTACCCCGCTACTCACATCGACCATATATGGCTGAACAGTTTGAATGGCTTCTTCTATATTAATGACGTTTAATCCGCCAGCTAATATCGTTTTCCCTCGCAGCTCGTTTGGCATATGTGCGAGTAACTCCCATGAAAATGTCTTTCCGTTTCCTCCGTGGAACTTTTCTTTCGGGCTATCAAATAACAAATAATCTGTTTCGTATTTTTTCGCATGTTCAATATCTTGTTCTAAAGCTACTCCTAACGCTTTTATAGACGGAATATTCAATCTTATAATTTGATGATTGTCTTCATCCCCATGTAGTTGCACATGCGTTAACCCGCACTCCTCTGCAATTTTCTGGATCACTTCTACTGATTCATTTACGAAAACACCGACCTTGAAAACGTGGGCTGGAATTTCCCCAATAATTTCTTTCGCTTGCCCTGGAGTGATTTGGCGTTTACTTTCTGCAAAAACAAATCCGATTGCATCTGCGCCATATTCACACGCACTTTTCGCTGTTTCCATATCAGTAATACCGCAAATCTTCACTTTCATATGCTCACCTTACAGTCTTCAAAAAAGGTACTGATAGAAGATGATGTCATAAGCGCTTCTCCGACTAATACACCTTTTGCACCAGCTCGTTTGACGCGAATGATATCTTCTTTTGAATGAATGCCGCTTTCACTAATCCAAAGTAGGTTTTCTTCATTCAGTCGTTTTCCGAGCTTTTCAGTTTGGCTTAAATCTACTTCAAATGTTTTTAAATTACGGTTGTTAATACCGATAACGTGCGGATTTAATCGGATTGCAATTTCTAATTCCTGTTCATCATGAACTTCAACAATCGCTTCTAATCCTTTTTCTAGCACGTAGTTATAAAGCTCGTTTAATTTCTCTTTTGACAATGCTGCAACAATTAATAAAATAAGATCTGCTCCTGCTTCATACGCTCTATCAATTTGGATTTTATCGATTATAAAATCTTTACATAAAAGCGGAATGTTACTTTCTGCTCTTGCCGTTTGTAAGTCGTGAAACGACCCTTTAAAAAATTGACCGTCTGTTAAAACCGAAACTGCTCCACCACCGCATTCTTCATATGTTTTCACTTGTTTTGGCACATCAACGTGTAAATTAATATCGCCTTTTGATGGAGACGCTCGCTTTACCTCTGCTATTACAGTAAACTGCTCTAAAGCTTTTACAAGTGAGTGTGTTTTCCTTTTTTCTTTCACTGGTGAATATGTTTCATATAACTCCGCAACTTCTACTTTCTTTTGCTCTACAATTTTGTCTAAAATCGTCCCCATTTTAATTCACCCTTTCTAATTTTTCATGGCTTGCTGCAATTAATAAGTTTAGCTTGGCTAATGCTTTTCCAGAGTCAATGCTGTGCGTTGCTAGTGTAATTCCTTCTTCAATCGTTTCTGCTCTTCCATTTGCGAAAAGGGCTAGACCTGCATTTAATAAAACAGTATCGCGATAGACACTCTTTTCTCCGCTTAATACGCCGAGCGTAATCTTTGCATTTTCTTTTGAATTCCCACCTCTAATTTCTTCATTTTTCACTCTTGAAAAACCATACTTTTCTGGATCAATACTCATTTCTACTATTTCATTATCTTTTAAAACGACGACATGATTTTCTCCCTGTAATGATGCTTCATCTAAAAAGCCACTTCCGTTTACGACGAGTGCTTGTTTTCTGCCAAGTTTCTGCAATACTTCCGCTACCGGCAATAACATATCTCGCTTATAAATACCGACAAATTGTGTTTCTAAATTAACCGGATTCGTCAACGGTCCAATTAAGTTAAAGATCGTCGGAACGTTTAATTCTTTTCTTATTTTCATAATGCGTCTTAATGCTGGATGCATCGCTGGTGCGAATAAGAAGGCAATCCCTACAATTTCTAATAAGTAGTCAATTTCACCTGGCGTACAACTAATGTTTACACCGAGTTCTTCTAATAAATCAGCACTTCCTGTTTTACTAGAAACAGCGCGGTTTCCATGTTTCGCAACCTTTACACCAGCTCCGGCAAGTACAAATGCCGATGTTGTACTAATATTGAATGTTTGCGCACCGTCACCACCCGTTCCGCAATTGTCCATCGCGCCTTTTATATGAGTTGAAAACGGTAATGCCTTTTCGCGAAGAGCACGAACGAGACCGTATATTTCTTCTGCTGTTTCGCCTTTCGCTTTCAGCAATACTAAGAAAGCTGCAACTTCACTTTCCAATATGTTGTCACTTAATAAAAGAAGTCCCGCTTCATACATTTCTTCTTCTGTTAAATGTTGTCCCTCTACTAATTTTCGAAGATAACTGTTCATACTCTCTCCTCCTCTTTCACTTCTGCTAAAAAGGCACGTATTAACTTTCCGCCTTCTTCTGTTGCAATTGATTCTGGATGAAACTGTAATCCGAAGAGCGGATAATAGTTGTGACGAACTGCCATGATTTCTCCGTCATCCATCGCTGTCGCCAGTATGTCAAAACACTGCGGTAAACTATTTTGCGCTGCAACGAGTGAATGGTAACGCATCGCTGTTAGCGGCTGCGTAACATACGAAAAGATTGACGTTCCGTTATGTTTCACACGCGATGTTTTTCCATGTTTAATGAGCTCTGCTCTAACAATTCCCCCTCCAAATGCGGATATGATTGCTTGATGGCCAAGGCAAATTCCTAAGATGGGAACGTTCTTATGAAAGTGACGAATAGCATCGATACAAATTCCAGCATCTTCTGGTTTCCCTGGTCCTGGTGATAGCACAATTCCTTTCGGCTTCATCTCCTCTAATTGTTCAATTGTTATTTGATCATTTCTTACGACGACGATGTTTTCTTCGTACTCGCCTAATAGTTGATACAAGTTATATGTGAAGGAATCATAGTTATCAATCAGTACAATCATTTCATAACCTCCAAAAGCGCTCTCGCTTTATTTAATGTTTCTTCATATTCAGCAACCGGGTCTGAATCGTAGACGATACCCGCTCCTGCCTGAACGTACGCTTTCTCATCTTTCACAACCATCGTTCGAATTGCTAGCGCCATATCAAGATTTCCTGAGAATGAAATATATCCAACTGCTCCGGCGTATACATTTCTTTTTTCATGCTCTAACGTATTAATAATTTCCATCGCCCTTATTTTCGGAGCTCCTGATACTGTACCAGCTGGTAAACAATACGCTAATGCATCAAATCCACTTGTTCGTTTTCGCAATGTTCCGTAAACTTCAGATACAATGTGCATAACGTGAGAGTATTTTTCTACTTTCATATATTTATCTATCGTCACAGAGCCAATTTCACTTACTCTGCCAATATCATTTCGTCCTAGGTCCACAAGCATCATATGCTCTGCTCGTTCTTTCTCATTTCCTAACAGTTCTTTTTCGATTTCCTCATCTTCCTGCTTCGTTTTCCCTCTCGGCCTCGTACCAGCAATTGGGTTTGTCATCACTTTATCCTCTCTTACTGATAACAAACTTTCCGGCGAAGAGCCAAGTACAACATAATCTTGAAAATCGATATAGAACATATATGGTGATGGATTTGCAATTCGAAGTTTCCGGTATAATGCAAATGGATCTCCTTTACATTCACTTTGCAAACGCTGGGATAATACAACTTGAAAAATATCTCCGGCCCGAATGTATTCTTTCGCTGTTTCTACCATTTCACAAAATTCTTTTTCAGTTACTGAAGAAGTAAATGATAAAGATGATATTACTTCATTAACCTTCTCTGCTTCTCCGTTTAGCACTTCCTCTTTGTATCTTTGCAATCTTTCGTATACTTCTTCATAAGAAGCTGAATCATCTTCCCTGCATACATATACAAACGACAACTTTTGGCGTAAATGATCGTAAACGATAAACTCACGATATAGTAAAAGATGTACTTCTGGAATATTTAATGGATCGTGTAAATCTGCTCCAATGTTTTCATACTGCCGAATGACATCATAGCCAATATATCCAACTGCTCCCCCGCAAAACGGAAATGGACTCTCTACTTGCGCTGGTGCGATTACCTCTTCTAGCATTTGCAGTACGTTACCCTGCAGCTTTTCTTTTTTCCCATACATCATTCGCTCTACTTCTATACCAACGCTTTTCACTTCTCCATACGGATTACACCCTAAGTAAGAATAGCGCCCTTTATCTTGATGAAGCTGCGAACTTTCTAATAAAAACTTTTTCTTTCCCTTCATACGTCTATATAAAGAAATTGGCGTAATGCTATCTCCTTCTTCTTCAGCGATTACTAAAAATGTGTTTCTTTGTTCTTTTTGCTTCATAAATTCCTCTTTTGTCATCATGCCTTTCACCTCACTCTGAAAAATAAAAAAGTCCCCTACATATCGAAATATGTAGAGGACGATAAATTTACCGTGGTACCACCTCAGGTTGGACGCAAAAGCATCCCGCTTTATTCAGGTACAAAATATATACCTTATCCTTGTAACGGCGGAACCCGGGTTGCCTACTGAAAATAATTGTTCAGCATACCTCTCGTAAGCCCATTCCGTATATGGCACCGCACCGGGCTCCCACCTGTCCCCGGCTCTCTGAAACGTCTCCAATATACGTACTCTTCTTACTTAAACGATTTAACATATTTAATTTTTTGTACACAAAAAGGGAGTACTCATCCTATAGAAAGGACGGGTACTCCCGTGGTGCCACCTTAATTCGTTACGAATGTAACGCACTTTGCCGTATCAAAAAATAATACGTGTCTCTTGTATCGATGAGATCATGTCGCCAAAGCCTACTTCTTTCGTTTCGGTTTGGAAGCTCCGAAGCCCATTCCACATCAATCCCATACTGATTCGCACCAACCATCAGCTCTCTGACATGTTCATCATGTGTACTCTTCTTCATCAACGCTTGCATTTTTTAAGTTGCACTCATTATAGACCTAACTTTTTTCACAAGTCAATACTTTTTTTAAAAAATTTTTTCTCCCTTCTTTCAATATTATATTGACAAAACAACGTGTTTTTATGTAAATATAATAAATACTCTATTAAAATTAAGGTTTTTTCGTCTGAAATTTATATATTAAAAAAGTAAAACGATGTCAAAAAACGCTTACATTTCTGAAAATTCATATTTGTATATGGATTTTTCAGAATAATCATGATAGATTATAAATATGCATAATGCATCAAAAGACATGACAAAAGGAAGGGGAACTACATGAATACGCAGATGTTAACTTTAACTTCTATCTCTATTTACATGCTCGGGATGTTAGTAATCGGCTATTTCGCCTACAAACGAACGTCCAACTTAACAGATTATATGCTTGGCGGGCGTACACTAGGCCCCGCAGTAACAGCATTAAGTGCTGGAGCATCAGATATGAGCGGTTGGCTTTTAATGGGCTTACCCGGTGCAATGTTTAGCGTTGGATTAAGTAGTAGTTGGATTGCGTTTGGCCTAACACTAGGCGCATACGCAAACTGGCTTTATGTCGCTCCTCGCTTACGTACCTACTCAGAAATTGCAAACAACTCTATTACTATCCCAGAATTTTTGGAACACCGCTTCCACGACAAATCTCACATGCTACGCTTAGTATCCGGACTTGTTATTATGATTTTCTTTACTTTCTATGTAGCTTCAGGACTCGTTTCAGGCGCTGTATTATTTGAAAATTCATTTGGTATGAACTATCATGTTGGATTACTCATTGTAGCAGGCGTTGTTGTAGCTTACACACTATTTGGTGGTTTCTTAGCAGTAAGTTGGACAGACTTCGTGCAAGGAATCATTATGGTAATTGCTCTTATTCTTGTTCCTATTGTAACAATTATGAATTCAAACGGACTTGGACCTGCATTTGATACAATTCGATCTGTAGATCCAACACGTTTAGATATTTTTAAAGGTGCCTCTACTTTAGGAATGATTTCTTTATTCGCATGGGGCCTTGGTTATGTTGGACAACCTCATATTATCGTACGCTTTATGGCAATTTCGTCTGTAAAAGAAATTAAAAGCGCACGAAGAATTGGTATGAGCTGGATGATTTTCTCTGTTGTCGGAGCTATGTTTACTGGTCTTATCGGTATTGCTTACTATTCACAACAAGGTTTGACATTATCTAACCCAGAGACAATTTTCCTTGAACTTGGAAAAATTTTATTCCACCCACTTATTACTGGATTTTTATTAGCCGCTATTTTAGCAGCTATTATGAGCACAATCTCTTCTCAGTTGCTCGTTACTTCAAGTGCAGTAACTGAAGATTTATATCGTACATTCTTTAAGCGTTCTGCTTCTGATAAAGAGCTTGTATTTGTCGGTCGTATGGCTGTTCTTGGCGTTGCTTTAATTGGGTGTGCATTAGCGCTTAAACAAAATGATACGATTTTAGCTCTTGTTGGATATGCTTGGGCTGGATTTGGTTCTTCATTTGGACCTGCTATTTTATTAAGCTTATATTGGAAACGTATGACGAAATGGGGCGCGCTTGCTGGTATGATTTCAGGTGCCGCTACAGTAATTATTTGGACTCAATTCAAATTCCTAAAAGATTTCTTATATGAAATGATTCCTGGTTTCGCTATTAGTTTAATAGTGATCATAATTGTTAGTTTACTAACTAAACCTTCAAAAGAAGTTGAAGAGCAATTTGAGGATTTTGAAAAACAACATCGTCATAATCTATAAAAAAGAAATCTCTGCTGTTATCGTAACAGCAGAGATTTTTTTTTACAGTTCGACAATCTTCTTCTCAAATTTAACAAATTCTTTATGTTTCGTTAAATTTAACATAACACTACTCCGTTATAGTATTAGTATCAGCACTTATACAGAAAGGGGACTCCAACATGTTAGCAGCTTTCCAGCAACAACATATAAGAAAATTTTCACCTATTACAAACACTTCTACGTCTTGTTTAAAAATTCAACCTAATCCATCCAAAATTTCAATTGCTCCTTCTGTTATTTCCGTTATCGGTATTCATATGCAAAAAAATAAGTTAAAAATAAAAACTGGACAAAGTGCGGATTTATCAGCTTCCGTTTTGCCAATGCAAGCAACCAATAAAGAACTTATTTGGACAAATATGAATTCTGACATTATCACTATATATCCAAAAGGTGATACGGTAACGATTACTGGAAAAAGTGCAGGAAGAGCAGTCGTAATTGTTACAACTGCTGAAGGAAAATTTCGTGATTTATGTGTCATTCATGTACAGCCTTATATGACAAATCCAAAGTAAAAGAGTGGCTATGAAGCCACTCTTTTACTTTATTTCAATTTGAGGATTTTTCCTTTTTAACAACAAAATAAATTTTTCTTTATTTTTTGGAGAAATAAGTTCTGTTTCATATGATCCATATAAAATTTCTAATCGATCGAATGATAGTGCATAGGCGGCTAATGGATTTTTTGTATTGGAAATTTTCTTTATATCTTTTATTAAGATCCGCTTCTTAATGGGTCCTGATTTAATAAAAATCACTTCTTCTTCCACGATATATTTCGTTGTAAACCAGCTCCAAACGAAAAGAATTACTAAAGGAATCGTAAAAAGTAGCAGAAAGTAAGCTCTTCCAGCTAATAACGGTGCAAAACATGCACCAATGGCAACTAAAAAAATTGGATATAACCATGCATCTTTTTTTGACGGAAATTCCACTAAACTTCTCCTTTCTTGATTTAAGTCAATGAATCATCATCCTCTCTCCTATTAAAATGAAAGTAACATTAAAAATAGGAGGATGTAATATGAATCAACGAAAGTTTGCCATAATTGCTGGTACTTCTCTTCTTATAATGGCATTCACTGCATTTTTTTCTTACGGTTTTGTTCACGGAAATCTCGTCGTACAAGGAGATGCGAACGCGACACTCCATAATATTCAAACTTCAAGCTCGCTTTTCAAAGCAGAAATCTTCGGATGGATTATCATTTTCATTACGGATATTGTCGCCGCGTGGGCTCTTTATTTCTTTCTAAAACCAATTCATACTAGTCTTTCATTACTAGCTGCATGGCTTCGCCTTATGTATACGGCTATACTTGGAATTGCCATATTCAATTTAACATTTGTATTACTTCTCTCGAAAAGTACAATTGCTAATTCAGAAGCATATATAACACTATTTCTAGAAGCTTTTGAATACATTTGGTCTGTAGGATTAATCATTTTCGGCTTACATCTTCTCACCTTAGGATACGTAACCTTTCAATCTAAAAACATACCGAAAACTATTAGTATATTACTTCTCCTTGCTGCAATCGGCTATATCGTCATTAACGTTATGAATATAATGTTTTCGCAATATGATGCGATTATTTCCATTCTTAACGTTACCTTTCAACTACCGATGATTGCAGGTGAACTAGGATTTTGTATATGGCTACTGCTTAGAGGTGGAAAAAACTCTACTGTATGAGCCTTTTCTTAATCCTGCTTAATGATTCAGGCGTAATACCTAGATAACTTGCCAATTGATATTGAGGAACACGATCGATTAAATGAGGTCGTTTTTGTAATAATGATTTGTAGCGCTCTTCTGGTGTCGATGCAATAAATAATGTAAGTTCTTCTTGCACTTCACCAAAATTGTATTCAATCATTTGACGCGTCATTTCTTCTAACTGTGAATATTTCTTATACATGTCCTTTTCATTATTAAGGTTACCAACGACTACTATGCAGTCTTCTAAACACGTTAACGTATGCGGGGATGATTTATCTTGTTTATGGTGGGTAAAATTTGCGATTGCTTGTTCTTCTGTATAAAATTTTGATGTAACTTCTTTCCCAGCTTCATCTATACAATGTTGCCTCACGCATCCTTTTAATACAAAATAACATTTAGACGGAACATCTCCTTGTCTTAAGAGCACTGTTCCTTTTTTATACTCTTCAATTTGTAATTCTTCTACGATCATGCGCTGCTGTTCTTCACTTAATGTTGTAAGCTTTGTCATGTATTTCATTAAAATATCTTTCATTTGGTCTCTCCTTCTCCCTCTATATTTGTATGAGAAACGTATGATTTAACTCCACTATATATTATCTTTTTCATACTATATAGTGGGAATTCCCTCTATTTATCTGTTTTATTTTTTGCATAGAACAAAAAAAAGAGAAGTTACCAATAACTTCTCTTTTCGTATTTTACAATAAAGTGAAACTTTAATCAGTGGGGGTTTTGTCCATCCCCCACTAATTATTAGCCAACACTAATCAGGCAGTTATCTTCCACCTAACTTCCTCGCATTCGCCGAATTTTAAGGTGGCAGTCTTACTGCCCGCAAATAGCGGGATAAACTCGTTATAGTTCCTGTGTATACACCGGTTCGTTCACCACATTTTTTGATGGCCGTTTTTGTTGCTGTAGTAAGAAAACAAATACACCAAACAATACGAGCACGCTGCCGATAATTTGCATTGCATTTAATTTTTCTCCAAGTAATAAAAACGCTAGTATAGATGCCCCAACTGGTTCTCCTAAAATACTCATTGAAATTGTTGTTGCATTTACGTAGTTTAATAACCAATTATTAATTACATGTGACACCGTCGGCACAATCGCCAGTAGGAGAAAAATACTCCAGTCCCACTTCGTATAGCCTGTAAATGGCACTTGAAGTATAACGTTATAAATCGCTATAAATATACCTGCGAATGCAAAAACTGTAAAGCTATAAATCCAGTGTGATACTTTCTTTACTGTCGTTTGTCCGATAAATAAATAACCGACAACCGCTATTACACTTAAAAAGGATAATATATCTCCATAAATTGCTTGTTTGCTTAAACCTAAATCTCCCCAGCCAATACACATTACACCTAATATAGCGATACCCATCGTCGCAATGGCTGAATAGGTTGTTCTTTCCTTAAACAGAAAAAAACCTCCAACTAAAGACACGATTGGCTGAAGTGCTAAAATAATTGTCGAACTAGCAACTGTTGTATGCTTTAAAGATTCAAACCATAAAAGAAAATGCAGCGCTAAAAAGAAGCCAGATCCAATTAAAAATCCCCAATCTTTTATTTGAATCTTACTAAACTCTTCCCGTTTTTTCCAAACGATAGGCAGCATAATAAGTACGATAATCCATAATCGATACATACTTAAAATTGAAGATGGTGCTGAGGACATCTTTGCAAAAACAGCTGCGAATGAAATGGCTATAATGGAAATTGCTAATGGTAGTGCGATTGACCTTTCTTGTTTCAAATTATGTCTCCCCTCTCACCTGTAAAAAATCCCACTTCATTATATCCGTTTTCTTTCATAACTTAAATACTAATTTTTTAGATTCTTCGTACCATTATGGTAAAATAGAAATTAAGGCACCTATTAGTGACTATTTCTTTCCTTTTCACTACAAGCGTCGCTCTTACAATCATTACAGTAAATTTTTATTTAGGGGGATATACATGAATCAAGCAATAGGGAGAATCGAAGAAATTTCATTTTTCAGTACATCACTTCAAGAGGAACTTACACTTCTTGTTTATTTACCAGTAAATTATACACCTCTCCATAAACATACGGTTGTTATTGCACAAGATGGTAGAGATTATTTTCAGCTCGGTAAAGCACACCGTGTAATTGAGCGTCTTCGCGAAACTGAAGAAATTGACCGCACAATTATTGTCGGTATTCCATATAAAAATGTACACGATCGTAAGGAAAAATATTTCCCAAGCGATGTAAAAAATGCTGCTTACATTCGTTTCCTTGCTCACGAGCTTGCTCCATATATTGATGAAAATTATCCAACGTATCAAATGGGTAAAGGACGCGTTTTAATTGGTGATTCTCTTGGCGGTACTGTTTCCTTTATGACTGCACTTATGTATCCGCATACATTCGGTAAAGTTGTTATGCAATCACCATTTGTTGATGAAACAGTCATGAACTTAGCAAGAGATTTCAAAGATCCGGGGGCGTTAGAAATTTATCACGTAATTGGGACTGAGGAAACGGCTGTAAAGCGTACAGACGGACAAGTATCTGATTTCGTAGAGCCAAATCGCGAGTTAAATAAACTTCTTACAGATAGAAATTTCATTACACATTATGAAGAGTTTGAAGGAAATCACACTTGGAAATATTGGCAAACTGATTTACCAAAAGCATTTTCTCATATTCTATCAATGAAATAATAGAGAGCAGTATTCAGAATAATTTGATATAATAGATAGAGAGATTTGTTCTCAAAATCTAACTAGACTTACAAAGGGAGGAATTTGAACATGAAATTAGGCATTGTAATTTTTCCATCAAAAATGATTCAAGATAAAGCGAACGGATTGCGTAAGCGTTATGATCCACATTACGCATTAGTTCCGCCACATATTACATTGAAAACACCCTTTGAGACGCAAGATGAGCAATTAGAATCGATTGTGAATGAGTTACATACAATCGCAAACAAAACGAACCCATTCACTCTTCATGTTGGAAAAGTCGGTTCATTCGCACCTGTTAATAATGTTCTTTATTTTAAAGTAGAAAAAACACCTGAACTTACTTTCTTAAATGAAGAAATGCATAATGGATTCTTCACCCAAGAACGCGAGTACTCTTTCGTACCGCATTTAACAATCGGTCAAGACTTATCAGATGCAGAGCACGCTGATGTATTAGGTCGATTACGTATGAAAGATTTCTATTATGAGCAACCAATCGATCGTTTCCACCTTCTATACCAATTAGAAAATGGAACATGGACTGTACATGAAACATTCCACCTTGGAAAGGAGAACAACTAATTTGCACGCACAAATCGTACAAACGGACGAACAACTAAGAGATGCATTCTCTGTACGTAAGCAAGTATTTGTGAATGAGCAACGTGTTTCTGCAGAAGAAGAGTATGATGAGTTTGAAGATACTTCGGCGCACGTTGTTATATATGATAATGATGTTCCAGTTGGTGCTGGTCGCTTCCGCATCGTTGATGGAGTTGGAAAAATGGAACGCATTTGCGTACTAGCTTCCCACCGCAAAAAAGGCATTGGCAACATCATTATGGATGCACTTGAAGCATATGCGAAGGAAGAATCGCTACCAAAACTGAAACTTCATGCTCAAACGCACGCTGAAGATTTCTATAAAAAACTTGGGTATGTTACGAGTTCTGATGTATTTATGGAAGCCGATATCCCGCACGTCGTTATGATAAAAGAATTGTAATTTGAAAACAGGAGGTAGCCCCTCCTGTTTTTTACATTGCTATTTTCTTTTTCTTCCGCTAAAGTTAAATGTTGATGCTATAGTTTTGAAGGTGAATATATGACACAAGAAAAATTTTCACAAAAATCGTTAACACACGCTGGTGTTCCGCAAGCGACGTATCATATTCCGAAAACATCTACCCATTTAATTATGGAAGAAGATGCAGATGCGGCTTATTTCCGCGCTTTAGAACAGCAAGGTGTTTATTTAAATGAAAAACAGTTAGAAGCAGTGCAAACGACAGAAGGACCTGTCCTTACACTAGCTGGTGCTGGAAGTGGTAAAACATCTGTTTTAACAACTCGCGTTGGTTATTTAGTTAATGTAAAACATGTTCATCCGCGAAATATTTTGTTGCTGACATTTACACAAAAAGCAGCTGAAGAAATTCGAAGTCGTGTAGCAAACTTACCTGGTATGAATCATGCTGCAAGTAGCTATGTCGTTGCTGGTACATTCCACTCTGTCTTTTTAAAATTGCTTCGTAGTCAAGGATATAATCAGCAAATTTTAGCAAATGAAAAACATAAACAAATTATGATAAAGAAAATTTTGAAAGAATTACGCTTAAAAGACGCTTATGATGCCGAAACGATACTCGCTATGATTTCACTTGAGAAAAACAAATTGAATCGTCCGAAAGATGTAAAAGCGAAAACACCGGTTGAACAAGAGTTCAAAGAAGTATACGAACGTTTCGAAGAGGTAAAACAACGATACAATTATATCGATTTTGACGACATCTTATTAGAAATGTATTATCTGTTAGAAAATAACGCTCCCCTGCTTACTCAATTACAAGAGCGTTTTCATTACATTGAAGTAGATGAGTTTCAAGATACGTCGTATGCACAATATGAAATTGTAAAATTGTTAGCCACGCCAAGAAATAATTTATTTATCGCAGGTGATGACGATCAAGCGATTTACGGCTGGCGAGGGGCAAGTCACCAAATTATTTTATCTTTTCCAAAGGAATTTGATAATACAACGATTATCGCACTTAATACGAATTATCGATCTAATCCATTTATCGTCGGACTTGGAAATGAAGTTATTAAGCTCAATCAAGAACGTTTTGATAAAGAGCTATATTCTGTTCGTAACGATGGCATGCAGCCGTTTTATGCACGACCTGCGACAACTCTTGATGAAGCAAATCAAATTTTGCAACTCATTCAGGAAAAAGTAGATAGTGGTGAACGAAATTATAAAGATTTTTGTTTATTATATCGTACGCATTCTGTAAGCCGTTCTTTGCTTGATCAGCTTACAATTCATAAGATTCCATTTATTAAACATGGAGCGAGCCAATCTTTCTACGAACATTCTTTAATTAAGCCCGTATTAGATCACTTACGACTCGTGCTTGAACCGTTCCGCCTCGAATCACTTTCAAATATATTACCAACAATGTATATTGGCCGTGATGAGTGCATTTCATTTATTGAACGTGAACAATGGAAATATGGTGAGGGCCGGTTCCCTTCCCTTCTTCATTTCCTATTACTAAATCCAAGCTTGAAACCTTTTCAAGTTAAAAAAGTAAATGAACGCATCGATTTTATTAAATTTATAAAGGAACTTGAACCGAAAAAAGCATTGAAAGAAATTATTCATGGTAAGGGAAAGTATTTAGAGTACTTACAAAGTAATGATCGTTCTTCCTTTACGATGCATAAGGACATACAAGAAGAAATGCTAGAAGAATTAATGGAATCTGCGACTCGATTTACGGATATTTCCGCTTACTTAGAATTTATTACTGCAGCAATTCAAGGGCAAAAAGAAATGGAAGCATTAAAAACAATGCCGCAAAAAGATGCTGTATCGCTTATGTCGATCCATAACGCAAAAGGCCTTGAATTCCCATGCGTCTTCTTACTCGGTGCGAGCGATGGCATACTGCCACATACATCTTCTTTAAAAGACGCGAATGACCGTGTAACTGAGACTTCTGAAGCATTAGAAGAAGAACGACGCTTACTCTACGTCGCAATTACACGTGCAAAAGAAGAACTTTACATTTCCTCTCCGCAATTTTTCAGAGGAAAGAAACTAGATATTTCTCGTTTTTTATATACTACGCGAAAAGATTTGCCTGAAAAGACATCCACTAAATAAGGATGTCTTTTTTCCATATCATGTTATGTACATCCCTTCTATATAAAGTGAAACTTTAATCAGTGGGTGTTTTGTTCGTCCCCCACTGATTATTAGCCCTCACCAATTGGGTGTTTACGGGCAGCAGGGCTCCCACCTAACTTCTTTGCTCCTGCTAAATTTTGAGGCGGGAGTCTTACTGCCCGTTAATGCGGGATAAATTCCCTGTTTCTATCCTGAGAATTAACGTAATATCGACCATATCCCGTTCATATTGTAATAGTGTATGTCAGAACTCACGATAAGGAGTGAACATAATGAGCTGCAATTGCAACGAAGATAATCATCACCATGATTTTGATTTCAACTGTGTATCTAATGTCGTTCGTTTTATACATGAATTACAAGAATGTGCAACCACTACATGTGGATCTGGTTGCGAAGTTCCATTTTTAGGAGCACATAACACTGCATCAGTAGCGAATACACGTCCTTTTATTTTATACACAAAAACTGGAGAACCTTTTGAAGCATTTGCACCATCAGGAAGTCTTGTTAGCTGTAAATCTCCAATTTTTCGCGTTGAAAGCATTGATGATGATGATTGTGCTGTGTTACGTGCATTAGCTGTAGTATTAGGTGATGGATCCTCTGTACCACCCGGTGACGATCCAATTTGTACGTTTTTAAATGTACCAAATGCAAGGTTAATATCGACCCCTGCTTGTCTGACAGTTGATTTAAGTTGTTTCTGTGCTATTCAATGCTTACGTGATGTTACGATTTAAAACTAAATAACGATTTAAGCATGGATTGGGTGGCAGAATTTTCTGCCACCCAATCCATGCTTAAAAGGTATTATTATGTATTTTTCATAAAATTGGGAACTTGTCTAGAACATAGAACCTGTCCTTTTCATTAACTGAGAGTAGAAACAGATAAAGGAGTGAAAAACATGTTCTCTTCTGATTGCGAATTTACTAAAATTGATTGCGAAGCGAAACCACCTAGTACACTACCTGCCTTCGGTTTTGCTTTCAACGCTTCTGCACCTCAATTCGCTTCATTATTCACACCACTACTATTACCTAGCGTAAGTCCAAATCCAAATATTACTGTTCCTGTAATAAATAATACAGTAAGTGTCGGAGCTGGCATTCGAATTCAAGTAGCTGGTATTTATCAAATCAGTTATACATTAACGGTGAGTCTTGAAAATGTTCCTGCACCACCAAATGCCGCTCGATTCTTCTTAACATTGGACACACCAGATAACGTTATTCCAGGATCAGGAACAGCAGTCCGTGCTAACATTATCGGTACTGGTGAAGTAGACGTTTCTAGTGGTGTTATTCTTATTAACTTGAATCCTGGCGACTTAATTCAAATCGTACCAGTTGAATTATTTGGAACTGTAGACATCCGTGCTGCAGCATTAACAGTTGCACAAATTAGCTAGTAAAAGGCGGTATTTCTTAATTGAAATACCGCTTTTTATATTTATAATAAAAAACACTCACCGTAACATGAGTGTTTCATTCTTCATATTGTTTTATTGTATTCTTCTTTTTCCCACAGTTGCATCCCTTTTTTTTCACAAACCCTTGTTGCTGTAATTGCTCTTGATACGCCTGATGTTGTGCTTGTTGCTGTTGCTGTATGTTATACCACTGCTGTAGGTCATATGAATTTTGCCTTGGATTATTGCTCACAGCAAACATCTCCTCTACTGTCAATTCTGTCTATTTACTATATGAACAACTCCTTATTTCCGTTCCCTCATCCTCTTAAACTCCGCTTTTACTAACATCATGAAGATTTATCCCGATTGGTGAGGGCTGATAATTAGCAGGGGATGCCCCCCACTGATTAAAGTTTCACTTTATTATTCTCCCATAAAATATCCTGTAATTGTTTCAATGATCGCTGCTGCACCTGCAATGGCTAATAATGCTAGCACAGGCTCTGCAACAATTGGAATCCATTTATATAAAACTAATAAAAAAGCACTAACCCACACACCTGTACACCAATAGCAGCTTAATAATTCTCCAATCCACTTTCTTAATCCTTTCCCTTTCACCTTTGTAAAAGTCGATACACTTCCATCAGGTTCTGTAATCTCTAACTCATCAATAAACGGTCTTCGCAAAAAAGCTGTAATTTTATCATAAACAATAAGACGAGTTAACCTAAAAGCAGCTAGCGCAAAAATAAAAAATAAAAGCCAGCTTGTAAATAACATAATTCCACCTTCCCTATCCTCTTTAGCCTATTTAAAAAAAAAGGTCTTAAGATTGTGACCAAATCTCCCCCACTCCAATATCTTATTAATGTAAATACAAACAAGAAGATAAGGAGTGACATTAATGAGTTGTAACGAAAATAAACACCATAGCTCTTCTCACTGCGTAGTTGACGTCGTAAAATTCATCAATGAATTACAAGATTGCTCTAGTTCAACATGTGGTTCTGGTTGTGAAATTCCATTTTTAGGAGCACACAATACTGCAGCAGTAGCAAATACACGCCCTTTTATTTTATACACAAAAGCTGGAACGCCATTTGAAGCATTTGCACCATCTGCAAGCCTTACTAGCTGCCAATCTCCAATTTTCCGTGTAGAAAGCGTAGATGACGATAGCTGTGCTGTCCTACGTGTGTTAACTGTAGTATTAGGTGATGGTTCTCCTGTACCACCTAACGACGATCCAATTTGTACGTTTTTAGCTGTACCAAATGCAAGATTAATATCGACATCTACTTGCATTACTGTTGATTTAAGCTGCTTCTGTGCTATTCAGTGCTTACGCGACGTTTCTATAGTTAAGTAAACTAAAAAACTATTGGGGTGGTAGAAGCTTTCTACCACCTTTACATATTTAAAAGCCGGCCATATCAATCGTTTTGATGTCTTCTATAGATAACCGAACATCTCTCATACTATTTGGTGGCATAATGGATACAATGCCATTACGATAAGATATAATCGATCCTATATATGAGACGGTAGTCGTTCTTATCCTACATCTTACTTTCGGAATGTAATGAGGGCGGTTTACTAAAAACTGAAGTTTTTCTTCATTGCTCATATCCTTAAATGATTTATTGTACGGGACTGTTCTCACTTGCTCTTCTTGCTCTTCTTGTTCCTCTTTTTCTAGTTTTCCTTCTACTTTTTCTTCTTCCACTTGCTGCTCCTCTTTCGCAAGCTTTTCTCGTTCTACCGTCTCTTCCACTGCACTACTTACAATACTTTCATTTCTATCACTTTGCTCTTTTCTATCCTCATTTTCAAAGTTTGTAAGAAGAATTCTTTTTATTTTCGGTGCATCAAGTTCTAAATTTACTTGTGCAATATATAACAACGGTTTTCCAACTGTTGAGCTTTTATTTTTATTCTTCACACTCGTCCCTCCCACTTCCATACATAGCTGGATAAATCGTGTACTATTATAGTTATATTCATAACAATGCAAGAACTTTCGTTAAAAATCGTTCTTTCCTAGAACAATTAAAAAGGACAGCCTCAATATGTAGAGACTGTCCTTTTTAAAAAACTATAATCAATATTATATTTATCCTAGAATATGATATCCTGAATCAACATGAATGTTTTCACCTGTTACTCCGCGTGCTAAATCACTGAATAAGAATACTGCTGTATCTCCAACTTCTTCTGGAGTCGTCGCACGACGAAGTGGTGCGCGCTCCTCAATTTCTTTTAAGATTGAGTTAAAGTCGCCTACACCTTTCGCAGATAACGTACGAATCGGCCCTGCAGAAATAGCGTTAACGCGAATGCCATGTTGTCCTAAATCGTTCGCTAAATATTTCACGCTAGCTTCTAATGAAGCTTTCGCCACACCCATAACGTTATAGTTTTTCACAACGCGCTCGCCGCCAAGGTATGTTAAAGTTAAAATATTTCCGCCTTCTGTCATTACTTTCTTCGCTTCTCTTGCTACAGCTGTTAAAGAGAATGCACTAATATTTTGTGCAAGTAAAAATCCATCGCGAGAAGTATCTACAAATTCGCCTTTTAAATCATCACGATTTGCAAAAGCAATACAGTGTGCAACACCGTGAATTGTACCAACTTCTTGCTTAATAGTTTCAAAGCAAGCTGTAAGTTCCTCATCATTCGTTACATCACAAGGTAATACAAGTGATTCTTGTCCTTCTAATGTTTCCGCTAGTTCACGAACGTTTCTTTCTAAACGCTCTCCTGCATATGTGAATATTAATTTTGCACCTGCATTATGCAAAGAGCGAGCAATTCCCCATGCAATACTTCTTTGGTTCGCAACGCCCATAACAACAAATGTTTTCCCTTGTAATAGTTCCATGATATATCCTCCCAGAAATACTTATACTTGTTATTAGTACCTGATACTATAATTATAGTACCATAAAACCTCTTAAAGGCAAACAAAAAAGTCACTAACATAAATTTGTTAATGACTTTTTGTTTCTATAAAAAACCTTTCTAATCCTTCTTCCCAAGTAGGCATTTGTAAAAAACCATTTAATTGTAGCATTTTATGCTGAAAGATCGAATATTTCGGTCTCGCTGCCGCCGATCCAAATTCCTCAGTCGACACAGGTAACACATTCACTCTTATTTTTGTATGCGAAAATATTTTTTGAGCAAATTCAAACCAAGAACATGAACCCCGATTTGATACGTGATACGTACCGTATAAGGATGTATGGATGAGCTTATTAATCACAGTAATTAAATCCGCCACGTACGTAGGAGAACCAACTTGATCCGCTACAACAGATATGTTTTCTCTCTCTTTTCCTAATCGTAGCATCGTTTTCACAAAATTATTTCCATACTTACCATACAACCACGATGTACGGACTATAAAATATTTATTATGTAACTCTTTTACGAACTGCTCTCCTGCAAATTTAGAAGCTCCATATATATTTATCGGTGCTGGATTATGAAATTCATGATAGCCATCCGGTTTGTCACCTGGAAATACATAATCGGTACTGACATACACTAACTTAGCCCCTACTAATTGTGAAGCAACCGCTACATTTCGAGCTCCAATCGCATTTATTAAGTAAGCAAGATCCTGTTCTTTCTCAGCACCATCTACCTTCGTATACGCTGCACAATGAACAATTGTATGTGGCTTTATTTCTTGTACCACTTGCTTAATTTCGGATATATTTGTTACATCTAATAACTTTTTATCAAATGGATATATGTCATATTCCTGAGAATTCAACTCTTCTTGTAGTTGCTTCCCTAGCTGACCGTTCGCTCCCGTTATGATAATCCGTTCTTTCATCTACATGCCCCTTACTTTTCTTTTAGTGGCTTCCACCAGTCCACATTGTTTTTATACCATTCCACCGTTTCTTTTAATCCTTGTTCGAACGTATACTTCGGTTCCCATTCAAACTCATTCTTCATTTTTTGTGCATCAATCGCATAACGACGGTCGTGACCTAAACGGTCTGTTACAAATTCAATATCTTTTTTCGTTTTTCCTAAAAGTTTTATAATTTGTTCCACAACATCTACATTTGTTTTTTCGTTATTCCCGCCGATATTATATACCTCTCCTATACATCCCTTATGCAAAACGGTGTCAATGGCACTACAATGATCCGTTACATGTAGCCAATCCCTTACATTCAATCCATCACCATATAATGGTAGTTTCTTTCCTTCAAGCGCATTCGTAACCATTAACGGAATTAATTTCTCAGGATATTGGTACGGTCCATAGTTATTAGAACAACGTGTTACAACAACTGGTAATTGATACGTTTTATAATAAGATAAGGCTATTATGTCGCTACTTGCTTTACTTGAAGAATATGGACTATTAGGAGCTAGCGGGGTTTCCTCTGTAAATTTCCCGGTTTTCCCTAAAGAACCGTATACTTCATCTGTTGATACTTGCACGAGTTTAATATGTGAATATTTTTTCACTAACTCCAACAGCGTGACTGTACCTATTACATTCGTATCATAAAAAGGAATTGGGTTTTCAATACTACGATCCACATGTGATTCAGCTGCGAAATTTACAATTACTTGCACGTCACGTTCCTTAGCAACATGTTCCAGCAGCTCTCCATTTTGGATTTCCCCTTTTACAAATGAGTAGTTAGGATTTTCTTGAATAGACTTTACATTATTTAAATTCCCGCTATATGTTAATGCATCGTAATTAATGATTTTATATGTTTCATAGTTTTTTAACATATAGTGAATGAAATTACTTCCAATAAATCCAGCTCCACCTGTAACTAATATATTCATAAACAACTCTCCTACTTAAAAACTATCTTCATATTCCTGAAGTAATGGTAATATTCGATCCTTATCGGACAAGATAGGATTTGTTACCGGCCATGGAATTGATAATTCTTTATCTTCCCAAAGCAAACCGGAATCGTGATCAGCACTATAATACTCATCTACTTTATACATAACAATTGTATGAGGTACAAGTGTACAAAAACCATGAGCAAATCCTTTCGGCACTAATAATTTCCTATGATTATCCGCGCTTAAAATATAACTTCTCCACTTTTTAAATGTAGGTGAATCTTTTCGCAAATCAACGATAACATCATATATTGCACCTTGCATAACTTGAATGAGTTTCGTTTGTGCTTTCGGACTTTTTTGAAAGTGTAGCCCTCGAATCGTCCCCGAATGCGCTGAATAAGATACGTTATCTTGCACAAATGAATGCGTAATCCCTAACGTTTCTAGCATCTTCTTATTATAACTTTCAGTAAAAAAACCTCGCTCGTCTTCAAACACTCTCGGTTCTAACAATTTCGCATCGGTAAAATTTGTTTCTACAACTTTCATATTTTCACCTATTCTCCATTAAACTGTTTCCCAAAGTCTATATCCCGCGCTAACGTATTCGCTCTTTGAAGAGAATCATGCGTTCCCGCATCAGTCCACCAGCCGCTCATTTCATTATAAGTAAGTACTCCTCGTTTTAAATACCAGTTATTTATATCTGTAATTTCAAGTTCCCCTCTTGTGGAAGGTTTTAATTCTTTTATATAAGAAAAGACTTTCGAATCATACAAATAAATTCCCGTAACAGCATAAGAACTTTTCGGCTCATTCGGCTTTTCTTCAATTCCAATTATTTTTCGGCCTTGAATATGTGCTACACCAAATCGCTCGGGATCTTCTACAGATTGAAGCAGCACTTTAGCCCCTTCTTTTTGACTTGTAAACTCTTCAACATACGGGCGAATATCATCTGAAAAGATATTATCTCCTAATATAACTGCCATCCGATCATTTCCTACGAAATCTTCACAAAGTCCTAGCGCCTGCGCAATCCCGCCCGCCTTATCTTGCACACGATACGTAAAGGATACACCAAACTCTTGACCACTTCCTAGAAAGTTAACCACATCTCCCATATGCTCTTTACCTGTAATAATCATAATATCTGTAATTTCACATCGCTTTAGCTTATATACCGCATGATAAATCATCGGATACCGCCCAACGGGAAGTAAATGTTTATTCGTTACTTTCGTTATTGGATATAATCTCGACCCTGTCCCGCCTGCTAAAATAATCCCTTTCATCCTTCATCTCTCCCTTATGATGGAGATAGTATATCTTTATAATGTTCCACAAAAACTTTTCGGTATTTCTCATATGTATCCGCATCAAACTCATCTCCGTTGTAATGAATACACCATAGATTTGATTGATTAGGGATACCAATTAAATATCCAGATTTTTGAAATTCTAAAGACTGTGACACATCATAGAAATGGAATCCTTGAAACAAATCCTCTCGCCACGGAAGGTCATGTTGCGTTGCCATTAGTAAACCATCAATTGCCTGAACTGACATAAATGATTTATTCCCATAAAAATCCTGATCCAAATTTAATAATTGATAATTCTGTCTTCTGTATTCAATCACTTTCCCTACCAAGTTTTTACCTTCCCACCATATCCCGTTACTCGGTAAAAATTGGGCGCCTGCCACTCCAATTAAGCCAAGCTTTTCATTTTCTTTAAAAAGAGAAATGAGGGTATAAAACATATCACGATTAATAAGGTAAGTATCTTGATGTATATATACTTTATATTTCGCCGGATATGAAAGTGCTCGATTGTACGCACTTGCCATACTTTTCGCATCTCGTATCGGAAAAATTTGCACTACATAGCCAGGGGGAACAAAAATGTTTCTTATTTGTCTCTCACATTGCTCGAAAAGCTCTTCATTATTTACACAAACAACGACTAATATTGTATGATCTTTCATTTTTGTAGCCCCTTCATTCTTCCTTATTTACATCTGACATATAATGCTCCACGAACACTTTCCTATACTTTTCATAATTCGTCATATTTACATCAAAATGATAATGAATACACCAAGCATCACGCTGCACGGGGACACCGACTGTATACCCAGCTTTTTTAAATTCAAACGATTGGGATACATCATAAAAATCAAACCCATCAAATAAGTCCTCTCGCCACGGAATATCATATTGTGTCGCCATCAATAAACCGTCAATACATTCCACTGGAATAAATGTTTTCGATTCATGAAATGGTTGCTCTAAACTAGCCATATAAAATAACTCGTTCATGTAACCAATTACTTTCCCAACTATCCCTCTTCCTTCGTTCCATACACCGTGCGGGGGAACATACTGGGCTCCAACCATCCCAATCATCCCAAGATGCTCGTGTTCCGTAAATAATTGAATTAATCCAAATAAAAAAGCCCCATTTACAATAAAAACATCTTGGTGTAAATACACTTTATATTTCGCTGGATTCGAAAGTGCTTGATTGTATCCGCTCGTCATACTTTTTGCACCGCGAATTGGCATGAATTGTACACTATATCCTGGAGGTACTGCCAATTTCAATATATGTCTCACGCATTGTGCATACAATTTCGAATCATTTACACATATCACCATCAAAATCGTTTTATCAGGATTATTCATAGTTGTGATTTTTCTGCTTCAATAATATATTGAAATACAACCGTCTCAGCCATGAAGCCACTTCCAAGACGATATTTCTTACAAATCCCATATAACTCTTCAATTAGTGGTTCATACATTTTGTGATCGATATATACACGATCTACTTTACTAATAGAGTAGCCCGCTTTTAAAAACATTCGTAACATCTCATTAAATGTAAAGAAACGAATATGTGTTTTATCTAATAAACCATATTCTGTATACGTCCAATTTCCCGCTAATAAAGGAGCTAACACTGAAATGTGAGCAACGTTCGGTATGCTAGCTAAAATAACTCCATTTTGTTTTATATAAGGTTTTACTTTTTCTATGACAGCCCATGGATCGAATAAATGCTCTAATACATCCCCGAATATGACACAATCAAATTGTTCCTTCTCATAAGGAAGATCCATTGTTTCTATATCACCTAAAATAACATGATCTAGTTTTTCTTTCGCTTTTTCGGCAGCCTCTGGGAACGCTTCAATTCCTGATACACGTGCTCCATTTTCTTTTATAGCCGCTCCTAATGCACCGCTCGAGCAGCCAATATCAAGAACTTCTTGCCATTCCTTTTTTATATGCTTTAATAAATTAGGATTTGCCGCATTATAATAATGTTCAGCTTTTTCTTCGTATAAAGAACTTTTCTCCCGATTCATTTCACACACTCCTTATGCAAATTGAATTTGAAATATAAATAAAATACATTCTACAAAGGATGCCATCTCTATTGGTTGCATTACCGATACTCTAATATATAGCCAATCTACTATCGTTAGAATAGCGACAAGTCATTTCCTAAAAATAGAACAAATCACATTTTATATTGTTTATCATAGACGCCTCTAAAATATTTACGGTTATATTCAATCGCAGCATTATTCGGAACATAAGAAGCTGCTAATTCATTATAATAATAAGCTTTATCTTGATCTCCTAATCTGCTATAACAAATACACATTTGCAAATATGGAATCCACGTATAACTAGCCGGACTGTGAAAAGGACTATCCTCTGCTAGCGGCACTTCAGTTGCTAGCTTAAACCAAAATATCGCTTCATTATACTTTTGTTGTTCCATATATATATATCCTATTCTTGTACAATTTTCTCCTCTAGGAATACCATAACGAAACGACTTCGTACAAGATTCAACTGCCTTCTCCCAGTCTCCTAACTTCGCATAACAATCCCCTAACTTACCACATGCATAAATTTTCTCTTCATGCCATCCTTCCTCTTGATTAAGAAATGTTTCATACAGCAGAACCGCATCGTCATATTTTTGATTATCCATAGATTCATTACCGTAATAAAATAAATCTCTCGGGCTTAATTCTTCTCCAGCTGCTACAGCATTTTGAAAAATTTTTAAATTACGATTCGTTACTTCTTTTTCCTTTTTATGTGTAATAGCGACATTACTATTGTAAATCTCACCAGAAACAGCCAAATACTCATGTACCTTTCCAAACCATTGAAACTGTTTTTCACGCTTTACAAGTCGATATCTTCTTGTGCAATATAAAGGTTTCCCATTAGAATCCATTACAAGATAATAAGGCATAGAAACAGCGTCAACTTTACCATCTAACTCTCGTTTTAATGTTTTCAGTAATTCTTGAGCATCCTCTAATAAAACATCATCCGCATCTAGCCATAATATATATTCTTGTGTTGCTTTTGAAAAAGCAAAATTTCTAGCCGCTGCAAAATCATCAATCCATTGAAAATCGTATATGTTAGAAGTGTATTTTTCTACATTTTTTTTCGTTCGATCAACAGAACCTGTATCAACTATTACAATTTCATCCACGATTTTTTCTACCGCGTCCAAACATCGATCTATTGTATTTTCCTCATCTCGAACAATCATACATAGACTAATTGTAATTCCTTGCTTGTTCAACATAATCACCCTCTTCCAACTCAATCATATGTTATACATACAATAAACTTTCCATTTTTTTAACTTGTTCAAGCTATTTAAGATTTCTTTTCAATAATTCAAATGTCCGTGTCATTTTCTTACGGTTTTGCATCTACTATATAATGAAAGCTTTATGGAGGTGAATTTATGTCAAATAATAATTATTCAGACGGCTTAAATCCAGATGAATCCTTATCAGCTAGTGCATTTGACCCTAATCTTGTAGGACCAACTTTACCACCAATACCGCCATTTACCCTTCCGACCGGGCCTACTGGACCTACTGGACCTACCGGGCCGACTGGACCTACTAGCGGTACTGGCGCGACTGGCGCGACTGGGCCGACTGGACCTACTGGACCGACTGGACCGACTGGACCTACCGGGCCGACTAGCGGTACTGGCGCAACTGGACCTACTGGTTCGACTGGACCTACTGGCTCGACTGGTTCGACTGGACCGACTGGACCTACTGGACCTACTGGACCGACTGGACCGACTGGACCGACTGGACCTACTGGACCTACTGGACCTACTGGACCTACTGGACCTACTGGACCTACTGGACCGACTGGACCTACCGGGCCGACTGGACCATCTGGATTAGGACTTCCAGCAGGATTGTACGCATTTAACTCTGCTACAATTAGCGTAGCTCTTGGAATTAATGAGCCAGTACCATTTAATACTGTTGGATCTCAGTTTGGTACAGCAATTTCTCAATTAGATGCCGATACTTTCATCATAAGTGAAACTGGATTCTACAAAATTACTGTTATCGCATATACTGCATTAGTAAGTGTATTAGGTAGCCTTGCAATTCAAGTTAACGGTGTCAATGTACCAGGTGCCGGAACAAGTTTAATCTCACTTGGAGCACCTCTCGTTATCCAAGCGATTACACAAATTACAATAACTCCATCAATGGTTGAAGCAGTTGTTACAGGACTTGGCTTATCGCTAGCTCTTGGTACTAGTGCATCAATTATTATTGAAAAAATTGCTTAATTTTTTACTTAGCAGTAAAACTGATATCAGTTTTACTGCTTTTTCAATTATGAATTCAATCATGAAACCTTCACTACCTACATAATCATATTGTTGTATGACATTTCGCAGGAGGCATCTATATGGAAAATAAATCTGCTGTCCAGCTTTATCTCGAGTTGTTAAAGAAAACAATTCTGTTTGAAATATGGCTAGAGTATGAGCCATATTTACCTGCTTCGTTACATATATCTAAGGAACTTCCATACGAACCCGTTACAGTTCCACTCCCTTTATTTATTAAACAATATGCAGAAAATCATAATTTAAAAATTATTAAACCTAACGTTTTAAAAAGCGAACGTCAAGACGGAATGGATTGGCCAAGAGCAGCACACAGTATGATCGGCCGGGAACGCATGAATCAATTACATGAAGCATTAGAAACAGTTGTCCGTGAAAATATAGAAGGTGATTTTATTGAAACAGGTGTGTGGCGCGGGGGATCGTGCATTTTTATGAATGGGTTTTTACAAGCAAATAACATTACTGATCGCAATATATGGGTTGCCGATTCATTTGAGGGCCTCCCAACACCAAATATAGAACAATACCCGAGAGATTTCGGCGATTACTTACACAGCTTTGATTATTTACGTGTTTCTTTGGAACAAGTACAAGAAAACTTTAGAAAATACGATTTATTAAATGACCAGGTAAAGTTTTTAAAAGGTTGGTTTAAAGATACTTTACCGTCAGCACCGATAGAAAAAATTGCAATTGCTCGCCTTGACGGTGATATGTATGAATCAACAATGGATGGTCTTGTAAACTTATACGATAAAGTTTCAACAGGTGGCTATATTATTATTGATGATTACGGACTACCACCATGCGCTGAGGCTGTGACAGACTTTAGAAATCAAAGAAACTTAAAAGCACCCATTACTAAAATTGATGTATTCGGTGTTTATTGGCGAAAAGAATAGGGCGAAGCTTTATTCAGTTAAGGTTTCTCCATCTCACACTAATTATTGGCCTTCGCCAATAGCATGATAAATAAAAACAAAGGCTCCCATTACTATTTCCAGTTGTTCTAGGGAGCTTTTTACATATCGCAACAGTTCTAATATCGTTTCCCCTCCCACCATAAAATGGTAGCTGCATATTAAAAATGTTGGTTCCCTGTTTACTACAAGGAAGGAGTGAAATTATGAGCGAGCTTGAAAAAAAAATCGCATTAATCCCACCTCCCGAACTCGTCCAATATGTAGGGGGCGACTTTCAAAAGGTTGGAAAAGAATTCATAAAACATTTTATTCAAATTGGTAGTTTAAAATCCAATGAAACAGTGTTAGATGTAGGTTGTGGTGTCGGCCGAATGGCGGTCCCATTAATGAATTACTTAAGCGATGATGGAGCTTATTATGGATTTGATTTATTTAAAGATGGCATTACATGGTGCAAAAATAATATTTCAGCTGCCCGTAGCAATTTTCATTTTGAACACGTTGATATATATAATCAATTCTACAACCCAGAAGGAAAAGAAGATGCTTCTCAATACAAATTTCCATATGAAGACGATTCATTCGATTTTATTTTTTTAACTTCTGTATTTACCCATCTCCTTCAGAAAGAATTAGAACATTACGTATCTGAGATTGTACGTGTTCTAAAAAAAGATGGGAGATGTTTTATTACCTTCTTTCTCATTAACCCTGAATCATCCTATTACTTAAATTCAGGGCTAAGTACATTAGGTTTTTATCATCAAATTGAAAATTGTTATGTTTTGAATAAAGATATTCCTAATTTCGCAGTTGCCTATCCTGAAGAAGATATCCGCATCTTATTAAATAAACATGGCTTAGAGGTAATTAATAAACCGCATTATGGTTTATGGTGCGGCAGAAATGAGTATACAAGTTATCAAGATATCGTTCTTACAAAAAAAGCTTCTGAAAGGTAGTTTCGTATGAATAATAAAAAAAAGTCACCTCTCGTTTCCATCCTTATTCCCACTTATAATCGACCACATTATTTCAAAATTGCTCTAGAAAGTGCATTAGCGCAAAGTTATCCGAATATTGAAGTTATTATTGGGGACGATAGTACAAATGATGAAACAGAGATCTTAATAAATGAACAGTATTTACCTAATTATAAAAATATAACATACATTCGAAATACCACTACTTTAGGACAATTTCATAACGATCTTATGCTATTAGAGAAATCTAATGGGGAGTATATAAATTTTTTAATGGACGATGATGTGTTTTATAATCATAAAATACAAAAAATGATGGCTTATTTTGAGCAAGACACAAATAAAAATCTCGCTCTTATAACCTCTTATCGAGTACGTATTGATGATCAGGGAAATTTAATTGGAGATGCTCATCCAACACAAAGATTATATAGCGAAGACATTCAATTAAACGGAATATTTTTAGGCGACTGGATGTTAAGAGATGGCCATAACATTATCGGTGAGCCTACAACTATTCTGTTTAGAAAACAGTTACTCACTGAACCTTTTGGAACACTACAAGATAGACCATATGCTTGTAGTGTCGATATGGCATCCTGGATTTCTCTACTTTCTAAAGGAGATGCAGTGTATATATCTGAGCCGTTAAGTCAATTTCGCTACCATGCTGGGCAACAAATACACGACAAGCTCCTTGAAGGCTCTGAAGATTTTCTGCATCTCATTATAACATCAAAAGAATATGGCTTTTTACAAAATACTAAGGACTATAGAATAGCCCTACTTAGCGCTTACCAATGGTGTAAAAACTCCTTAATATATTATCACAGTATACCAGATCCCATTCCAGATGCACATGTACGTCTTTCCCATTGTTTGGATATAATTATAAAAGAGCTGAATCATTAGCCGGTGCTACGAAAACAAAAATGTATGAACTATATGTGAATAACGCGTATAGTTCATACATTCTAAAATACGTGATGCAACAACTAAAATCCACTAATATAAAGAGGAGTAGAAAGGAATTCATACAGTGAAAGATCCGAACCCTCAATATCAAATAGACTACATATTAATATTCATTTTATTTGCCATCGGGACTGTTAGTTGCTTTGCTATTGCAAGTGCACAAGCTTCTTTACCACCATTTTTACAAAACGTAAATTTTGTATTAAAACAAATCCAATGGTATGCCATTGGATTTATCGCCATTGGTGTTATTATGGTTATTGATTTCGATCGCTATAAACAAATTGCTTGGTATTTATATAGCTTTGCACTCATACTTCTAATTGGCCTAGAACTTCAAGTTCCTAGCGCCGTTACAATTAAAGGGGCTACCGCGTGGTACACACTTTCAGGGATTGGAAACTTTCAGCCTTCTGAAATTATGAAATTATTTTTGATTATCGTCGTTGGACGAATTATAGCGAATCATAATGAAAAATACCTTTTTCGGACAACTCGTGAAGATTTCATTTTACTTTTAAAAATATTTGCAGCTAGTTTACCTCCTCTACTTCTAATCGCAAAAGAACCTGATTTAGGAAACACAATGGTTATTTCAGCGATGCTTGCAACAATGGTTTTAGTTTCTGGTATACGTTGGCGCTTTATCCTCGGATTAACCTCCGGTATTTTTGCCATAGGCTCTACCTTAACATATATTTATTTCACGCATACAGAGTTCTTTAAAGAGCACATTCTAAAAGAATATCAATTAAATCGCTTCTATGGTTGGCTTGCACCTTATGAATATGACGCACAAGGATACCAATTAAGACAAGCATTCTTAGCTACTGGATCAGGAGAGATGCAAGGAAAAGGATGGGAAAATGGACAAGTATATTTTCCAGAGCCACACACAGATTTTATTTTCACAAATATCGCTGAACAATTCGGTTTTTTAGGAGCAAGTATCATTATTTCACTTTTTTTCTTACTCATATACCGAATGATCCATATCGCTTTAGAAAGCAATGAACCTTTCGGTAGTTATATTTGCGCTGGTACAATCGGAGTGTTTACGTTCCAAGTATTCCAAAATATCGGGATGACAATTGGCTTACTCCCTATTACAGGAATAACATTACCTCTTATGAGCTACGGCGGGAGTTCACTGCTCACATATATGGTTGCTATTGGATTTATTTTGAACGTACGCTCAAGAACTAAAATCTTTATGTTTAAATGAACCATACCGAAAAACGGTATGGTTTTTTTCTATGTACATTTTAGATATACTAATAAAAAAATGAGCTGGAGGTTTAAATATGAAATATGACATTATAGGTGATATTCACGGATGCTTCCAAGAGTTTCAAGATTTAACAACGAAACTAGGGTATAGCTGGGATAGTGGTATCCCAATTCATAACGCAAAACGAAGGCTTGCATTCGTTGGTGATATTACAGACCGAGGTCCTCATTCATTACGGATGATTGAAATTGTATGGGAGCTCGTAATAAATAGAAAAGATGCTTATTATGCTCCAGGGAATCACTGTAATAAACTGTATCGTTTCTTCCTTGGACGTAATGTTACAATCGCTCATGGGCTCGAAACAACTGTTGCAGAATATGAAGCATTGCCTTCTAATAAGCAACAAATAATAAAAGAAAAATTCATTACTCTTTACGAACAATCACCGCTATATCACATACTGGATGAAAAAAATTTAATCGTCTGTCACGCTGGTATTCGGCAAGATTACATAGGAAGACAAGATAAAAAAGTACAAACCTTTGTATTATATGGTGATATTACAGGCGAAAAACACCCTGACGGCTCACCTGTCCGCCGAGATTGGGCGAAAGAGTATAAGGGTGAAACATGGATTGTTTATGGACATACACCTGTCAATGAACCTCGCTTTGTGAATCATACAGTCAATATTGATACTGGTGCTGTCTTTGGTGGTAAACTAACTGGACTACGTTACCCTGAGTTGGAGACCGTTTCTGTCCCTTCTTCCCTACCTTTTGTCCCTGAAAAGTTCCGTCCAATTTCATAAAATGAAACTTTAATCAGTAGGGGTTTTGTTCATCCCCCACTGATTATTAGCCCGCAAATAGCGGGATAAATACCTCTACTTAATACAATTCACGATTTGCAGAGGATCCTGGTGTTTTCTAGACATATTCCACACTAAAACTAGATAAAGCAATTAAAAAAAGATGCAATAAAGTGCATCTTTTTTTAATTGCACGGCATATACTGTCGCAGGAGGTGACGGAATGAAGAAAAAATCTTCTAAACAAAAAAGAAAATTCCATCCTTTATACCATCCCATGTATGGAATTAACAACTGGTGCAGTATTCGAGCTGCTGCTATAGAAGAACAAGAGTCATCAAAAAAAAGCAAACCGAGAGAAAAATATGTCTCTTTAGAAAATGCTGTTATGAGGCGAATTATAGATAGCAGGAAAATAAAAGCAAAACAAAAAAAGAAGCTCGCTTCTAATAATGATGAACCTGTTCTCGATTCGGAAAAGATACAAGAAAATATAGAAGAAAGCATTCCTGCAGCAATAAAGGAAAAAGTACAACCAGAAATTCCAGCTACTATTATAAATCAAGTAAAAAAAATAAAAGAAGCATTAATCTCGGGCAATGATGTACAAATAGAAAGATCCGCCCCTACTCAGGCGCCTGTACCTACACCTATAAAAAAAGAAAATAACAAAGGAGCTCGTCACGCATATAAACAAGGACTTCACTCTAAAGCTGATGGAATCGCTTCACATGCAGAAGGACTTCTTACACATGCAACGGGTCCCTTTTCTCATGCAGAAGGGACAAAAACAAAGGCAACTGGACATAGTTCGCATAGTGAAGGAAGTGAAACGACAGCAGGCGGCTCTTATTCTCACGCGGAAGGAAAACATACAATTTCTTTAGGTGAAGCAGCACACGCAGAAGGAACCGCAACTATCGCTAATGGATTCTCATCTCATGCGGAAGGAACTCATACATCAACAGCTAATTTTGCAGGTAGTCATATTATGGGGCGCTTCGGCACAGCAGAAGAAGCTTATTCTTGGTTTATTGCGAATGGCACAAGTGAAACCAATCATAATATAGGGGCAAAATGGCTTGCTCATAACGGAGAAATGTATATCGATGGTGCTTCTTACAATGCAAGCGGAACAGATTTTGCACAAATGTTTGAAACAGCAGACCACAAACCTATTGATGTCGGCTATTTCGTTACATTTAGTAGTGAAGAAAAAATCCGGGTAGCTACTTCAAATGATTCATTCATATTAGGAATATCTAGCGCCACTCCTGCTCTCATAGGAAATAGCGGTGCTTTAAGTTGGCAAAAACGCTATGAAACAGATAGCTTCGGAAAACGTCAATATACACGTACTAACAAACAAGAAATACAGCCCCTTTTAAATACAGAATGGGATCCAGCTTGTAAGTATATATCAAGAAAAGACCGTACTGAGTGGCTTCCTGTCGGATTAATTGGACAAATGTTAGTACGTGATGACGGCACTTGCGAAACACACGGGTATTGTCGTCCAAATGATGACGGCATTGCTACAAAAGCTGAAAGTGGCTTTTTCGTTATAAAACGTACTGGTGAAAATCAAATTTTAATATTATTCCGCTAAAAAAAGGGAACAAAATTCTTCGTTCAATAAGAATTTTGTTCCCTTTTAATTGTTATGTAAAGCGGATTGCATGTCATCTGGGATACTTACGGTAAAAGTCATTTCCTTTTCTAAAATAGGGTGATAAAACGTCAAAGACGTACTATGAAGCGCTTGGCGTTTTATCACATCTCTTCGGCCGCCATATAAATCATCCCCAAGTAGCGGATGTCCTATATATGCCATATGTACACGAATTTGATGTGTTCTTCCCGTCTCGAGCTCAAGCGATACATGCGTCTTATCGGAAGAACTTTCTATCACTCTAAAATGAGTAACAGCTCTTTGACCATCTTTACAGACAGTTCGCTCGATAATACTATCCGCTTTTCGTCCGATTGGCGCATCAATCGTTCCTACTTCTTCTAAAATAGTCCCATGAACGATTGCCTCATATGTTCGTTTCACCCCTTTTTGTTGATGCTGCTTCGATAAAAGGTGGTGAACGAATCTGTTTTTCGCAATTAACATAAGCCCTGAAGTATCACGGTCTAACCTCGTCACGATGTGCACCGTACTTGCAAGATTTTGTTTATCATAATGATATAAAAGTGCGTTTGCAACACTTCCTGACGGGTGCTCCCTAGACGGAATCGTCGACATATTTGCTTCTTTATTTATAACAAGAACCTCATCATCTTCATATACGATACATAAAGGGATCTCTTCCACTTCCATCCCTTCACTTCTTTCCTCCACTGGAAAAAAGACTTGTAACTCTTCACCAGCTTGTAACTTGTGACGAACACTCGTGTGTTGACCGTTTACTTCAATTGCTCCGCCTCGGAATTTTATATCCGTTAAAGCAGCTTTCGAAATCCCTTTTGCTTTCAAAAATTCTCTAACTAAAGTTCCCTCTTCAGCCAGCCTTATATCCCATTTCAATGTAAATCTGTTCAAATATATAAACCCTCTCTATTTATCTGCAACAAACGAGTCACGAACACGTTTCCAGAATGGGAACGGACGGAAACGAACAAATCGTACTTTCTCGTTTGCAACGCGATACTGAATTGATTTCACATCTTGATGAACCATCGTCAAATGATCCACCGTAATTTGCAAGTTCATTCCTACAGCCGGCTTTAAAACGCATGTATGATGCTTCGGCAGTACGAGCGGCGAACCTACCGTACGAAATACACGATTGTTAATAGATGCCATTTCTGCAATTTGAATCGCTTCAATAGAAGGGTGAATAATTGCTCCGCCAAGCGCCTTATTATACGCGGTACTTCCTGAAGGAGTAGAAATACAAAGGCCATCTCCGCGGAACGTTTCGAAATACTCTCCGCGTATTTCCACTTCTGTTACTAATGTACCTTCTGCACTTTTTACAGTCGCTTCATTCATCGCCAAATACTGCGACTCTTTACTACCATTCACATAGCGAATAATCACTTCTAAAAGCGGATATTCGACTACTTGGAATGGGGTTTTAGCGATTGCAATCACCAACTTCTCTACTTCCGTCGGTAACCAATCTGCATAGAAACCTAAATGCCCTGTATGTACACCAACAAATGCGGTTTCATCTAATCGATTATAGTAACGATGGAATGCATATAAAAGCGTTCCATCTCCCCCAACAGAAATTACAATGTCAGGTTCCTTTTCATCCATTATAAATCCAAAGTCTAGCAAGTATTCTTTCATCGTACTTGCTAATGTATCTGATGATTGATCTCCCTTTGACATAATTGTAAATTTCATCGCCCAACACCCTTTAGTTTATGATTCAGAATCTTTCGTTTCCTGCTTTCGTGAAAAGACCTTTTGCGCTTCTTGAATTTCAAGACGAATGGAAGACATTTCTTCATCTAATAAAAACGCCGCTTCCGCTGCACGTTGTAAGCGTATTTTAATATCTTCAGGAAAACGTCCACTATATTTGTAATTTAAAGAATGCTCAATCGTTGCCCAAAAATTCATTGCTAACGTGCGAATTTGAATTTCAACTAACACTTTTTTTTCTCCCTGTATCGTTTGAACAGGATAACTAATGACAACGTGGTAAGAGCGATAGCCGCTATCTTTCTTTTGCGTTACATAATCACGTTCTTCCACAATTTCAAAATCATTTCGTTTTCGAAGATATTCTACAACAGGCTTAATCTCATCAACAAATTGACACATCATTCGAAGGCCCGCGATGTCCTGCATATCTTCTCTGAGCCGGTCTAGCGGTACATTTCTCTTCTCCGCTTTATCAATAATACTTGCAACCGACTTTACCCTTCCTGTTACAAACTCAATTGGAGAATGCTCCGTTAACATTGCAAATTGAGTACGCATTCCTTTTAGTTTCACTTTCAGCTCCGCCACCGCTTGGTGATAAGGTGCTAAAAATTCTTCCCAATTACGATTCATTTCAACCACCACCAAAATCAATCCATTTGCTTATAGAAACACTTTTTCTACAGCAGTTACTAGTTCTTCTCCGTAATTTGCATTACCTTCAATATTTTCAACTAAATATTCTACTTCTTCTTTTAATCCTTCTAATTCTATTTCAACATCATTCACGCGAATAAACATCGCTGCATCTTTATTCATCGCTTCATGCATTGCTTCCCAGCATGTATGCGGAATACTTACATAAATGAAAGATGATTCATTTTCTAAGATATATAAAAATGATAAATTGTCTGAGTCTACAAGTACGTGATTACGCGCACTTAACTCCTTTACCTCTATTTCAGTATTTTCCGCACAAAAAATAAGCGCATTCTCTCTCGTTTCTACGCTCTTAACTTGAATTTTATTTTGCATGCTCGAACTCCTCCATCTCAACTTCCTGTCTTACTTAACAGTATTATTGTATCATAACATGGACGCAAACAAATAAAACATTGAACCGAATTTGCGAAAAAGCGATAATGTGTAAAGAATTATTTTTCAAAAGGAGCGCATACAATGACACAAGAAATTGAAATTGAATTTAAAAATATGGTTACAGAGGAAGAATTCCAAACATTATGCAAATCTTTTTCTATTGAAGCATTTACAAAACAAGTGAATCACTACTTTGAAACACCTCAATTTTCTTTAAAAGATACGGGATCTGCTCTTCGTATTCGTCATAAAGATGGAACTTATACATTAACATTAAAACAACCTGCTGAAATTGGTTTATTAGAAACCCATCAATCTATAACAGAAAAAGAAGCCAAACTTATGATGGAAACAAACGCAATCATTCAAGGAACTGTCATGGATCAGCTAGACAAATTACAAATTCCCGTTTCCTCTTTAACTTATATGGGAAGTTTAACAACAGAAAGAGCTGAAACATTATTTGAAGGCGGAACACTTGTCTTTGATCATAGTTTCTATTACAATCACGATGATTATGAAATCGAATACGAAGTGCAAGATGAAAAGACCGGTAAAGCAGCATTTATAAGGTTATTAAAGCAACATAACGTACCAGTTCGTCATACAAATAACAAAGTAAAACGCTTTTTCCTTGCCAAACAAAACGAAGAGCGCTAAAGTAAAATTTCCATCAGTGCAGAAGTGATTTACTGGTGACTATGTTTCACCTTTTTGGAAAGTTAAGATTTATTAGCAACATATAGAATAAGCAAAGAATGTTATGAAGGCTGTTTAGTTGCTCTTCATAACATTCCATTGCTACAATAGATATACATTTCATGGAAAAAGGAGTTTATAAAGGATGAGCAAGCAACCGATGACACCATTTGAAGCAATTGGCGGTGAACAATGCATTGCAACATTAGTGGATACATTTTATTCCTATGTCAGTGAACACCCTGACTTATCTCCGATCTTCCCGGATGATTTAACAGAAACCGCTAGGAAGCAGAAACAATTTTTAACACAATATTTAGGTGGTCCTAATTTATACACTGAAGAACATGGGCATCCTATGCTAAGAGCACGCCATCTTCCGTTTGAGATTACTCCAAAACGCGCAGAAGCTTGGCTATCATGTATGGAGCAAGCAATGGATGATACAGGAGTGCACGGTCATATAAGAGAGTTTGTTTTCGAGCGTTTAGCATTAACTGCTCAACATATGGTCAATACTCCAAATGAAACAGGTGAAGCGTAATGGATAAGCAGGAAGCAAAGCATATGAATATGCCTTCTCCTTCCACATGCGAGCATAAGTCTGTAGAAGCATATTTATTTATTGATCCACTTTGTAAAGATTGTTGGGATATCGAGCCATTTATTATTAAACTATGGCTTGAATATGGGAAATACTTCTCTATTCGTCATATCGTAACAGGAAAAGTGGACGGGGCAAACGCTTCCTCACACAAATGGAATAAACCTGCTAATATTCGATTTGTGTGGGAAAAAACAACAAGTTTACAAGGTTTTTCATGTGATGGAAAAGTACATATGCAAGAGGCATCGTCAACACCGTATTTAGTTTCGATGGCAATTAAGGCGGCGGAGTTGCAAGGCCGAAAAGCAGGTTCGAAGTTTTTGCGAAAACTCCAAGAATACATTCTTCTTGAAAATGTATCAAACCCTGACTGTGAATTATTGCTTACATGTGCTAAAGATAGCGGCATTGATGTAGAGGAATTTAAAAAAGACCTACACTCAGTTAGCGCAAAAAAGGCTTTCCAATGCGACCTGAAATTCACAAATGAGATGCATATTACAGAAATACCTTCCCTCCTATTTTTTCATGCAAATTCAGATGAGGAAGGTATTAAAATCGCAGGAATTTATTCCTATGATGTATACGTACAGCTATTAAAAGAACTTGTAAAATGCGAGATTGAGCCAGAGCCATTACCTCCTTTAGAAGTATTACTAGAAGTAACACAATTTATTTCTTCAAAGGAAATCTCATTTATATATGACTGCCCTCAGCAAGAAATAGAACGCGAACTAAAAAAATTACAACTAAAACGAAAAGTACAAATGATTGAAGTGAAGTGCGAGCGTTATTGGAAATGGATAGCAAAAGAAAAAGACCTGGTGTAAACACCAGGTCTTTTTCTTTACGGCTTATAAAAATATTAAAGGGGATGGGAGAAATTTTCACGTTCAAACAAAGGGGTATATGTTTGTATGTGAATTCGTTCACGCTTATTATATTACAAGATTCGACGTCAGATGACAACCCCTTTTGTCGAATTTCACACTTTTGTCACATTCTAAACGTTTTCATTCTTGAATAAGCTATAAAAAAAGCAATTTAGGAGGTTTCCTTATGAAAAAATCTCATATTTTTCTTATCTTTCTATGTGTTATTGTTTCTTTTTTCTTATATATCCTCTCTCTATTACAAGCTTTTCCTAAAATTATTGCCTTTCCTCTTTTATTCGGGGTTATCGTCATCGCTGTCTCTTATTTCAACTATAGAAAACGATTTAAAGGATTTTAACTCCAAAAATAAGTCGTGAAGATCCCTTATACTATAGAAAAAATAAAGAAAATCACTTTATTTTTTCGACAAATATCGACACACAATACTTTTGAACAAATGTTTCAAACAAAAAGACGAGGATAAAATCCCTCGTCTTTTCTTATTACTTCTCTTCAAACAATAGTGCTTCTAATTCATTTAACTTCTCTTCAAATACTTGTAATGCTTCTTTTACAGGTTCTGGCGATGCCATATCTACTCCTGCTTTTTTCAACACTTCAATTGGGTAATCAGAGCTTCCAGCTTTTAAGAATTCGTTAATGTAACGTTCTACTGCTGGTTGTCCCTCTTCTAAAATTTGTTTTGACAAAGCTGTCGCTGCACTAAATCCTGTTGCGTATTGATATACGTAATAGTTGTAATAGAAGTGCGGAATACGAGACCATTCTAAACCGATTTCTTTATCGATTACTAAAGCATCCCCGAAATATTTCTTATTTAAATCGTAGTAAATCTCCGTTAACATATCTGGCGTCACGGCATGTCCTTCTTGTACTTTTTTATGAATGATATGCTCGAACTCTGCAAACATTGTTTGACGGAATACAGTACCACGGAAACCTTCTAAATAGTGATTTAATAAATATAGACGCTCTTTCTTATCTTCTGTCGTCTTCAATAAGTAATCATTTAGAAGTGCTTCATTACAAGTTGATGCTACCTCTGCAACGAAGATTGAATAATCACCATATACGTGCGGTTGTGTCTTCCTTGTATAGTAACTATGCACTGAATGACCAAACTCATGAGCAAGTGTAAATAAATTATTTACATTATCATGCCAGTTCATTAAAATATACGGATTTATTCCGTATGCACCAGATGAATATGCTCCGCTTCGTTTTCCTTTATTCTCATATACATCTACCCAGCGATTTTCATATGCTTCTTTTAAAATTTCAACATATTCATCACCAAGTACATTTAAAGATTTCAATAACATTTCTTGCGCTTCTTCATACTTCACATTCATTTTCACTTCTGGTACAAGTGGTGTATATAAATCGTACATATGAAGCTCATCAAGACCTAGAGCACGCTTACGAATATCAATGTATCGATGTAGTAAGTGTAAATTATCATTTACCGATTCAATAAGTTGATCATACACCGCCTCAGGAATATTATTATTACTTAATGCAGCTTGACGTGCAGAATCGTATTTACGAACGCGCGCATTGAAATTATTACGTTTCACAGCCCCACTTAGCGTACTTGCAAATGTGTTCTTATATTTCCCGTACGTTTCATATACAGCTTTGAATGCATCTTCCCGTACACGACGATCATCACTTTCTAAAAACTGAATGTACCGACCATGTGTTATTTCTACCTCTTCTCCATCCTCACCTTTAATAGATGGGAATTTCAAATCCGCATTATTCAACATACCGAATGTATTACTTGATGCACTCATCACTTCAGATGCTTCTGCTAATAACGCTTCTTCTGCCTCAGATAATACGTGCGGGCGTTGACGTGTAATTTCTTCTAATGCATGCTCATATACACTTAGTTCTCGATTTTCTTGTAAGAATGTTTGCAATGCATCTTCTGAAATAGATAAAATTTCAGGTACGATATAAGCTGTGCTACTAGATACTTGTGAGTATAAATTTGTTGCGCGATCATTTAATGCTTGATACACAGAGTTTGTTGTATCTTGATCGTAACGCATATGTGCATATGTATATAGCTTACCTAATCGCATTGAAATTTCATCTTCATATTGCAATGCCTCAAGCAAATTGTCTGCAGAGTCGCCAAGCTTCCCTTTAAATTCAGTTAACTTTGGCAATAGCTCTTTAATAGCTTGGAATTCTTTTTCCCATTCTGCATCTGTTTGGAAAATATCTTCTAATCGCCATGTGTTTGCTTCTTCAATCTCATTGCGATTTGGTAATGATTTTACTGTATTTTGTTCAGCCATTCTTTAAGCCCTCCTTATAATATCTCTACTTAAGTACAATTCGATTTTTCTTATGTAATTCCTTCACGATCAGTCTTTATTATATCCCCTTTTCCATCTCTCATGTTGTACTTTGTCTCAAATAGAGATAGTGCATGAGCTAAGCAAATTTCATCATATTTCATAATTTCTTCCTCTGTTTTTACCACCACAACATCTCTTATTTTTCGATACTTATTAATACCTATTTTTATTAATACACCTGCATAACATAAAAATGTCATATACTCCGCAACTGCTACCTTCCATATATGTTGTGCAAAATACGGAAGTAGGCGCCTCTTCGTATATTTTGCTACATAGTTACATACGTATTGCAAGGAAATATACTCCCCTACCTTAAGCATACCTATACACTTCATATAAAGAAAAGCTTGCCATATAAATGGATTTGTTTGAAAAGCAAACGCGGATGGGAGCGGAACACCGATTTCAGAGGGAAAACTCGCTGGGGTACATTTATATTGATATAAGAGGCGGAGTAGTGACTTATGATTATAATTCCAGATAGATAGAGCGTTTTGCCGAAAATGGCTCTTTTTTCTCTTCCATTCTTTTCCTAATACCTCTTTTCGGAAAGGAACGGGAGAAAAGAGCATGTCAACAGTAGTCGTATCAGTTGGTAAATAAATAGTATGTGAGAAAGAGACATTTGTAGAAAACGGAGTGATAAATGCGCATTTCATAAACAATTTTTGTTTCGGACAAAAGAAAATAAGAAATGGCTGAGGATAAGGTTGTAAGGAGAAAGCCATAAGGGAGGAGAATGTCATCCAATAGGTGGATTGCTTTTTCAACTGATTTCCACCGATTATCCAGATGACTTGTATACTAGCTTTCCAATACGAATACGTTCGCTTATACAGCTGCTCTATGGAGAGATTTGCACATTGATATTCAATCGCAATTTTTCTATCCGCTCTCTCTACGTAAATATCTGGCCGTTGCTGGATTACCGGCAGATAATGCTCTATATCTACATGAAAATCTTGACGTTTTAACCATCTATATAACAATTCTTTACCGTGCATATGATACATAGATTCTGCTTCATAAAAGGTAAGACATGAATCCACTTTCTTATGAGCAAAATGCCAGCGCTTCTGTTTCCCTAATTTCATTTGCACTTCTTTTCCGCAAGCTGTACAAAAGAATTTTTCTCGTTTACGCATTTCGCGTAAACGCTCTTCATCCCGGTTATATAATAGATGAATTTTTTCTCCGTTTTCTCTCCTTGCAATAAACATTACCATCACACCCTTTCAACTTCTTGTATTCTACAATTTACTACAAATTCCTCTCAAAAAAAGAGATATCCTAAATTAGGACATCTCTTTCTATAATAAAGGTGATAATAGCCGATACGTCGATTCAACAATCCGCCTATGAAGACGTCTCTTATGAAATCGGTCAACATGAATTTCACTGGATTCTTCTAAATCGTCTTTAAAATCTTGAACGAGCTTTCGAATGCTACCTGTATCATATAAAAAGGCATTTACTTCAAAGTTTAAATGAAAACTTCTCATATCCATATTAGCTGTCCCAATTGATGCGAGATCAGAATCCACGATGACAACTTTACTATGAAGAAAACCTTTTTCATATTCATATATTTTTACTCCTGCATCTAATAACTCCGGAAAGTACGATCTTGATGCATAAAAGACAGTCCGCTTATCTGGCTTACTTGGCATTAACAAACGAACATCAATACCAGCAAGTGCAGCTACTTTTAATGCAGATAAAATATCATCATCTGGAATAAAGTATGGTGTTGCAATCCAAATCGATTTCCTAGCTGAAGCAATCATTGCAAAATATAAATGTTTAATTGTTTCCCATTTATTATCCGGTCCACCTCCAACAAGTTGGACTCCGCCCCAATGATCACCCTCAACTGCTTCCGCTTGTAAATATTCAGGTGCTAATACCGCCTCACCAGTCATATAAAACCAGTCTTGAAGGAAAATTAGCTGTAAACTTTGAACTGCTTCACCGCGTAAATATAAATGCGTGTCTCGCCAAAAACCGAAATATTTATCCTTCCCTAAATACTCATCACCAATATTTAATCCACCTACAAACCCTTCATTTCCATCTATAATAACGATTTTCCGGTGGTTTCGATAATTAATTTTATCGTTTAAAATTGGAAAGCGCACAGGGAAAAATGGAATCATTTCTACTCCTGCATCATTCAATTCTTCAATATACGAATTTGATAATTTAAAGCTTCCAACCGCGTCGTATAAAAAACGTACGACAACGCCTTCTTTGGATTTTTTTATTAGAATATCTTTAATTTCTGTACCTAGCTTGTCATCACGCACAATGTAATACTCCATATGAATGTGGTGTTTCGCTCGATTTAACCCATCTAAAATTTCCTGAAACGTTTCGTCTCCATTTGTTAATGTCCTCGTTTCAGTTTGAAACGAAATATTTAAAGCACCTAGTCGATCTGCTAAACGAAATAACAATTCTTGATGCTTATGATTTCGTAAAATCCGTTCTTCGTAATCTTCGTGTCCCTTATATTGTAAAAACGCCTGTTCATCGAGTAATGCCTTCTTTTGAAACATTCTTTTTCTGCGAAAGTTTTGTCCAAATAAAAGATAAGCAAAGAAACCGAATACTGGAAAAATACCTAGTACGATTAACCACGTAAGTGTTTTTGACGGATGGCGGTTTTCTAAGAAAATAACACATCCAATTAAAAATGCGGAAACCGTAAATAAAATACTAATAATACCTAAAATCGAAAAATCCTTTATCCCAATGACATCCGAATAAAATGCTACATCAATAAACATGCGTAATGAAACAAATACTGCGAACAGTAGTAGAAAAAAGAAAAGTAGTTTTAGTGTATTTTTCATCTCTTACCCCCTAAATAAGAAAACCTTCCTATTCTTCATAAAAAAAGCCGATTTCATACTATAGAAATCGGCCTACATTTTAGGAGGGAAATTGTTGCGAATTGTCTCAAGCGCACGCTCTTTCACAACCTGTTTCCCATACTCGCTTACACGGTGAATTGTTAAAGTAGATTCTTCTCCATATTCTAAAACAATACTTAAAATACGATCAATTTCTTCTTCTTCATGTAGCACTTCATCGAATTCAACATATACATAATAGCGGTCCTCAAATGAATGCAATTCATCTTTTATATCTTCAAAGATAAGACGATGACTTAATGAAATGACATCTTCAAAATCATTAAACTTAATTAAAAAGCCAAACGTACCATCTTCATTAAAGTTTGTTCCTACTTGTTCTTCTACCTCTTCCACTAATTCTTGCTGGAATAATGATTCGATGCCTTCATCTAGAGGAATGTCTATAATTTTATCCACACCTATTGGTAGTTCCAGCTTTTGTCCATCCTTTGAAAGCTCCGCTTTCGTTACAAGTACTTCAATCCCTTTATCGACTGCTTGCACTTGAATCCATAACGGCCCATCGATAAAGAAATCATCATGATCACGAGCTTCGTCCATCATCTCCCAAAAGAGCTCTTCACTTCGTTCGCGATCATACCAAATTTCTTCACGGTTAAACCCTCTGTCCTCTATATCAACGTACGTAATAAAAAATTTCATTGTATGGTCATTAATTCTTTCAATATCCAAAATACAACTCTCCCTTCCTGCTTGGAATTGTTATGAAGGGATTCCCCACTCATATGACAAAACAATAGATTCTTGTACTCTCATTTTATGATAAGATTCTCCAGAATGGAAATAAAATCGATTTATTTTACAAAAATAGTTATATACCTATCTGTATTCGACTGTTTACATAAAGTGAAACATTAATCAGTATTTTTTTCATCCTCCACTAATTATTAGCTCGCACCAATCGGGATAAATATACCATTATACCAATTCACTGCTTACAAAAAATTTGGACATACATTCCCATATTCCCTCGTACACTGTAATAAAGTGAAACTTCTATTAGAGGTGATTATTTTGTCCCCGGGGGCGCGGAATCAAAACTAGACAAACTTTCTTCACCACATACATATATTTCGCTTATTAAAACATCATAAATGGAGGCAGACGAATGGACTTAGAGTTTTTAACATCCGTACTAATGATTGTCGGTATCGATGTTGTACTAGGTGGCGATAACGCAATTGTCATCGCGCTAGCTAGCCGAAATTTACCTGAATCAAAACGAAATAAAGCCATTTTGATTGGTACTATTTTAGCAATTGTGCTACGAATTCTCCTCACAATACTAGCTGTCTATTTACTTGATATCCCATTTTTACAACTCATCGGCGGAATTTTACTCACATTAATTGCGGTAAATTTACTAACTGATAATAACAACGATCTTTCTTCTATCAAAGGAAAAACAACTTTATTCCAAGCTGTGCGTACAATTGTATTTGCGGATCTCGTTATGGGGTTTGACAATGTTATTGCCATTGCAGGAGCAGCTCACGGAAGACTTTCACTCGTAATTATCGGTTTATTCATTTCTATCCCGATTATCATTTGGGGAAGCAAACTTATTTTAATACTCATGGAACGCTTTCCATTTCTCATCTATTGCGGAGCAGCAGTTCTCGCCTATACAGCAGGAAAAATGATTACACATGAAGACAGACTTGCAACGTTTTTTCATCATAATCCTAGTTTTACCGCAAGTATCCCTTATTTGTTCATTTTCACGATTTTATGCATAGGCTTTATCGTTCAACAAGTACGATTACGTAATGTTAAACAGTAAAAAAAAACCTTCTACTCTATAATAGGTAGAAGGTTTTCATATTATTATAATTAATTTACAAGACGCTGTGCTTCACGTAATTGGAACGTTCTTACTGTACGTGGTAAGAAACGACGGATTTCGTCTTCGTTGTAACCTACTTGAAGGCGTTTTTCGTCAATCATAATTGGACGACGTAAAATACCTGGATAGTCACGAATCATCTTATATAAATCTTGAAGTGGTAAAGACTCTAAGTTCACATTCAATTCTTGGAAAACTTTTGAACGAGTAGAAATAATCTCATCCGTTCCGCTTTCTGTCATACGTAAAATCTCTTTAATCTCATCAATCGTTAATGGATCTGAGAAAATATTACGTTCTGTATAAGGAATATGATTTTCCTCTAGCCATAATTTCGCCTTTCTACAAGACGTACAGCTTGGAGAACTATATAATGTTACCATACAAAGCTCACTCTCCTTAAAGAGTACAAATTCTGTACTAATTACAGTTTAAATTTCTAACTTCCGCAATTTTTCGCGATAACTTGTCTTATAGCAAAGTAAAAAATCGCAATTCATGTAAGCAACAATAATTACTTTTAATAAGTAACTTCTATAATCATTATACAATAGTTTTTGCAAGAAATATACAGTGAATTTACTGCTAGTTGAGAAAAATTCTCCGTGTACTCCACTGCTATGTAACATGATTACACTCAGTAAAACTGTCCTTTAACAACGTTCTTCAACCCTTTTGATACTTACTTTCTACAATAATTTTCAATTGATATACAATTACAGTTTCATAATCTTCCCTATCAAAAAGAGAGCGTTTTCTTACCTTTTCCCGACAAAACGATTGAGAAATGTAAGACTCTAAAGGTTAGAAACAAAAGGAACATTCGTTCTCATCTTAACAAATCTCCTCACTCATGTCTATATGCTTTCTAAAGTAAATTGAATATTTTTCTGACATTTCTTTCTTTTTTACCATTTATCTCATACAATAAAAATACAGACAGGCAAAGGGGGAATTTGCATATGATCGCTTTTTTTACTGATTTTATCATTGTTGCTACCCTCATCATCGGAATAACAGCATTGATTGGTGTCATTACAAATAGCATCGGTGAAAAACTCTTTGGTGGGAAAGAAAAAATGAAGTTTGTTAACAAAAGTTTAGATGTACAATCTGGCTGGAACCAAGTTGGCGGAAAAAGCATTTATAAAAAACGTACGTATTAAAAAAAAGCAGGCGGTTAGCCTGCTTTTTTTTATTTTTCTACAGATGCCCACTTAAAGCTTAATTCGCCACCATATTTGTGGATATATACATCTTTAATTGTTTCTCTTTCTAATATAGATCTACCGCGTTGGAATACTGGTGCAATTGCTGCATCCTCAAATAAGATTTTTTCCGCTTTTAACAGGTCATTCCAACGTCCTTTTACATCTGAACCTTCTTGCTTTGCCTTTTTAATAAGGTCATCATACTGGGCATTAGAATAACTCATTTTATTTTGTGAACCATCTGTTATAAACATATCCAGGAATGTGATTGCATCAGGGAAATCAGGTCCCCATCCAGTAAATGAAATATCAAACTGTCCACTATCTTCAAGTTTTAATTTTTGTGCAAATGGTTGCATCTTAATCGTTACTGTTAGACCTGGTAAATTCTTTTCTAATTCTCCCTTTACATACTCACCAATTTTCTTAGATTCTTCATTATCGAAGTTTAAAAATTCTAGTTCTATTTTATCCTTACCTAATTCTTTCTTTCCTGCTTCCCAGAATTTTTTAGCTTCCTTCACATCGACTTTTGAAAGTTTTCCATTTTCTTTTCTGAAATCCTGCTTATCTGGTCCCTTAACAAAATCAGATGGTACTAAACCATAAGCTCCCTTAGAACCATTGTTTAAAATAACCTCACCAATACCATCTCGATCGTATGCACTAGAAATAGCATTACGAATATTTTTGTTAGCTAACGCTGGATTTTTTTGATTAAAACGCAAGAAAAACACAGTTGGATCATTAATTGTTTTAAAATCTTTTTGCCCTTTATACTTATCAACTAATTCCGCTGATAGACCAACTCTGTCAATCGCATTCGTATTATACAAATTAACAGCTGCTCCTGTATCTTTTACAACATTAAAATTAACTTCTTCTAATTTCACTTCTTTTTGATCCCAATAGGTTGGATTTTTCTTTAACTGGAAACTTTGTTCATGTTTCCATTCATTTAATACAAATGGACCGTTATACAAAGTTGTATTTGCTTCCAGACCAAATTTTTCTCCTTGTTCTTTCATATACTTCTCATTTAATGGGAAAAATAGTGGATACACCGTTAAATCAAGAAAATATGGAACTGGATTATCCAATTCAACTTCTAATGTATAATCATCTATCGCTTTTACACCTAATTGATCCGGTGATAGCTCTCTTTTATTAATTTTCTCTGCATTTTTCACATCTAGCATGATATATCCTGATTTCGCTGCCGTATCCGGGTTAACAGCTCTTTGCCATGCATATACAAAATCTTTTGCTGTTACAGGATCACCATTCGACCATTTAGCGTCTTCACGCAATTTAAATGTATATTTTTTACCATCTTCAGATTTCGTATGGGATTTCGCTACACCTGGAACTAACTTATCGCCTTTCCCAAGTCGATATAGCCCTTCCATTGTATTATTCATAACTTTTGAAGAAGCAGCATCCGAGGCAAGTGTTGTGTCCATTGTCGGAATTTCAGACACTTCTGTTAGATTAATAACTTGCTTCGCACCGCTTTTCCCGCTATCCCCTTTTGCGTTCGCTTGCGGTTCATCTTTTTGGTAGCCACATGCCCCTAAAATCATGCTCATTGCTACTGTTGATGCTACAAAAACTGGTATCTTTTTTTTCATACTTCCACCCTCCAAAAAAATGTTAGCCCTTTTATTTTCAAACAGAAAGAAATATATATATGTTCTAATAATTCATATTATACACACGAATATAATCTTTGTATATTTATATTTCTATCTTATTAAAATTTTCTGTTAACACTTGGTATATTTGTAAACGTTTCATACTGCATTTTTAGTGCACTAAGTTGTTAAAAATAATAAATTTTATTTTTTCTAAATTATCAGAGAATAGAAAAATTTATATCTCATTATATCGTACGTATAATTATTCTTCCTTTTTTGTCATAAAAGGAAGGTTTATTCATATTGAAAATATGTAGGCAAAAATAAGTGCAAAGGATATGAAAGTGTGTTACGATACACTTTGCTAAAAATAGATATCGGTAAAGAGGGGACGGACATGACAGCAATTCACTCAAAAAACGGGCCAACAGAGAAATTAAGTTTATTCTTATTAACATGGCCTATTTTTCTAGAAGTTTTTCTTTTTATGCTGATGGGAATCGCTGATACTTTCATGTTAAGTGCATTATCAGATGATGCTGTATCTGGGGTTGGTGCAGCGAATCAATACCTTCATATCGCGATTTTAGTACTAGAAGTCATCGGGAATGGCGCTGCTATCGTTGTATCCCAATACCTCGGTTCTAAACGCTTTATGGAAGCATCAAAAATATCAGCATTAGCAGTAACATTAAACTTAGGAGTCGGGCTCGTTATAAGCGCCGGTTTTCTTTTATTCTCAAAACATATGATGATAGCAATGAACTTACAAGGTGATGTATTAACGTACGCGCAAAGCTATTTATCCATCGTCGGAGGAGCCATTTTCCTTCAAGCTATTATTAACTCATTAGCCGCAATTATCCGCGTACACGGTTTTACAAAGCAAGCAATGTTTATTTCACTTGGAATGAATATTATTCATATCGCTGGAAACTACGTACTTATTTTCGGGAAATTCGGTTTCCCTGAACTTGGTGTGCAAGGGGCAGCTATTTCTTCCGCAGTCAGCCGGTTAATCGCACTTATCGTTTTCTTCTGGTTACTGTACCGCGTTATGGAATACCGCGTGAAATTACAATATTACTTCACTTTATCAAAAGAATACGTTGGTAAAATTTTAAAAATTGGCATTCCATCTGCATTTGAACAAGTCATGTATCAAGCTTGCCAAATTGTCTTCTTATATTACGCAACATACTTAGGAACAGAATCATTGGCAGCACGACAATACGCTACTAACATTTCCATGTTCACTTATTTATTCGCCATTGCGATCGGTATGGGAACAGCTATTATCGTTGGACGCCTAGTTGGCGGAAATGAAAAAGATGAAGCTTACACACGCGTATGGAAAAGTGTAAAATGGGCGATTGGTGTAACTTTATTTATGGTCATTCTCGTTGTTACATTCCGCACACAATTAATGGGACTATTTACGGATAATCCCCATATTATCTCTCTAGGGGCAAGCGTTCTTTTACTAAGTGTACTACTTGAAACAGGACGGACGATGAACATCGTCATCATTAATTCACTTCGTGCAGCTGGCGATGCAAAATATCCTGTTTTAATCGGCGCATTCTCCATGGTATTAATGAGCTTACCACTCGGTTACTTTTTCGCCTTCCATTTAGATATGGGACTCGTTGGTATTTGGCTAGCGATTGCCATCGATGAATGGACGCGAGCAATTATTATGTTCTTCCGCTGGAGAAGTAGAGCGTGGGAAAATTACGCACTTGTTAAACCGAATGAGCAAGAAGATAATGTTTCTGTTCAGGCGCAGTAAAAATCTTTTGATCCCAAGGGCCTCGATGGCAAATGAAATTTATATCGCCGATCCTTTAAATAATAGAAAAAGCTGTTCCAACAAATTTGTTGGAACAGCTTTTCTTAATTATACTTTGCAATTTCTATTTTTAGTTCGCCAATATTTTTATTAGAAATTGTATCCGTTATTTTACTATCTACTTGATTTTTCAAAATATATGTTTGGTTATCCTGTTTCTTTTTAACACTTAATCTCTCTTCGTCTACATGTAATAAATTTGACTGTAAATACGCTATATCATTTTCATCAAACATTATGGCAAATGGTTCAACTGCACCAAAGTAATGATTCATATTTTCATCTTTTTTCAAAAATAACATGTATTTCTTTCCAATCTCTGGCTTTATATAAAGAGGGTCTTCATTTACAACCTTAGCATTCGAATCATCGATTTCAATTTGTTCTGCGTATCGATAATTAATTTTCATTCTATCCTGTAAGGGGTCTCCTTTTAAAACTTCCTTTACGTTAAAATTGTATAAATGCCCCTCTACATAATTTTCTTGAGCTTCTTGACTAATGTCTTGTGGATTACGAGCCATATTCCAAGTTGAATCCAAGCCATCATAATTACCTATAGCAACTACATCGGCTTCCTTAACCATATCTTCTAATCTACTTGTGGATGGAAAATCTTTAGCTATTAAAATTGTTTTATCTCCGATTTCTCCAAAATAAATACTATATCCCCCTATACTTAAGCAAATTACGAAAGGGACTGTCAGCAAAATGAATTTCAATTTTTTATTCATTATAAATCCCTCCTTAATTTCATTTATAAATTGCATTTACACCATTCACATCATCTTTTTGAGGAACATGCATTTTGGCACGATCTCTATCACTATTCATAATAGATGTCCCCGTATTATGATCGAGTCCTAATGCATGTTCTAATTCATGAACAGCCGTACTTTTAGCAACATTTGATTTCGTGATATTTGTATTACCTGCATTAATGTCTCCAGAAAATTTCGTAACAATTTTATTATTTAGTTGAACATTCATTCTTCCATAATATGTGGACGAGGATTCATACCAAGAATTTAATGTATGCACCGAAGATCCGTGATAAAAGAACTTGGCATTAGCTGCACTATTTTGCCAAGATGAAATAGCATCCTGCCAGCCACTCTTTATTACACTGCTTCCTGATAAGCGGTCACCCCATTTAAAGCTTTGGTTTTTTGTCGATAATTTGTATCCTGTCTTTACATACGCATGCGACACATTAAAACTACTACCTACTACGAATACTATCCCAACAGCGACGAACATCGAAATAATTTTTTTCAGCAAATTACTTCCTCCCCGTTATTTTTAATGGATACTCGTTCTCCTTCATAATTCAATAAATCTTTTCATTTGCTATACGAAAATGGTTCCACTTCTAAAACACATCATGATATATATTAGTGCAATCTCTTTCACCAATCAAAATAATAAAATAAGATTTCCCCACTTAGAAAACACTTATTTTCTAAGCACAAATAGGGATAAACTTATAAAGGATTCTTATATTAATAGTTTAAATTAAGTAATAATCATTGAAACAAACTACTTTTAAAAGCTACCCCTTCACCTACCTTTATCAATAAAAAGAGCCATCCTTCCATAACGGAAGAATGGCTCTTTTTATTATTGATAAATCTCTTTATATTTCTTATACTCTGCTTCAGAACATAATACAAAATGTCCTGGGCGAATTTCGCGCATTGTTGGCACTTCACTACCATAATCATGCTGCGATGGGTCGTATACGATACGTTTACGATTGCGCTCATAATCTGGATCTGGAAGTGGAATTGCTGATAGTAGTGATTTTGTATATGGATGCATTGGATTCTCATATAACTCTTCACTTGTTGTCAGCTCAACGATTTGACCACGGTACATTACACCGATGCGATCACTAATGTATTTTACCATCGATAAATCATGGGCGATGAATAAGTACGTTAAACCTTTTTCTCTTTGTAACTGTTTCAGTAAGTTTACAACTTGCGCCTGAATCGATACGTCAAGTGCTGAGATTGGTTCATCAGCAATGATAAATTCAGGTTCTACAGCTAGCGCACGAGCGATACCGATACGTTGACGTTGTCCGCCTGAGAATTCATGCGGGAAACGGTTCGCGTGCTCTTTATTTAAACCAACTGTATTTAACAGCTCGTGAACACGGTCCATACGCTCTTTTTTGCCTTTTGCTAGTCCATGAATATCAATACCTTCTGCGATAATATCCCCTACTGTCATACGAGGATTTAATGATGCATATGGATCTTGGAAAATCATTTGCATTTTACGGTTGAACTTCTTAAGTTCTGCGCGTGATTTTTTACCATGTACATTTTCACCATCGAACAACACTTCACCGGCAGTTGCATCGTATAAACGAATGATCGTTCTTCCAGTTGTTGACTTACCACAACCAGATTCTCCTACAAGTCCAAATGTTTCACCGCGGTAAATATCAAATGAAATATCATTAACTGCTTTAACAACACCACCACTCACATCAAAGTGTTGTTTCACATTTTTTACTTCAATTAATTTCTCACGTTGTTTAGTCATGTTGTTCACCTGCTTTCATTTGAAGAATACGTTTTTCAACAACTGCTGGTGGTTTTACTTCTGGCGCTTGCTCATGAAGTAACCAAGTTGCCGCATAATGTGTGTCACTTATTTTAAATAAAGGTGGTTCCATTTCAAAATCAATTTTCAGCGCCTGTGGGTTACGTGGTGCAAAAGCATCACCCTTTGGCGGTTTTAATAAGTCTGGAGGCGTTCCTGGAATCGCATATAGCTCGTCCTCTGAACCATCTAAGCTTGGCATAGATGCGATTAAACCCCATGTGTATGGATGTTTTGGATTGTAGAAAATTTCATCAACAGTTCCAATTTCAACAACTTTACCTGCGTACATAACCGCAACTCGGTCTGCAACGTTTGCCACTACACCTAAGTCATGCGTAATGAAAATGATTGCTGCTTCTGTTTTTTGCTGAATGTCCTTCATAAGTTCTAAAATTTGCGCCTGAATTGTAACGTCTAGCGCTGTTGTTGGCTCATCGGCAATTAATAATTTCGGATTACAAGCTAACGCCATCGCAATAACTACACGCTGTCTCATACCACCTGAGAATTGGTGAGGATATTGTTTTAAGCGCGCTTCTGGATTTGGAATACCTACAAGGTCGATTAATTCTAAAGCAACTTTACGTGCATCCGCTTTACTCATCCCTTGGTGTTTAATAAGACCTTCCATAATCTGATTACCAATTGTCATCGTTGGATTTAATGATGTCATTGGATCTTGGAAAATCATCGCAATATCTTTACCGCGTACTTGCTGCATTTCTTTTTCTGTTAGTTTCGTTAAGTCACGACCTTCAAATACGATTTCACCGTTTTTAATACGTCCTGGAGGATTCGGAATTAATCCCATTAACGCTTTAGAAGTAACTGATTTACCAGAACCAGATTCTCCTACAATCGCTAATGTCTCTCCTTTTTTCAAATCAAAAGTAACACCGCGTACAGCTTGTACTTCACCTGCATGTGTATCAAAGGAGACTTGCAAATCTTTTACCTCTAGCAATGTTTTCATTTTTACTTCTCCCCTCTTTTACTTACGCATTTTTGGATCTAACGCGTCGCGTAATCCGTCTGCTATTAAGTTGAATGCTAAGATTAACATACTGATGACAACAGCTGGGATGAACATCATATGTGGATACGTTTGAATTGATTTATAACCATCGTTTACAAGGGAACCAAGTGATGCGAATGGTGGCTGAATGCCTAGTCCGATGAAGCTTAAGAATGCTTCACCAAATACCGCTGTTGGAATTGTAAACATTGTCATTACGATAATTGGTCCCATTACGTTCGGAATTAAGTGCTTCACAATTAACTGTGTATTCGTTGCCCCTAATGTACGAGATGCTAATACATATTCTTGGTTTTTTAATTTTAGGATCTGTCCACGAACGATACGCGACATCCCTATCCAACCTGTAATTGCCATCGCAAGTGTAATCGACCAAATACCTGATCCCATAATGATTACCATTAAAATAACGATGATTAAGTATGGAATACCGTTAATAATCTCCATAATACGTTGCATAATATTATCTACTTTGCCGCCATAGAAGGCTGAAATACCTCCGTATGCAACCCCAATTACTAAGTCAATCGCTGCTGCTAAAAGAGCGATATATAATGATACTCGTGTACCTTCCCATGTTCTTGTCCATAAATCACGGCCAAGATCATCTGTACCAAACCAGAAGTACTCTTTAATATCACGTTTTTCATATTGGTCAACACCATATTGATCTGTACCGTCAAATGGTAGCCAATGAACATTTTCAATCACTGGAATTTTCGGTGGCATTTTCGCACGACCTAAATCCTGCTCTTTATAAGAATGCTTACTTACCATCGGTCCTATAATTGCTAGTAGTACAATAAGCATTAATAATACGAAACCAAACATTGCACCTTTATGTTGGAACAAACGTCTTCTTACATCTTGCCAAAACGTTAAGCTTGGACGGGCAATGACTTCATTATCAACATTACTTTGATTGGCTGGTTGAAATAAATCTGGAGATAATTTTTGTACATCTTTCATCATTTTTTCCCTCCCGCTAAACGAATACGAGGATCAATAATTCCGTATAAAATATCGACAATGAAAATAACTAAGATGAAGATCGCACTATAGAAAATTGTAGTTCCCATAATAACTGTATAGTCATTCACTGTAATCGATTTAACGAATTGTTCCCCAAGTCCAGGTACAGCGTAAATTTGCTCAATAACTAGTGTCCCTGTAATTAATCCTGCAACCATTGGTCCTAAAATTGTTACAACTGGAATTAATGCGTTACGCAGTGCGTGCTTGATAATGATAACGCCTTGGCTAATTCCTTTCGCTTTCGCTGTTAAAATGTAGTCAGCTTGCATAACCTCAATTAACTCTGCACGAGCGAAACGTGCGATTGTTGCGATAACTGCCATCGATAAGGCAATTGTAGGCATTACTGTAAACTCCGGTCCTTTCCAGAATGCTACTGGGAACCAACCAAGTTTTACCCCTACGAAATATTGTAGTAATGCGGCGAATACGAATGATGGTACCGACATCCCGAGTACGGAAATAATTGTCGCCCCATAATCGACCCACGTATTGTTACGAAGTGCCGCAACGATTCCTAAAATTAAACCGATAAATGTTCCTAATATAATCGCTTGTAAACCAAGTTGTGCTGATGGTCCAATACGATCCACAATCATATCTGTTACTGGGCGGTTATCATATTGGAATGATACCCCTAAATCACCTTTTGCTAAGTTACCTAAGTAACGTGCATATTGAACTGGTACTGGATCATTTAATCCATATTTTTCAAGAATGATTTCTTTTTGTGCCGGTGATAGCTTCTCCTGGTTTTTAAGCGGAGAACCCGGTAGTAATTTCATCAAAAAGAAAGTCAGTGTAGTAATTAAAAATAATGTCAAAGCCATGTACACGAAACGTTTTAATACATAACGTCCCATAGTCAAGCACCTCCCCGTTTTTCTCAAAAGCAATAAGATAGTTTGAAATATTCTTACTTTTATTTTTTTAAAATAAGAGCACATGCCCATCATAGGCATATACCCTTATTCATGATGGAAACCATTTTTAGTTTTTGAGTTCAACCCACTTATAGCTAAATTCTCCGCCGTATTTATGTTCTAATAGGCCTGTAATTGAACTACGTTGTAAATATGCCTTTCCAGGTTGATATACTGGAGCAATCGCTGCATCTTCAAGCAGTTGTTGTTCTGCTTTTAATAGAGCATCCCAACGAGCTTGTACATCTACTTCTGTTTTGGCTTTCTTAATTAGTTCATCATAAGCTGGGTTTGCGTAATTCACTTTATTTTGTGAATTACCTGTTGTATACATTTCAAGGAATGACATTGGATCCATATAATCTGGACTCCATCCCGCATATGACATCGCATAATCTCCACTTGCTTCAAGTTTTAACTTTTGTGCAAATGGCTGCATTTTTGTTGAAACTGTTAAACCTGGTAAGTTCTTTTCGAATTGTCCCTTTAAATACTCTCCGATTTTTTTGGCATCATCAGTATCAAAGTTTAATAACTCTAACTCTACTTTGTCTACACCAAGTTCTTTTTTACCAGCTTCCCAATATTTTTGTGCTTCTTTAACATCCTCTTTTATAAGCTTTCCGTTTTCTTCACGGAAGTCTTTTCCGTTAGGTCCTTTTGCCAAACCTTTCGGAACAAAACCATACATTCCTTCTGAACCATCGTTTAAGATAACTTTCCCGATATTTTCACGTTCAAAGGACATCGCAATTGCTTTTCGGATATTTTTATTTGCTAAAAATTTATTTTTTTCATTTAAACGAATGAATTGTGTAGATGGTCTCTTAATTGTTTTAAAATCAGCATCTGATTTGTATTTATCTACAAATTCTGATGTTAATACTACACGATCAATCGCTTTCGTTTCATATAAGTTTATAGCAGTTGAACGATCCTTAACAATATTGAAGTTTATCTCCTCAAGCTTCACTTCTTTATTTTCCCAATACGTTGGATTTTTCTTAAGGTGGAAACTTTGTTCATGTTTCCATTCATTTAAAACGAATGGGCCATTATAAAGTGTCGTATTGGATTCTAATCCAAATTTTGTTCCTTGTTCTTTTACAAATTTCTCATTCAAAGGATAAAATGTTGGATAGACTGTTAGACTTACAAAATAAGGAACAGGATTATCTAATTCCACTTCAAGTGTGTGATCATCAATTGCTTTTACACCAAGTTCCTCAACTGGTAATTCTTTTTTATTAATTTTCTCTGCATTTTTCACATCAAATAGTATGTAAGCAAATTTGGCACCCGTATTTGAATCAACAGCTCTTCTCCAAGAATAAACGAAGTCTTTCGCTGTTACAGGTTCACCATTCGACCATTTCGCATCTTCACGTAATTTAAATACATACTTTTTACCATCTTCTGATTTCTCATAAGATTTAGCGACTCCTGGAACGAGTTTATCGTCTTTCCCCAGACGATACAATCCTTCCATTGTGTTATTCATGATGTTAGAAGATGCTGCATCCGTTGATAGCGTCGTATCCATTGTTGGTATTTCAGCAGTTTCTGTTAGATTCAATACTTGCTTATTTGAAGTACTGGATCCTTTCGCGCTTGCCTTATTATCATCTTTTTGATAACTACAGGCTCCTAGCACACTTACTGTCAACGTCGATGCAAGCAATAGCGGTATCTTTTTCTTCATGCTGTGTTGCCTCCCCTAATTGCACTTACTGTACCCTCACTTGTAGAAAAACAGAATTGAAAGAATAATCTCCAAGTTTCTACAATTTTCATTATACATATAATATGACGATTGTGAATATAGTTTTTTGTTTTTTTGTTAAAATTTTTAATAAAATGTTTATATTTTTAATTTTTTGTAAAGGGATGCGTTAACATTGCTACCATCATCTTGAAATTAGAACCTGAATTGAACATAATTTTCAAAAAATTATTTATATTACTTATTATAACTTTTATAGTATAATAATTCTAGTAATATTTTGACGGAGGGGAATATTTTGAATAAAGTTTTTTTTCATACTTGTATACTATTTTTTGTAGCGATAATCGCTGCTAGTGTTGGTGCATTCCTCGTTTCATCTCATTTTTTGTTGAATTTTGTCAACATCTCATTTTATATCGCATTGTTTTTTATTCTTATAGGTGGTTTTTTATACATCTTTCAAAATGGATTTTTTAACGTAACAATTTACGCATTCCAAAGAGTATTTGGTACGAACAAAAAGATTGACTCTTTAATTGAAGAAGCTGAGGAACCTATCAATAAGAAAGAACGTATTTATAAAACATATTCATTCAAATGGACGTATCCGATTTGTATTACTGGTATCGTACTTGGGTTGTTCTCGACCCTCATTAGCTTTACTATTTTGATGTAGTTTGCAAACACTATTCCATATGATATAATAATCAGCAAAACATTTTTTTATAAAACTTTAGTTCTTTCATATTAAAGAGCTCAGTTAAAAATAAATAAATTTATATGTATGCGATGATAAAGAAGAGTACATATTGGGGCAATTTCAGAGAGCTTGTGGCTGGTGTGAACAAGTAATTGTACAGTATGGAATGGGCTTTTGAGCACCAAACCGAACCGAAAGTAGTAGGCTTTGGCGTTATATCCAGACGTTATTATGGATCTTGAGAGATTTCACAGCTGTGAAATAATTAGGGTGGTACCGCGGTCCATTCGTCCCTATATAATTTGGGATGAATGGGCTTTTTTGTATGCCTTCTCTTCCCCATCGCACATTCAATTTTAGGAGGAATTATTTATGTCAGTTATCTTTTCTGGTATTCAGCCAAGCGGAACAATTACACTTGGAAACTATTTAGGAGCTATGAAGCAATTTACAGAGCTTCAAAACGAACACGACTGTTATTTCTGTATTGTAAACCAACATGCGATTACAGTACATCAAGACCCTGCAGGGCTTCGCAAAAACATCCGCAGCCTTGCTGCGCTATACATTGCATGCGGCATCGATCCTGAAAAGGCTACTTTATTTGTACAATCAGAAGTACCGGCACACGCTCAATTAGGATGGATTATGCAATCCGTTGCTTACGTTGGAGAATTAGAACGTATGACACAATATAAAGACAAAGCTTCAGGAAGAGATTCAGTTCCAGCTGGATTACTTACATATCCACCATTAATGGCTGCTGATATTTTACTTTACAACACAGAAATCGTACCAGTTGGCGACGACCAAAAACAACATATTGAACTAACACGCGACCTAGCAGAGCGTTTCAACAAACGTTACCGCGAAATCTTCACAATGCCTGAAATTCGCATTCCAAAAGTAGGAGCTCGCGTTATGTCATTAACGGAACCTACGAGAAAAATGAGCAAATCTGATCCGAATCCAAAATCAATGATCAGTATGCTTGATGAGCCAAAAACAATCGAAAAGAAAATTAAAAGTGCCGTAACCGACTCTGAAGGTATCGTGAAATTTGATAAAGAAAACAAACCTGGAATTTCTAACTTATTAACAATCTACTCTTCATTCTCAGGAAAAACAGTAGAAGAAATAGAAGCAATGTACGAAGGAAAAGGATACGGCGACTTCAAAGGTGACCTAGCACAAGTAGTTGTAGAAGCAATTCGTCCAATCCAAGACAAATATAACGAACTAATCAACTCACCAGAACTAGACGAAATTCTAGACAAAGGTGCAGAAAAAGCAAACCGCGTTGCATTCAAACAACTACGCAAAGTAGAAAACGCAATGGGACTAAGCAGAAAACGTAGGTAATATATAAAGCAGAGGCGGCTCGTTCAGCTCTGACTGGCTAAGGTTCTTTCGCATAGAAGACGCTTTTTGTCTTCTTATGCGGAAGGTTCTTAGACACGAAGAGCTTGCCGCTGGAGCTGGATTACTACAAAAAGCGGAGGCGGCTCGCTTAGATTGTGAGGGGGATGGAGCTCCTGACGTAGAGGCGCTTTTGGCCTCGCAGGAAGGCGCGAAGCCACCGAACACTCTTGCCGCTGGAGCTGGATTACTACAAAAAGCGGAGGCGACTGCTTAGCCCTGACGGCTAAGGTTCTTTCCCACAGAAGGTGCTTTTTACCTTCTCGTGGGGAAGGTTCTTAGACGCGAAGGGCTTGCCACCTCAAAAAAAAAAACCGCCAATTGGCGGTTTTTTAATTTACCTTCTGCTCGTTTTCCATTTCCCATAACTTTTCAAAAAACGGCTGTCCTTTTACAAGGCGCTCACATAATTGCTCGTGCTTCTCAGACCATCCAGTTTTCGCTTCATCATAAAGTCTAACCCAAACATCTTCAAACTCCATATGTTGTACCATTCCGTACGCTGATGGATCCCACTCTGTGAACCAATAGCGAATTTCAGCTGGATTTTTCGTTGTATGTAATTGATCTAACGCCATAAATAATAATTGTTTTAACTGTCTTTCTTTACGAGTTAGGCCGTTCATAATGAAAGGTGACGGCGATAAAATATGATGTTCTTTTTCAATCTCTTCCACTTGGAACTCATACTTTTCTGCTTGCACATTTTCTACCATCTCATATACCATCTGTTCTTGACGAGGTATAAGCCTACTTTTTCTAATTGGCACATTATAGCCAATTGAATCAATTGCAATAATTCCTTTTCCATCTGTAACTACAAAACAATATTCTTGTTGCAAACGTTCGTGATTTTTACGAATATAAGCCTTATGATGTACGTCTTCCAATAATTTTTGCGGAAGCTCTAATAATTCGTTCTCGATGTAATGATATAATGTGGAATCTACTTTTAATAATGGCACTTGATCTAATAGCTCAATCGTATCATCTTTCCGCCATTCGTAAAAATGACAAACGTTATACCCATTCTCTTCACCTTCAAACCAATTTACCCATACATCATGTAGATATAACATTCACTACCCCTCACTTCACTACTGTTTGTACCAATCATTATGTTCATTTTTGCTTAACTTTATTCCACTTGAGGAAATATATTCTAATTATTTTTTCTTCTATAATATAAAAAAGCAGGAGATAGCTCCCCTGTTTTTTTATGAAACATGAAACGTATTTGCTTTATTCAATATTTCCTTCGCATCTATAGATAATAAAGACAGTGTATTTTCCCCTTCAAAAGCTACACAATCTTTTACAATATGGAATCCAAGTGCATAGCCAAGCATTTTCGGATACGAGTGCAGTCCATTTAATAAAACATCATGCTCCCTCGTACCTCTCTTTACGTCTATTCGTTCTTGTATTGAATTTCTCCAATAATAAATAGCATCTTCTTTTGAGATGTAAGTAGTCCACGGTGCACACCTTTTTTCTGTATACCTTTCATACACAGCTTGCTCAGCTAATCCTTCCATAATCATCGTATCAAGTAATGTATACTCTGTTTCTTTCGTCTCAATTTGATGTAATCTACATATATGGTGGTATTCATGCGTTAATAACGCTTTTAGTTCCTCTACTGAATTACGTCCACATACGAATAAGAAAATAACGTGACGCATAGATAAACCAGCCTTCCCGTTATATTCATCTTGTACGGTTCGATTATATGAATCTGATAATAAAATAAAGATAGGGACATCTGGACCTTTAAGCCAATTTTTCAATTTTTCATACTCCATGCTAAGTTCTTTCCAAATTTCTTTTTTCTCCAATTCTTTAATTTCCCGCTCTCCCCGCATTACTGGGCGATACATACCTTTAGAGATTAAAAAACGATACAGCCTCTCTTTTGGCAATGGAATATACTTTGTAAATTTCTCACAAAGCTTCTCTGGACGTCCATAATACAGATGTAACCATTCTGCCGTTTCAACAACCCCCACCTTCATCCCCCCTTTTCTTATGTATATGCAAAAAAGATTGGAACGTAAAGGTGATAAAAAATAAATAAGGTGTCTTTTCGTAGTACTTTACGAAAAGACACCTTATTGTACATATTACTTATATGCTTTAAATACTAATACTGCGTTATGACCACCGAATCCTAATGAATTACTTAATACAGCTCGGACTTCTTGATGTCTCGCTGTATTTGGTACGTAATCTAAATCACATTCTGGATCTGGTGTTTCATAGTTAATCGTCGGAGGAATTACTCCGTCTGTAATTGATTTAATAGAGAAGATCGCTTCAACAGCACCAGCTGCTCCTAATAAATGACCTGTCATTGATTTCGTTGAGCTAATCGCTACTTTATATGCATGCTCACCGAAAGTTTCTTTAATTGCCATCGTTTCATACTTTTCATTTGCATCTGTACTTGTACCATGTGCATTAATGTAATCAATATCTTCTGGCTGAAGACCTGCATCAGCTAAAGCTTGACGCATCGCACGAACTCCGCCTTCACCGCCAGGAGCAGGCATTGTAATATGGAACGCATCACCAGTTGCACCATAACCAGCAATTTCCGCATAAATGTGAGCACCACGTGCTAATGCGTGCTCTAATTCTTCAAGAATAAGAATTCCTGATCCTTCCCCCATTACGAAACCACTACGGTTTTTATCAAATGGGCGGCAAGCCGTTGCTGGATCTTCATTGAATGTTAATGCTTTCGCTGAACTAAACCCAGCGAATGCCATACTTGTTAATGGCGCTTCTGCTCCGCCTGTTATCATCGCATCAGCATCACCACGCTGGATTACTTTAAACGCATCACCAATTGAGTTTGCTCCAGATGCACAAGCCGTTACAGAGCAAGTATTAATTCCTTTCGCTCCTGTAGCGATTGAAACTTGACCTGCTGCCATATCTGGAATCATCATTGGTACGAAGAATGGGCTCACGCGGCGCGGACCTTTTTCAGTAAAAATCTTAAATTGTTCTTCGTATGTTTCCATACCACCAATACCAGAACCAACCCATACACCAATGCGTGGTGCATTTTCTTCTGTAATTTCAAGCTTCGCATCTGCAACTGCCATTTTCGCTGCTGCTACTGCATATTGCGTAAAGCGGTCCATACGGCGCGCTTCTTTTTTATCTATATATTTTTCGACTTCAAAGTCGTTAATTTCTGCTGCTACTTTTGCAGGAATTTGTTCTGAATCTATTCTTGTAAGTCGTCCGATTCCGGATACACCATTTTTAATGTTTTCCCAAGCTGTTTCAACATCTGTTCCGATCGGTGTAACAGCTCCTAGCCCTGTAATTACGACCCTCTTTTTTTCCATACAAAATACACTCCTTTTTTTCTCTCAGTCCTTATTTACCCCAACGAAGAGCTACTGCTCCCCAGGTTAACCCGCCGCCAAAACCGACTAGTATAATTAAATCACCATCTTGAATACGTCCATTTTGCAATTCCTCTACCATTGCAATTGGAATTGAAGAAGCCGATGTATTACCGAACTTTTCAATTGTCATACTCATTTTTTCTTTCGGTAAATTTAATCTTTCTCTTGCAGATTCCATAATACGAATATTCGCTTGATGCGGTACTAAGAAGTCCACATCCTCTTTCGTAAGTCCTGCTTTTTCTAACACGCGAAGACAGGAATCACCAAGTTGGCGAACAGCAAATTTAAAGACTTCTCTGCCGTTCATCATAACATACTCGTCTTGATAAAGATGCTTACCGCCACTTCCGTCCGCTCCTAATTCAAAGGAAAGTACACCTTTTCCTTCCGAAACAGCTCCCATTACGATAGCACCTGCTCCGTCCCCAAATAGTACTGCTGTATTTCGATCGTTCCAGTCTACAATTTTAGATAGTTTGTCACTACCAACTACTAATACATTTTTATAAGTTCCCGTTTGAATAAATTGCTGCGCTGTAATCATTCCGTACATAAAGCCAGCACAAGCTGCGCTTAAATCCATTGCGGCTGCGTTTTTTGCGCCAATTGCTTCTTGGATTACACAAGCTACTGCTGGGAATGCGCGATCTGGCGTTACTGTTGCCACTAAAATAAGGTCGATATCCTCTCCGCTAATCCCGGCATCTTCAAGTGCTTTCTTAGAAGCCTCTACCGCCATATATGAAGTATCTATTGTATCATCGGCAATGCGTCTTTCTGCAATTCCCGTTCTCGTACGAATCCATTCATCAGATGTATCTACGATTTTCTCTAAATCGTGATTTGTGACTACTTTTTCTGGCACATATCTTCCGATCCCTAAAATGCCCACGTTCACATTGCAGCCCTCCGTTTTATATCAATTATTATGACTTGGTACTAATTTTAAAACATAAATGTACTTTTGTCTAGAATATATTTCAGCTAAAAAAATAAGACAACGCATTACTAACTTTATTTTTCATTAAAAGAAATAGAAAAATTCCTACCCTTTCAAAATACAAATTATTCCACAACCTTACTCCGCTCGAAACAAAAAAGGCCCCAACCGCTTCTATCCTCGGTTCGAGCCTCTCTTCCCTCTAAAAAAGAAGGTTTTTTTATTCTTTATCAGCTTTCCCAAGCTCATATGCTTCATCCATTACTTTCATCAATAGCTCTAACACTGGCTGCGCTTTCTCCATATCAAGTGCAATTCCATTAGAATCTAAAATTGCCTTAGCTTCTGGTAAATGTTTCATTGCAATTTGTAAAAATTGCATACTTTTTTCATTCATGTAATCTCTCCCTCTCCATTAAAGCTTTTCAATCAATTATTCATACAATAGTTTAACACGTGCGCTACCCTTCGTATAACTCTTTATATTTTTTCATATGTGCCAATTGTTTATTTAAACCGAATTCTACTGGTGTATTTTTTTGAATAGAAATAACCTCTACAGCTTCATCTCTTACTTCCACATTTTTTTTATTTACTTTATCATCTGCATGCAGCAAGGTCATACCTTTTTCCCATAACTCTTCTTTTCCACTAAGTAAATTATATATACCGAGGTGTTTTACATTCAGTCCATTTTCCCATAAATATTCACAGACATCTTCAACGTAAAGTAAATCGCTTCCTTTTTCTCCATTTATACAACGGCACTCTTTTTCATCAAGTTCTGATAAAATAAGTTGATGGTACATCATAAACGATGGTTGCCACGGCCCGTATAATGTAGGAACTCGATATGCACTATATTGTAATTCTCCTTTTTTCAACCCTTCTTCCACTTTCGAAAATAGACGTTTGTTTTCGGATTCTTCCGTGCTTCCTATTTCAATAGAAGAAATTAGATTTAACTTTACGTTATTGTTTTCACACATCCTTACGATTCGTTTTAAATATTGTAATATGACCCTTTCATTCCGAAATCCACTTTGCTGATTTGGCTCATACAAGCAAAAATAAACTGTATCGAAACTCTCTTCCTCTACCGATCGCCATCCGTCTTCATCCCTTATAGAATAGTACGTAAATAACGCATTTCGCCCAATCAACAATAATTTCTCTTCATTAATTTTTGTCATACTATCAAATTCATCAAAATCCAGACCATATACTTCTACTTCTTCTGCAATCATTTTATTCACAAGGTGATAACCTACAAACGTAAGTGCACCTATAATCAGCACGCGTTTCATACCACCAACCCTTTCCCCCTTGAAACAAATAGCTCCTCATTTATGTATATGGGAGCTTCACAATTCTTCTTCATATTTTTTAAAGAAATCAGTTGTTTGTCTAACCATTTTATATTTCACATCTTGCAGATGGAATAAAACAGAAGTATCGCATTGATTGAATTGCCTCATTTTCTCGTATTTACGTAACAATTGTTTTCTTCCTCTTTTTTCCTGTGTTGAGACAAAAATTTTAACAGGTACACAAGACGGAAGAAGTGCAAATGATTTCTTATTTATTTTTGATTCTAATTCTTCTTCTTTGGAATCATACGCCAAACTTAATTCCTTCACTAATCTTTTGTAAAAAAACTTATGCTCTTTCTCAAACTCCACATATTCTGGTAAATCTAAACACGGATTTAACATAACGACAGAACGTATACATTCAGGGTATTTGTTCATCATCTCCAGTGCTACAAGCGCTCCCATACCATCTGCCATAATGTGCATTTTCGTATTTAATGTCTCTTTTCTTAGAACAACATCATACAAACGTTTTGCTAGACAAACAGCTCGATCGTTCCCCCAATGCCTTCCATATAAGTTAGATGAAAAGACCGTATAGCCTTTTTCAATAAGGCCCTGTAAAAAATAAGCTCTCCCTGCATGTTGTGTCCATAAACTTGTACCATTCTCAATAAAATAGTTATAATCCCCTAGGAGCATAACAGAAAATCCATTTGGCTTTTCTGGCAAATAAATTACACATGGTTCTTTTTCTAAATAAAAAAAACGTTCCGTAATACTCATTTTTCCCCCGCCTTATTTTCTAAACGTATAAAAGTACTCTTTTATAATGTATGAACAGAATGCAAATTTGCGTTGAAAAATCTACAAATATTTTTCTATATTCTTTTTTCAATTGTGTTACAATAAGGACAGATTGAACGAATAGAGGTGTAAAATATGCGTTTCATTTGGGCATTAATTTGGTCGTTCGCGCTTGTACATATGATGAGCTATGTAATCGGCTCTATGACTGGCGGTACATATGATTTTAACCAAGCGTCTATTTTCTCAGTTGTTCTTGCGGTATTAGTATTAGCGATTGCAGCTGCGATTCCAAACGAGCCAGTAGAACAACACTAAAAAGAGTCCGGATTTTATCCGAACTCTTTTTTTACTTTACATGAACAACTAATTCATTATTTTCTACATCGACAACTACGTGACTATTATCAGTAATCGTTCCTGCAATCAATTCTCTCGCTAATTTTGTCTCAACTTGACGCTGTACGTATCGTTTTAACGGACGAGCTCCGTACATCGGATCGAATCCAGCTTCTACAACAAATTCTTTTGCAGGTTCCGTCAATTCTAATGATATGTGACGATCTGCTAAACGCCCTTGTAATTCTTGTACAATCTTATCAACAATACCTTTAATTTCATTCCTTGTAAGAGGTTTGAATAAAATAATTTCATCGACACGGTTTAAGAATTCTGGTCGGAAATGTCCTTTTAATTGTCCCATTACAAGTTCTCTTGACTCTTCTTTAATAGAGCCATCTTCTTCTAGCCCTTCTAATAAGTGAGCAGATCCAATATTTGAAGTCATAATAATAACCGTGTTTTTAAAGTCTACTGTACGTCCTTGTGAATCTGTAATACGTCCATCGTCTAACATTTGTAATAAAATGTTGAATACTTCTGGATGTGCTTTTTCGATTTCATCTAACAAAATAACAGAATACGGTTTACGTCTTACTGCTTCTGTTAATTGTCCGCCTTCTTCATATCCAACATATCCAGGAGGCGCACCAATTAAGCGTGACACTGCGTGTTTCTCCATATACTCAGACATATCGATACGAATCATTTGCTCTTCACTGTCAAATAACGTTTGTGCTAACGTTTTTGCAAGCTCAGTTTTACCAACACCTGTAGGACCTAAGAAAATGAATGAACCAATTGGACGATTCGGATCTTTAATGCCAGCACGAGCACGAAGTACTGCGTCTGATACAAGGCTTACCGCTTCCTCTTGACCGATAACACGCTCTGATAAAATTTGTTCAAGACGTAATAATTTCTCACGTTCACCTTCAACGAGTTTTGCGACAGGAATACCAGTCCACCTTGAAACAATGTCTGCAATTTCTTCTTCACTTACTTCCTCGCGTAATAAACGATTCTCTTGTTTATTATGTGCCCCCATCTCTTCCGCTTCTTTTAACTCTTTTTCGATAGCTGGAATTTTCCCGTGGCGAAGCTCAGCTGCTTTATTTAAATCGTAATTTCCTTCTGCTTCTTCTAACTCACGGCGCAAGCGCTCTAAATGTTCACGCAAGTCACGCACTTTATGAATGTCTTCTTTTTCTTTCTCCCATTTCGCTCTCATACTACTTGCAACTTCTTTTAAATCCGATAATTCACGTTGCAATGTTTTTAGGCGCTCTTGACTACCTAAGTCCTTTTCTTTCCCAAGAGCAGCTTCTTCAATTTCCAACTGCATAATGCGGCGCGTTACTTCATCTAATTCTGTTGGCATAGAATCAATTTCTGTTCGAATTGTTGCACAAGCTTCATCAACAAGATCAATTGCTTTATCGGGCAAAAAACGATCTGAAATATATCGATCTGATAAAACAGATGCCGCTACAATCGCGCGGTCATGAATATTTACACCGTGATAAATTTCAAAACGCTCTTTTAAACCACGTAAAATGGAAATTGTATCCTCAACAGTTGGCTCTTCTGCTAATACTTGTTGGAAACGTCTTTCTAACGCTGGATCTTTCTCAATATATTTACGGTATTCATCTAATGTCGTTGCCCCGATACAATGCAGTTCACCACGCGCTAGCATGGGTTTTAACATATTTCCTGCATCCATTGCTCCTTCTGTTTTACCAGCGCCGACGATTGTATGAAGTTCATCAATGAATAATAAAATGCGGCCTTCACTCTTTTTAATTTCATTTAATACAGCTTGCAGGCGCTCTTCAAACTCACCGCGGAATTTAGCTCCAGCCACAAGTGCACTCATATCTAAAGCGAAAATTGTTCGATCTTTTAATCCTTCTGGGACATCTTTTTTCACAATACGCTGCGCTAATCCTTCAACGATTGCTGTTTTACCAACACCTGGTTCCCCGATTAAAACAGGGTTATTTTTCGTTTTACGTGAAAGAATGCGGATCACGCGGCGAATTTCACTATCTCGGCCAATTACAGGGTCAATTTTCCCCGCTCTTACTTCAGCCACTAAATCACGGCCATATTTTTCTAACGCTTCATAAGTTGCTTCTGGATTTTGACTAGTCACTCTTTGATTCCCCCGAACTGTCATTAAAGACTGTAATAAGTTATCTTTCGTAATATGAAATTTTGTAAATAATTGATTTATATCGCCTTTTTCTTCAGAAAAAGCAAGCAATACATGTTCTATTGAAATATAATCATCTTGTAATTTTTCCGCTTCTTTTCCTGCTCTCACAAGCAGTTGTTGCAAAGCACCTGTTACATATAATTTCCCTGCCTCTGCCCCGCTTCCAGTTACAGAAGGCTTTTTCTTAATTAAACTTTCTACACCTTGCTTTAACGCTTCTATATCGACATTCATTTTTTGAAAAATACGTACTGTTAATCCTTCTTGCTGCTCTAATAATGTAAGCAATAAATGAACAGTATCTACTTCTTGATGATGATGAGATACCGCTAAAGATTGAGCACTCATAATCGCTTCCTGTGTTTTTGTTGTCATTTGATTTAAGTCCATCTTTACAGTCCTCCAAACGTTTGACTTTCTTTGACCTTTGATTTGATTATACGCCAACTGACTTTTTTATACAATAATTTTGCTTATGTAGTTCAAACTTATTATTGGAAAAAGAAAAAAGTAACATTCATTTTCCTAATCAAAAAAGCCGCAATAACGATTGCGGCTTCTGTTACGGTTTTCTTTTATATGTCCACTGACGATTATGGTTTGCGTTCTCTGGAAACCTTTCCCCGGCAGTTAATTTCACCATTTGTGGATCTTTCACCATACTTCCCGTTTCACCAATTTCTACGTAAATGCCATCATTTGGCGCCTTTTGCCCTGAACGAAACCTGCGATTTTGTCCCATTTCCATTCTCCTTCCATGACGTCTTGCCTCATTAGTATATCCATTTTAAAAGAAAGCTTTTCTGTCATGTTTAGGAAACAAGTACTACCGTTTACCCATGTACATATATATAATTACACAAGCTTAAGCAGGAATTATTGGTATATTTGTTGAAAAAAAAGAAACCAACCTAAGTTTAGGCCAGTTCCAAAGGAGAGTCAAACATATACGAGAAGATTACATGTTCATTATAAGTCGCATCACTCAAACAATGTAACCCTTTTCACAAATTGTACATAATGAAAGAAACATTGTTTGAACTTTCTAAAAAGATGTTGACTTTCCCTAATTTCCAACGAGAAATAGTAGACACCACAGCGCTTCGCGACGTAAGATGGATATATAGTGAAACTTTCATCTACAGTAGTTTCACCCAGTCTAACCTCTTATTTCTGCCTATTAAAAACGGAAATACAGATAGAAACAAAAAAATTATTATAAGAGGTGAAATTATGAATAAACAACATTTAATCGCTTTAGACTTAGACGGAACTTTATTAACAGACAACAAAATAATTTCTCCAAGAACGAAAAACACAATTGCAAAAGCAAAAGAACAAGGACATATTGTCGTTATTTCAACAGGGCGTCCATTCCGCGCTAGTTACGATTACTATAAAGAACTTAGCCTTAATACACCTATCGTAAACTTCAATGGAGCTTATGTGCATCACCCTCTTGATTCAAAATGGGGCATACACCACTCTCCTCTTGAGCTTTCAACAGCACAAGAAATCGTCCGAGCTTGCTTTGATTTTGGCGTAAAAAATGTATATGCCGAAGTCATGGATGATGTGTATGTTCGTGAAATTGATGAAGATAAAAAACATATTTTTGAATTCGGTTCTCCAAAAATTTTCACAGGAGATTTATTAAATATTTTAAACGACCATCCAACTTGCTTATTAATTGACGCACATGACGGGCATTCGGCTGCAATTCGTCAGCATTTAACAGATATGCACGCTGAAGTAATCGACCATAGAAAATGGGGTGCGCCTTGGCCAATTATTGAAATTGTGAAAAGCGGACTAAATAAAGCTGTCGGATTACAAAAAATTTCAAGTCATTACAATATTCCAAAAGAGCGAATCATCGCTTTCGGTGACGAGGATAATGACTTTGAAATGATCGAATTTGCTGGTCATGGAATCGCAATGGGTAATGCGATTCCTGAATTAAAATCACTTGCAAATCATACGACATTAACGAATGAAGAAGATGGTATCGCTCTATATTTAGAAGAGGTTCTTGGATTGTAATCTAAAAATTCCCTGCTTATAGTTTCTCGCCAAATGCTCATACTATTATTAGACGCAAGAGAAAGCGCGTCAATTGTTTTCAGCTAAATAAAGGGAGGTTTTTCGAATGGGTAAAAAGAACAAATCAAAACGTTTTATCCAGCAAGGAGCCGATGCTGTTATGAAGCATGATGCAAGATTCCCGTACAGAGGTACATTAGCTGAGGCAGAAAAAGCAAGAAGTAACTCTTCTCTTGGAGGGGTTTAAATGGGGAACTTACTATTCCAACAAGCTAGAGACGCTGTTGCAAGTGCCGTTTCTTGTTCAAGTGGCGCTGAACAACAGGAACTCGTTTATAGAGCAAAAAACTCTTTGCACTCTGCTTATGCAAACTCTTCAACTGCTGAAAAAGTTCAGCTACGTGAAATGCAAGAGCAATTGCAAAACATTACGAATTTGCATTAAAAAAAGAGGACCAGCTTTGGTCCTCTTTATTCTTTTCGAAACAATCCAAACACTCCGACCGTTTGCAGTACATTTGTAAATGCACCCGGATCCACTTGTTTTATAACCCTCTCTAATTCGTACAACTCGTAACGAGTAATAACAATCATTAACATTTCTTTATTTTCATTTGTATAAGCACCTGTTGCCGGTATAGTTGTAATCCCTCTCACTAAGCGAGAGTGAATCGCTTTTCGCACATCTGCCCCATTCTTTGTAACAATTAATGCCGTAATTTTTACATGACGTGTATGAATCGCATCAATAATTCTCGTTGACACATACAAAGTGACCAAAGTATATAATGCTTTTTCCCATCCATATACGTAACCAGCAGCGATAATGATAATTGCATTAAAGAAGAAAAAATATGTACCGACAGGCTTATCTTTTATCTTTGATAAAATCATGGCAATAATATCTAGACCACCTGTAGAAGCCCCCCACTTTAAAGCAATCCCTACCCCGATTGCTGAAATAACCCCACCAAACATCGCATTCAATATTATATCGTCCGAAACCGCTCTAACTGGGATAATTTCTAAAAACAGAGTCATAAATATAACGCAAAGAAAACTAAAAAACGTAAAAGCCTTTCCAACCTTTTTCCACGCTAAAATAACGACGGGGATATTAAATAAACTAAACAACACCCCCGTCGATATATGAATAGATAAAAAGTCACCTAATATTTGTGATAATAATTGAGACAATCCAGCAAAACCACTCGCATACACTTTCGCTGGTGTTAAAAATAAATTCATCCCAATCGCATTTAATAAACCCGCAATAATTACAACGACTAACTTCTTAATAAGTTCAGTATAGTTCAGCTTCAAATCCATTTCTAATCCACCTTTAGTATTCATGAATGCACCGCTATACATAGTCTTTACGAAAAAGGAAATGATAAACATACAACGTTTAGAAATGGAGTTGATACATATGCCACATACTAGCGATAACGACAAAAAAGCACGCGACAATAATGCAAAGCGCACTCAAAAAAATGAACAAGAGCAAAAAAATATTCAGCAAGGAAAACGTGCATATTCTAAGAAAACGGATCACCTTTGATTACATCGTACATCAACGTTAATGTTGATGTACTTTTTTTACATTTTACAGGAAAAAAACATTAAAAATTCACTTCATGTTCACTTCTATATTCTACAATAGCGATAACATATTCAGATGAGGTGTTAGCATGAGAGGAAAAAGTATATTCATTATCACTGCACTAATAAGTATATTAATGCTATCTGCTTGCGGACAAAAAAATGACTCGGCCACAATCGCTACAACAACAAACTCAGCCATTACGAAGGGCGATTTCGAAAAACAATTGAAAGATCGATACGGAAAAGATACGCTATACGAAATGGTAGCACAAGATGTTATTACTAAAAAATATAAAGTATCTGATGATGCAGTAGATAAAGAAGTAGAAAAAGCAAAAGATCAATATGGAGAACAATTCAAAGCAACACTAGAAAATAATCGTTTAAAAGATGAAGAAGATTTCAAAAATCAAATTAAATTCAAACTTGCATTGAATGAAGCGATTAAACAAAGCGTTACAGAAAAAGATATAAAAGACCACTACAAACCAGAAATTAAAGCTAGTCACATTTTAGTAAGTGACGAAAATGAAGCAAAAGAAATAAAGAAAAAATTAGATACCGGCGCTTCATTTGAAGAATTAGCAAAACAAGAATCTCAAGATTTGGTATCAAAAGATAATGGCGGAGACCTCGGATACTTCGGAGCAGGCAAAATGACACCTGAATTTGAAAAAGCTGCCTACAAATTAAAGCCCGGCCAAATTAGCAATCCCGTAAAATCACCAAACGGCTACCACATTATTAAACTAACTGATAAAAAAGATTTAAAACCTTACGATGAAGTGAAAGACTCTATACGCAAAGACTTGGAAGAAGAACGTATTGCCGACCCTTCCTTCGGTCAAAAATTATTACAAGATGAATTAAAAAAGGCAAATATTAAAATAAATGATAGTGATTTGAAAGATACATTTTCTCATCTTTTTTGAGAAAGGGAACTAAAATAAAGCACGATCTTATTGAAAAAAATAAGATTGTGCTTTTTTAATCTTCTATCAACATTTTTAACTTTTTCTTCAAGCTTTTATAATGCCAATTGATATGATCTAATTCTACCTCCATTTCAATTAGCGCATCTATTAAGTCTTCTTTAGACTGCTGGGAGTGTATCATATTTTCAAGCATTTTTTGAAAGCTTTCACTACTCTCATATATATCATATAAATCTACCGCTGCTATTTCACTTTCTTTTTCAGGGGATAATACGGAAAGACGTTTTATTAATTGTTCTAGTACATTCTCTTGCACTATCATGCCTCCCTTTTCAGCCGATACTTATGCAGATTCCTTCAACATTTCAAAACTAACCACGGATACCACAACACCTCTTCTGCCTCAATTTCCCCATCATCAATTAAATGGATAATCTGCTTTGCATCTTCATACTTATCAACAAGTGATAATTCATTTAATCTCTTACCAAAATCCTCTTGTAAATTGTTATGAATAAAAGAATAAAAATTATTGTTACTAAAGCCACATATATCAAATCCTAATATTTCATCGTTTTCAACATCAACAGGTAATGAACTTTCGAGAAAGTCATATATCGAAGCTTCAAAATCATTTTCGTCTCGCTCATTCATTAAGAAATCCGTCCGATACTCTTCTGAAAGATACAAACTAATAATCTCTAGATTTTCTATCCCCTTTAAATAATTCCGCTTAAAAAATCGTGCATCCTTTAAAGATTTAAAAGTATTCGGCCACGCAATTTTTTTCTCGCATTAATGTATCTAAAAAAGATTGTCCACTTTCATGTTCCTCTTTACTAATCTTCAACCTTCCATTTATCATCTGAGCAATAGGGTCATTTCCATTTGAATTACACCAAGGGAAAAACCAATAATCCGGAAATGTAGGCCGTATCCCATTACATATCGTTAAAATCGTTTGTGATAGTCCCTCAATATTGCATTCTTTATAGATAAGTTCCCTATCATAGGAAATTATGAGGTATCCAGCGTTATAATATTTCATTTACACACCTCTTTTCTTTTCCATTAAAAATAAATTCAACTTCTCTTTCATATAGATATAACTATCTATCCTTTCTATATTCTTTAAAATATTCCTCTTCCAACGATTCTCTTACTCCCCCTCTCAATTCTTGCTAAACGCAAAAAGAACTATCTCTTCCCTAATACTTTTAGAGAAAAGATAGTTCTTTTTAATCCAATTTACTTCTTAAAGTAAGTCCAGCCTTCTTCTTGGTAAATCTTCTCTTCTTTCATCAGTTTACCAAGTGCACGCTTAAAGGCAGCTTTACTCATATTGAAACGTTCTTTAATGTCTTCTGGGTTGCTCTTATCCCAAAACGGCATCGCTCCGCCTCGTTCTTCCATATATGCATAAAGTACTGCTGCATCATCTTCCATTCCTTCTTCTTTACGAGGAAGAAGTGAAATGTTGATTGTACCGTCATCTTTCACGTCAATAATACGGCCTGTTACGCGCTCACCGATGCGGACTTGTTCTTTTCTTTCTGTATGGTGTAAGAAAGCACGGAAATGCTCGTCAGTTAGTATGAATGAACCAACTTGAAGTGAGCGATACACACGTCCATTTACGTTTTTATTACGCATAGATGGCGTTGCATCTACGATAATTTCTTGCATATCACTGTCTCTCGCCGGAAGAGCAATTAAACGATCACGATTCGTTAATTTTAACGTACAATATAATTCGTCGCCTTCTTCTGGCCATACTGGCATATAAATTGGAAACTCATCAAGTGGAATTAGTATATCTTTTGATACACCAATATCAACAAACACACCTAAACTAGGAATAACTTCTACAACCTTTACCCAATTCCAATCATGTGTTGTAATAATTGGTTCCTTCATTGTTGCTGAAATACGATTTTGGTGATCAAGGTATAAGAATACATCAATCGTATCGCCTTCTGCAATTTCTCCAACTAATTCATTTTTATGTAGGAAGATTTCTTCCTCTTCGTTTCCAACCATATATCCGATTTCCGTTTCGCGTAAAACAGTTACCTGTTCAATCGATCCTAATTGTAAATACATATTTTTAATTCCCTTCTATATATATAAAGTGAAACTTTAATCAGTGGGGATTTTGTTCATCCCCCACTGATTATTAGTTGAACCAATCGGGCGTTTACGGGCAGTTGATCTCCCACCTCACTTCTTTGCTCCAGCTGAATTTTGAGGTGGGAGTCTTACTGCACGTTAATGCGGGATAAAGTTATCTTTTTTATCATTCCAAACAAAAGTTAATTATAACACGATTTTCCCTTTATTTGTCCAACTGCCCAAAATTCACTATAATTAAATAAAGACTTTATCTATAGGACTATATTACCCTACGGATGGTCCGTCAAAACACTTAAGTTGCAACACTCTATCTAATCGATGTATTTTCCGCTATACTTTAATATGTATATTACATAGCCTATTTAGGTGCATTAAAAGATAGAAATTTATTTGGAGGTGCTAACTATGGCAAAAGACAGTTCTTTTGACATCGTTTCGAAAGTAGAATTACCTGAAGTAACAAACGCAATTAACATCGCATTAAAGGAAATCCAAAACCGATATGACTTTAAAGGTAGTAAAAGTGATATTAAATTAGAAAAAGAAGTACTTGTTTTAACTTCTGATGACGAGTTCAAATTAGACCAAGTAAAAGACGTTCTAATTTCTAAACTTGTAAAACGTAACGTTCCAATTAAAAACTTGGACTACGGAAAAGTTGAAGCTGCATCTGGTAACACTGTTCGCCAACGTGCAACTCTGCAACAAGGTATCGATAAAGATAACGCGAAAAAAATCAACAACATCATTAAAGAAATGAAATTAAAAGTGAAAACACAAGTACAAGATGACCAAGTACGCGTAACAGCGAAAAGCCGTGATGACTTACAAGCAGTAATCGCAGCAGTTCGCAGTGTTGACTTACCAATCGACGTACAGTTCATTAACTACCGCTAAAAAGAAACCTCCTCTATTCAGAGGAGGTTTTCTACTTATTAAGAGCAACACATTATCGCTTTATCAAATAATTTTTCCGGAATATAAACTTTATCATTTTTAATTTTGTATTTAATATTATTCCTCTTAAGAACTTCTGTATCAACAGAATGAACACTATCGCCCCACCGAACAAATTCCCCATCGTCACCGTTGTCCCAAAAATGCAAACTTACGAATACGATAAGAAGACATACAGTGAAACTTTAATCAGTGGGGGTTTTGTTCATCCCCACTGATTATTAGCCTTCACCAATCGGGCGTTTACGGGCAGTTGATCTCCCACCTAACTTCTTTGCTCCAGCCGCATTTTGAGGTGGGAGTTTTACTGCCCACAAATAGCGGGATAAACATAAAGCGAACCACTTCTTTTTTCTCAAACATCTCACCTCATCATAAACTATCAATTAAGCGCAAAAGAGAACCCCTTCATTTCCTCCTCTTTTTAACCGCAATTAAAAAAGCAATAAATAATACGTTCACACCGACTATTAAGGAGATAAACAACCAATTCACACCTGTTTCTTCGTTAACTTTATACACATTCGACTCTTCGCGCTTTAAAACAAGATAAAATTTTCCGTTTTCTTCTCTTATAATTTCGTCTTCTAACAATCCTCTTAGCTCTTGTTTTTCACCAATTGCACTTACAGGTAAGGAAACCTTTTGCGTTTCTTTCGTATTATTAATCGCTACTAGTGTTACTTCATCTTTATACTTTCTTTTTAGTATACTCATTCCATCTTTATCATATAGAAGTTCAAACGTACCACGTCGTAAAGATGGTCTCGTTTGTCTAAGTTCACCTAACTTCTTTATGTGCTGCATAAACTTTTCATCAGACTTGAAATCCATTAATCGTCTATTATCTGGAGCATCTCCCCCATCTAATGCGATTTCAGTTCCGTAATAAAAATTCGGTATCCCTGGGGATGTTAATAAGTAAGTGATCGCTAGTTTTAAACGAGACGGCGGGTAATACATATTTTCTTTTGCAATACGCGCAAATCGCTTTGTTTCTTGATTATCTAAAAACGTAGCGAATTCCTCCTCTTTTCCGCTCACATCATATAAAGGTTTCACAGACATATCTACTTTTGAAAATGACTCTACTATTTTTTTATAGTACTCATTATCTTCCTTTGTCATAATGTGAAAATCTTTCTTTACCTTCTGCAAATCATTTTGCACTTCATCCCAAAAAGCACGCGGCTTTTTTTCACTATGTATCACATAACTTCCGTCTACATCGACTTCTTTTATCCACCATTTCATCGAGTCTATTAATTGTTGTTCATTTTCTTCATACGGAAATTGAAAGACAACTTTCATTCCTTTTTTATGAGCCTCATTTACAAGTTCTTTCACATCATTTTCTGTTCCGAAATGTTCATTTACTTTTTGAAAGTTTCGAACGCCTAATCCATCATACTTTTCACTTTCAAAAAGCGGCGAAAGCATAATAGTAGTAAATCCCATTTCTTTTATGTAGTCCAATCTTTTTATAATCCCTCTTATATCTCCGCCCTGATACCCTTCTAAATTACCAACCTCTAACTGTTTGTCATTTTTCGGTTCTCCGTTATTGAAGCGATCAATCATAATGGAATATATAACTTCATCTCGCCATTCCCTTTTTTCTTCCGCAAAAGTATGTACTGGTACAAACAAAATAACAGCTAAACAAAAACAAATGAATAGTTCCTTAGTCCATATTTTTTTCACACGCATCCCCCAAACTTCCAATTGTAAGAATATTATACCAATTTTCAGAACAAATCGCATACGTTGATTTTATCCATCCAAAATAAACAATGTCAGGTTTTCTAACATTACCCAGAAAGTTTTCTGAATTTTTAGTTGATTTTTCTTTTTATTTCGAATATGATATGAAACATAACAAGTTGATGTTATTTTTTCTAACATCACAGGAGGAGAGAGAATGAATACAGGAGATACAGTTTTTATTTTTGTAACGACAGTAATGGTCATGTTGATGACACCAGGATTGGCACTTTTTTATGGAGGTATGGTTCGCAGTAAAAACGTACTCAGCACAACAATGCACAGTTATAGCGCAATGGCTATCGTTTCGATTCAATGGATTGTTATCGGTTATTCTTTATCATTCGGACCAGATTGGCACGGACTTATCGGCAATCTCGATTGGTTCGGTCTAAACGGAGTTACCTACGCACCAAATCCAGACTACTCATCTACTATTCCTCACAATTTATTTATGATGTTCCAACTCATGTTCGCTATTTTAACTCCCGCTTTAATTTCAGGTGCATTCGCCGAAAGAATGCGATTTTCTGCCTTTCTTATTTTCATCCTCCTTTGGACAACAATCGTTTACAATCCTGTGGCTCATTGGGTATGGGGCGTTGGCGGATGGCTGAGAGAACTTGGTGCGTTAGACTTCGCTGGCGGTAATGTCGTCCATATCACATCTGGCGTCGCTGGTCTTGTATTAGCTATTTTCCTAGGAAAACGAAAAAACATAAGCGGCACCTCCCCGCACCATTTACCATTTACGATGTTAGGCGCAGGCCTACTCTGGTTCGGCTGGTTCGGTTTTAACGTCGGTAGTGCATTATCCTTAAATGACGTAGCTTTAACTGCATTTATTAATACAAATATAGCCGCTGCTGCCGCCGCTTTAACTTGGATGCTCTCAGAATGGTTCTTCCAATCAAAACCGACTGCGATGGGTGCTGCTTGCGGAGTTGTTTCTGGTTTAGTCGCAATTACGCCAGCTTGCGGATTCGTTACACCATTCTCCGCTCTTCTTATCGGAGCAATCGGCGGTATATTATGCTTTGGTGCTGTCTTCTTCCTAAAAAATAAATTTGGTTATGATGACACGCTCGATGCATTCGGATGTCACGGCATCGGAGGAACTTGGGGCGGTATCGCAACCGGACTTTTCGCAACAACCTCTATAAATAGCGATGGTGCTAACGGATTATTTTATGGAAACGCAACTCTCCTTTTCAAACAACTTGTAGCAATCGGCGCAACATATGCATTCACGATCATAATGACATACGCCATTATTAAAACCATTAACTTCTTCCTCCCTGTTCGCGTCGATGAGCATGAAGAACAAATGGGGCTTGATATTTCAATGCATGGTGAGAAAGCTTATGAGTATGTAGAAAAATCCGCAAATTAAAACGAAAAAGGTGTACTCCGTTCTAACACGGAGTACACCTTTTTCGTATATTCATAACGATACAATTATCCCAAACTATTGGCATATAAATATCTTTATCTATCTATTCATATAAACATCTTACCTTTTCATTAGTGCATTTAAAACGAGTTGTACCGCAACCGCATCATCTAAATAACCGATTGGAAATATATAATCCGGAATTACATCGACCGATAATATAAAGTAAATGAGCGCACTTCCCATTAAAGCAAGTTCTGCAGTCGTTCCCTTCTTCTTCATAAATCTCTCATACAGTTCTTTTAAATCATTAATAAACGGGCCAATACTGCTTACCTTTTGAATCTTTTCAAGAAACCCCTTTTCAATCGTTTCTTTTCCTTCTTCTGTTTGTGAATATTGTTCGTAATTAGCCAATTGTTGCTCTACATTCGCTATACTAAACTTTTGATCGTATAACTGTGAAGATTCAAGTAAATGTTCAATGTTATTAATAGATACATGAATATCAGATTGTTCTTCCTGTTTTGTTTCAATAGAATATCCTGCCGCCACAAATAGATCAGCAATTGGAATACCAAGGCAATCTGCAAACTTTTGCAAATGCTTCGGATTTGCTTTTCGCTTACCATTTACAATCATTGAAATGGTAGCAGTATCAATTTCAGTAAGCGAACTAAGTTTTCGCATCGATAAAGACTTTTCCTTAAGTAACTTTTTCAACAACAATCCAAGATTACTTTTTTCATTATCTTGAGACATATCTCATTCCCCTTTATTCACGAGAATAACCATAGTTATTATAAGAAAAATAACTACAACCTCTATACAATTCATATTAACAAATTTTTTTGACTATTTACAAGGTAGAAGTCTTTTATATGTTTACATTTTGTAAACAAAAAAGCTATCTTAAAAATTTAAGATAGCTTTTTAACTCATTTTAACCATTTCCGCAATAATAAAAATACACTACCGCAAATTACGTAAGAACTCACAAATGTAACAATTGCTATAAAAAATGAATGATGCAGCGAAAAGGTTAGTACCGTTAATGAGAAAGATACAAAGATTAAATCCAATAAAATAAAATACCCTGAACTTAAAACACTTTCTACTAATTGTAATTCCGACTCTAACTCCGAGTACTTTAGCCTTTTATACAGTAATCTCAATTTCACTCACCTTCTATGAATTAATCAAAAAATGCAGCAAACGCAATAACTAATAATAATGTTCCACTAATCAATGTACCAAACTGACCTAAAGTGAATTTACCGATGCGAACGTGAGCTATCTTTCTACCTAATGCAACTCCGCCCCATACTGTAATAAAACTACCCACTGCAGCTGCAATACAAATAGCAATTGGATTCAAACCGAATAAACCCGCTCCTAATCCATTTGTGAGCGCATTAGCAGACAAACCAATTCCAAGAAAAATAGATTCTGTAAAACCGATTTCCCCAGATTTACCGATATTTTTCGTCAAGCCATTTATTTCTGTGTCCGCCGCTTCGCCTTCAGTCTCTTGCACCGAAACCTTCCGAGGCATTGCTAGTAAAATGATTCGGAGGCCGATTATAACTAATAAGAACGAACCGATTACAACTGGCATAATCCCAGGTAAAATTTTTGACAGCCATAAGCCAAAATATATTCCTACTACACTAAATAAAAAGCAAATTACCGAAATAATAAAATTTGATAGATGACTAATTTTTATATTTCGAATGCCGTAAGAAATCCCTACCCCTAAGTTGTCAATACTTGATGAAAATGTTAGTGCTAATACCATCATCCATGCTGCCATTTCGTTCACCCCTTCGTATTGTTGAACGTTCCGGAAACTAACGTGACATACATAGCATGGAATATGAATAAGGGAGATACAAGCTCCCTATATTCCTTCCACTTAATCCCCTTCCTCCCTTAAAAGCGAGGAAGAGTGAACCATTTCATTATATTCATACGATTTGCTTTTCCTTTTTCACGAACAGAGCGAAAGATTTCACCAGTGAAAGATCCCATTTTCGTAGCAACCTCTTTTTGCATCGCTTTATTTTCTGATGCCGCTTTTACACTTAAATCTAATGCCTGCTCAAAATGCTCTAACGCTTTTTCCAAATGATAATCTGCATCTTTTTCTACAGCTTTATGCATCATGCTTAATCTCCTCCTCTTCATCTTGCGCTTGTTCAGCTGCCGCTTCTATAATTTCTTGTTCATCAGTAGTGTCATCTTCCACATAAGAAAGTTCTTTTTCAAATTGCTTTTGCATCCTATCCATTTTCGCTTCCACAATAATATCTTCTACTTCTTCTTTAATTGTTTCAAAAGTAGACTTCACACCTCTTGCTCCCGATTCAACAAGCGGACGAAGTGTATTTCTTACGACAGGTAATAAAGCGGCACTTGCTAACGCTAAAGTAGATCCAATAACAACTTTTCGTATCATTTTCATTGCTCCTTTACACTGTTTTTAATAATGCAGATTCAGAAACTACCGGTTTTACTAGATTATTATTCTTATATGAAACTAAATTAATAATAGGTTTCGAGATTTGAGATACTGTACCCGCTACGAGAAGAACAGGTATCCATTGCGTCAGTGTTAACGGAACGGTATGGAATATACGAGCTAACGGCGGTACATATATAGCTGATAACAATACGAGCCAAGATGTTCCTAACGCTGCAATAAAGAAACGGTCTTTTGACCAATCACGCATCGTTTCTTCCGATCCCTCTTGTCTCCAGGAGAAAGTTTGGATGAGCTGTCCGGCAACTAAAGCCGCAAATGCTGATGTTTGCGCTACTGGAAGTGGCACTCCAACTGCTAAACTAATACCAAATACAGCGAGCGAGCCTATCCCAAGCAATACTCCTCTTGTCACAACTTTTTTGTACAAATCTTTATCAACAATATCTTGGCGTTTCGTTTGCTTCGTTTTGTTTCCAGGGTTTACAGCTAAAATCATCGCTGGTAAAGCATCGGTAATAAGATTCATTAATAAAATTTGAATTGGCACTAATGGAATCGGCATTCCTGCAATAACAGCAGCACTAGTCACTAACACTTCCGCTAAATTCCCCGTTAATAAACAACCAACTGCTTTACGAATATTTCCGATGATCGTTCTACCTTCTTTGACCCCTTCAACAATTGAACCGAAATGATCCTTCTTCAAAATCAAATCAGCTGCTTCTTTCGTAACTTCTGTTCCGGTTTGCCCCATCGCAATACCGATATTCGCCTTTTTTATAGCCGGTGTATCATTTACACCATCTCCAGTCATCGCGACGATTTGACCATCAGCTTGGAATGCAGTTACAATTCGTAATTTGTGAGCCGGGGTCACACGCGCAAAAACAGATGTACTTTTTACAACTTCTTTTAATTCCTCATCTGCCATGTTATCAATTTCTAATCCCGTTAAAACACGATCTTCACGGTTCCAAATTCCAGTTTGTTTCGCAATCGAAATCGCAGTAGTCGGATGATCTCCCGTAATCATTACTGGCTTCACACCTAACTCAATCGCTTCACGAATACTCTCTTCCACTTCAGGTTTTGGCGGATCAATCATACCGACTAATCCAACAAAAGTAAGATCATCACTTTCGCCATTGCTGTATGCGAAACCTAATACTCTTAATGCCTGTTTTGCAAACTCTTCATTTTGTTGTAAAATAACTTCTTTTTGCTTATCACATAACGGATATATTTGACCGTTATCTTGATACCATTTACAACGAGTAAGAATTGCCTCTACAGAACCTTTCGAGAACTTATATAACTCTTCAGCATTACTCTCTTTACAAACAACACTCATAATTTTCGTCTCTGAATCAAAGGGTTCTTCATGATGACGTTCAAATGACGCCATATCTTCATGTAATGCACCCGCTTTAGAAGCCAAACTTAATAAAGCTCCCTCAGTCGGATCACCTTTCACAATCCATAGGTCATCTTCCTGCTCTAATTTACTATTGTTACAAAGGACACCAATTTGAAGAATACGAGATAAATCCGGATTTTCTAGTGGCATACTTTCCGTTTCATAATAAGTAACCTCTTCTATATCCGTATCTACAGCAGCAGCAACTTTAGATGAAGTTACATCAGCAATCGCCCCTACTGGTTCATATCCATCACCCGTTACACTCCATAAACGATTCGGCGTAGCAATTACTTTAACCGTCATTTCATTTTTCGTAAGAGTTCCCGTTTTATCAGAACAAATTACCGTCGTTCTACCGAGCGTTTCTAAACTCGAAAGCTTCCGAACGAGTGCATTTTGCTTTTGCATACGGAATATACCCGCACTTAAAGCAATTGTGATCATAATTGGCAACCCTTCTGGAACAGCAGAGGCAGTAAGAGCAACCGACGTCGTGATCATTTGCGTAATTGGCAGTCCCCTTAGTATCCCCGCCATAAGTACAAGACCACCAGCTACAAATGCTCCTTTAATAAATGTTTTACTAATAGATGTCACCTTTTGCTGCAATGGCGTAGGCTCTGTTTCCTCCCCTTTCATTAAGGAAATCATATAGCCCATCTCTGTACACATACCTGTTTCTACTACAATTGCTACCGCTTTACCACGTGTTACAGACGTCCCCATAAAGAGCATATTATTTCGTTCTGCTAACGAGCATTCTTCTGGCATAGCGTCCGCTTTCTTTTCAACTGGAAGTGACTCTCCCGTTAACATCGCTTCATTAATTTCTAAGTTCCAAGAGTTAACAACGCGAAGATCAGCAGGTACACGGTCTCCCGCTTCCAGGCAGACAATATCTCCTGGAACGAGTTCGCTACTTGATATTTCTATTTCTGCTTCTTCTCGTATTACTTTACAAACAGGAGCTCGGAATTGATTTAAAGCCTCAACTACCTTTTCCGCCTTCCGCTCTTGAAGCGTCCCAATTATTGCATTTACAACGAGAATTGTCCCCATCGCTACTCCATCAAACCAACCACCAGATATAACAGATAATCCGGCTGCTCCGAGTAAAATAAGCGATGTAAATTCTTTAAATTGACCCATAAACGATACAATCCAAGGAACTGACGGTTTCGGTTCAATTTGGTTCATTCCGTATTCTTCTTTTCGTATATTTACTTGTGTATCACTTAATCCATATTGCTTCTCAACTTGTAATCTATTCATCACTTTTTCTTGATTAAATGTATACCACGGAATTTGATCTTGTTTAGCAGAAATCACTTTTGGCTGAGAAGAATCCATTTTCGACAATTCTCCATAGGAAAATATCTTCTCACTCATTCTTCTCGCCCTAGATAAGAACGTTAACGATAAAGCATTTGCAAATAAGGCGATTACAGGTGCTGTGAATATAGACCAAACTGCTAACATCTCTCCCACCACATTCCACACTTTCGCTGCGCGGAAATGCTCATTCACCAACTTATTGATTCGGTTTGCATACGCTGTAGATTGTGGGATATTTTTTATTTCTTCAAACGGTATAGATGGAAAATCATTATTATGATCCGATGCAAATAATACCTCTTCTCCACTTGAGCGAAGCAATTTCACCCGTTTGGCAGCATCCCCCTGCTTCCAGCTATCATCCACGCCATAATGAGAAAGAATGTTACGATTTACATGTAAACTATTTTGCAAAACGCCTATACTCCACTTATTTTCATGTAATCCATTCACTACTTCTTTGAATTCAGGAATAATAGTAACCTTCGCTCCAACTAATAGACCGAGGCATTTTTTATTTTTAGCGACGAACTGCACTTGAAAACCTTCTTTTTCAAGTCTCTTCACTTCCAGCTCATACGCACTTATATCTACACCATTTCGCTCGGCAAAATCTTTACTTCCGAAAAAGGAAGTTATCCCTTGGATTTCACCTTTTATCCCTTCATTCTCTATTTGAACTTCAAACGCTCTTCTTAACGTTCTTCCAGTTTGCGCCGCCCATTGCATGACTTCTTCTTTCCATACATGCTCACTTTTCTCAATAAGAGAAGCGGCTGTGCACCAAACTTGCCCTTCATTTTCATCTTGTGAAATACAACTCATCCCCTCTGCTGAGGACTGGAATATACGAGATGTATCATCCAATACTATCGTTTTTGTTCGAGACAATTGTGATAACGACCCACCACTTGGAATGACATATCCTCTTTCTCTTGCAACGAGGTCACCTTGTCGCCACGCATATTCTGCCGACGAGACAGCTGGTTTCGGATTAGCCGCTAATAAAACTGCCATTCCGCGTAAAGGATTTCTAGTGAAAGCCCAAGTTGCTCCCCCAAAAATCATTCCCCATTTTGATTGTTTTTCACTATACGCTTTAATCTCTGGAGAAAGGAGATTTTCTTTATACGCTTCATTTTCTTCGTTTATGTTTGCTTGACTACGCTTCCAGTTTAAGTAGTTTAATAGACTAAGACCGGCAAGCACGACAATATTCTCCCGTGCGAGCGCAAGTGCAAGTGTTCCTACACCAAGCACAAGATCAGAATTCACCTTTTTGCTAGCAACCATTTTTTTGAATCCTCGCTTCAGGAACGGATAACCCGTCACAACAGATAAAGCTCCAGATACATAAAAAAGGCCAGGACTTCTAGCTAAGGCAGATCTACCCATAAATAATTGTTTTATGCCGAAAGCACCTAACCCAACAACCGAAAGCGCTAACGGTAACGGCACACCTTCATCCTTTTTGCTATGAACAGTGTCATTATTACGAGAAACTACACTAGATGAATAATCTATTAATTCCTCCTTTTCTTCACTGCTATTTGTACTAGTTTTCTTTCGCTTGGTCACTTGTTCTTCTATAAGTTGAATTATTTTGCAAATGTTATGTAGAGAGGTCTTGTTGATATCGTAAGTAATAAGGGCTCTTCCTGTAGAAATTGAGGGACTTACTTGATAAATACCTTCTGCTTGACTAAATCGGTCTAATATCAAGTTCGCCATGTTCTTGTTGTGTTTTAACTTATAAATTTCAATTCGAATTCTTCCAGGTAACGATCGTATAAATCTTGTTTTTAATGATTTACTTTGCATCCCCATCCTCCTTATCGTCTTGAAGGAAGTAAAAAGCTGTATTACTCATGGAGTGATTAAGGAGTGACAGGCAGATTTTCATAATCTATATTTTGCTCAGAATGATACGCATTTACACGAGAAACCCATTTTTCCTGGAATTTAGAAATTGTATTTGGAACAGCTTCGACCGCTCCTATAATTGGTGATACTGTTTTTACTGCTACTTTACGTGCCGCTTCTTTCACTTTTGGCAAAGCCTCTTCCATTTCCGAACCCGCACTTTGAATTTGTTCTTTCGCACCAAGAAAGGCTGATACTGTTTTTACTGCAAGCTTTCGCAATCCCTTTCTCGCTTTTGGTGATGCCAATATAACCGCCGCTACCCCAACCGCTATACCGATTGGAGATTTCATAAATCGAAACATATTCATTTCTCCTCACTTAAATTTATTTCGAATCTTCGAATGAAACAACTCATAAACAATTAAGTAACCTTGTAAATCATTTAACCACATCCTTATTTTGTAAAAAGTATATAAAGAGTATATATTTTTGTTTGTATTATTTCAACAATTTATTAGTTTTTTGTAAATTTTATGTTAATTCAGAAAACCACTTTGTAAATACTCCTATTTCTATGTAATGGTATAAGGAATATATTCCATATTCTTTTCTTACTCAATTGTTGAGGTTTTGTTGAGAATTCATTTTGTATTTTTACAAATTACAAACTAGGACATGCACTTTTACGAAACAATTTTTATATACTATAAAAAACGCTATAAGGAGTGATTTTCATGAGCTTATCCTACTGGAAATACGCTATACTCAATCACATTACTACAAATTTCCGTACCTTCTTATTCAATATCACTGTCGCTATTTTAGGTGAAATCGCACTCTTTCTTGTCCTAAGTTTTATTCCAAAAAGATTTCATAAATTTTTTGCATAAAAAAGCCTGAGTTCCTATTGATGTAGAACTCAGGCCACTTAGTTTTATTAAATAAAAGGTGATTATTACATTTATCGTTTTTGCTATATATCGAAATTGATACATATAATTTATTCGCATTTGCGCTCGTGTATACCCCATCTAATATTATAGAAAATATATCAACGATTTTTTAATATATCGATCGTTTCCTTCTATTATATCGACTTTTCGACACAACACATCGATTTATCTGCACAATTCGACGTAACTCAAACGAGAAATACATCTGCATAACTTATGAATCACCGTACTTACTTTTATTCAGGCTTAATATAATAAGAAACGCAATCGCTATTACAGCTAAAAAGCGAACTGGATTAAACGGTGTTCCTACAGTTTCATTAAACCGATGATAAATAAAAGGTATCATCTCAAGTACCATTAACCCCCACCGCAATTTGAAACGTCTCAGCCATCGCTTTATTTTTTATAAAAGTAGCGCGCTCATCACCTTGTTTCCCGATCGTTATAAACATCTTCACAATAGTAAACACTATAAATAAAAAGACAATTAAAGCAATAATAAAAATCGAAACATTCATAAAATACACCTCTTATATGTAAAACTAATTTGACAAGAGTATAACATTTTTTATACATCATCTAAAACATATTTTACACAAAAAGACGACCAGAATTTCTTCCAGTCGTCTTTTCCTATTTACTTCGGAGCATTCCCTACATATTGCGAAATATCTACATTTAACGCCCCAGCTAAACGCATTCCGTAGTCATGATCTGCACGGAAGAAGTTGCAAATAGCTAGTAATTTTGTGCGTTCATTTACATCTCTTAAGTCATTTGTTAAGTTCGTAATTAAGTTGTCTTGCTCTTCTTTAGAGAATGAACGGTAACGCTCACCTGCTTGTTTGAAATCATTTGGTTTGTCGATTTTTTCACGAGATACATAACCTTCTACTTTCATAGTTGAATCGCGGTAAGTTGGATCTTCAACCGGATTTTCTGTATGACGGCTCGGTTCATAGTTTACTGTAGATGGGTTTTGATTTACTTGCATCGCACCATCACGTTGTTGGTTACGAACAGCTGCGTATGGGCAGTTTACAGGAATCTGTAAGTAGTTAGCACCAAGGCGGTAACGCTGTGTATCTGGGTAAGAGAATAAGCGCCCTTGTAATAATTTATCTTCAGATGCTTCAATACCATTTATAGTTGCACTTGGAGTAAACGCCACTTGCTCTACTTCCGCAAAGAAGTTTTTCGGGTTGCGATTTAACGTCATTGTCCCTACTTCTATTAATGGGAAACGATCTTCTGGCCATACTTTCGTCGGATCTAATGGATCGAAATCTAAAGAATCCGTTTCATCTAGTTGCATTACTTGTACGTGTAAATCCCATTTCGGATGGTTTCCTTTTTCGATTGCATCGAATAAGTCACGAGTTGCATGATTGAAGTCTTTACCTTGTACTTGCTCTACTTCTTTCGCACTTAAGTTACGCACACCTTGCTGTGGTTTCCAGTGGTATTTAATGTAAACAATTTTACCTTCTGCATTAATCCATTTAAATGAATGTACGCCGAAACCTTCCATTTCACGGTAGTTTGCCGGTGTACCATAATCAGAAAATACCCATGTCATCATATGTGTAGATTCTGGAGTTAACGTCATGAAATCCCAGTAACGATCTGGCGTTTGAACATTTGTATCAGGTGCTGGCTTTAAAGAATGCACCATGTCAGGGAATTTAATTGCATCACGAATGAAGAAAACAGGTAAATGGTTACCTACGATATCGTAGTTTCCTTCTTCTGTATAAAATTTAACAGCGAACCCGCGCGGGTCACGAGCTGTTTCCGGAGAACCTTGACCATGAATAACCGTTGAAAAACGAACGAATACAGGTGTTTCAGTTCCTTCATTTTGTAAAAACGCTGCTTTCGTATATTGCTTCATGCTGTTTTTCGTTACGAATACACCGTGAGCACCTGCACCACGTGCATGCACAACACGCTCTGGGATACGTTCACGATCAAAGTGTGCAAGTTTTTCTACTAAATGATAGTCTTCTAATAATACCGGTCCACGGCGACCAGCTGTACGCGAATTTTGGTTATCTCCAACTGGAGCACCTTGGTTTGTTGTTAAGCGATTATTTGGATTCATTAAGGGGGATCCTCCTCTTTCTTTCGTAGTAATTATTATTTATTTAAAATTATTATAAACTAATTATTATTCAAAACTAAATTCTTGTCAACTATTCCCTTCATTTTTTTGGAAACAATTTCAGCTAAGCAATCAATAAATGCAGATTGTGCATTCGGCATATTTGGTCTAAAATATTGGGCATTTAATTCATCATTTACAACTTTCCATTCATAATCGTTGTCATATAAAGTGAAACTTTAATCAGTGGGGGTTGTTCATCCCCCACTGATTATTAGCCCTCACCAATCGGGCATTTACGGGCAGCAGGGCTTCCACCTAACTTCTTTGCTCCAGCTGAATTTTGAGGTGACAGTTTTACTGCCCGCAAATAGCGGGATAAAACTTCTAAATGGGGCAATATGTTTTAAACCTAAGTAACAAACAAATTCATACTCTGTAAACATTTTATTCATTGAATCTGTTAATTTATGCGCCTGCTCTTTCGTTATTTTTGCAAGCGGTGAAATTCCACTAATCGCTTTATACCGTCCGATTAAATCTTGGAGCACTTCTTCAGACAGCTTACACCGTGATGAATGTGAGTATGCATCATCTATATAACAATTTTCGAAATGAGAATCTTTTTCAATAATATTTGTTTCCAATTATAACAATCAATAATAAATACGTCAAAATAATAATTCTAAATAAATATTATCTCTAATATAATTTTTAATTTTATATGACAATTCATTTAATAAAAAAGCGACTTACATATATGTTGCAAGCCGCCCTTTTCCCTATTCTTTAATATTTACCCCATACTCTTTAAACCACACATGAATTTGTGCTAAATGAGCTAAAAGTTGCGGCCCCGTCATTAATTGCCCGAACCAAGGCGATTGAAATGCACTTCCGCCTGATTGGATCAACCCGTTCAATTGCTCTTTATCGAACAATTCATGCAAAATTGAGCCTTTATCCGTTAATAAATCTTGGAGCCATACTGTGACTGCTTTCGTATAGTGCGGATTATGTGTTTTCGGATACGGACTTTTCTTTCTATACAATATATCATTTGGAAGTAATCCTTCTAACGCCTTACGCAATAGACCTTTTTCGCGGTTTTTATACATTTTCATTTCCCAAGGAATATTCCACGCATATTCGACAAGTCGGTGGTCCGCAAATGGAACGCGTACTTCTAAGCTTGCCCCCATACTCATACGGTCTTTTCTGTCTAATAATGTTGTCATAAACCATACCATGTTTAAATAAAATAACTGCCTCCTCTTCGCTTCTAGCGCACTTTCCCCTTCTAAAATCGGCACTTCTTGAATGGATTCTTCATAGCGTTGTTGCACATATTGTTGTAAATTTAATTTATTTCTCCATTCTTTCTTTAGCAGTTGTTCACGTGCTTCTGTAGATCGCATCCATGGAAATGCACTTGATTGTAAATCATCTTCTCTATAAAACCACGGATAACCACCGAATATTTCATCTGCACATTCTCCAGATAATCCGACGACAAAATCTTGTTTTATTTCACGGCAAAACCATAATAATGACGAATCAATATCTGCCATACCAGGCAAATCACGAACGAGTACTGCTTCTGTTAAATACTGTGCTAGTTGTTCATTAGAAATGACGCAGCGATGGTGGATTGTTTGAAATGTCTCTGTCATTAAATTAATAAATGGAGCATCTGAATTCGGCTGAAACGCATTCGCTTTAAAATATTTTTCGTTATCTTCATAGTCAACAGAATACGTGTGTAATTGCCCTTTTCCTGATTTTTCATACTCTTTCGCAGCTATTGCTGTTATAGCACTTGAATCTACACCGCCTGATAAAAAAGTGCATAGTGGTACGTCAGAAACTAATTGTCTCGTAATCGCATCTTGTAATAAAAACCGAGTTTTCTCTACTGTTTCTTCAAATGAATCTTCATGTTTTTTACTTTCCACATTCCAATATCTCCATATACATAAACCGTCTTTTGAGAACGTCATTGCATGACCCGGGCGCAGTTCTTGAATACCAGCATATATACCGTGCCCAGGAGTTCTAGATGGTCCGAGGCCGAATATTTCTGACAAACCTTCCAACGATACTTCCGCCTTCACATCTGGATGCGCCAGTATCGCTTTTAACTCTGAACCAAATAATAATCGTCCGCTATCATATTTATAAAATAGCGGCTTCACACCTAATCGATCTCTGGCAATAAAGACTCGTTCATTTTTCTCATCCCATACTGCAAACGCATATATACCGTTTAAATGATCGACACATTCTTCTTTCCATTCGATATAAGAGGCCAATAGTACTTCTGTATCGGAATGCCCTTTAAATGTATAACCTCTTCTTAATAACTCTTTGCGAATATCTTCTGTATTGTAAAGCTCTCCGTTATAGCAAATCGCGTAACTAGTTTCATCTTTCAAACAGGTCATGGGTTGTTTACCACCTTCAGGATCTACAACGATTAACCGTTTATGCCCAAATGCAACGTTCCCTTTAATCCAAACTTTATTATCATCCGGACCGCGTTTCGCTAGCGTTTCCGCCATCTTCGTCACGATGTCCCTTTCCCCTTCTAATGAGCGCTTATAATCCACCCATCCTGTAATCCCGCACATAAGAATCATCCTTCCTAATCTAATATCTGTTTCTGAACGTGCAGTAATCCCCACCCTATGAGTGCGGATACATAAAAACAACAAACTTGACGATAACTAACTATCCATATACGGAATAGCAGTTTCACAGTGTAAAACGTGTTTTATTGTATGCCCATCTCTCTTTAGGTGTGTCTAGGTTATAAAGAACGTACGAACTGTCCATAACAAGAATAACTACTTCTATAAAAGGAGAAATGAACTATGGTACAACGCAAACATATTTTGTATAATCAACCGCGTGCTCATTCAATCGGTAATGTGGAATATATAAACAACGAATGGATATTCTTTGATGATGAAAATGATGAGGCTTTTCTATTAGAAGATATTGCCGAAGATGGTTTTGAAATTTTATATAACAACAATTGGCTACCAGCACGTTTTTATGAACAAAACATATTGCAAATTGCAGATGAACAACATTCTCTCCAAAACGGGGAAATGATACGAATTCGAAAAAAATTACTTCTTAGCTATAATGAATGGCTTGAGGAGTTACCTGACTCTGTCTTTACATTATTAACCGAATCATTGCAATCGCTTAATTACTCTTTATACGATTGCATGTATTGTCATAATTATTTATCATTCTTACCGAAAGATGAAGCATGCGAAGGAGTAAATATTCTTTTGTTCGATAACGAAGAAATGATTTGTACATTGCAGCATCATTTCGTACGCCACTCTTCCTCTAATAAAAATATTTTACGATTTACGAAAGTAAACGGAGAAGAGTTGCATCTCGATGCAACGTAAAATAAAAACCACCTTATCTCTCAAATATTTGAGACTATAAGGTGGTTTTATTTTTATTTGAATACGTACCAGCCCAATGGTAATTTTAGTCCTAAATATAGTACCGCCACAAGTGCGACAATAAATAAGCCCCAAACCGCCCCTGTTGGTTTGTTTTTGCTCATTTTCACAAGAACCATTTCCATTCCAGCGATAACTAAAATACCAGCTAGCATTTTCATGCCGTACCACATGTGCATGCTACCTGTTGCTGTCTTCACAATACTCATGTACAACATGAAACCTGTCACAATAATAATAATATACATTAGGCGAAGCCCCATATGTACACCTTTACCTTTTCTTCCTGCTGAATAAAGTGAATACGCAACGAAGAATAAAATTAATCCTAACGCCCATGCTGTAATATGCATATGTACCATCGTATCCCTGCCTCCTCTTTTCACACTTTTTCACTCTATATGATAACATGTTCATTTATTTTCAGGAAATGTTTCGCTTTTTTACATTTAAATGCTATAATATTTAGAGTATTTACAAACTTCTTGTAATAACAAAAGGGGGAACAATCATGATTCAAACTAAGGATATTATTGAACTTACAGACACATACGGGGCAAATAACTATCATCCACTTCCAATCGTTATTTCTAAAGCAGAAGGCGTTTGGGTAGAAGATCCTGAAGGAAACCGCTATATGGACTTACTAAGTGCATATTCTGCAGTAAACCAAGGTCATCGTCACCCGAAAATTATTAACGCTTTAATTGACCAAGCTAATCGTGTTACGTTAACTTCTCGTGCTTTCCATAGCGATCAATTAGGTCCTTGGTACGAAAAAGTTGCGAAACTAACAAATAAAAATATGGTACTTCCTATGAATACAGGCGCAGAGGCTGTTGAAACTGCAATTAAAACAGCTCGTCGCTGGGCTTACGATGTGAAAAAGGTAGAGGCAAATCGTGCAGAAATCATCGTTTGTGAAGATAACTTCCACGGACGTACAATGGGTGCTGTTTCTATGTCATCAAACGAAGAGTACAAGCGTGGCTTCGGTCCAATGCTTCCTGGCATTATTGTAATTCCTTACGGTGATTTAGAAGCGTTAAAAGCTGCGATTACACCAAATACAGCTGCATTCATTTTAGAGCCAATCCAAGGTGAAGCAGGAATTAACATTCCACCAGCTGGTTTCTTACAAGAAGCTTTTGAAGTATGTAAAAAAGAAAACGTTTTATTCGTTGCAGATGAAATCCAAACAGGCTTAGGCCGTACTGGTAAAGTATTTGCTTGCGACTGGGACAATGTTACTCCTGACATGTACATACTTGGTAAAGCACTTGGCGGCGGCGTATTCCCAATCTCTTGTGTTGCAGCAAACAGCGATATTTTAGGCGTATTCGAGCCAGGTTCTCACGGTTCTACATTCGGTGGTAACCCACTTGCATGTGCTGTTTCTATCGCAGCTCTTGAAGTATTAGAAGAAGAAAAATTAACAGAGCGTTCTCTTCAATTAGGAGAAAAACTAGTTGGGCAATTAAAAGAAATTGATAACCCAATGATTACTGACATTCGCGGTAAAGGTTTATTCATCGGTATCGAATTAAACGAGCCAGCTCGTCCTTACTGTGAACAACTAAAAGCAGCTGGTCTATTATGTAAAGAAACACACGAAAACGTAATTCGTATTGCACCACCTCTAGTAATCTCTGAAGAAGATTTAGAGTGGGCATTCCAAAAAATTAAAGCTGTACTATCTTAATCATAGTGAGGTTGTCCTAAATATAGGACAACCTCTTTCTTTTTTTAGTAGTTTACCATAAAATAAAATTGAATATTCTGTTTTCTGAAAAAGAGGTAACTGTATGCTATTGAAATATGGTAAACAAATTAACTATTTAGCTACAATTTTTATTTCTATGACATTCATCGGCTTCATATTATCTACAACGTTACTCAGTCATTATTCAACTCCTAATACATTCACACTACTTAAAACATCATTTTGGACTGCTGTTCTCCTTACAATTATCGGTTTTGGCCGTGAGAGAAGCGCACTTGCAGTTATGCTAATTGGAATTTTCACTTTAGCATTAATCGGATTGTATATTTTCGCCATTATCGATTACTCCGTTAATCCACGCCCATAGAAAAGAGCTATCTTTTCACAAGATAGCTCTTTTTTTCATTTCACTATATTTCTTAGCGTACCAATTCCCTCTACTGTAACAACAACTTCATCACCAGCGTGTAAAAACTTAGGTGGTGTAAAGCCCTTTCCGACACCAGCTGGCGTTCCTGTTGCGATAATATCGCCTGGTTCTAATGTCATCCCTTTACTTATCGTTGAAATAATTTCTTCTATTGAAAAAATCATTTGATTTGTGTTTGAAGTTTGCCTTACTTCTCCATTTACTACTGTTTCGATGTGTAATGCGTTCGGCGTTTCAACCATTGATTTATGAATTAAATACGGTCCCATCGGACAAAATGTATCGAAACTTTTCCCTAGGAAAAATTGTTTATGTTTTCTTTGAATATCCCGAGCCGTTACATCATTTATAACTGTATATCCAAAAACATGGTCAAGAGCTTTTTCTATTTTTATTTGTTTCCCTCGCTTACCGATAACGATTGCTAGTTCGCCTTCATAGTCCAGTTCATTCGTTGCATGAGGGTGACCATTAATTTGCTCATCAATTCCGATCACTGTTGTTGGCGCTTTTGTAAAGATCATTATATTTTCAGGGATAGACTCTACTCCGCCCATTTCCACCGCATGCTCACGATAGTTCTTTCCAACACAAAGAATATTTTTTCTCGGCCTTGGAATCGGTGCTAATATTTTCACTTCTGCTAACGGATAATACGCCGTTTCCGCATTTTCCTTCGCCCAATTTACAATATCGCACACCTTCTCAAGGCATTCACTTCCTCTTTCAATACACTCTAACATAGTAATCGGGATCGTAACCTTTTCCCCTTTTTGTCTTTGCGCTTCTCTTAAATGTAAGACTCTATCTTCCTCTTCATCCACAATACCTACAAATACTTTTTCTTCTTTCTTAGCCGTTACAAAACGCAATATTTCCACTCTCCATCCTAAAACTCATACCGATACGATAAACTTAACTAAATCTATACAATTCAATCAAATTCACACAAGTTAGTGCTTCAAAGTGTTCTCGCACCCCCGAAGGGACGAGGGGTATAACACTCCACACGAGGCAGTATCGTTACCTCATATTATCAAGCATTTATTTTACCCATCTTGATAAATTTATCGCAGCATTTAAATCCCTATCGTGATGGCTATTGCATTGAACACAACGCCACTCACGTATTTTTAAACTCCACTGTCCTTCTGGTTGAACTGAATGGTCGTATTTAACTCCGCAACATGAGCAAATCTTGCTTGAGGCGAACCATTTATCAGCTTTTACATACTCAATGCCATACTTCTCGCACTTGTATGATAAACATTGAAAGAAGAAGTTTAATTTTTGAAATGAAAATGCTTTCGATAGTTTTTTGTTTTTTAACAGGTTTGAGATAGGTAAGTCTTCCACAACAATCCTCATTGGTTTGGTTTTCACCAATTTAGCTGTTGCTTGATGGATATGGTTATTTCGGATATTCGTAATTTTCCTAGATAACCGAAGGTGCTCAGTTTTAGCTTTTTCATATCCGGCAGATTGAATTTTTACACCTTTTTTAAATCTCCTAGACATATCTCTTTGCGCTGACTTTTTCCTTTTCAAAAGTTTTTTAACCTTGGCATCTTTGTTTATATTTCGTTCTTTCGTACCATTAGAAGCCACAAACAGCTCTTTTAAACCAACATCCACACCAATCGACTCATCGGTTAATTCTTGTGCTTCAAAGGATTCTTCGAACCCTACACTAATCCACCAGTGACGACCATCAAAGGTAACTCTTGGATTTGATAGTTTTTTGTTTCTTGGTAGTTGTTGGCTTGTTTTCACTTCTCCAATGGACTGAATATCAACTACTTTCTTTCCTATAATCATTCTTTCATAATTGGCATAAAATCCTTGGATTAAATCTTTTTTGGATTTATAAGAAGTGTGATAACCATTTTTGTACTTTTCGAACGAATGTTTCCTCGCCTTGTCAAAATCTTTTGAAGCCTGCTTGGGAACTTGTGCATTGATGTCATTTAACCACTCATATCTCTTTCACTTCTTGATCTTTGTAAATCGTTTCTGTAAAGCTAACTGTGAAACAGATTTTCCAAATAGCTTATAGTATCTATCACTCATTCTTTTACAATAGTTATAAGCGAATCTTGCAGCACCAGCATGGTTCCTAAGCACTTTTTCTTGTTCAGGCGTTGGAATCAGTCTGACTTTCTTCGCCAATATCATCAGAAGTCAACTCCTTAATCACCTGATTGATTTTTTCTGCTTTCTCAACATTCACGCTCACCATTTCTAGCCACGTTGTAGTTCAATCAGCTTAAGCAGTTACCCCTCACTACTAGCCAATCACTTGACTAGCAGGGCTTACTGATATATTTAATTAACTTTGGTTATAATTGGTTAAATAAATCGTAACAGTTAGTTACCCTTTAATTGTATTCGCATCCTTAAGAAAAAAACCTTCTTACACACGCTAATTTTTACAATATTCAACCATTATTACATTTGTTCCTCATCCGTTATTTGACATAAAATGTAGAAATTATACTTTTTTTAGCGAAGATGTTTCTTTTTTATGGGATTTTTGTATAATATGTACTACATATATACATAAAATTTATTGAGAGATGGAGCCGATTTCAATGTTTGAGCAAGCTATCGAAAAAAAACGCGAAAAAATGATCTATTTTGCTGAACGCTACGGAATGACTTCTCAAAAAACAGTGGATTGTAGCCAGGAACTGGACAGGCTCTTAAATGTTGTTTGGCCTATACACACAGATTGCACACACACTCAAATGTTCGAAACACATGCGCAATAACGCATGTGTTTCTTTTATTTCAAAAAAATACACATTTTATTGAAAACGCCCATACAATAGTAGAAAAGAAAATTTTAAAAACGAAAGGTGTTTTGTATGCCAGCTATGGTCGGACATATTCGTATCGTTAATATTGGATCAAGTGGTATTTTTCATATTGGAGATGTATTTGCGATTAGGCCTATTAGTTATTCACGCGCTTTTGCCGGAGCCGGTTCATTTAATGTTGGGGATAACATCTCTGTCTACAATTATCAAAGCTCAACGACTGTCAATGATTCAGATGTAATTGATCAAGCAATAATCGGTTCGAACTAAAGGAGGCGATTGCATTGAATTTTTATGTGAACCAAAGTATCATCATTAACAGCATTAAAATCGATAGCATTACGACCTCTTCCGTTTTTCAAATTGGAACTGCAGGTAGTATTAAGGCTCTTTCTAAATTCTCAAATTCTGGCGGATTTACAGAACCTCTTCGCCCTTTAAGTGCGAAAGGACAAATTATTTCTATTAAACCTTCAACTAGTTCTTCTTAGACCATCCTTATCATAAATATATAGCAGTACTATCCCCTCCCTATTGAAAAGGAGGTTTCACAAAATGAATCAAGATATATACACTTACCTACACCAACTTCAGCAAGCTCTCCAAATACAGCAGCAAACTATTCTAAATCTCGAAGAACAAGTTCGCCTACTACAAGAAGAGCTTAATGAGTTAAAAAGTCGCCCCTCCTCTTCTATAGGAAAAGTGGAATATAAATTCGATCAATTAAAAGTAGAAAATTTAAACGGTACTTTAAATATTGGCTTGAATCCATTTTCAACAAAAGGGCAACAAATTGAAGATTTTCAAGTAGATACAGAAACATTAAAAGTAAATCCTGAAACAGAAACAAATCCAGACTTTTATCAAGGTATCCTTCAAGAAATGCATCGCTATTTAGATGAAGAAGCATATAGTCGAATTCTCCATTTTGAACAAGAAGAGAGAACGCCGCTTGATGAGATGTATCGACAAATGATGGTGGATGACATAAAAAAACAGATGGAACATAGACTTCCGTATTATTTATCACAAGTTCAATCGTATGAGGGTATCTCCTCAGATCCCGATTATTTACGAGACGTCATTATTCAAGCAATGAAACAAGATATTGACAAAGCTTTTCTTTCCTTTATTCAACACATACCAGGCAATTTCCGAAAGGAGTAAGTATGTATGAATTTAAATGTTGTAAACCGCGAATTAAAAGTAGGGCAGATTAAAATGAACGGGGTTTCTTCTTCCTCATTATTTTTAATTGGAGATGCAAATTTTCTCATCCTTTCTTCAATTCTTGATACGCCATTCGAATCCGTTACAGAGGGACCATTTGTACCATTAGTAACAGATGTCCCTCCGACTCCAGGTTGAGGAGAGGAAAAATTATGCTCCGTCATACTTCAATTGTACAAAATGTTTCTATCATTTCTATGGGGGTTTCCGCCGTCTTCCAGGCCGGGGATGCTAATCAAATAGAATTAAAAAATAGAGCGCTTATCGTTCATCGAGAAATCCCTTGTTATATAAAAGGTGAAGGTCGTTTTGATGCGTTTGAAATCTTTACAGATGAACACATTACAATTCCAAAGCGAACAACAGATGTAAAAATGAATATTGTAAATGAGTGCCCTTTTATTGAAGTAAATGATGTTCACTTGCGAACACTTTTAAATTCCGCGTGCTTCCAAATCGGCAATGTTGACTATGTTTTTAATAATTCTCGTACGCTACAAATCCGCCAATTTATTACTGATGAACCTTCCTCTAAATAATTCATATAGTAATTAAAAAGCTTAGCAAAGTAGGTGGATGGTATGCCTTCGATTGTAGGAAATCTCGTCGTTCAAAACAGTAACGGCTCTTTCAACTTAGGAGATTTTTATAACGTGTCTCCGAAAGAAAATACGAAAGCTTATAACGGATCTGGGGCTTCCAATGTCGGATTTGTCGTCAATACTTTTAGCGGCGTTAGTGCAACAAATACATTTGATTCGGACGTAGCAGACCAAGATCAAATTGGAACAGCGTAAAAAAGAAACAGCCCTAGCTCTATATTGTGTAGAGCTAGGGCTGTTTCTTCTATTTTTTAACACCTTACATATTTACGTTTGAACCCCAGTCTTCCTCTATCAAGTTCTTTATGATTAGTTTTTCTTTATTTAAATGATAATCCCTTATCTGCTAAAGCCGCTCTCAATTTAGGTAAAGATGCCGGTCCTATACCGTGCAGTTTCAAAATTTCTTTTTCACTGTACTTTGAAAGTTCTTCTTCAGTGTGAACCCCATAGTGTTCTAACGCTCGCCTTGCTGGTGCTGAAAGAAGAGAAAGAAAGCCTTCTTTTGGCTTTCTCTCTTTCTCACAGGTTGGGCAAATTGGACAATCGCTACTTTTATAATACTCGTGTCCTTGATCACAAGTTCTTAACGTCGCCATACTCCATGACCTCTTTCTATGCTCTATTCCTCAACCTTTACAACATGATTCCCATCAAAGAAGTATAAACATTTCTCTTTCACAGGATGTTTTAAGCTTTTCTCGAGTGCTTTTGCATATAGTGAAAGCTGTACTTTGTATCGGTCTTCTAAAATTGGTTTCGCTTGATCAAATCCGCCTGGAAACTTTCCTTCAATCGTATCTGTTTTAAAGTCGATTAAAGTAATTCCGTCTTCCTCTTCGATCATGCAGTCGATAACCCCTTGGACAAGTATTGATTCGCCTTTCTTCCCTTGCCAATCTTGATACGCTTCTTCTGCTGAAAGCATCATCGTAAATGGTACTTCGCGCTCAACACTTTTTGCTGCTAATACTCTTTTACCTAAGTCACTGTCAAAGAATGAAATTACCTTTTCAATCGCTATTTCTTCAGCTTGTTCAAATGTTAATAGTTCTTTATTTACCATTCTTGCAATTTGTTCTTGAAGAACTTCAATCGTAATTGGTTTCTTCAAATCTACATGCTGCATAACGGCATGGACTGCTGTCCCTCGCTCTGCGTATGTTAGCCCTTTTTTCTCCATAAAGCGCGGACGTGTTTTAATTGGTGCACGTAGTTTTTTAATAAAGGCATTATCGCTGCCTTCTTCAGATTGATAATTTCTCTTTATTTCTGTAACAGACTGTTTCGCACGGTGAGATGTCGCGTCCTCATATCCGTACTTCCACATTAATCTGTCGTATACTTCATCTTTTCGTTCACTTTGTAGCAGAACAGCTTTTTTCTCACGAAGTGCTTCTAGTAATTCTTTTTTCTCTTCTTGAACCGGTTCTGGTGCGAGTAACGTGTTGCCGTCAACAACTTCTACTTTCCAGCTAGTGTCATATCCATAAATGTCACTTGGAATATTTCCTTGTCCTAATTCAAGAAGCATTTCACTATCACGATGTCTATATAATGAAGGTGCAATCCAATCTAAATAACATGACGCTCCGGCACGTATATGGTCTGGTAATAACCATTCACTATGCTCTCTTGCATCGAGCCATTTTTCCATTTCTTTATTTGCATCTTTAACCGTTCCAATTAAAATTAACTTCTCTTTTGCACGCGTTAGCGCTACGTATAGTACGCGCATTTCTTCCGCAATTAATTCCATCTTCATTTTACGCTTAATCGCTAGTTGCGATAATGTCGTATATTTAATTCGTTTACGAGGATCGATAAATTGTGAACCGAAACCGAAATCTTTATGAAGTAAGAAACGCTTCATTAAATCTTGTGTATTAAAACGGCGACCAAGTCCAGCTACAAATACGACCGGGAACTCTAGCCCTTTACTTTTATGAATCGTCATAATGCGAACAACATCTTCTTGTTCACCGAGAGCTCTCGCCGTACCCATATCGTCACCGCGTTCTAAAATACGTTCAATAAAACGTAAGAAGCGGAATAATCCTCTAAATGAAGTTGCTTCATATTGCCTTGCGCGGTCATATAATACGCGCAAGTTTGCCTGCCTTTGCTTTCCAGCTGGTAAACCGCCGACAAAGTCATAATACCCTGTCTCACCGTACACTTTCCAAATTAAATCAGAAAGTGATTGTTGGCGCGCAAATTCACGCCATCCTTGCAGTAAGTTATAAAACCACTCTAATTTATCATGCAGTTCTTGTTCTTCTTCAAGCGGTGCTCCTTTTAAGAATGAACTCATTACTTCATAAAATGACCCTTTCTTTCCATGAGCACGAAGCGTCGCAAGTTCTTCGTCATTTAGTCCAACGATCGGTGAACGAAGTACTGCTGCAAGTGGAATATCTTGCATCGGATTATCAATAACGCGGAATACGTTCATCATAATATTTACTTCTGTCGCTTCAAAGTAACCAGTCGCAAGGTCTGCATATACTGGAATTCCTTGTAGTTTTAACTCTTCCATAATTTGCGGTGCCCACGGCATAGAGCGAAGTAAAATAACGAAATCACGGTATTGTACTGGTCGCATACTATCCGTTTTTCGGTCATACACTTCATAACCTGAATCGACCATCGCTTTAATGCGCTGTGCCATAAGACGAGCTTCAAGCTGCGCTTTTTCTACTTCTGCACCTTCTTCACCATCTATTACTTCTTCTTCCGTTTGCTGAATACATAATAATTCAGCCGCTACATCTTCACCTTCTGGATAACTAGCGCCTAGTTTTAATTCAGCGTCAGCGTCGTAGTCAATCTCTCCAACTTCTTCGCCCATAATTTGTTTGAAAATAAAGTTCGTACCTGCTAGCACTTCATGACGGCTACGGAAGTTTTTCGCTAAGTCAATCTTCATTCCGCCGTCCAATCCTTCTTGTGTGAAACGTTTATATTTTCCTAAGAATAAACCAGGCTCTGCTAGTCGGAAACGATAGATTGACTGTTTTACGTCACCAACCATGAACAAGTTTCCTTCACTCTCAGAATCTTTCGTTACGAATTTAATAATTGATTCCTGTACGAAGTTCGTATCTTGATATTCATCAACTAGTACTTCAGCAAATTTATTACGATATTGAAGCGCTACTGCTGACGGCTTCATTTCACCGGCTTCACTTTGCTCACTTAAAATTTGCAAACAGAAATGCTCTAAATCTGTGAAATCAACCATTCCTTTATCTCGTTTAATTGCTTGGAAACGCTCTGTAAATACTTTTACAAGCTTCACGAGTTTTTCTAATACAGGATGCATATCTTGAAAATCTCGTAAGAAACTTTCAGGTCTGCGGCTAAATAGCTCTTCTTGTAATTTCTTTACTTCATCTTTCGCTTTATTACGAAGAGAATCTACTTGTTTTACAACATCTTCGTTATAATCACTTTTCTTAATACGCTTTAGCGTTTGCCACGATACATTTTGCATCGCTTCATAAACGCCTGTCCACGATCCACGAGCTGCTGAGGATAACATTCCAAGTAAAGCTAAATCCGCTTGCAGGGTTTCAACGCGAGGCGCCGGACCATCAGGAAGCATTGCGAGTTCAGTCGCTTTACGAATATGCTCTTCCGCTGTTTCCAGCTGGAATTTCACATCTTCTAATAAGTAAGAAGCGTACACTAAATCTTCAATCGTCTTGCCTTCAACATCGTATGCTTCTACTAATTTATCGAGCCACTTCTCCGGGTTCGGATGCGCTCTTGATTCTGTATGAAGCGCTAAAATCATTCGTTGTAAGTCATCGTCACTACGGTCACTCGTATAACGATCAACTAATTCAAAGAAAATACTATTATCTTCGATTCCATACTCTTCTTCTAATATGTCATCTAGCACTTCTTCTTTTAATAACTCATTTTCTGTTTGGTTCGCAATACGAAAACGAGGATCGACATCAAGCATGTAATAATATCCTCTAATAACTTGTAAACAAAATGAATGAATGGTAGAAATGGAAGCTTTATTTAATAAGCTAAGCTGTTTTCTTATATGCTGTGAACCTGGCCCATCAATTAATACTTTTTCTAACGCTTCCCCAATTCGATTTTTCATTTCTTGCGCCGCTGCATTCGTAAATGTTACAACGAGCAGGCGGTCGACATCGACTGGATTTTCCTCACTTATAATCTTTTTAATAATACGTTCAACTAATACTGCTGTTTTCCCTGATCCAGCTGCTGCTGCGACTAAAATATCACGTCCGTTCGCTACAACCGCTTTCCACTGGTCATCTGTCCATTGACTACCTTCTGGTTTCTGAGGCCAATTTTCTATCATTCTCCGCCAACCTCCTCTCTAATTTTCTCCATTGCTTCGCTATCTTTCATATCTTTTAACGTACGGAATTGGTTATCTTCAAGTGATTCATCAAACTGACAAACAGATTTAAAGTTACAGAACGTACATGCCGCTTTATTCCCCTTTTTGTAAGGAGCAATATCGATAACACCTTCTGTAATGTCTTTTCCGATATTTTCAAACGAGTGGTGTACATATTTTTGAAGTACGTTAAACTCTTGTTCACTTGCAATGCTAGAACGCGCACTAAAACTACCATCTTTTTTCAGACCAGCAGAAATAATATCAGAGCTTCCTGTTGAAAGTTTATTATCCATTAAACGAACAACGTCAGCATCTCCTAGTACGAGCCCTTTCATTTTAAATTTCTTTAAAATTTCTTTCTCAATTTCTTCTTCAGATGCATCGCCTTTCATCTCAACAATTGGGTTATGAATATGGAAATACAATACACCCGCCGGTGATGCAGTACTGCCCTTTTTCATCCACGTATGTGCATTTGAAGTAACAACATCTAAATACGTTAGCATTTGAAGTGCGAGTCCGTAATACACTTCTGTTAAATCTAACGCTTTCGAACTTGATTTATAGTCGATAATACGAAGGAACGTACCACTCTCATCTTCCGCCTTATCAACACGGTCAATACGGCCAACTACTTCCATCTTCACACCATTTGGCAACGCAAATTCCATTGGCGGAAGCGATCCAGTCCCGCCCATACCGAACGGTACTTCTAAATCAACTGGTACAAAGCCACTCGACTTCGCATGTTCACGAAGAATAAGTGATGTACGGAAAATGATTTGTTGTAGTTTTTGTTTTAAATAGAAATGACGGTTTGAACTTAATAAAATTTGTCTTTGTAATAATGGTGCAATTTCTTCTATTACTAAAGTAGAAAGGTGCTCACACTCTTTTATTGATAAATCTGCCCAAGTACGATTTTCACGTAATAGCTTGTCTGCAATTCTCTTCAGCGCTGCATGGAATAATTCACCGATATCTGGCGCATCAAGTTTGAAAATATCACGCTCTCTTAGCGATAAACCGTGCTGAGCGAAATGAGCGTACGCACAGCGATTAAATAGTTCCATACGAGAAACGCTTCCCTTAATTGTATCTCCATATAAATCCCTACTTACATCTGTACTTAGTTTCTGTGCACGATTTCGGTAGAATAAACTCGATAACACGCGGCTACTTTTTTGCTTCCATTCATCTGAAGTAACGTAGAAGTTATATACGTCCCACCAAAAATCTAAATTGCCTTCAAATCCGTAGCGCTTCCACGTTTGCAGTTGCTGCATGACGTAAGACAAAGTTACTTCCGGCGTTGCTACATATGAGATTTGTTCCGAACGCGATAAGTCATTTACATCATTCGTAATAAACGATTCTTTCACATCAGGGAACATTCTTTTTATTTTCTTAATAAAACTAGAAGCAAGTAACGTCTTTCCTTCTTCATCCGCAAGCGGACAAGAAATGTATAACTTCTCAGATGCTCTCGTCACCATTTGATACATAACGAACTGTTCTTCTAATAAAGTTTGTCTCGTCGTTGGTGCTAATTCGATACCTGCAGCGGTGAGAACATTTCTTTCCTCATCAGAAAGCATACCTTCATCCATAGGCGCTGCTGGAATTACTCCTTCATTTACTCCAATAATGAACGTCGCTTTAACATCTGATAATCTAGAATGATCAATATTAGCAACTAATACTTGATCTAATGACGGCGGAATGTTCGCAAATTGAAGTGCCTCAAGACCCGTCGTCATTACATCAGTAAACATAGACAGGGACATCTTCTCTTCGCCAAGCATCTCAACGAACGTATCAAGAAGGCTCATCACTTCTTCCCATACTTGCTCATGGTCTGTCGCAAATAAGAAATCTCCGCTTTCTTCTGCACGAATACGTAATGCTTCTAGTTTTTTCGGAACGTCAAGCTCCTCTAAAAATAAATATACCGCTTCGCACATTTGCATAACTGTTCCAGCACGCTTCAGTCTTTTTTGCATACGAATAACTGGCGTTCTTACAACGTCGCGAAGTCGATTTATTTTCTCTTCCATTTCACGCTCACTGTCTGTTATCATTTCGCTCGCATCATCAAGAGAACGATAACGGCGATACATCCACGGATCTTCAGAAGTCCATCTCTTCCCTTGTACACCGTACGCTAAACAGTAGTTTTCAAACTCATCCATCTCTTCGCGGATCGCTTCTTTTCTTACGTCTAGTGGATATAAAAGTTCTGTTTTCACACAGCGGAACACTGCATCATAACGCCAATTCCCGCTAATAATCTCTAAAGCCGAACGAATACATTCTACTAGCGGATGATGTGACATCGGGCGTTTTTCATCGATGAAGTGCGGAATATTATAATCTGTAAATAACGTTCGCATCACATCGTAATAACTTTCCCCGTTACGAAGAAGTACTGCAATATCTCGGTAACGATACTTTTCGTCCGCGACAAGTCTACGAATTTCACGAGCAACACCTTCTACTTCAGCTCGTAAATTAGCTGCTGTACTAATTGTCACACTCGCTTCACCGTGAAACTTTTCATTTGGACGCGCTTCGTAATGCATTTCTAAATGCGCTAATGCTTGCGAATGAAAACGCGGCTGTTCCATAAGTGGAATTGTTTTTTCAACTTCTATTTTCTCTTCACGCGCTACTTGTTTTATTTTTTCATATGTTAACGTCGTTTCATAAAATAAATCCAGTTCATTCACTGGCTGCGCTAACGTTTTTTCATCTATCGTTAACGTGATCGTAACTCTCGCTCCACAAATCATGAGCTGTCTTAAAATTTCAAGTTCTTGCGGAGAAAATGAATGAAACCCATCTATATAAATTTCAGCACCATTTACATACTCAGACTGCGTGAGCTTTTCCACTAGCAATTGTAAATAGTCTTCTGAATCTAAATATTTCCCGATTAAAGCACGTTCAAAATCATCATATAATAGCTGTAAATCATATACTTTATTCGCTAGTAGCTTTTGCTCTGCACTGCTACTATGCGCATCTAATTGTTGCCACATTTCATATACGTTAGACGGCGTCACATTGTAACGTTTAAACTCCGCAATCATACTTCCAAGATGTTCAAAGAAACCGTTTTGCTCCGCTGCTTTTTGGAACACCGATAATCCATCTTTACGAGATTCTACAATTTTACGAAGTAACATATGCACACCCGCTTCATCAATATGAAGACGACTCGCTCCGCCAACTTCTTGCAATACCTTCCACGCTAATCGTGAAAAACTAAAAACTTGTGCCCGAATAGAACCTCTTACATCCTCACTTCCAATTAACGCCTGCTGCGTTTGAAATGTCATCTGTTCTGGCACAAGATATAATATTGTTTTGCCTCTCGGGCGCTGTTTTAACTCTTCTTGCACTTCTCGTAAACAAAGTGCACTCTTTCCACTTCCCGCTCTACCAATCACCAATCGAAGTGACATGTAACCCCACCTTTCACTTACACAACGAACGTTAGTTTGCTACTATAATTGTATTATAGTACACGAAAAAAGACAAACTGAGTTGTTTGTCTTTTCTATACTTCTACTTCATTATATCAACCTTTTGAAAAATTCGTTTGCACCTCTTGAATTGGCCAATATCGCAGGTCAACTTTACCGACAACTGTATCAGCCTTCACAAAGCCAAAGTGTCTACTATCCCAGCTCCCGAGGCGGTTATCGCCTATTACAAAAATAAACCCGGGTGGTACAAACTTTTCTTTCGTTAACTCTTCTAATGTAAAATCACCTGTTAGTTGCCTTCCATTTACCTCTTTCTTATACTTCTCTAAATAAGGCTCATCAATAAATTGACCATTTATATACAACTTATCATGCTTATATTCAATATGGTCTCCAGGTAATCCAACAATCCGCTTTACATAGTCTTCTTTTTTATTTGCATGAAAAACGACGACATCGAACCTGTTCAAATCCCCTACTTGATAACTCACCTTATTTACAACGAGCATATTGCCGTCTTGCAATGTCGGCATCATTGACTTCCCCTCTACAACGTACGTTGAAAAGAAAAACGTTCGAAAAAATACAGCTAATAGTACACCAATTAAAATTGTTCGTATCCACTCTAGGCCTTCTTTTTTCAAAGTTTTCTTCATCCGCTTCTCCCCTTACCCTTTAATAATGAAGCTTATCTTTACAAAGAAGACTTTTCCTAATGTAGTTCTAACTTTACTTCAATTTTTTTACCGACATACCATAAAATAAAAATACCAACGCCAACAATAACCGATTTTACCGGTTTATGAATAAACGACATTAAATCATGACCGATATAAGTTAAAATAAAGATCATAACAAGCTTTCCAAATGCTAATGCTAGTCCAAACTGTTTTACGCTAATGCGAGACAAACCAGCTACAACATTTATAAGCGCAGATGGTGTGAACGGAAAACAAAATATAACAAAGATTGGCGCGAACCCTTTTCTTTCAATCCATCCCATCGCTTTTCGCACTCTCTCATGCTTATTTACAAAAGAAAAGAAACGACTTCTTCCAAAGCTACGAATAATGAAAAATACAAGCATTGCACCAATTACTGATCCAAGCCATGAATAAAGAAAACCGAACCAAAAGCCAAATGCAACAGCATTCGCCAGTACAAACACAATGAGAGGCAATGCTGGAATAAGCGCCTCTATCATCGGTAAACCAATACCAAGAAGCGGCCCGAACGCTTTATAACTTTCAACAATGTGATCCATATTTTCTGGTGAAAAATATTCTTTGATTGTCTGAAAATCCATTCTACACTTTACCCCTTTACTCTAATTACTACCTCTACTGTATCATTGCTTAAATGAAAGAGGAAATGGTAGATACGACATATGGAGATGTATTTATTAAAGTTTCCATATCTTTCGTTAGAATTCCTTCATTATTTAGCTATGATAATCTTTCAATATTCGACAGGATATGAAGATAATTTAAACACTATGCACAAATTGTAACTTAACGGTTACATATTATGAAAAGAAGAAACTATAGCAGTGTCAATACATATTTCCTCCAAAAATAACCTTACTACGCGTAAGGCTATTTCTACCTGTATGGAAATGAGTAGTGACAAATAATTATTATACCTTCAAACAATTCTCCTTTTCTAATGGCTAGTTCTTACAAGGAACTTTTTTAGTAAGCGTATACTATCAATCACGATAAGTATTAATAAATATAAGAAAGATAGTATTAATACTGTACTTGGAATAGGTAACATTCGAAATTTGTATAAAAACTTATCAATCGTATATATATCTTGCTCATTCTTTATAGTACTAGGAGTGAATATAAGGTAATCTTTCCAATTATCTATCCAAGTTAAACTAACTGCGGAAAATTGCATTATTCCTAACCACAAGTAAAGAAAAACCGGTACGAGAACCATATATTGCAAACTATGTAATATTTTCTTTTTCTTCTTACATTCAATAATTTGAAAGACAATAAGTGTCAGTACGTACACGATCGATAGAAGAAATACTATGGTGACAACTGGTTGAATTGAAAAAGCAAATAGCAATTTATCAATTTCACTAATTTGACTATATTCTGTTGCATTTTGAGGCGTAAAAATAAAATGTTGTTTATCAGCACCTATCATTAACTGACTGCCAACGAAACCAGTAAACATAAAGGTAAGAAATAATATAGGCAAAACAAGAATATATTGCACCCAAAATAACATGGTCCTTTTCAACATAACAGCCCCCTGTTTTATATAATAAGGAAAGAACTATCCTGTATACCGCGAATATAAAATGATATATAATCACACTACATTAAGTGTATTTTGGAAAATAACCCTTATATTGTAATTGTATATTATCTTAAGTTATTAGAGAACGAAAATTCAAAAAAAATAACCTTGTTTTAATTATGAATCTTACCGTATAAATAGTATATATAACGAAATCAAAAAGGATGAGTCTCCCCATCCTTTCCCTCTTACACTTCGCCTTCCTTCACAAAATACACTTTCTCATATGCTGGTGTTAATTTAGATTCTTCTCTTTTATCAATCTCTTTAAAACAAGGATTTCCTTGTTTTTTCTTACGGTCTTCATACTCTGTCCGTAATTTCGCTGTACGATTTTGCTGATTTTCAAAGCTGCTTTTGGATATTTCTAATTTCACAGCGAAACCATTTATAAATCTAATAATAAGATTTCCATCTTTTAATTCTTTATTATTTTCAATATGAAAATGAGACAACCACGCACACTCTTTTCGAGAATAAGAATACGTAGGGAAAAAATAAAGTTGATCTGTCGGGCTAATTGCGATAGGAGCTTTATGTGTAATACGAGTTAATTCCTTCGTTCCTTCTTTTCTTCCAAAGAAACTAGAACCGTGTTTCCGGCAACTTCTCTCTATAATATCAAGAGGCTTTTGAAATACGAAAAAAGAATCTTCCATTTCAACAATTCGCGTAACCACTTTCTTTTCTCCTAGAACAACAGGAAGTAAGGCCATTGTATTTTTGCTTACAACATAGTTTTCGACATAACGTTCTACTTTACTTTCCATAGTCTACTGTCTGCTACTAAAAATATAGACAAATGTATATCCTTAGAGTATGTAGTTTTTGCACGCTAAGAATATTTTCATCTATATTCGCACTTTTGTTAGTAACAGATTTTTCACCTCTCTTTTTTTAATTTTCGATTGCTGTTTAATTTCCCTTCTATAGTAGCACCTAAGAAAAGGAAATGGTTTACATTCTACGATTCTTTACAAATAATTATAATAAATCAAATATAATATAAATATTTTAATATTTATATATAAACAATAAAGTGAAACTTTAATCAGTGGGGGTTTTGTTCATCCCCCACTGATTATTAGCCTTCACCAATCGGGCTTTTACGGGCAGCCCGACCCCCCACCTAACTTCTTTGCTTCCGCTGAATTTTGAGGTGGGGGTCTTACTGCCCGCAAATAGCGGGATAAATAAATAACCTGTATAAACAGAGGATTCTATACACGAAAAACGAATTTATATCATTTGTAATATGTTTAACACATTCCCCCCTTCATATAATTACAGCAATTAATTTTGCTATAATTAAAATATAAAGTGAAACTTTAATCAGTGGCGGGTTTGTCCATCTCCCACTGATTAATAACCTTCACCAATCGGGCTTTTACGGGCAGCCTGACTCCCACCTAACTTCTTTGCTCCAGCTGAATTTTGAGGTGGAAGTCTTACTGCCCGCAAATAGCGGGATAAATCAAATATACGGAGGTCTCTCATGGAAGAAAAGCAAGATCATCCAACAATTCAAATGAAAAATAGTAGCATTGTTATCGTAAAAAATTCAACGAGTATTATATTCGGTTTATTTTTTATTTTACTGTTCTTCGCGAAGCCTTTTCGTAAATCTAAATGTCCAGAATGTAAGAAACGCGAAAAGAAAAAAGCTGTGAAAGAACACTAAAAGGCCTTCCTTTACGGAAAGCCTTTTTACATACCGATTACCATTTCCTTCATTCTTCCTCATCCTTAAAGAAACCTACTATTTTTTCTTCCAAGATTCTCTGTATCTCTTTCAACCTGTACTATGATTATATATGGTTCTTGATTTAAATACCGAGAATGAGACTTCCTCAAATCAATTACCGTCACTTTATCATTTTCATAAGCTTTCGAGTACACCTTTATTTCTTCAATCGTACTTTTTAGGCTGTCTTTATTACTAATATAATATCGTATATCTCAACAACAAAAAAAGGATGGCATAAGCCATCCTTTTTTCTATAATAAACTATAAAATTATAGTTTGATTACGTTTTTAGCTTGAGGTCCACGGTTACCTTCTTCGATTTCGAAGCTAACTTTTTGGCCTTCTTCTAAAGATTTGAAACCTTCAGTTTCGATTGCAGAGAAATGTACGAATACATCGTTTTCGCCTGGAACTTCGATGAAACCGAAGCCTTTTTCGTTGTTAAACCATTTTACTTGTCCTGTAACTGTCATAATTATTTCCTCCTATAGAAAATACATTTTATTATTTAGTCTTCATGTATAAAAAAAGAATCCACACATTATCAAATTCGAAACATAAACTAGTTCTCACATACTTTTTCCCGTTTGTTTTCGGCACTTGATAATATATGGATTGCTTAATTTAATTATTCAACTGGTATTATCATAGCATACTTAAAATAGAATGTACAATCCTTTTTAAAAATAAAATTTCTAAATTTTAGTATTTCTTATAAAATATAACCACACCTATTCTAATAAGGAGGCGTATATGACAGAAATAATCCCTGAAAAAACATTAAAGAAAATTGAAAAAGATATTGAAAATAACAACCTTGGAAAAGCAAGAGATAGATTACACGGACTAATCGCTACTTATCCGAATGAATTAGCACTTTAAAAAAACTCGGTGATATTTACTTTACATTACAATACCCAGAAATGGCTGGACGGTATTGGTATCTTGAAAAAGAGAAAACAGATGTTATGCACGCGGCATGTCTACAATTTGAAAAATCGATGGGAAACGACTCTTATCATATTGTACGTGCTTTAAAATTCAAAGGAGATCATAACATTATTACAGGACTATACACCGAACATCCTTTACAGCCATTGCAGAAAAAAGTGGTAGAGGAACTAATTGATGATTATGAAGAAACATGGAAAGACAAACTATTTACATGGGGCTGTCTAGCATTATTCGCATTCCTTCTTTTTACTGCTATTATCGGTGTATTCGCTATATTGGATTGGATATTTTAAATAGAAGTAGATGCCTATAATAGGCACCTACTTCTATCTTTATTTCGTAAACTGTTCTTCTTCTGTGGATCCTTTTAGAGCAGTCGTTGATGAAGTACCGCCCGTAATTACTTGTGCTACTTCATCAAAGTATCCTGTTCCTACTTCGCGTTGATGGCGCGTTGCAGAGTAACCATCTTTTTCTGCTGCGAACTCTGCTTGTTGTAATTCAGAGTACGCTGCCATGCCGCGTTCTTTGTAACCACGCGCTAATTCAAACATGCCGTAATTTAACGAATGGAATCCAGCAAGCGTTACGAACTGGAATTTATAACCGTACGATGCAATTTCCTTTTGGAAGCTTGCAATTGTTTTTTCATCTAGTTTTTGTTTCCAGTTAAATGAAGGAGAACAGTTGTAAGCAAGTAGCTTCCCTGGATATTTCTTATGAATTGCGTCCGCAAAGCGTTTTGCATCTTCTAAATTCGGCTCTGACGTTTCACACCAAACGAGATCGGCATACGGTGCATACGCTAAACCACGTGCAATTGCTTGATCAAGACCTGCTTTCGTACGATAAAACCCTTCTGGCGTTCTTTCACCTGTAATAAACTCTTGATCAACTGGATCGATATCACTCGTAATTAAATCTGCAGCATCTGCATCTGTTCTTGCGACGATAATTGTTGGTACGCCCATTACATCCGCAGCAAGACGTGCCGAAATTAAATTACGCACCGCTGTTTGCGTCGGCAACAATACTTTTCCGCCTAAATGCCCGCATTTTTTCTCTGAAGATAATTGGTCTTCAAAATGCACGCCAGATGCACCCGCTTCAATCATTCCTTTCATCAGTTCAAATACGTTTAATTGTCCACCAAATCCAGCTTCAGCATCTGCCACAATTGGGACAAAATAATCTGTATCACCGCTACCTTCCATATGCTGAATTTGATCAGCACGTTGAAGTGTTTGGTTAATTCGTTTTACAACAGCCGGTACACTGTTCGCTGGGTATAAGCTTTGATCAGGATACATATGTCCGGAAAGGTTCGCATCTGCCGCTACTTGCCAACCGCTTAAATAAATTGCTTTTAATCCAGCCTTCACTTGTTGCATCGCTTGGTTTCCTGTTAATGCGCCAAGTGCATTAATATAATCTTCTGTATGAAGTGATTTCCAAAGCTTCTCTGCACCGCAGCACGCTAACGTATGTTCAATATCAATCGATCCGCGCAGACGAATTACATCTTCAGCTGCATATGGACGTGTTATCCCTTTCCAGCGCGTATCTAACTCCCAGCTTTCCTGCAATTTATCAATTCTTTCGTTTTTCATATGTTCCATCCCCTTTTCTTGTTTCTTATAAAATTTCATAACCCGGTAATGTTAAAAACGGCATGAACTCGTTATTACGAACAAGACTTGTAAACAGTTTTGTAGCTTCTTCAAATCTCCCTTTCTTAAACGCTTCCTTACCAATCTCTCTTTCTATTTTTGCTAGTTCTTCTTCTTTCAATTCTTCCATCAATTTAAAAGTGATATCACGGCCATCACTTAGCTTTCCACCCTCATGACGAATCCACTGCCATACTTGTGCTCTTGATATTTCCGCTGTTGCTGCATCTTCCATTAAGTTATAAATTGGAGCTGCTCCCCGCCCGCTTAACCAAGATGCAATATATTGAATACCGACGTTAATATTCGTGCGAAGACCACTTTCTGTAATCGTTCCCATTGGTACTTCTAATAAATCCTTTTCTGTTACACGTATTTCTTCACGCTTTCTAAAAATTTGATTTGGCGTTTTCATTATGTGATTAAATACATCCATTGCAACCGGTACAAGTCCCGGGTGGGCAACCCAAGTCCCGTCATGTCCATCTAAAGCTTCGCGTTCCTTATCAGCACGCACTTTCTCAAAAGCCGCCTCATTTGCTTCTGGATCATTCTTAATTGGGATTTGCGCTGCCATCCCTCCGATTGCTGGCGCATTACGGCGATGACACGTTTGAATAACTTTCAAAGAATACGCGCGCATAAACGGCGCTGTCATCGTGACTTGCGCTCTATCTGGAAGTAAAAATTCATTATGGTTTCGGAAACTCTTTAAGAAACTAAATATATAATCCCATCGCCCGCAGTTTAAACCAGCAGAATGATCTCTTAGTTCATACAAAATTTCATCCATTTCAAATGAAGCGTGAATCGTTTCTATTAACACAGTCGCTTTAATCGTTCCATTCGGAATACCGATATACTTTTGAGCGAATACGAAAACGTCATTCCATAATCTTGCCTCTAAGTAGCTTTCCATTTTCGGTAAGTAAAAGTATGGACCACTTCCTTTTGCTAAAAGCGTCTTCGCATTATGGAAAAAGTACAATCCAAAATCCACCAAACTGCCAGACATGTTCTTGCCGTCAACTTGCATATGTTTTTCTTCTAAATGCCACCCTCTCGGACGCACGATTAAGACAGCCGTTTTACTATTTAAACGATATTCTTTTCCGTTCTCATTTTTATGTGAAATCGTTCCCTTACTCGCATCTCGTAAGTTAATTTGGCCTTCGACAGCATTTCTCCAAGTTGGTGCATTCGAATCTTCAAAGTCTGCCATAAAAAGATGTGCTCCTGAATTTAAAGCGTTAATGACCATTTTTCTATCTACCGGTCCAGTAATCTCTACGCGGCGATCCTCTAAATCTTTTGGAAGCTTGGCGATTGTCCAATCGCCTTCACGAATGTGCTTTGTTTCTTCTAAAAACTTTGGAAACTTTCCTGCATCAATTTTCTTTTGTTTCTCCACACGTTTTTGTAAAAGTTCTATGCGGCGCTCATTGAAATTTTCATGCAATTCCTTTAAGAAATTAAGCGCCTCAGGTGTCAATATTTCGTTGTACGCTGGTAACATTTCTCCAGCCAATGTAACCCGTGAAGTTTGCGTCGACATATTTACATCCCCTCCTCAAACTGTTTTATAACAGATTTGATTTTATGTTTTATATTATATAACAAATCTTCAGAAAAGGAAGTTTTTTTCGAAAATTCATGGCGTTTTTTTCAAAACGCCATGATTCCGCACTTTATTCCATACAAAAAAGGCCCCTGTTATACAACAATGACCTTTTTTATATTATGTTTAAATTCTACTTTAATTCGTTGAACTTTATTACTGCCCTTGTTCCATATCATGCAACATTGCTTTATATAAAAATTGTGCGTATTGTTCTCTCGTTACTTTCATGGACGGACCAAATTTATTTTCTCCGATTCCCGCTGTAATACCATTTGTTTGTATTGCACTAATTGCATTCGTTGCCCATGAATTTGCTGAAACATCGTTAAAATTATGAGATCCCTTTGCCTGTAAGTCAAAAGCATTCGTAAGAACTTGCGCCATTTCTGCACGCGTTAACGTCGCCTTCGGTCTAAAGTTTCCATGCTCGTCTCCCATGAAAATTTCCATTTCCGTTAAAGCCAATATTTCCTCGATAAAGTCTGTTGAGTTTTCATCGATGTCTCCATATGGGTTTTCATACTCATCTTGTTCTTCCATATCAAAAACACGGTAAATTAAAGCTGCAACTTGCTCACGTGTTACATCATCCCCAAAACCGAATATCCCATCTCCATATCCAAAAATAATTTCATTTTCCGCTAAAGTATGAATTGCCTTATATGACCAATGTCCTTTTGGTACATCTTTAAATACAATTGTATTTGTATTTTGCAACTGCGTACTTTCCGCTTTTACATTATTACTCTCCGCTGAGAATAACACCCCACCCATAATTGTTAATGCTGTAGCTGCTTTTAATAATTTTTTGCTCATCAAATTATCTCCCCAATATATATATGTTTTTTTAAAAATATACAGAATAAATAGTGTAGTGACAACATCATTTCCGACGTATTTCGTGACGGTTTTGTGAATCATATTACACATCATGTCTTTTTCATTGGATTGATTATAAAGCTTGTGTATAACAATAAAAATCCACAAAAATGAATAATAATTCTTTTGTGAACAAACAAAAGAAGCACAAATATTTCTATTTGCGCGTCCATATTTCACTCTATTTCCAATCCTCTTTCAAATGATAATTAATAAGTGCATTGTTGATATACTGAGCATATTGTTCTCTCGGTACAAAGCGATTTAATTCATACATACCTTTTCCCGTTCCTGTAACAACTTGATTAGATTGCAGTGCACTAATTGCCTCTTCTGCCCAATGCCCTTTTGGCACATCTTTAAATGTATGCTTTTGTTTTGCTTCGAAAGTAAATGCCTTTTGAAGCACTACTGCCATTTCAGCTCGAGAAATTGGTGCTTTCGGTCTAAAATTCCCGTTTTCATCACCTTTAAAAACACCACGTTTTGTTAATGCTAAAATTTCCTTTTGGAAATTAGTTGAACTTCCAGAAATATCTTTGTACGGATTTGCTACTGACCCTTCTTCTTTCATTTCAAGTGTTTTGTAGATAACTCCAGCTACTTGTTCACGTGTTGTAAGATCTCCAACACCGTACTTTCCATTTCCATAACCAACTATAATTTTATTATAAGCTAAATCTAAAATAGCATCATATGCCCAAAATCCGTATGGGACATCATCAAATACAATCATTTCCGGATACTCTTCCGCTTTTACAGGTGCCGCATTCGTTCCTGCAAATATACCTCCTACCATTGTCGCAATCATCATTACACCCAATACTTTTTTCTTCATTGTCCTCTCTCCCTATTTCCATTTTATGTTAAATAGAAAAATAATAGATAATACGAAGTTATCCATACTACATATGAAGCATTTTCAAATAAAATGAACTTCATTATTTCAGGAGTACTAATTTGTTGGTGAATGTAAGATAAAATGCAAATCTTCTAGAAGAAACATTTTGACTACCTTTCTGCTTTATACCTCCTTCTTTCTTTTTCAAAAGGAAGTTGTCACATCTTAGGTGTTATATAATAAAATATTCTACAATTTCTTTGTGAACTCCTTCGCATTTTTAAATTTCACTTTATTGCCACAAAAAGACGCAAATAATATATATTTGCGTCTTTTTCAATTCTATATGAAGCAAAGATATCCTCTACACTCATTCTCTATTGTTAAGAAATAGCACTTTCCTTCACCGATAATTCCTTCTCTGTTCCCTTGCGAAAAGTTATTGCCATCCCTACGAATATAAGCACAATCCCTACTATTTGCATACTAGTCGGTCTAAATCCGGTAAAGACTGTATCTAATAGTATTGCAACCGCAGGATCTAAAAATACTAATATAGAAATAAGTCTCGTCGATAAATCTCTTAAACTGTCAAAAAATAAGTAATATACAAACCCAGTATGTATAAGACCTGTCGCTGTGATCATCATCCAGTTCATCTCTGTTAATCCTTGAAATTTCCCGAAATCTATAAATGGTAATAATAAAAATATACCTAAAAATGTTTGTACAAATGTCATCGCATATGCACTCGTATGCTTAATTCCTTTTCCTAGCAATGTTGTAAAAGCATAAAATAAAGCTGCAAGAAGTGCCCACACCATTCCAGATGACATTAGCTTTTCTAACGACACACTTCCATCTACACCAGCTACTAAAACTGTACCGATAAAACAAATAACGATCGATATAACCGCAAATACTGTTAGCCTCTCTTTAAATACGATACTGCCAATCATTAATACGATGATTGGAGCAAGATGATACACAGAAATCGCAATTGTAATCGACATTACTTCAAATGCTTTAAATAAAAATACCCAGTTAAAAACGAGAAATACACCACAAGCTAATATTTGTATCATTTCTTTTTTGTTCCATTTCTCATTTTTATATTGCCCTGTTACGAACCAACATAATGTTAAAAATACAGTCGCACAAATACAGCGAATAAACACTAATTCAAAGGAAGGTAAACCTGTTTGTACTGAAAAAAATCCAATCGATCCGAAAATAGACATCGATAGTATCATTTTTATTGCCGGCATTGATTTTGAATGAAACAAAATATTAACCTCCTAAACTTTTCACTGAATATTCTACGAATTATACACTATAATCTTCTAAAACTCGAATCATCCATAATAAAAAGAAGCAGTAAACTACTGCTTCTTTTGTTTTTCATATTGTTCAAACGTATGAATTCTTTCAAAAATTGGTGGGTGCGTGTATAAGAAGAATTTTACTAATGCAGGCGGATTCACTTGACTTAAACTTGTTTTTGATAGATATTGAAATGTTTTCACACCTGATTTCCCATCTTTCGTCATATCTAAAGCATATTGATCTGCCGCGCGTTCTTCTATACGTGAAACATAGTTTGTTGCTGGCTGTGATGCAAAAGATAATAACGAGGAAATTAAGAAAAACAAAGGTAAAATTGAGAAACATGCCACTTTTGAAATTTGCAGCGTATCTCCCCATTTTCGAATACACATATTTAAAATACGACTAATTAAATACATACCTACAAACGATAACAAGACATAACTAGCAACGCCCCAATATATATGTTTCATAACATAATGTCCCATTTCATGGGCCATTATAAATAAAATCTCTTTATCTTTTAATTGCTTAAGCGTTGTATCCCACATTACAATACGCGAGTTAAGACCAATTCCTGTTACATATGCATTTAACGAATTCGTTTTTTTCGACATATTTACTTCATATACATGTTTAGCAGGAATGTCCGCTTTGTCTGCCATCGCTAAAATTTTCGTTTCTAACTCTTTATTTTTCAGCGTCGAGAAATCGTTATACAGTGGATCAATAATAACAGGTTGCACAAACGTTAAAAAAATCGTAAACGGAACAGAGAGTGCCCATCCTGCTAGCCACCATCTCTTCGGGAATTTACGGATAAGCCATAAAAGAACTGTAACAATAAGTAACATAGTCGCATAATTCACCCAAAAATCAATAACATGATCTTTTATCCAGCTTTGTGTGCTTTGTGTTGAAATACCATAATCAACGGACACTTTACGGCCGATCCATTGCATCGGTAATGCTAGTACCGTTGTGAGTAATGATAAATAAAAGAAATAAATCGCAACTTGTAAGACATTTATTTTGGTCGTTTCCTTCGACCATTTCTCAAACTTTTTTGAAATACCGAGCACGAGTACAAATAATAAGATAATCCATTCAAGAGGCGTCGCTAAAAAGAACAGTAAATTTTTCACGCGCGAATAATCTTGGCTTAGCGTAAGCTCTTTCGCATTCATAAAAGTTTCTGGATCTGCACTCGTACCTTTATACATGTCCGGGATGAGTTCATGATTCCATCCAAATAAATACCAATATATAAATAACGCAAACCCAACGTACAAAAAAAGCGACCACCCAATAACTTTCCTCACGCTATTCCCTCCCCTATGCTGCCTGTCTATTATTATTGTAAGTTCATACTTTTAAAATTAGAACAAGCTAATCGTGAGAATTGTTCTAGCCCGCTCAATTTACATAAAAAAACTCTTCTATTACAAGAAGAGTTTCACCTATTTTTAGACACTTTCCTCGGTTCATAATCCGGAATAAGAAAAGCACTTACAAACCAACACATTAAACCGGCGCCTTTTACATATTTTATATATTCATAGTCTTGAAAAAATAGCGTCGTTATAATAATCGTAAAAAAACCTACTAAAACAAGTATATATCCTATTTGTTTCTTCGATAACATAGATACTCCCCCCTTAAGGCAGTACGTCTATTAACAAACTGAAATCTTGTACAGAAAAAGAACTATATTTCATAATACCTTGTACAGCTAAAAGTAAAACAAGACCGATCACACACATATAGTTAACACTTTCGTCACTCTTTTTTTCAGTAACCATGCCACCACTTATACATAAAACCCCTAATAAATGGAGCGCTAAATACATGAAAAAGTAAGCTTCCTCCCAGCGGAGAATAACATTTACTGTCGTTATTAGCACTATGCTAAGTAAAATCAAATAAAAAAACTTATTTGATGATATTGTTTCATTCATATAATTTTATACATTCCTTTCAAATTTAGAATTAATGATGTTTCAAAGCTATAAAGTAAATGATTGCTTTCATACTATAAAACAAAAGAAAAGCCCCCATTATTTTCGCGAATACTTTATGAACCCACACATACTTCTCTTCATTTTTTCTGAAGATGCGCTTCATCATTGCTTCTACAATTAGACCGAATATTATTAAAATCCCTAACACAATTAAGAAGAGAAATAATGTCTTCTTTTAAATGAATACTAGAAAACAAGTAATACTCTGGAAACACAATTGTATCTACTACAGGTTGCATCCAATTACAAAAGCTTTTATCACACATATCAGTAATAGACGTAGCATCTATAATATCTTTCAATATTTTCTCAAACGTCTTCTTCATCTCATTTATCTCCCACTACATCTGCAAAACTCTTTATCTGCTCTGCATATATAACTGGCACTTCTTTACTCCAGTATTTGCGGTTAACAAATAAAAAAATGAGTACTAAATTTAATCCTGTTATAAAAATAATAAGTCCTGGGAAGAACGTCGTATAGTTTGAGAAATCTGCAAAACTCATGATCTTTTCTCCACTTACTAGGAAAGATGCACAGAGTACAAATGTATTGTTTAACATGTGTATCGCAATTGGCATGAGTAAGCTTTTCGTACGAATATATACGATTGATAATACGATACTAAATACGGCGGCACCGAGAAAATCGACATGTAATATCGCAAATAAAAGTGCCACTGCAATCATCGCTACACTCGTTCCCCATTTCGCAGCAAAGCGCTGAAGTAAAAATCCACGAAAAACAAATTCCCCAATAATAGGCGCGATAAATACAACCATAATAAATTGATATACATATCCCCCGGTACTATCTATAATCGGTTCATGCAAGGCATTCATAATAAAATCTGGTGTAATCCATGCAAAGCTGTACATGTACAAAATAAGATAGCCGTAACTAAACATACAAAGCATAATCGCGATGTACAAAACTTGCACCAAGTTAAATGTTTCATTTTTATTAACAAATAATGAAAATGAAACACGGTGCTTTCTATACTCATAAAAAATCCATGCAATCGGAAGGATATAAAATATAAGTATATTTATAAAAGAAGAATTTTGTATATGAAATGTACTTTCTAACAATTCCCCGCTACTTCTCGCTACTAAAATTAATAGTGCAAATACAATTAAAAAATATCTAGCTCGCATCATTTGAAACGGATTCACACTCATCTCCTCCCCTATGTTACTTTTATCATATCATTTGATTCTTAATTTTTTGTGAAAGAAAACCTTAAATTTTCCTTAAAAATTCCATATGTTACAAAAAGATGATATGATATTCGAGGAAATTAAGGGGGATTCTTATGTATCAAGCAAATATATTACTCATCGATGATGAAACAGCAATTTTACAACTACTAACTACCATTCTTGAAAAAGAAGGTTTTTCTCATATTACAACTGCAACATCAGCTGAATTAGCTTTATCTCTCACCGAAAAAAACAATTACGATTTAATTATTTTAGATGTCATGCTTCCTGGACAATCTGGTTTTGATATTTGTCCGATTATTCGCCAACAAACAGATTGTCCGATTTTCTTCCTATCAGCGAAGGCATCTGATTTAGATAAAATATCTGGATTTTCATATGGTGCAGATGATTATATTACGAAGCCATTTAATCCATTAGAAGTCGTAGCTCGTATGAAAGCACAACTTCGAAGACATATGAAACAAACAGTACCACACGAACAAAACGCACACTCCATTTCATTTGGGAGATTTGAAATTGATCAACATTCTGCGGAACTAACAGTAGATGGGAACGTTGTCGAATGTTCCGCTCAACTGTTTCAACTACTACTCTTCTTTTGCGAGAATCCGAACTACGTATTTTCGAAAGAAGAAATATATGAAAAAGTTTGGGGAGCACCAGCCTATAATGGCGATGACAATACTGTTATGGTTCACATTCGAAAACTACGTGAAAAAATTGAACAAAATCCAAGTAATCCATTGTACATCAAAACGGTTCGTGGACTTGGCTATAAGTTCGTTACAAAGTAGGGTGACGATATGAATCTTAATAAACGGCTTATCATCCAATTTATACTGCAACACGTTTTTGTTTTAGTTACATTACTTATTGCTGTAGTCGCTGCTTTCACTTATTTAATTTTTCTTGTTACTAGCATTTCATACGAACCTAATATTCCGGATTCTGATAGTTTTACAATTTCAAGATATATCTCTTCAGAGGATGGCGATATTACGTTAAAAACGGAAGTAAAAGATTTAATTAAAGAGAAAAATGATTGGATTCAGATTGTAGAAGAAAACGGAAAAGTCCTCTATCAATTTAATACACCAAGTGATGTCCCAACTTCTTATACAAAAACATCTTTACTCGCACATATACAGAATCATATAGAAAGCCCTTATACATTTACATATTGGGAAATTGAAGTAGAAGAAAAGAACGTACTTGTTATTTATGGCGGTATGTTAAAAAGTAATGCATTATTAAAAACAATTCAGAAAGAACACCCTTCTTTATCTACAGATTCATTCACATTAACGGAACAAGAAAAACAGTTACTCTCTAAAGAAAAAGCAACACTGCAAATATTTAATCATAATGGCGAAGAGGTTTTTTCCTATCCAACTGGAAAGAAAAAAACACTTTCAACAATACAGACTGCTCTTAACGAAAAAGAACCGTGGAATCATAAAGAAAACACGTCTAGCTTTTACGATGCAAATAGTGGTCAACTTCTCGTCATTACAGCAAAAAATGAACGCTACTACCCAGATGACGAAATTGAGGATGTATTTACTAAGAAGTTTCTAATCGGATGCGGATTAATCCTTCTTATCGTCTTTGTTTATTTAGTCATTCTATCTATTTGGTACGGAAATAAGTTTGGGAAACCGTTACTACACGCAATGCGTTGGCTTAAAAATATCGCTGGTGGAAAATATGAAGAACCTGTTAGTAAAAAAGGAAAACCAGTTCGATTCAGGCGATCCGGTAAAGTAAAATGGTCATTTCGCTTGTTTAGAGATGTTACTAGTTCACTAGAGCACCTTTCTATTACACTCAAAAAAAATGATGCGATGAGGCAAGTGCTGCAGCAAACACGTGAAGAATGGATTACCGGTCTCACACATGATTTAAAAACACCGCTTAGTTCTATATACGGCTATGCATTATTATTAGAATCGAATCAGTATAATTGGACTGATCAAGATATTCAACAATTTGGCCTTGTAATGAAAGAAAAGTCACAATATATGACTACATTAATTGACGACTTAAGCTTAACGTATCAATTAAGGAATAATGCCCTTCCCGCACAGCATGTAAATGTTGAAATTAACCAATTCGTTCAAAAAATACTACTGCAATTTATTAATAATCCAACGCTGCAAAATCAAAATATTGAATTCGTACCAAGTTCAAACAAAATCCAATATTTTATTGAAGAAAAATGGTTCCAGCGTATTATCGAAAACTTATTAGTAAACGCTGTAAAACATAATAATGAAACGACAAACGTAATCGTAAAACTTTCGCAAAATGTAAATTCATTTACACTATCTATTTCAGATAACGGAAAAGGAATGGACGATAAAACGAAAGAGCTTCTATTCGAGCGATATTACAGAGGGACTAATACAGAAGAAAGCAACATCGGAACTGGACTTGGTCTCGCCATTACAAAACAGCTCGTTCATGCCCATAACGGAACGATTTCCATTGATAGTGAGCTTGGACAAGGAACGACGATTATTATTGTGTTTCCGTTTAGTTCGTAGAAAAGACGCTGTAGGGCGTCTTTTTTCGAGGGATTTTTTCGATGAATGAAATTATGAAGTGGTTTTTCTTAGTAGTTCTACTATACATGAAATTATATCAGCGATTTTCAAGATATATCGATTTACCAACAAAAATCGGCAAATGTAGCAACCTATATGATAAAAAAGCGAACCTCTCCGGTTCGCTTTTCCTCTTATTATTTCTTCTTCACCGGTATCCAAAGCTCAACTTGAGCGAACTCACTCTTATCTGCATGGCAACGCTCATCGTACTGTTCAAACTCTGTAACTCCGCAATGTTCATATCCTGAATGCGGGAACCATTCTGAGAATACTGCATTCCACGTTTGGTGAATAGACGATACCATTTCTTCATGAGGAACTTTCGGCGTTGTAAATACTGCATACGTTGCGGATGGGAATGTACGTTTTGCAACTGCATTTGGTACATTTTCAAAGTCTGTAACTTCCATTCCAATAATATAAGTGAAGTCCCCTGTTTCTAAATTAAAATCAGTACATAATCCTAGCTCTACCCATTGGCTCGTATCTTTACGATTCGGAATCGTCGTTCCAAGATCTTTTTGTAAATATTCTTGCCAAAATGCTGGAATGTCTTGATGGTTTTTCCCTTCTTTACTTGTCGTCTTCAGCTCATAACCCGCCATTAAAAATTCTGGTTTATTTACAATACGATATTCCATTTGTATGCCCCCTAAATATGGATTTAATTTTCTTTGTTTTACATTCACTCTATAATACATTGGTGTTTCAATTTCTTGTTTTCGATATTCACTTGGTGTCATTTGAAATAATTTTTTAAAGGCTCTCGTGAACGTTTCGTGAGATTGAAAGCCATGCTCAAATGCGATATCAATAACTTTTTCATCCGTATGAGAAAGTTGATAAGCTGCCCGGGCTAACCTCCTCTTTCGAACATACTCCATTACTGTATCACCTACTAACGCCTGGAATACACGATGAAAATGCGACTCAGAAAAACCTGCAACACGTGCTAAATTACGCAGCGTTTGTTTTTCCATTACATCTTCCTCAATATAATCAATTGACCTTTGAATTTGTGTTTCATAGCTTTCCATCTCTGTTCACCCGCCTTATATGTATTATGATAAAAGAGAATCCTATCCAATTCTTGACGTTTTTTACTATAATTCTGTAAAAATTGTAACTTTTTTATATGTATTTCGTTGTTATGTATGAAGGGAGGGAAATGTAGTGAAACAAAGTCAATCATTAGAAGAAATTTACTCCGAGCATATGCAAGATTTATTTCGCTATCTTCTCTCCCTAACCGGAGATTCTCATAGTGCTGAAGATCTCATGCAAGAAACATTTTACCGGATGCTCGTCCATATTGACTATTATAAAGGAGAAGAAATTAGGCCGTGGTTATTTACAATCGCCTACAACGCCTTTATCGATTGGTACCGAAAAGAAAAGAAGTATAAAACAACGCAAATTAAAGAATTCCACTTACCAAACGTGCCAAGTACAGAACACTCTTATTTCGTAAAACATGAGATTGCTAGTTGGTTACAAAGTATATCCTCTCTTCCGCTCGAAAAACGAAATGTGTTGCTACTACGAGATTACTACGGATTCTCTTATAAGGAAATAGCAGAAATGACGGGGCTCTCCTTAGCAAAAGTGAAAATTGAATTACATCGCGGACGAAAAGAAGCAAGAAGCATAAAGGAGTGATACAGATGGGTTGTGCAGAGTTTAAAAAACTTTGGGAGAAATATGAAAAAGGAACGCTCACACGTGATGAGCAAGAACAGTTAGAAAGTCATATAGAAACTTGTGCAGAATGTGAAGCTCATTTAGATGAATTGCTTACGAAGAGTGAGCCCGTAAAGAAAAAATTACCTCCAAAAGAACTTAAAGTTCCTTTTTGGAGAATTAAGTGGAAACATCGTTTACAGATGTTTGGTTTTATACTAGCAATTTGCCTCGTTATATATATGATCGGCGGGGTATTGTCTGCCTTTTATTTTCAAGCTGATAATGATAAGCGACTAAAAGAAATACGAGATGTTCCTTCTCTTGCACTTGAAGCAACTATCCCAAATAGCCGCGTTATGGGGGGCGGAACAAGTGTAGAAGCTTTCTTTCGTACAAACAGCCAATTTGATTTAGTGAAAACCGTCGGTAAAAAAGAAATGCCACTCGGTACAATAGAAACGAGCAGCTTCTTATCTTCTTTAAATATCACAAATCAATCTTGGGTGAATATGCACTATCAACCGAACATCCACTTTGTTCACCCAAAAATAAAACAAGGCGATCATTTAAAAGAAGCAACTAAAAAGGTTTGGGATACACTTGGAAAGGTGCACGAAGGAACCGTTGCAGAAGTAGCAATATCTTTTGATAAAGCTTACACTTTACAAGAATTAGAGCCACTTTTATATAGTGTATTTGAAGCACAAGAAATGCCACCAACTCCTGTATGGTACGCTTTAGACACAGGACAAGAAAGAATAAATGAAGAAGATTTCATCCTATCTAGCAGCGACTTTATAGGATTTCCAGAGCATATAAGATTCCTTGATAATGAAACTGACAGGCAGAAAACGCAAGAAGACAAAGTAATCGAAATGATGCGCATCCTTTCTACACATAAAAAAACTGTAAGTACAGTTGCTTCACTTCCAGAAAACGAACTAAACTTAGATAAACGTTATAAATATGTAAAAGATAACGGAGTAAAAGTATACGGCATTGTCATTACTGGACCGTCAAAAGAATTATTAAAATTACAAAACTCCCCGCACGTACGTTATGCGACTCTTGGAGATATTGAGGTTTGGAATTGGTTTGATCATTAAAAACGAAAAGGTTGCGTAGAAAATAGCTACTATTTCCTACGCAACCTTTTTAATAATAATCTAAAAAAATATAACAATTTTATATTTCACTAACTGAATCCGTGAATAAAGCATGAAATACGTTAACTTCCCCCATACGTAAACATTCCGTTTCTATATCAGGAATTGCAGTTCTAGCAACCTCTCGTTCTACTCTTACAAACCCTTTTGTATTCATTAGTTTTTCAAATTTACAAATGTTATCCATTTCTATATCAATCGTCTCAAAAATCCATTCCCTTAGCTTTTCATCATATGTTGTTTTTAATACGTAGTAATAATAATATTTATCAAGTAAGCTAACAAAAACCCCTAAATCAAGACGCTCGCCTCTTGATTCACGTATCCAATCAATATCATCATTTAAAATCGGTTCTTTTCCATTTAATAACACGTTATACTCTAAACAATTGTATAGGTTTAAATCTGTATAGTCTGAAACATGATAATCGCAAAATGTTGACTCGATTAAGGACAAAACTTCCTTTTGAAAGCTTTCGTTTTCTATAAATGTTTCTTTTAGCTCTATAAATCGTTTATGCTCTTTAGATTCCTCGTACAATTCTTCTTCTTTCGCAATATTTTTTGGAAAGAATTTGTAAACTGTTTCTTTTAAATCATTCATCATTTCAGGTTCCGCCGTTTTAAACATTCTGTAAACCCCCCTATGTTAAAAAGAATTCTCGCCGCAATAAAGAATCATACCCCAAATATGTTATTAATTAACAAATAAATTATATTAAAATAAGCAATGCGATTCAATTCTGTTTTTTTAATTTTTTTCTGTTATAATGGCTGATTCCGAACATTAGGTTTATCATAATATAAAGATTACAACAAAAAAAGACAAAATCCTTTGAATTCCCTTAAAAAATATGAGAATCAATATATAAAGAACGAAAGATCCTAAAGCGATTATTTTAAAATATATTATTTTTGTCACATTAAAAATTAGTACTTTTTTCACAAATTATTTTCAATGAAAAACTTTTTAGCAGTTATTCCCTTACCATAAAAGGTGTTTTTCTGGTAAAATAAAAAGGTCTCGTAAAAATGTAACACATTTCTATACGAACAACCCTTTAAAGCGAAAAGGTGTCATCATAATTGATGACACCTTTTCCTTTTAAATCACTTTCACATGCATCCCTCGCACCGCTTTTTCATAAGCAATATCGCTCATCTGTCTTATTTTTTCTGATACAACAGACGACTGAACGATTTTCCCTTCACTAAGTAACGGCGGATCAATAAGACGCACTTTATTTTTCTGATGTAAATCATACTCATTTCTATCTTCTTTTACTTCTATACTTGGATGAACTTTTCTTAATAAAGCATCTACTTCTTGATCTTTACATAGCTGCAATTTCGTAATAAGCTCATAATCTTCAAGAAGAAAATCATCTGGATGGATTATCTTTTTATGAAGAGCTAATTTTAACGTTTTAGCTAACATATCGTTTCCATAAATATTCATTGGTTTCATAAAAAAATCAATTACTTCTTTGTAATACGTTTCTGTAAACCATTCAGCAATTTCGATACTTTGAAGGACCATTTTCCCATCTACTGCGATTAAATCATCTAAAAAACTGTGAACTTCTTCTAAAGAAACATATCCATATGTATACATATCTCTCAATGTATAATCCACTCGGTCTGCACATAATTCTGGCGCGGATCTTTCAAGTAATGTCCACTTCGAATCATCTAGTAAAGTATCTTCATAGTTATAACCATACTTCGAAAGAATCGCTGGGATTTCCGACTTTTTAACGACAGCACCAAATATTTCTTCATGATAACTTTCATTTTCGTTATCAAAAACATAATCAATCACATGAGAAAATGCAGTATGCGATACGTCATGCAGTAAACCAGCAATCTGTTCTTCTACTGAACCACCTAGTTTTTTAATTAACAACATCACACCAACTGAATGATCAAAGCGCGTTACATCCCATTTCTCGTTCATTAAATAACTTGCTCCGGCTTGATGAACCCCTTTCAGCCTTTGCACAGGTTTACTTAAAATTAACTCTTCTAGCACTTTATCTACTTCAAACTCACCGTATATTACATCTGATATGATCACTTAAAATCCCCCTTTTCAAGCAGAGTCTTTTTATAGTATCTCTTTTTTCAGAGAGTAAATAAAGAACTTCCCTCGAATATTGTGTGCCTTTAAATTAAAAATAGAGAGCACTCGGCTCTCTATTTCACATACTTATTCAAACGTAACTTCCACCTGCACAATCTCAGATCTACTTCCAAGTCTAAGCGGTGGTCCCCAAAATCCGAAGCCAGAAGAAACAATGGCGTGGAATGCACCTTTTTGTACGTATCCCCAGTCTAGTTCGTACATTCTTCTCGTTACAATATGATTCGGCGCCATTTGTCCGCGGTGCGTGTGACCGGATAATAGTAAATCGACGCCAGCATCCGCTGCCTGCTTTAATTCAAATGGTTGGTGATCCATTGCGATAACAGGAAGCGATTTATCTACCGTACTCATTAAATTTTCAAAGCTTTGACGATCACGCTCTGTTTTATCCCTTCTTCCGACGAGATAAAAATGATCTTCAATTGTAATGACTTCATCTAAAAGAATACGAATATCAATCTTATCCATCTCTTGTAAAAACTCAGGAACAGCTCGGCCGTAATATTCATGGTTTCCTAACACACCATATACGCCTAACGGAGCTTTCATCTGTTTCATGATTGGTCCCATATTTTTTTGAATGAACACACCTGGATGATCATCTATAATATCACCAGGCAGTAAAATAATATCTGGTTTCATTTCATTTACATGGTGGACAAGTCTCTTTAAATGCGAAACACCAGACAATTTACCGAAATGCATATCAGAAGCCATCGCAATGCGTAAACTTTTACGCCCTTCTACCTTTTTCGGTATATGTACATCATACTTTCTTACAACCGGGCTATACGCATTAAATACCCCGTATGCGAAGATAAAGAAAAATACGAGTAAAGTGACTGCCCCTGTCCAAATAATTGCCGTGTCTTTCTCTATAGAAAACTGTAAAAAGAAGACTGCAATATCGGCTAATGGCAATAACATGAGCGCATATTGTATAACCGCAAACCAAATTGAACCGACCGTTCGCAGGAAAGGAAGGAATTTAAACACTTGTACGAGAATGTACGCATATGAAATAAATCCGACTACGAAAGCGTAATATCCCCAAGATTGCCAGCCGAATACTGTATGAAGCCAAACCCATCCGTTCCAGCCGATGTAAAACATAAGTAGTGTGTATACAATTAACATAGTAAACATATTGAAATAACGAAGATTCTTCACAGCTAGCCTCCTTATTAATTTCTTCTATTATATCTTGTTATGCACGTTTAACGTAAATATTAAGCACATCAATCTTCACAATAAAAACATTGATAAGCACATCGTCTTAAAATTTTTAGGAACTGCTGTAATAGGCATTTTAGAATCTTACGTGTTAGACAAAATTGATAATGATATTGAATATGTTGCGAAGCAGGTTGGGGAATTGATGATGAGGAATATATAATGGTTGTAAAAAAAATGCCCTCAATAATTTGGATGCATTTTCATTCTCAACGTGGAAACTTCATGTTTTGCGGATTTTTATTTTAACCGATAATACGTTCTTCCGCATAACAAACAAATACTTGTTTTTTCCGAACGTAAAGATACTATATAATATTCATCGGTAAAATGCCCTACTATGAACAGAGAAAAAATAAAAAAACAAACCGCCACTTAGATGGCGGTTTGTTTTTCTTTAAATCACAAAATCCTCCGGAATAAACACCTTCACTTCTTTCGGCTGTACGTATACAAAATCACCATCTTGAATGTTAAGCTGTCTAAACTGTTCTTTACTAATTTCCGCTTCTAAATACTCATCTGTTCCGTCACGCTTCAATTCTACATATACGACAGGGCCAACTGCATGTGAGTATGTTACCTTCGCCGGGATGGCGTCTATACTTTGTTTCGTACGATCAATTGATAGATGATGTGGCCTTACGTATCCCACTCCGTCTACGTTTGAAACGTGCTTATGCTCTGGTGCTTCTAGCTCCACTGATCCTACATTTAGTTTACCTTTATGAACGCGGCCGTGAAATAAATTCACGTTTCCTAAAAAGTCATATACGAACGGACTTGCCGGTTTTTCATACACTTCTTCCGGTGTTCCCATTTGTTCAATGCGCCCTTCATTCATTACAACGATGCGGTCCGCAACGTCTAGCGCTTCTTCTTGGTCATGCGTTACGAATACGCTCGTAATTTGAAATTCGTCATGTAGTTTCCGGAGCCATCTTCGCAATTCTTTCCGCACTTTCGCATCAAGTGCACCGAACGGTTCATCTAGCAATAAAATTTTCGGTTCGACTGCAAGTGCCCGGGCTAGTGCGATACGTTGACGTTGTCCGCCAGATAATTGCGCTGGATAACGTTTTGCGAAACCATCCATTTTTACTAGTTTCAATAGTTCTGTTACTTTTTCTTCTATTACTTCTGCTGAGGGCCTTATACTTTTCTTTCTTACTTTTAAACCGAAAGCGACATTTTCAAATACATTCATATGTTTAAAAAGTGCATAGTGCTGAAAAACAAAACCAACTTGCCTGTTTTTCACATGAATATTTGTTAAATCTTCCCCATCAAATGAAATGGAACCTTGATCCGCTTCTTCTAGCCCTGCAATAATTCGTAATAACGTCGTTTTCCCAGAACCTGATGGACCTAATAAAGCGACCAGTTCACCTTTTGGAATATCCAAATGAATGTCTGTCAGCGCTTGAAATGTACCATATTGTTTTGATACATTTTGAATTTGAATACTCACCGCATTCACCCCTTATTGTCGTTTTTCCATTCTCCATTCAATCCAGTTTTTTATAACGAGCGTAAAAACTGCGATGAGTGACATTAAAGTCGCCACAGCGAACGCTGCTGAAAATTGATATTCATTGTACAAAATTTCAATATGAAGCGGCATCGTATTTGTCACGCCGCGCACGTGACCGGATACAACGGAAACTGCCCCGAACTCACCAATAGCCCGGGCATTACATAGGATCATACCGTATAAAAGGCCCCATTTTATATTAGGTAATGTAACTCGCCAAAACATTTTCCAGCCGCTCGCGCCAAGTGATAGGGCTGCTTCTTCTTCACTCTTCCCTTGCGCCTGCATAACCGGGATTAATTCACGTGCAACGAACGGGAACGTTACGAATATCGTTGCAATGATAATACCAGGGACAGAGAAGATGAGTTTTATCCCGTGTTCCAATAACCATCCCCCAAAGGCTGCACGAGGTGTGAAAAGTAAAACGAATACTAATCCTGCAATGACTGGCGATACAGCAAACGGTAGTTCAATAAGAGAAAGTAATACTTGTTTTCCTTTAAACTGAAACTTCGTAATAAGCCAAGCTGCCGCTATTCCGAATATCGTATTAAGTGGCACAACGATTAAAGCAACGAGAAGCGTTAACTTGATTGCTGAAAATGCTTCTTGATCTGTTACAGCGGCAATATATACATCAACGCCTCGTTCGAATGCTTTCATAAAAATTGTCACGAGCGGCAGTAATAGAAAGAGAGATAAAAATAAAATTGTTATCGTAATGAATAGAATTGGTACCAATTTAGATTCTTTTTTAGCTGACATGCTTTTTACTATTTTCTTCTCTAGTAATGTTGGTTCCATTTTCTCCCCTCCTATTCACTTTTCAGTTCGTGCCTTCTACTCCAAGTTTGAATCATATTAATAAGGAGCAGGAAAAGTAACGAAATGATAAGCATCACAGCCGCTACAGCTGTTGCTCCTGCGTAATCATATTGTTCTAATTTCGTCATAATTATAAGCGGTGCAATTTCTGTTTTCATTGGCATATTACCTGCAATGAACACGACAGATCCATATTCCCCTAACGCCCGAGCAAAGGCGAGTGAAAAACCAGCAAGTAGAGCAGGGAATATTTCTGGCAAAATAATTTTCAAAAATATTTGGAAGCGTGATGCCCCTAAACTAGAAGCTGCTTCTTCTACTTCTTTATCAATACTTTGCAGCACTGGTTGCACCATCCGAACGACAAAGGGCAAGCCAATAAACGTAAGCGCCACAATAATGCCGAGCTGGGTAAAAGCTACTTTTATATGAAACACACTAAATATTTTTCCAACCCAGCCGTTTTCCGCATATAGCGTTGTAAGTGTAATACCAGCTACAGCAGTCGGAAGAGCGAATGGTAAATCGATTAGTCCGTCTAATAACCGTTTTCCTGGAAATGTGTAGCGAACGAGTACCCAAGCAATTAATAAACCGAAAATAGCATTTACGATTGCTGCTGCAAGTGAAGTTGTGAAACTCACTTGATAGGAATGTAAAACGCGCTCACTCGTTATAACCCCAGCAAACTTCTTCCAACCTAGCTGCGAAGTTTGAATAAATACGATAGAAAGTGGTATAAGTACGAATAAACTCATATACAGCATTGTAAATCCAAGAGATAATCCAAACCCCGGTAAAACACGCTTCTTCTTCCTCACAATCTTTCACCTCATCCCCCCTTATTTTTGATAAATTTTATCGAATACGCCTCCATCGTTAAAATGTTTTTCTTGCGCTTTTTTCCATCCGCCAAATAGTTCATCAACTGTAAATAATTGAACTTTCGGAAATTGTGATGCGTACTTTTCTGCTACTTTTTCATTACGAGGGCGATAAAAGTTTTTCGCTGCAATTTCTTGCCCTTTTTCTGAATACAAATATTCAAGATACCCTTCTGCTACTTTTCTCGTTCCTTTTTTATCAACTACTTTATCTACAACAGCTACTGGTGGTTCTGCTAGTATACTAATTGAAGGCGTTACAATTTCGAATTTATCTTTTCCAAGTTCTTTTTGGGATAATAACGCTTCATTTTCCCAAGCAATTAACACATCACCAATTCCTTTTTCAACGAAAGTTGTCGTTGCCCCGCGTGCTCCTGAATCCAATACTTCTACGTTTTTATAAATTTGACCGACAAACTCTTTCGCTTTATCTTCACTATTGTTATATTTCTTCAGTGCGTATCCCCATGCACCTAAATAGTTCCAACGTGCTCCTCCAGATGTTTTCGGATTTGGTGTAATAACAGACACACCTTTTTTCGTTAAATCATCCCAATCTTTAATTCCTTTCGGATTTCCTTTTCGCACAAGAAATACAATTGTCGATGTGTAAGGAGTTGAATTATCCGCAAGTCGCTTCTGCCAATCTTCGGCTAATTGTTTCTTCTTACTAATTGCGTCAATATCATATGCGAGCGCTAGTGTTACAACATCAGCCTCTAAACCATCGATAACAGAACGAGCCTGACTTCCCGATCCCCCATGTGACTGTTTTACATTTACTGTCTGACCATGTTTCTCTTTCCAATACTTCGCAAAATCTTTATTGAAATCTTGATATAACTCACGCGTTGGATCATATGAAACATTTAAAAGTTCGACTGCCTTCTTATCTGTACTTCCTTCAGAGTTACTAGTGGATGCTGCCGAACCACAACCCGACAAAAGAACAAATGCTGATAATAAAACACCTGTACTTTTCATTAATGCTGTCTTACTCCACTGTTTCATATATAAAGCCCCCTTAGTTTGTACAATAGAAAAAGGCCCACAATCTATTCACAAAAGTGAACGTTGTGCGCCTTCAGTTTCTCTGATGAGCTTCTATTGTATTCTGTTTGATTTCTTTTTATTTTAATTCCGTAATTCATATGTGTCAACTTGGAGTTTCACTTTATCGCTTCGGGGGCTTATACAAATATCCCTAACTATTCCCTTTCACCATCAACAACAAATATATGAATAAATCTTTTTTAATCATTATCAATATGACATTTCCTTTTATATTCATTTATCCACCATAACTATTATATTGATAATAATTATCAATTAAACAGAAAAATAAACACCAATCATTTTTTATTTTCTACATAAATATGCTTTCTGATCATTTCTAAATAATAAATAATGGGCCGTATGCACTTTTCTCTCTAAATAGTCCAACGAATACGTACTCGATGGATCAACTAAATCCCCAATCGCTCCTGAAAGGTGATCAATTACCTTTTGCAATGTTTCTAAGTTCTTCTTCTCACTCTCCATATTCATTTCATCCATAATGTCACAAATGAGATATTGCACTTTCCGTAATCGTAATTCCTTCTGCTCCATACATATCCCCTCCGTATTAGTCATATTACGTTTCAAACATATGGACTTATAGCTTAGTCAATTCTAAAAAACAAAAAGATATCCACCTCAAAACATGTAGTCATAGAGATGAATATCTTTATTTTTATACTTGCAATGCCTTCTCTCTCAAAGCTCTTCGCAGTAACTTACCAGTTGTATTCTTCGGCAATTCTGTTAAAAACTCAATGCTCTTTGGTACTTTATATTTCGCTAAATGTAACGTGCAATAATGCATCAGCTCTTCTTCTGTTACGCTCGTTTGTTTCAGAACGACGAAAGCGCGCACTGCTTCTCCTAAGTTTTCATCAGGAACACCGATTACGACAACTTCAGCTACCGAATCATGAGTATATAATACTTCCTCTACTTCACGAGGATATACGTTATAACCGCCAACTAAGACAATATCTTTTTTGCGATCGACGATATAGAAGTAACCTTCTTCATCCATTTTCGCTAAGTCTCCTGTATATAGCCAGCCATCTTTAAGTGTCGCCGCAGTATCTTCTGGCGCATTATAGTAACCCTTCATAACGTTAGGTCCGCGAACAATTAACTCCCCAACTGCACCAACAGGTACTTCTTCACCAAGTTCGTTCACAATTTTATTTTCTACATGCCAAATATTTGTGCCAATAGATCCTGGTTTACGAGGACGGTCTAACGGATTAAAACAAGTAACTGGTGATGCTTCTGATAAACCGTATCCTTCTGAAACGATAACGCCAAAACGTTTTTCAAAGTTTTGCAGAAGGGCAACAGGCATTGACGCACCACCTGAAATACAAAGGCGAAGTGTCTTCACATCTTCTGCACTTGCTTCTTCAAATAAATATAAGTAATTGTACATTGTCGGTACACCCGCAAAAATCGTTGGTTCATATGTACGACAAATACGGAATACTTCTTTCGGACTAAACTTCGGTAACATTAAAATTGTCGCACCATTAACAATCGGTGCATTTACTGCGACTGTTAAACAGAACACATGGAACATCGGCAGCGCCGCAACAACGCGATCGTCGGCAGTATATTGTAAATATGATGCAACATCGCTAGCGTTACTATATAAATTTTTATGTGTTAACATAGCGCCCTTTGGCTTTCCAGTTGTGCCTGAAGTGTATAAAATAACAGCTACATCTTCTTCATCTAGTTCCGGACCTTCGTAAGTTAAATCTACAGTTCCTATAAAACTAGTAAACGTTTTCATTTTTTCGGTTTCTGTATGGTTAAAATCTGATGAGGTTTCGCATATGATGATATTTTCAAGTGAAGGAAGTCTTGTTGTAAGAGATTGTATAACAGGTAGAAGGACGTCGAGTACGATGATTGTTTTTACATCTCCATTTTGTAATATATAATGCATTTCGTCTGCTGTATAAATTGGATTAATCGGAATGACAGTTGCTCCTGCTTTCATTGTTCCGTATAAACCGACTAAAAAATGTGGTGAATTTCCAACAGCTAATGCGACATTGTCCCCTTTTCCAATGCCCATTTTTGCTAAATTGCTAGAAAACCTAGTGACTACTTTGTTTAATTGGTCATACGAGACCGACTGATCCATAAATATGTATGCCGGTTTATCCCCCTTATTTTTTGCCGTTTTAGCCAAAGATTGAACGAGATTCACACAAATCCCACCTTTATAAAATTTAGAATATTTAAAAATTCTAAATTAATTATATTAAAAGAAAATTAAAGTAGCAAGTGATATTCCATTAACTGCATATACACGGCTCACCTCCTCTTGACTCACTTTGAAAGGATATGGGTATTTTATTTACCAACAAATTATTAAACTAGGCCCGAAATCATTTTAAGATAATATGCACTCACCTTTTCTCTAAGCGTTTCAAGTCCCTCTTTATTAAAACTCGTATACTCCCCATACAAATTAATGTTATATCGGCGATTTTTCGGATATATCGACCGTAACTCAACTTGTATCAGCGATTTTTAAAATATATCGATTTACCGACAAAAAGTGACAATCCACACAAAAAGAAAAAGGCTGCCCTTTATGGCAGCCTCCCTCATTTTTAGAAGAATAAATGCAAGAAATCTTCTGTTGTAATATTACCGAAATAGCGTGCGATATCTACGCCTTCTAAAGCTACAGTGAATGCATCTTTATCAAATTGTACGCCTGTTAGACGTTCTTCAATGTCATGAACATCTAGTGATCCGAAGAAGTCACCATAAATTTTACATTCTGTTACTGTTCCTTTTTTCACTTCAAGACGAACGTCAACTTGTCCAACTGGGAAACGGTGTGAATGTTGTAAGTTGAACTTCGGAGATTTCCCGTAGTTCCAGTCCCAATTACGGTAGCGCTCTTCAGAAAGTTTATGGATTTCTTTCCAATCATCTTCTGTTAATTCGTACGTTGGAATTTCTGTTTCACCTTCGAAAATTGTTTCTAGAAGAAGTTGTCTAAACTCTTCTGTCGTCATTTTTTCGTTTAGGAACTCTGTAATATTCGCAACGCGGCTACGGATTGATTTAATTCCTTTTGATTGAATCTTATCCATTTTTACTTTTAGTGCTGATACAACGTGATCGATTTCAGAGTCAAATAGTAACGTACCGTGACTAAACATACGACCTTTCGTTGAGAACTGCGCATTACCTGAAATTTTTCTACCTTCAGCTAAAATGTCGTTACGACCACTTAGTTCTGCATTTACACCTAGTTTACCAAGCGCTTTCGTTACAGGTTCTGTGAATTTTTTAAAGTTGCTGAAACTATCTCCATCATCTTTCGTAATAAAGCTGAAGTTTAAGTTTCCTAAATCATGATATACTGCGCCTCCGCCTGATAGACGACGAACGACATGAATACCTTGTTCTTTTACGTAATCTGCATTAATTTCTTCTACTGTGTTTTGGTTTTTACCAATAATAATCGAAGGTTCATTAATGTAGAACAGTAAATATGTTTCGTTAATATCTAAATTCTTCACACAATATTCTTCAATCGCTAAGTTTATCGTAGGATCTGTAATCCCTTTATTATCAATAAATAACATCGTATCACCTCATGAATTCCAAACGTAACCACTATGCGCAAGCGTAATATGGCCGCTGAAAATTTGTTTTGCTTCTGTTACTAAATCAGATGGATTGCCTGTATGCGGTAAGTGCGTTAATAAAAGCTCTTTTACATTCGCAGTTTTCGCAATACTTGCTACTTCTGTACTATTCATATGCCCTGCTTTCGCAGCCTCTTGATGTGCATACATATTACATTCACAAATGAAAAGATCAGCATCTTTTGTGAACGGAATAAATTCAGGAATATAACTTGAATCCGCACTGTATACTATGGCATCATCGCCAGCTGTAATACGCATCGCAAAGCATGTAACAGGATGAACAGTTGTTAAGAATGAAATGGAAAATGGTCCAATTTGAAGTGTTTCTTCTGGATTGTACGCGATTCCTTTCGTATGCGGTGCATGCGTTAAAGAATTAAATCTATTCTCATCAAACGAATGACCGTAAATTGGCAATTCTGGTAGTTGTCCTTTTGTTACACTCGTAATTAATCTCGCATATTGCAACACCCCAATGTCTGCAACATGATCGTGATGATAGTGTGACAATACAACTGCATCTATGTCAGATGGTGTTATATATTTTTGAAGCTGTGCTAGTACACCACTACCACAATCTACAAGTAAACGAAAACCATCGTGTTCAAACAAATACCCCGACGTTGCTTCTCCCGCTTCTGGAAAGCCGCCCCAAAAGCCGACAACAGTCATTTTCATATGTATCCATCCTTTCTAAAACCGAGTAGGAATGCCGTTTTTCTCCGTACTTGAGAAAGTTTTTTACTTACATCCTACATTGTTAACTATAATCCATTTCCTAAACTTTTTCATTAATTTTCAATTTTGTTATAAAACAGTTGTTGACTTTTGTTTTTTGTACTAATACAATGATAGTAAGAAATGGAAATGGAGGGATTGACATGATTGATCAACCAATGGAGTTTTTCCGAAATTTACCGACGAAAACTTGTGCTCATTGCGGGAAAGAAATTGATGAGCAGCACGAAGCATACCATAACAAATGTGACGATTGCGTTCACGAAGAATAGTAGCTTGTGAACATAAAAAAACCTAGCAGACATAGTCTACTAGGCTAATAACATCTTATCCTTCATCGTTGAACCTTTCACCAAGAGCTCCAGTTCAAACTCATACAATTCTTTTTGTCGATAATTTTTCGTATGGATTTTATCCATCATTAAGTCGACAACTTTTCGGGCCATCTCGTCGATTGGCTGTTCAATTGTCGTAATACCAGGCTCTGTAATCTGTGATAAAATTTGATTATCAAAACCGATCACAGCGAGATCTTCTGGAATACTCCAGTTATGGCGCTTCGCCTCTGAGATAATTCCAGCTGCAACCTCGTCGCCTCCTGCCAAAATCGCGGTAGGATTTTTTTTGTCCTTTAATACTTCATGGAATATTCGTTTTCCATCATCCCAAGAGAAAGCGTTTTCAAGAAAATCGATCGCTTCCACTTCTCTACTCTTTTCAGTAATAGCGCGTAAAAAGCCCATTTTTCGCTGTTGGCTCACTACTTTCGTTTCGTTACCACGGCAAAAAATAAGATTACGGTATCCTTGTTCTAATACATGATTGGCAGCTATGTATGCTCCCTGTGCATGATCAAACTTCACTGTTGGAACATTTGCTTCCTCAATATATTCATTACATAACACGATTGGACCGTGTTGCAAGTATGGCTCCACATTCTCCCATGGATTTTCTAGTGAACATAGAATAATCCCATCTACTTGTTTCGTAGATAATAATTGTAAATATTCCATCTCTTTTTCCGGTAAATATCTTGTTTGACAAATAATCAGTTTATATTTATGTTCAGAAGCAGCAATCTCGATTGCTTCAATAAATCTACTAAAAAAAGGATTTGTAATCCTTGGAACAAGCACCGCAATTGTTTCTGTTTTTTGTTTACGAAGCCTTCTCGCCGCAGAATTAGGAACGAAGCCTAAATGCTTCATTGCTAATTGAACCCTTTTCTTCTTCTCATCTGAAACATATGGATGATTATTGATCACCCTAGAAACCGTTGTCCTTGATAACCCCGCTAATTTCGCCACGTCCTCGATAGTCGACACGAAATTTCCCCCTTTGCATGAAAACGTTTTCTTATCCTGATTATATAGTATATTATTGGAAACTGCAATATAGGTTCTTATGATTTTACTATATTAATATTATACATAGGAAAAAGTCTGTTAATGGCAGGGAATTACATACTACTTTTAGAAGTTCACAATAAGAATATTTATAAAATAAAGGATGATATTTCATGAATCGGACGGATCGTTTATTAGCTATATTAATTGAATTACAAAGAAAACAAACCGTTACAGCACAAAGCTTAGCTGAAAAATTTGAGACAAGTATACGCACTATTTACCGAGATATGGACGCACTCAGCGAATCCGGCGTTCCCATTTTTTCAATGCCTGGTCACGGCTATTCATTAATGGATGGTTATTTCTTGCCACCCGTTCAGCTTACGCCAGAAGAGGCCGTTACTCTTTTATTGGGCGGTGATTATATTGAGAAAGCTTTCACCTCTTCTTTTTCTGTACATGCGCAATCAGCAAAAGAGAAACTTGAGATAGCCCTCCCTACTGATCAACAAAAGAAAATTGAGGAATTGCGAGGAACTTTCCGTTTCCTTTCTCCTATATTTTCAAACCAGCAAGCCGAGCAAGAAAAACTAGAGAGCCAATTTTTCTTGTTACAAGAAGCTATTCAAAGAGAGCAATCTATCTCTTTTTCGTATCGTAAACCGAGAGAAACTACAAAAACAAAACGTACCGTTCATCCTTACGGTTTAGTCAACATTTCAGGAATTTGGTACATCGTTGCTCATTGTTTACTTCGAAAACAAATACGTAATTTTCGCTTAGACCGTATGGATACATTACAGCAAGAACAAGAATTTTTTACAAAACCGAAGGACTTTTCTTTACAAGACTATCAACCTGAAAACAATCGAACTGTTACGATCCATTTATTATTCCCATCCCATATTGCACATAAAATTGTTGAGTCACGATACTTTTTTATAGATTCATACGAGCATAAAGATAATGGTTTTCATGTCTTTTTGAAATCAAGAAGTATAGATGAAGTATTTCAATGGGTATTAAGCTGGGGGAGCCAAGTGCAAGTACTAGAGCCAAAAATTCTTTCTGAGAAAATATATGATGAAGTAAAAAAAATGTTAAAACTTTAATTTTTTATTTTACTACTGACATAATGTTGTCAGCATCCCTCCTTTATTGTAGGTATTAACAAATACATTTTCTTAAAAAGGGGATACCAATATGAACAGTACTGTTATGTTAGAGAAATTCGAAAGTTTAGCAACGTATTATGTGAAGGAATTAGACAAATATACGATTGAACAATTTGGAAAAAAACCTTCTGAAGAAGAATGGTCGCTCGGTCAAATGTATAACCATCTGCTAGCTGCTACATATATGCAATTAGATGCAATCGAGAAATGTAAAACTGAAACACCATCTGTAGCTAACAAAAAAACGGATATGGGTGAAAAAGTATATACAATGGGTGCTTTCCCTCCTATACAAATAAAAGTGCCAAATCGCTCTGGATACACACCTGAAAATCCATCATGCAAAGAAGAGATACAGGAGCGTTTTCTAAAATTAATTACAGCTGTAAAAAACATTGAACCCATGCTTGCTTCTATTCCAAATGATTGTAAAGTGGAGCATCCTGGACTTGGGTACTTAAATGCTCCAGAGTGGTTCCAGCTCATTTCTATGCATTTTTCACATCATCTTCGTCAGAAAGAAAGATTGGATAAAAAAGTTTTAGTGTAAAGAATTATAAAGTGAAACTTTAATCAGTGGGGGTTTTGTTCATCCCCCACTGATTATTAGCCTTCACCAATCGGGCTTTTACGGGCCGTAAGACTCCCACCTATCCTTACGGTTTAGATATCTCCTGCATAAATCCAGCCATGCTCGCTAATAAACTAGTGAACACGAAAAGTACAATAATAAGAGGAATAAGTTTGTCTTTATTTAAATTCGTAATCGTTTTTAAACCTATTCCTAATAAAATGTAATACCAAATATTAAATATATCTATTCTTTGAGCGATTGTATGCAAAACCATATTATCCGTTGCTATTGCACCTAAACTTGTATAAGATATCTCATATCCATTTAGAGACAATGCAATGAATCCATTTAAAATCATCCCTAATCGTAATACAAACGAAGTATAAATAATTATAGGAAAGGTTTCTTTATAGGTAATATCCACCCCGAAAAAAATCATAATATTTTTATAGAATATAGGCGCAAAAAATAAGGCTACGATTCCACTGACTGTGGAAATCCCAAATGTGGTAAAGAAAGTTATGTATTTTGGTACAGTAAATCCCGTTTTATCATGAAACATACTAAGCGCAGGATTGTTTAAAGTATTCCAAGACATTAAAGCACTTGAAATTATAATGAATACTATTAAAAAGGCGAGTGGTAAAAGTATATTTCTTTGATTCTTCATCCTTTTGAATTGTAGTGTTGGCGAAGTAAATATCCCCAAAATTGACGGTTTCCCCGAAATCTCTTCATGTATAAGACTACTAGCTTGCAAGAAAATTCCCCTTCCTCATTACATTTATAGCTCCTCCCACTTCGTCCACACTTCTCTCCCGTTTATATGGTACATATTATCCTCGCGATTCATAAACCCGTGCACAATAAACTCGCGTCTAATCGTACAAAAATCATCATGATATTGTTTTATGAATGTATTCATTTCTTTTTCTGTATATTGATTTTCAGCGTTTAACTTGCTCACTAAATGCTCTAACAATACAAGTTTCTTCTTCTTTTGACCTGGAATCGATTTTAAACGATCCTCTTTATCAAAAAAGTTACGAATGGTTGTATCCCTAAATTTCATTTCACTTTCGGTCATTTTGTTATCCTCCATCAGTTTTTATATTATTAAACTTTACCGTTTTTCTTTATTCTTTTACTTAAAAAATCAATAAAGTAATATCCACCAATTAAAATATAATAGGTTACAATCATTCCCACTATGTCTTTCATACTCGTATATTCTTTTTTATGAAACAAAATCGGAGATAGTGTATAAACTAAGAAGCAGACTAGCGGATATATGATGAAATAGAAGCGAGATTTTTGTCTCATACTATCAACTCCCCTGTAATATGATTCTATTCAAATTGTTGTGATTCCTTTCTTTCGTTTAGGCTAAACATAAAATATAGTAAAATTAAGGAAAAGATGCTCTTTGGAAAGTAAGAACCCTTCTGAATAATATTCGAAAGACCATACACCAAATATGCAATGTTACATATTTGGTGTATAGTCTTTCTTGCTATAATAATATCCATATAGATTGTATTTTAAATAAAAAAGGATTATATGCAATGAATCAAATTTTAGAGGATGCAAAACAACTATTACATCATGAAGAAAATATTTTATCCACTTTAAGATGTTCACTTACTGGCTATATTATTACACAAAATGTCCCTCGTTCCGGAGTGTTACTTGCCACTAATAGGAGGGTTATTTTTTATGGACAATCATTCAAATGTTGTAAAAATGCATTGATTGTGGAATTTGAATATAAAAAAATTCTATCCATAGAGACGAAAAGAACATTCTTTGATAAAAAACTAATATTTTACTATGAAGACGAATATATAACGGTGGGACAAATTTTAAGCTCGAATATTGAGGGTTTTTTAAATGTAATACAGAGAAAAAGAATTCAATAAAGTGAAACTTTAATCAGTGGGGGATTTTGTTCATCCCCCACTAATTATTAGCCTACACCAATTGGGATTTTACGGAATAAAATACTTTTCATCTAAAAGAGAAGTACAGTTCACCTTTCTTACAACTGTATTTCTCTTTCATTTTTATTTCTCTCATCCACACTTCTCTTAATTTACTTATCACTCTCATTCCCGTAACCTATTATTCAAATTGATAAATTGCATATGGGAAATTATGTTACAATTAACTTATACATATTTTGGAGGGAAAATAGTGAAAAAAGCTATTATAGTATTAAGCATCCTATATCTTATTTTAACCGTACATACGGGAGCTGTTCTTTTAGGAAAAGAAGATTATAGAGGTGCTATCAATACATTAAAAGAAACGAAGGAAGTCTCTTCATTTCAATCTGCAAAAGACGGTGTGATTTTATTAAAAGGAACATTAACTACTTCGCAACCTATTACAGAGGAAAAACTTCAAAATAAAGAATTTGCACTTCTTGAAATTAATACGTATAAACGACGAAAAGCAAATTGGAAAAACATTGATACCGAGCAGCATATTGCAAAGCAGCTCTTACTAAACAATGAGGCTCTTCCTGCATTAAAAGAAATCCGTTTTTCGATGGAACCAATTACACTGTCAGGAAAAGATATTTCCACCGAAGATTACTCACTAAAAAAGGACGATACTCAATTAACAATTAAAGGTAAAGGATACCGATATACAGGAATAGAAAACAAATCAGACACTCTTATTTTTGGTATAAAAAAAGGAGATACACTTGAAGGGTATAGTGGTTCTGAAATTCTAATAGGAAAAACAAAAGAGGACATTGCCAGCAACATGAAACTATATACTTTTGCTGAAAGATATGGTCCATTTGTTTGGATTGTAGCTACTATTATCCTTATAAGTATTGTTATATACTTGTTCCGTAAAAATAGAAAAACAAATAAAATTTCTCATCCAATAAAACAAGACCAATAAAAAAGGCACCATTTCGGTGCCTTTTTTATTGGTCTTGTTTATGCTTCAATCGATTGATTTTCAGCAATATTTTTAAATTGTCGTTTGTGCATCCACGTTAATGAAGCAATTGTTCCAAGTGATAATACAACGATAAAGATCATTAATATCCCTATATTTTGCCACATGAAGTTAAAGTCTCCGCTTGATACGACTGCTTTCAATCCTGATACCGAGTATGTCATCGGTAACCAAGCATTAAATGGTTGTAAATACTTCGGAATCAACTCTAGCGGGAATGTCCCAGCACTTGTTGTAAGCTGAATAATTAATGTGATGATGGCGATGAAACGCCCTGCATCACCGAATGCTGTTACTAAACATTGAATTAATGAAATAAACGCTAAACTCGTAACAATACTAAAGAGTATGAAGTATGGAATACTTTGTACTTCTACACCTAACCAGAACAGTAATATGACATCTGCTACTATTGCTTGAATAATACCGACTGATAGTAAAACACCAAACTTACTAATAAACCAGCTGAATCCTGATTTCGGAACGCCAACTGTATCGCGTAATGGGTATACGATAGATAATAGTAATGCCCCAACGAATAAACCGAGTGATAAGAAATATGGTGTGAATCCTGTTCCGTAGTTTGGAACTTCCGCCATTTTCTCCGTCTTCACTTTTACAGGACTTGCAAACATATCATACGTTTTATCCGTCCCTTTCACTTCACCAGTTTTCTCTGCCCCTTCTCCAAGTTTCTCAGCCAGTGTACCTGATCCGTCATTTACTTTCACGAGTCCTTCTGTCACTTTTCCTGAACCGTCTGCTAGTTTATTTACGCCGTCGATTAGCTGGGTTGAGCCAGTGGACATTTTATTTAGGCCACCATTTAGAGTACCTAAGCCAGTTGTTACTTGACTTGAACCGTCCGCTAATTGCGTTATGCCACCTGTCATTTGGCTTGCTCCTACAGATAATGTGCCTAAACCGCCTGTTACTTGACCAGATCCATCTGCTAATTTCGTTACGCCTACAGATAATGTGCCTAAACCACCTGTTACTTGACTTGAGCCATCTGCTAATTTCGTTACGCCTACAGATAATGTGCCTAAACCGCCTGTTACTTGACCAGATCCATCTGCTAATTTCGTTACGCCTACAGATAATGTGCCTAAACCGCCTGTTACTTGACCAGATCCATCTGCTAATTGATTTATTCCACCTGCCATTTGATTTGCTTCTGCAGATAATTGACCTAATCCAACTGTCACTTTTCCAGATCCACTTTGTAATTGCGTTACTCCATCAATTAATTGAACTGATCTATCTTTTAATTTATCGGCACCTATTTTTGCTTTATCTAATCCCTCACCAAATCCATGAAACTTACTAACAAATTCATTTTGTGCGTTCGTTAGTTTCTCAATACCACCTGCTAGAGTTTTCACCCCTTCTGGATTTGGTAATTTGTTTTGCAATCCATTTGTTGTTTGATTGATTTCACCTTTTAATTGTTTTACTTCTTCATTTAATTTATTTGTTCCACTTGCTACTCCGGTAGCTTTTTGCTGGACTGTCGCTGTACTTTTTACAGCACTTGTTATGAATGGTTGTAACTGCTCTTGATATTCTTTTGGTAAACTTTCAATTTTCTTTTGTAAATTCGCTACCTCTTGCGCTGCATTTTTTGCATCTCCTGCTGTTGATTGCGTAAGCTCATTTAACTGATTTATATTTTCTCCAGCTCCATCTATTTTCTGATTTACTGTATTCAATATAGAAGGAACTTTCAACTGCATTTCCTCTAAGCCTGCAGCAGAATTTTGTACGTTACTATTTAAATCCTGCAATCCCTTTTGAATCTCTTGAGACCCTTTTTCTAATTCACTTTGTCTTCCAACAAGTTGTTCCGTACCATTTGATAGTTCAGTTGTTCCTGTTTTTAATTCACCGGATTTACTTACTAATTTGTTCAAGCCATCGGTCACTTTCTCAGATCCATCATGCAATTCGCCAATTCCTTTTTGCATTTCACCCGTTTTGCTATTTAGCGTATTTAAACCGCCTGTTACTTTGCCTGACCCATCTACTAATTTTCCTATACCTGTTTGCATCTCACCTGTTTTACTATTCAACGCATTTAAACCGTTCGTTACTTTCCCAGAGCCGTCTACTAATTTCCCGATACCTGCATTGCTATTTAGTGCATGTAAACCATCTGTTACTTTTCCTGATCCATCCACCAATTTCCCTATACCTGCATTGCTATTTAATACATGTAAACCATCTGTTACTTTTCCTGATCCATCCATCAATTTCCCTATACCTGCATTGCTATTTAATACATGTAAACCATCTGTTACTTTTCCTGATCCATCTTGCAATTTCCCTATACCTATTTGCATTTCACCTGTTTTGCTATTTAGCGTATTTAAACCGTTTGTTACTTTGCCTGACCCATCTACTAATTTATTAGATCCATCTGCTAATTTCTGAACTCCATCTTTCATCTCACCAGACTTCCCTTGAAGTGTATGGAGTCCATCAGTCACTTTACTTGATCCATCATGCAACTCACTAGCTCCGTCATGTAACTTATTTGCTCCGTCCGCTCCATCTGCTAATCCTTTTGAGACATCTTTAATGGAATCAAACATTTTCTCTGCATATGTTTTCGTTAACGTGCTTGATACTTCACTTTTAATTTTTTCAATTGCTGTTCCGCCAATTTGTGAAGATAAGAAGTTTAAACTTTCATTTGGAATGTATTCTAAGTTTAATGGTTTTGGATCGTCTTTTAATAACGTTGTAGCGTTACTTGAGAAGTCATCTGGAATACGTACTAACATGTAATACTTTCTGCCTTCCATTCCCTCTTTCGCTTCTTTTTCACTTACAAATTCCCATTTAAAACTTTTATTATCTTTTAAATTATCAACGAGCCCTTTCCCGACTTCAATCGGTTTCCCATCAAATACTGCACCTTTATCTAAATTGACTACCGCAACTGGTAAGTCATCTAGCTGTTCATACGGATCCCAAAAGGCCCATAAAAACATACCTGCATATAAAATTGGTACGAATAAAACCGCAATAATTGGAATTAATATCTTTTTATTTTTTATAATTTCAATGAACTCTTTACGAAGTAACTGATTTCTTTTCATAATTTCTCCCCCTTTTTAAATGACCAAAACGTTCATTTGGTCATTTTTACCCAAATAAAAAGGCTATACCTGTTCATACATATGCCTTATCCCCGAATTTATACTATGCAACTGTTCCTTAATATGAAATTAATATTTCTATTATCCCTCCTAAATTAAACATATGACCATTTTGTTCATATGGTCATTTTTTATAATAATAAAAGGATTATCTTAATTTGACAATCCTTTTAGTAAATAAAGTTCGAATAATTCTGAGATTTTTTCTTTTTCTAACGGTTCATGATTTTTTTCCCAATCAAAAATAAGCGATACGTATAGGCGAAGCATAATAAACGCTGTAATTTCTGGATCACATTTGCTAATTTCACCTTTTTCAATTGCAATCTCTAAATAAGATTGAATGACAGAAACGATTTCCACATCTACTTGTTGCATCACTTCTTGTACTTCTTTCGTTCCCATATCGCGCTCTTCTTGAATTAATTTAATCATGAGCTGATGTTCTTTTCTAAATTCTAAGATGCTATATAATGCTTTATGTACATTTTCGAAAAATGAAACATCTGAACGAATTGCATTTTTTGCAACTTGCTTCATTTCTGTAATTAAATTAGAAATAATTTCGCCAAATAGTTCTTCTTTATTTTTGAAAAAAGTATAAATTGTTCCTTTTCCTACATTCGCTAACTTCGCAACTTGATCCATCGTCGTTGCTTTATAACCGAACGCTGAAAAAGACTTTGTTGCAGCTTCAATAATAGAACGTTTTCGATCTATCGCCACATCGTCACCTCCAAAAATGACCAATTGGATAATATAGTCAATCAGTACATATTTGATATTACCACACGCTTACATTCTATACAAGCTCTCTTTTTAGTTATTCCCAGTATAAAAACATTCCAGTCAAGTTATACCATACTGTCCATAGTGTATCAAAAATTATACTTGTATGGAAAGCTAGAATATATTCATAATAATTGCTGGCTAGATCACACTAGAAATCTAATTAAATAGACAGCGTTCTTAAAACCAAAAGTTTAAGAACACTGTCTATTATTTGGACATAGAAAGTAATATTTTCTCCATCTCTTTCTTAGTTAGCTTATCGTCGATTATTTCTTTGTATATTCCCGTATCTCTTGTGAAAATATTGTTCACTATCACAATTTGATACTCACTATTCTTTCCTTGTTCAGGAACAAACATCTTTAACCCTTTTAACTTACTATCGTCTCGATGAGATTTGTTAAAAACCATTGTTTTTCCTTCTAAATTATAACTTTCTAGATTCTCTTCTCCAGGTATCATGTAGTGTAGTGGATCCTTATTACCACCTGCATAAACCCTTGATTGATAAATTGTAAAACCATATTCTCCCTTTGTATATTCTGATTTAACAACTAATTCTATATCTCTTCCAAAATATGAATCCGCCCATTCTCTCTTCAACTCATAACCTTCAACCATATAAGACGGGTGCTTAATTTGAAATGGTACATGATCTTTCGCTTCTTCTATAGAATATGTTAAAGACTTCTCCACCTTTTCCGAAAGTGGAATTAATTTCTTCTCAATAGTAGCTAATCTTTCTTGATCAGTTTTATTCAAGCGTTCACGCTTAAATTCCTTTGTATCTCCGTCATAATTCTCAGGTACTTTTTTCTTAACCATTGCTTTTTTATGAATTTCTTTAGCTTCCTTAAATAATTGAACATACTGATCAAATTCTTCTTGTGTAAAATTCTTTTCTGCCAAATACAAAAAATCTGTATCCCTTTTATATGACTTTATTGACATCCCCCATTCGCTACTTGCATTCTCCGGTGTACCTAATACTGTTTCTATCGCTTTTTCAAAAGCCGCTTTAGATTGCTTTTTTTCTACAACCTTTTCTTTCTGTCTTTCATCCCCCTCAGTTATCCTTGCATTTAATAAAAATCCGCCTGCTATAGCAGCTATAGCAATGACCCCAATTAAAGAAAGACGATAAGATTTCTTTTGGAACTTTTTAATCATAACGATTCTCCTTTTTAGTGTTCGTTTATTTCTACTCAAATTTGCTAGGCTGGGTGCTTGATAAGAATAATGTTCTAAAAGGGTAATAATTGTATGACCGTATGCAATTTGCTCCTCTTTATCTATAAAAGTAAGCGCATATGCATCACAGGCTAATTCTTGATCTTCTCGCATACAGAAATAGGCGTACCAAAGAATCGGATTGAACCAATTTAATAGAAGTAAGCTGTACATAATCCAATTTACAGCTACGTCGTTTCTCTTAATATGAGCTAACTCATGGTAAAAGACATATTGTAATTGTTGCTCATTTAATACTTTCATATGTTTTTTTGATAGTAATACTTTCGGACGAAAGAAACTGAAAACAGTTGGGCTCGCAATCTTTCCTGCTAGACGTAATGAAACTGCCTTCTTCATTTTCATAGACTGCTTACAGCGATTAAACACTGTAACGACCTGTTCATCCGTAATATCCGCTTGTTTCTTTATGTAAGAATATAAACGTCTATTTGTAATAAACGTTATGACTGCTAATACGATTACCCCAGCTAGCCAAACATATAGAGCAAATTTGTATAAAGAAAATGTAGTCTGTTGTTCCGCACTCGCGTTTACTTCAGGTTCACCATTTTTTGTCACAGTTTCAGAATTTGATTCCAATTCCACTGTATGATTGGTTTCTATGTTCACTATACTCTCAGTAGACGGCATATTTTTTGGAATAACTTCCGATACACTAGAACTATAGGAAAGTAATGAATAAATACTATAAGAGCTATCTGGTGACCATGGTAAAAGAAGTCTTATCATTAATACGATCCACAGCATATATTGCCATCGGGGCGTTAATTTATTTCTAAATAGAACTTTTATACATAAAATAAATCCAACTAATATGCTAGCCATAAGTGACGTTTCTATAAGCCAATCAAAAAAATGAGGAAGGTATAGATTTATAATCATGTCTATCATTGTTATCTATCCTTCCTCTTATTCTCCTCGGTCTTCTCATCTAAAATGCGTTTCAGTTCGTTAATATCTTCTGAAGACAATTTTTCCTCTTTTAAGAAATTGACAAGTAATGGCTTAAACGCCGCGCCGCAAAAGCGCTTTAGTAAAGATTTCGTTTCAACTTGTAAATAATTATCTTGTGACACTAACGGATAATACGCGTACATGCGCCCTTTATCTTGATGGTAAGAAACGGCTTCCTTTTGTACTAACCGATTAATTAATGTACGGATTGTTTTCGGTTTCCAGTCCATTGCATCTTCTAGTTCTTCTATAATTTCATTTGCTGTTTGTGGAGAGTTAGACCAAAGTACTTTCATAATTTCTAATTCTGCTTCAGATATTTTAGGTAATTGATTTGTCATAGTATATTTCACTCCCTTGTATTACGTTTGTAATCTATAATTAAGATTACAAATGTAATACTCAATTGTCAACCATATTTTAGAAAAATATAATTTCAGTTAAACCTTACTTAGCAACAACAAAATTCCTCTTTTTCTAATAAACAAATAAAAAAACAAGAAAATCCTTACATTTAATAGTAATATAGAAAGTAGACAGATTTATAAAAATAGTGGAGGCTTTTTCAGTCATGATGCGTGCGCTTCGTTTAAATATAAGGCAAGCTTTTTGTAATCGTGTTTCTTTAATTATTATGTTTAGTGGATTAGCTCTTATTTCTATTTATCATTATTATTATGTAATTCGTTATTTAGGAGACGCAGCGAATGGGGCTATAGCAACTGCTTTTAAATGGATCGGGTTTCGTAATAATGAAATGGATGTTTATTTATTATTAATGCCTGTTATTGCAAGTTTACCATTTAGTACGAGTTATAATTCCGATAAATCCGATGGTTTCAAAACTTTTATAAGTAAGGAAATTTCCCTATTCTCGTATTCCTTTACAAAGTATATCGTTACATTTTTCTGCGGGGGATTTCTTTATACTTTACCGTTCATTCTTTCTTTATTACTTTGCAAATTAACAATTCCAAATGGGGATCCAACCGTCGGTACTAGCATGATAAACGGCAACGGAATGTTCGCAGAGTTATATTTCTCTTCTCCGATCACTTATATTTCTCTATATATTGGGATTAATTTTTTATTCGCTGGTTTAATGGCCCTCTTAGGTTTAGCTGCGTCCACATGGTCACAAAAGGATTACATGGCACTTCTATTTCCATTTGCAGTTACTTCCATTCCTTTCGTCCTACTAAATACAATATTCCCTACAATAGGCGGAGCACCTATTCACTTATATGATCCGAAACAACCATTATACGGGATATCACCGTACATTTTAATCAGTACATTTTTCTTCCTTGTCAGCTTATTCATGTACATAAAAGGATTACAACGGGATAAAAAGAGATATATGAGAAGACTTCAAAAACGAGATCGATGTAGAAAAGCTTTTCATCCATTATAAAAACCTAATTTCCTCACGTTATCTTGGAAATTAGGTTTTTTCTATTCATTTACGGCGTACCAGCCAATCCCCACAAAATAACAACAGCCGCAAATTGAGACTCCCACGACTAAAGTCGCAAGCCCGAATCCTTACGGAATTACGGATGGGATTCTTGAATGACTAAGCGTTCGCAGTCCATTTCTGTTTTGAACAGCCTTCAAGATGAGGGCATCTCATTGCCCCTCCTAAACCAGACCATATAGGTGCTTAGGCTGATTTACTGTTACCATCAATCACAGTTGCGTAGCGAATATTCATCGCCCCAACGATATCACGGTGTGTCTCAAACCCACATTGACACTTGTACTTTCTGTCTTGTGCCCTGTTCTTTTCAGCGCATTTCGGACAGCTTTGACTTGTATAAGCTGGATTCACATATTCAACCTGAATATCAGCTAATATCGCTTTATATTCAATAAATTTTGACAAACGATAGAATGACCAAGTGTGTAGGTTTTTTTCGTTTTTACGGCTTGTTCTTGCCGTCTGTCTTATATTCGTTAATTGTTCTAATCGAATGACAGAAATATGATTTGCAATCGCAAAATTAATGATTTCACGACTTATTTTATGATCTTTATCTTGCATCCATCTTTGTTCTTTATCATCCAATCGCCGAATCGCATTCACTTTTTTTGCTTTTCCTAATTTCTTACGAATACACCGAAACTTACGCTTCTTACATTTGTTTTGCCTACCATTTCCAAAAAAACGAACCTTATCATCATCTGTGATTGCTACCGCGGGGGCCTTGAGACCTAAGTCTACTCCTAAAATTTTCGTTCCTGCCCTTTCATTTGTAGGAAGCGTGACAGATATTTGGGCCATCCACTTATTCGATTTCATTGTGATGCGAAGTGTACCTAATTTATGTTTTAACAGATTCAGATTGCGATTGTTTTTATCGCTTAATAAAGCTCGGATTTTTACACGAGTCGATTTTCCATTTCTCTTAAACGGGATTGAAATATAAGTAGAGTCAAATGAATAATTCTGATTGTTCCATACACAAACAGGTCTCTTTAGAATCGGAATGATTTTATAATGGCTTTTCTTTACTTTTGTAGCAAACAAACTTTTCGCGTCTTTAATCGCTTGATTCTTCACCGCACTTGGGATATTTGCTTCAATATCTTTTGTGCTTTTTTTCGTACTTTTCTTTGCTTTAACCATTTCCGATACAAGTGTATTTATAACTTTGATATATTCGTGACTACTTTGTTCTAATAAACGGATTTGTTCTTTTGTTGGAATCAATTTCACTTTCACTGTTAGGGTCTGTGACATACGTTTCATCCCCTTGTTTTTTGATTTTCAGCATCATTCATTTAATACATTTCTAGCAATAGAAACAAAATGAGAACGTGTCCATAAACTTTGCAACTGCATGAGATGAGACGAGAAGATTTTTCTCTCAAACACTTTGAACCGTTCTTCTATAATCATTTATTCTCGTTACAATATATCATTCATTCCCAGAAAATTACAACAAAAAGACCTAGAGAAACTACCTATACTTTGGATACTTAAAGTACCACGAACCTTGCGATTTTTAGTGGTACTCCGTATCCAACCTCACTTTCATCCCATGCCTAAAGGCAATGGGCTTTCTCGTTCGGAAAGGGCTGTAATTAGTTATATTCTATTTTAAATAAAATGATCACTGCTAAAGCCATCGAAAATCAAAAATTATCAACAATTTAAATCGAGTTAAAAATTTACAATATCACAAAAATATTATTTTCCAATTATGGTATATATATATAGATAAATGTAAATAATCCACATTACATTGGAAAGGGGCATTTTGATCATGCAACCTAAATTTCACACTTGGAAAAGTTATACGTTTTTAACCTTTAGCCTATTCAGTAGTATTTTAATGTTTTCACTTGTTCCTGTCTTAGATCGATTTGGTCCCAATACAATTACTCCTATGACGTATGCAATATTAGGCGGAACTATTTTATCTATAATAATGGCTATCATTTCATTTATTAGTCCTTCTGAAAAGAAAATATTGCCTATTATAGCTTTAGTGGTCACTCTTTTGAATATTTTACTTATTAGTTCTGTTCTCTTATTTGGCTACCTTTTTACTAAATAAGCATATAACATTAGCAATTAGAGGTATTTCATTATGCAGCCTAAAAAGAACGCTTAGTTACCTAAGCGTCCTCTCGATTTAAGAAGCCTTCTTCAAATCAATTTGAGCAAGTACTGGATCGTGGTCACTTACACGTCCATGTTCTTTCATAATGTTTGAGTTTAAGTGTACAGGGTCTACAATTGTGTGCGGTGCGATGTTATTTGTTACTAAAATATGATCTAACACTTGTGCGTTACCTTCATGAATGTACGTGTAACGGTTCTCTTTCGGCACTGTGTTTAACATATCTTTTAATATCGTTCCCTCTAGTGCTTCTAAAGGTTTAGAGAATTCAAAGTCATTCATATCACCTAATACTACAACTGGCGCATTCGTATTCTTTTCTTGAATACCTTTTACGAAATGATTCACTTCTTGTGCTAATTGAACTCGTTTTTCTTCACTCTTTAATACGAGCGGCTGCACTTTTCCAAATGGCGTTGCATCTCCTAGTTTTGAGTTTAAGTGATTCGAAATGACAACAACATTTTGTCCTTGGAACGTAAATTCTGCTGCTAACGGTTTACGTGTACTTTCAAATAATGAATTTTCATCTCCAATACGAACTACATTTTTATCTAGTAACTTTGGTACTGCTGCTAATTTCACACGTGATGGATTATAGAAGAAACCGACACGAATGTTCGCCCCTGGTGCTCCTCCATCTTGATTATTGTTCGGAGCAATTTCTACATATTCATATTTCGGTCCACGTATTTCTAATACTGCATCAATTACACGCTTTGCGCCTAAAGAAGCATCTGTTGTACCGTCATTAATTGATCCATTATTATCTTGCATCTCTTGGACGCCGATAATATCAGGCATTTTCAAGTTATATTTAATAGAATAAGCTAACGCTTTTACTTTTTCGTCCGTTGTTTCTTTTTTGTTCGCTGAGAAGTTTTCAATATTGTATGTAGCAACTGTTAACTTATCAAGACGTGGCTGAATATTTGCCCCTACTTGCTTAAATCCACCGTCCACTACAGATGGTAATTCCGTTACTGGCGAAATGCGGAACGCACCATAGTCATATCCTACTACTCCAGTTATATCCCCAGTGAACGTATCGCCTACTTTCGCGACATAATCACGAGGTACCTTAACAGAAAGACGCTCTGGGTTTAATTGCTCTTTATCTAATAGCGGTGTGCCATACTTCGTTATAACTTTATCCCCACCGTTTTTTACTGTTACATATAAGTTACCATTTTTCTGAGGCGCGATAATTTTTGGTGTTGGCATCGTAACGCGCATACCTTCTATACTTTCATAAAAATCAATTGCATCTTCATTTGGATCAAATAAACCGAATGCATCATTATCGATAATTTGATCAGGAATTTTCACACCGTTTTCTCCTAGTACAATCGGTGCTGGTAAAGGTTGATCTTTTGCGATTACAGCAACGCGACTCGCTTTAATTTCTGTCGTCGTTAAGTCCGTTTCAAAACGTTCTGCGTATCCAGGTCCAACATATTCTTCTACTGCTCCATCAACTTGAATAAGATCTCCTACCGCTACATTCGCATCTTTTTTGTATACGTAAATACCTTCTGAAGTAGCTGGATCATTATCCGGCTGATTATCTTCTATATAAAAACCATTTTTATCAAGCGCTGTGACAACGCCTTCCACATTGTTTACTTTCTTCCCGTTGTAAGGAGAAATATGGGATTTCCCTTGAATATCATGAATACGAACTGGTTCATTTGTTACGATTAGAAATGAAAATGTTGAAATCGCTGAAGAAGTAAGCCCTTCTTTTTCTGCGATTGCTTTCACTACACTATTTTCATTCACTATAATCCGTCCGTTATAACGAACGCTTTTATTTGTAGGATTAGAGCCATCTAACGTATAGTAGATTGTTGCTCCTTCTGTATTCGTTGTTAATGTTACCGCTGTTCCTTTCGCAACTTCCCCGCCATTTGGTGAAGCCACTACATCGCTAACACGGTTTTGTTCTTCTCCGTAAAACTTATGAGCTGTTACTGATTTTAAACCTGGGCTACCGAAATATAATTCAAGCGTCCCTGTTAAGCTAACTTTCTTCCCGATATTTTCAGGATGATCTTTCACATTTACAGCCAATCTCACATCGCCTTTTGGCAACTGAACAGGCATGATTTTGTCTGGATTCGTTTCGTTTGGCGAATCGGCAATTGCCACATTTGTGTCGTCAAACTTAGCCGGATCTTTCGTGTATTTAGAAGGACTTTGCGTATACCCAACGATATATCCTTCCACTATTCCCTTCGTTTTCCCTTGCTGCTTAAATACTTGAATTGCTTTTTCTACTGACATAGAAGTAGTTTCTTCCGCCTGCGCTAAAGTTCCAGTAAATGAAAGCAATAGCAAGAATGATATAAAAACACTTAACAATTTCTTCACAGCCATTTTCCTCTCCCTAATTCATATTTTCTCAGCATTTCTATCATACCAAATGATTCGTTATATAGAATGGTATTTTCGACAAATTTTACAAAAAATTTATTTAATTTACAAGCTTTCAAAATATAATACAAAATAATAATTTTACACCTTCTATGAATGCGATTTATACTATTAGAGAGATAAAAGACAGAAAATATCGAAATTTTATTGGCATGTAAAATGGACTCATTTGAATGGGAGTTGATTGGATGGAAGTGCAAACAGAAACATACCGCGCAGCTATGAATGGAACATTAGAACGTCATTTTTCAGATATGATTGCTGTTATACCAACTAGAATTACAATTGATCAGTTAAAACAGCGACTAGAAACTATCTCTACTAAAGTTGATGAGTTGAAAATTGTTTATAGTGATGAGACAAGCCTTATTGTTGAGTTACATATGGATAAAAAGGTCATACCTTATGAACTGCATATTGATGAAACGGATGATCCAGAAGAATATAAAATGTACAATAGACAAGATGCCACAATCGTAGATCGTACTTTTGAAGATGCGGCTTTCGGCACTGAAATTTTCACACGTACACTATTTGCAGGTGATGTACTCAGCTGCTTTTTCCAGCAATTGCAGGTTTTATGGCACCTCGCACCAGACTTGTTATTTGTAATCGATTCTAGTGCGGCTATGAAGGTCATATCTAGAAACTATATTGAATATCACGTTGAGAATGAATTATTGCCTGATATTCCTGACTTATACGTTATTCATTCTGTTTATGAAGACGATAAAGAACGCGAGCCTACACAATATTGGTTTCATACACACGGCCTTTTAAGGGCTGGTGTGACAGAGATAGAATTAATTATTCCAAATCGCATTTCTTCCTACTACGGCATTGGCGATCTTTTTCAAACATTTGCTAATAATGCCGTTGAAAATGGCCATGTTCCAATGAATGAGCCTATCGTTATCGCACATAGTCAGCAAGGTTCCATACATACAGTAGCCGTTCCATGGGAAAAAGGTTTATCTTATATTGGACATAAAACGAGTATGGATCAATTATCTTCAATTGAGGGTGAGGAAGTGATGCTACAGCCAATCGATGAACAAAACGAATTCTTAGGCGGGATGGATGACCGAGATGAATACCATCAATCTCCATCTGTTCTCTTGTTTAAATTTAATACTACAGGAGAATATATAGAAAGCTTTTTCAAAGAACACGAGGAATCTACAGGGCTCATGTTCTATAAAACAAATAGTGAAACGGATCGTATGGCTTACAATGCGAAAAATACTTTCGGGTATTTCAGCAATATTTTTTACATTGAACAATCAAATGAAGATTATCGTTTTCTCGCTAAGTTTGGTGTCTCCTACGAGGAGGGAAAAAGTGAACATATGTGGTTTGAAATGCAAGACATTACGGAAGATATGATTCAAGGAATACTCATTAATGAACCGTATTTTATAGAAGACATGAACGAAGGTAATTCTTATCATTTAGATTTTGAAAACTTAACAGAGTGGATTATATATGCTGGAGATGCAGCTATAAAACCAAATAACTTATATATGTTTATTGGATAGAAGTTATTTTACCTTTAAACAAAACGCCTTCAATATAATTGAAGGCGTTTCATTTGAAATACTTTACTGTGCTACTAATTCAATCTCCATTAATTTCTCTAAATGAGATAATACATGCTTTGCCGCTAATTCGCCTTGATTAATACACGCAGGAAGACCAGAACCAGCGTAAGAACTTCCAGCTAGGTACACACCTGGTAATTCTTTCTCCATAAATGTTGTGAGCTTTTTCATTCGCTCTTTATGGCCTACTGTATATTGAGGCATTGCTTCTTTCCAGCGGCTTACAATTGTAAACTCTGGATCCTCTGTAATATCCATTGTCTTTTGTAAGTCTTCTAATACGAGCTGCACAATTTCTTCGTCCGTTTGTTCTACAACTGCTTCATCACCTGGGCGTCCGACGTAGCAGCGAAGAAGCGTTTTTCCTTCCGGCGTTGTATGTGGCCATTTTTTATGTGTCCACGTACACGCTGTAATCGTGTAATCACTATTTCTTGATACGACAAATCCCGTACCATCAATATCACGCTGAATAGCTGATTTCGGGAAAGCAAGTGCCACGTTTGCAACTGATGTAGACGGAATGTTACGGAAGAAACGAAACTGCTTGTACTGCGTAAACATAGACGGCAATACTTTATGCGGCGTCGCAACTACAATTGCATCTGCTTCCATTTCTTTTCCGTTACTAAGCGTAATCGTATAACTATCACCGAGTTTTATAACTTTTTCAATACGAGTTCCCTTCATTACCATATCATTAGGAATCTTCACTTCAAGAGATTCTACTATAGATTCTAAACCGTTTTTCACAGTTTTAAAGATTCCCTTTTTCATTTCAGCCTTCTCTTGTTTTGGAGCGAGCGTACGCATACCGAGTGAAATACTACGGTGCTCCTGTTCAATTTGATAAATTTGAGGGAATGTTGACATTAAACTCATTTCATCAATATCCCCTGCATAAATACCAGATAATAATGGCTCAATTAAATTTTCAACGACTTCATTTCCAAGACGGTGCCTGAAAAACTGCCCGAGCGATTGGTCAGATACTGGCTTTGATCTAGGCATTAACAGATCAAAACCAGCTCTTAATTTACCAATTGGGGAGAACAAGCCGGAAAATAGAAACGGCTTAATTTGCGTTGGAATTCCCATCATTGAACCGCTCGGCATTTTGTGTAACCGATTGTTTACGAGAACGAACGATTGACCGGCCTTATTATTTACAAGTTCATCGCCAAGTCCTAATTCTTTCACTAATTTAGCTACACTCTCTTTTCTTGCTAAGAAAGAATCGGGACCGCGTTCAATTGTAAATCCATCTTTTTGAACGGTTTGAATTTTCCCGCCAAGTTTACCAGACGCTTCTATAAGTAATGTATCAATCGGCAAGTTTTTTTCACGAATATCTTTTTGTAAATTATACATTGTTGTTAATCCAGTTATGCCACCGCCGACGATCACAACTTTTTTCCTCAAGCAGGCTCCCCCTTTCTGTTTACAATGCAGATTCTTTTTTCTTTAATACAACATCTGTTAAGCAATCAATAAATGCGTCCGATGCGTTTGGCATTTCTGGACGATAATATTTCGCGCCAATTTCATCTGTTACTACTTTACACTCAAAGTCATTGTCATATAAAACTTCTAAATGTTCCGCAACAAATCCAACTGGTGCATATACGAATGAACTGTAGCCGTACTTTTCATTTAATTCTCTCGTTAAATCTTGTACATCTGGACCAATCCAAGGATCTGGTGTATTTCCGGCACTTTGCCAGCCAACTGCATAATTTGCTACTTCAGCACCGCGGGCAATATAGTCAGCTGTTTCATTTAATTGATCTGGATATGGATCGCCGAGTGCGATAATTTTCTCTGGTAAGCTATGAGCAGATACGATTAACACAGCTTTTTCACGTTCTGCTTCTGACATACCGTTATATATACCTTTCACTGCATCAACCCAATACTGAATAAATTTCGGTTCTTTATACCAGCTATCGATGCCATGAATTGTTAAGTTTCCAAGTTTTTCTGCTTCTTCTTGCGCTCGTCCTACATACGATTTCACGCTAAAAGTAGAATAATGTGGGGCAAGAACGAGTGCAATTGCATCTTCTATTCCATCTTTATGCATAGCTTGTACTGCATCTTCAATGAACGGTTCAATATGTTTTAAGCCAAGATACATGTGGTACTCTACTTCATCTTGCACTTCATTTAAACGTTTATCTAACTTTTTAGCTTGCTCTAATGTAATAGTAGCTAAAGGAGAAATACCACCAATTGCACGGTAACGCTCTGTTAAATCTTCTAGCATTTCAGGACTTGGCTTTCTTCCTCTGCGAATATGTGTATAGTAACGTTCAATATCTTCTTCTTTATATGGCGTTCCGTATGCCATTACAAGCAAACCAATTTTCTTTTTCATACAGACAATCTCCTTTACTTCGCTAACTGTTCTTTAGAGTATTCATGAATAAATGTAGTTAAGCGTTTTAATGTATCTGGATTTACTTCTGGGAATACGCCGTGACCTAAGTTAAAGATATAACCTGGCTGCTTCATCCCTTGATCTAAAATACCTTTTACATGTTCTTCAATAACAGACCAAGGTGCTAATAAGAATGAAGGGTCCATATTTCCTTGTACCGCCTTATGAACGCCACGCGTGCGTGCTTCTTCAATTGATAAGCGCCAATCTAAACCTACTACATCAAGCGGTAAGTCATGCCATTCATTCACTAAGTGTCCTGCCCCAACGCCGTGCATAATCATTGGAACACCCATCGTGCGAACTTCTGCAAAAATACGTTCCATTGCTGGTTTAATAAATATGCGGTAATCCGCTACATTTACTGTTCCAACCCAAGAATCAAAAATTTGAACCGCTTTTACTCCTGCATTAATTTGCGCTTTTAAATATGTAATAACCATATCTGCAAGCTTATCCATTAATGCGAACCAAGCTTTCGGCTCTGCATACATAAACGCTTTCGTATTATGATAGTTACGAGAAGGACCGCCTTCAATCATATAGCTCGCTAACGTAAATGGAGCTCCCGAAAAACCGATTAACGGTACATCTAACATTTCTGTCGTTAATAAGCGAATTGTATCTAATATGTAAGGTACATCATCTTCTGGATTGATTTCCCCTAATTTTTCTACGTCTTGTAAAGAACGGATTGGATTATCGATAACTGGACCAATGCCAGATTTAATTTCCACATCAACACCAATTGCAGGTAGTGGTGACATAATATCTTTATAAAGAATTGCTGCGTCTACGTTATATTGATCAACTGGCAACTTTGTAACATAAGCGCACAACTCTGGATTATGTGTAATTTCAAATAAAGAATATTTCTCTTTTATCTTTCTATATTCCGGCTGTGAACGACCTGCTTGTCGCATATACCATGCTGGTACATACTCCGTGCGTTCCCCCTTACATGCTTTTAAAAATGTCTCATTTATAGTTCTTACCAAGACCCTAGCTCCCTTCCTTACCAATGCTTTTTCTTTAAATATGCTCTATTCCGATATTTATCTTTTTTTACTATACAGCTTGTAAAAACAAAATGCATAACATTATGTACGTTGTTCATTAAATTGACACAAACATTCGTAAAACCGCTTACTATTTTCACAACATTCTTATTATAACACAGAGAAAAACTATGGTTTAGCTACTTTTGACTTTTCTCCTTCACGGTTCGTTTGTGTGTTATATGGTACAACGTAAAAACTTGGTTTTGAGAATATATTTATAAACTTTTCCTCATATTTCCCTGTTCCTTTTACTGTTCCAACGTGAGTATGCATTCCTTTTTCAACTTTATAAATTCGATACATAATTCTCTCATCAGGAAGCGGCGTCCAGCTTAGTTTCATTGCAAATAAACCGAAAGGACTAAAAGCTAGTTTTGCTTCCACGTTTTTAATCTTGTCTAAACGAATTGGCAGCCCAATTGTTTCAACACCTTTTGGTCTATGAAAACTCGCTTTATCTTGTATATTTGCTTTCGTTAAAATCTTTTTAAATAACATCGTTGCAGATGCATTTCCATCTTGTAATTGATGCTCTTTATCGGTGCGGTCATAGCCAATCCAAACTGCTCCTACTAAATTCGGTGTATATCCAACAAACCACATATCACGCGCACCATGGTCATCATTCGGCAGTGAAGTTGTGCCTGTTTTTCCAGCTAAAGCTCCATTATATACGCCAGCTTTCGCCGTACCTTCTTTCACAACTCCTTCAAGCATCTTTGTCATATACCATGCCGTTTGCTTCGAAAAGACTTTCGTTTCAGCTTTTGATGATTCTCCAATAACTGCTCCGTGTCTATTTAATACTTTATCGATAACGTGTGGTTCGATAATATTCCCGTTTGCTAAAAAAGATCGGTACATTTTGACAAGATCAAATGGAGAAACACCGTTTTTAAGCCCGCCAAGTGCTGTGCTTAAACCTGAGTCCGCAATATGAACATTCCCTTTCTCTAAATATTGCTTTCCCTCATCTACCCCTAATTCATTTAATAAAGATACAGCTGGTACATTTGCTGATTCTAATACCGCATCGTACATCGTCATCTCTTTCGCATACTCATGATTATAATTTCGAGGTTCATAGCCTTCAAACGAACTTTTTTCATTCGTTAATAAAGAATATGGATTATATTTCTTCGTCTCGAGTGCTGGTCCATATACGATAAGTGGCTTTAAAACAGAACCAGGCTGCCGCTTTGCAAAAACACGATTAAGCCCTCTCGGAACATATTCTCTTCCGCCAATCGCGGCTTTAATTCCGCCAGTCTGGTTATCCATTAATAAAAATGCACCTTGCGCCACGTTTTCTTTACCAGGGAAATTTCTCGCATCTTGAAACTGGTTGTATGCCACCTTTTGAACTTTTTCATCCATCGGTACGACAAATGTATATCCTCCGCGTAGTACTTCTTGATGCGATAAACCATATAAACGCGCTGCTTCATCTATAACCATATCGATATACGGCATATATGCGAGTTCACGTTCATCTGAATTTTTATAAAGAGCGATTGTTTTCCCTTGGTAACGAACACTATCTTCCGCTGTTAAATAGCCTTGTTTATGCATAAGTGACAAAACAAGATCACGGCGTTCCTTACTCTTTTCTGGGGATAAGTACGGCGAATAACCATTTGGCGCTTTCGGAAGCCCTGCAAGCATAGCTCCCTCTTCCACTGTTAAATCCTCTACATTTTTATTAAAATACAATTTAGCCGCCGCTTGAATACCATATGCCCCGTGACCAAAATAAATATGATTCATATACATTTCAAGAATTTGCTGCTTCGTATATTTTTGCTCTAATTGAAGAGAAATTGCGACCTCTTTCAATTTACGCGTAAATGTTTTTTCGCGAGTTAAAAAGACATTTTTAGCTAGTTGCTGCGTAATCGTACTACCGCCTTCTACCTTCTCTCCAGCTAACGCGTCTTTATAAAGCGCCCGAAATATAGAAGGGTAATCAATTCCTTGATGCTCATAAAAACGAGAATCTTCCACCGCAATAAATGCTTGCTGCACATACTTTGGAATTTCTTCGATCGGCACGAGCTCTCTATTTTCTACATATAACTTCGTAATTTCTTTTCCTTTCTGATCAACGATACGTGATGAAGAGTGGAAAACAAGCTGCTTTTCATCCATCATATAGCCACCAGTTAATACAATAAGTTTATAGAGTACAATCGCTACTACAAACGTTGCTACCCCGCCTAATAAAGTCCACTTTGCTTTCTTCATACATCGGCCTTCTTTCCAAATGATGGTACATTTATTATTTGAAAAAGAAGTATCTTTATGTATATAATCTTCGAAGTTTTTCACAAGAGTTGATATAATAGAGACAAACTTTAAAGGGGGCATTAAAATGAAGGCTATTATTTCATACGAAACACCTCTAGAACAAGCACATTTCACTGCAAAAAATAACGAAAAAGATATGTTTTATAAAGAAAATACTGAAGAATCTGTAGAATCTGCACTTCAGTATGACGTATTAGACGCTGTTGGAGAATTTAAAGGACAACCTGGCTACATCGTTTGTAACAACATTTCTGTAACAGACGAAGGTCGCCCTGTATTTGAAAACCGCTTTAAAAACCGAGCAGGTCTTATCGAAAACGAACCAGGCTTCCAAGCAATCCGCGTTCTTCGCCCATTAAGTAATGATACATACGTCATTTTAACGATGTGGGAAACAGAGCAAAACTTTAAAGACTGGACAGAATCACGTTCATTCGAAAACGCTCATAAAAAACGTCCTGCACAAGCAGAAGGACAAGCACAAGCTCAGGCGCATCCACATGCAGAACAGCAAAAAAGCATTTTCTCTCGTCCTTCGTTCGTGACTACTTTTGATGTGTTAGTTTAATTAAAAAGTAGTACAACACCAGCAGTACATGAAATTATATCGGCGATTTTTCAAATATATCGACTTATCGACAAATCACGACATAAAAAGGAAACACCATTATACACCGGTGTTTCCTTTTTCCTTGTACCAATTATATATGCGAAGCGCGTCTTCTTTTCGCATATGCTTCACTTTATACCTATGCCCCGCTACCGATACGGCAGCTGTACATAACTCATCTTTCTTTTGAAAATGCGACTGACTGTATCCTACTGCTTGAACATGCCTTCTTCGCATGATTCCTGTATATTTCGCAAGGCCTCGGTACACCATTACTAACTGATTTTCTCGTATCATATAACCACTACTTGTATACCTAGCATATGCAAGTAACGTAAATACGATAAATAGTGGTATCAGAGTGAACAACGCGATATTTTGTTTAAAATATATACTCGCACCGATGATCGGCAGTGCAAGCACGGCACTTGTAATCCAGCCCATTATTATGTAACGGCACAATGCAGCCTTCGGTAAATGAACGATTTCCTCTTCCATTTCATACGGCAACTGTAAATATGCGAGTAACTGCTGTACATCTTTCTTCTTCATAAAAGGATGTAGCATCACTTCATTCCCTGCCGCTTCTATACTTTGAATGACTTCTACTTCGACAGAGCAATAACCGAAAGGCTGGCGGAGAATTCCTTCTTTTACAGTAATCGCTTGAATGCGATGTAATTTTAACACAAACTCTTTCTTATCAAATAACCCTTGAACGATACGAACTTCATTTCCGTTTCGCTCAATTTTAAAGTTCGCATATTTTAACGCATAGCCAGCTGTTGAAATGACCCACGAAATTGCCATTAAAATCGCTGCCATAACGATTAATTCATATACACCGTTATCCATCACATACGCTTCTACTTTATTGATGAGCCATTCTGGAATAAATTGATTAAACTCTGTGTAAATAAGAAGTAATCCAGAAAACACTAATCCGAATCTACCAGACGTAATGGAAGCTACTAAAATCTCTTTCATCGTTAACTGATAAATCGTCTTACTTTCTTCTGCCATGGGTACTTCTTCACTCGCAGCGCTTCTTTTTTTATTTAATAAGGCAATCAGTTCCTTCGCTTCATCTTCTTTAATACCAGCTAACATCACTTCTGGCTCACTACCGCCGCCCGCTACTTCTATGTTTAATTTTGTAAGTCCGAGCATTTGATAAATGATATTAGAAGATGTACTAATGTTTTGCACACGGTCTTTATTTAAATAACTTTCCTTCTTCACAAAAACACCGTGTTTTATATGTAAAATATTATTTTCAACCCAGTACACTTTGAAATACCATTTTACAGCTGAGAAAATAGCCATAATGAATAATACAAACAAAAGAGCAAGATGTAAGAAATACCATGGTTCTACTTGACCATCTGATCGAAATAAAACAAGAAAAATAAAAGGCAACAAAGTCGCAATTCTAATACCTAATAATATCGTAATCGGATGTTGCCTCTTATACACCCTCATCACTCACTTTCGCAAGCTCTCCAATTTGTCTTTTCAACTGCTCTGCTTCTTCTTTCGTTAAACCAGGAATACTATGAGAAGTTGCCGCTGTTGAAATATGTAATTCTGCTAAATTATACTTTCTCATAATTGGTCCTTGCTCAATCGTCACGTGCTGCACGCGAATCATCGGGATAAGTACGCGCTTTACAACGAACATCCCCTTTTGAATTTCAATCTCTTCTTCATTTAATCTATAACTATAATAGCGCTGACGTAAATTTGGAAACACAAAATAATCAAGTGGGATAAACGTAATAGCGCCCGTTACTAACAATCCAAACAACCAGCCCCACCAGTTAAAGTTAATCATAAAAAAGAAATACGCAATTACGACTGCTAATATAACTGCCGCCCCAATTAAAGCGTGGATTCTCCACACTTTCAGCATATTAGAATGAATTTCCCTTTCTAACGGCTGCATCTCATCACTCCAATTATATGAATTTATTACTTATATATTAGGCTTTATATACATTTTTGTAAATTTATAGTTTTCTACATCGTATCCATTACTTCTTTAAAATTCCCTTCATTAATGGAGTACACTTGAAACTGAATATAATCTATCTCATTCGTATCCGGATTAGCAAATGGTAAAATGTTAAATCTTGCTGCCGATCTTCCTAACATATCTACAATCATAAGAGCAACATCAATATGCTCAAAGCCTACACGGAATGCTACCGCTTCTCCAGTAAACTCATAATCTTTAATCGCATCATAAGACTTATCCGCGCTTATGAGTGTCATTTTTAATAGTTGGTTGAAATTCTCTGGTTTAAAATTAATCATATACGCAGCTCCTTTTTTCAATAAAACACTATGAAAACAGTGTAATATTATAATTTCATAGCTTTACACATCAATTATATAAAAAATAAAGCTAGTTTTTTATAATTTTTTTGATATAATTACATACGGGAAACGGGAAGAATTTTATCTTCCCTTGTGTTTTTATTTGCATCTAGTACTTTTGCTAGATGCCTTTTTTTATGCCAAACAAATTTAAAAAGGTATCCTCAAATACTAATCTGTACCCTTTGTAAAGGACATTTTAAAAAAAGTTAGGCGGCATCAAGAAGATGATTTCTGTATTCAACAGGAGTCATCTTCTTTAAATTCCATTGATATCTATGCTGATTATAGTATTTCATATAGTCTTTAATTTCTTGTTTTAACTGAGGGAAAGACGTACAAGTTTTTATGTGTGCTTCATCTTTAAAGTGCCCGAAAAAAGATTCTTGAGGGGCATTATCCCAACAGTTTCCTCGTCTTGACATAGATTGTCCCAGCTTTAATTTTTTGACTAATTTTTGATAAGTAGGACTTGTGTAATGAGCTCCTTGATCTGAATGAATATAGGCACCTTCCGTTAATCGCACTCTCTTATTCTTCTTTAGTTTGTGAAGAGTCGTCGTTGCGATATCTAGTGTAAGTCGTTCTGAAACATGATACGCCAAAATTTCATTTGTGGACCCGTCTAGAATGGTAGATAAATATCCTTTCTGATTCTTACCATAAAACAGGTATGTGATATCTGTCAGAAGTACCTTTCCAGGTGTACCTTGCCTGAATTCTCGCTTTAATTGATTCGGTACCACGAAGTGTTCTTTCGTCGCTTTCAACATTCTTTTATAGGGATTCGCTTTACGAATGGGACAGATTATCCCATATTTTTTCATGATTCTACGGATACGTTTCAAATTGTAGACAACTTGAAATTGACCCGCCAATGTCATTTTGATTTGACGCGCCCCTTTCTTTCGATTTTTAAATTGAAATGCCTTTAATATGAGTTTCTTCACCACTTCATCTTGATGTATTCTTTCTTCTCGCCTACTTTGAGAAGTGGTGGAAAAATAATTATAGTATCCAGAACGCGAAACACCTGCAATTTTACACAAATATCTCACCATATTTTTTAGGCTATATTTTTCAATAATAGAACGAATTAATAGGTACTTTTGACTAGGTTGTAACGTTATTTTTTTCCCATCCTCCCTTCCATAAATTTGATCTTTTTTAACAGCTCATTTTCAGCTTTTAATAAGTTTCGTTCCGCTTCCAAACGTGCATATTTCTCTTCTAATGTAAGCTCTCTTTCTAGCTTTCTTCCCGAGTTTTCCTTACGTGTATCTCTTAAACCAAACACACCATTTTCCTTATAGGAAGTACGCCATCTATTTCCTGATGACACAGCACGTTGTAGACCGATGATGTCTATATCAAATCCACATTCTTCAAAAATAATACGAGGTGGTTTTCCCTTTTCATTTTCTTCAATAAAGATACGTTTAAATTCATCTGTGTAGGTAATGCCTTTCTCACTTACAGATTTTACGTATGGATTCTTCGATAGGTTTTGTGTTTCCTTTGTGGTGAATAATTTTTTTGTCATTCTGAATGTTCTCCGATTCTAATTTTCTTCTTATTATACAAGAAATACCCTATCGAATAGACTTTTTTAAGTGTCTATTCGATAGGGTACAGTTTATACTTTGAGGATACCTTTTTATCGATTTAGTGTATTTCAACAATTGTACCATCTTCAAATACTTTGAATACGCCAGTAAATCCTGGTCCAGCTGCGCCTTCTATTTTATATGTCGTACGCACTCTAATTTGATAATATTTCTTTCCATTTTCTACTTGCGTATTCTCTAGTGTGTAATCATATTCTTCTTTATATTCATTTTTGATATATTCTTTAGCTTTCTCAAAAGTAAATGCATCTTGATTCTTTCCTGTCTCTACCTTTTTGGGCTTCTCTGCCGTTACCTTTTCATTCTTTTCTGTTTCTACTTTTTGCGACTTCTCTGTCGTTACCTTTTCATTCTTTTCTGCCTCTACCTTTTTGGGCTTCTCTGTCGTTACCTTCTGATTCGTTACTACATTTGTTTTTTGTGCCTTCGCTGCTTCATTCTTTGCATTTTTTTCTTCTTCATCAATTTTCGTGATTAATCCTACAGCTTTTTTATTATATTCTTCAAGGTTCTTGTTATCTTTTGTTTCTGAAACTAGCTTATTTAGTAACTCTTTCGCTTCTGCATAATTTTTCTTATTTATTAACTCTTCACTTTTCACCAGTTGCTCACTATATTTCTTTTTTTGTTCTAAGATAGCTAGTAATGCTGTTCGTTCTTCCTTTGCTTGTTTTATAAGCGCATTACTTCCATCCTTCACGCTCTCTACTTTTTCAAATGACTTGATCGATTCTTCTAACTTTGCTTCGTCTTTTAGCTTCACTGCTTCAATCATTGCTTTCGTTTGTTCTACAAGCACTTTTACATCTGAATCATCTTTTTTCTCATCTAGTGCTTTTTCAAATGATGATAAGGCTGTTTTATATTCTTTATTCGTTAGTGCGGTTTTCCCCTCATCCACCGCTTTTTCAAAATTCCCATTACTACATCCAGCTAGCATTAAAAATGTAAGGCCAATTACCGTTAATAACTTCTTCATTTTCTCTCCCCCTATATATCCCTCAAATAATAACATCATATGTATAAAAGTCTGTGTAGCAATTAGACTGAAAGCAAATATGTACTACATTGTGTGTGGGAAAGGAAGTACACTTCATTTGCTATCATTAGTTAAAACTCCTAAATAGTTGGTAGTTGGTTTTCTTCTTCTTCTTTTAAGACAAAAAGGAATTTTAATAATGTGCGTAAAGCTCTCACCAGGCTCTTTACTACACACACTCTTATACACATAAAAAAAACATTTTTTGTTTATAGTTTGCTATTTCTTCAACATTAAATATTCTCAGTTGATTGGAAATACAAACCATAATTCGTAACATACTGAAAACAACAGAAAACAAGATGTAACATAAGTTACAGTTCGTAACTCTTTTGTAACATAAATGTAACATAAGGTTTTTAAACATACAATAGTTTTTTTACATTATTTTCCCCACTTTCTATATTTTAAAGAGTCAATCAGGTTCCAGTCCTTTGTGTAATAAGCCTTTTTCATAAAAAACCACCTCATTTCCATCAAAGTGACAAATAAAAAGTACCCCAAAAAGAAAAATCTCACATCTTTTTAGCGTACTACTATCCGTATCTACAATACTTGCAGATTAACAAAAAAAACGACCGCAAGACACGATCGCTTTTTTGGCTCTATTCATATCGTAATGCTTGAATTGGATCAAGCTTCGACGCTTTATTCGCCGGGAATACACCGAATATCACTCCAACTAATAAAGAGAAAACAAATGATAATAGCATAACCGGTATGGAGTACACTATTGTTGTACCTGTGGCTATCGTAAATATTTGTGCACTAATTACCCCAATTCCTATTCCAATTATTCCACCGAACGAACTCAATACAACTGCTTCGATGAGAAATTGAAGCAGAATATTTTTACGCTTTGCTCCAATTGCTTTTCTAATACCTATTTCTTTCGTACGTTCTGAAACTGATACGAGCATAATGTTCATAATGCCAATCCCGCCTACAATAAGAGAGATTGCTGCACTTCCGCCTAGCATTAATGTCATCGTATCATTGACAGATGATGCAGTTTCCATTAAATCTTTTGGACTTGATACGCTATAACTATCTGTATCACCTATGATTGAATTCATCGTTCTTTCAATTCGGGTCGATATGAAATTAATCATATCCTCATTTTCTACCTTCACATATGTTGTCCCAACATTCGTAGTAGCAGCTAAACGCTGTCCGGTGCTAAGAGGAACAATAATCGTACTATCTCCGCTTGTTCCTAATGAACTTCCCACTGATTCAAGAACCCCAACAACTTTATAAGATGTTCCGTTTACCTTTACTGATTTACCGATCGGATCTCCTAAACCGAATAATGTTTGTGCAGTGCTTGCACCAAGTACTGCGATTTTCGAATGATTTCCCTGATCTAAGTCTGCAATGAAGCGTCCTGATTGCAGTTTTAAATCACGGACGTCTAAGTACGAAGAAGTTGTTCCAATCATTGATACTTGTGTATTCGTTTTTTCATGTTTCACTGTTACTCTTCCTGATACTGTCGGTGCAATAGCTTTAATACCATCGATATCCTGAATTTGTTTTGCATCTTTTTCTTTAAATGTAGCATCTGAATCCGTAATCGATACCGTTAATACATTTGTACCCAGGTTACCAATTTGATCTTGTACCTCTTTGGTCGATCCTTGCCCTATCGCGACCATGACTATAACAGAAGATACGCCGATAATAATCCCCAGCATTGTTAAGAATGCTCTAATTTTATTCGCTCTTATGCTTTTCAGCGCCATTTTGAATGTTTGCAAACCATTCACCTCCATTCTCATAGAGCTGTCCATCATGAATCCGAACAACGCGGCTTGCTTTCTTTGCAACATCTAAATCATGCGTAATAAGAATAATGGTATGTCCTTGCTCATTTAATGCATTCATAATTCCTAATATTTCTTTACTCGTTTTACTATCGAGTGCTCCAGTCGGTTCATCTGCTAGTAGAATAGGAGGCTGTCCAGCCAACGCACGTGCTATTGCGACACGTTGCTGCTGCCCGCCAGACAATTGAGAAGGCAAATGATTCGCTCGATCTGCCAATCCTACTTTTCGCAATGCTTCTAATGCTGTTTCTCTTCGTTCTCCCGCTTTCATACCTCGATAAATGAGTGGGAGTTCGACATTCTCAACTGCTGTAAGTTTCGCTATCAGGTTGAAATTTTGAAATATAAAACCTATTTTTTCATTTCGAATCGTCGCAAGCTCAGAGCTTTTCATTTTCCCTATTTCTTCATTATCTAGCAAGTATTCACCTGAATCCGGTCGATCTAGGCATCCAATCATGTTCATAAATGTCGATTTCCCAGAGCCTGATGGTCCTATGATAGAGATAAAATCGCCCTTTTGAATATCGAGGGAAACACTTTTTAGAGCCATTACAGTTTCGCCGCCAAGTTCGTAGACTTTCTTCATGTTCTTTATTTGAATAATTGGCTCTACCATAACATTAACGCCCTCCTTGTCCGCCGCCAGCTGGAGCTCCGCCGTTAGATCTTCCTCCAAACTCACCGCCAGGTCTTCCTTGGAAATTTCCGCCACCAAATCCCCCTTGGAAATTACCACCAGGCATCATCATAGATCCTTGAGAAGACTTGCCTTTAGATTGAACTCTCGGTATTTGCACCGTATCTCCTTTCGCTAGCCCTTTTATAATTTCTACATGCGTATCATTTGAAATACCCGTTTCTACTGTCACTTTTTTTGTTGACTGCGTCGCATCGTCTGAAGATGTAGGAACTAGTACATATTTTTCATTTCCGTTTGTATGTACAGCTTCTATTGGAACGTATAGTGCATCTTCTTTACTCTCTATTGAGATACTTGCTTCTGTTGACATACCAATTTTCATATTTTTCGGATCTTCAATTTGTACAGTTACGTCAAATGTAGAAACGCCTTTGTCTGCTGTTCCTTTTGCTGCTACACTTGTTACCTTTCCGCTAAATGTTTCATCTCCGAATGCACTTGCTGTTATTTTTACCGCTTGACCTTCTTTTACTTTCGGTACATCTAATTCATCAACACTAATCGTTGTTTGCAGGGCGTTGTAATTTGTTATGTGTACAATTGGATCCGCAGCCTGTACAGAATCACCGCTTGCAACAGAAAGACTTGCAATTGTCCCCGTTACTGGAGCTTGCAAAATACTTCCATCTGTAAAGGTTACAAGTGTTGCACCTGCCTCTACAACATCACCTTCTTTTACACTAACACTATCGGCTGTCAAACCACTCCCGCCACTTGCTTTATCCGAACTTGCACTATTGTTACCTCTCGTTACAGGTGATGTATATCCATTTGCATCTTTCATACGGAGAAGAATTGTTCCTTGTGACACTTTGCCGCCTTTTTTCACACTAACTGATTGAATTTCTCCGTCATATGGAGCTGTAACAACAGCACCATTTTTAAACGTTACAAGTGTGTCACCCTTTTTCACTGTATCTCCAGCCGCTACACTTATAGTATCCACAATAAGAATTGTATCTTTCGCTGTTACATCTTGATCTGTATTTGCTGTAACCGAACCCGAACCACTAACTGCTACCTCCAGCTTTCCTTGTTGTACTGTCGTTGTTTGAGAAGCTGCCACAACACCTTGCGTTTTATCTGTTTTATGTAAAAAGAACCAAGCGCTTGCTCCCCCTATTACAACAATAATGGTTGAAATAATAATCCACTTTTTCAAATCTCTATTCTCCTTCCTATTCTTGAGTTTGTCCCGATTGTTCTTGATTCGGCTGGAATTGACCATTACCATTACCCGGGAACATCTTACCCTGCCCCCTTGAACCCATCTCTGAAAAATCTGGGCTTTTACTTTGTTTATAAGCTACATAACCTACTCCGATAGCCGCACACGTACTAATCCCCAAATTTACTATGAGTAAAATTTGTATTAACTTTTGTTTCGTTTGTTCCATTTTTATTCCACCTCGTATATTTTTTGGATAAGCCTATTGTGACTTTCGTTCCTTAACTTTTTCTTAAAACTTCAACCTTACATGTATTACGAAAGTTTTTTTGCAACAAAAAAGGTCTACTAATGTGTTTTTTATTTGCATCCAGTTCTTTTGCTAAATGCTTTTTTATGCCAAATAAAAAAAGGTATCCTCAAATACTTTGAGGATACCTTTTCACTTTCATTATCTCTGTTTTTTTCTACCTAATACAAGTAAGCCAAAACTCATCATTACAAGAAGTGCTCCCACATATGGTTCCACAGGCATTTTCTGCCCTGTCTTCGGCAATTCTTTTCCAGGCTTCTCTGGATCCGTTGTTTCCGGTTTTTCTGGATCCGTTGTTTCCGGTTTTTCTGGTTTCGGTGGTTCCGGTTTTTCTGGATCCATTGTTTCCGGTTTTTCTGGACCTGGTGGTGCTAAAGAAATCAATTTGTTTAATACTTCTAATTGAACTGAACTTATCATTCCTTTTGTAATTTCAAATGGAATTGGATTAGTTAATTTTTCATATCCTTTTGGTGCTTCTACTTCTACAAGTGTGTAGTTACCTACAGATAGATCTGAGGCTTTTGCTTTTCCTTCTTTATCTGTTGTTACTTTCGCTACTACTTTACCTGTATTATCATGAACTTCAAACACAGCTCCTGATAATACAGTCTTGCTTCCAGCAGCCACTTTTGTAATTTCTACTGAACCTTTGTCTAACTGCTCATTCTCCACTTTCAACGATAGGACTTCTGTCATACCTTTTTTAATTTCAAATGATACTGGTTCTGTTAATTTTTTGTAGCCTGGTAAGTTTTCTTTCTCTACTAATTTGTACTTTCCTACTGATAAATCTGAAATTGTTGCTTTTCCTTCTTTATCCGTCGTTACTTCAGTTACTACTTTGCCTGCTTGATCTTGTACTTCAAAGACTACGCCTTCTAATACTTTTTGGCTGTCTTTATCTACTTTTGTAATTTCTACTGAACCTTTGTCTACTAGTTCATTCTCTACTTTCACCGATAGGACTGTCGTCATACCTTTTGTAATTTCGAATGATACTGGTTCTGCTAATTTTTTGTAGCCTGGTAAGTTTTCTTTCTCTACTAATTTGTACTTACCTACAGATAAATCTGAGATTTTTGCTTTTCCTTCTTTATCTGTTTTTACTTCTTTCACTACTTTTCCTTGCTCATCTTGCACTTCAAAGACTACGCCTTCTAATGCTTTTTGGCTCTCTTTATCTACTTTTGTAATTTCTACTGAACCTTTATCTAAAAGTTCGTTCTCTACTTTCAATGATAAAACTTTCGTCATACCTTTTTTAATTTCGAACGATACTGGTTCTGTTAGTTTTTTGTAGCCTGGTAAGCCTGCTTTTTCTACTAATTTGTAATTTCCTACTGATAAGTCTGAGACTTTTGCTTTTCCGTCTTTATCTGTCGTTACTTCAGTTACTACTTTTCCTGCTTGATCTTGTACTTCAAAGACTACGCCTTCTAATACTTTTTGGCTGTCTTTATCTACTTTTGTAATTTCTACTGAACCTTTGTCTACTAGTTCATTCTCTACTTTCACCGATAGGACTGTCGTCATACCTTTTGTAATTTCGAATGATACTGGTTCTGCTAATTTTTTGTAGCCTGGTAAGTTTTCTTTCTCTACTAATTTGTACTTTCCTACTGATAAATCTGAAATTGTTGCTTTTCCTTCTTTATCCGTCGTTACTTCAGTTACTACTTTTCCTTGCTCATCTTGCACTTCGAAGACTACGCCTGCTAACGCTTTTTGGCTTTCTTTATCTACTTTTGTAATTTCTACTGAACCTTTATCTAATAATTCGTTCTCTACTTTTATTGATAAAACTTCTGTCATACCTTTTTTAATTTCGAATGATACTGGTTCTGTTAATTTTTTGTATCCTGGTAAGCTTTCTTTCTCTACTAACTTATATTTTCCTACGGATAAATCTGGAATCGTTACCTTTCCTTCTTCTCCCGTAGTTACTTTTGTTACTACTTTTCCTTTTTCATCTTGCACTTCAAAGGTTACGCCCGCTAATGCCGCGCCACTTTCTTTGTCCACTTTTGTAATTTCTACTGAACCTTTGTCTAACTGCTCATTCTCCACTTTCATTGATAAGACTTTCGTCATACCTTTTTTGATTTCGAATGATACTGGTTCTGTTAATTTTTTGTAGCCTGGTAAGCTTTCTTTCTCTACTAATTTATACTTTCCTACTGATAAGTCAGTAACATTTGCTTTACCTTCTTTATCTGTTTTTACTTCTGTTACTACTTTGCCTGCTTCATCTTGTACTTCGAAGACTACGCCTGCTAATGCTTTTTGGCTGTCTTTATCTACTTTTATAATTTCTACATTTCCCTTGTCTAACATTTCGTTTTCTACTGTTAAAGCAAGAGATTTTGTCATGCCTTTTTCAATTTTGAAAGTAATAGGATCTACTAATTGCTTATATCCTTTTGGTGCTTGTACCTCTACCAACTTGTATGTTCCAACTGATAAATTAGTAACTTGTGCGTGTCCTTTTTTATCTGTCGCCATTTTAGCAACTACTTGTCCTGCTTCATCTTGAATCTCAAATACCGCATCAGCTAAAGCATCTTTATTTTCTTTGTTTACTTTTGTAATTTCTACATTTCCTGTATCCACTAATTCGTTTTCGACAGTTAATTGTAATGCTGTTACTCTACCTTTTTCAATTTCAAATGAAATTGGTTTTTCTAGCGGTTTGTATCCTGCTGGTGTTTCTACTTCTACCAGCTCATATTTCCCAATAGATAAATCTGAAACGTTTGCTTTTCCATCTTTATCCGTTTTTACTTTAGTAACTACTTTCCCTTTTGAATCACGTACTTCAAATACAACACCTTCTAATGGTGCTTTACTATCTTTGTCTATCTTTGTTATTTCTACATTACCTGTATCTACCATTTCGTTTTTTACAGTGAATGTTAAAGACTTCGTCATACCTTTTTTAATTTCAAATGATACTGGTTTTTCTAGTTTTTTATAACCTGGTAAACTTTCTACCTCTACTAATTCATACTTTCCTACAGGTAAATCTGAAACATTTGCTTTTCCATCTTTATCTGTCGTTACTTTTTTCACCTCATTGCCCTTTTCATCTTGGACAACAAACGTTACTCCCGCTAACGGTGCCTTATTATCTTTATCTATCTTTGTGATCTCTACATTTCCCGTATCTACCATTTCATTTTCTATTTTTAATGATAGGACCTCAGTCATACCTTTTTTAATTTCAAACGATAATGGCTCTGTTAGTTTCTTATAACCTGGTAAACTTTCTTTCTCTACTAATTTGTACTTTCCTACTAATAAATCAGAGATTTTTGCTTTACCATCTTTATCTGTTTTTACTTCCTTTACTACTGTTCCAGCTTCATCTTGCACTTCGAAAACTACACCTTCTAATGCTTTTTGGCTGTCTTTATCTACTTTTGTAATTTCTACTGCACCTTTGTCTAACTGCTCATTTTCTACTTTCAATGATAAGACTTCTGTCATACCTTTTTTAATTTCGAATGATACTGGCTCTGTTAGTTTTTTGTAACCTGGTAAGCTTTCCGTCTCTACTAATTTGTATTTTCCTACTGATAAGTCTGAGACATGCGCTTTTCCATCTTTATCTGTCGTTACTTTTTTCACCACTTTGCCTTTTTCATCTTGCACTTCGAAGACTACGCCTGCTAATGCTTTTTGGCTGTCTTTATCTACTTTTGTAATTTCTACTGAACCTTTGTCTAACTGCTCATTCTCTACTTTCAATGATAGGACTGTCGTCATACCTTTTGTAATCTCAAATGATACTGGTTCTGTTAGTTTCTTGTAACCTGGTAAGCTTTTCGTCTCTACTAATTTGTACTTTCCTACTGATAGATCTGAAACGTTTGCTTTTCCATCTTTATCCGTTGTTACTTTTCTTACTACTTCACTTTTCTCATTTTGGACTTCAAATTCGACACCCGCTAATACTGCACCGTTTTCTTTGTCCATTTTTGTAATTTCTACATTACCCTTGTCTACCATTGTATTTTCTACTTTTATTGGGAATCTGCCGTCCCCTGTTACATTTACTTCGAACTCTTTTTCTTTTAATTGGTATCCTTCAGGCGCTTTCGTTTCTTTTAAAATATATTTTCCTGGTGCTAACGGTTTAGAGATTGCCTTACCATCTTTATCTGTAACAATATGTTCAACTACTACACCGTCTTTTACTATATCAAACTCTGCATTTGCTAATGGTTTTTCACCATTTTCCGAATCAATTTTCTTTAATTCAATTTGACCCTTTTGCATAGTATTTTTAATTTCAATTGTTTTTGTTTCTCCAGCTTGAAGTGTAACTTCTAATGGACTTTTTAATTTTTGATATCCTTCTGGTGCTACTGTTTCATAAACTTTATACGTCCCAGGAGCTAAAGTTTGAGGTACCGAAAAACCGTTTTCGTCCGTTTTCAGTACTGCAACAACCTTATCCGCACTATTTCGAACTTCAAATTCTGCACCTGTTAACCCTTTATTCGGATTCTCAGCATCTATTTTATGAATAGCTACTGTACCGTCTTTTGGAGGTTCAGGCGGCGTAACCGTTACTTCATTCGATGTTAATTTATTATCATCATAATGTAACTCTGCTTTATTAGGAATCTTCTTATCTACGTAAGAAGATAAGTCTGCATCAGCTTTAATTTTCGCCTTAATATTCAAGTTAATTATCTGGTCTTCATATGACTTATAGTCAAAACTCTCACCGAACGTAAATGTTACTTCACTTTTTTGTTTATCTATCGTTAGTGTTCCTTTAGAAGTAATATCTTGGCCATTTTGATCATATACTTTTGCCTCTAATACTTCTAAAACATCTTCTAAATCATCACTAATTACCATTGATGTATACTTAGGCGGATCTTTCGGTATATGCGTACCAACTTGGTATTGAATAGGTTGATCCATTTGTGTTAACTGCTGATTCTCTACAAGCTTACCATTCTCATCAACTATATTTTTTTCAATACTAGGTGGATTATCGTCACCTGAACCGGTTCCTCCCCCACCACTTACGAATACTTGTCCTACTTTTTCTTCAGTTTCAATATTTTTACCTTCTAATTTCACTGTATTTTTATGAGGCTTTGCAGCGGGATTTGTAATCTTTGTTTTATATCTTAAAATATAACCTTTTGAACTGTCTGGAAATTCAATTGTAAATCCAGTTTTCGCTGCATTGATTTTAATTTCAGATAAATCTGCTGGCTTAATATTTGTTGCTGCATAACCATCTTCAAATACAGCCTCTTCTAATACTACGCTGTCTGTAATTAACTCATGCCCAGGTCCTAATGTGTCTGTTAATTTAAGATCTTGCATTTCTGTTCCAGTTGCATTTACATATACAAGCCAATCAGCAATAGACGGATCTTCTTGATTATAAGAACCCCATTTCAATAGATTATCTGTATTGGGCTGTGGCTTCGGTCTCTCTGTCGTATTATTTACACTTACTTCTTTATTTACGATTTGACCATCAACGTTAAATTCTAATGGGATTTTTTTGACACCATCATATGCTTCTAGACCAAAGTAGAATTCTACAAATAAAGAACCTTTAACGTTATTCTTTCCTTCTACATAATCACCCATAGTACACGTTAATAGACCCTTTTTCATCTCACATGTACCAACTGTTTTTCCTTCAGCATCTTTTAAAGGAAAACTCATATTCATAAGGTCTTTTCTAAATTCTTTTGGCATATCAATTGTGAATTGATCTCCAGCTTTTATTTGCTCTTTAGCTGACCACTTCACTTCTACTTTCATACCGTCTGAGGCCTGATATGGTTCAGATGTTGTGCCATCAGTACGGGAAATATTAATCTCGTCCACTGGATTTTTTATCACAGCGGCTTGAATAACTGGAGCCCATACATTCAGCACTGAAAATAATACTAGAAAAACTAATGAAACCATTGAAATGTGCCTTTTAGTACTTTTCTTTTGCATAATTTCCTCCTGATTTTTTATATTTATATAACAAAAAAAGACCGTCTGGTTGCATCAAAAATGTGCAACCAGACGATCTTAGTAACCAATAAATATTACCGTAGACTCTAAGCTTTGCGGCCTATCCTTTCGAATAGTGTGCTAAAAATATTTTTTATTCTTTTTTTGTTTCATTTTCCTCTTAAACCAAATATTACTATACCGTCTGGACGGTTATAATTCAACACCCTATAAAATTGTTCTATTATTCTAATAAAAAAATAATTCACCATCGGATTAAATAGCCAACGGTGAATTATTTTATATTATATAGTTTGTATATTCTATTTATAAGAAGATTTAACAAGAGCTCGAATCACTTTTTCTCTTAATTCGGGGCTTAGTCTTCCAACCCCTAAACATTCCGAATACCATAACCCATCTGCTGCTAATCTAATAATTGTTGCACAAACTGAATCCATTTCATCATTTTCTATATTATTTTGCAGTTGCTGAAATGATTGTTGTAACGGTTCAAGTAGTTCAGGTTTTAGCATTAATGCTGCCATCATACTACTAGACAACTCTTCTGTTCTTCTCTCATTACTTAATCTTTCCTCTACAAAAGAGCGCACCCATCTGCCTTTCCTCTCTGGGTCTTCCTCTACTTTATTGTGAATAGCCCCCTCATAATCCACTACGCCTTTAAGTATCATACCTTCTATTAAAGCTTCTTTATTTGAAAAATGATACAACAGTCCACCTTTACTTACACCCGCTTCTTTTGCTACTGCTTCTAAAGTTAACTTAGCTACTCCTTTAAATTGAACAATTTGAGAAGCGGCGGCTAAAATTTTTTGCCGTGTTATGCTTATACTCATTCCTTTTTAAAACCCCATTTCTACTAAAATTATATAAATGCGTATCTTATTTTTAATATTGTTGAGGACTACTAAGTATTTTCTTTATACAACAAAGGCTTCACTACCTTTAAATTGTTAGTTGCTTCTTCTATTAAAAATTTCCATATCACAATATGATAACATCAAATACACAACGTTGACTATACATCTATACTTTTATATTCATTCCTAATATATCCATGAATAGGATTTACTAGTTTAGCTTTTCCTATTATTTTATCATCTTTATTGATTTTCCTTATTAGACAACTGTAATTCTTTCAGTACTAAATAAAAAATGTTATTCCTCCTGTTGAATGGAGTAATAACATTTTTTATTTATAAGCTGCTTAACAAATTTGCTTCCAACTAACATCCTTCACATCTTCACTAGTCGGCTTTCTAACTAATCCCACACAACATTCCTCGCAAGCGCCAAACGCAATGAAATTTTTCTGTGCTTGTCTTAGCGAAGCTTCATTTGCCCCACCTTCATAGTCATGATCGTTAAACTGAACCTCATCATCTTCCCAATAACATATACTGCAAATTTCATATGTACCTGGCGATTCTTCTTCTAATGTTTTATATCCGCAACATGGACACGTGTATTTCATTTTCCCATTCCATTACTAACTTGTTTTTTCTCACATATATCCCGACCCACAAAGAATGTAACAGCGCAAATCATAGTTATTCCCATGAAAAAAGTACTACGATTTTCATATGCAGTTGGAATCCCTACCGTTACGAAAACAATACTAAAAGCTAAAAGTAGATATAATAATAAAGATGTAATATAGCTTAGTTTAAATCGTAAAATGATACCTCTAAACAATAGCTCACCAAGAAGACATCCACCTAAAATGATAGGTACTCCGAAATACAATGTAAGGACTCCCATTTGCGCAGTAGATTGAATTACCTTTCCAAGTATGGTCGGCGAAGTCATCTCATTAGTTTTTCCCATCCTATCATATAAATCAAGTACCGTTACTGAAATAAAGAAACTTAATACAGAAAAGGAATACGGAATTAAAAATTTACTCAATCTCATTCACCTCACTTTTTTCTTCCATATATATTATTCATTATTTCCTATCATTTTTATATAAAAAAATAACCCTCTATGATAAAACATAGAGGGAAGAGTTTTGAAGTGAACCCCAAAAACAGAATACATATCAAAACATCTAAACCATCCGCTCCCTATATTCTTTAGGGGAGGTGGTTTAGATGCTTTATTAGAAAGTAGTACCTTCTGTTTTATAATATTCTTTTGAAATCTCTTCATAAAATGCTGCCGATGTCGAGTAGAAATAAGGTGCTAACCATAAAAAACCGATTCCTACAGTAAGAATACTTAAAATGAACCAGCCAAGGAAACTTAAGCATAGTAAAAAGTAATCCATTTTATGCCCGTTCATCATACGGCGACTTTCGGTAATTGCTTGATTCGCTGTATATTCTGGATGATCATTCAAAATAAAATACGTCATAGAATAAGAAAATGATTTAATAATACCCGGAATAATAAGAAGTAATGTCCATAGAATTACGTATACATACATTAGTAAATATGTTAAAAATGCCTTCATAAACTTACTTCCATCGCTAAACCATCTAAATAAATGACCGATACTAGCATTAGTCCCACGAATTACATTTAAAACAAGGTAATAGGCACCCGTTGTTAACGGGCCGATAATAAGCATTGCAATAATACTTACTGCAAGCGAATCACTTGCTTCTTGCCAACCCCAAAACATTGAGAAAACACCTGTGGTTAGAAGTTCAACAGCTCCAATAAGGATTCCAAGTAATAAGGTTGCCCCTACCGCTAATCCCCATTTTCCTTTTAATGCATCAAGTGCTTCTCTTTTCAACTGACTTATCATATATAACCTCCTAATACTATTTCTATTTTAGTATACCATTTATATCAAAAATTCCACAAAATTTCTAGAAATAGAAGCGTACTACCTTTTTTCTAATACATATTAATAAATGTGCACTGTAGTTGTACGAATATATGGATTAAACTAAAGAAAACCTAGTCCGATTACAAGCTACTTATTTCTCTATAACAAAGAAGCCTGCCTTTCATAATAGGCAAGCCTTTTCAAGTTAATCCCCACATATTCTCTTCTTATACCAATCCTGCATTCTCTCTGCATCTTCTACTCTTATATGCTCTAGTTTATAATTCGATGATGCACTAGAAAACTTGTAAGTACATAAACCCGCTCGGCGCTGGAAATATGACTGTGTCTTTTCAATTGATTGGACGTGTCTTCTTCTTACAAGCCCTGTATATTTTCCAACACTACGATATACAATTGTAATTTGCTCTCCATTTACACTGTAACCATTTGTTTTAAATGTTGCGTATCCAAGTGTAAAGATAAGGATAGCGAGCGGTAATAAAGCCCACATAATGAAATACTTTTCAAAGTATATGCTTATTCCTGTAATCGGAATTGCCAGCATAGCAAAGAGTAAAAAACTATCTATTAAATAACGGCGCAATGCTGCTTTTGGTAATGAAATAATGTTTGTATTCAGTTCGTATGGTAATTGTAAATGTACAAGTAAATCTTGCACACGATCCTTTCGAATAATCGGATGCAGTGTAACTTTGTCCTTCTCTTCTCCCATTCCCTTACTTTGAATGACTTCTACTTGTACAGCACAATAACCGAACATCTGACGTAAAATACCTTCTTTTATCGTAATACCTTGAATACGGTGTAACTTTAGTACAAGCTCTTTCCTTTCAAGCAAACCTTGAGAAATACGCACTTCATCATTTTTTCGATTCACCGTGAAATTCCCATGTTTTAATGCGTAGCCAATTGTAGATATAATCCAAGAAAGGACAAGTAAAATAGCTACCATATAAATCCAACCATATATATCATGGTCCATAACATAAGACTCTACTCTATGTTTGATCCATTTCGGAATATACTCATCTACTTGATGATACACAAAAAATATTAAGGAAAATAATAATCCAAATTGACCAGATGTAACAGATGCTAATAAAATTTCTTTCAAAGTTAATTTGTACTCTGTCGCTTGCTTTTCCTCTGTGATGACTTCTTTTTCTACTACTTCGTCTAACGTTTCTTCTGCTTTCACTTCTGGAGTTGGCTCATTTAGTAAGGAAATAAGCTCCTTCGCCTCATCTTCCGTAATACCAGCTAGGCTTACTTCTGCATCATCGCCTCCGCCAGCTGTTTCGATTTGAATTTTCTTTAAACCGAGCATTTGATATAACACGTTAGAACTTGTATTAATCGTTTGAACACGTTCTTTATTTAAGTAGCTCTCCTTCTTCACAAAGAGCCCTTGTTTAACATGTAATACGTTATTTTCAACCCAATATGTTGTGTAATACCATTTCTCAAATGCTGAAAAGACGGTGAGTAAACCGAATCCAGCGGGAATTAAATACCAAAATGGAAACTTTCCATTTAAACTAAACATGAAAATAAGTAATGGTATAAAGTCTGTTATTTTTAATTCTAATAACATCGTAATGGGATGCTGCCTCTTATACATCCTCATCACTCACTTTCGCTAATTCTGCGATTCTCGTTTTTAACATTTCCGCTTCATACATCGTTAAGCCTGGAATACTATGAGAAGTTGCCGCTGTTGAAATATGTAATTCTGCTAATCCATGTTTTCTCATAATTGGCCCTTGTTCAATCGTTACGTGCTGTACACGAATCATCGGTACTAATACGCGCTTTACAACGAAAAGACCGTGCTGAATTTCAAGTTCTTCTTCATTTAGTTGGTAGCTATAATAACGCTGACGAAGTTTTGGGAATACGAAGTACTCAAATGGTGCAAGTGCAACTGTTAACCCGATCAGCACATACAAAATCCACGCCCACCAGTCAAACTTTATCATGAGGAAAAGGTATACTAGGATGACGAGAATACCTATCCCTTCTTCAATTACAGCACGAATTTTCCACACCTTAACCATGTCAGGATGAATTTCATTTTTCAATGGATCCATGTAACCACTCCAAATCTATTAATCTAATATATGAATACTCTCAAGTTTTATTTTACATAACTTTACAGAAAATTGAAATTCAATTATCTTTCTTCTCAGGAATAAAATATCCGAACCAAAGTAACCACACGAAACCGATTAATGCAAACCAACCTTTATCCGCTTGAAAAGCTTCAATCATACCTGGGATTTTATACACTCCCACAAATCCAAGAAAACCAAGCCACCAGTTTTTTTGCATTTTCATCTTTAGTCCTCCTTCATTACGTTTTTCACATTTCGAATCCAAATTTCTTTATACTTTAACTGGAATCCTATTAATATGTAATTACTCATATTATCAATAACGAGCGCTAACGTATGCGCGTTTTCTTCTGTTCCATTTTCTGACACAACACCAAGTTCCACACCTTGCTTCAATAAATCGTGGAATCCATTTAAGAAATTTTCTTGTATTTCAAATAAGCGCTTCTGATACTTTTCATTTCGCGTCGCACTTACGATGAATTCATTTATAACGCGTAATATACCTTCTTGACCTCTATACTCCGACAACATATGTAAACCATCTGCAATTAATTTTTCTGCAAAGTTTTCTTTCGTATATTGGTCTTTATCGAAGTAACCCACGAATTGATATCCAGAAAAAATTTCTTCAAATAAAAAATCAATTAATGCTTCTTTAGATGGAAAATGATAATAAATAGCTGGCTTTGATATGCCAACTTCTTTTGCAATCATTGAAAGACTCATCTTCTCGATGCCGTGCTCTGCCATTAATTTAAATGATGCCTCTACAATGTTCTGCGATGTTTGTAAATTCTTTGTCATACTGTACCTCACTCATTTTTACTTACCGGTCGGTAAATAAATTGTAAAATAAAAAGGAACGATTTGCAAGTTAATTAGAGTTTTAAAAGGAACTTCTTGATGCATCTAGAAAAGTATAAACAATATATAGCAATAAGGAGGACATTCATATGGGATTTGGCGGTAAAGGTGGTAGCGGCGGCGGTGAAGCTGGACAAGATGGTAAGGGCGTTAGTAGCGGCTATATATTACTCATTGTGCTCTTTATCATATTAGTCATAGTTGGAGTCAGCTACAGTGGACTTGGTCTTTAACTTTCACAAGGGTACGCAAAATAGAAAGCACTGGCCGTTAATACAGCCAGTGCTTTCTATTTTCAGCATTCTTATACATCATGTGTGTTTCATTATTGATCATCCACAATAATATACGCTGTCCGGATCGGCCCATGTACACCTACGACAAGGTTCATTTCAATATCCGCGCTATTTGATGGACCAGAAACGAAGTTCACACAAGCCGGCAGGTTTTCTCCCGCTTTACTTTGATCATGAATCAGTTTTGTAGCTTGGGTTAACCTTGGTACGATCGTACTTTTAGGAACGATTGCAATATATGACTCTGGAAGCAAACTAACATGCCTTCCTTTTAACCCGTCATTAAAAAGCACAACGGTTCCCGATTCTGCCAGGGTCATATCGCTGAACGTAATACCAAGGTCAGCAGCTTTCGCAAATGCTATGTCCTCTTCTTTATCATCTAATCCCCATGCACGAAAATGTGTTGTGCCTTCATTGTTGAAAAGTGGAGTAAGACCATACTCGTTAAAGCGCTCATCATTCGCATACATAGCAGATTTGATATTCCAATCTGTTATAAAAGACCCCAATGTTTCAACAAGATTTTCCTTTGTTGTTCGCTTCACTTCTGTATGAATTACTTCACAGTGCTCCATTAACTGTAATACAAGTTCGTCTTGCGAAAGTCCGTCAAAAACATTCCACTGCGGGGAAACAGACCAGTTTGGTTTTTTCACTGCCTCTGGACGTTTCCTACCAAGCTTTTCTGATAATTGGAGTAAAAATTCCTCACGATTTTGGATTGCCATCATCGTTCTCCTTTACGTGTTTTTCAAACCACTCTCGAAACGGTTGTTTTTTCGGAACTGGAAAATCTCTCGCATCCGTCCAAGCTTTTAACGGCCCAATGCCGCGCTCGATCTTATCTCCTTTTGCAAGAGGTTTTAATGCATACGGAGCGCTCTTCGCTGCAAAAGAAAATAGTCTAGGACTCTTCACCGCTTTTTCAAAACCTTTCATAGCCACGTTCCAAGCTACGGGTGATTGTTTTTCTTCTACAATGCGGCTGCGATGTTTAATTAATAAGTCGTGTAACGGGATTTTCACTGGACACGCTTCTGTACAAGCACCACAAAGGCTAGATGCATAAGGTAAATCCTTATATTCATCATATCCCCCTAAAAGCGGTGTCAACACAGCTCCAATTGGTCCTGGATAAATAGAGCCATATGCATGTCCACCAATATGCCTGTATACAGGACACACATTAATGCATGCCGCGCAACGAATGCACTGAAGGACACTTTGGAATTCTGTTCCTACAATATCAGAACGGCCATTATCAACAATGACTAAATGAAATTCCTCAGGTCCATCTGTCCCGCCCGGCTCAGTTAACCCTGTAATATAACTTGTTAACTTTTGTCCTACAGAACTTCGGCATAGCAGTGTTACTAAAACATCAAGCTCTTCCCACGTCGGAACGATACGTTCCATCCCCATAACTGTAATTAACGTTTTCGGAAGTGTCGTCGTAAGTCTTGCATTTCCTTCGTTTGCTACGATAGAAATTGACCCAGACTCTGCAACAGCAAAGTTACATCCAGTCACCCCTATATCCGCTGCAAAAAAATCATCACGTAAATAATCTCTTACAAACCTCGCCATTTCCGTAGGGTCAGATGTTCCAGTGTAATTTAACTTTGTTTTAAATATTTCACAAATGTGTTCTTTATCTTTGTGAAGACACGGAACAACAATATGCGAGGGAGGATCGTGGTCGTTCACTTGTAGAATAAATTCAGCAAGATCTGTTTCTAACACTTCCGCTCCAGCTTCTTCAATCGCTTCGTTTAAACTAATCTCTTCCGTTACCATAGATTTTGATTTCACAATTTTTTTCGCATTTTTCTTTTTTACAATCTCTTTTACATATTCCCTTGCATCTTCTGCAGTCTTTGCAAAATAAACAAAACCACCGTTTTTCTCAATATTTTCACTCAGCTCATATAAATAATAATCAAGGTTTTCTAATGTATGCTTTCGAATTTCTTCTCCTAAAGCTCGCCATTCCTCCCAATTCCCAAGACTCTCAGTAGCTTTTAATTTCTTGATTCTAAGACCATCTTGCGCTTTCCTGACAGCCTGTCGCATAAATTGATCTCCAATGCCTGTTTCAGTACGCTTATGAAAGGGATCGTTCCCAATTTTCATTCCCATCTCTATATCCCCCTCTTATTTTCGATCTTCATTTAATACTTGAGCAATATGTTTTACATCAATTGGATAACCATTACGTGTTAAACGTCCTTTTATATTCATTAAGCAGCTACAATCCATCCCAATTAACAATTCCGCACCGGTTTCCATAATATGCTTTACTTTTTCCTCAACCATTTGCTCAGATATTTCTGGCATTTTCACTGAGAATGTCCCTCCAAATCCGCAGCAATCATAATTATGCGGCAGTGAAACAACTTCCAGTCCCTTTACACATTTTAATAATTTTTGCGGCGGTTCCTTAATCCCCATTAATCGGCTCATATGACAAGATGTATGAACAGTTGCTTTTTTATGAAGCTCCGCACCTAAGTCTTCTTTTCCTAATACTTCAACAAGAAATTGTGTGAATTCATATGTTTTATTTCCAAGTTCAGTAGCTTTTTTCTTCCACTCTGCTTCACTTTCAGAAAATAAGCTAGAAAACTCGTGAACCATCATAGCGCAAGACCCCGATGGTGCCACAACATATTCTGAACTAGCAAAGGCTTCAATCATATGTTTTGCAGCTGTTTTTGTTTCTTTCACATACCCGCTATTATAAGCAGGTTGTCCGCAGCAAGTTTGAGTTTTTGGAAAATCAACTTCACACCCTAAATCTTCAAGAATTTCCACAACATCTTTCCCTACTTCTGGATAAAAAACATCTGCAACACAAGTAATAAATATTGATACTTTCATATTTTGCACCCCTAAATACAGTAAAGTAAGCTCAAGTAACTTTATTTGTATATTATTGGTAAAAAAATAAAAAATATGAATAAAAATAAAAAAAGCATCCTAAATGTGTAATTTAGGATGCTTTTTTTAACGCAAATTAATTTCTATTCAGCAATCGCATACGATAACAATTCATCGTCACTTCCCCAAGCCTTTGCAGTAATTGATAGTTCGCATACGCGCCGACCGGGGCACCGATGATCGGGACGAGCTGCAGCATTTTCGCTAAATCAATATAGTCTCGGTACTCTGTTTGGAACTTTTCCCAGTCCATATGATTTTCTTCTTCTGTATCCCACGTTTCGATTGCTTTCCATACTTCTTTTCGGTGATCATCACTCGAAAAAGCAAGTTGGAAAACGTGAAGGATAAAAAGGCGCTCTTCTTTTTTACTCGTATCGAATCCGTACAATGTTGCTGCATCGAATAAAAATTTTATTTTAATGGTAAGTAGAAGCGGAAAATCAGCAAGACCGAGGAGAATACCACCTGCTCCCGTTCCAGCCCCTTCTGCCGCTGCGACTTTTTTGTACTCATCCATTTTTTTACGTACTTCATCATCTCGTCTTTGCAGTGACCAGTTCGTTTCTTTTAGCTTCGGTTTTATGAAGTTTGATCCAGCACTAATTGTTTGCACCATCATCCGAATCGTTTCTGTTAGTACCTTTTGCACTTTCGCGGGCACTAGTTGTTGCACTTTCGTCTGCACTTTTTTAGAGAACCGTGTCATCATAGAAGAATCCTTCATGAATGTAGCTTTCCACTGCTCCAATTCTTTTATAACCTTCTCTTCATATGTAATCATAGGTTCATTCCTTTCAGTTTAAACGCTCAATGCGTTTCGCACCGTATTGATAAACGAAACCAATACTAAATAATATGCTTACTACAAATAAAATGCCGGTCATGATGAAATCTTTCGTCGCAAGTGCAAATATAACTGTAAACACAACGCTACCGATGATGAGAATCGCATTTAATAAAGTAAGAAAATCTTTCTTCTTCTCATCTCCCCCTACTGGATATAAATCAAGCCAAATTTTCATGCGGTGATGTTTCCAAAGGGTTAATAGCTGATAGCCGATTAAGTATAAGAAAATAAGACTTACGATAAAGCGTCCATATAAAAATGGGATGAAGTAAAGAATAATCCCGCCAAGAGCGAGCAGGCGCACATATAATCCGAAATAGTTACCTGACCTTAAAAATGTTCTCGTATATAAGTATAAATATGTACGTTTCTCACCAATCATCGAAAGAACGAAATCAAGCCATTTTCGGCGTGATACTCTCTCTTTTAACGCTGGTACATCAACGAACATATTCGCAATGCGGTACAGCAGCATCATTTTTTTACCTTCTTCAGAAATTAAATACTCCCAGTTCAGTGGCTTTCCCTTCACCTTTTGATACATAACAGCAAGGTATAGAACCATTAAAAAGACAATTACACCAGTAAAAATGACTGAAGTACGTTCTACAAGGAAATACACAAATAAGCCGTTTAAAATAAAACGAATGAACCAATCGGCTCTTTGAACGCTTTGATCTGTTAAAAATGATTTTTCCCACGCTACAAATAAATTCCACGCCTTTACAATGACAAACGCGATTACAAGCCATATGTACGCCGCTCCTGTTTGTTTCATTTGCTGGAAATATAACGGGGCAAGCGCAGCTGCTACCATTGCGATTATGTATAACTGAATCATAAACGTAAAGAGAAATGCCTTTGTAAAGTAAGGCTTTAACTTTTCTTCAACTGGCAGTAAATAAACGAGGTCTGCTTCTTTTAATAACGTTTGGATTGATCCAGCTGTTAATACAAGGCCCAGTAAGACTGCCATAACAATCGCTGTCGGGAACGAAGGTGTTAACGTTTGTAACCATTGCTGGTAATAATACGCTCCTGCACCGATGATAAATACGAAAATAAATTTCAAATGATCATTAAATACGTATTTACTATATGTACGAACTTCTTTTAGAAAGTGCCGAAATCGTTCTTTCCATAACGCTGTGCTATTCATAATCTTCTTCCTTTGTTAATGCAATATAAATATCATCTAACGTTGCACCAGGCATATTAAATCCGGATTGAAGTTCTGATAATGTTCCCATCGCTCTCACTTCACCTTGATGCAAAATAATGAATGAATCACAATAGCGCTCTGCCGTCGCTAAAATATGTGTGCTCATTAAGATGCCCGCACCGCTCTTTTTCATTTGATCCATCATTTGAAGGAGTGATTGAATCGCTAACGGATCAAGCCCAACGAAAGGTTCGTCCACAATGTAAAGTGATGGTTCAACTAAAAATGCACTCATAATCATCACTTTTTGTTTCATCCCTTTTGAGAAATGAGACGGAAACCATTTCAAACGATTTTTCATGCGAAACTCTTGTAATAATTGTCCTACGCGTTCTTCATATTGTTTTTCATCTACACCGTACGCCATCGCTGTTAATTTTAAATGCTCTTCTAACGTTAACTCATCATATAATACTGGCGTTTCTGGAATGAAGGAGAAACTAGAACGGTACGCTGTCATATCATCACGAATTGTTTTTCCGTTAATTGTGACAGTTCCTTTTTTCGGCTCCATTAAACCGATGATATGTTTAATTGTCGTACTTTTACCAGCTCCATTTAAACCGATTAAGCCGACAAGTTCGCCTTTATTAACAGAGAACGAAACATTTTGCAGTACAGGTCGTTTCGTATATCCTCCTGTAACACTTTCTACACGCAATAACTCGCTCATACGACACCACTTTCTTCATTTATATTCATTCTCTTTTGTAAGAAATGTATATATTCATCTTACCAAAAATCATGGTGCACTACATAGTATCGATGTCTTTTAAAAAAAATTTAAATTTCTTGGCATATATTTTTACGAAAGCGGACATCATAATTAGTGAAGAAGGAACACATTGAAAAAGCAACCACCAATTGATGAGTACAACAACATAGTGAAGTCATCATGAAATGGGGTGTCCAAGTTGGACAATGAAATTTACACATAACCAGATAATTTGTTTCATTTTCGAAACGGGGTGTCTCCGAAAGAGCATATACTGTTTTAAAAAATAAACAATTTCATTTTAAAAAAAGATTGCAATTCATTTCACTTGAAAATGGGGTGTCTACGGCAGAAACTTTAGCCGATTTACCGTGCATTTCTTATATAAATGAGGTGTCTGCGAACCGTAAATTATAAAAAATGCTTTTTCAATCCCTCTTCAGAAAACAGGAAGCTGAGTCAGCTTCCTGTTTTTCGTGTTTGTTCTCCTATGTAATTATGGTAAAATACGGCTAAGGCTATTTGAAAGGATGAGATCGATGAATCATACAGCGGACAATTGTATTTTTTGTAAAATCATTGATGGGCAAATCCCTTGCTCAAAAGTATACGAAGATGAACATGTACTCGCATTTTTAGATATTAGTCAAGTAACAAAAGGACATACTCTTGTTATTCCGAAAGTACACAAACAAGACATTTTTGCGTTAACGCCAGAAATCGCATCACATATTTTTGCTGTCGTTCCAAAAATCGCAAATGCAATGAAAGCAGAATTTAATCCAGTTGGTTTCAACTTGCTTAACAATAACGGCGAGAAAGCTGGACAAACTGTATTCCACTTCCACCTTCATTTAATTCCACGCTACGGTGAAAACGATGGTTTCGGTGCTGTTTGGAAATCACACCAAAATGAATATACAATGGAAAATTTACAAAACATCGCAAGTACAATTGCAAATAGTGTGAAATAGTGCCACTATAATAAGAAGTAATACATAACAAGCCGATTCCTCTGGCATTTATTGTATGGCTTGTTTCTTCACAAAAAATGCCGGGGTATGTTTTTTTGTGCATAGCATGTACAAGAGAGAAAAGCTCGCTTTTCTTCCCCTTGTCTTAAAGATATGCACACTTTTATACATCATGAATACGAACAAAAAATAAGGAGGTTTCCTTTTATGTCAAAAGCTAAATCCTTTATTACAGGTGTACTTTGCGGCGGAGCAGTTGCTGGTCTAGCCGTTCTTTTCTCAACTCCTTCTTCTGGTAAAGCTATGCGTGGTAAGCTGAAAGAAAAAGGGACTGATATTAAAAAGACATTAGCTGATATTACAGCTGATACAAAGTTATTAAAGCGTCAAATCGTTGAAACTGCTTCAGAAGGTAAAGAAGTATTCCAAGAACTAAAAGACGATATGCATGACACTCTTTCTAACTGGAAACAAGATATTTCTCAAAACAAACGACATATTGAAAAAGAAATTTTAGACATTCAAAAGTCAATTGAGAAACTACAAGAAGCCGTTCCAGAAAAAGCGTAAACATATTCCTGCTTAGTTTTTTGCATATAACAAATATTTTTCATAAGAATTGACCTCAACACGGCATATCACATAGATATGCCGTGTTTTTATGCATTTACAATATATGTTATCCCTTAACATGTAAAGACAACACATGTATTCTTGACTCATAAAACGCTTCCATAGATATGCATGATTTGTATAGAATGTTATTTTTCCGAAAAATTTTCACAATTCTCACAAAAAGACTTTATTAATTTTTATTTTACTGGCATAATAGATAATAATGAAAAAAGAATGTTAAAGTGGGTGAGTAAATGAAAAGTGGAGAAAAAGATTACTCGGTAAAAGAAGCGATGATTTTCAGCCAACGTATTGCTCAATTATCAAAAGCGTTATGGAAATGCGTAGAGAAAGATTGGCAACAATGGATTAAACCTTATGATTTAAACATTAACGAGCATCATATTTTATCAATCGCTTATCATTTAAAAGGGGCTTCTATTTCTGAAATTGCTAAGTTTGGAGTTATGCACGTATCAACGGCGTTTAACTTCTCTAAAAAGTTAGAAGAACGCGGCTATCTTGTATTCTCTAAAAAAGAAGATGATAAACGAAATACGTACATTGAAATTACAGACAAAGGGGAAGAATTACTACTTCGCTTAATGGAGGAGTATGACCCTGAAAATAATTCTGTTTTTAATGGGGCACTTGAACTTCGTAATTTTTACGGTAAGTTCCCAGAAAATATCGAACTTATTGCGATCCTTCGCAATATTTACGGACAGGACTTCATCGATATTTTTGAGAAATCATTAGAGAATATTGAGGAGAACTTTACGGAGACCGATCAAAAATTAGTTAAGAAATAATCTATTTATCCTTTCGCAATCATGCGTAAGAATTCATTCATAAGTGGCACAAATAAACCCTGTTTTGCTAGCGCTTCCGCAGTTTCGTTTACTTCGAGCTGATGTGGAAGCGCTTTTTCAAATTGATCTAACAGCGCATCAAACAATAGAAGGCCTTCTGCTTTCTCCACTACATATTGTTCGTTCAGCTTTTCACAAAGTTTTAGTATACGTTCAATGTCTTTTTTACGAGCTTTTTTCTTTATGATTAAAGAATAAAATGGACACTTTTCTTCATCAATCATTTTAAATAGTAGGTCTACGTAATATTCAGCTTGTTCTAGTCTTCTTACAACGTCCATTTTCTCCCTCGCTTCCTAACACAAAGTCTTCTATTTCTGAATTTTGTAACACGAACAAAATATCGTATGATACAATATATAAAGTATATGTATTTTAGCCAAAAGGAGGTCTCGCCTCATGACTCTTATAACCGTTGTTTTTGTTGCATTCGCACTTCTTGTTATATTTTACACGAATTTCATGACACATACACTGTGTGAGCGAAAACAAATATCTGCGAGCCGCCAGCCCGGTGTCTTTCGAGTTATTAATGTATGTATTACCATTCTATTAATTTCTAGTTATATAGAAATTATATTCCATGGAAAGTGAGGAAGGAAAGCCCCTTCCTCATTTTTTTCCTCTATAAGCAAATTATACCTACTATAACCAATAAAATAAACAGTACAAGTAATAAAATAAGTTGAGAATTCATCCCCCATCCCCTCCTCTTTTCTATATATGCGACATACGCCCAATATGGTACCCTTTCAAAATCTGACACAAACTGGTTAAAATTTCTTTATCAATAGGAAAACCCGTCGAAATATGATATATTAAATTTTGTACATATTGCTTATACTATGAAATAAACGACACGCATCTAAACTTTATCCTAAAGCCTAGGTAAGCCCTGTTAAGCGTGCTTTTACATATAAAAAAAAGCAAAGACATCAGTGAGACTTAATCAGGTTCTTATGAACGAAAATAACCTATCATAAGGCGTTTCTTCATTTGTACGGGATAAATTAAAAATACATAATAGTAGGAGTGTTTATTGAATGAAGAAAGCTATGCTTGCCTTAGCCGCAACAAGTGTAATCGCATTATCAGCATGTGGAACATCATCATCAGACAAAATTGTTACATCTAAAGCTGGTGACATCACTAAAGAAGAGTTCTACAATCAAATGAAGACACAAGCTGGTAAACAAGTACTAAATAACATGGTTATGGAAAAAGTACTTATTAAAAACTACAAAGTCGATGAAAAAGAAGTAGACAAAAAGTTCGATGAAATGAAAAAGCAAGTCGGTGACCAATTCGATACACTAATGAAACAACAAGGTCTTAAAGAAGAAACAGTCAAAAATGGTGTTCGCGCTTCATTAGCTCAAGAACAAGCAATTGAAAAATCGATCACTGATAAAGACTTAAAAGCAAAATATGAAAACTATAAGCAAGAAATTAAAGCAAGCCATATTCTTGTAAAAGATGAAGAGACTGCCAAAAAAGTGAAAGAAGAACTTGCACAAGGTAAATCTTTCGAAGAGTTAGCGAAAAAGTACTCTGAAGATCCAGGTTCAAAAGAAAAAGGTGGCGACTTAGGATTCTTCGGACCAGATAAAATGGTTAAAGAATTCGATGAAGCTGCTCGTAAGCTGAAAAAAGACGAAGTAAGTGAACCAGTAAAAACACAGCATGGTTACCATATCATTAAAGTAACTGATACTCATGCTGACAAAACTTTCGATCAAGCAAAAGCTGACATCAAAAAAGAAGTAGTTCAAGAAAAAACACAAGACGCTCAATTTATGAACGATCTTATGATGAAAGAAATCAAAAAAGCTGACGTAAAAGTTGACGATAAAGATTTGAAAGATCTTTTCGAAGAACCAAAAGCTGACGATAAAAAAGACGCAAAGAAATAATGAAGTGAAAAAAGCTTGGGATATCCCAAGCTTTTTTATTTTGTAGTAGTTTTTTGCCGATAAATCGATATACTCCTCCACCTTACTCCATTCAACACAAAAAACCTCGATTCCATCACACACGGAACCAAGGTTTATCTCATTATCATTGATTAAATTAAAAAACTATGTTAAATTAGTACAGAAACGCATTCTTAAAAAACAAGAGAATGTATTTATCCGTATCTTAATTTTACACCAAAACACATCTTCAGTCAACCTCTATTTTTCACTTTTAAAGGAGTGCTTACGTATGAACAAAAAACTTGATCAAGAGCAAAAACGATTGGATAGCGTAATAGAAACTATTACGGAGCAAATTGATAAACTGGAAAGTGACACTGGCAGACGCCGGGCAGAAGTAATCAACATTCGTAAACACTTCTGGGATGATGTAAAAGTTAACACTGATACTTTTGACGATTATCTTGAAACAGTTATCAACTTAAGACAACAAGCTCAGTCACTAGCCGTAACACAAATCACCCATAAGCACACCTTTAATCGACTTGCCGCACTACGCCGTATGCATAAAGCACCTTACTTCGGACGAATCGATTTCAAAGAAGAAGGAGAATCTGGCGCAGAGCAAATTTATATCGGCGTTGCTACACTTACCGATGCAAGCGGAGAAAATTTTCTTATATACGATTGGCGCGCACCAATTTCAAGTGTTTACTACGATTATCCACCAGGACCGGCTGAGTACAGCACACCGGGAGGCGTAATCCGAGGCAATGTGGAGAAGAAATTACAATATATTATTCAAAATGGCGAGATTGATTCTATGTTCGATACGAGCCTCACAATTGGAGATGAAATCCTGCAACAAGCGCTCGGAAAAGGAACAAACAAACATATGCAAAGTATTGTTGCTACGATTCAGCGCGAGCAAAATGAAATTATCCGTCACGATGAAGGGCGACTACTTATCGTTCAAGGAGCTGCTGGTAGTGGTAAAACGTCAGCTGCCCTGCAACGAATCGCCTATTTACTATATAAATATCGCGAATGGCTAAAAGCAGATCAAATTATTCTCTTCTCCCCTAACTCGATGTTCAATAGTTACGTATCTAACGTACTACCTGAACTCGGCGAAGAAAATATGCAGCAAGTCACATTCCAAGAATATTTAAACCATAGACTAAGTAAGTCATTTGATGTTGAGGATCCTTATGAGCAATTAGAATATATGCTAACTGAAACGAATAGCGCAAATTATAAAACTAGAAATACAAGCATTCGATTTAAAGCATCTACTCAATTTTTTGAGATGATTAGAGCGTACAGACAATCTCTTGAATCTTCAGGCATGCTATTTAGAGGAATGAAATTTAGAGGGAAACTGATTGCCTCTGCTAAAGAAATCACAGAGCAATTTTATAATACTGATTCCTCCCTCCGGTTCCATAATCGAATTGAGAAGTTAACGGATTGGCTAAACAAACAAATAGACGCAATTGAAAAAGCAGAACTGAAAAAGCCTTGGGTAGAAGAAGAAATTGAATTACTTAGTAAAGATGAATATCAAAAAGCTTATAAATATTTACAGAAAAAAGGCGATTTTGACGACAATTCCTTTAATGATTATGAACAAGAAACGAAAGTACTCGGACGTATGATTGTCCGCAAAAAATTGAAGCCGCTTCGTAAAGGCGTTCAAACATTGCGTTTCATCAATTTTACAGGCATATATAAACAACTCTTCACAGATGCATCATGGGTTACTGGGAAAAAACCGAAAGAATGGGATGATATTTGCTCATTAACAGTAAACATGCTAGATGAAGGAAAGCTATATTACGAGGATGCGACTCCATTTTTACTTTTAAAAGAATTAATTGAAGGCTTCCAAACGAACAGGTCCATTAAACATATACTCGTAGACGAAGCACAAGATTATTCTCCATTTCAATTCGAGTTTTTAAAACGCCTCTTCCCTGCCGCAAAAATGACGGTACTCGGCGACTTTAACCAAGCGATATTCGCTCATGCAAGTGAAACAGTGAATTTCAATACACTTACTAGCTTATACGGACCAGATGAAACGAACGGCATTAACTTAACTCGTAGCTATCGCTCAACAAAACCGATTATTGAATTTACACGGGATCTCGTACCTGAAGGAAAGAACATTCACGCATTTGAACGTGACGGCGAGAAACCTACAGTGACTAAAGTTTCTGATTACAGCGAACTGCATAATTGTATTACTTCCAAAGTTGCTGAACTACAAGAACAACAGCACAATACGATCGCAATTATATGTAAATCTGCAGCTGAAAGCGCCGCTGCCTACGAAGCACTCAGTCATATCGAGAATATAAAACTCGTGAAAAGTAACTCAGCCGAATATGAGCAAGGCATTGTTGTTATCCCTGCTTATTTGGCGAAAGGTATCGAATTTGACGCTGTTATTATTTACAATGCCTCTCAAGATGTGTACAGTGATGCAAGCCTTCGTAGATTGTTCTACACTGCTTGTACGCGCGCAATGCATGAGTTACAGCTTTATAGCGTTGGTGAGGTTAGTCCTTTTGTACTTGGGGCTGATACGGAGAGTTTTGAACTTATTACACCTTGATATTAATCAAGGTGTTTCTTTTTTATGCAGGATTTACAACTTTAAAATAGAATATATCATTTTAGAAAAAAACAAGGAGTGGAAAAATGAATCATTATTTCATTGCTATTTATGACGGTGATTTTTCTACCGAAAAATTACATACCATTTTACAATCTAATCCCACTTTTACCGAACTAAACGTCCGCACCATTTCAATCTCATCATCAAGACCTTTCACCTTATTAGTTGGCGCAGAAAATGATGCACTCACAACTGGACTTACAGACAAATACCACTTATTAACGAAAGAATTACAATCACTTGAACAGCAAGAGAAGTACTATTACGTATACGATTATAAAATTAGAAAGACCATCGAGAACCCTATCCAAAAATGCTTTCCATTAGCCAAAATTAATATAAGTGTTACGAAATTCCATAAGATGATTCAAAAAGTAAAAGACTTAAAACGACCTGTATTTGCGGGCTATAATATCTCTTCTCATGATTCAGACATACTTACAATTGATGTACTTCTTTCTTCACCTTTATTAGATCCTAACACTTCCGAAAAAGATGCGAAAGAATACTTATATTTACAACAACTAGCTGAATCAATTTCTCGTTCTGAATTATGTATTTCTATTGAGGCTAGTTCACTTATTTAAATACAACAAGAGGGTTATTTGTCATAACCCTCCACTACTATCTATTTACGTTTATACTTGATCATAATAATGAATTCTTTTATATACAACTTATATAAGTATCAAGGTGTCTTTTTCCTTCTAAATGAAATATCTTTACGTCGATATACACTTAGCACGATTCCCATTATAAATGCGTGAAACAAAGTTGGTATCAAGCCGTAACTAATAAAGGGTAATGATATAGAAACACGCGGTAATATCCCAAGGATCATGCCAACGTTATAAACGAAATGGAATACGAAAAGAGTTACTCCACCAACGAGAAGCAATTTACCGTATCGATCATTTATTTTATAAGATATAACCATTATTCTTACTACAAAAAGAGAAAGAATTAAGACAAGAATTAGCGTAAGCACATATCCATAATAATAAGTTAAACTTGCAAATACAAAATCAGTATGCGTAGCAGGGATAGACTTTATATTTCCATATGTACCAAACCAACCTGCCGATGACATTGCCTCTTTTAAACGTAAATACCATTGATCATGTTCTGGGTTTAAAAATCCTAAAATTCTAGCTATCCGGTATTCTTTTACGGCAGACCAGGAAAATAAATCCCTGATAATAAAGAAACAAATTGGTAACATTGTAATGAGCCATGCCGTTTTCTTTCCTAGCCTACTCCACCAAAGCATAACGAATACCATCGTGATGTAGATGAAAATTGGTAAAAGAGTTGATGTAGTTAGAAATAGATATAAAGAAAATACGTACAACATGAGAAGATGTATAAACTTTAATCTACTGTTATTAAAAAATGAAGCCCAGGCTAGAAAAAAGAATGGTATTGTCATTAAACAATCAATTGTTATGGAACCAATTTTCATTAATGGTTCTCCATTCAAAGAAGCAGTCGGAAAACATTTTATCATTAACAAGATAAGTACTCCAATTGTATAAAACAGCCACCCGAGTTTCTCTAATCTCCGATAATCAAGTAGCATCAGCCCAATCGCTGTTGCAACGCCGAGAATTACAAATATCATCTTATTCATTAATAATTCAGCATGTCCAAAAGCTATAATTGGCAAAAATCCTAGCCCCATCGCAGCCACTAATAAACCAATTAAGAACCAATCAACCTTTGGCTTATGCAGTTTGTTAAGCTCTTGCCCAAGTTTGACCGGACTTCCCATTTGTTCAACAGCCTTATCTTCAGCAACTTCCTCACTTAAGCCTTTCTCTATCCACATATTCTTCGCCTGTTTCAAGTGAAAATCTAGTTCCGTTGCCACTAAGTCCTTCGCTTCTTTTGATTTAATATGGTTCGTAACTTCTTTTAAAAAACGCTCCCCTTTTTTATTCAATTCCGCCTCACTCCTGTACTAAGCCTTTTAATATAAACCGTGCCTTTGTAGAATCTTTCTCTGCCTTTCGTAGCATCTTTCTTCCTTTATCATTTAATTGATAATATTTCGCCCCTGCATGATCCCAACTTGATTGGATAAAACGATTCTGTTCCAAGCGGTGTAATAAAGTGTATAAAAAACCTTCATTTCCTTCGAATTTTTGAATTCCTCTCCCTCGCAATAGCTGCCCCAGTTCGTACCCTGTTTTTTCATTCATAAGAAGTTGTAAAACCGCTAAAGAGATGTCTTCTTCATTTTCGTATGATGCATTGATTTTTTCGCGCACCTGCTTTCGATGCTGATTAGAAAAACTCAAATGTTTAAACGTTGTATTCTCCATTGATTTTCGCAGGCCTTTTAATCGATCTTCCATTTGATTATTCCTCCAATCCTTTCTTCAAAAGTTCCTTCGCTTTTTTCAGTCTTGTTTTTATCGTGTTTTCCTTCACTTCTATTACAATAGCAATATCTTTAATTGATAATTCTTCATAATAAAATAGATAAATGACTTCTCGATATTTTATCGGTAAATTCATTACTGCAGAAGCCAACCTATGGTCCTCTGCATTTTGAATAACCGTTTGTTCAACACTTTCTTTTTGACTCCCCATAAAAGTAGATTCATCTTCTGTAACGATGACCTTTTTGTTATACCAACTTTTTAAATAGTCCTTACAATGATTAATGGCAATTCTCCACAACCACGTTTTCACATTTGATTTCCCTTTGTATGTATGAAGAGATTTATAGCATTTCACAAATATATCTTGCGTTAAATCCTCCGCAACCTCTTTGTTATTCACATATGAATACACAAGCTGTAAGACTTCTTGTCCATACTTGTTCATTATTTCATCGATAAGGTCCTCCTTATCTTCTATTTCAAACGCTTCTACCGTTAATTCATCCACATTATTTCCTCCTTCCCATATATTAGACGACGCACTGTATGGAAAAGTTTTATAAATTCATAAAAAAAAACGGTTGGCAATGTCCATACCGTTTTATTCATCCTCTACTATTTAATTGTTTCTAAAACAAAACTTTTAATATTCCCCGCACTTTTTATAGCTTGCGATACGTCTGTTTTATTAAGTTCTTCAAAATAAGGATATCTGACTTCAATCGCATAACTATTTAACTCTGCACAATCATCTATCAAATCATTGAATTCCATATTAAATTCAGCACATTCCTTTGCTAACAGCAATAAATTATGCGTTTTAGGCGGATGAGTTCCTTTAAGCGTTAAATACCCCTTTAGATATTTCTCAGCACACTGTTGACAATGATAACAGATAATTGCAAAAGGAATAGGTATTAAAGACAATAAATGATTAGAAGCTCTAAGATCTGAATCTGCAATTTCAAACCATAAATTTGCCTCACTGAAATTTTTCATACAATACCTTACCTTCTTCAGCAATCTTGTATTCCATTGTTACAGGATTACCAGAACGCTCATTAAATTCTTCAGAACCGTAAACAAGTAAATCGACTGGTGTTTTCATTACATCGAATATACTTAAATTCAATTTCTTTAAGGCTTCTCTTTTCCTCTTACCAATACCATCAACCACTACACACAAATCAAAATCACTATCCTCATTAGGCATACCGTAAGCATGAGACCCAAATAAAATAATTTTATTAACATCAGAAAGAGAGGAAGTCATTTTATCTACTAATTGATTTAACTCTTTTTGAACATTAGTATTCATTCCATTCACCTCTTTAAATTAATCATTCTCAATAAATCCTAACTGTAGAAGCAAATTAATAAATTGATTCATTTCAACTCCAATACACTACTACAATTGTTAAGTTATTCAAACGGTATAATAATACTTATTATACCTTTCATATTCATATCCTGTTAAGCAACAAAAATCTACACTCAGCTAATTTCAGTACACTCTGTACAAATATAATAAAAATAATAAAACAAAAAACCACCTAAAGGCTCCCCTTCAGGTGGTTCTCTATTTTTAAGCTAACGCAGCCGCCTGTTCTTGTTGATCTACAGGAATTACAGCGTCTCTTAACGCTTTTTCTAATTCAGCTGTGTATTTCATTTGTTCTTCTTTGCTCCAGCCAAGTTTCGCAGCCATATAGTTGATTACCGCTTCTTTCCACTCGTATACCCAGTGGATGTTGAAGAATACAGCACCTCTGCGGCGTACGAAGAAGTCAACTGGTTTTGCTGTCATTTCGTAATCCATTGCGTATACAAGCGGGATTAGAACGTCTAGCGGCATGTTGTATTCTTTCGCTTCGTCTTTATGTTTTTTCGCTAAGTCAAACAGTACGTCAACGTTAGAGCCGTAGAATTTCGCGAATTCTTCCGCTTGCGCTGTCGTTAAACCGTATTTCGTACCTTCGCCTGCTTTTTTCGCAACGAATGCTGAGAATCCGTGTGAACCACTTACATGTCCACCAGAGATTGGCATATGTTTCGTGTCACTCTTCGGATATGCACTATGACCTTCTTTTTGTAATAGATTCGTTACGTAGTCTACTACCATTTCAGCCATTTTGCGGTATCCTGTTAATTTACCACCTGCGATTGTAATTAAACCAGATTCAGAAGTCCAAATTTCATCTTTACGAGAAATTTCAGATGCGTTTTTACCTTCTTCGTAAATTAACGGACGTACACCAGCCCAGCTTGATTCCACATCTTTTTCTGTAATTTTCACGCTTGGGAACATGTAGTTAATCGCATTAATGATGTATGTGCGATCTTCTGTTGTCATGTGTGGTACAGCTGCGTCTTTATCATAGAACGTATCTGTTGTACCTACGTACGTTTTTCCGCCGCGCGGAATCGCGAATACCATACGTTTATCTGGTGTATCGAAGTAAATCGCTTGGCCTAATGGGAAACGTTTTTGATCAATTACTAAATGAACACCTTTTGATAATTGAAGTACTTTCCCTTTTTTAGAGTTATCTTTTTCACGAAGTGTATCTACCCAAGGGCCAGCCGCGTTTACAATTTTCTTACCGTAAACTTCGTACACTTCTCCGTCTAGTAAATCGATTACACGTACACCGCATACTTTTCCATCTTTATATAAGAAACTGTCTACTTTTGCGTAGTTAACAGCTTTCGCACCATGCTCAATCGCTTCTTTCATTACTTCAATTGTAAGACGCGCATCGTCTGTACGATATTCTACGTAGTAACCGCCGCCCTTTAGTCCTTCTTGTTTTACAAGAGGCTCTTTATTTAGCGTTTCTTCACGGTTAAACATCTTTCTGCGCTCGCTTCGTTTTACACCTGCTAAGAAGTCGTATACACGAAGACCAATTGATGTACTGAATGATCCGAACGTACCGCCTGTATGGAACGGAAGTAACATCCACTCTGGTGTTGTTACATGGGGACCGTTCTCATATACGATCGCACGCTCTTTCCCCACCTCTGCTACCATTTTCACTTCAAGTTGTTTTAAATAACGTAAACCGCCGTGTACAAGTTTCGTTGAACGACTTGATGTACCTGCTGCAAAGTCCTGCATTTCAAACACAATTGTTGATAAACCGCGTGTTGCCCCATCTAATGCAATACCAGAACCAGTAATACCTCCACCAATTACGATCACATCTAACTCTTGTTTATTTACTCCGTTTAATACGTCTTTACGTTGTTTACTTGAAAATTTCATGGTAATTCCTCCCTTTGATAACGAAAAAAGAGACCACGAACTCCGCTATAGATTTCGCCTCTATAGCGTGTTGTGGTCTCTCCAAATCTCCTACCGAATTATTAACTTGTCATCATTATAACACTGTTTATGATTATTTGAAAGCTTTTGTTGCTTCAATTGCTTTTTTCCATCCAGCATATAGCTCTTCGCTTGTTTCCGCTTCCATTGCTGGTGTAAAGCGTTTATCCATATGCCACTGCTCTTTAATTTCGTCTTGGTTTTTCCAATATCCAACCGCAAGACCAGCTAAGTATGCTGCACCTAAAGCTGTCGTTTCATTGATCACTGGACGCTCTACAGGAACGTCTAACATATCACTTTGGAACTGCATTAAGAAGTTATTCTTAACTGCTCCCCCGTCAACGCGTAATGTGTTCAGTTTAATACCTGAATCAGCTTCCATTGCACATAATACATCTTTCGTTTGGTATGCTAAAGATTCTAGCGTTGCACGAATGAAGTGCTCTTTCGTCGTACCACGTGTTACGCCAAACATAGCGCCGCGTACTTCACTATCCCAGTACGGTGTACCTAATCCTACAAATGCTGGTACAACGTATACACCGTCAGTTGATTCAACACGTGAAGCGTATACTTCACTCTCACTTGCATCTTTAAACATGCGCATTCCGTCACGTAACCACTGGATTGCAGAACCCGCTACGAAAATACTTCCTTCTAATGCGTAATTTACTTTACCATCTAAACCCCATGCAATTGTTGTTAATAGGCCATGCTCAGAAGCAACTGCTTTTTCACCTGTGTTCATTAACATAAAGCAACCAGTTCCGTAAGTATTTTTCGCCATACCTTCACCGAAACAAGCTTGTCCAAATAATGCTGCTTGCTGGTCACCAGCTACACCTGCGATCGGTACATTTTGACCGAAGAAGTGATAGTCAATTGTTTCACCATATATTTCAGATGACGGACGTACTTCTGGAAGCATGCTCTTTGGTACTGTTAACATGTCTAGAAGCTCATCATCCCACTGTAAGTCGTGAATGTTAAACATTAATGTGCGTGATGCATTTGAGTAGTCTGTTACGTGCGCTTTACCGCCAGACAATTTCCATACAAGCCATGTATCAATTGTTCCGAATAATAACTCGCCGTTTTCCGCTTTTTCTCTTGCACCTTCAACGTTATCTAAAATCCATTTTACTTTCGTACCAGAGAAGTATGCGTCAATTAAAAGACCTGTTTTTTCACGAACCATATCGCTATAACCTTTTTCTTTTAACTCATCACAAATTTCCACTGTTTGACGAGATTGCCATACGATTGCGTTATAAATTGGTTTACCAGTCGTTTTATCCCATACAACCGCTGTTTCGCGTTGATTCGTAATACCGATACCAGCGATTTGTTCTGGCTTCACATCTGCTTCACTTAAGCAAGTTGCGATAACTGCTAAAATAGATCCCCAAATTTCTTGTGCATTATGCTCGACCCAGCCTGGCTTTGGAAAATGTTGTGTAAACTCTTTTTGAGCTGAATGAACGATTTTTCCTTCTTTATTGAAAAGAATTGCGCGTGAGCTTGTTGTTCCTTGGTCTAATGAAAGAATATATTTTTTCATATCAGTTTCCCCCTATGCTACTTTTCTACTATTTGTAGTAGCTCCACTTTTTTTACTTGTCATATAAGAGATTGCTAGTACAATCACAGTTGTAATAATCACATAAATAAGTGCTGGATTTTGTTTCCCTTCAAATACAACTTGATGGAATAATCCTGCAAGTGATCCACCTAGAATTGGACCAACTACTGGAATCCATGCATACTTCCAATTTGAACCGCCTTTTCCTGCAATCGGAAGGAAGAAGTGTGCAATACGCGGACCTAAATCACGAGCCGGGTTGATTGCGTATCCTGTTGTTCCACCTAATGATAAACCAATACTTACAATTAAGAAACCTACGATAAATGGATTTAAACCATCTGCAAATTTATTTGCTCCAATTGCTAATATACCAAATACTAAAACGAATGTTCCAATCATTTCACTTAAAAGGTTTGTAAATGTGTTCGGAATTGCTGGACCTGTTGCAAATACACCTAACTTTGTTCCTGGATCCTCTGTTTCTTTCCAGTGTGGTAAGTAATGTAAATATACGAGAACTGCCCCGATAATTGCCCCAATCATTTGTGCTGCGATATACATAGGTACGTCACTCCATGGGAACGCTCCCTTAAAAGCAAGTCCTATCGTTAAAGCCGGATTCAAATGTGCCCCACTAATTGATCCAACTGCATACGCTGCCATAGCAACCGCTAAGCCCCAGCCCATTGTAATTACAATCCAACCAGAATCTTTCGCAAACGATTTCTTTAAACTTACACCAGCGCAAACACCGCCACCAAGTAAGATTAACAACGCTGTCCCTATTAATTCCCCTAAAAATGCTGACATAAAATCCCTCCACAATCAATTTAAATGCTTTCGAAAAGTGATAGAGGTAAAATGAATGGCCATTCGTTTTTTTTCAAAAGAAAAAGATCCACAGCTTACATGCTTCTATAATATATATATAGAAACAATAAAATGTGGATCTCTTCTTTTCTCCGTCACGTTTATTAACTTGTCTATAATGTTAACCTCTAATGAAAGCGGTGTCAATAGAATTTTTTCACATTTTCGTCACTTTTTTTGGTAATGTTTCCATAATTCTTTTTTCGATGTCGTAATTGCTGTCGCACCAGCATTTAACGCTCTTTCAACGTCTTCTACAGTTCGAATAAAACCACCTGCTAAAATCGGTACACCTGTACGCTCTTTCACCTCAGCGATTACACCCGTTAACGCACCGGGAAGCACCTCTATATAATCCGGCTTCGTCTTTTCTAACAAATTACAGCTCTTTTCCATTGCGCTAGAATCAATTAAAAAGATGCGTTGAATGGAGACGACACCTTTTTGCTTCGCCTTCATAATTACGCTCGCCTTTGTCGACAATAACCCGTACGGTTTATATTCCTGACATAAAAACTCCGTCGCATGCCCATCACTTTGTAATCCATGGATCAAATCCACATGTAAAAATACTTTTTTATTATGCTGCTTCGCAAGTGACACAACACTCTTCAATTGACCAACATGAATATCTAAAATAACAATATACTCATACGTACTATGTAATAGCTTTTCCAAATCTTTAATTTGCCTCACTGCTGGCAAAATCTTTTGCTCATGAAATTCCATTCTAAATGTCCCCTTCTTTATATCATCCTATCCTTTATAGTACACAATTTAAGTGAAAAGAACAGCTAGCGTGGAGAATTTCTTTCCAATCTTTCCTTTACCTATATATTTTCTTCAACTTATCAGAAACCGTACCACCTATAATCATTAATAAGAGAGGTAAAAAATTCATCACATATGGTGCATCCGCTACAATGGTAACGCTGGCTCCGGCAAACTTATTTAACATCCATATACCGATTTTTGTAACAAACAAAAATACGCCCATCATAAATAGACTATCAAAAAACACCTTCCATTTTGGATACGCCAATTGTTTACTGTCTTCAATTACTTTCTGCGTCAATTCCTCATCACTCCTTAGCAACTCATCAATCGTAATACCGAACAGATCACTTAAATGAATAATAATTTCAATGCTCGGATAGTTCTTTCCTGTTTCCCATTTCGAAACAGACTGCCTACTTACATGAAGTTTTTCAGCCAAATCATTTTGCGACCAATTTCTTTTTTCCCTTTCTTCTTTTACACGTTCGCTAAAAATCATACTGTTCTTATCACCTCTCTACGTCTAGTATGGTCAAATAAATGACCAAGAGTAAAGCTAGTTATCGTTGCGTAACCTGTGCAACTTGTGCGTTACACTTTAAAATGGCGCCATTTCATACTCTATGCCATTCAGATTTCACATGTTTTTCTTCTATAATAATTTCCCGAACAATAATACAAATAACGAATACTAGTAAAGACAGAACTAGACATAAAAAATACGCCATTCCTTCCTATCGTTCTCCAGAAAGAATAACGCATATATCTATGTTTACTCATCCGTTTTCGGTTTATAAGAAAACCCCGGATATTTCACAACAGGCCATTTTTGCTTACGTAAGGAATCCATCAATTGCGGGCCAACATGCACATTACTTTCCACTATTTCTTTAGGAGTCAGTGCCATCCATTGATTTAACGATACATCTTCAAAAAGATTACTTTTGAACATCTCTAAAAACCATAATGTTTCGCTACCAGTGTTTTGAATATAGTGTCCGGTAGCAAACGGTACATATCCAACATCACCAGCTCTATAATCAAATGTACGAGCTGCACCATCTCCAAGAAATACAGTCATTCTTCCTTGCCCAGTAAGATAATACTGCCACTCATCGTTGTTAGGATGCCAATGAAGTTCTCTCATTCCGCCAGGCCCAATTTCAACTAGTGCTGCTGCAATTGTTTTTGAAATAGGAAAATTAGTAGAGTCTACAATTCGGACACTACCACCAGGGGTCTTGATAGGTGTTTGTTTTAACAATTCGTGCTTGAAGGTTAAAGGAATTTCTCCTTCAGGTGACTGGACTTCCTGACTCTCAAGCGAACCCGGTACATCTCCTTGATAAATATAGATTTGCTCTGAAGGAATAGAGTTAAAAGTACTTTCTGGTACTCCGAAATTAGCCGATAGAACTTCTTTTGGCGTATGTGCAAACCAGTCGGAAATAGATAAAGTAGATAGATCAGAAAAATGTCCATCATCGAAGACAAGCAGAAATTCACAGTGTTCCAATCCTTGAATCGAATGCGGGATGCCAGGGGGAAAGTACCAAATATCACCTGGACCAACGTCAGCAATGAAATTTCGCCCTTCTTGGTCAACGGCAGTTATGCGTGCCTTTCCTAAAAGCATATATGCCCATTCTGCTTGTTTATGCCAATGGAGTTCACGTACTCCTCCGGCCGTTAAACTCATATTTACACCAGCAATCGTAGTCGAAACCGGAAGTTCCCGGACAGTAATCTCCCGAGACCACCCACCGTGTTTTAAAATCATAGAAGTGTCTGAGAATGAAAATTTCAAGTTAGGAACTAATCCAGCATCAGTTATAGGCGGAACGAGCATATTCGGATTTTGAATGTCCCGCATAACATTACGCGGCCCTGAATCAAGCGCACCAGCTCCATCGCTACGGATTGGCTGTGGTATACTCCCTCCCGCTTCGTTAACAGTACGTTTTTTCATCATTACACTCCTTTTCCATCCGATTTTTAAGTAAAAATCTTCCATCATAGTGTATGAATTGGACTTTGGATGGTTACTGTGACTATGGATACAAGGGGTTCTGCCTTAACAATCCGCTAAAGCTTGATGCTATCTTAATTTAAAAAGGAGTATCCAACACACTAACATATAAAAAAGAAGAGAAATCCCTTTCTCTTCTTTACAAGTTTTTATTAAAGCAGTACCGAATCCTTATCACTATCCTGATTACGTTTCTCTCGTTCTTCTTCTAAGCGCTTCATATATACTTCGCCTTCTTTTTCGATAAAATCATTATCCATCTCTTGCTCTTTTTTCGAAGTATATAAAACCATGTAGCCACTCAATACAATCCCAATGATTACAAGATAAATCCACCATGGTAAAATTTCCACTTTCGTTCATCCCTTTCCTTAGACAAGCCTTATTAGTTTCACTTTATGAGGAAAGAAGTGGATTTATGCTTAAAATTTTATTGTGGATTCTTCGCGAAGAACGCTTGTACATATTCCATAAACTCTATTGGTTCCTGGCGAAACGGTGCGTGGTATCCTTTTTCAATGATATGGAACGTACTATTTGCAAATAGCTCATGATACAGTTCACCATTTTTCCAAGAAACACTCTTATCGTGTCGTCCCCATATAATTAAAGTCGGTACCTTAATTTTATCTGCTTCCATCGCAATGCGGCGCTCTCTCATTTTCGTAAGCTGATCATAATGCTCTTTATCATCGCGACTATTTTTCACTTCATTTTTATTATAATCCGTAATCTCTGTTACAGTTTGTAAGTCCGTTGATAGCGGCGGCACTTCATAACTTTCTTTTTGCTGGAAAGACTCTATCCCTGTAGAATCCGCTAAAACGAGATGCGTTACTGCATCCGGATATAAATACGCTAAATTTAGAGACATCTCTCCGCCCATCGAATGACCAAGTACTGCGAATTGATCGTATCCGAGTTTCTTCATTAACTTATAATATAAATTCACTTGCGCAGGAAACGAATACTGAAAATCAACCGGCTTCGAAGAACGTCCAAATCCTAAAATATCAACCGCGATAATCGTATGGTCCTTTACAAGTTCCGGATAAATATCATTAAACCCATCTGAAGAACCACCGAACCCGTGAAGCATAAGTAAAGGCGGTTTCCCCTCACCAATTTGCTTAAAATAAATCGTCTGCCCATCAATCTGCGCCATACTCTCTTTCGTATTCAGCCTCATCATCACAGTATCTTTCACTTCTTCAACCTTCGCAATCGGCTTATCAACGAAGTTACATACTATTAATAAAACAAGAACAATACCGCTAATCATATAAAACTTAAACCGTTTCAAAATCCCCGTCTCCTTTCTCATGTTGCTATTTAAAGGTTTTACATTATTTGGTTGTTTTATGATTAATTTTAATTGTAACCAATGTAGTTACAATTATATTAAAAAAATATTACTCACTGCCATTAGTGATGGTTACTTTGTAACTATTATAGTTACACATTTAAAGTAAGTCAATTCTTTTTACGACCAAAAAGAAAAGGGACCTCGTTATGAGGTCCCTTCACTTTATTAATTAATTTAAAAATGGTCAGCGTGTGAGTCTTGCTTGCTAATACCGCCACCGTCACCTTTATTGAAGTTAACTGGTGCTCCTCCATCGCCTCTATTGTCTGCTGGTGCTCCTCCACCGTCACCAATACTTACATAGTCTGGTCTTGCTGGTGCTCCTCCGTCGCCTTTATTTAGTGCATTGTTACTAAATAGATTTGAGCTCAAGACCGATAACGTAAACACAAACCCTGCCACTGCAAATACAATTTTTCTCATTATTTTAACGCTCCTTTACTCATTTGTTTATGTCTAGCCTCTTTACTTATGTGATAATACTTACTAGCTTTTTCATGATTGTTCTCATTGTAAAATCTATCTGCCAAACGATCTGTATATTCTTCAATACAATCAAATAATTCTTCTTTTTCAAAGTACATAATTCCTGCTAAAACAGATTTTTCTAGCTCTTCAGTACTTGTACTCATTTCTTTTAAAATCGTAAAACGATATTGATATTCTTGATTTTCCAACTGATTACAAAGATATATTCCTTTCTCTATCAGCGGTTCAGCTCTACTATATTCATTTAATTTTAGATATTCATCCGCTTCCAAATATAGTGCTCTGAAATGATTTGGAGATTTTCTTGTAACTTCTGATAAGTGACGAATTGCAAGTTTTGATAAGTTTTGATTGGCATACATCAAACCTAAATTATTACGAACCATCAATGTAAATCGTTCAATACCTACTTGTTGAAACACATCCAATGATGTTGTAAAACTTTCTTCTGCTTGCTCAAATTGTCGTAAGTCAATACAAGCCATTGCAAAAATATTCTCACATAAAGCAATACAAACTTCATATCCAGCATGTTTTTCATATTCATTTTTTGCTAAACGTATTTGATCAATCGCCATCAATGGTTTATACGTTTGATAAGATAGATATGCAAATCTATAATTAAATTCAGCATGTTCCAACGAAGATGTTATATGTTTAAGTGATTTCCCAGCCTCTTCAATGTGATTTTGTGACTCAATATAATTTGATATATACATTGCATGAATACCTTTGAATAAGTAATAATAATGTGTTAAAAGTGCGTCATCAGGAAGTATAAGAGTATCAATTTCATCAAAACTATTCTTTGTAATACTCAAACTATCAATTAGCACATGATAACGGAATTTTAATAATGCATGATAAAATGCTGCATACTGATCTTCTTTAATATAGATAACCTTGGACTCTATTTCTTCATTTAGCGCTTTTGCTTTAACAACATCTTGTTTTAACATTGAATGATACCAATCATCCAATAAGTGTTTCATTTGCTCCTTCGTTACTACATCTGTTCCCATACCTTCGCATCCCCTTTTCTCCAAACTTACAAAATTAGGATATTTATACAATTATTCAAATTGTATATTATCACCTCTTTTCTATGTATTGAAAAATAATTGTCAGAAAATTTATAATTTAAATGAATTATACCAAATATTTCTGTTTAGAAAACTTGAGAAACATTTTTCAGAAAATTTTATAGACCAAATAAAAAAACAAGCAGTTCCAGTGATTCGCTAAAACTACTTGTTCTTCTACTTATTATTTCTATTTTTACTCTTTAATAAATTCCTTAGTACTTCTCACTGTATCAATCGGACGAACTAATTTTTCGATTTCTTCACGCTTTGGCTCTAAGAACGGAGGTAAAGATAATTTCTCTCCAAGCGTTTCATAAGGCTCATCTCCCATAAAACCAGGACCATCTGTTGCAAATTCAAATAAAATTTGTGGTGCAACTCTTGCGTATAATGACTCGAAGAAATGACGATTTACATAGCCAGATGATGGAAGTTGGGCGCTACCGATTCTCTCAATCCACTCTTCTAATACAGCGCGATCTTCTACGCGGAATGCAGCATGGTGCACTGTACCAAAACCTTGTTGTGCTTCAGAAAGAACCGTATTATGTTCTACAATAACAGATGCACCGTTTCCACCTTCATTCACTTCAAATAAATAAAATTCTCCTTCTTGAGCAATCTCTTTAAATAATAGAACTTTTTCTAACACTTCTTTGAAGAAACTAAAGTTCGCGATACGAATAAATACAGGTCCTAAACCAGTAATTGCATATTCTAATGGAACTGGTCCATTTTGCCACGGTGTACCTGATTCTATCCCGTTATCTAATTCATCTGAGATTAATTGATAGTGTTGATCATCAAAGTCAACGAAAGAAAGAGTTTTCTTACCAAATTGCTCTTTAATTCCTGTATGTTCCACTTCAAGACGGTCAAAACGTTTCACCCAATATGATAACGCTGCATCAGTTGGAACGCGGAATGAAGTTTTTGAAATTTCATTTGTACCGTGTACTCCTTTTGGAACACCTGGGAAGTCAAAGAATGTCATATCTGTTCCTGCACTACCTTTATCATCTGCAAAGAATAAATGATACGTTTGAATATCATCTTGGTTTACTGTTTTTTTAACTAAACGCATTCCTAAAACGTGAGTGAAAAACTCATAGTTCTTTTCTGCACTACTTGTAATTGCTGTAACGTGATGAATTCCTTTTAATTGGTTCATTTTATATTCCTCCAATGGTTTTAAATTTTATATTTTCTCTTCTATTATTTCTCTTCAATAGGGGCTAAATTTGCTTCAATTTCTGCGCGCTGTTCTTCTAAGAACGGCGGTAAATCAAGTTTTTCTCCTAAATGCTCTACATCTCCATCAACTGTAAATCCTGGTCCATCTGTCGCAATTTCAAATAGAATTCCGTTTGATTCACGGAAGTATAAGCTTTTAAAGTAGAAACGGTCGATAATGCCTGAAGAATGGAAACCTTTTTGTATCACCTGTTCTTCCCAATAAGCTAGCTCTTCACTGTTTTTCACGCGAATCGCTAAATGGTGAATGCTACCGCGGCCTGGCTTTTCAGTAGGACCATCTAAATATTTCACAACGATTTCTCCGAAGGCTTCTCCTTTAATAGACTGGAAAATCGCTTCTTCGTCGCTTCGGCTAACTTCTTTATAACCAAATATATCTGTTAATGTATTCGCTAGCTTATCAAGTCTACGCACTGTCATTTCCACTGAACCCATTCCTTGAATTTGATGTTCAGCTGGAACTTCGGATTTCTCCCACGTTTCCCAGTGCTCCACTTTTTCTCCGTTTGAAACGAGTAGCACGAGACGAAGACCTTCCGCATCCTCAAATTGCAAAGCAGGACGATTTGCATATGTTGTCATTTCACTATGTTTCACATCAAATTTCTCAAATCGTTCTTTCCAGTAATGTAAGCTTTCCTCTGAAGGAACGAGTAATCCGATTCGCGTAATTGCATTCGTACCACGGTACGTTTTTCCTACTAAAGGCATTTCAAAAAATGATAGTTCAGTACCTGGACTTCCTGTTTTATCTCCGTAAAATAAATGATACATGGATGGATCATCTTGGTTTACCGTCATTTTCACACGGCGTAAACCAAGCACGTTTTTATAAAAATGGTTATTCTCACTTCCGTTTTTTGTAACCATTGAAATGTGATGATGCCCTTTAATTTCATACATTGATAATTCCTCCGTTTCATTTTACTAGTCAAGTGATAACTAAAAAAATAACATTTCCCACCACTAATATGGTTTTTAGCTTTTCAATTTATTCTCATTATATTTTTGTAAATTCATCTTAGTTTTTACTGAATAAGTTACTTTGTTTTGTAAATCGAAAGCAAGTGAGTGTATGTTTTTCATATGACTCAATCGCTTTCGTTACTATCACTTTACACTTCAAGTGATTAAAAAGCAAGTAATTTATCTCAAATTCGAGATATTTTTTATTGCATAAAATTTCGGACTAAAAACACAAGAAATTCTCGGTTTGGAGACATTATAAAATTCATAAGTTGATGGATGTAGGATATCGCCAGCATTAAAAAAACACGCTAAGAAGTATGCAAGGTTTTATACAGTTTTTCAGCTAATTCAGTAACAAACAGAAATCTTAAAATCCCCTTCAGGATAGGAATGTATAAAAAAATGTATAGATCCATAGAACGTAAAAAGGAGGTTCCCTTGTGAGAGCAGGGTTCCTCCTTGTCCTTGCTACCGATAATGTTACGTTATATTAACTGAATGCGAATACCATATACATCCAAAAATCATAACAAATCGATTCTCCTAAATGGTACAATTAGGAAAAGGGGGAAAGGATATGTACGATTACAAATTCGTGAAAGTCGAAGTTAATAACTGGAAAGGGGAACCTAAAGAAGATTATAAGCGTATTATTGCCGAACATGCTGAAGACGGTTGGAAATTTGTTCAAATCTTTGCACCATCAATCGCAGGATACGCGCAATATTTTGAGATTATCTTCGAACGAATCAAATAACCCCTTTCGAGAACGAGAGGGATTTGCTTTGAATAACATAAAAAAAGAACTGAAATATTTGGGAATCTAATTGTTCTCAATTTAACTTATAAGACAAATAAGCTAATATTAATCAACTTCCAATAACGAGAATTATGTAAATAAGCTGCCCATATGGACAGCTTATTGTATTTTTTCTGAAATGCTGGCGTTACTCAACTAAAAAGTTGATATGCTCCCATTCTAGTGGCAAGATATGTTTTATTAGTTCTTCGTTACACCCATGCGTACTTCTTAACTATTTTATTTCATTTTCAATACAAAAACAGCCTCACTAAGCTCTTAACACTTAATGAGGCCATTCTATTCACAATCTTAATTATGGAAAGTTGGCTTATAGAACGAACGATTATCAAGCGCAAAGACACGTTCTGTGTATTCGCCTGGTTTTGTGCGTCCTAATGCGCGGTCCATCATGTTCATTTTTGCATCTAAGTTATCGATGTAGTGCAGAATTTCTGCTTCTTTCACTAATGGTGGTTTTGGGCTACCCCATTCTGCTTTTCCGTGATGGGAAAGGACGATGTGCTGAAGGATTAATACTTCTTCTGCATCGATTTGTAGTTCATCTGCTGCTTTACCAATTTCGTTCACCATGATAGAGATGTGGCCTAGTAAATTTCCTTCTAACGTATACGTTGTAGAGATTGGGCCAGATAGTTCGAATACTTTACCAAGGTCGTGTAAAATAACGCCTGCATAAAGTAAATCTTTATCTAACGATGGGTATAGAGCCGAGATAGCTTTCGCTAAATCTAACATCGATACGACATGGTAAGCTAGTCCAGATACGAACTCATGATGATTTTTCGTCGCTGCTGGATATTCTAAAAATTCATTTTGATGCTTATTTAATAAATGTCTTGTTAGACGCTGAATGTTCGGGTTTCTCATTTCAAATATGTATTGCGTAATTTTCTCAACCATATCTTCTTTTTTTATTGGAGCTTTTTCTACAAAGTCCGAGATGTCCGTTACTTCATTCTCATTCGCAACTCGAATTTGTTTCACACGTAATTGAATACGTCCTTTGTAGTTTAGAATATCGCCAGCTACTTTAACGATCGTTTCCGCTACATATTGTTTCTCAACTTCTGGTGATACATCCCATAGCTTCGCTTCAATATCTCCACTTGGGTCTTGTAAGATCACTGTTAAAAACGGCTTCCCATTACTTGCGAGACCTTTTGTCGCTGTTTTAATTAACAAGAAAACATCGACTTGTTCTCCAACTTCATATTCTACAATTTTCTTTTTCATTCGAATTCCTCCACCAAATCAATTACTTTTAGTATAGCATACTACAACTCATTTTCTTTAAGCTTACGCGTTAATTTTATAATCTGATTTTCTTTAAAATATGTTAATAAATGCGCATGGCATGTAAAGAAGATTACTTGTCTATCTTTCGCAATTTCCTTTATAAGTTCAATCGTTCGATTCGTCCTTACCGCGTCAAAATGTACGAAGCTATCATCAATAATAAATGGATAGTCATGCTCAAACGTTTTCGCTAGCGCAAATCGCAATGATAAATATAACTGCTCCGCTGTCGCTTGGCTTAGTTCATGGCTGTAAAAACGCATACCATCGTTACGTTCGACAATAAAAGGTTCCGCCTCTGACGGTGAGAATATTTTACTATATCGTCCGCCCGTTAAATACACGAAATACTCTTCAGATTTTTGTAAAATGCGCGGCAAATGCACTTCATGATAATATTGCTTCGTTTTCGTTAATACTGTCTTCGCGGCCGCATATGCAGCCCACTTCTTCACTTGTTCACGCACTTGTGATTTTTTCATTTCCCACTCATGTAGTAAATCACCATACGTACTGCCTTCTTCTAAATTCGCAATTTCTATTCGATGCTTCGCAATACGCTCTGTCAGTTCTTTCTCCCCTGCCAGACAGTTTTGCGCGGCTGTAATTTCTTGCTTTAATTTTTCATCATAACCGTCAGCCTCATAATGCTCAGCTAATGACAAACTCGTTAAGCGCTGTTCTAACAGATCAATTTGAGGTAATAAACGCCCCACTTGCTTATCTGCATCTTCACGTTTCTCTGCCAGTTTACCCGCTTCTAAAAACATCTCTTCATCTGTAGATTCTGCGATATGCCATAACCCATCTCGCTCTACTAGCAGTTGTTTTAATTGCTCTTGCATGAACTCATATTCTTCTTGCCATTCCGCCAGCTTCTCTTTCAGCAGCTTACAAGTTTGGTGCTTCTCTTTTTCATTTTGTATACGACTTTGCGCCTCATGTAAATTACTATACTCTTTACTACCGATAACAGTTTCTAGTTTATGCTCAAAGTGCGAAATCATTTCATACAATGAAGATTTCCGCTTACTTTGCTTCTCTAAATCACGATATAATTGCTGCATTTTTTCAATACGCTCAAACGCCGGTAATATGTGTGCATACGTATAAAATTCAGGGAACATATAGCGCGTTTTATACGCATCTACTTGTTCTCCTATTTGGAACGTTTCTCTCTCCCATTCCTCATAGGATGAAACGACTTTATCATACGCTCGCTCCATTTGCTGCAACTTATACGATTCACGCTCAAATAGCTTACGAATCTCTTCATCTTTTTCTAACTGATAACGAACGGACATCGCCTCTTCACTTTGACGCCCGCCAGCACTTTGCTGAAGAGTAAGAAGCTCTTCTTGTAATCCACCCGAAGGATCTTTATATAAAACGAGTGCTAAAACAATCCCTACAAAAACAATCACACTAATAAATAACAGCAAGCGGTTATCTATAAATAAACTCGTGAATAAAACAAGCGTGTTAATAAGAAGTAACAGAAGACAAATTCTTTGCCACTGTTTTTTCTTTTGCATAGCCGCCCCTGCTTTTTCCTCATACTTGCGCTTCATTCTCTCTGCACCCATTCCTAAAAATGCCGCATCCTGAAATGATTTTTCTTTCTCAACTAACGTATTTCGTTCTTCATCAGCTAGCATTTGCTGGCTGATTTCTCTTATATTTTCTTCTTGCTCTTCTAATTGCTCCTGAGCCGTTTTAAAACGTTCATCTAGTTGTGCTTTTTGCGATTCTAATTCACGCGCCTTTTGCACAGTTTGCGTAATTAATTCTTTCGTCGCTAAACTTATATCAAATGAAAGAACAGTCTCTTGTTCAAAAGTTGCACCAATTTGTTGCTCTAGTTCTGCGATTTCTTCTTTTATATTCGCAATACTTCCCGTCATATCACGCATTTCTTGGCGTGCATTTTCATAAGACATGTGCTGCATACGAAGTTCTTCTACGTAACTTTCTTTTTGTAAAAATGCTTCATCTATTTCTGTGGAATCAATTTCTGATTGCACTGTTTCTATCTTTTTTTGAAGTGAATCTACTTGTACTTGGAGCGGTTCTATCTTTGCCTTTACCGCCTCATAGCGCGCCATTCCGTTTACAGGAAACTGCCCGTTCTCGCTTTTCAACACTTTCTCGTGCGCACTCTTTTCAATAACGAGAGGCTCAAGCGCCGCTAATATTTCATAATCTTGCTTTCGTCTTTCGGCTGACTCTTTTTCCGCACGAACAGAAGCAAGTTTCTCTTCACTTTCTTTTAACTGCTCGACTTGTTTTTCATACGTGCCAATTTTCCCTTGCCACTCTTTCATCTTTTCCTCAATTTTCTTCATCTCTTGCAGTGACACATTAATTTCAGGATTACGACCACTCGGCTTAAAGCGCTGATTCATTTCTTTTTCTAATTTTTTATCTAACTGCAATAACGCATCACTTCCGACTGCGCTGGCCGAAAATAAATAATTGCCGATATCCGCTTCGCCGAGCTGATGAATATTTTGAAGACCATGCATATCAAATGAAAAAACAGAATCAAATAAGCTTTCATTCACACCGCTTAATATATCGTTTAAAATATCTTCGCCGCCAATTTTCCCGTCTTCAAAATAAACGGTCACCGCGCCTACTGCCGTCTTTGGCAATCGTTCAATTTTCAAACGGCCGTACTTCTCTGTTTGAACAGTCATCGCTCCGCCGTACTTCCCGCCTTCTTTCGGCTCATAACGGCGTTGTCCTCTCGTTGGAAAACCGAATAAGATACTTTTCATAAACGAGCGAATTGTCGATTTCCCCGCTTCATTTTCACCGTACAGTACCGTCAGCATTGACAGATCCATTTCCACATTTTCTAGTTTTCCATAGCCATAAATATGGAGTTTTTCAATTCTCATTTTTTATCCCTCTCTTGCTGGAATAATTGCTCTAAAATAATATTTTCCGCTTCCTTTTGAATCTCTTTCTTCTCTTCTTCCGTAAAAGCTTCAATACTATTACGTGCTACAGGAGATGTCCAAATGGTGCGCAATACTCCATCCATATTTGTGAAAGCTTCTAACTCTTTCAGCACACTACCGACGAAATGATTTTCTTCTTTCAAACGTTCAATTTCCGCAAAAGAAACCGTCTCATTTTTCCACTTCATCGCATACACAAAGTCTTTTCGCTCTTCGCCAGCTGCTAAAATATGAAAAATCTCTTCCACGCGCTTGTCTTCACGCAAATAAGGAGAAAGTGGCCCCTGCCCTGTAAATACGACAGTTAAAAGCGTGCCTTCCTCTTCTCTTCGACATTCATTCATCGCACTTGACGCGCTCGTCATAAGATCATCAACAGTTTCAAGTCCATCGATACTAACTTCAATCTCATCCCACACTACATCCCCAGTATGGAAAAACGAACAATGCGATCCTTGTTTCGTGAGTTCAATAAGGTACGCACCCTTCTCGCCTGTTTCCTTACGATGACGACCTTGTATATTACCTGGATAAATAATGCATGGCTCTTCTGATAAAATTTCACGTTTATGTATATGGCCGAGAGCCCAATAATCAAACTGCTTTTCCTTCAGCTCACGAATTTGAAACGGTGCATAACGATTATGTTCTGCATCCCCTTCCACACTTCCGTGAAGCATTCCAATATGAAAAGGCGCATCACTCATTTTCGTATACTGCACTGTCATATTATCCGTTACCGCTTGCTGCAAATAACTAAACCCGTAAATAGAAGCTAACAGCTCACCATTTTTATAAAACGACTTCTCTTCTACATAAGGCTCCGTAAACACATGAACATTTTCCGGAAACTCAATTGCCGCCCAGCTTCCCCCTAAATGATCGTGGTTACCGTGAATAATAAAAACGGGAATATCGTACTGCGAAAGTCTCTTCATTTGCTCACGTACAAACACTTGCGCCCTCAAACTTCTCGTCTCCGCATCATACAAATCCCCAGCTAATAATACAAAATCAACGCGCTCTTGAATCGCTTTATCAACAATACGCTCGAACGATTCAAACGTACTTTGCTTCATTCTCTCCCAAACAGACTGCGCTACATTCATTTCCATTCCTTTAAACGGACTATCCAAATGCAAATCAGCCGCATGTATAAACTTCACTTGTTTCACAAATAACGATCCTTTCTATAGTTCAAAAGTTTCATCTTATCCGCATGAACACAAACAATAAATGCTCAATTGGTGAAAACTAGTAATAAGCAGGAAATAAAAAATCCCCCACTGATTAAAGTTTCACTTTATTGTAACACGCAATGTCATATATTTCTTTGCATATTCTAGTGATTTATGCCAAAATAGTTATAAGATTCTGATTTTAATTATTGGAGGGAATTTTCATGGGAGTATACGTTCTAACAGTCTTTGAAAAAGATGGTTCAAAAGCATTAGATGAATCATTCGAGGCGGCAACTGAAAAAGAAGCGAAAGCAAAAGGCGAATCTATTTTACAAGAAAAAGGATTGTATGAAAAAACACATCGCTGCACATCTTCCGCAGGTAAGCTCGTTTTATTCCAGCGCTAAAAAAAGAAGCGTCATCCGCTTCTTTTTCATTCTACTATATCTTCGTCACACCACGTAAACTCCACATCTAGAATACGATTACCGATACGTACGCGCTTATTCCATTTTCCTGTTTGGATCTGATGTTGCAATTCTTTCTTCATCTTTTCCGTCCAGTCGTGAATCGTTTCACTACGGTCGTACGGATATACGCTCGGAAACTCTTCCTGCAGAAGATGAAGGCTCTCTGCATCAAAATGAAAATGGAAGAAGTAGTTTGCTGTAAGCGATGGTTCTTGCAATCGTAAAAAGTAATCGTCAATTTGCTTTCTATTTCGATAGAAAGTAAAGATATTCACTTTACCGCTCGTAATTTGGTCAATTTGAATTTCGTGCTTCTCTATAATCACGTCTTGCCCACCTCGTTATATACTACCCTTAGTATATATGTCTTTTGCAACAAAGTTAACCATTTTCGCGCGAAATTCATTTCCTTCATTATATTACCCGTACCTCCAAGTACAATCAGGACAAATAAAAAAAGTTGAAGGGGAGCGATCACATGTATTTCGGAAGCAAAGGTTGGTATGTAAAAGAACTAAAAAAATTAGGGATTCGTACTTATGAAGGTAAAAAACTAGAATCTTATCGTACGCATATTTTATCTAGTTTACTTGAGAGAATGAAGAAAGCTTCGGCTTGATAGAAGAAGGAAGCAACAATTTGTTGCTTCCTTTTAATTTTATTTACTAAATAAAAACTGGAATCATTATAAATTAACAATCTACCTTTACTATTATACTCTCTTGATAAAAACCATCTAATATCAATTGAACTTTTATTATCAAGTACTCTTCCAGATGATTATTCGTATATATTTTAAACTCTCCATACTCATTAACCCGTCCACTTCCAACAAGCATATCGCCGCTCGTTATGATAATTGTTGCATAAGGTTTCGCATGGCCCGATACATAATTATCACCATATTTCACAACATCTATCGTTATTTTCTCATGAATATTACTAACTGAATCTATACATTTCTTTTCATACAAATTAGCATTTAGTTCTTCGGCCCTCGAAAACGCTCGATTCCTGCTAACCTTTTCTGAAGAGAAAGCAAAACTCCCCAGCCAACTAAACCTATAAAATGTAGTAATAGGTAGCAACATCTGTGTTACCCCCCCATTTCTTATGAACTGTAATCTTTGAATGAATTTACAGCAATACGTTCTATGTTGGGATAAAAGAAAACAGCTTTGATTTTCCAGTCAATTTCGCACTGTTAATTTGTACAGAACACATAGAATACTGGTTTTCACCCCAGATGTAATGACAACACTACACAAAAGAAACCACGGTCCATTAAATGTAAATCCACCTTCAAATATATTAATAATAATTATGTTGCCAATTATTAAGAGAATCCATGAAATGGAATACTGTTTTCCATTTGTAATATATAAAATTTCATCCTCATAACAGACTGTAATTCCCCCACCTTGCCAAATACCAATAGCGAAAGAAAAAAGCGTAACTGCCAGTAGCTCTGCTTGTAAATCCCTAGTCATTGGTTGCGGCGCCGTATAAGTAATAATCCCTATCATCATGAGAAAAGTTATAATATCTATCCAGTTTATTTTTCTTTGTTTGCTTTGCAGCCAAATAAAGAAAATTAATACAGGAATTAAAAGCAAAGTTTCCATTTAATTATTCTTCTTCCTTTCCTACATTAGAAACGTCTGTAATTGTAATGCAATTAGATTGTTCTTAAATCTCTCATACTTTCTGAAGCATAACATGAGAAAGAAATAAAAAAATCGTACAAAAGGGCAAGCCTATAATGTACGATTGGGCATATATAATGTTTTAAAAATGAATTAACTTCCTTTCAATAGATACAGCTACTGCTTCTGACCGAGAATTAACACCTAATTTATTGTATATATTTGTTAAATATGCTTTTACCGTTCGCTCAGCTATCCCCATATCGAATGCAATTTCTTTATTTTTATATCCGCGTGCAATAGCTTTCAACACAAACAATTCTTTTTCTGTTAAGTTATTCCCTTCAACCTTATCAGCATGTACTTCTTTCCTTTTATACTTCACTATCTTTTCCATAATATCTGGTTGTAGTAAAATCTCACCTCGAATAGCCGCTTCCAACGTTCGAAACAAATTCTCACGATCCGTATCTTTTAGCAAATATCCTTTTGCCCCTAACTCAATTCCCTTTAACATTAATTCGTCTTCGTTATAAGTAGTTAATATGATAATCGGCGTATGGTTTTGTTTTTTATTCAAAGCCTCAATTGTTTCTAAACCACTCATTTTAGGCATATTTAAATCCATTAAAATGACATCAGGTTCCTTTTTCTCTATGAAAGAAAGGGCTTCTTCTCCGTTTGCAGCCTCACCTATAATTTGAAATGAATCACTCGTTTCTATTATTAGTTTCAGACCTTCTCTTACAACGAAATGATCATCCACAATTAATACGTTATACTTCATGGCTATCTCCTTCTTTATTTATAGGCACTTGAATATACACTTTCGTACCCTTCATCTTTTCACTCAATATATGTATTTCTCCCTTAATCAATCGAACACGCTCATTTAAGCCAATCAAACCATAATGTCCAGGATTCTTACCGATATATCCAGTGTCAAACCCAATTCCATTATCTTCAACTTCAATAGTAAGTTTTTCAAGATCATCGATATATTCAACTTTTAAATTTACATCTGTTGCCTGTGAATGTTTTGCGATATTCGTTAAACATTCACTAATTATATATAAACAATGCTCTTTTACTAAGCTTGAAATATGCGGGGGGCTTTGAATAGTAAATCTCACCTGTATAGACGTAGCCTCAGAAAAACGTTGAACCTCTTCCTCTACTGCTTCATTAAATGAATTAGTAGTATGACGCAAATCATCAATAACCAACCTTGCATCATGTAAAGTTTGTCTCGCTCTTATCATAGTTTGTTTCATAATCTCTTGAGATCGTCCTGTATTCCCTTTTTGCATATGGGCATCTATTGCTTCCAATTGCATAATTAAGCTTGCTAAACCTTGTGCTAACGTATCATGTAAATCTCTTGCCATTCGCTGCCTTTCATTAGCTAATGTCAATTCTTCCAATCTCATATATGCAGACTCTAACTCTTGAATATAACTCTGTATACGATTACGCGCATCAAATTGCTGCTTATTAATATAAGAAAAAGGAACAATAATTGCTAATACTAGAAGGAACATAGAGAGAAGAATAGCTACTTTATTCACACCATAATTAATACTAATTGCAGCACAAAATATTGCATACATGAGAGTAAAAACTGCCATTACTTTAAATATATTGTGATAAACATATAAACTTTGGGCAATTAAAATAGGAGTTAATCCAACAAAAATCGCTATCGAAGCATTTGTTGCAATAAATGCAGCCAAAAACACAATGAAGAGTTGTATAAAAAAGAAGTACAACAATTGCCTATTCTTTAATGAACTCGCATACCAATGAAAAATAGTATGAATAACAATGACTATTGTAAAAAAGAAACTATCCATAGAGAAAATATTATTACGAAATTCTAAAAGCATTGAAGCTATATATACGAGGATAATCCATAAAATAATAAACCTTCTTGGAATAAATACCGCTTCCAATACATTTGTATCCAAATCTATATTTGAATTTATTTTTTTCATATTCGACCTCCACCATTATATTATACAAGATACGACTTATATTTTGATAGGTTACTGATTCCTCATTACCGAATACAAATATAAAATATTGCATATCGAAATGCATTGATGTATTTGTAAGCGCTTACTATAATGAGAATATAAAGATTTATTACCTCTTACTATTTCAAAAAGGAGGCCATCTTATGGAAATCGCAATGGCAGTTTTAAAATTTGTAGGTGGAGTAATTCCATTGGTTCAAGAACTTTTAAAAGCATTTATGTAAAATTATTATTCAGCAATTATCTATAAGAATTATCATACAAATGATCTGTATATCAAAAAAATTGATACACAGATCATTTGTGTGATAAAACTTTAAACGAGAGCTATGTATCCTAACAGAACAATAATGATACATCTATCTCAAGTTGGAAAAAGGCGCTCACAAGGGCGTCTTTTTATTATATTACTATGTACCTAATAACTTATTCAGGAAATCGATTTTACAATCCATACAATGCTACATAATTAATGTATCTTTTTGAAATTTGCACAATAAAAATCCCCTCAAAGCATAAACTCCAAGGGCCGAGCCTATTTTTCATTAAATTTTTCAAACACAGCAATACCATTTTCTACGATTTTATCAGATGTATAAACGACGACTTTCTGTTCCCTTTTATTTAGTGCTAATGGAATAATCAATCCAACCAAAAATGCTATAATTAATCTAATCACACTAAGGGGGAACAATTATTTTGCTTGGAAAATGCATTCAATTTCATGAGTTTGGCAATCCGAAAGATGTGTTACAGGTTGAATATAAAAATATAGAACCATTAAAAGATAATGAAGTTTTAGTTCGTATGCTAGTTAGACCGATTAATCCATCTGACTTAATTCCAATAACCGGAGCGTATGCACATAGAATCCCTTTACCTAACATACCTGGTTATGAAGGTGTTGGTATTATAGAAAATGTAGGAGCTTTTGTTTCTAGAGACCTTATCGGTAAACGTGTTTTACCTTTACGCGGAGAAGGTACTTGGCAAGAATATGTGAAAACATCAGCTGATTTTATAGTCCCTATTCCTGATTCCATTGATGATTTCACAGCGGCACAAATGTATATTAATCCCCTTACAGCGTGGGTTACGTGTACAGAAACGCTAAACTTAAAACAGAATGATGTTTTATTAGTGAACGCTTGTGGATCCGCTATTGGACACCTTTTTGTTCAATTATCACAAATTTTAAACTTCCGATTAATTGCAGTAACTAGAAATAGTAAACATACAGAAGAATTGCTTCAGCTTGGTGCCCATCATGTAATAGATACTTCCACTGCCCCGCTTTATGAAACAGTTTTGGAATTAACAAACGGAATCGGTGCAGATGCTGCGATTGATTCTATTGGAGGCTCCGACGGGAATGAATTAGCATTTTGTGTACGTCCAAATGGACATTTTTTAACTATAGGCCTTCTATCAGGCGTACAAGTAAACTGGGCAGAGATTGTCACGAAAGCAAAAGTGCACGCGAATATATTTCATTTACGACATTGGAATAAAGAAGTGTCACCATATAAATGGCAAGAAACGTTTCGTCACTTAATCCGCTTAGTAGAAGATAAACAATTACGTTTCATGACAGTACATTCCACATATGACTTAGTAGATGTGAAAACGGCGGTTGATGTTGTGCAGTCTGCTGAAAAAACAAAAGGGAAAGTATTTTTGACGAGTGATTAAATAAAATTGAAGAAGTCTTTTTGATCGACCTTTTAAATAGATTAGATAATACGTTTAGGAGTACAGAATTGTAAGTATCTGGTATAATTCTATTGAAAGGCGAAAGGAGATTCTACATGTGGTTAATTACGGTAATTGCGCCTGTTGTAATAGTCGGAGGAATTGTAGTATATGTGATTGGAAGGCTTAAACATAAATATAACAACGGTAACTTAGGTAAGAAAAAATCAAAAAACGCTCAAGTTTTATTAGATAGTTTAATACCAATGGGAATGCTTTTAGGGTGTTTAATCGGTATAATTGTCGACATATTTTCCCCGGATTATTCACTGTTTACAGTTGGTTTAGGAGCTGGAATAGGCTATTTATTTGGATTTTTTGCTTATGAAATTTATAGCAAGACAGGAAACAATTATTCATAATCGAGAAACAGACGCGATTGTGGCATAAACGGGGGCAGTACATATGAGTCATATAAAGTGAAACCTTAATCAGCCCGCACCAATCGAGCGTTTACGGGCAGCCCGACTCCCACAAATAGCGGGATAAAATATGTGCTGTCCTTTCATTTATTCATCAACGTTATCCCCTCCCGCTTCAACTACCTAAAAAATAACATTGTCAACAGAACTTAAATTGGTTATCATAAAAGCGAATATAACAGGAGATGAGCAGATGAATATAAACGAAAAGAAATCTTTTTCAAAAGTTTCTCGACGGAAATTAGTCGATGAAGTGTTGGAACGTTTACAAGAAAAAATCTTTTCTGGCGAGTATGAAGTTGGTGATCGCCTCCCTACAGAGCCGCAATTAATGGAAGAATTAGGTGTAGGGCGTTCGACGCTGCGAGAAAGCATAAAGATATTAGTACATGCCGGCATCTTAGAAGTTCGACAAGGACAAGGTACTCGTATTGTCTCACTAAATACAACACAAGATTCATTTGAAAAACGATTGCAAGCAGCTAATATTAATCATGTGTATGAAGCAAGAAATATGCTAGATAAAGAAGTAGCGATGTTAGCGGCACAGCGCCGAAGCGAAGAGGATCTTTTATACTTAAAAGGACATTTGAATAAAAGAAAAAATGCCCTTCAAGAAGGAAATTATGTAGCATACATAGATGCAGATATTCAATTTCATCTAGCGATTGCAAAGGCGAGCAAAAACGAAGTTCTACTTGATTTGTATCAATCTTTCGTACCTGCCCTTCGCCACATTTTAAGCCAATTAATATTAAATACAGCGAACTATGAAGATAACTCTGAAATTCATGAAAAATTATTCCAAGCTATTTTAAAACAAAATACCGAAGAGGCACGAACATTCGCCGTTCAAAATTTGGAGCTGAAATAAGCTCCTTATATATTACACTAAAACATCAGATGATATACTCAATAACGTCTGATGTTTAAGATGGGAGAAAATTAAATTGAAACATCAAGGACGAACTTATTTGTATATACTAGCACTATTTTTTGTTTCCATTAATTTACGTATCGGAATTACATCTATTTCACCTTTATTAGAAACAATCCGACAAGACTTAAATATAAGCAATTTTTCCGTTAGTTTTTTAACAGCTATTCCTGTGTTTTGTATGGGGACATTCGCCTTACTGACTGGGAAGGTAATTAAAAAATATGGGGCAGAAAAAGCAATTATGGCTTGTCTTATTTTAATTGGCTTGGCAACATGTATGAGAGCTTTTACCTTTTCCATTTTCACATTATTCGCGAGCTCTTTATTTATCGGTATTGGAATTGCACTTGCAGGTCCGTTACTATCAGGTTTTATTAAAGAAAAATTCCCTACGAAAATCGGCTTAATGATTGGAATATATTCAGTAGGTATGGGGACAGGCGCTTCTTTAAGTGCAGGATTAACGATTCCTTTACAACATGTATTAAAAGACGATTGGAATATGGCACTCGCTTTTTGGGGTGTACTTACTATTATCGCTATTCTATTTTGGTATCCGGTTATGAAACGAAAAAAGAATACGAGTACACAAGATAAAAAGAATAATAGTTTACCTTTAAGAAATAAAAAAGCATGGTTGTTCACAATCTTTTTCGGACTACAATCAGGAATCTTTTACTCCATTACGACGTGGCTTGCGCCAGCAAATCAAAGTATGGGTGTCAGTAGCGAACAAGCTGGTACTCTTATAACTGTTTTTACAGTTGTTCAAATGATATGCAGCTTTTTAATTCCAACATTAGCGGATATTTATAAAAACCGAGCACTTTGGTTATTAGGGAGTATATGCTTCGTACTCGTAGGTTTATCGCTTATGGTTTACCCACTAACTACACCATGGATCCCTTCTATTTTACTAGGTATCGGGCTCGGCGGCGTATTCCCACTCGCTCTCATGCTACCGCTATATGAAACAAAAACTTCAGAAGATGCGAGTGCATGGACTGCTATGATGCAGTCCGGAGGGTACATTATGGGCGGATTTATTCCTGTCTTAGCAGGAATCGCTCGTGATTATTTTGATGGTTATACGCAAGTTTTTATTATAATGGCACTTTTAAGCTTAATTTTGTTCATTTTAACTTTAGTCATGAACAAAAGAAAAATAAAAGCGAAAGATCTTATAGCTTAAATTAAAAGAATGGGCTTTTTCCTAAAGGATCAAGCTCATTCTTTTTACTTCTACTACTTGAAAACAAAAAAATCCCCTTAAAGCATAAACTTCAAGGGGTGAGCCTGTATTTTTATTTAATTATATACGTACAGCTGTACCACTTACAGCAACCATTAACATTCCATCACGAACAACTTCATAATCTACGTCAATACCAACGATAGCGTTCGCACCTTTTTGTTTTGCAAGTTCTTTCATTTCATCCATCGCGATATCACGAGCTTCTTTTAGCTTGCTTTCATAAGAACCAGCACGGCCACCGACAACATCACGAACTGAAGCAAATAAATCACGAACAATATTTGCACCCATAATAGCTTCACCATTTACAATATCAATATACTCAATAATTTCTTTACCTTGGATTCCAGACGTTGTTGTTACAATCATGACTGACACTCTCCTAATAAGTTGTAGTTTTTAATGTGCTTTCTTATGTCTTTATTATGACATGGAAAAAGTATCTAATCTATTGAATTACCTTACATGAATGTGACAATTTTGTAAGGGTGAAATATTATTCTACCTTTTCCTTACAATAACTACCTAAATTAACAGAATATTGTTATAATTGAATTAGAGGAGGAGATAAAATGAAAAAAATCACTTACATATGTGCTCTAAGTTTTCTATCTTTAACTTTAATAGGTTGTACAAGCACTTCTACTACAAATAATACTCCAAAAACTAAGCAAGAAAATACGAAAAATGCCATTCAATTAAACTCTGCCGACATTACAAGTATTGAGTTACTTAGAACAACAAGTAATACTAGTTCCAAATCTCAAACAGATAACGAGGAAATGATACAATCAATCACTTCAGCAGTCCAAAAAGGAACAACGAAAACAATCACACTAGATCAAAAAAAGAGAGCATCTGCACATTCTACTATAACCGTTACATATAAAGATGACTCAAAAGAAGAATTTCTTGTGTGGGTTGATAATAAGGAGCAAATTACGATTGCTAAAGATGAGAAGAAAGATAAGGTAGAAGGTGTGACATTGAACGTTAAAGACGCTAAGATAATGAAGGATTTTTTTAAAAATGATAAAATGTAAAAGGATCCCCATCAACTTAAGGATTCAAAATTAGCACAAAATTTTGTTCAGAAATACTATAAAATTTTAGCCTAATAGGTCAGTGGCGAGAGCGTATATTATTAAACTTAAAATGTTTCAAATCGAAGGAGGACACCTTATAAGGTGTCTTTTCTTTATTTTCAAAAGGACCTGCTCAATTCATGCTTAAAAACATAAAGTAAAGTGAACCCGTTAAAATACATGAGTGACCCCTTGTTTTATCCTCTTATCTAAAGGAGGAACTATTATGGGCTTTGGTGGTAGTTGTGGTAGTTGCGGCGGTGGCGGCTTCGCTGGAGGATTTGCTTTATTAGTTGTATTATTTATTTTATTAATCATAGTTGGAGCTAGCTGCTTCTGCTAAAAAACTATCGGAAAAGACACTCATGTGAGTGTCTTTTCTTCATAAAAAAATCCCCGTGCTAAACAAAAAATAAAATAAGCTGCCCATATGGACAGCTTATTTATATAATTATCGTTATTGGAAGTTGTATGGACTGTTCTTTATTTACAGGCTTTGATACTGTTTGTTAAAACAGGTAACCCTAACTTCTCGGTCTTGGAATTGGATGGGCGTACTTGAATCTGTACCCCTTTCATTTCTGCTGTAATAATGTCAATTCTCCCGGCCCAAGTAGGACCATCATCTTCTTCAGAAGGATAAAGTCTGAATCGCCAACTAATTTTCTCTGGAATGAAGGCAAAACCTTCGTATGTATCATAATTACCCAAAGTGTTTGGGTCAGATAGGTGTACACCCAGAATGCTTATATTTGTTCGTGGAAAACTCGCTGTTAACTTCACTTTATAGACCAAAGCAACTCCTTTGGCATTTTTGTCTGCTTTGTTGAGTGGATTTAGTATAACACTGCATGGTAGGGATGCCGATGTACTCGCTTGTGCCTGATACGGATTTACAACAATGGTCATACATATTACTAATGCTACGATAAACTGTCTCATAAGTTCCTCCAAAGGCTTTTTAGGTTAGTTTGCCTTTACAGAATTTAATTATGAAAGAGCATAGCGAACGTGCCAAATTAAATGTATAGGATATTCATGTTAGGTTAACATAACGTCCCATTATCGGTAGCAAAAATAAGGAGGAACCCTAATCTCACAAGTAAATCTCCTTTTTTTGTTCTATGGATCTATGCATTTTTTATACATTCCTATCCTAGCGCGGTTTTAGGGTTCTCGTTTGTTATTGGATTAGCCGAAAAACTGTATAAAATCTTGCATGCTCTTAGCGGGGTACCGCCAACAAAACGCGATTTCGTACGCTAAGAAAAAAGCCTTGCTACATAGGTAATGTAACAAGGCTTTTTTAAGTTGTTTAATTCTCGCTCCACTATCGGCTTTGTTAACTAACACTTTAATTGTTTTAACAGCCTTTTGTTTAATTCCCACAATGCTGTTTTGTTACTATCCCATTTCAAAAGTGTTACTGCTTCCTCAAAGCACAGCCATTTATAATTGAAGTGTTCTTTAGATAATTTAATATTTTTTGTAGGAACTTTAACTCCAAAAGAAAATTCTTTTATTACATAAACATCTTCGCCCCAAAGAAATTCACCAACTACATCCTCTACTGGTAGTGAAGACACAGAATCTAGTTTTATATATGGACTTTCTCTTGTAATACCAGCCTCTTCAAACGCTTCTCGTTTTGCTGATTCAATAGGAGTCTCACCATCTTCTCCACCACCAGCTATTCCTTGCCAATAACCATAATCACTTCGATTAAAAATGGCATATTGAATGGAATCGTCAGTTTTTATATAAGGAAATATCAATACTTGATACGGTGCTCTCATTGCTTAACATCCTTCCGAAAAAATATGAACAATTTATTCACTAACTTGCTATTTTAGTAAATAAAGTATTTGCATTTAAACTTTATAAAACTCAAATGTATTTTTTTCTAAACATATTGTTTCATTGGAATTTTTGATAATAATATCAAAACGTTGACTATACGGATGCATAAACACTTCATACTGAATCCGACGTTCTTCATGAGACTTCCTTAAGTAATTAATATCGGCTCCTCTTTCAATAATATCACGGCTAGACCTTCTCATTAATTCTGTTTCTCCATCTGTATAGAAGTAAATTTTCAAATCAAATAAATTTGGATTAATAAATGCGACACTCATTCCTTCTACAATCGTCACCTTATTTTTCGAAGAAATTAACTCACTTTTTATATAATGTGTATCCATTGTATAAAAATCTAAACCAGCTCTTACCATTTGAACATCTCTTTCTAACGCAGACAAATGATGGGCTGATGGATGACAAGCTGTCATTTTATCATAATGATTTTCATTCTGATATGTATAGTGGATATTTGTATACTTTCGTACATTTGAACTAACAATGTATGGATCTGTATTAATATAACTCACTTTATTTTGATTTAATTGGTTTATGAGCTTATTGGCGAACGTTGTTTTTCCGGCAGCACCGTGTCCTGAAATACCAATAACAATCTGTTCATCGGTCATACTGATCCAATTTATAATTTCTTGTAATAACTTTTTCATTATTCTCCCCCTGTTACTAATATACCCTCTTATTCACATCATCTTAATATAGAGGTATTCTACTATAAAATCATACATGAAGCGAAAAAATGGTATTATTATCCATCATATCATCTCTATTTTTAAAAAACTATATTAATTTTCGAAGGATTTTATTGTTATTTTGGGTAGTACCCCTACTAAACGAGCAATTACCTGGTGTTAATTTACATTTAAGGTTTTCCCATCTATATTTTCATAAGATGGGCCTGCTGCTTGCATAACTATTTCGGTCATTATTGGAGCCGTGACACCTACTCCTAAATTGATTATTGAGAAAATAATTACTAATAACAAATGTAGCATATATGGATAAATTAACCAAAAATCCCTTTTTTGTTGTATGATTAATTAGGTGGTATTATTTCTAAAATTAATCACGGAATTTCTTTAGCAAATCCTGAACTGTTTAATAGCTTAGTCGAAAACTGGATTGAACATGATGCCCTGCCGAAAGAAGTAAAAGAAGTTAATTAAGTTCTCTTTTAACCCTAGATAAACAGCAATATATGTTCTAATTCCCTTAAATGTTGCAAGGAGGTGGTGAAATTATGAATAAAAAAACTTGGTTTATATTTACTTTTTCAGCTATTTTAGTAGCTGGTTATGCTGTTTTCCAATATTTTATTATGGATGGATTTCAAGCAGGGTTTGTTCAAATGAAGCTTATGTTTCTATCTAAAATGAGTGCGTTTTGGTACAATATGTTATTTCTACATATTGCAACTAGTGTAGTAGCGTTAGTAATTGGTCCTTTTACATTATCCACAAAATTTAGAGAAAAGAATATCAGTCGCCATCGAATGATTGGAAAAATCTATATGATTGGTGTATTATTTGGCGGCGTTTCAGGACTTTATTTATCCTTTTACGCTACGGGAGGCTTAGTAGGAAAGCTTGGTTTCGGTTTGTTATCCGTATTTTGGCTAACATCAGCATATCAAGCATTAAACAGAGTTAAGAATAAAAAAATTCAAGACCATCGGAATTGGATGATCAGAAATTATTCCTTAACCTTTGCGGCAGTTACATTAAGAATTTGGCTACCTTTATTTGTATTGCTATTTGGACTGAAGCATTTCGAACTTAGTTATGCTGTTATTGCTTGGTTAGCGTGGGTGCCAAATTTAATCATTGCAGAATTATTTATAAGACAAAGTCGTAATAAAGGACAACAACAGAAAAATGCTGATTTACATTTTTGATGCAATTTATACGTAACTCGGCTGAATCCCTTGATGGCAACCCGATGTCTTCCCACCCTACATAAGAAAATCACCTTAGGGTGTCTTTTTTTATTTTCAAAAGGACCTGCTCAATTCATGCTTAAAAACATAAAGTAAAGTGAACCCGTTAAAATACATGAGTGACCCCTTGTTTTATCCTCTTATCTAAAGGAGGAACTATTATGGGATTTGGTGGTAGTTGTGGTAGTTGCGGCGGCGGCGGCTTCGCTGGAGGATTTGCTTTATTAGTTGTATTATTTATTTTATTAATCATAGTTGGAGCTAGCTGCTTCTGCTAAACAAACTATTAGAAAAGACACTCATATATGGGTGTCTTTTCTTTATGGGATAGCGTCAGAAAAATGCTGATTTACAACGTTAAGGAAATTTCAATATTAAAAAGCCTAATTTCTCAATTAAATATGAAGAAATTAGGCTTTTTTCATTTAGTGATGAAACCCATTATCACATTTCGTATCATGTGGCATAGGCCCGTCCATGGAATCCAGAAAGGCAACGGTCTGTTTGAGGTTCCTCAAAAATAAATGCGCGAGATCCATGGAAAATCCATTTCGAACCACAACGCGCATAATCGTCACCGCTTCCATATCTGGAGGCAATGGATAGGCGGGTACTTGCCAGCCGAACACACGCAATTGTCGAGATAAATCATAAAGATTCCAGTTTAATGTGTAACCATCTTTCAGTCGCCAAGCGAAAACCGGAATATCCGAACCATCGGACAAAAGTTCGAACGGTTCCATCTTCTGAATCTCCTTGCTAAGAAAAAGAGCGACTTTCTGAGAAGCCCTTTGGACATCATAGTACCCACTTTTCCCCAAACGCAGATAATTGTAATATTGCAGGAGCACTTGTGCGCCAGGACGAGAGAAATTCAGGGCAAAAGTCGGCATGTTCCCGCCCAAATAGGAGACGCGGAAGATTAGATCCTCAGGGAGATCTTCAGCTTCCCGCCAAATTATCCAACCCAACCCAGGATAGACTAATCCATATTTATGTCCGGATACATTGATGGACTTCACCCTCGGTAATTGAAAATCCCAGACTAAATCTGGTTGAAGAAACGGTGCTATAAATCCCCCCGAAGCCGCATCCACATGCATGGGAATGTCGAGGCCCGTCCTCTCCTGTAAATCGTCCAACGCCTTCGCAATGGCGGACACCGGTTCGTAAAGCCCGGTATAAGTCTCACCGAGAATCGGTACTACACCAATCGTATTTTCATCCACGACAGCGAGGACCCCCTGAGGATCCAATCGGGGATGCTCAGGGCTAATCTTCACATAGCGTGGTTCAACCTCCCAATAGTTCGCGAATTTTTCCCAAACAACTTGAACAGCAGAACTAAACACAATATTGGGCCGATCCACCGGCTTCCCTTCGCTTTTGCGTGCATTTTGCCAGCGTCTCTTTAACGCAAGCCCCCCGAGCATACATGCTTCCGACGATCCAGTTGTTGAAACGCCCATAGTCGTAAGGGGGCTGGGCGAATGCCAGAGGTTTGCTAAAATGCGAACACACCGCTCCTCAATTTCGGCTGTCTGTGGATATTCATCCTTGTCAATCATGTTCTTGTCGAATGATTTGGCATATAAGTGCTCTGCGGCAGGCTCCATCCATGTGCTAACGAATGTTGCAAGATTCAAGCGGGCATTGCCATCAAGGGCAATTTCATCATGGACGATTTGATACGCTGTTTCTGGTAACATGCCTTCATCAGGCATGTGAAAGCGCGGAACGACTGATTCTCCTTCGCGGGCAAACAGAGGATTTACAGAAAATTCGTGAGGCAGCTCCATTTGCACGTGACGCGGTAGATATTGTGGATTATCTGGTATGATCTCTTTTCCTTCGTATGCATCGTTTTGAACTTCTGCTTTTCGATCCTTTGGCATACAAGTCCCCCTTAATTAATTTTTTAACAAACATATTATTTACAAAAAAGCAGTTGTTAAACCAAGGGGACAATTCTAATAAAAGGTGCTGCCACCATTCGAATTAAAGGAGAATCCATGAATGGACTTGCAAGAGCTATTTTCTTCGATAAACAAGGTGAGCTTAGGAAACGAACCATACAGCATCAATTGCAAAGAGCCAGTGCCTTAAACATAATTATCAATGCCATCAGTATCTGGAATACTTTACATCTAACAAAAGCAGTTAAATATCAAACACGGATAGGTAGTTTTGATGAGAACTTATTGCATCATATGTCACCTTTAGGTTGGGAACATATCAATTTACTAGGAAAATACCATTTTAATTCAGAGAAAGTGGTCTCATTAGATTCTCTAAGACCATTGAAATTTTCTTAGCGTTGTTAAAAATAGGGGAATCGTCTTGGAAATGGGCTTAGCGTTGTAAATCCGCATTTTCCTGACGGTCCCCCTCTTTATACTATTAATCATAGTTGGAGCTGCTTGCTTCTGCTAAAAAACCATCAGAAAAGACACTCTTATATGCAGTGACCCCTGTCAAGTAGACAGTATTTAAAAAGCGCAACTAAGCAACCTGAGTTCTATATTTATATGGACTCAGGTTATTTAATTTCTTTTGAAATCTTTGATGATTATAAAAGTGCATATATTTACGCACGGCAAGTTTGACCTCATTCGCTTTATGGAAGGAGTGTAAATGAAAACACTCTGCCTTAAAGTGACTGAAGAAGTTTTCCATACAAGCATTATCCCAACAGTTGCCTCTTCGAGACATACTTGCCTTCATCTGATATTTTTTAAGTAATTGATTATATTGACGAGATGTATACTGGGACCCTTGATCTCTATGTAAGAGGATTCCCTTCACATTTCGTTTTTTCTTTGCCTTTTTCAGTGTATCTAACACAAGTTTCAAGTCGTTTCTACGACTGGTTTCATAGGCAACAATTTCATTATTGTATAAATCCTTAATAGCGGATAAGTACAAGCGCTGTCCATTGAAAATCAAATAGGTAATATCGGTTACCCATTTCTCATTCGGTTTTGAAGCTTGAAACTCCCTATTTAGATGGTTCTCTGAAATCACATAAGCTTCTTTTTTTCCGTAATAAGGTCGTTTTTTCCTAATTACGGCTTTGATACCTAGTTCACGCATCAATCTTTGGATGCGCTTATGATTCAAATAAAGGTTATATGTGGCTTTCAGCCACACTTGTATTCTTCTATATCCATAAATTCCTCTTAATTTTTTATGACACGCCAATATCTTTTTCTTAATTTCGATATCCTCTGATTGTTTTTTTGAAGGCGTCGTATGCCGTTTTATCCATTTGTAGTACCCACTTCTGGTTACACCAGCAATATCGCATAGAATGGTCACTGTATAACCTGTTTTTGTCATTTCATGGATGACTTCGAATTTTTTCGTTTTGGATACGACTTTCATTCCTCCTTTTACATCCCTAAGAGCTTTTTTAACATTTCATTTTCCGCTTCTAATCGTCTGATCTTAGCTTCTGGATCTTCGGGTCTAACCCTTGGTCTACCTAAACCTGGTCCTTTCGCTTTACCGCGTTTTTCTTCTAGTCCTTTGATTCCTTCAGCTTCAAAGTGTTTCACCCAACGACTTACAACCGAGTGATGAATACCTAATTCTTTCGCAATGTTTTTATAACTCATGCCGTCTTTTAAGTATAAATCTATAGCTTGTTTCTTAAATTCTACATCGTAAGTGACTCTAATTTTTCCCATAAAAAATCCCCTCCATAGTAAACAGGGTAATGTGCTTTCTTTTTCCTGTCTACTATAAGGGGATCATATCAATATGGGGGTCTTTTCTTTATGCATTAAAAAGCCCACCTATTTCCGTAGGTGGGCTTTATCTTTATTACACAATACCAAAGTATACTCTCTTTTTCTCGTAAACTTAATGCAATTATACATATTCAGTAAAATTACACCAAATAAATATTACATGTAGTAAAATATAACTTGTGGACACGTTCTATAAAGCAGATTCTCCGATTAGAAGGCGTAACACATCTCAACCATATAGATGTGGCGTTGCTTTAATCTAGCCAAACAAACGATCTCGATTCTCTTGTATTTGTACACTAACAATCTGGTGAAAATAAATGATTCTGTTTTATAGGACGTGTTTACTTAATGTCCAATACATATTATTACTTTACCATGTTAAGTTGTTTTGTTCATTGAGAAATACAATAGTTTATTTATGCCGGTCTTCTGTATTAGGTCTTTTTGTAGTCCATGCAGCGATTAACAAGAGGACAATAGTAGTGATGATACCTAAAAGTCCTTGCTTGAGCCACATAGATAATGCGGCATTTGAGCCAATGGCTAGAAAAATAAGCATTACTGTGTATTTATTGAATCTCGTTATAAACAACCTCCCAATGAAACTATGCCCAAGAAATTTTTACCATTTTTTGTTCCGTAAAAACATTGTACTTCCTAGTGGAATGCAATCCAGTTTTATTTCTATAACTCTCCATGTTTCCACTCTTTATTATGAATATCTATTCCTTCTTGACCAAAGAAATGGAGAATAAATTCTTCTTCATCACTATCAGTTTTTTTAGCTAGTTTAGATCCCTCCATACTTTGCTTTGTTCCAGAACGTAAATAATGAATTTCTCTAAAGTCTTCAACTGCAAATTCGAAATTTCCATCGTACCATTTGTTCAAAATAGATTCATATTTTGGTCTTTCATTATTATTAATAACATTTAAGTTATTTTTTAAGTACTGAATGTTTTCTTTCGTCATTTGAAATCGCCCTACCTCACGGGTACCAGGAACATGAAGATTATTCCCATTGAATGTGAGTTTTTGTAATGACATATGTATCATCATGTCATTTATAGTTTGCTCGTTTTGGATTTCCCCAATCGACTGTGCCGCTTTAGATAATTCATCTTCACTTACTACATAACTATCTTTTTGCTGCTTTTGAATGGTTTGAACTTTCGTTTTTTCCTGAACCTTTTCTTCTTGTTTAGGTTTTGATTCAGTTGTAGTCTTCTCATTTAAGCTACAAGCAGCCATTCCCATAAGCAATGTACCGCATGTTAACGCCGTAAGTAACTTTCGTTTCATTTTTTTCCGCCTATCTGTATTCGTTATTTAAAATAGTTTTTTAAAGTGTAAGATTTCTCATCTCATAGTAACAAACGATTCATTTTTATATTGTTATATTTTGTCGACAGATAATAAAAAAAAGACACCATAAGGATGTCTTTTCAAATCTATATTTCATTTAAACTATCTCTTTAAAGCTTCTTCCAGCATTCCCTCTAGCTCTTTTTTGATTTCTTCAGGCTTCATTGGATTTGCGGATTTATAATTACTGTTAGCATCGTAGTTAGAATAGCGGGATAAAAGTAGAAATAGTTCAATAATCCATTTTAATAAGATACCATTTACAAAATGCAAAATAATCCCCTCAAAGCACAAGCTTTAAGGGGATCTCTCCTATCATCTTCTCTCTTCATACAACCTATTTGCCTTATACGAGCAAACGAAAAACATAACAATCGCAACCGGAATAAATAGCCCTGCAATTCCTCTCATTAATGCAAATGGTGTTTCAAATAAGAATGACCCTAAAAATGCTGCACCTTGCTTATCCCATAAACCCGGTGTAAAGTACAGTTCTCTTGGATTTATAATCGCTCCTATATTAACCGTATTATTAAACATAAATAGGATTAACAGTGGCAAATAACATATCGCCAATTCTAAAAATGTCTTAGATAGACGCTTGTACTTCCCTGCTCGTGACATTTGATCTGAAAAAATGTCATCTTCGCTTTCCTCATCTACCTTTTTAAAATATTGCGTGCCTGACCACCAATTACCGGCTATATGCTTCCAGCCACTATCTTCAAATAACGTACAATAATTAATAAAATCACTTCGTCTATTAAATACTCTATGATCTATTTTAATTTCCGTATCTTCCGGTTCTGCGATTTTAAATTTATAACCAAATGTATTACTTTTTAGTTGATAACCTTTCCAAGCCATCTCTTCTAACCATTTCTCCTCTTTCTCAAAGTCTAAAAAAAATTTCAATCTCCACATCAGCGCTTCCCCCTAACTATACATGTAATAAGCTTTTTGTAACCCCAATAATATGCTGCATCCTCATAAAGTCTAAGTGTAATACTTCTTTCCCACGCTCAGTAATTACATACACTTTTCTTCGTTTATCTTCACTTTTTACCGATTCTATTAATTGTTGCTTTAATAAATTTTCAACCGCACCATACAATGTACCCGCTGCGATTTTCACTTGATGATCACTAAGTTCCTCCACCTTTTGCATCATTAAATAACCATGAGCTGGCTCCAGTAAAGCTAAAAGAACGTAATACGTTGTTTCCGTTAATGGTAAATTTTTATCTCTATTCATAAAGACCTCCAGTGTAACGATAAATATATAGCCAAACTATATAGTTGAACTGTATAGTTTGATTTTATACAGTTAGACTGTATATATCAAATGTAGGTAAGTTATTTGATCCACAATAAATAAAAAACGCTACCTTTTTAAAAGATAGCGTTTTTAGTTAATCTGTACCCTTTGTAAAGGACATTTTAAAAAAAGTTAGGCGGCATCAAGAAGATGATTTCTGTATTCAACAGGAGTCATCTTCTTTAAATTCCATTGATATCTATGCTGATTATAGTATTTCATATAGTCTTTAATTCCTTGTTTTAACTGAGGGAAAGACGTACAAGTTTTTATGTGCGCTTCATCTTTAAAGTGCCCGAAAAAAGATTCTTGAGGGGCATTATCCCAACAGTTTCCTCGTCTTGACATAGATTGTCCCAGCTTTAATTTTTTGACTAATTTTTGATAAGTAGGACTTGTGTAATGAGCTCCTTGATCTGAATGAATATAGGCACCTTCCGTTAATCGCACTCTCTTATTCTTCTTTAGTTTGTGAAGAGTCGTCGTTGCGATATCTAGTGTAAGTCGTTCTGAAACATGATACGCCAAAATTTCATTTGTGGACCCGTCTAGAATGGTAGATAAATATCCTTTCTGATTTTTACCATAAAACAGGTATGTGATATCTGTCAGAAGTACCTTTCCAGGTGCACCTTGCCTGAATTCTCGCTTTAATTGATTCGGTACCACGAAGTGTTCTTTCGTCGCTTTCAACATTCTTTTATAGGGATTCGCTTTACGAATGGGACAGATTATCCCATATTTTTTCATGATTCTACGGATACGTTTCAAATTGTAGACAACTTGAAATTGACCCGCCAATGTCATTTTGATTTGGCGCGCCCCTTTCTTTCGATTTTTAAATTGAAATGCCTTTAATATGAGTTTCTTCACCACTTCATCTTGATGTATTCTTTCTTCTCGCCTACTTTGAGAAGTGGTGGAAAAATAATTATAGTATCCAGAACGCGAAACACCTGCAATTTTACACAAATATCTCACCATATTTTTTAGGCTATATTTTTCAATAATAGAACGAATTAATAGGTACTTTTGACTAGGTTGTAACGTTATTTTTTTCCCATCCTCCCTTCCATAAATTTGATCTTTTTTAACAGCTCATTTTCAGCTTTTAATAAGTTTCGTTCCGCTTCCAAACGTGCATATTTCTCTTCTAATGTAAGCTCTCTTTCTAGCTTTCTTCCCGAGTTTTCCTTACGTGTATCTCTTAAACCAAACACACCATTTTCCTTATAGGAAGTACGCCATCTATTTCCTGATGACACAGCACGTTGTAGACCGATGATGTCTATATCAAATCCACATTCTTCAAAAATAATACGAGGTGGTTTTCCCTTTTCATTTTCTTCAATAAAGATACGTTTAAATTCATCTGTGTAGGTAATGCCTTTCTCACTTACAGATTTTACGTATGGATTCTTCGATAGGTTTTGTGTTTCCTTTGTGGTGAATAATTTTTTTGTCATTCTGAATGTTCTCCGATTCTAATTTTCTTCTTATTATACAAGAAATACCCTATCGAATAGACTTTTTTAAGTGTCTATTCGATAGGGTACAGTTTATAGTATTACCCTTGCTTATTCTTCGCTTTCATTTGCTCTTCATAAACAAACTTCACTGTCATAAAGTCATTTGAAAAATCTTTCAATGCATTCTTCATCACATTCAATTCTTCTTGTGATTTAATTTCAATCCCATTTAAAAAGTCAAATGCTTTTGATTGCTCCTCAGCAACAAAGTTTTGCGTCATGTAGTCATCTTGGAAGTCTTGCTTCGCCTTTTCTTTCACTTTATTCATTGCCTCTGTTTTATTTATACTTTTCACAGGATTTACGAATGCACCCGTAGGCTGTTCCGGTTTAGGCTCTTCTTTCGTTTCTGGCTGTGGAACTGGTGCTGGTGCTGGTTGTTGTGGTTGTTGCTTAGGTTGTTCTTGTTGAACTGGCTGTTGCGCTACTTGTTGCTCTTTTTTCGCTAATTCATCTTTTAACTTCTTAACTTGTCCATCAAGAGATTTATTTTCAGTTTCTAATAGCGTCTTATCACTTTTTAACTTTTGTGTTTCTTCAAAATGCTCATCTACTAATTTATTGTATTCTTTCTCAGTGTACATTTTTTCACTAGTTGATGTCCTTTTCCCTTTCGTAACAACTACATTAATAATTACAATTAAAACTGCGATTCCTATTAACGCAGCAAAAATCTTCTTTTTGTTCATTACTGATCCTCCAAAATGTAAAATTCCCAAAGTTATCATAACAGATGCAGTTACGTCCCTTTGTCACATTATGTCGAATCAAAATAATAAAAAAGCATCTGAAATAGATGCTTTTTTCACTATCAATACATAAACGTAATCGTCACCAAAGAATACCCTTCTTTTGCATTATACGGCTCCGCTTTATAAGAAACACGGTTCGCTCCTTGCGGATAACCAATTTCTCCAATTACTTTTTTCACATCTTGCAATGCGCCATCCATTGATTGTTTATAAAGGATTTCAATCTTTGCTGACTTTGTGCTATAACGTTGCTGCATTTTATTTTTGAATTCATTATAGTTATTTGCAATGTATTCATTTCCTAAATAATTTAACTTTGTATCTTTTAATATTTGCTGATATGCAGGGGTTTTCGTACCACCTGCCGCAATTTTATTTGTTAATGTACTATAATAGTTTGTTGTAGCTTGCGGATAATCACTTCTGTTCCACACGTGATTTCTTGCAATTTGCTCATCTGATAAGTTGAAATATGAATACGTTACGCGGCCTTGTACATCTGGCACTGGATCATCAAATGTTGTATCAAGATGGTACCACTTGCTATCGATTTTCACTAAATTCCAAGCATGAGGCTGACCGTCTCCAGTTCCTACTACAAAATGATTCTCAATTCCAGCTTCTTTTAATAATTGATAGGTTAATAGTGTGTAACCTTGGCAAACGGCAGAACGATTCGCGAGTGCCTCATATGCTGTATAAGCTTTATATGACGTATCGTAAGAAACATTTTTTACGACGTAATCATGAATCGCCTTCACTTTTTCATGATCATCCATCCCGGCTTGAATAATAGAAGAAACGATCGCTTTCGCTTGTTTCATCACATACTCGGTTTGTTCTTTCGTTTCGCGATATGTAATCTTTAATGTAAATGTATAATTTCCAGGTGATCCAGAAAGTCCATATGAAACATTCGATCTATTATAATTTGTATACTCATTTTTACTCGCGACTTCTTTATATGCGTTAAAGAGTGTATTCATCACTTCTTTTGTATTACTATTTTCCGTTTTATATGGAAGTGTAATGTTCGTTTCATACGTATTAATACGCTTTTGCACTTCATTTTTGAATGCTGTTAATAGTGCCGCATCCTCTGTATCTTGCACCGCAACTTCAGGCTTTTTATATTTCAATGCATTATATAAAAACTGTGCATACTGTTCACGTGTTACCGTATTATATGGCCCAAATTTCCCTTCCCCTGTACCAGCTGCAATCTCGTTTGACTGCACGGCACTAATCGCATTTTCTGCCCAAAAACCACTTGGAACATCGTTAAATGTGTGTTTTTGTTTAGCAGAAATGTGAAAAGCATTTGTAAGAATTTGTGCCATTTCCGCACGACTCACAGAAGCTTTAGGTCTAAATCGGCCATTTTCGTCACCTTTAAAAACCCCTAAATTCGTTAAAGTTAATACCTCTTCTGGAAACATTGTAGAATCTCGATTAATATCACCGTAAGGATTTTTAAACGTAGAGCCATCTTCTAATACGTAACGAGTTCCATCATTACTAAAGGAACCGCCTTGCTTATTCGGCACTAGCACTCGATAAACTAACGCTGCCACCTGCTCCCTCGTCGCAACATCCCCAAAGCCAAATATCCCATTTCCATAACCTGAAATAATATTTTTGCTCGCTAAATCTTTAATCGCAGGATACGACCAATGCGATGTAGGCACATCAGAAAAAACGCCGGCTTCAGCAGCTTTTATCTCACCAACATTTGTATATAATAAAGCGCTACCAATAAGCGTTAATGACGTAATTGATTTTAATAGTTTTGTGTACATAATACCCTCTCCCCATACGTCTTCTATTGTTGTTATTTTTTGTCGAAAAATCTAAAAAACTACGACAAGACACATTATACAATTAAAACTTTTCGGAGGATATATTAAATTTAAAAATATGCAAAAACTCATATTACTATATTTTTTCGTATTAATATTATGCTAGTTTACTTGCGAATATATAAATAAAAAGAAAAACACTAATGTAACATTGTTAATATACATATCGCTTTTTGAGCTTTTATTTCGCTAAAATGTAGCCTATACAAACAATGCTATCCCCATTAAAATCGCAATATACTCCTGAGAACATACCTTTAACATAATTCATTGTATGATTGCCAATTTCATATCCTTTATTTAAAACAGTTTTTACTAATTGTAATTATTGGAATCCACTTCATACCTCCATGCAATATTCTTTGGAACTTTTGGATACATTAAATATGCATAGCATTGTAGTTTGCATATATTTCACTTTTGTATTTTTGAACCAAGTATTAGGAGGGTATTTATGATGAAAAGCTGTACAGCATTCCTTATTATTGATGTACAGGTAGGTTCATTTGAGGAGAGAAAAGTCCTATATAATAGAACGGAATTATTAAGAGTCATTCAATTATTGATTTCTAAAGCCCGTTCTGCTTCAGCCCCTATTTTTTATATGAAGTTTAATGGGAAGTCTGGTTCTTCGCTTAGACAAGGGACACCTGGATGGGAAATTCATAAATCAATTACTCCAGCAACAGGAGATGTCGTTCTTGAAAAGAGTCATCCGGATTCTTTTCATAAAACGAGTCTTCAACAAGAGCTGGAAATGAGAAATATAAAACGAGTTGTTATAGCAGGAATTCAATCTGAAATTTGCATAGATGCAACATGCCGGCGTGCATACAGCTTAGGATATGACGTTACTCTTGTAAAGAATGGACATAGTACATATAATTCTACAGTTTTATCGGCGTCTCAAATTATTAAGCATCATAACGAGATAATAGGTCAATGGTTTGCCCGTGTAAAAAATTCCGAAAGTATAGAGTTTTAATTCTATTTCCATATTTGATAGTCTATATATTTTTTACTATAGCCTCTTTCACTTTCAAAGAATTTCTTTCCAATGAACTGGCTCCTAAACTGCCCGTTTCTACAATAAGAAGAGAGCTGCCCATAAGTCGGTTTCACCAACTTATGGGGCAGCTCCCTCATAGTTTCACCTTATTCTATCGATGAATCCAAACTGCACCTGCAGACTTGTCTTCTGCTTGGCCTACTACTTCAAACTTTAATCCTAGTTTCGGTAACTTACGTCCTGCATCTGGAATCGCGCTGTTGATGTACTGCTTAGAATCATCAAATTTTGCAACTCCTGGTAATCCTTTATAGTCAAAGATACCGCGAGTTGGCGAATCTACTCTCCATGCTGGCGTTTGATCAAATGAGAATGCCGCATCGGCAATTTGATAACGCGTACTGCTCTTCACAGTCGGTTGCCCGTTTAATGTACCTACGATTGCCTCTGGATGAGAATCTACTACTCCTAAGAATCCTTCACCTGGATGAACGCCTACCCAGTTATCTGTAAAGCTTTGATCCGCATACCATACAACCATTCCTGTATTAAATACTGGACCACGCGCATGTTGTAACGCCGTGTCAGAACCAGCGTAATTTCTCCACTCTACATAGTAGTTATTTTTTTTCTGTTCCAATCCGTTAGATACAGTAAATCCTTTTAATGTCATTGCTGGTTGGCCTTCTGCATCATCTGAGAAAACAACTTTGCCATCTACAGTTAATGCTGCATTATCTAACGCAAATCCTTTATAAGCTACTGCAATATCTGTTAAATATTCAAATTGCAGTTTTACTTTTTTCCCTTTGAATTTGCTTAAATCGTATGATTTATCAACCCACTTACCATCAGTTGTATCCATACCGCCTTTTACATCTTTTTCGCCAATTCTATCAATACGTGTCTTCGTTCCATCTTCTGTAATCGCATTTACGTCAAGGAAATCATACTTCGCTTCAAGTTCGTAGAATGTCTTATAATCGAACTTAGCATCTTTTGCATTTGTTAAGTCAAATACTGGTGTTTCAAGTGTTGTATGAATGTCATTTCCTTTTGTGCTGTAATAAAACTTCTTACCAAATGCCGATTCGATATTTTTGATATCTTTGTCTGGCAAGTTAACACGAACGATTCCTGGTCGTTTTGATTTTGTAACACTTTGATCTAAATATGTTGCAACACCGACTCCTGTGCGAAGTTTATCATAATCTACCTCAACGATATTCGCCCAGTTGCCATTCATATTCTTTTGGAAAAATTCTTTATTTTGTGGTGAGAAACTTGTTGGCTCTGTTCCTGCAATTTTTCCAGCCCAGCTTCCGCCGCTCATAATAGACCATGACTCAACAGGTTCACCTTGTCCTGAGTACTTCGTATCGTACTCATCTGGTAATCCTAAATCATGACCATACTCATGCGCAAACACACCAACTGCTCCGTCCTCAGGCTCGATTGTATAATCGTATGCAGCCATCTTTCCGCCCCAATTTGAAACAGAAGATTTTGTGCCATCAATCGCATATGGTTTTGATCCAAGTTTTGAACGATGAGACCAAATCGCATCATCTTTCAATTTACCGCCGCCAGCTTCTTGACCCACGCCAGCATGTACAACCATTAAATGATCAATAATGCCATCTGGCTCGTTTTTATTTCCATCACCATTTTGATCGTACTGATCATATTGATCAAAGTCTGCTAAATTTATCCCTTTTGCTACCGCTGCTTTTAATGCTTCTTTCACAAGATCGCGTGGCCCTAAAGGACCCTTATTATCATGACCAGTGCCCGCATCCGCACCATAATCTGAAGCTTTCCCTGGAACAGTAAGCCATTCCGTTACAGTTCCATCAACTGTGTAGCTACCACCAGATTGTTCTTCATAATATTGTTTAAATGTATTAATTTTCGATCCATCAAATAGAGTAAATGGTTCATCACCAAATAACATTTTTTGATAATGTTCACGATTAAAGTCCTTAGAATACATGTATCCTGGCTCTTGATCAATATTGTTATGCTTAAAATCGCTAAATTCTACGAGTAAAACAAGTACTTTATCTTTTCGAACAGCACCATTGTACTCTTCTTGCTTCGCTGGTGCAGTAGGTACTTTTCCATTTAATTTACTAGAATTCAATCCAGCACCTTGTCCAGCTGCTGGCCCTACTGCCTGCTGCTGCGCCTGTTCATTTTCCTTCATTTTTGCATCTTTAACTTTTTTCATAAAATCAGAAGCTTCTTGCGTAAGACTATCTCCTGTCAAGATTTCTTTCCCAGGGTTTTCCCCTTTCTTTTTCTCAACATATTTCTCAACAGCCTTTGACGTCTCAGCTTGTGATGCAGATTGATCAATTACGCCCCGTTGTTTTAGCGCTTCTGCCAAACGCTCATCCGGTATTAAATGCTCATCTATTGGTAGAGATGATGGCGCATCAGCATAAGCTGCATGACTTCCAAAAGCAAAACTACTACTTAGTACTGCCGCTGTTGCTAAAACTGATAATGGTTTTAACTTCTTATTCTTTTTCAATGCATTTCCTCCCCAGTGTCTGCGAATTATTGTTTTTTTTGCCGATAGAAACATAATATTCTTTATAATAAGAATATTCAATATTTTTCAACAGGTAAAATGTTGAGAAATATTTTTTGTGCAGGGTGGGATACGTAGGATAAGAAAATACAAAACTTCTACTAGTTTATGTTTTGCACATAACAATAAAGTCGGATCACTCGTTCTTTTGTTTTGATGGCGATAGAGTAGTGCTAGGAAAGGAAATAACAAACAGCCCAAGTTCCTCATTGGAACTCGGGCTGTTTGTTATTTGAATGAATACTTTCCATATGGATTCTTATAAGATTCTGAATCAGTTTATGCAGATTCACTTTACAAAAAAGCTGTTATTTATTTTAAGTGCAATAGTCATACTTACTCGATTCACTTATTTTTTGGCAATAAATAAATGATCACCACCTAAGGAATCCGATTGAATTCCTTTTCTATTTATATTTATATTCTAATTACCTTTTAAATTATCAGAAAATTATTGAAAAAGTTTTTTTCTTTCAATATATTACTCTATCACACTTAATTTCTTACTAGTATATACATACCAATATACAAATAAATATAGTAGAAAGTGGGGAGAATTATGGTAAGTCACCTAAAAACAAGAGATATGATCACACAACTTTTAAATAATTGGTATCAAGAGATACGTGCCCAACACCTAAAGGAAGCACAACACTTAAAAGACGAGATTGCTAAATACATAAATAGCATTAATGAAGATTCAAATTTACTATTCCATTACTCACTTCTTACTTTTCGCTTTAAAGTTCTGCTTAATCATTTAAGCATCACACCAACAAGCTTCCAGGCAATTGATTCACTGAATATACCAAAAAAAGAATCGTTGTCTTATTATTATCACTTTTTCAAAGGGATTCACGCCACACTAATTTCAAACAACAATGAAGCCTGGGAATACTACGAAAAAGCCGAAACGCTATTACAACATATTCATGACGATCTTGAAATAGCCGAGTTTAGCTATCGTTTTGCTAACTTCTATCTTCATACCTATCAACCTCTATTAGCAATTCAACATGTGACTAAAGCTAAAGAGATTTTCTCTAAATATAATGGTTATGAAAATAATGTTGCCGCTTGTGAGAACTTATACGGTTTAGCATGTATTGATATAAGACAATTCCCTGTGGCAGAAGAAAAATTTAATTCTGCAATAGATATTTTACGTAAAAATAATGAGGATTCCCTAATATTAAGAGTCCGTAGTAACTTAGGGTTTTTATATAGTAGCCAAAACTTATCCACTTTAGCAATCCGACACTTATCAGAAGTAACAACTAAAACTCCGGAGCATTTTAAAGCCCTTTTCCTTGAAGCTAGAGAACATTTCAAGCTCGGTGAAGTTAATCAATCGGCCGAGTTGATCGAACGAGGATTGGCGATTTGTGAGCAATTAGACAATAAAGAATACCTATATCATTTCAAAATTTTAGATTGTATGAATAAAGTTGTTCCAGCTGCTATTCTCGAAGAATTATCTTGGGAAGCTATCTCATTTTTTGATAAGCAACAACTATTTAATTACACACAAGAATACACTGAAAAATTAGCAATCAAGTTTTAAGAAGAAAGAGACACTGTAAAAGCTAGTAAATACTTTTATATTAGTCATCAAGCTAAAGAAAAAACTTTCGAAAAAGGAGCGTTAAAATAATGAAGAAAATTTTCGGAACGATTTTAGGTTTAACCCTTTCAGCTGCTTTATCTATAGGATTAGCATTCCCTTCACAATCAGAATCCAAGGAACAAGTTGATTCGACTAAATCTAGTACAATTATGTACATGCAATCCAGTCACGGTGACTCCTGGTAATATAAAGAGATTCTATATCATGAATTACGAAAAGGGCACTCCCTCAATGGAGTGCCCTTTCTTAAACAACATATAGCAGACTACTTATTAACTTCAGCCCATTTAACCTTAAACTCTGCACCGAAATTATTTGCAACTAAAGTAACTGATTTGCTTCTAAACCACATTAATATATCATTCAACTATATTAGAAGATCCCCTCCACCTTAAGGCAGAGGGGATCTTCTCATTCCTATCTCAAACTACCCGCAATCTCCGTAAAGATAACCCCAAGTGCATGCGCACCTGCATCCGGATATCCTAAACTTCTTTCGCCAACTGTACCAGCGCGGCCCATGCGAGCGACGATTTCTTTCGTATACTCTGCTCCTTTAACCGCTGCTTCTGCTCCTTTTTCAAAGGCAGTTTTTATGTCTACTTCGTTTGAAGCGCTATCGAACCAAGAGTCTACACATGGAGCAAGTGCGTCAACAAGTGTTTTATCACCAACTACCGCTCCTCTGCCGAACGATCTTTCACCGATAGATTGTATACCTTGAAGTGCTGCTTGTAACATTTCAGCGAATTCTTTAGCTGTTAGCTCACGTTTTTCGCCTGCTGCTTTACTAGCTGCGCGGAATGCACCACCCCAAATTGGACCAGAAGCGCCGCCGCAATGTTCCATAATAATCATTGAACAACCGTCAAGAAATGATCCGATTGTTACATTCTCTTGTCCTACAATAGATTGCCACTCACGTTTTAATTGCTTAAATCCTTTTGCTACACTCATTCCGAAGTCGCCGTCACCTGCATGTGTATCTAACTCACAGAACGGTACTTCATTTTTAATAATAATGTCGCTCATTTTATCAACGAGATAGATCATGTTGTTTAATGTAATGACATTGTCTTTAATCACAGCGTGCTCTTCCGCTGTTTCTATTTCGAAGGAAACTTCCTTCTCTTCTACATCTTCAAGTACATTCACGTACTCAACACTTTCAACTGGTCCATCTACTTTAAACGCTGGTGTATTACACTTTTTCGATAATAAAGTTTTTAGCTCATCATCTAATTTCATTACTGTTAAAGACATACCAGCCATATCAATACTCGTCATATAGTTACCAACGAATACTCTATTAATTTTAATGTTTCTAGCAGCTAATTCTCTCGTAACTGCGTTGTTAAATAGGTAAAGTTCTTGCAGTGGTGTTCCGCCAAAACCGTTTACTAGAACCGCAATTTCTTCGCCATCTTTTACTCCTAAATCTTTTATTAAATCATTTGTCATACGGTTAGCTAATTCATCAGCTGACATCGTTTTTTCACGCTTAATTCCTGGTTCGCCGTGAATACCAACGCCGTATTCCATTTCATCTTCCGCAAGTGTAAAAGTAGGTGAACCACTCGCTGGTACTGTACAAGAAGTTAACGCTAAACCAATTGTGCGCACGTTAGCCGCTGCTTTTTCAGCGATAGCTTTCACCGCTCCTAAATCCATACCTGCTTCCGCTGCTGCGCCAGCAATTTTATGAACTAAAATAACTCCCGCAACGCCGCGGCGTCCTACTGTATACAAACTATCTTCTACCGCAATATCATCGTCCACTTTTACGTAGTCTACTTCAATTCCATCTTCAGTCGCTAAATGCGCACCGTTTTTGAAATTCATAATATCGCCGCTGTAATTTTTAATAATTAATAATGTACCTTTTTTACTAGCTGTCTCTTTAATTGCTTGATAGACCTGGATTTGTGAAGGCGAAGCAAACACATCTCCGCACACTGCCGCATCTAACATTCCTTTTCCGACTAGCCCTGCATGCGCTGGCTCATGACCACTACCGCCGCCGCTAATTAACGTTACTTTATTTTCATTCATTTCTTTCTTCTTAATCACTTTATATTTTTTCAAAAGCTCAAGCTCTGGATGAGCCATAACCATTCCGTTACACATTTCCATTACTAATGTTTCTGGTTTGTTTATAATCTTTTTCATTGTGATTCTCCCTCAATTCCTTTAATATATTGTGATATATTTGAAATCTTCTTCTTACTACTCATGTTAAAATGAAAGCGTTTTATAGTAAACGGACAAAATGGACAATCTGTCTAAAGACACTTCTTTCATTTGTAGATAGGATTTGTATATTACTAACATTCTAGGGATGATTCTGATGACCTCTTCTATAATTTCTAAAAAGATAATCGCGAACTCGTTGAAACATTTAATGGAAACAGAGTCGTTTCATAAAATATCAGTGAGCGATATTATGATAAACTGTCAAATGCGTAGGCAAACTTTTTATTATCATTTTAAAGATAAATTCGAACTATTGAGCTGGATTTATAGAGAAGAAACGAAAGAAAATATTATAGACTTTCTCGACTATGAAACATGGGAAAATATTTTTGATTTATTATTTGATTACTTTTACGAAAATCAAAAATTTTACCGAAATGCTTTTAAAGTCATTGAGCAAAACTCGTTTAATCACTATTTATTTGAGCATACGAAAAACTTATATATGAAGATTATTGATGAACTATCTATGAGCTGTAGATTAACTCTTTCTATTGAAACAAAAAATACGATTGCCTCCTTTTATAGTCACGGCTTCGTTGGAACGATAAAAGATTGGATTGAAAGCAAGTGCGAAGTAAATCCGTCCATCATGTCTTCTCTCATGAAAAATATGATAAATAATCAATTACTACTTTTACTCGAACAATCAGCAAACAAATCATAAGGTGGCCAAAGCAATGAAAAAGATTATGAATGATGTAGAAAATATTGTTCAAGATATGCTGCATGGCTTTTATTTTGAACATAACGACAAAGTAAATTACGACGAAACAAATAACATCATTTATGTAAAAGATATCGCCAAACTGAAGCAAAACGTTGTCATTATAAGCGGCGGTGGTAGCGGACATGAACCAGCCGATATTGGTTATGTAGGAACAGGAATGCTTACAGCGGCAGTAAACGGAAGTATCTTCACTCCGCCTACAGTCGAACAAATCGCAATGGCAACTCGCCTTATACCAAAGGATAAAAGTATTTTATTCATCATTAAAAACTTTAAAGATGACGTTGAGAACTTTTTAGCAGCAAAGCAAATCGCTAAAGAAGAAGGAAGACAAGTTGGCCACGTTATCGTAAATGATGACGTTTCAATTGAAGATGATGCTTCCTTTAATAAAAGAAGACGCGGCGTAGCTGGCACAGTTTTCGTTCAAAAAATATTAGGTGCAGCCGCTCTTGAGGGTCATTCTTTAGAAGAACTAACAACCCTTGGGCAAGCTGTCATCAAAAACTTGCACACATTAGGAGTCGCCCTTTCATCTGCAAACGATCCAGTCCAAGGAAAAGCTTCATTCACATTAAACGACGATGAAGTGTTTTACGGAGTCGGGATCCACGGTGAACAAGGATATCGTAAAGAAGCGTTATCCTCTTCTGAAATATTAGCAATCGAACTTATGAACAAACTAAAAAGCATTTACCGCTGGAGAAAAGGTGATAACTTCGCCATCCTCATTAATGGATTAGGTGCGACACCATTAATGGAACAATACATTTTTGCAAACGACATTCGCCGTTTATGTGAGCTGGAAGGGTTACATGTGAAGTTCGTAAAGGTTGGTACACTCCTAACTTCTTTAGATATGAAAGGTGTTTCGCTCAGTTTGCTTAAGGTAGAGGATTTGGATTGGGTGAAGTGGTTGAAGGCGGATGTTGGTGTGGTTAGTTGGTAAGATTAAATAAAATTGATCAGAGAATATAGGGGTTTATACTATCCAATATAAATATCCACCCCTTCTTCTCTTCCATTGGCTTATTCTATAGTAATTATAAATCAGTTAGTAAAATGAAGCCTGGAATTTTCAAATCGAAATTGTGCAATGCATTATATAAATTATAGATTTAATTATTAAAGACACCATAAATGGTGTCTATTTGCTTATGTAACTATGATTTGTCCTTATTTTTATAAATATATATTTAGCAAATACTTCCTTATTTTAAACTATTTTCAAAAGTAATTTCATCTCTTTTATTTGTTCTATATGACGCTGTTCATGCAAGTATATCAGTTCTATCCATTGATCAAGAAATAATTCTCCCAGAGCAGGATGCTTCACTGATTTTTTCGCCAACATAGATTCATCTTCTATTGTACTAAGAAAAGTCATCAATTTTTTTCTCGAATCGTTTAACAAATCAATCATTTGTTGCACTTCAAATGGTTCCAAGCTTGGTTCAAGAATTTCTGGGGCTGTAAATTTTTTCGTTCTATCTAACAATATAGAGTGAATTTCTTGACGCTCTTTTTTGGTACTATCAATCTCTTTTAATCCAAATGAAATAACTTTTATAGCTGCCTCATCTAATAAAACTAAGTGATGACAAACTTGTGCTATACTCCATTTATTCATATCTGGCTTACTATTGAATCGAGCATCACTCAATAAATTAATCTCCTTTAATAGGTCATTTCTCGTTTCATAAAACTTGTCATTTACAAATTTATTCATGAGATTTCTCCCTCCACCTGAAAGTACATACTTAAATTCCTATTCCGTATATATTCTCTACGATAAAAAGGTTTCCCTTTACCACTCTACGTTAAGGGATAGTACCATCTCCCCTGTCACCACCCCTATTTATCAGTTCAACAAGTTGTATCTGGGAATAAAAGTAAGATTAAACCTATTTTTGCACCAGAACCACATATCTTGAATAACTGTAAAAAAATCAAATTTCCGTTATGGAGAACAATGAATTTCTTCATTTTACGGTGTAGTACCCTATAAAGAAAAGACACTCTCATGAGTGCCTCTCCTTAGCAACCGAATCCGCTGCAGCTAGCTCCAACTATTATTAATAAGATAAAGAGCACAACAAGTAATGCGAATCCGCCACCAAAGCCACAGCCTCCACCGCAACTACCGCCATATCCCATATTAATCCCTCTTTTTTAGGAGAAAACGTGAGGTCACACATGCATTCCACTGGGGTCACTTCAACAAGATCGACTTTTTTAATGGGTTAAAAATTCCTAAACGTTGTAAATCCGCATAAACCTGACGCTACCCCTATAAACAATAATGCACGGGAACAGTTGGGCATTATTAATAAGAGCCAAATAAAAGATTCTCTTGGATGCAAGAGGATTTTTTTATTGGGAATAGTAAGGGTGAGGGGAGGTGCATTACATATGGGAAAAGGTAGAAGTAATAATGCTGGTAAAAAGCAACCGAATTTCGATGACTCATCTAATTTTGCTAAACAAAGTCAACCGACAGAAAAGAAGAAGAAATAGGAAAAGAAGCTCTCTTGATAAAGAGAGCTTCTTTTTAAGATATATTGACGTTTCAGCACAACATATGCATTTTTACATAAAAAATTCTTATTATTAAATGCTATACTAAAATAGGAGTCGACAATTGTTATTTTCTTCTTAGTTTTAAAGCAATATGATATACCTTCTTAACTCATTTGGATTGTACAAGTAAAAGAAGACATCTTCATTGATGTCTTCTTTTCTTATACAATCATTACTATATTAATTCATACTTAAGAATCAAGACTCTCACCATTCGTCTCAATTACTTCTTTATACCAATTGAAACTGTTCTTCTTCGATCTTTTTAATGAACCTTTTCCTTCATTATCTTTATCAACGTATATATATCCGTAACGCTTCTTCATTTCTCCAGTAGAAGCACTTACAAGGTCAATTGGGCCCCAGCTTGTATATCCGATAATATCTACTCCATCTTGGATTGCTTCTGACATTTCAATCATATGCTTCTGCAAATAATCAATACGGTAGTCGTCGTTCACTTCATCTTCAGCATTTAATTGATCGATTGCACCAAGACCATTTTCAACGACAAATAAAGGTTTTTGGTAGCGATCGTAAAGTTGGTTTGCGGTAATGCGGAAGCCTTTCGGATCAATCGTCCATCCCCACTCTGATTTTTCAAGATACGGATTTTCAACAGAACCAAATACATTTCCGCTCGTTATACTTTTTAGCACTTCCGGATCTGTACTTGTTGCTCGGCTTGAATAGTAGCTAAATCCGATATAATCAACTGTATTATCTCTCAAGATTGACTCATCGTCTTTTCCCATTTCAATCGTCAAATTGTTGTCTTTAAAGAAACGTTTCGCATACCCAGGATATGCTCCTCTTGCTTGTACATCAATGAAAAAGAATGATTCACGGTCTTGTTCCATCGCGCGTAAAACATCATCCGGATTGCATGTATATGGATACGTTGCACCAGCAGCAAGCATACAACCGATTTTTGCATCTGGAATGATTTCATGACACGCTTTTACAGCTAACGCACTTGCGACAAGTTGGTGATGCGCTGCTTGATACTGAATTTGTTTTTTATTATCACCTTCTTTAAATGCTAGACCTGCTCCCATGAAAGGTAAATGTAAAAGCATATTAATTTCATTAAACGTCATCCAATATTTCACTTTATCTTTATATCTATTAAAAATAGTTTTTGCGTACGTCTCGAAGAAGTTTACAAGCTTTCTACTTCTCCAGCTTCCATACTTTTCTACTAAATGAACAGGTACATCAAAGTGAGCCATCGTAACGACTGGTTCAATACCGTGCTTTAACAGTTCATCAAACAAATTATCATAAAACTGTAATCCTGCTTCATTTGGCTGTTCATCATTACCATTTGGGAAAATACGTGTCCACGCAATAGATACGCGTAATGCTTTAAATCCCATTTCTGCAAAAAGAGCAATATCTTCTTTATAACGATGATAAAAATCAATTGCTTCGTGTGATGGATAAAACTCCCCTTCTACTGGTGTAAAAGAATGAATATCTCCTTTCATAATATCCCAACGATTTTCACCAGTTGGTAATAGATCAACCGTCGTTAATCCTTTTCCATCTTCTACATATGCGCCTTCAACTTGATTGGCTGCAGTCGCTCCACCCCATAAAAATCCTTTAGGAAAAATAACTTTAGACATATAGAAAAACTCCTTTTTATAAGAATTAACGAGGAAAGGCATTTCAGATTTCAAAAACACCTTTCTTCGTTTGAACCTGTATGAAATGTAACTACTATTTAACTCCTAACTCTAGTAAGGAATCTCCTGCTTGAATCTTTTCTATTTCAGTTCTCTTAATACTATATTTATCATAATTTGTAACAACAATTGGTGTTGTCACAATATAACCCGCCTTTTGAATTTCATATATATTAAACTCAATAAGTAATTGCCCTTTTTCTACTCTCGCTCCTTGTTCAATATGAGAAGAGAAAAATTCGCCATCCAATTTCACAGTATCCATCCCAATATGGATTAAAATTTCAGCACCTGAATCTGCTGTAATTCCTATTGCATGATTCGTCGGGAAAAGTGCAGAAACTGTACCTGAAACTGGTGAAAACAACTTTCCTTCCGAAGGCTCAATCGCAACCCCTTCACCTAACGCACCTGATGCAAATGCAGCATCTTCAATATGTTGGAGCGGCTTAACAACACCGTTAAAAGGACTAAAGATTACTTCATCATGGTTTGATGCAGCTATTTTATCAATTGCTTCAGCTGTTTCTGTAGATGTTTGTTTTTTATTGGAACCAAATAAATAAGTAAGAACAAAACCTAGTATTAAGGAAACAACCATCGCAATAATTGCGCCCCAAAATCCAGCTGTAATACCATCTTTAGGGCTAATAAATGTTGGAAGAGCAAATATTCCAAGACCACCTGTCATATAAGCTTGCGTACCGAATACGCCAAGTATTCCGCCGCCAATTCCTCCAGCAATACAACTCATAATAAACGGCTTTTTAAGAGGAAGTGTAATACCATAAATCGCCGGCTCTGTAACGCCGAAAATACCTGAAATAAAAGCTGGAATACTTAGCGTTTTTAATTTCTGATCTTTCGTTTTCATCCAAACTCCAAGAACAGCCCCAATTTGAGCAAATGAAGTAGCGAATATGAGCGCTAATATAGGATCGATACCGTGCACTGCTAAATTATTAAAGCCAATCGGAACAATTCCCCAATGAAGTCCGAAAATAACGAGTACTTGCCAGAAAGCACCAAGTACTACACCTGCTACTAACGGGCTTAAATTGTAAATCCAAAGTGTAGCCTGTCCTAAAAATTGTCCTGCCCACGTCGCAATTGGGCCAATAACAAGAAATGTGACTGGTACAATGATTAGTAATGTGAAGAACGGTACTAAAAATGTTTTCACAACATCCGGAATAACTTTCTTTAAGGTTCTTTCTACTTTCGATCCAAAATAAGTAGCGAGAATAATTGGAATAACAGATGATGCGTAATTCATTAAAATAACTGGTATTCCTAAAAACGTAATATGAATTGGTGATTCAAACATCGTTCCTGCAAATAGCGTATATAATGGCTCACTTGCTTTTAAACCGGATAAAGCCGGATAAACTAAAGCTCCCCCAATTGCCATACCAATAAAAGGCGATCCTCCAAATTTCTTACTTGCTGTATATCCTAGGAAGATTGGGAAGAAATAAAATAACGAATCGCCAACCGCATTTAATATTTGATACGTTCCTGACTGAGTACTTAACCAGCCTAAAGCTAAAAATAGTGCATTAAATCCTTTAATCATCCCTGTTGCAGCCAGTACTCCTAAAATAGGGGTGAAAATGCTAGAAAGAATATCTATAAGACTACTCTTTCCTTTCTCACTATCAGCTTCTTCCTCTTTTTCCTGAAAGCCCCCGACCGTAACGACCGCCTTATACACATCGGATACATGGTTTCCAATAACAACTTGATACTGTCCACCGCTTTTCATAACAGTCACAATATCTTCCATACTTTTCAGTATTTCCGTATTTGCTTTCCCCTCATCTTTTAATTGAAATCTTAAGCGAGTCACACAGTGAACAACACTATGTACATTTTCTTTTCCACCTACGTTTTTCAAAATATCCTTTGCTAATTTTTCATATTTCATAATAGGTTCCCCCCCTTATAACCATCCCATTTATCATTTATAAAAGAAAAAACCTAAACCAACCCTATCCGCGTGATATGTATTAACCACTCAAATAGAAATTAATTTAGGTTTTGCCTGCCAAACAGTAACAATCCCGTTTATTCAATTACACAATTCATTGCGTTTCGTTACACGATGAATGTGCAACGTTAAATATACTTTTTCATCTTTTGAAAGATGATTATTATGTGCTTTTCGTAGGTATGCCTCAATTTTCTCTGTACAACAATATGCTTCATGATACTTACTTTTCACTTGCTCATACAAAAAATCATCATCTGCCGAATTTAATTCTTTCTGCATTAAACGCTGGGCAAAATATCGTAAATGTGTTACAAACCGACTATAATTAAATGAACTTTCATCTAAGTTCATCTTATAGTGGTACTTTACAACATTTAAAATATCTTGGACGATTTTCGTCATCGCCACCGTTTGCTGCATCGCCGGCTCTCCTTGCTGCGCATTAACGAAATGTAGTGCAATTGAACCTGCTTCATCTTCAGAAAGTCTAAACCCAGTCTCTTCTTCAATAATGTTCAAAGCTTGTAGACCAATTTCAAACTCTTTCTGATAGAACCTCTTAATTTCCCAAAGCAAAGTATTTTTGAGATCCATTCCTTCCCTATGCCGCGTTAATGCGAAGCTTAAGTGATCCGTTAATGTAAGATAAATATAATCACTTAAATCTCCCGGCAAAACTGTCTTAGCAAATTGAATAATTCTCTCTGTAACCTCTAAATTATGCACTGGAATTTCAGTTAACAATTTAGCAAGTTTCTCTGATAATTCTTTTGTCTCTAAGACAAAGGTTTTTTCTATCTTAGATTCATCAATTGTATCGCCTACTTTTTTCTGAAATCCCAAACCTCTGCCCATAAGTACAACTTCTGTCTCATTGTCCTTCATCGTACAAACAACATTGTTATTTAAGATTTTATGGATTCTCATATTGTTCCGCCCTCTTTTTCTACTAAAGTGAAACTTTAATCAGTGGGGGGCATCCCCCACTGATTATTAGTTGAACCAATCGGGATTTTACGGGCAGTCGGCTCCCCCTTAGCTTCTTTGCTTTAGCCAAATATTTGGTTAGGAGTCTTACTGCCCGTTAATTCGGGATAAATTCACAATAGGTAATAAAAAAACCTAAACTGATTCCAAAAGCCACATTACACCCGTAGCCTCCAGATCAATTTAGGTTTTGCCTGCCGAACAGTAACAATCCTTTTAATTATTAACTTAACTTTATTATACACGAAAAGTAAACGTTTACAATGATGAATTGTTGAACATTTTTTTACAAGTAAACTTAAATAAATTAACTCGAAACAATTTTACCTTAAGATAAAATACCGGCACTCTTTTCAGTTCCCCCTCAAAGAAAATTCTATACTTTGTTGGGATCCATTTCATTTAATAATATAGCAAAAACATCTGTCTTATAATTGAAACAGACATTTTCGCTATCGAATATACGTGTATCCCTACGCACCTTCAAGGGAATCCACGTATACCCTCTTTCCTGAAAATCACCAAAACCCATTTACAAATCTATAAAAGTAGATATAATATCCTTATGGAACCTTTATCAATTTATAAAGCATTGTCAAATGAAACAAGATGTCAAATTTTATCATGGTTGAAAAATCCAGAAAACCATTTCGATGAAAAACCTTATCTAGAACAAGGCCTTAACTTTCAAGTTGGAGTGTGTGTAGGAGATATCCAGCTTAAAACTGGCTTAGCCCAATCGGTTATTTCTAGTTATTTATTAACTATGAAAAAAGCAGGACTACTAGACTCTGACCGAATTGGAAAATGGACATACTATCGCCGAAATGAAAAAACAATACGAGAGTTTTCTGAATACGTTCAAAACGAATTATAAAATGAAAGCTAATAATCAACCTACCAATTGATCATTAGCTTTCACACATTCTGCTTTTTTATAAAATTGCACTACTTATAAAAGCAAGAAACATAGAAAGGAGAAAATTTTTTAGTATATCATATCTAGTTATTTAGATATCTGTTATTGTATTTAGAATTACATAATCCTAATAATATTGACATCCAATAATGCTTCTTTGTTAATTAATTTACTTTCAAAATACTGATACGAATGGAGAGTTTTATAAATGAAAAAAGTAAATCCTTTACTTATTCTGACACTCGCAATAGGTGTGTTCGGAATTATTACTACCGAGATGGGTATTGTCGGCGTATTACCACAAATCACTCAGAAATTTGGCATTTCAACTACACAAGCTGGATTTTTAGTAAGTATATTTGCACTAGTTGTTGCTATTTCTGGCCCATTTTTAATTCTGCTCGTCTCTAGTATTAATCGCAAAATGATTTTATTAACAGCAATTTTTACATTTGTTATTTCAAATATAATTTACGCTTATACAACACAATTTGAAATCATGCTTATTTTTCGTATTTTACCGGCCGCACTTCATCCACTCTTCTTTTCAATCGCTCTTGTAACTGCTGCGAAACTTGTCCCTCCAGAAAAAAGCGGTCAAGCGGTTACAAAAGTTTTTATGGGAATTACTGTTGGCTTTGCTTTAGGTGTACCACTAACCTCTTACCTTGCAGACCAATTTTCACTCGAAATTGCTTTCTTATTCGGAGCGCTTGTTAACACTCTTGCATTCATTGGAATACTAATCCTACTTCCTTCTATGCCTGTTACAGAAAAAATGTCTTTCGGCAAACAAATTCGTATACTCGGCAAACCAGGATTATGGTTAAATATTTTAACCGTCACATTCCTTTTTGCAGCCATGTTTTCCGTATACAGCTACTTCGCTGAATACCTTGCAAAAGTAACTTCTATGAATGGATCTCTCATCAGTATCATGCTATTCATATTTGGTATAGTTATGATTTTAGGCAATCATTTATTTGGTAGTCTCCTGCAAAAAAGCATAGTAAACACCGTGATAGCATTCCCTATTCTATATTCTATTGTTTACATATTGGTTTATTATTTAGGTTCCTACCTTGTTCCAATGATTTTTATAGTATTCATTTGGGGAATCGTACATGCTGGCGGATTAATTGTTGGTCAAACATGGTTAATAAGCGAAGCAAAAGAAGCACCTGAATTTGGTAATAGCCTATTCGTTTCATTCTCAAATCTCGGAATTACTTTAGGAACAACTATTGGAGGCTGGTTCATTTCAAACTTAGGTATTCACCAGCTTATTTGGAGCGGATTTATATTCACACTACTTTCATTTCTATTAATTATAATAAAACTAAAATTTTTCAATTCTAATAGCCAGGCTTCATTATCAAGCTAGTACATTTTCAATTTCAAATTTGATAAAAAAACATTATTAATTCTTCTTATAAGATTTTCCAAACTAAAAAGTATAATGCTCAAAGCCTTTAGCCATAATTACGACTAAAGGCTTTTTTGTATATAAAATAAATCTAAAAGGAGCTAATTTTATGGAACATAATCAAAATGGAATACTTGCTTTAATTGTTTTGTTTTTAGGATTAGTGTTTTTTGTTAGTGGAATGGTTTATCATTTATGGGGTTCTTTTTAATTTCAACTTTTAGACAGAGAAATAATTCAAAAACTAAAACGTGTATTTTAATGATTGATATGGAATATTTCCAAAAACAACAAAATATAGATTTGAATTTTATTTCTCAATGAATAAAACAATTTAACATGGTAAAATAATATTTGGATGGGAGTCCAATACATATTATTAAAATTAAGATGGTTCAAGTCGGAGAAAGGCACCTTAAGGTGTCTTTTCTTTATTTTCAAAAGGACCTGCTCAATTATTGCGTAAAAACATACAGTAATTTGAATCCGTTAAAATACATGAGTGACCAATTGTTTTCCCCTCTTATTAAAGGAGGAACTATTATGGGATTTAGTGGTAGTTGTGGCGGCTGTGGATTTTCTGGAGGCTTTGCTTTATTAGTTGTATTGTTTATTTTATTAATCATAGTTGGAGCTTCTTGCTTCTGCTAAACACACTATCGGAAAAGACACTCTTATATGAGTGTCTTTTCTTTATAATAAAGGAAAGTTTTTAGGTTCATACATTCAATTAGCCCAAATTAGTTATTTACACAACACGTTATCACTTTCGGTCTTTAGTGTGAAATACAAATAATCCTTCCGCTACACAAAGTTGCTCAACTAACTTTAATTCCTTAGGTTCAAAACTTATATAGTTAAAAAAACGATTAGTGTGTGTTGATTAAAGTTTCACTTTATTTCTTCGCATCTTTCATGCTGTAATATCCTAAATTAATAATAATTAAGAAATACCCACCCATTACACAAATTCCATATAGACCCATTATTGGTTAAAATGCTATAATGAAATCACCCTACATAGTTACTCATCGTCAGACTGAGGAACTAACGTCTTATTAAGCAATGCGCATAACTTAAATAAAAAAGACACTGCAAAGTGTCTTTTTTATTTACATCAAGTTTCCTTTTTATCCCAAAACCAATATAATAAAATGTACCATTTAATACATATAAAGAAAAATATAGATGTACTAAATCATTACAACACCCATGAAAGTACTTCTATTTTGGAGGGAAGGAACAAAATATGAACAAAAAGTTATTAACATCATTATTATGTAGCACATTCTTATTTGGATTATCAGCTTGCAGTTCACATAATACATCTAGCAGTAAAACGAAAAATGAACAGGAGACTTCTAAAGAAACAAAGAATGATGAACTTAGCAACAAGGATTCTCAAAAAGAACTTCCCACCCAGGGAGATTTTTCTGATGTATACATATCAATAGGCTCTGTCGATTCATTAAATGTTATAGGAAATGGAGAAATTAAAGCACAAGGTGTATTTAAAGTATTAGACGTCGCAGTTTATAATCGTCAAGAGGAACCCATTACACTAAATAGCAATAACTTTAAATTAATTGACGGAACCGGAAGAGAATATTACATTTCTAATGAATCTCAATTAGTACTTAAAGATGCAAATACCGCTACATTTAAATTTGGTGTTCTTAATCCTGATGAAAATTCGGAAGGGAACATTGTATTCGATGTACCGAAAAATACGCAAGGGTTAACTTTAAAAGTGAGTGGCGATATGTTAGATAAAGGGATCGAGTTAAAAGTGGAATAGTCAAAGAAAATATAAAGTGAAACTTTAATCAGTGGGGGTTTTGTTCATCCCCCACTGATTATTAGCCCTCACCAATCGGGTTTTTCTACAAAATAGATAAACCACCTATCACAACTTATACTAACATAACAAAAAGTACAGCCTCTGTATTAACTACAGTAGACTGTACTTTTTCATTTGTGATTTTGTATAACTCACTATAACAGATTCCTTAATTCTTTTGAGAAGATGCTCTCCAATCACGAAAAGATGTTGGAAATCCAGAATGTCCCCGTTGCTTTGTAACAACTGGTTTTTCTTCAATAGTCGTTGGTTTTTCTTCAATAGTAGTTGGTTTCTCTTCAAGTGTATTCAAAGCTGTCTGTATTCTCTCAACCTGTTCTCTCAATGCCTGTTGTTCAATCTTTAAATCCGTAAGTAAACGTAATATCATCTCAGAATTAGCCATAACGATCTCCTTTCCCCCAATGCACAGAATAAAATACCATATGTAATAAGCGTAATACTCGTGACAAAAATAAGTTCGTCAACTCTCTTAAAATACCGAGTGCTTTTATTTTTTCAAAAGGACCTGCTCAAGTTTATCCGTAAAAACATAAAGTGAAATAAATCCATTAATATATGGACTTTATGGAAGGAGGAGTTAATATGGGCTATGGTGGTAGTTGTGGTGAAGGCTGTGGTTTTGGTGGTGGATTCGCCTTACTTGTTGTGCTCTTTATTTTATTAATCATCGTTGGAGCTAGCTGTTGGGGCGGCGGATTAGGCTGCTAATAAGAGGCACTCTTGAGAGTGTCTTTTTTTATTTCTCAATATAGGGCTAACATATATGTGTTACTATCAAAGTGCGAGATTCCCTAAGCGTAATATAGTAGTTTACCAACTATGAAGGCCACTGTCACAAGAAAACAGTAGGCTTTTATTTTGTTATTTAACAAGATTAGAATAGGGATCACCATTTCCCCTCCGTAACATTTTAAAATTGACATAGCACTTCATGCACCATATACTGTTAACAACAGTATACTGTCATTAACAGTATATATCCCACTTCATTCTAGGAGGTATATTTATGAAACATACAGGAAGACATACAGGTGCATTTCTTTTGTTATTTTTAGCAGAAGGTGATAACTATGGCGGACAGCTACTTCAGAAATGCGTGGAAGAACTTCCGGTCAATCCAATTGATAGTGCCATCCTTTACCGCACGCTGAAGAAATTAGAAAACGAAGCTGCTATTGAATCTTATGTAAGTACATCAGTTCAAGATCAGCCGAGAAAGATGTACAGAATTACTACAGCCGGAAAAGAACAATTAGCAGATTTTCAAATGGATATTGAGGAAAAAATGAAAAACTTATCATTTTTCTTAGACAAATATAAAGACTTAAAGGAATCTAATCATGATTAATGGTGCTATCCTTTACACTTTGGCCATTATTCTTACGGGAATTTCTTTTATGAAGGACCGCAATAAAACGAAAGACGCTCTAATGAAATCATGGGAAGTCTTTCGAAATCTACTCCCTGCCATGCTATCTATTATGCTTTTCGTTGGCTTATCGCTTTCTATCTTAACACCGTCCTTCATCTCTTCCATCATTGGAGAACAGTCTGGATTCATGGGTATTATTTATTCAGCAATACTCGGCTCTGTGGCACTCATTCCAAGCTTTATCGTGTTCCCACTTGGCAATACGTTAGTACAGCACGGCGCAGGCCTTCCTCAAGTTGCGGCACTCATGTCTACACTCATGTCAGTAGGAATTACAACCTTACCAATGGAACAAAAGATATTCGGACGAAGCTTTGCTTACGCTCGTAATGCATCTGCATTACTCATGTCACTCCTATTCTCATATATCATTTGGGTGGTGATGGTATGAATGAACTAAAAAGATATCGCTTCTTTTTCATTTTGCTGATTGGACTTATCGTACTAACTTTTATAAACCAACCTTTAGGATGGAGCGCATTACAATTAACGGGGAATAGCATTTTGGATATGTTGTTTCTACTCCCCCCTGTCCTAATATTTGTAGGGTTACTTGATCAGTGGGTGAAGAAAGAAACACTAATGAAATATATGGGAGAAAAGTCCGGCATATATGGAATCTTATTCTCTCTATTATTAGGCGGAATTGCAGCTGGTCCCCTCTATGTTGCCTTTCCGATTGCAGCACTACTATTAAAAAAAGGCGCAAGTATTAGGTACATCGTATTTTTCTTAGGTGTTTGGACAACTGCGAAATTGCCGATTATCGTGTATGAATTTTCTTCATTTGGGGCTACCTTTACACTCGTTCACATTTGCTTCGGACTATTGTTCTTCTACGTAATGGGTATTATTTTCGAAAAGTTTTACGATCAAAAGCAATTGCTGCAGTATGATATTACGAAAGAAATGTAAAAAGACACCTTTAATCGTAAAGATGTCTTTTTACTATGAACCTTAATTCTCGTTCTGTAAAACCCCCGCTGCTTTTACTCCCTCTTTCTCTTCTTTTAAGAACAACGATACGATAAAAGCAATAACGATAAAGATTAATCCTAGTGTAAATGCACCTTGGAATCCCGATGTTAAACCGTTTAACTTCTCTACTGGATCCATTGGATTTGCGGAGCTTTCCATATACCTAGTTGTTCCTGAAGACATTTTCGATATAAATATAGCTGTACCAATTGCGCCAGCTACTTGCTGTAACGTATTAAACAGTGCTGTTCCGTGCGGATATAGATCTGGTGTTAATTGATTTAAACCGTATGTTTGTGCTGTCATTACAAACATGAGTCCGACCATTAATACGCTATGCATAATAATAATTTGTAGCATTGATGTGTCAGGAGTAATGCCTTTAAATAAGAACATTGCAATACCTACTAACACAATACCGGGAACGATAACAACTTTCGGGCTAAATTTATCAAATAGTTTACCTGCGATCGGTCCCATTATGGCGCTAATAATACTTCCTGGAAGCATTATTAATCCTGATTTAAAGGCTGTAACGAGTAAAACTGTTTGCAAGAACATCGGTAATAAAGTCATCGTTGAAAATAACGACATCATCACAATGACGATTAATCCAACTGATATTGTAAACATCGGAACTTTAAATGCGCGTAATTCTAAAATTGGGTTATCGATTTTTAATTGTCGAACGACAAAAATACATAGTGATATAAGCCCAACAATTAAAGCACCATATACTTTCGCATCTGACCATCCTAAGTCACCTGATGCGCTAAAGCTATACACAATCCCGCCAAATCCTAATGTCGATAAAAGAATAGATGGATAATCTACTTTTGGCCTTGTTAACTCTGAAACATTTTGAATATACTTCATTCCAATTACAATGGAAATAATTACGATTGGAACGACAAAGTAGAATAACCAGCGCCAATTCAATGAATCAACGATTACTCCAGATAATGTAGGACCAATTGCTGGGGCTGACATCATAACGAGTGCGATTAATCCCATCGTAGCACCACGTTTTTCAGGTGGACAAATAATTAAAATCGTATTCATTAATAACGGTGAAATTAACCCCGTCGCTACTGCTTGGACGATACGGCCGACTAATAAAACGGAAAATGTCGGTGCAAAACCCGCAATTAATGTACCGAATAAAAACGTTACCATAGCGATCAAGAACATTTGTCTCGTTGTGAGCCATTGCTGAAGTAACGCTGTAATCGGGACTAAAACACCAACTACTAACATGTATGCTGTAGAAAGCCATTGAATAGTTGAAGCTGTTACGTCAAATTCTTTCATTAATACAGTTAACGCATTACCAAGTAACGTTTCGTTTAACAATGCAACCATTGCCCCTAAAAGTAATGCAATTAAAATGGGGTTATGTTTCATATTAGAAGTATCAACTTTGCCACTTGTAGGGCTCTTAGTTGTAATATTCATGTATTGATTCTCCTCCTGTTTTTTACTTAAAAAGCTTTAAATACACCGGAACACATGTAATATAATATACATATGTAGATTAAAAAGGGAGAATCAATTTTCAGCCATTGTATATTTAATCTACAAAAAAGGAGAATTGTAGATGAACGATAATGAAAAACAACTTGATTTACGTATTAGACGTACACATAAATTACTATGGAATTCCTTATTTGAATTAATGACGCAACCAAAACAAAAATATAGTGCCATCACGATTAACCAAATTTGTGATCGTGCGATGGTACACCGAACAACCTTTTATAAACATTTTGAAGATAAAGATGCTTTATTAGCATTTGGATTTAAACGCTATGGCGAAATGATTGCTGAAATACCACTTTTAGATCGATTAAGTAAACCATTTCAAGTGATGGAACAATTCCTGCATCATGAAGAAATCTGTAAAATATTTGAGGCGCAAATGTCCGATGAACAATTCAATAGCCGCATGTATTATTTAAGCCACGAAACAAGAAAACAAGAAACAGAAGCGCTAAATCGCCTTTGTAAAAATCATACGATGCCAAATGATTTAATAACGGAATTTTATTCAGGAGTAATCACCTCATTAAGTGCGTGGTGGTTTCAAAATGAAAGAAAAGTTCCTGCAGCAGAAATGGATAGGCACTTCCATCAACTTATTAACCGGGATATTTTTCAGTTTGAAAAGGAATAGTATTACACCTTTTCAATCATGTAATCAAATTGACCATAAAATAAGAATATGATATATTTTCGGTAGAATACTATATAAGTGTGACATCGAATGAAATTGCGTATAATAAAAGAAGAGATGCGCTAACATCTCTTCCCTAACTGCTACCGCCTAGGGTGGTGGTTATTATAAGTTATTTCTTTTTGCGGAACCCACCCTTTTGCTTGTGACGGCGCGGAGTGGGTTTTTTGTTGTCCTTATCCAGGAACTGCTTCCGCAAAAAATACGCTGAGACTTCGCGCACAGTCGCTTTCACAAACTCTTTTACAAGATCAAACAAAAACTCCATATTATCACCTCCTTTCCTTCCGAATAGAAAGAAGGGATAACTCTCCACCCTCACAATATGCAGTTAACTTTATTTTATCAAATGATTGTAAAGATATTATGTAAACAAAACAAATGAAATTTTACATATAAAAAAAGCCCTATGAAAATGGGCTTTTTTGCACATACTATTTATTCTCTTTTAACTTCTCTAACTCCAGCTGTACTTCTTCTTGCAAATTTTGATCTAACACTTCTTGTTGATTAGGAGACTTCAAATTATAAAAATAGTTACTAGCAGCTGTTTCAGCTTCTAGTTTTTGCACATACGATTCAATGCGTGCAAAGCCTTTCGCTGTACTTTCTGTATGGAAAGAATCAATTGCCGTGTTGCTCTCTTTTATCGCTCGCGCCGCATTTAACCGTGAAACAAGAACTAGTTCTTTATATTGCAACTCTCCATATTTCTTTTGCAATTTGTCAATTTGTTCATAAAGCGTCGCTGTCTGCTCTTTTGTTATTTCGTACTGCTTGCGATATAGCTCCGCTTTTTTCTCATTCACGATTTTTTCTTGCAGGGCTAACTGTGCCATTTGATCTTCTTCGCGTGATACTGCAAGCTCAGCTTGGCTAGTTCTCTTCGCAATAAGGGCATCCGTTTCTGAAATTAATGCTTCATATTTCTTTTCTAAATAATATTGATGAGCAAGTGCTTTTTGAGCTTTCGTAATTTGCTGTTCTGTTTCACGAAGATAGTGCTTTAACATGTTAATAGGTTTTTCTATCTTATCTAACGTTTGATGTACATCCGCCACTACTATATTTTTGATACGTTTTAAAATACCCATTATTACTTCTCCTCCTTACGAATATTGCGTTCCCATTGATCTAAAATATCTACTTGTTGTTGTACTTGAAAATCGCTGTATAAATCTATATCAGTTGCCATTCTTTTTTCTTTTAATTTTTTATATACCCAAACAATCATTGCAACAAACGCAATCATCGGAAGGACTGGTAATAAACCAATAACTAGGAGCAATATGCCTGTCCATTTTTTAACCGTATTCCCTTCAGACTTACGAAGCATGAACCAGCCGAAAAGAACAAATCCAAATGCTAACAGGAATGGTATAAAGAATAAGCCTTCAAACTCTTTTTCATGGTGTTTTTCATGATGCTGATTTCGCTCAAAGTTATTAAACTTTTCTTTTTGTGTAACGAAAGCTTCTTTTTCTTTATCATGAGAAACCGTATACGCTGCTTGCTTATGTTTCTCGTGATCCCATCTGTCAAACTTCATACTATGTAATCCAAACAATAGTAATGCTAGAAGTAACGGAAGGATCAAAATCCATTTTAACCAACGCAATTTTTTACGTTTATTCTTTTTCATCTGTTCACCACCATCTATCATTCGTTTTGAGATAAGTAAAAAATATATTACCTCCCTTTACCTTTGATACATATGAGTGTAAAACTTAGACGTGAGAAGAGGATGAAAGAAACATGATGAATATATGAGAAATATCTAAAAATTTTCTCATAATTATTCCAAAACGAAAGAACCCAACTTCTCCATATAAAGTGAAACTTTAATCAGTGGGGATTTTGTCCATCCCCCACTGATTATTAGCCTTCACCAATCGGGCTTTTACGGGCAGTTATCTCCCACCTAACTTCCTCGCATTCACCGAATTTTGAGGTGGGAGTCTTACTGCCCACAAATAGCGGGACCAAATAGAGAAATTGGGTTCTTTTTTCATTATTTCTATTCACTTTAGAAACTCACATACCAATCTTCTTCAAATCCAAACTTTCAATAATTGAATGGAGAAAAAAGAGTCGATAAATTTTTGTTCCAAATATTCAGAATTAATATTAAAATAAATAATGGGGCCACGGGTATTACAAATTATACATAACGAGGGAATAGAAATGAAAATTCAATTAAAAGCTGATTTAATGCTACTACTAGTTACATTTTTTTGGGGTGCATCCATCCTACTTACAAAGCTCGGACTTGATGGCATAGAAGAATATAATTTAATCGCATTACGATTTATTATTGCCTTTCTTTTATCAGGTTTAATATTTTACAAACACTTATTCAAAATTGATTTTAAAACTGTAAAGTATGCCTTTATACTAGCTTCTGTTTTATTTATCGTTTACATTTTTGCGACATTCGGCACAAAGTATACTAGTGTGTCTAATGCCGGTTTCTTACTATGTCTCACAGTCATTTTCATTCCGATATTATCAGCTATATTTTTAAAACACATTCCTGAAAAGAAAGTTATAGTAGGAATCATTTTAACGATAATAGGAATCGGATTACTAACATTAACTAGTGAATTCAAGATTGGTAACGGCGATATATTTTGCATACTGTCTGCCTTATTTTATGCGATTCACGTCATCATTACTGGAAGCGTAACAAAACATGTGAATTCAATTGCACTTGGGGTAGTACAACTCGGTTTTGTCGGCCTATTTAGTCTTATTTTTTCATTAGTGATGGAAACCCCAAAACTTCCTGGCACTATCGACTCATGGCTAATCATCTTAGCCTTAAGCATATTTTGCACCGCAGTCGCATTCATTGTGCAAGTTATCGCCCAGCAATACACCACGCCCACACATACAGGACTTATCTTTTCATTAGAACCTGTCTTTTCAGCAGGCTTTGCCTTCTTCTTCACAGGTGAAACACTCACAGGGCAAGGGTATTTAGGGGCGACACTTATATTGTTAAGTGTGTTGATTGCTGAGGTGGATTTTAAGGGGTTGTTGCGGGTTAATTATAAGAAGAATGTGGAGTAAGTATTTTATTAAGATAGATGAACATACCCCCGGGAAAATATTTGTTTGTATTATTTTCATTCTCTTAACTTAAATTTTCTTTTAAATGAGCCTTTTTTTAGATGCTATCTTCGAATAAGGTAGCATCTAAAAAATGTTCAAAATTACTTACTGAATATAGTCATACAGATTTTTCGCCAACAATAAACAAGTTACTGTAATGAAAAGAGCACGAACATACCCGCTTCCTTTTTTTATAGCAAATTTGGAGCCAACAATCCCTCCAGCAATTTGAGCAATCCCCATTATAAAACCATACACATAGTTTACTTGCCCTACATACATAAACATCAACAATGCACCAACATTACTTCCTAAATTAAGAAGCTTCGCATTACCTGCTGCTTTTAAAAAATCATACCCAATAAATAAAAGAGAAAACATTAAAAACGAACCTGTGCCAGGACCTAGAAACCCATCATAAAAACCAATAATAAAAATAAAAAAAGTAAAAATAATGAAGTGTTGACCAGACAATTTCTTATGAGTGGAAACACTACCCCAATCCTTTTTGAAAATCGTATAAATAGCAACCGCACCAAGCATGATCAGCATCAATGGCTTCAGTACTTCTGGGTTCATTAAATGAACGATCCATGCCCCTATTATGGAACCTACGAAAGTGAGTGGAAATAATTTAAACGCCGATTTCAAATCAAGATTACCAGAACGATAAAACACAATATTACTAGTTGCACACCCCATTGTCGACGCTAGTTTATTCGTAGCTACTGCACTTGCTGGATTCAATCCTGTAAATAATAAAGCGGGTAAGGCAATGAGTCCTCCACCACCTACAACTGAATCAATAAATGCGGCTAAAAATCCAAAAGCAATCAAAATAATTAATACTGATGGGTCTAAATAAAGATCCATTTTATCAGCCTCCCCTTAGTCACTATTTGAATAGTAACTAATGATTTGCTATATGTAAAGAGTTATTGTAACGTTAAAATATAAAAGCAAACATCGGAGGACGAAAAAAGTGGACTACATAGTGCAACAGCTTAAAAAAATTGGTTTTAATGAATATGAAGCTAAATCTTATGTATCTCTTGTTAAACAGGGGCCAGTCACAGCCTACCAAGTGAGTAAGGATTCGGGTATCCCAAGAGCGCGAATTTATGAGATTTTGGGTAACCTTGTAGAAAAAGGAATTGTCATGAAGGAAGAAATAAATGACACCACTCGCTATTCACCTCTACCTGTTGAAATCTTTTTACAAAAGGCGCAATCAGAATGGCAGTCTACTTATGAAGTAATCAGTGATTCATTAAAAAAACTAGAAACTTTCGAGGAAAAAACAGATAATCGAGTGATTACTTTAAAAGACAATAAAACAATAATTAGCTACTGTCAGGCATTAATAAAAAAAGCCCAAAAACGTATTGTCATTTCAATGTGGGATGAGATGTATGAAGCGTTAAAAGAGGAACTATCTGAGGTAGCTGATAAAGTTACAGTACAAGGTATTACCCTGCATGTTGAAAATCCCATTAAAAATCTAGAAGCCCATCGTATAACACCTTATACAGAAACCCTGTCTACAGAACATTGGTTTATTTTATCGATAGATTCTAAAGAGATGATTTATGGACCATCACTTGAAGAGCGTAATGTTGCTTTTTATACAGATGACCCCGTTCATATATACTTATTAGAGGATTATGTATGGCATGATGTTTTAGTGAATCGACTTGTCCGACGTAGCCAAGATGATTTGCAGCAATGGATTACTACAGAGCGAAAATCTTTCTTTATGGAAAAATAAGAAACATATTCAAAGAATCGAAAAATAAAGCATAAGTTAATGAAATGGAACACTTATGCTTTATTTTATTTACAAAGTGATACTCCAGTCTTTTAACTATTCCCCTCCACAAACCGCCCAAACTCCTTCAAAAACCTCAGCTTAAAACTACCCACAGGCCCATTTCGATGCTTCGCCACATGAATCTCCGTCATCTCTTTCTGCATCGTTTCCTTATCGTAATAATCCTCACGATACATAAGCATAATGACATCCGCATCTTGCTCAATTTGTCCCGTCTCTCTTAAATCAGACAAAAGGGGACGCTTATCTTGACGTGATTCTACTGAACGAGACAATTGCGACAACGCTACTATACAAACATTTAAATCACGCGCTAACAACTTAAGCTTACGAGAAATTTCACTAATCTCTTGAAATCGATTGCCCTTATGCTTCGGATCGCCCGTAATGAGCTGCAAATAATCTACAATAACTAAAAGCTTTTTATCACCGTGCTTCCTCTTTAACTTACGAGTCTGCATCCAAATATCTTGCACCGTAACACCTGCATTATCGTAAATCTCAAGCGGTAATTCACCGATCTCCGCAAACGCCTTACTCACCTTTTCCCAGTCTTCCATCGCAAAACGATGCTTCGGATTTTTCAGCCTACCTCCTGACACTTCACCTACGCAAGACGCCAGCCTTTTTAGCAATTGCTTACTACTCATCTCTAACGAAAACAATCCAACTGCCGCTCCAGACTTCGCCGCATGCAGTCCAACATTTAACGCAAATGCAGTCTTTCCCATAGAAGGACGCGCTCCAAGAACGACAAAATCACCTTCCTGCAATCCGCACGTCATCTTATTTAACGATGTATAACCAGTCTCAATACCAGTATTCTCTTTCGTATCTTGATGAAGCTCTTCATACAAACCAACTAACGCATCCTTCAAATCAAACTCACATACACAGTCCTTTTCCTCTAACTCACAAAGTTCCGTAATCGTCTCACCAATAATTTTCTCATTCTTCTCCGTAATAAGACGCTCTCCCATCTTGTGCCCAAGAACACCAGCCTGATACATCTTCCAGGCACCTCGAACAAGCCCCTCATAATAAGAGAAGTTGCTAGTCGCAGGCACACCATCCATTAACCCTATAAAATACTCCATTCCTCCGATCCCCTTCAAAAAATTCGGATCTATCCTAGAAATGAGCGTCACAAGATCAATCGGTTGCCCCTCTTCTTCCATTTTTCGCATTAACTGAAATATAGACTTATGCACTGGCATAGAAAAATACTGCTCCGTCAAACGGCACTCCTTAATAAGCTCTCCATCAAGTAATAGAGAACCTAGCACCGTCTTTTCCGCCTCCACATTTTGAATACTCATGGCCGCCACCCGCGTTCCGCTAAAAAGCGCTGCAACTCTTCCTCAGACGGCGCATTCTTCTCCCACTCCTCACACCTCGCCAAAAACTCCTCCGTCTCCCCCGTACTAACAGACGACTCCTTCTTCCGAAACTGAGCCGTATCGGCCTCAACCTCACACAATTTCGTAAACCCTTTCCCGTGCCACCCTCTCAAAATCCCCTTCACATAAGCAACCGTCCGCTTATTATTCTCAAACGCAATTTGAAGAGCCTTCAACACAAGCTCCTCTGACAAATCTTCCATCCACGCACTCAGTTCCTCCACAGTATGCGGAGACAAACTACCGAAATGTTGCTCATAAAAAGAAAACACACGACTTCCCGTTTCTTCCTCTATAACCTCTTCTTCTACCTCTTCTTCTACCTCTTCACAAACCGGCTCTACATCATCCACAGCCAAATCACTTGGCATACCGAAATGTGCTAAAAGCATCGGAACATTCAGCTCCTCCTCCTCGCACTTCTGAAGAAACATATGTACAAACTCCTTATTCTTCACACCCTTAAGCTCACGAAGCACACACTTCTCCACATTCGTATTCGTCACAGGATTATAACGAAGCCAATTTAAAATAAATAACTCCCTCGTCTCCGCATCATAAAGAATCTTTCCATAATCAATGAAGCGCTGCAAGAGCTTATCAACAGTCTCCCTGTTATAACCAGTCTCCATCTCAGCTAACCGCTTCGGAAACGGAAAAATCCCACACTGCGTCGTCTTCGAACAAGTTAACAAATAAACATAAAAATACCGCTCCTCCGGCGTCAAATCCAAAACAAAATCATCCTGCCAAAAATTCACCTGCACATTACGATACACCGCCATCAAAGTTCCTCCCGTCCTCATTCAAAATGAAAAATTCCTCTTTGTACTATATATAGGGAGGAGGGCCAGGTTTTTGGCGTGTTATTTCAAATTTTTTTTTGACTACTACTACGGTGTTTGTTGGTGTTTTTGTTTTGTTGTGTTTTTTCTTAGTGATTTATTACTTGGTAGGGGCTTGGAAGGGGCTTATGAGGGGTTAGTTATCGTTTACTTCCATTAGGAAGACTCGATCTGAGAAGCCGCCTCGTTCTTCTGCTTTCTTTTTGCGGATGTCGTTGATTTCTTCTAGTGTTGTGCCTTCGTGTTCGGCTAGGGCGTTTATTAGTTCTAGTAGGTCGGATAGTTCTTCGAGTTTATGTTCTTTTGTTGTTGCTTCTAGGTATTCGGTTAGTTCTTCTTCTGTTTTTTTGCAGATTTCTTTTATGTATTCGTCTTCGGGTAGGATTCTTGTTGTGGGTGTTTTTCCGTTGGTTTTTATTATTTGTGGGATTTTGTTTCGGATTAGTTTGTTGTAGGTTGGCATGGGAATTTCCCTCCGTTTGATTTTTCTTCTATTATAATGGAAAAGCAGTTTAACTAGGGGTTAAACTGCTGAATTGCTTCTTTTATATAGTTTTCTTCTTCGGTTGTGAAGAGGGTTGGGAATTCGGATAGTGGGAGGTTTGATTTTTGGATTATATCCTCTATATCACTTTGAGGTGCATCAAGATAGTTCGTTACCTCTTCTATTACATTCAAAAATTCCTTCAAGGTAACTTGAACGTCATGATGACTCGGATCCTTCTCTTCTTCCTTATACTTTTTCAACTCCCCTATCACATCCATAAAACGCCGGTCAAACTTTTCTTTTAGTTCCTTATTATTATAAAACGCTCGAACACTATCCGTTGAAAAGTGTTCCTCTAACCATTCCTTATTTTCTTTCTCCCATATAAAAGTTTGCAAAAACGAAGAAAACAAAGCGACATCCACTCGTTCTTCCTTTTGGAACTTCTTCATCATCTCATCCATATGCGAAAGCACCTTCGCAATTCTTTCTTGCTCCGCCAAAAGCAATTCCCTTTGAAAATGCATTTGTCTTAAAAAATCTTTCGTCTCTATATCACGCTGCAATATAATATTTTGAATTTCGCCAAGCGAAAAACCGAGATGCTTAAACGATTGAATTTGCTGAAGCACATACAAATCATCTTTCGTATATAACCGATGCCCACCCTCAGTATAATCGCTTGGGTTTAATAAATTAATCTTGTCATAATAACGAAGCGTCCGCACCGTAACATCCCCAACACTTGCAAACTCACTAATCATCCATGCCATATCATCACCTACTCCGATAACTTCTCTTTCACATACTGAAGCATACGAGAAAAACTCATCTCATTCTGCCTACAATATTGAAGCAAACCTACAACAAGCAATAAACAGGGAGCATTACCTCTATAACGATTTTCATACTCACTAATACCATCATAAAAGTACCCATACTTTCTTTTTCGTAAAACGATATAAATCGCAATAAACAACACTGCGAACATAATAAAAATTCGCTTTCCCCTTATCTCCACTTCTTGTTTCATCACCTATTCTCCTTCCACGACATACTTATCTTCTTTAAATAAAAGAATTCGAATGAAATAACGATATGGTTCATCGCGTATTACTTTCCACGCAACAATGATCACTTGAACTACCTCAAAAGCAAATACGATCCAAAACAAAACATCACTAATACGCGAACTAATATTAAATAGAAGAAAGATTAACAAATGAAAATTGAATGCTTTTCGGCAATGGTATTTGTACACTTCATTTTTCCTTGCCAGCGTGATGTACATGAGTAGTGGTGAAAAGATTCCTATTGTGGCTGAGAGTAGTAGCATGATGATGGTGTTTCTTTTTTCTTTTGTGGTGGTTTTCATGGTTGGTTTCGTCCCCCCTTTTTGATTTGTCTTCTTTAGGTTAGGGGGTGACGTTGGGGGAGATGCAAGAGGATTATATAGATTAAATTTAGTAACACCAATATAAATAAAATATGACCTTTACCTTGACAGGGTGGAGGTCATCATTTTAATTTTACATCCACTTTATTTACAAATAAAAAGAAGAGCATATACCTCATATGCTCTTCTTCCCATAGCTAACAATACACTTTATCCAACTAATATTTATCTATAATATTTAAAGGTTTCTCCACTTCACCTAAAATCATTAGTTCCATGCAAAAATAAATTTGGCCTTTATCCATGACTTAATCACCTTTGTATCTAAGTGCTATTCTTTAACATTTAGCACTTCTAAAACCTCCCTAAACAACACCGAACTCCTACCAACAACCAATTCCAAAGCAACCTCTTTAACTAGCCCATCTCTCCCCACCATAACAACCCCATTCTCATAATCAATCCAAATCTGAACATCCTGCACATAATAACTCTTAATAGAAGAGGCCTCGTCTAAATTGCGATGATCCAGCTCAACCTTAACTTGCTTCGTAAAACGGCGCAGTGTTTTCCAAAGAGTTCTTTCTTCTTTTGATTTCATGAAGAGCTCCGGGAGTTCTTGTACTTCTTTTAATAACGACATAGTTGTTATTGTGTATGCTTGAATGCCATATCCTACTGGGCGGATGAGGTGGTCTAGTTTTTTCCATGGCTCTAGTTCGAAATGTACATACTCATCGTTTTGTTGCATTTGAATGTGTTTAATTTTTGCGAAGTATTGAATGCCACCTTTTTCTCCGTGCCATTTTTTCGGTGCATATAATGCAATGTACTTCGCATCTTGCCATCCTGGTTTTAGCTGTGTGACCGGTAGCTGATATAAGCCTTCTTTCCTATATGTTTCATAGTCATTTTCAGTTTTTGCGCTACCTACTAATACTTTTTCTTCTAGTGAAGAGTCCCATTCTTCTTTTGTTCCTCTTGGAAGGATGCCTTCTCTTATAATTTCTTCTGGGCTTTTTTCAATGAGATGATCTAGAAATTGTTCGACCAGTCTTGTTGCATTTGGTAAGAATGGGAATCCACCGATATTTACTTTTTCGATACTTTTATAAAATGGATGATTCTCATATGCTCCCTCTTGGTTCCACGGAAATAGTACGTACGCTCCGTAAGCTGTTCGCTCAAAAGGTCCCTCTTGTTCTACAACTAATGCATCTCTGTAACGGTGCATTGTATTAATATCTTCTTCCATTGGACCAGGGGTGCCATACTTCCTTTTATAATGAGATCTTTCAGCAAAATCAATTCGGTATTTCGCATCAAAAATGTATTGATATTGATAGTTTTTCCCCTTTTTCTCAATAGCGAGCATCGTATCTGGCTTTTGTGTAACTGTTGGCAGTCTACCGTTTCGTTTTTGGAAGTAAAGTTCGATTACCTCGTCTGTTTCTGGATGTTTGAACGTTCTTTTTGCAGTTTTACTTTCATCAAGCGTTACGTATAAACCATCTTGTTTAACTTGAATAACGTCTTGATGGAGCGGTATATATTTTTTAGATAGAATTTGTCCGAGTTTTAAATACGTCCAGTATTCGTATAACCTTGCGACATCTTTTACCGACATTTTGAAAATTTGTCCTCGTAATGTTAAACCTCGCGATAGCATTAAGAAAATTTGATACGCATCTCTATAGCCTGCTGCCATTTGGATAACGAGTGAAAAAACTGATCGATCTAATTTTCCAATCCCTCTCCAAAATGGATCGTTCAATTCATTTTTCATTCGATACTTCATATTTTTTACACGTTCTAGCAAATCTTCATCAGTTTCACCACGTGTATATCTAGACTTTGGCTCTAACGCCTTAAGTAAATCATCTATTTTATGTACAACTCTTTGAATCATCCATTTAACAAATCGATTTTCCAACGTATCATATGAAACTTCCTTATAAGCTGTAATGCCTTTAGTCGGTATATTATTTTCTCCCTGCAGTAAGTGTGGTCGCTTTCGCAAATAATTCATTCCGACAGAATCCAATTTACGAATTTTTTCTCCTCGTACAAGTTGATGTCTAGTCATAAGTGTATGATGCGGTTGTCTTTTTATATGAGAGATCGACTTCATAAATCGCTCAAAGGAATCATTTAAAATACGATAAAATTCACTTTTCGATGGATTTGTAGCGTAAATTGCAGATGCTCCTAAGTAAGTTCTCTTTAGTAGATGAAACGCTAAATTATAAATTTCATCATTTACCTCATCTAATAAAGCTTTGTAATCATCCTTATAATCAAGTTTTACTGGGAAAACTTCAAATGTAACGGTTAATAAAGTTTCTTTATCATCTTTAATTTCAAACGTTGTATTTCCTACTTCATTCGGAAAAGAAAGATTTCCCATTAACACGTGAAGTGAACCCATTTGAATGGAACTAACTTGTTTTCGAAATCCTGGATGTTCATGATAAAAGGAGAGCTGCTTGTTATTTTTCGAAACAACAACAAGCTGATAACTTCTATTTTCAAAAAAGATCGGCGGATGTTCGTTCCATTTATCTAATCTCTGCAATCTCGCATCAAATACGGCAACGGATTCTGTCTTACCATCTACATGAAAATACATCATTTCATCCGCACTCATAGCGTGATATTCTTTTAAACTCTCGTATTTTTCATGATAAGGATTTCCTTTAATCGTTAATGATAGCTCCTCTGTTTCAATCTTAACTAGCTCTATCTCATTATTAGATCCAGAAAGAGGTGAAACCATCATACTCGAACCTCCTTAACATATAAGACAACTTGTTAGCTGAACGAGGATATTTAGCATAGGAAGCACCACTATTGCCACTATCATATTCTTCATTTGCACATAATACATACAATTGCTTTAATACCTCTTCTGTTCTTCCATCACTTCCTGCAAGACGCGGTAAAATCTTTTGATATATTTGATAATCAAGTGCTTCATCGAACGACAATAACTTTCCTTGTTCGTTGTATGCCATATAGAAACAAATTTCATCTCGTATACGGTATCCAACTTGAGCACCCACTGATTCAAGTATTTTATTTATTTCTATTAAAATGTTCGATATATTTCTCACAAGATCTTCGTTTTCTTCAAAACATTCCTTTAGATGAAGATACTCAGTTTCTAAAGAGCGATTTGAAGCAATTTCAGCTTCCTTCTCTTCTACATCCATTAAGAAATTAAAATATTTTAAGTTAACGGTATTAAACTCAATTGTATTCGCACGATCTAATACTTTTTTACTTAACGGATGTGTCGTTTCATCCATATTTACCGTTCCGATAATATATACATTTGATGGAATTATAACGCGCTTATTCGTAATTGATTCTGGAAGTACTGGTGACGTAACAATTTTTCCATCTTTCCATTTACGACTTTCAATTACACTTAAGAAATCACTAAAGTAGTATTCCACTCGAGCTAAGTTCATCTCGTCCAACACTACAAAATACGGCCTATTTGGATTTGCATCTGCAGCTTCAAGCACCTTAATTAACGGTCTTTCTTGAAACTCGCCTTGAAGATTCACATAGCCAAGCAAATCAGAACTATCACTCCAATCAGGTCTAACCGGAATAAGCGTGAATTGTCCATTCTCTTCCGTAGCCCCTAAACTCTCCGCAAACCACTGAACAATTTTCGTTTTTCCTGTACCTGAAATACCTGATAAAATTACAAATGGCTTTGTTTTTAATGAAAGGAAGAAATTAATAAGATACTTTTTCTCATAAAAGAAACCTTTACTTTGAATATAAGAAGACACATGATCGATAATTGATTGTTGATCTAGATACACTTCTTTCCTCTCATAAACCATTTCATATTTCGTTCCTTCCTCTTTATAAGCTATGAATCCCTCATAATAGCGAAACATTTCTTCTAGATCTTCTACTAACTCTTTTTCATTTGGCATTTTATTAGCATCATACGCAATATAAGCCGCTGTCGAATTCGCATATCCTTTCGCTTTTGAGCTTGTACCAAGGAAAATCTCATCATCTTTTTTCACCTTTTGGGACATATGTATTTGCTCGCGAATCTCTTCTTTAATTTTTTGCATTTCCTCTTTAGTTGTTTCCGTCACACCTTGCGCCAGCGTTAAATATAATCGCTCCATATCTTCACTAAACAAATAAACGATATAATAACCTCTCTGCGTAGATGTCGTAATATCTTTATTCATAATCGCAAGCCATGGAACAGCAGCCCAATTCCCTTGTCCAACTGACCCTGTAACAACATACTGACTATGATCAATAAATGGTAATCTCGTTATTTCCGTTGTCATTTCATTCCTAACAAACGATCCCATCTTATGACCCGCAAATCTTTCTGTTCTTGCCTGTAAATACTCATTCAGAACCGTTAAAAACTTTTCACGTAAATTACTGTTCATACTACCGCCCTTTTCTCCATCGTCTTTTGCATATTGTTCAACAGGAATCCATTCATCATTAATTAGTCCTACTTGTTCAAGCCAATCTAGTAGGTTATTTGTTCGCCGCTTCGCTACTGATTCAACCATCAAATTATCTCCTATTGAATTTCGGACAATCGTCATGCCAAAATCAACTAGAGCTTCTTTCCTTTCACCCTTTGAATATTTCTCTAGCAATCCAAGAACAAATAAAGCATGACGGAAATATTCCTGTCTTAAAACTAGCTGTGCTATATAGGCATTCTTATCTTCAGATTGAACATATTCGTTTAGTAGAAACTTGTTCATTTCATGAGATTCATTCAAAAATCCTAATAATCTCAAATCCTGGCGCGCGTTAGATTTCACTCTATATAAATTCTCATCCGTTTGTTCACGTAACGTACTCGGATTATATGTACCATTCATTATCTCTTCTAAAAAGAGCATGACTTTATCATATTTTTCACTTGGTAGATTATCTGTTTTAAACTCTTTAAATGTAATAGCTCGCGATCCAGTCACATTCACAAATGGAAACTGAGAAAAAAAAGCTACCAAGAAAGCATTACATTCTCCCACTTGCCCAAAATCCTCATGCTTTACCTTACGAACATCAATAAGTTTTTCCCAAGCATTTTTAAGAATTTCAAAACTCACTTTAAAATAAGATATTGCTGTCTCGCCCTTTTCATATTGCTCAAGTGAAAGTTTAGTTTCAACGTATAACCCTTCATCATCCTTATTTATAATCAAATAAGATTTATTACCTTTTATATCTTCAACCTGTTTTTTTGATTTAGCCAATTCAATTATGAGTTGATCTAACATTTTCATCCCCACCGTTACAATTAATTACAATTACTACTATTTTACCAAACTATGTATAAAAGAAAAATCATACAATATGATGTATGATTTTTTACTCTATTATTTAAAATACTTCTGATAATCCTCTTCATTTTTAAATTCAATCGGCCCAACATCCATTCGGAACTTCCCGTTCTCGTACAACAGTGGTGAAGCCTCTGAATGGTCTTTTGAGTAACTTTCTACATGTGAAATTTTCATCTCATTTGAATTGGTGAAATCAATATGCGCAATGCACACCCAATAAGCATGGTCATTTATTTCTAATAACGGTGCTGTTACAACGCTCCCCATATGATTATCAACAACAGCTTTGGCCTTCATAGAATAGAAACTACCTATTCCATTTCCGACAGCGCTATATGCAGCAAATAAAACATATTTTAAAGCTTCTGGTCGATAAATACGGATTGTTTCTTGTCCTGGTTCTTGCGAATCACCGTCCAGCACAATATAAGGTGACACTTTGGAAGAACCTAAATGTTTATAATAAACCTTTCCTATCTCTCCATTAGTTGTTACATAAAAACAATATAAGTCTAAATCTTTATTTGTTTCCCACTCTAAAGTAGCTGTTACCATTTTAGATTTTTGTATATTTATAGATTGTTTTTTCTTCAATTCAACCTTCACTGCATTAATAGTTTTTTGTACTGGAGGCGGAGTAGGAACTATTTTCTTCTCTACAGGAGGCGCAGTTTGTTTTTCATCCTCTGCGATCTCTATTCCAAAACTTGTACACAATGCAGCTAATCCACCAAAATAGCCAGCTCCAATAGGATTGAACTTCCATCCTCCTCCATGTCGATATAACTCTCCAACAATAATGGCACTTTCATCTGTAAATGGATGTGTAATAGGAAAATGAATAATCTCTAATCCTGATTGTGCGTTGCTTATTTTCAATTGAATATGGGAAACTTCTCGTAGCGCCTGTTTCTTCTCTTCAGCATTATGAATTGTAATCGAAAATACAATCTTTTGGACTTCATCTTTTATATGAGTAAAATCTATTGAAAATCTTTGTTTACTTCCATTTGTTATATTTTGATTCAATTGAACAGATCGACAACTAGAATACGGTTGTCCATAGAAAACAAAATCTTCTTCTTTAGTAATTTTCCCGTTAAAACCTACTAAAAAAGCTGATGCATCTACATCCATATTCATTGGGGCATCCCAAGTTAAATCTACCAGGAATCCTCTGATCTCTGGATGATTCTTTGTAACGTCTATCTTTTGTCCTCTTACTAAAGTATGTATCATCATAATTCTCCCGTCCTACACCTTTAATATTTTTTCATTCAGTCCAATTATACTCCTCTTTAGATTTTCAAGGGTGTTTTCAAGATATTTCGTTCCTTAATACTTGTCCAAAGGAAGGTTTATCATAACTTCTAGCATGAATGTATAAATGCTCAGATGATCTTGTCATGCCTACATATAGTAACTTGCGTAGTTTAATATCATTTTGTTCAAGCTGCATTCTCTCAAACTTGTCTACATCCATTAAGAATACAATTGGTGCCTCAAGACCTTTCGATGAATGATACGTCGTTATAATCAAATGTCCTTCAGTAATATTTTTTGTAACTTTTACTTTTTGACGTATCTCACGATGTAATTTCTTCTGTATACTCTCACAATCTTTCCCCTCTCTACACAAAATTAATATATCTTCTGGCTTATAGCCCTCGCGCTTAATAAGCTCGTAAACTTTATTACTAATATCTTCATATGATCCTTCAATAAAACTAACTCCATCTTTCATTTCATTCTCAAAAGATAGTTCACTCATTGGACAATAAAATTTATTTACTTCCTCTTCCAATTTCTTTTCTTGTTTCAAGAAATTAAGGGCTAAATCTATATGTTGACTACCGGCACGATAAGATTTCTTTAATAAAGAACTTCTCCCGCGCATATCAATACCTAAGCTCTTCCAACTATGATCTGAATTATTATAAATGCTCTGTAGTCTATCTCCCGCTAAAAATAAATTTATCCCAGTAACAGTTTCCTTTTGATTATTAACATAGGTATGTTCTTTACAAGACTTCACACATAATCGAATCCAATCATCTAGAAAGTCTTGATATTCGTCCACTAAAACAGCATCATATTATGATTGCGCTCGCTGTATAGCTACTTCCGGCAATTCTTCATTCCACCATTTCACTGTATTTTTTGGGGGTACACATATACTTGCTGTATCTAGCGCAAATTTATGAAAAGTGCTAACGTCTATATTCTCCAAGCGCACATTCATAAAGGCAAGATCAGCTGCTAAGGAATTCAATTTGTTTTCAATTTTTGTTTTTAACGACCTATTATACGTTAATATTTTTATTTTCCATTCTGGATGTTCACGTACTAGATGAATTGCACGAGCTAGCAATAAAACCGTTTTTCCACTACCCGGAACTCCAGTTACCATATAGTGACCGTACGGTACACGCTTTGCAAAACGCTCTTGCTCTGCATCTAGTGCTGTAATTAATTCTTTTGTACTGATTTGATTATCGCTACAACTAACCTTAATTTCTGGAAATAACAGTGTTCGTATTGCAATAATTTCATCTTCTTCTACGAAACTAAATTCATTTTTAAATAATTGATTTATATTTACTGTACTTAACATGTCAGATGAAATACACTGCGCTGGTGGCTGATTAAATACTTGATCTAATCCACTCTCTTCAATCTTATTAGAATGAAGATACGGAAATATAACGTTAGTATGTAATTTAAACTTTAATTCGTTCCGTTCATTTTTTAAAACATCTTGCAAACTAAATAATCTCTGTGCTGCAGTATGGTATAAGTTAGCTTTACAAAACGGATTATCTACCTGTTTCCCATCTGCTAAATCTATTTTTCTTCTATCTGCTCTACTAATGTAAGAAAGTTCCCAATCCTTCACTTCAAAGATTGTTACACCTCTTTGTGAATCAATTAAAATAAAATCAGGTTCTAAATGTCTAATTCTTGGCTGAATATATAAATATGCTTCTCTTTGCACATCTTTATATAAAGACCGAACCTTTTCCAGTACTTTTCTCTCACCTGGAGTCAAGCTTGGCAAATCATTCGGTATAATTTGTAAACCCACAAGAATCCCCTCTTTTTTCATATTATGCTCGTTGTAAATCCATAAAAACTAGATATAAATATATAATAATAAATAATTTAAAATACTAAAAAGTTATCAAAGTTTCACTTTTGCTATTAAAAATATTATTACACGCTATTCTCATTTTAAATTATATACTAAAATATAAATTTTCTGGATTATTTTTCTATATCTAAAACAAAAAAGACACTTTTCATAGTGCCTTTTCCATCAGTCTATACCTAACCTTTTATATCCCTAATTTTTCTTTTTTCGTTTGCCCTGATTAATTAACTTAATAAGTTTCTCTCGATTAATTAATACAACCTGATTCACTTTAGCAAGTTTATATGCTGCGGCTGTAAATTCACTATTTGTAACAACCCATGTTTCATCAGCTTTATAAAATTCTTTTGCACCAACAATCTCTTGAACAGATTTAATCCCAACGTTATTCTTATAGCGTTTTGCCTGTACAATAATTCTTCTATCATTTTTTCTCAAAATTAAATCTGCACCAAAATCGTTAGATGCTTTAGTAATCTCTGTTTTATAACCCAAAGCCGGAAATAGACTTCCTAAATATTTTTCAAACTGGTGTCCGCTCATTTTATCAATATCATAAATTCCTGATTGCCGAAGTTCTCTTAGCTTTTTTACATTCACATACATATATAATAATATAATTGCCGCAGATACCATTACTATCGGTACTAAAAATTCCGGTTTCCACAACACTCCGAAAAACGTCATAACTAGTAAAGTTCCCAATATTGATTCATCTTTCTTTTTCTTTCGCTTAGCCATCTTAACTCCTTTTCACTCATAAACCATAATAATTACTTTAATAACCTATATAAAATATCCCACCTAAAATAACTAATGCTATAGCACCTTTAATTATAGGTAGAATATCATCTGGTATATAAGATCTAATAATTACAAGCAGAGTACATATAATAAATATGACACCAAGGAGTACCCACCCGTCCCAAAGTACTTCTTTTAATGATTCTGGTAACTCTATATTATTAACATCCATTTTATTTCCCTTTCTATCTTAACTTATAAAATTATAATAACGCATTATTTTTATAAAAGGAAATATTTATATAAATGTATATACTAAGAATGATATCGATATTTTATAAGTACAAAGCACTAAAATTACTTATCTCCTCTATCTCCACCAACCATCCCCCATACCACCCACTACTCTCCTCCAAAAATACCTTCGTCTCCCCACTATCCTTATAATAAGAATTCCAACCCCTCTCCCTCAAAATCCCCTTCCAACTATCACTCTCCACCATCCTCTTAATCACATCATCCCAATAAGCAACCTCTTCCTCAGTCATATCCTTCGGTCCCATAATCCCTTTCCAATGCTGGAATACAACGTCGACTCCTTGCTCTTTCCAAGTTGGAATTTCTGGCAGTCTATCTAGTCGTTTTTCTGCTGATACGGCTAGTATTTTTATTTTGCCGGTTTTGTATTGTTTTTCGGCTTCGGATAGGGTCATGGTTGCGGCATTGATTTGTTTGTTCGTTAGGGCGTTTATGATTTTTTCTTTGTTTTCGTAGACGAAGAATTGTAGTTCGGCAGGGTTTATGCCGAAGGCTTTGCTTACTTGTACGAATGATAGGTGATCGTCGTTTCCTAGGCCGGGGGCAACGCCGATTTTGAAGTTTTTCTTGTCTTGTTTTAGTTGTTCCATTAGTTCGTTTGCGTTTTCTATGTTTGAGTCTTTTGATACGACAACGACTTCCCAATCTGATGCGAGTGTCGCGAGCGGCGTGAAGTCTTTATATGTTAGTTTACTGTGGCCTAGTAGGTTGTTCGTTATGAGTAAGCTTGAGTTGATCGCCAGTACGTGACCACCTTTTTGTTTCGTATATTTCCATCCGACGTCACCGCTGCCACCTACTTTGTTTGTGACTATGATTGGTTTTGTGAAGATTTTTTCTTCTGTCAGTGTTTTTTGCATCGCTCGTGCTGTTAAGTCCCATCCTGCTCCTTGAACGTTTGGCGCAACGATTTCTACTTTGTCGATGTTCACTTTATTCGTATGGGATTTTTCCGAAGAACAACCAGCTATTACTCCTGTCATGATCCATATACATAGTAATAATCGTTTTTTCATAGTCCTCGTCCTATTCGATATTTTCGTTCTGGTCGTCCGATAATGCCGTATGTGTACTCTACTGTGCATTCGTTTGTCGCTACTAAGTATTCTAAATATCTTCTGGCGGTTGTTCTGGAGGCCCCCATTTGTTCTCCCATTTCTTCTATTGTAATGCCCTCTTCGAATCCTTTTATAATGCCTTTCACTTTTTGCAGTGTTAACGGATCAACACCTGTCGGTAAGTTTTTTATGTCCTGTGTTTGCGAAGTACCGAAGAAGTTATCGATAAGTGTTTGATTCACTTCATTGTTACTATGTAATAATTGCTTCTTTCTCTTATAGTCTTCAATTGTGCGAACAAATTTTTCTAACGTGACTGGTTTTATAAGGTAGTTGCTTACACCGTTTCGAATTGCTTTTTCTAGCATATGGTTTTCATTTGCCGCAGTAACCATAATGACGTCGACGTTTGGAAAGTCAGCATGAATTTTTGGCAATAAGTCTGTTCCGATTCCGTCTGGTAAATAGTTATCTAATAGAAGTAAATCGATTTCTTCCCTTTGTAGTAGTTCCATCGTTTCTTTCGCGTTCAATGCTTTTCCAATCACTTTTACGTCCTTTATTTTTGATAAAAACTCTTCCTGAATTTGCGCGACGCGGAAATCATCTTCTGCAATTGCAACCTTCAACATATGCCCATCCCCCTGTTTGTTATGTACTTTCTCTCAATGTTTTCGGAAGGTAAATTGTAAAAATAGCTCCCCCATTTTTCTCGTTTTGAATTTCAATTGTTCCCTCTAGTAGATCTACCATTTCTTTCACGTTTGCTAGTCCGTAACCACGATCATTTCCTTTCGTTGAAAATCCTTTTTGAAAAATGGTCGCGATTTTTTCTGCTGGTATTCCTGCTCCACTATCTATCACTTCAAACACAATATCGTGTCCAATATCCGTAACAACGAAGGAAACACTCTTCTCCTCTTGCCCACTCACTGCATCAAACGCATTATCGATTATGTTTCCGAGTATCGTAATAAGGTGCGAAACTTTTATATGGTCTGGTAACGGATGAAGCGCACTATCTCCTTCAATATGAAAATCAATTTTCTTCTCAGACGCTGTTCCGAGTTTTCCTAATAAAATAGCTTGTACTTTCGCATCATGAATTTGATGGAATAAAATATGGTTTTGACTTTGATGAATATTAGATTCTTGCTGGATAAATTCAATCGCTTCTCTGTAGTGCCCTAACTGAAGTAATCCTGATAAGACGAAAAGCTTATTTGTAAATTCATGCGTTTGAGCGCGTAAATCCTCTGAATACTTCCTTACCTCAGATATTGTGTTAACAAGATTTTGCAGTTCTGTTTTATCTCTAAAACTGCATACAACGCCTACCGTACTGTTATTTTCGAGTATTGGTGTCATGTTTAAAATAAACACTTTATCTTGAAACGCGATTTCTTGATCGTTTTCTAGTACTCTCCCCATATTAAAATCAGGTAAAATTTTTAAAATGTGCTGCTGCATATAATCACCATTTACATGAAGCATTTCTTCTGCCGACGTATTCATCATCGTAATAAAACCGTTTTGATCAATAGCGATAATTCCTTCTTTTATAGATAGTAGTATTGCACTTCGTTCCCGGTATAACGCTGCGATTTCATTCGGTTCCAAACCAAGTGTATCCTTCCTAATACTACGTGCTAAAAGAATTCCCCCAACAATGCCGGCTAATAATACCGCTAAGGAAAATAGTATGATTTCTTTCGTTCTACTCAATATGTTAGATTCAATACCTTTTATTGAAAACTCTACTGTTACAACGCCTACTACTTGATCGTAGTCTCCGTTCTGAACAATAATGGGTGCTTTCGCCATTAAAGCTGGTCCACTTGCACCATTTCCTTCGAGCGTATAATAACCACCAAAAGTGAGTGCTTCATAGTTATATGGATTGTTACTCTTTGTACCAATTAGCTCCGAATTAGAATGCGAATACATAACCCCGTAACGATCTTCCACAATTACATAATCCGCACCAGCTTGCTCGCGAACTTGTTCCGCAATGGATTGAATAGTACTTTTATGCTCGTTATTTTGAAAAGCCTCTTTTATAGCTGGCATAAAAGAAAGAGATTTAGCCGTTTGCAGTGCTAGCTGTTCCACTTGGTGCTTCGTATCAACGGACTGAATGTAAACAAATATTCCCGTTAATAGGAGAACGACAAATAAAATTAACGCGATAATTAAGCTTACTATTTTCGTTTGTAATGACACTTTGCGTGATTTTTTCATACTTCATATCCTTTGATAAAATATTCAAAACTATCAATCTCCTTTTTCTATTATTATGACAAAACTGAAAATGAATCAACTATAAAAACCTTCATGTACATAAAGTACAAAAAGAATAAAATTGTCATAATATTGAGATTTCAATTCAAGGACAGTACAATTCAACTATATTGAACGCGCTTTCATAATTATCATTTTATTTATAAGCAAGAGGAGGAATTATTATGGCTCAAGCAAAATCTAACCGAGTCGCCGGCAATATCTTTAAAGGTTCCGTTGGCAATTTAATTGAATGGTACGACTGGTACGTTTACTCTGCTTTCGCTGTTTACTTCTCAGCAGAGTTCTTTCCTAAAGGAGATCCAACGAGTCAATTACTGAACACAGCCGCTATTTTCGCAGTCGGATTTTTAATGCGCCCTATCGGCAGTTTGCTAATGGGACGATATGCAGATCGGCACGGACGCCGGGCAGCATTAACGCTTTCGATTACGGTTATGGCCGGTGGCTCTTTAATTATTGCCTGTACACCGAGTTACGAAAGCATCGGTATTATGGCACCAATTATTTTAGTTCTTGCCCGTTTACTGCAAGGATTATCACTTGGCGGAGAGTACGGAACTTCCGCAACGTATTTATCTGAAATGGCTAGTAGTGGTCGCCGTGGTTTTTATTCAAGTTTCCAATATGTAACGCTCGTTGCTGGACAGATGGTTGCGTTAGGCGTTCAAATTGTTCTTCAGCAATTACTAAGCGAACCAGATATGAAAGCTTGGGGATGGCGTATTCCATTCATTATTGGTGCGATGGGAGCAGTAGCTGTATTATGGCTTCGACGTACAATGGATGAATCAGAGCAGTTCTCAAATATGGAATCGAAAAACCGCGAAAGCGCAGGAACCGTTCGCGCTCTTATGAAACACCCGAAAGCAGTATTAACAGTAGTCGGCCTAACACTAGGAGGCACTGTTGCATTCTATACGTACACAACATATTTACAAAAGTTCATGGTAAACACAGTCGGTCTCCCGAAAGAAGTTGTAAGCTGGATTAACTTTGCCGCACTACTTATATTCGTTGTACTTCAACCAATTGCAGGGCTATTATCCGATAAAATTGGACGCCGCCCACTATTAATGGCTTTCGGTATTCTCGGAACGTTACTAACAGCACCAATCTTCTTCTTTATGGAAAAAACAACAGACCCAATGGTGGCATTTTTACTCATGATGGTCGGTCTCATTATCGTTACTGGTTACACATCCATTAACGCAATTGTAAAAGCAGAACTCTTCCCAACTGAAATTCGCGCACTAGGCGTAGGTTTACCATATGCTCTAACCGTTGCGATATTCGGCGGAACAGCGGAATTTATCGCATTATGGCTAAAAAGTATCGGAATGGAATCACTATTCTATTTCTACGTAGCTGGATGTATCGCGATAAGCTTTATTACGTATTGGCGTATGGATGAGTCATCGAAGACTTCGCAGATTGAGGCGGAGCTTAATGGTGGAGATAAACTAGCTAATAATAAATCTAGTTAAAATTACGTATGCTATGTTCTTCGTTTAACTGAACTCAATTTGCTTTATCTAAAAAAGCATAATTCATTCATATATAATTTAAAAACCTCTACTTATATGTAGAGGTTTTTGTATGACGAAAAAACACGTAGTTCCATTGTTATTTTACAAGCCCCAAATTCTTCCTCATCTTAAAGTGGAACAAATTTATCCCTTAGAGTGTCTAATAAGTGTATTTCTAACATTAGTTGTCCAGATTGGATACAACATATCCCGTTTGACATCTATTTTTATGTATTACCAAAAAAAGAAAGGAGTTATTATCCCAAAAAGTGAAAAAAATGCATCGTAATACTACGGTTAAGTATTACAAGTTTAATACTTTCACAGGTGAACCATTACAAGTGAAAAAAAAAAGAAACAACCCAAACCGTGACTTATCAATCATATAAAGTGAAACTTTAATCAGTGGGGGTTTTGTTCATCCCCAGCTGATTATCAGCCCTCACCAATCGGGCTTTTACGGGCAGCCCGACCCCTGCCTAACTTCTTTGCTTCCGCTGAATTTTGAGGTGGGGGTCTTACTGCCCGGCGAATAGCGGGATAAACGTTTTGGATGTCATTTAACCTGTGAAATTTTAGCTGCAGTAGTATTGTTACCCTATGCCATCCTTAATTGCATTGGTATTTAGAATACCTAGACAAAATCCATATATTCTTGAAAGAGGTTGAAAATTTATGTTCGTTTTAAACAAGTTCTTTAACATTTTACATTACAAAAAGATTGTACCTGTAGTATTACTTTCATGTGTATCACTTATAGGCTGTTCCAATAGTAACACTCAATCTGAACCACCTAAACAAACGAATCAAGCTAATCAAATTAAACAAGAGAATACAGGTAATCAATCTTTCGCTAAGCTTGAAAAAGAATATGATGCTAAGCTTGGTATTTATGCACTGGACACAGGTACAAATCAAACTGTTGCTTATCATTCAGATGATCGTTTTGCATTTGCATCTACATCTAAATCATTAGCTGTGGGCGCTCTTTTACGCAAGAACTCATTAGAAGCTCTTGATCAAAGGATTACGTATACTCATGAAGATCTTTCTAATTATAATCCAATTACTGAAAAGCATGTTGATACAGGAATGACGTTAAAAGAACTTGCAGATGCTTCTGTTCGATATAGTGACAGCACAGCACATAATTTGATTCTTAAACAGTTAGGGGGGCCCTCTGAATTTGAAAAAATCTTGAAAGAAATAGGAGATACTGTTACTACTTCAGAACGATTTGAACCTGAATTAAATGAAGTGCATCCAGGAGAAACACATGATACCAGTACACCAGAAGCGATAGCTAAGACACTTCAATCATTTACATTAGGAACTGCACTTCCAATAGAAAAACGTGAACTATTAGTAGATTGGATGAAGAGAAATACAACTGGAGATAAATTGATTCGTGCGGGCGTACCAAAAGGATGGGAAGTAGCTGATAAAACAGGCGCGGGATCTTACGGAACAAGAAATGATATCGCAATTATTTGGCCACCAAATAAAAAGCCGATTGTTCTTGCTATACTTTCTAATCATGATAAAGAAGATGCTAAATACGATGATAAACTTATTGCAGACGCAACCAAAGTCGTGTTAAATACCTTAAAAGCTACGGAATAAATGATACTAGGTCAAAAGTTTTCTATTTTAGGCGGGTGTTTTCATCAACTAAAAATTTAATAGTGTCCCAAAAACGAAATTTGGTGCTAGCTTGTAATAAAAAGCTCGTTTTTATTGTTTGGGGATAAATCGTTCTTTAAGCTTGATGGCGATTTGGCGCTATCCCTAAAACATCTGGACTTTAATAGCCAACTAAAAAATGCAAACAAAAAGACCTTTAATCAGTCGTTTTGTTTGCATTTCCTTTTTCTAAAACCACAGAAAAGATAAGTACTATAGTTAACACCATAATAAACCTTACTTCACTTCCATCACTTACAAAAAATGAATACAAAGTATAAATTAAAATTAATATTCCATAAATAACTTTGTGCAATGAACTCCCCCCTTTTTGCCGTATATATTTTAGTGTGAAAATTTAATTCAAGCCCTATATCAAAATGAAAATAAAAAGCACCTGTGATATACACAAAGTGCTTTTCTCTTGTCAATTTATCTATTTTCACTATATTTATCTATTTTCTTTTTATAACTCAAATTTCTTCGAATCGTACTTTTCTAGAGTTTGCTGCAATTCATTTTGTTCATATGGAATATGTTTATCTGTCTGTACATCTTCAACATTTTCTCCACCTTTTAATAATCTCCTGTACTTAAAAGAGTGCCCTGTTAATACTGTTGTAATCATTTTGTATTGCCCTCCTTTTGTTTGATTACTTGTATCATAAAACAAGTATCTGAAGTTGATATGTAGTTTATCTAGAGTGTATGTAAATTCAAAAAATCTCTAATAAAATGTTTATGTTGTAACGTTACCACCAAAACTAGCGCTTCAAACACCATGATTTGAAGAGACAGTAACCCATATTCTAGCTTGAATTCCCGCTACAGTTCTATATTGAGTAAAACCAGTTGATCCCTATAATATAAAAAGAGCACCACTTTTTGGATGCTCTTCGTTATAACTATATATTATTTAATTTCCTTCTTTTGTTGGTACCATTTTTCCTTCTTGAGAGTCTGTACCCTCTGTTCTTTCAACAGTTTTTGCATGTTCTGGTTTTTCAGGGGCTCCCATTTCAAATCCAGGTTGAGAATCTGTACCTTCTTTTGTTGGTACCATTTTTCCTTCTTGAGAACCTGTACCCTCTGTTCTTTCAACAGTTTTTGCATGTTCTTTAGGAGTTGCTGGCACTGCATCTTTAGGTAAATCAAAGTTTTGTGAGAAAGACGTTGTTCCATCTGCACTTTGTGTAATTACTTGATTTGAACTATCTTCATTTGACTTTAAATTGTCCATTTTCGCATCATCTGCACCTACTGCACCTCCCGCTACCAATCCTGTACTTAAAAGTGCTCCTGCTAATAATGTTTTAATCATTTTTCATTACCTCCTGTTTATTTGTAATATTCATCAAAAAAGTATCTAGAGTTAATGTTTTAGTCATTATCTTTATCTACTTGCTTTTTGATTACATTTAGCATAAGCCAAGAATCTATAGTTGATATGGACTGTATCTGGAGATTATGTAAAGAAAAATGGATGATCAATTGTATATCCTAATGGATGCTTAGACAAGATTGAAACTTTATATGAGCTTGAACAATTGAGTTCCCCTTTGTTTTTGGGTGTGAGGTTTTTAGCTGGAGTGGAGTGAGGGACTAACCTTTTCTAATTTGAAAGCAAATTTTTTATTATTAGTTTACATTCAAAACACTGTAAATAAAGATGTTAAAAATCCGTGAACAAAAAACCACATCTCATTGATGTCCACCCCATCAGAAGTAAAGAACAGATTGAAGATATGAAATGGGCTCTCAAACGTCATTATTCTGAACGAGACTATATTCTCTTCCTTATTGGGATCCATACAGGATTACGTGTCAGCGATCTACTCCAAATTGAAACCCAAACCATAGTAAAGTTAAAATGAAAAAAAAGAAAAGAATTTAAGATCAAAGAAGGAAAAACAGAGAAAGAACGCATGATTAACCTTACTTCTATTTTTGATGAAGTCTATTCGTATGCCCAAGCACTAGAAAGTACCTGGTTATTCCCTTCAAGAAAAGGGGATCAATCCATTAGTAAGATCCAGGCTTATCGACAATTGCAAAAAGCCGGAGATTTTGCTGATGTAGAATCCATCGGTACTCACACCATGCGGAAAACCTTCGGCTATTGGTTCTACAAACAAAATATGTAGCTATGTTACAAGAAATTCTTAATCACAGTACACCACAAATTCCACTTAAATACATTGGTGTCAATAAAGAAGAAAAGGATAATATCCTTGATACATTTCTCCTTTAATTTCTTTTAAAATATATATCAACCTATTAAAAAGCAAAAAACTTTAATACAAATTCAAACCCATAAATAAAATTTAATTACTTTTCTTACATTATTCTTTTAACATACTTAAAAAATCACTAAAATTATCTGCAACTTCACTAGTTACTGGATTCAACTCTTCTGATTCTTCATGATACCATACCACAACAGATGGTATTTCTTTTTCTCTAAAATCTAAACAAAGAAAATCACCTGCGAATAAAACAGCAAACGGAATAACATTTACTCCTGTTAAATCTTCATCATCCGTTAAACGAGTATCGATATCAGATAATACAACCTCTATATCATACCAACCATTTTCATCATCATCTTCTGGGTCCTCCAACAAACATAAGAAACGTTCAATTAAAAGTTCGTTTTTTTCATGTAAAAAAACATTAGTAATTGGAATAGAACCATTATATTTTTTCAAAAAATCTATAAAATCAGTTGGTAATTTTATCTCACAATATTCCTCAAATGATTCAATTAATTCATCATTTGGTGATTGAAGTTCACTACCATTTTTAATCTTCATTTTAATTCCTCCAATTCTTTACCTACCTTTAGATCTATAAGACCAATGCCCTTCACTCCGCCCACCTTTATGAAATATGCTATTATGTATTCCAAATGGTACTAATTCCATTTTACCTGGAATCTCAGAATGATGCCAGGTAGTACCAGGTGGACGTCCACCAGATATTCTATCATCTAACCATTTAAATTGTTGTTTGTCACTTGCCAACCACATTTCCTCTGGTAACTCATCCAATTTAATAATTAAACTAGCTTTCTTAAAATCAGGATATTGTGTACCTAATTTCATAGGAACATCAGGTATTAAACCTTTCTCAATAGCAACCTGCTTAATAATAGCTTTTTGGGGGGCTGTTAATTTTTCTCCACCACTAATCTTCCTCCATTTCCAAGGACTATTAGAATTTACTGCTGCAGCATAATTATCTAGATGTTTCTCAATAATATCAGCATGTTTATTTTTTAACTTTTCAAGATTTGTTTCAGTTTTATTATTTAGTCCTTTACTTTTTACACTACTTGATTTAACAAAGTAATCTTTAATTGTAGGTATTTCAATTCTCATAGAACCCATACCTGCAAGAGCAAAGCGATCTCCCAATTGTAAATTACTTGTAATATGTGAAATAGCTTGCGGAATCTTATTTTTTGCTAGTTTGGTTACTTTACCCGCTTGACCTAATTTACTTGCTTTACTTAATCCTTTATCACCAATAAGTCCTAATCCAACTTGTGTTAAAGCATAACTTCCCCATTTAGCACGACTTTCAGCATCTCCATTTATTACATCATTAATAAATGAATCTGACAATACATTATACATCGTACTGAGGGTATCAATAGGATGCAACGCAGCATTCCCCATGTTTTCCCACGTTTCCCATTTACCAAGTGCCTTAAATCCTTCTATAGTATCTTCAACCGCTTCCCCTGCACCTTCTACAATACCGTCCCGAATTTTTTCGAAAGTAGATTTTTCAGGTAGCTTACCACACATTGCCCCTTCTTCAATTGAACTACTTTTTAGAAGATTTTCAGACTGACGTGCCCTTTTTTCTCCAATCGCTTGAATAGAAGTTGTCCACTCCATATTCAACCCTTGCGTACTAAATGTACCACTTGCAGGACTAAAGCCTTTTCCACTTTGAACTTCCGCCAAACCCGTCGCAATGCTAGCGGCTAGTTGAAGTGCTGTATCATAATTACTACTAGAAGTATAATTAAATTCATATAGATGTTCTAATTTTTCTTGCAGTTTTTTCCTCATGACAGTAAAAAGATTTGCCATAGCTTCCATACCTGGGATTGGCATAGCTTGACTGACGGCTTCCATACTTGCTTTCATTCGGTCAATTTCTCGAATTTGTTCTAAGATTTCTTGTTCAATTACATCTGTGGAAGCGACTTGTGATTGAAATTGACTTGGAAAAGCATCGTTCTGACGAATTAACTCTTCACATAAATAAATGATTCATTGCGCTAAAGGACGAAAGGTTTGAACAAAAAATGCTTTTGCACTACTATATGTTTGCCCTTGTAACACAGTATCAACTGTAAAAGCGTCAATCGACTGAATCGCTTGTTCCATACCTTGAATGGTAGCGTTACATACAGCATTCATGCTTTGAGTTTGGCTTTGTACTTCTCCTAAATACATATTTAAATCATGCATTGACCTCCTGTGCTAGATTTTGTTGTTGATAATAAAGGTCATTTTCTAAATCACTCAGACTTCTTTTTTCTTCGCTTTAAACTTTCAAGGGATTTAATGGTGAATGTTTTTGATACTTTTTACCTATTTCTGAATCTGTAAAATCTAAATAACCTTTTTGAGTTACCTCTACACTAGAATGACCGAAAATACGTGATAACGAGGCCCATTCTCCACCATTTAGAGTCTGATCATAGCTTTTCAGCGTTTTTGTCAATAAGTTTTTACTTGAACAGTACAGCATAAAATTATCTAGCTGTAATTCAAATTCAGTCAAAACAAAAAACACCGCCTCTCATTAGTTTGATTTACAAACCAATAAAAGACGGTGTTTATTAAAATGCATTAACATTATTTGTTGGTACGAAAAGAAATTTGTTGGTAACTTTACATTACCGCTAAACAATCAAAAACACTGTTATATCAGCGTTTACGAAGCCTTATGTTCAAGTCTCAGCTTATCCGCAACCATTGCGATAAACTCAGAGTTCGTAGGTTTTGCTTTTGACATGGATACTGTATAACCATCGCTATATCAAGGCGTTTTGTATTTCATAACAATTATTAAAAACCTCTATTTATTGGTTAGAAGTGTACAATCTATTGCTTATCTAAATTTAATTGTACCACCTATTTGAAGTACCTTCAATTATATTCAGACATTATTTTTTAGCCTGTTGAATACTTGCACATATAACTTATTAGTAATCTATTACAACATAGGATGAATCCAACTTCCTCGCAACTGAATAATAGTTAATCACTTACAATTTCCTACAAGAATTTTTTTGCTTTATTCTATAATTTTATTAAATCAAAAATAAACTCCATTCAAATTCATGATTTATACTTATACACTGTTTCTAATGTAAGGTAGTAAGTGTTAGAAGCTTTCCCATGTCCTACCGTAACAGATAGTAGCCCTTGTTCTTTCAGTCCGTTTATTGCTTTTGTTGTTGTATTACGGTTCGCACGTAAATAGTCTTGTAATTGGTTATATGATAACTTCACTGGTGCTTTATCCGCTTCTAATTCTTTCATAATATATAGTAACAATAGTTCTGTTTTATCTAAGTTAGTGCGTTTGAATAACCCCAATAATAGACACCTTTCTTCCTTATTATATGTTTTAGTACTTACACTAATGACACCTAGCCTTCTATATAGCACAAATTAATTACTACAAAAACAATAAAAACTTCCTCTTAACTGTGGGGTAATATTAAAAAGACTTATGTGAATTACGCATAAGTCTTACTTTTGTTACTCATAATTAATTATTATTTGTCTTCGCAATCACATAAGCTAGAAAACAATTCTTAAAATAATGAACTAATAATGCCCGACTCTACAAAGTAGAATTGATATCCATTAAATATAATAGTCAGGATTTTCTTCCATTTTTATTAAAAATTCTTCTAAAGAATCTGCTATTTTCGTTGAACCATAATATATAGGACATTGACCTAATTCATTTTCCTGCTTAAATTTAATTGTTAAAAAGCTAATCTCTGATACTTCAAAAAATACTAGTGATTCTTCATCATCGACATCGTCCAAATTAGGATTGTATTCATAAATATCTTGTCTTAAACGAAAATCTGCAACAGAAAATGGGTCCATGAATCTGTTAATAAGAGTCTTATTAGTCTTTAAAAATCCATAGCCAATTTCCTCATAGAAACGTTTTAGTTCTTTTGAGAACTGCATTTTCAACAAATCTTCTGCTTCTGCTATCTCTTCTTTTGGTAAAGGATAAAAAATAGGTGTTTGATTAGATTTAACACTCTCGTCTGCTACAATATGTTTTTTCAAAAAATTAAACATGTTTTAATTACCTCCGTTATTTATTTTTAAAGATTTCTCTTGAAATTTTATCTTTCCCGTGTATTCCACCTTGATGTTCATTAGGATATTTAGCGGGGTGCATATTCCACCATTCGTGTTCTCCACCATATGCATTTTCTACCAGATGATGTGCATCATAAGGTCTATCAACTTTTCTTAATACTCTACCTCTTCTTGAAAGAATTTCTTCTTCATAGGTAGGCCATTTTTGTCCAGTCCTAAGTTCCCATTCTTTAATTAAATCTTCTCTTAGGCTGTTAAACTCCTCTCTTCTTGCCGCTACTTCTTCTTTACTTAATCGTTCATAACCATTATTTTCTAAGTGTTCTTGCAGTAATTCCCTTTGGTTTTCTGGAATTTCTCTTTTTGTAATTTCTTCTACTTGGCTAAGGTATTCTTGGAATCTAGGTGTATTTAAATTACCAGAGTCAGCAAACATAAATGTATCACGGGCTTCTTGTAAAGAATTAAAAGAAGTTTTTGGAATATCTTTAAACTCACCAACGCCAGCATATGCAAAGCGGTCTCCTATTTGCAATTTATTTGTAAAATGTGAAATACTCTGTTCGGCTTTTGCCCCTAGTGTAGTTACTTTACTCACTTGACCTAATTTACTTGCTTTACTTAATCCTTTATCACCAATGAGACCTAGCCCAACTTGAGTTAAAGCATAACTTCCCCACTTTGCCCGACTTTCCGCGTCACCATTTATTACATCATTAATAAATGAATCCGACAATGCATTATACATGGTACTAAGGGTATCAATAGGGTGCAAAGCAGCGTTCCCCATGTTTTCCCACGTCTCCCAATCTCCTAAAGCTTTTATTCCGTCTATTGTATCGCTAACTGCTTGTCCCGTACCATCTATAATACCGTCCCAAATTTTTTCACCAGTAGATTTTTCAGGTAGCTTACCACACATTTCACCTTCTTCAATTGAATTGGCAGCTTGTCGTGCCCTCTCTTCTGTAATCGCTTGAATAGAAGTTGTCCACTCCATATTCAACCCTTGCGTACTAAATGTACCACTTGCAGGACTAAAGCCTTTTCCACTTTGAACTTCCGCCAAACCCGTCGCAATGCTAGCGGCTAGTTGGAGTGCAGTATCATAATTATTACTAGAAATATAATTAAATTCATATAGATGTTCTAATTTTTCTTGCAGTTTTTTCCTCATGACAGTAAAAAGATTCGCCATAGCGTCCATACCCGGGATTGGCATAGCTTGATTGATAGCTTCCATACTTGCTTTCATTCGGTCAATTTCTCGAATTTGTTCTAATATCTCGTGTTCAATTACATCTGCCTGAGCTACCTGTGATTGAAATTGACTTGGAAAGGCATTGTTTTGACGGATTAGCTCTTCACATAAGTAAATAATTCCTTGTGCTAAAGGACGAAAGGTTTGTACAAAAAATGATTTTGCACTGCTATATGTTTGCCCTTGTAACACAGTATCAACTGCAAAAGCGTCAATCGACTGAATCGCTTGTTCCATACCTTGAATGGTAGCGATACATACAGCATTCATGCTTTGAGTTTGGCTTTGTACTTCTCCTAAATACATATTTAAACTCATGCATTGACCTCCCTTGCTAATTGTTGTTGTTGATAGGAAAGGTCGTTTTCTAAATCACTAAGGTCTCGTCTTTCTTTAAGCAGCGTTTCTTTTTTGTTTTCCAATTCAAATGTGACTTTTCTTTCAATATGTTTTGCATCTTGATATGTATTCATAAAAAACTGAGACATTTCTCTATCATCATGCCAAGTTCCTAAAATTCGATCAAACAAACGATGGCTTCGACCTCTCCATTCATAAAAATCTGCTTCCGCTTGCTCCTGAATGTGAATCGCGGATTGATTTCGGTCTTGTTCTTCAAATACACTTCTTAACTTTTGATTTACTTGATTGATTTGTTTTTCAATATCTTGACTCATCATATTCCTCCTACCATTTTACCTTTATGTAGGTTGTCACATTAGCGAAAAGTATTGTGAAGTTCGTTATCCATTCTCTCAAACTCTTGGGCTACTGAATGAATATTATCGACCGCTTGTTGAAAGGCAGTAGAAAATTGTTTCGTAAAATCTAACATTTGTTGATTCGCTTCTTGTGCTTTGGAATTAACAGATAGTGTTGTACGCGTCGCCTTTGTTATAGAACGAGTTGTTGCACTTTGAATCCTATCAGAGGCTGATCCCATTTTCGTGGCAATTTGCGTTGCTGTTTGAAAATTACTTTGAAATTGTCCCATCACTCAAATCCTTTCTCTAATTTTCAGAACATGCCAAAGAAATCCCAATAGATATATGAAATTTCTCTATCAATATCACTCTTTGTAAACGTGTGCCCAGCTAAGCTGGGCACGCAATCAAATGAGCCATACAATATAAGCTGTATGGCTCATTTGAAATGCTTGTTATATAGAGTAAAACAATTTTTATTTCAAACCGAAATTACGTGATAATTCTTCATCATGAGAAGCAACAGCCTCTGCAGTTTTATTCAGCTGCATATTAATTTCTTGTAATAGCTGTGCGAAGTTTTGTACTTTCGGCTTTAATTCATTGAACTGTTGATCAAAACCTTCGAAAGCACGACCTTCCCATTCTCCTCTTAATTCATTTTGTAAGTTTTGTAATTGACGTAAAATATCCTCAATTTGATTTGCACCTTGTCCATATCGAGTCGCTTTTGATTTAAGCTCCTCTGGTGACATACGAATTTGTCCAGCCATTTTCATTTCCCCTTTAATACATAATGAGCAAAATATATATTGGTTAATTTTACTAAATATATTATAATATATTATTCTGAACTTTTAAATGTTTTATCTTTCTATTGAATATTAGAATATGAATATTCAATTCTAATCATTAAATATTCTACTTTTTCTTGCTTTACAAGATTTTATGCAAAAAAGACCACCAAAAGGCCGTCCCTCAAAACTCGATCCTATCCCACACTCCACCGCTTTCTCATACAAATAATTCGCAACGATAATATCTACTACAGCCAAACCAACTGATTTGAAAATAGTAATCTCTTCGTCTAGGGATAGCGTCCTATCTCCATCAACTTAAAAATTTAATAGTGTCCTCAAAACGAAATTTTGTGTTAACTTATAACAAAAAAAGAGGAGCCATCTCCTCTTAATAAATAAACACTATTTAATTTGTTCCTTATACTCATGGTTAACAAGTACATACCATTTTCCTGTATCAAATTTTTCTTTATTAATCACGTAAACTTTATTTTGTCTCTTTACCTCCCCTGGTTTTAATTCCTTAGTAATAGTAGAGGTCTCACCTTTTTCAACCTCATAACTACTAGTTGCCAACACATCACTTTGGTAAGCATTATCATTTTCATCCACTAAATCCACTGATGGTAAAACAGCTAATTTCATCGATTCGTTTGTGATGTTTTTCCCTTCTACTTCTACAACAATAAAGACATGTCCATTTTCAGGTTCTTGGATTCCTATACTTTCTTTACCAACCTTATCTCTTTCTACAACTCTTTTTACAGTTACATCAAATTTAGGTGTATGAAAATCCTTGTTTACAGCATACTCTTTTTCTTTTACCTTTGATTTCTCTTTTGTTTGTTCTGTATTTTTCTGCTTTGCATTCTCTTTCGGTTTCGCCTCATCAGTTGTTTGAACTTTCTTTTCTTCTTGTTTAGAATTGGTTTCTTTAGATTCTGAAGAAGTTTTGTCGGATGTATTGCCGCAACCAGATAAATTGAATACTAAAGCGCCCCCTAAAATACATGTAGTAAATTTTTTCAACATCTCTTTTTATCCCCCAATAACACGATATATAAATTCCTTACTTATCATAGCAAAAAATACGATCTTAAATTGTTGTATTTTGTCGAATGATTAAGAATAATCAATCGTTTTTATTGCATATAAAAAACATGATCTTGATGTAGTACCAAGATCATGTTTTACGTTGATGTTATTTATAAAATACTTTATCCACATTATACTTCGCTTGAAATTCGTTAATCATATATGTTTCGTAAATTTCTCTTTCCATCGGATCTTCTACAATACATACATCAATACGATACACTTCATCACGATGATTTTTAATTGGTGATACATTATCTTCAAAATGTTTTTTAATACGTTGTCTTACTTTACGTGCTTTCCCAACAAAAAGAAGTTCGTCATTCAAATTATAGTTAAAAAATAAGGAGAATTATATGATAGGAGATGCAAATATAGACATTCACTGACCATTAGTCTACAACCAATCCCACACCCCCACACAAAAGAAAAAAGCACCCGGTCCCCCCCTAGTGCTTTCTCCTCTAAAATAAATGACAAGCCACCTGATGCCCCTTCGCAATCTCCACCATTTTTGGTACTTCCTGCGTGCATTTTTCAGTGGCGAATTTGCAGCGCGTTCTGAATTTGCAGCCGGATGGTGAGTTGAGCGGGCTTGGTACTTCTCCCTCTAAGATGATCCGTTCTTTGCCTGTGTTTGTTGGATCTGGTTCTGGCATGGATGAGAGTAGTGCTTGTGTGTATGGATGTGCCGGTTTTGTGTATAGGTCTTCGCTGTCGGCAATTTCTACTATGTTTCCTAAGTACATAACTCCGATTCGGTCTGATATGTGTCTTACCATGGATAGGTCATGTGCGATGAATAAGTATGTGACGCCTGTTTCTTCTTGAATATCCTGCAGCATGTTTACGACTTGTGCTTGGACTGAGACATCTAGTGCTGAGATTGGTTCGTCACATAGGATGAAGTCAGGTTTTACAGATAGTGCGCGCGCGATGCTGATGCGCTGTCTTTGGCCTCCGCTAAATTCGTGCGGGTAGCGATATAGGTGTTCTTCTTTTAGGCCTACTTTTTTGAGAAGGTCTAGAATGATTTCTTTTCTTTCTTCCGCTGTGTAAGATCCGTGAATGTTCATCGGTTCGCTAATAATTTGGAACACGTTCATTGCCGGGTTTAATGATGCGTACGGGTCTTGGAAAATGATTTGCATTCTTTTTCTATATTCTTTTAGTTCACTTTCTTTTAGATTTGCGATATCTTGTCCGTCGAATAGAATGTTACCTGAAGTGACGTCGTGTAAACGAATGATGCTTCTTCCTGTCGTTGATTTTCCGCAGCCTGATTCTCCTACTAGTCCGAATGTTTCACCCTTTTTAATTGTGAAGCTTAAGTCATCGACTGCTTTTAATTGCTCTGTTTTTCTGCCGAACAGTCCTTTTTTAATAGGAAAATACTTTTTTAAGTTCCGAACTTCAATTAAGTTTTCTTCATGCATGGGAATCACCTACCGCCCTATCATTTAGCCAGCACATAGAACGCCTTCCGTTTCCAATTTCAAAATATGGCGGACGTTCTTTTTCACAAATGTCCATTTTATGTGGGCAACGCTCTGCGAACGGGCAACCTTTCGGCGGATGTAGTAGGTTTGGTGTTACACCTTGAATTGGCGCTAGTCTTTCTTTTACGCCGTTCGATATTTTTGGCAGAGAGTTTAATAGCCCTTTCGTATATGGATGATTCGGCGATTGGAAAATATCAAGTACATGTCCTTCTTCCATAATAAGCCCGCCGTACATAACGATAACGCGTGTACAGTTTTGTGCAACAATTCCAAGATCATGCGTAATGAGCAGCAACGACATATTCGTTTCGTTTTTTAAGTTTTTCATTAAATCTAGTATTTGTGCTTGTATCGTTACGTCAAGCGCTGTCGTCGGTTCATCCGCAATGAGCAAGTCTGGATTACAAGACATTGCCATCGCGATCATAACCCGCTGCTTCATACCACCGCTTAGTTCATGCGGATATTGTTTCACCCTTTCTTCTGGTGAAGAAAGACCGACTTGTTTTAGTAAGTTGACCGCGATATTTTGTGCTTCTTTCTTTTTCACTTTTTGATGCCGAATAATTACTTCCGTCATTTGCTTCCCAATTTTCACAACTGGGTTTAATGCCGACATTGGATCCTGGGATATAAGTGAAATTTGATTTCCTCTAATAGAGCGTAATTCTTTCTCCGATTTAGAAAGCACGTTTTCATTTTGAAAAAGAATCTCTCCTTCTTTCACTTTCCCTGGTGACGTAACGAGAGCCATAACAGATTTCGCCATAACACTCTTTCCGCTTCCCGATTCGCCAACAATCCCAACGACTTCACCCTTTTTCAAGCTAAATGAAACGCCGCGAACCGCTTCTACTTCGCCGTCTTCTATGAAAAAAGAAGTCTTTAAGTTTTTCACTTCTAATAGTTTTTCAGACACGCTTTTCACTCCCCCTCACTTAAAGCATTAGTTCTCATGATGAGCCCCTTTTGGCGCGAAAGCTTTCTTGAGCGCTTCACCGATTACGTTAAAACTTAGTACTGTTAATAAAATAAGGAACCCTGGGAAGAGTGTTAAATACCAAGCTTCACCTATGTATCCTTGCGCATTATTTAGCATGCTGCCCCAAGAAGAATCTGGTTCTCTAATACCTAATCCTAAGAAGCTAAGTGATGATTCCATTAAAATCGATGTCGCAATCGTTAATGTCGCTGCGATTATAATCGTCGATAAAATATTAGGAATGATATGTCTTACAATAATCATAAGTGACTTTTGTCCCGACACTTTTGCGTATAAAACGTACTCACGCTCTTTTACAGATAACGTTTCTGCCCTTACAATGCGGGCGGTGTCCATCCATGTTAGTAATCCGATAATAAGAACTAACGTCGTAATTCCTGGTTTTAAGTAAGCATTTAATAGTAGCATTAAGAAGAATGATGGAATCGACATAAGAACTTCAACAATTCGCATTAAGAAGTTGTCTAACTTTCCGCCAAAATATCCGCTAATTGTTCCTACTGCGGTCCCGATTGTAATGGAAACAACCATCGCTAGAAAACCAACCGCAAGGGAAACTCGTCCGCCATATAACGCTCTCGTTAAATAATCCCTTCCGTAATCATCCGTGCCAAACGGATGACTTAAACTCGGTTCTTGTAAACGATCTGGAATAGACATTTTGCTAGGATCGTACGGTGATATGAATGCGAAAAGAGACGCTATTGTTAAAACACTAAGTATAATAACTCCCATTACTACAAACTTATTTTTCGTAAAACTATTTTTTATCGTTTGAAATCTCCTATTGTTCATTCCATCACCCCCTCATTCGAATGCGCGGATCTACTACGCCATATAAAATATCAGCAATTAAATTACCGAGAATTAACATGAACGATGATAATAATGTGATTGCCATAATAATTGGATAATCAAATCTAAAAATAGCATTTACCCCGAGTGAACCAAGTCCCGGCCATGAGAATACTGTTTCCGTAATGAACGCTCCGCCTACTAAACTTGGAATGGATAATCCGAAAATTGTAATGATCGGTATTAATACGTTTCGAAGTACGTGATTAAATAAAACTGTTTTCTGTGAAGCACCGTACGCATATTGAATTTGTACGTAATCTTCTTCTAATTGCTGGATTGTGCTTGAACGAATATATCTCATATAAACAGAGACGTTTTGGAACGCTAGCACCATGCAAGGTAAAATGCCGTGCTGGACAATATCCCAGAAGGAATCTTGACCGACTGTGCGCATACCCATACTCGGAAGCATGTTCAATTTTAAAGAGAATAAGTAGATTAATAGTAACGCGAACCAAAAGACTGGCATTGAGATTCCCACATAGGAAATGCAGTTCACGGTGCGATCAAAGAACGAATTCTTTTTCACACCTGTAAATAGTCCAAGCGGTATTGCGATTACAAATGAGACAAGTAAAGATGATCCCATTAATCCAATTGTTGCGGGTAATCTTTCTGTGATAAGTTCTAAAACAGGGCGGTGATTTTGAAGTGAGTACCCAAAATTCCCTGTTAAAATATTTTTTAACCATAAAAAATATTGCACGTAAATCGGTTGATCTAGTCCTAAACTTTTGCGAATACGCTCGACATCAATCGGGCTCATATTCGGCGTTACAAAGTTTCGAACGGGATCGCCCGGCGCTAGTTTTATTAATAGAAAAGAAATAATAGAAATAACAAATAAAAGCGGAATTGCATTTAAAAGCCTCTTTGCAATTACTTTATACACAAACTTCCCCCCTCAAGATAAAGTGAAACTTTAATCAGCCTTACTTCCACCTAACTTCCTCGCATTCGCCGAGTTTTGAGGTGGGAGTCTTACTGCCCATTAAAGCGGGATAAAGAAGCTGATTTCCACCAGCTTCTTCATAGTCTCTTATTTCACTTCATAAATCTTCGATAGATCTTCAAACATTGTAACTGGAATTGCTTTTGCTTCTTTTAATCCATCAAACTTTTTATCTACTGCAATAACTGCTTTCGGATATGCGATTGGAAGATAAGGTAAGTCTTCTCTCGCTGTATCTTGAATTTTATGGTATAGCTCTGCGCGTTTCGTTTTATCTGTTTCAACTGCAGCTTCTTCCCATAACTTATCGAAGTCAGCATTTTTATAACGTGCATAATTGTATTCTGCATTACTTAAGAATAAGCTCTTATATGAATCTGGCTCTGGTCCCATTATGTAACCACCGAATGTAATGTCATATTCTTTATTCTCTTTATCTAAGCCTTTTTCACTTGCCGCACTAGCATCTAATGCATTTAGTTCAACTTGTAAGCCAACTTCTTGTAATTTTTGTTGTGTATATAGCGCTAAGCTTTCCATGATTTTATTATTCGTTACATACATAACGCGTACTTTTTCTTTATCTTTCACACCAGCTTTTGCTAGTAAATCTTTCGCTTCTTTTTGATCATACTTATACTCTTTAATATCTTTCGCATAATACATAGCGTCTGGTGTTAAGATTGAATTTGCTGGTTCTGCAAATTGACTAGAAACGAAAGCTGAGTTAATCATTTCTTTCTTATCTAATGCATGCGCAATTGCTTGACGCACTTCTTTTTTCTTCATAAGGTCTGTATTAAAGTTATAAGCTAAGTAGAATAATCTACCTTCAGGGAATGTCACCATTGAGAAGTTCCCCGTGCTATCTAATTTCTTAAAGTCTTGTGGTTCGATCATCTTCATATTGATTTGACCATTTTGTAGTGAAACGTTTGCTGTATTACGGTCTTTTACAACGCGGTACACGATAGAATCTAATTTCGCTTTACCAGCAAAATAATCATCGAATCGCTCTAACGCAACATATTCATCTGATTTAAACTCTTTTAATTTAAATGGACCTGATCCAACAGGTTGTAGGTTTTTCTTACTCTTCACTAAATCCGCTTCACCTTCAAATACATGTTTCGGAATTGGGAAGAAATCGTTCATAACCCCTTCGAAAGATGCACTTACTTGTGGTAATACAAATTGAGTTGTTAACTCATCTACTTTTTTCACCTCAAGCGGTTTCCCTTTAAAAATAAAGTTTTCACGACTTGAACTGTTTTGCTTCTCATCTAAAATAGATTGGAATGTAAATACTATATCGTCTGATGTAATTTTCTTACCATCATGCCATTTTAAATTATCTTTTAGTTTTAACGTCCATGTTAATTGATCTTCTGAAGGCGTAAAGCTCTCAGCAAGAACAAACTTTTTCTTACCGTCTTCCATATGATATAGCGGCGCATATAAAGCTTGCTGTATCGTTAATGACACACGATCGTTCGCATAAAGCGGATTCATCGTATCTGGATTATCGCTAACACCAATTGTTAACGTTCCTCCATCTTTCGGAGTCCCTGACGTACTAGTTCCTGCTTGCTTCGAAGAATCTTTTTCCCCAGAACAAGCCGCTAATGCAATAAGTAGTATTAGGACAAATGGTAATGCAAATAACTTCCGTTTCATCTTTCGGCCCCCTTGAACTATTTATACCCATAAGAAAACTCGGATTTAATCCCGAGTTTTCTTATAAGTTTTAAATTACCACTACCCGTATATAAAGTCAAACTTTTTTGTAAATGTGGAAAGTTTGAAATCTATTAACAGAAACAAATACTATATCCCCAACAAAAAAAGACCACCAAAAGGCAGTCTCTCAAAACTCAATCCTATTACCCACTCCACGCTCCATCGCTTTTTCATACAAATACTTCGCAACAATAATATCTACTACCGCTAAACCTACTGATTTGAAAATAGTAATCTCTTCATCGTTCTCTCTACCAGCTTTTTCCCCGCTTATAATTTGACCAAGTTCAGCGTGGATGTCGCTCGCTTCAAATAAGCCCTCTTTTATCGGAACTTGAAGGTCGCCTGTTTCTTCTAGTGCGGCCTCTATTGATTCGACTATTACTTTGTTTGCGTTAGCGATGGCGTGAGATGGTAGTTCTTGCATGCTCGGTCTGAATGAGCCGACGGCGTTTATGTGGACGCCTTTTTTTAGTGCTTCTGTGAAGACTGGTGTGGATGCGTTCGTAGTTGTGACGATGATGTCTGCTTCGCTTATTGCTTCATTTGGATTTGTGTAAACGTAAGCCGGTTTGCTGAATTTCTCTTGTATATATTGCGCGAATGCATACGCTTTTTCTTCCGTTCGGTTGTATAAGATAATTTTTTCGATGTCCCTGACGGAGAGTACAGCTTCAGCAATCCCTTTCGCCTGTTCACCGGTGCCGATGATGCATAAAGTTTTTGCGTTATGACGAGCTAAATGTTTTGTTGCTACGCCTGATAAGGCGCCTGTTCGGATCATCGTTAAGTACGATCCTTCTAAAAGTGCGAGCGGTTCTCCCGTTTGAAAGTCTGATAGCATAACGATCCCGTTTATCGTTTTTTTTCCTATTTTCTTGTTCCCCGGGACTACTGTTACTACTTTTAAACCAAGAGCTTCAAGTCCTTCCGCTACTGAAGGCATAATTAACGCGGTATTTTGTTCGTTCGCAAATGGTAATGAGCCGCGTATTGGTGTAATCGTTCTTTCTGCGGAAAATTCTTGTAAAGCAAGCGCCGCGTATTCAATGACTTCGTTCATATTTACTAAGTTTTTTTGTTCGTTCGCGCTTATGACTAGCATATCTTTCCACCTCCTCCTTCTATCCTAACAAAAACCCCCGCTTCAAAACATCTCTCGGGTCTACAACGAACTGATGGAACCCTGTAATAAATGCATTCCCCGTTACTTTTGGAACGACAGCTTCATATTTATCTACCTCTGTTACAGATAATACTTCTCCGATAAATTGGCCGTCAGTAATGCATTCATGGACGAAAGTTTCTCCCTTTTGTAAGGCATCTTTTTCAAAAAGGGTTGCGATTCTTGCGGAAGTTCCTGTGCCGCAAGGGGAACGGTCTACTTGCCCATCAGCAAAGATCGTTACATTTCGTAAAGTAGCGTCTTTTCCTTTTGGCTCATCTGAGAAAATAACACCGTATATTCCTTTTAAATCTTCTTCAAGTGGATGTTTTACTTCCATTTGGCTTTCAATGTAGTGTTTAATTTTACCGCCCCACGTTTGAATTGCAGCTAAATCTTTGAAATCGACTTTCAAACCAAACTCTTTACTATCTACAACAGCGTAGAATGCTCCGCCAAACGCAATATCTACTTGAAATTCATAGTCATCTATTTTAATAGGAACGTCTTTCTTATATACAAACGAAGGAACGTTTTCAAATGATACGGATTCAACTTCGCTCCCGTTAAATTTTGCGTACGCAATAACTTCCCCGGCAGGGCTATCAATAATGAATTTTTGTTTTTCCCCTGTCACTTCAAACATACCAGTTTCAATTCCTACTGTAATAACAGCGATAATTCCGTGACCACACATCGTACTCCAGCCTTCATTGTGCATAAATAATACGCCAAAATCAGCATGAGCACTTGCGGGCGGAGTAATGATACAACCGTACATGCCGTGATGTCCTCTCGGTTCATACATAAGAATCTCGCGAAGATGATCCAAATGTTCCATGCAGTATGCGCGTCTTTCCAACTGCGTTTCTCCTTTTATTTCCGGCACGCCGCCCGTAATAATTCGAAGTGGTTCCCCAGCTACGTGAGCATCAATTGTTGTGTATATTTTACTAACCTTCATTCCTATCTCTCCCCTATATGTTGATACTATTTTCATTGCAAGTATCATGCCAACGTATAAGGGCGAGATTTGTATACATTTTTCAAAAAAACATACACTACTGTCTATTTTTTTATACAGTAGACAGTCGGCAATCGTTAGCCTACAACCAATCCCACACCCGAGCATCCAAAACTAAAAAAATCCCCCGAGACCAGGGGACCCAATCAAACCCTCACCGCCACCACATCAGGCACTTGCTTAGCAACCTCCTCACCAATCTTTATACTAGCCGTCGCAGCTGGAGATGGCGCATTACAAATATGCAGAGAATTGATGCCAGGGATAATGCAGAAATCATCCACCATATTTCCGTTTGATAAAATAGCTTGTGCCCTTACACCTGCATGGGTTGGGACGATATCTTTTTCTGTTAGCTCTGGTATTAAGCGCTGTAAACTTTTTAGGAATGATTGTTTACTAAATGAGCGTACCATTTCTTTTATGCCTTCTTTCATATTTGGCATCGCCATTTTCCAAAAGCCTGTGTATGTCATTGTTTCCATGAAGTCTTTTATATCAAAGTCTGTTTTCGTATAGCCTTCTCGCTTAAAGCTTAATACTGCGCTTGGTCCTGCATGTACGTCTCCGTTTATCATTCTTGTGAAATGAACGCCTAAAAACGGGAATTCTGGATTTGGGACTGGATAAATTAAATGTTTTACAAGGTGACGTTTTTCTGGGACAAGTTCGTAATATTCACCGCGGAACGGAACAATTTTCATATCCGTTAATATCCCTGTCTTTTTCGCAATGCGATCGCTATGTAATCCGGCGCAGTTAATGAGAAATTTCGTTTTAAATACACCTTGATTTGTCTCAATCGTTACAGCGTCTTTCTTCTCAGTAATACGCTTCGCCGCTGTTCCTACATGTATTTCTCCGCCTTTTTCTTGAATCAAACGGGCAAATGCATAACTTACTCCTCTATAATCAGCAATCCCGCAAGAAGGAACACGGATTGCCCCAAGTCCTTTTACATGAGGCTCAATTTCAGCTAATTCTTCCTTATCTATTTTTGAAATGTGTAAATCGTTTTGTAAGCCTCTCTCATATAAGTTATGTAAAAGAGGAAGTTCGTCCTTTTCTGTAGCGACAATTACTTTTCCGCACATGTCATAAGCGATGTCATTTTCTTTACAAAATTGAACCATAGCTGCGTTTCCTTCTTTGGCAAACTTTGCTTTATAACTCCCTGGTTTATAGTAAATTCCAGAGTGAATTACTCCGCTATTATGCCCAGTTTGATGATGTGCAAGTTCCTTTTCTTTTTCAATGATTGCGATTTTTGCACGAGAGAATTTTTTCGTTAAAGCCATTCCAGTTGAAAGGCCAACAATTCCTCCGCCAATAATTATAAAGTCATACATCCTACTTCCCCCTTAATAGTATAAAAGGCAGGTCTCCTTGAGAGACCCGCCGTACATATTATTTAGAAAAACAACCACGTTGACGCATTAGTTCTCTATATAAATCTTTATTTTTTTCAAATGCAGCTCTTCCGTGCATCCAAAATAAATTGTTTAACAGAACTAAGTCACCAATTGGCAATTTTAATGCATGTGTTGCTGGTGAGTTTTCAACAGAATATGATAAGTCTTTCAGATAGTTTGCTTGTTCAATATTATCTGGATAAGCGAACTGATCAATAAAACAAATACATGGTGCGTTATTCACATCAAAAAATGTTTCACGATAGACGATTTCTTGCGCATTTTTACTTGGTGGTGCTTTATACGTAACTTTAACAGATGCGAGTGAATGATTTCTAAACTTTTGAAGATCTTCCCAATCGTCTAAATGTAGTAAACGGGATTCCCCTCCTACTGCATTTTGCTCTTCAATTTTCATCATAAGAAGCCAATCTGTCGGCTCATCAACGAATGTACCGTCTGTATGAAGTGTAAACAATCGGTACGCTTGACGAAGGTAAGAATCACTACTATCCGTATCTTTTACATTAAATCTAGCATAATACGTTCCTGTCATTGCATCAAAGTTTGGCTCCCCGATTAAATGTGTTAATGCTGTTGCAAATTTCACGTAGTCTGCTGGATCTGCAGTTTCACCTTGCACCCCAATTGTAAATCCGCCCGTTTCACGGTCATGAATAATGCCGCGAATGTTATCCATAAATGATTGCCCAAAAATCTTTCTCATTCCATCCGCAAGATTAAACCGGGAATAAGGAATATATTGCAGTGACTGCTCTGAATGCTCTTTTACCTCTTCAAAAAACTGCTTAAGCAATTGCTGGTTTAGCGTAATATGATATAAACGTTTATGCTCTGGATGAGGAGCAATTTCATACCCCTCATATTTCTTTGCAAATTTCATCTTCGCATTTTGTTCTGTAATAATCGACATTTCAATTCCTCCCTAATTTAAATATGAAGAACGTATCGACGCTTTTTACAGACAGTTATCCTTATCTTCTTATGCTGAGATTCGGTCTTACTGTCCTAACAACGAAAAAGCCAGTTATACGCATACCACGACATAAAATCGTAGAAACGTACAACTGGCTCATAATTACGAATGTTCTTTAATCTCTTAAAGTACAATAATAATAGACAGTTTGTATGAAAATATTTGTAAAACAGGAAAGCAAGATCGGATATAGAGAAGGCTAATTTCTCGTATGGATCTTATTAATTAAATAATAATTCAAAATATTATAACTGTCAATTCGTTTTTTATTATTTTCTCGACAAACTTTACACATTTTACAAATACCCTTACTTTCAGCACACCCTCTTTTTTTCTCCTCTTGTTTTACAACTTGCCCTTCATTTAATTTTTTCATATCCCTTGCCTCCTCAATAAAGTGAAACTTTAATCAGTGGGGGTTTTGTTCATCCCCCACTGATTATTAGCCTTCACCAATCGGGCGTTTACGGAAATACAACTGGCTCTCGTTTACGGTGATAAACTAGACAGTTTTTATGGTGTTGTTTCCTCGTACTCTCCCCTGGGCTGTTCATCATTTAAATAACTTACGTATTGGCGATGCAAATCCTTTACCGCACTAACGATAGCATTTTGCGCTTTTCCTTGATAATGGTCCATAATATCTTGAACGATTTCTTCAATACCATCTTGCAAACTATGTCCTCTCAACATTTGAGCGACGAAGTCTCTACCGTGCTCTGTCGCAAGCGTACATGACGCTTCAATAATAACGTGATATTTATGATCTGCCTCAATTGTAATCGTTAATGTTTCGTACATACTGCGAACAGCCATCCCTTTCGGAAGTCTCGAATGTCCTGCCATAAAAAATGTCCCTTTACGCATATTTCATCCTCCGTTACTATGTTAAGAGCCAGAAAAACAATGTACACATTTGCATTGAATTTTACTACACTTATCCTTATAGCTCGTACTTCTGCTAAAGAAGCTCAAGTGGAAAGAAGTTACTCTCTTCATTTTCAAACATAAATCCGGGCTTACAGCGAGGCTAATCACTGTCATCCGATAATAAGTTAATCATAATTAAAATAAACTGAATATTCAATATTAAATTCCACAAATTTCATGAATAAAAAAAGAAAATTCTCTCGCCCAGGCACATATACTGTTCAAAAGCAAAAAGGAAGTGGTCTCATGTATTACGGAACAAAAGGCTGGTACGTAGCTGAACTAAAGAAATTAGGTGTTCGCTATCATGAAGGACGCAAACTAGAAAGTTACCGCGGACACGTCTTACGCAATTTACTAATTGTAGAACAGGAAAAGCTGAAGGAAGAGTAATATACTAACAAAACGATTCCCGGAATCTATCGATTTATTGACTACTTCCAGCAAACGCCCGCTCTCAACGACCAACCAATTACACATCACGCTACAATAATACAAACCAAAAAAGGTCACCCAGACGGGTGACCTTTCTTATTCACAAACAAGAATTTGTCTAGAAAATGATCCTTTTCTTGTGATACAGCGGTCTGTAATTTCAAATCCCGCTTCATGAATCATGTCGTCCATTGTTTCCATCGTGACAACGACTACTTTTTTTGCAATGCGGCGCGCACTTGAAAGAATCGAGAGTTGATCTTCTGGTGTTGCGTGCGTAAATAGGTCGTACGGCATATCGATAATTGCGACGTCGTAGTTCTCAGTAATTTCTTCAATTGGGCCTTTTGTTACTGTTCCTTCAAACCCGAAATGTGCAATGTTTTTTCTCGTTCCAAGAACTACAAGTGGATTTATATCTCTACCAACGATGTTAATCCCCATAGAAAGTGCTTCTACTACTACTGTTCCAATACCGCAGCACGGGTCAATTGCTCGCACTCCATCTGGGTTTGGTACAGCGATATTTGCGACAGCTCTAGCAACACGTGTGCTCAGTGATGTCGAATAGCTATGCGGTTTTTTTATATGATGATACCAAACCGGATCACTTTCTACATAGTGCCCGAAGTACCAGCGTCCTCCAAGTGGAACAATCCCGAATACACGCTCTGGATTACGAACATCAGCTTCTCCTTCAATATGCATGCCGAGGTCTCGTTCAATAAGGCGTCTTTCCCCATATTCAATTTTATTTTCTTTACCAAGATCATTGATTTTAACGAAGATAACTTTGAATGTCGCTCCCGCTAAATCAATTTGTTCCACTTGTTCTAAAATACTTTCTAAGTCGTCCCCTTCATACATAACCTCAACGCGCTCTTTAATAAACGGACTTCTACTCGGAGCAATCTTGACTTCACTTTTCAAAATATTAACGTGAGACTCCATCCCAAAGAACGAGCGCATTTCCAAGTAACATAAAGCACGCTCCTCTTCGCGAAACGCATACGTATATATACATGCAGGTGTTTTACTATGATTATTCAATCTATGATCATCCTTTATCGTTTTAAATTGTTATGATTACAATTACTCGAATACTTTTTCACGTAAAGTTAAATGATATCATATGCCCGAAATAAAGAGAAACCTTTATAATTCATTTAATAAATAAAAGAGACTGCCTCTCAGCAATCTCTTCTATCATTCTCTCTATTTATTAACGGTAAGAAGATACGTTGTTACCCGTTTCTTCGTAGTAATCTAAAATACCTTGATAAATAGCTTCCGCTGCACTTTGTCTCTGTGCTGGTGTAGCTAGTTTATCTGCATCACTTTTATTATCTACAAATGCTAATTCTGCTAATACAGCTGGCATTGTGTTTTCTCTAATTACATATAAATCGCCTTTCTTCACACCGCGATCTTTTGTTCCAAGTGCATCTACAAGACGATCTTGAATTTTCTCTGCTAATAAACGACTTTCTGATACATTCGGGTTTGTCCCTCTTGCTGTCGCTGATTCATAGTAGAATGTTTCTGTACCTTGTCCTTGTTTACTATCTGTACCATTACCATGAATACTTACAAAAATATCACCTTTATTTGCCTGAGCAAATTCTACACGTTTTTGTAAAGACTCAGCTGCAGTGTTTCCTGGACGTGTATCATTCTCACGAGTTAACAACACAGTAAACGGTGTCTTTTTCTCAAATATTTTCTGTAATCGTAATGATACATCTAATACGGTTTGACTTTCTTTCTCATAATAACCAGGATTCCCCGAGTCAATTCCACCATGACCTGGATCAATAATAATCGCTTTACCTTCTAAGAAATTACCTTGTTTTACTGGGTTTAATTGATTTTTATCAACCCATTGGAAGCCACTGTTTGTACGGATACGAATCCAGCTATCTTTTTCTTCAATAACCGTTACTGTTTGCGCTCCATATGTACCTAGCACTTTAGACCCATGTGAAGCTTTTTCGTATGCAGTAAATCCTTCATTAATCACATCTGTTTTCTCTGTTAAAGGTGTCCATTTGTCACCTTTACTTGTTACAATTTTAATCCATCCATCTCGCTCTTCTTTTACTTCAACCGTTTGTGGATTATGTTGATTATCTGTAATTCCAGATGATAAAGATGGTCCGTGATATGTAATGAACTTGCGATCTATATACATTTTCTTCGTTTCTTCTGGCTGTTTATTGCCATCATTATTATTCTTTAGCTTGTCCGCTTTATAAGTCATTTGTGCTGCTTGTTCACGTGGAATAAGCATATCTGGGCTCCAAGTTGTCTTTCCTGTACCAGCAGAAATCTCTAACGCTACTAAGATATTAGCTGCTTCTTTACCAAAATGGTTTTCTAAATCAGCAAATTTATTAGTTATTGGGCCTTTCACTTGATCTTTTAATTTATATGCCTTTACAAGCATAGACGCCATCTCAGCACGCGTTATTTTCCCCTCAGGATCAAATACACTTGGTGTTCGTCCTGAAATAATGTCAGCTTTTTCAATTGCTGCAATATACTGAGCTGCCCAATGATCTTTTGAATCGTTAAAGGACGGCTTCGCACTTGGATTAACTGCTAATCCGATTGCTTTCGCTATAATTGTCGCTGCTTCAGCACGTGTTAACTTGCCTTGTGGTGCAAAATTACCATCTGGCATACCACTAATTACATTTTTCTCTACTAAATAATAGATTGCATCTTTTGAATATGCATTATCCGGAACATCAGGAAACTTCTTCGTCTCTGCTAAACTACTAATTGGAAATGCTAATAAATTTGCTGCTAAAATACCTGCAGCTATTGCCTTGTACTTCATGAAAAACAAATCTCCTCTCGAATCTTCACATTATGTAACTCTTTCAATTATGCTAATTATAAAAATATTAACAAACAATTCCTATCATAGTTTATAACATTCTACCTCTATAGTAAATACGTTTTCTATTTATATTACTAAAGATGCTTATATAAAGAATAATAAATGTATATAAAATTCAATTATTGTAAAAAAACGATTAGTACGCCTTACTTGCACTAATCGCTTCCTTATAATATATTACTTAAAATTTTCTTCGGCATATATATTCCCTTCTTCTAAAGGAAGCTTCTTCTCATTAACCCGTTCAGCTTTTCCTGTATCAAGATTTGTTTGGAAAGTCGAAAAATACCATATTCCTTCTCCATTATCATAATTCCCTATAAGGAAAGTTCCTTTATCCCCCAAATGAAAAGCTGATCAAAAATACTATTTCCGATCAGCTTTCTATCTATTAGTCTTCAATTAAATGAGACATCACATATGCATATACGAGTGCTTCTGTATGTGCAATCGAGCTTTCATGCGTACGCTCAAATGCGTGAGAAGAGTCAATACCAGCCCCAATTAACGCATGTTTCACATCAAATCCAGCGCGAATCGCAGCTGATGCGTCTGATCCGTAGTATGGATAAATATCCACTTTATATTCAATAGCATTCGCTTTCGCTAGTTCAACTAAATGTTTACGTAAAGCGTAATGGTATGGACCGCTAGAATCTTTCGCACAAATAGATACTGTATATTCATCAGATGCTTGTCCATCACCTAACGCTCCCATATCAACTGCTAAATATTCTACAGTTTCTTCTGGAATGTTTGAATTTCCACCGTACCCAATTTCTTCATTATTAGAAATTAAAAAATGTGTTGTATATGGTAATGTTACCTTTTCATCTTGCAATCTTTTAATTAGTTTTAATAGAATTGCTACACTTACTTTATCATCTAAATGACGTGATTTTATGTATCCACTCTCTGTAATTTGAACGCGTGGATCAAATGAAACGAAGTCTCCTACTTCAATTCCTAACTCGCGTACTTCATCTGCTGAGAAAACACGCTCATCAATACGAACTTCAATATTTTTCTCATCGCGCTTCGCTTCACCTGCATCTTTGTACACATGGACAGAAGTTTGATGCATTAAAATTGTACCTGTATACTTCTTACCGCTTGACGTTTCAATTTCGCAATATTCCCCTTCTACAGAGTTCCAGCGAAATCCACCAATCATAGATAGACGAAGACGACCGTCAGGCTTAATTTCTTTCACCATCGCACCTAACGTATCAACATGTGCAGTTAATAAACGATGCTGCTCATCGTTCTTCCCTTTAACCGTTAAAATAAGAGCACCTTTATTATTACGCTTCGTCTCTACATTCCACTCACTTACATAGTTTTCAATAAAATTAATAATTTTCGCCGTGTTTCCAGATGGACTTGGAATAGAGACAAGCTCTTTAATTAATTCCATCGTTTCTTTTGCATGATGTGCCATTGTCGTTTTCCTCCTCATTCTCTCTACTATTCAGTATACAAAATTTACTATAAAACCTCTACTAATATAGTTTAATTTTCTAAATTATAGTAAAATTTAGTTTAGTACGTAAAAAGGAGTTAGCAAAAATGACCGTAACGAAAAAACATGTACATATTGCACTCATTTGGTTTTTATCCTCACTCATTTGTTTACAAGTTTCTTATGTCGTTCACACTACTACTTCTATCACAATTGGCTGGACACTAACAGCTATCTTTTTAATCGTTAGCCTAATTGCAGGAAAAAAGCACAGCGTCACTAAGTAAGCTGTACTTTTTCTATGAAACTACTCTTCGGAAACGTCCATCAAATAAATCCCTCTTGTAAACCCGCCTCGCTCTTCTTCTTTCCGCTTACGAATAAGCTCTATATCTTCAATTGTTGCACCCTCTGCGCGAGCTAATGAAATAATAACTTCAAGTGCATCCGCAAGAGAATCTAATGCATGCTCACGCTCTTTCATCGAAGCAAATTCACGAATTTCTTCCGTACCAATTTTCGCTAACGCTTGTATGTAAGCTTGTCCTGTTAATTTTTGTGCTGTATATGTTTTTCCAGACATTAAAATTTTCTCTGGGACACGATCCCTTACTAACTTGTTATAAGTTGACATCTCTTATCCTCCTATATTTAATAACACCCGAGCTCTGCTTTATCCCGCTATTTGCCGGGCAGTAAAACTCCCACCTCAAAATTCAGATGGAGCAAAGAAGTTAGGTTGGAGTGGGGCTGCCTGTAAACGCCCGATTGGTGAGGGCTAATAATCAATGGGAGATGGTGTACTATGCAAAGCATAATATGTAAGTAAAATCATAACGATAACACCGATAATTTTCTTCATCTATTACTCCTAAAAAAAGTGCTAACACAATTATACTAAAATGTGTTAGCACTTTCTTCACTTTATTCCCCTTTAAATGCTGGTAAACGTTTTTCTAGAAAAGCAGCAATACCTTCTTTATGATCCGCTGTTTGTCTCATCGCATATTGACCACGTTTTTCGAGCTGAAGCGTTTGTTCTAAATTAGAACGATTTACTTCACATAAAATTTGTTTCGTTTGAATCATCGCTTTGATTGGTTTTTGTAACCATTCATTAATTTTTTGCTTCACAGCCGTTTGGAAATCCTCACCAATTACTTCATCAATTAAACCGATATCTAGCGCTTCTGTCGCTGATAATTTCTTCCCTTCCCAAATGATCTGCTTCGTCGTATTTTCACCGACGCGCTTTTGAAGGAAGAAATGGCCGCCACCATCTGGAATTAAAGCGATTCCAATAAAGTTCATCGCAATAACTGATGATATATCTGCCATAACATAATCAGCTGTTAATGCAATACTTAATCCGAGTCCAGCAGTTGGTCCATGAATCGCACTAATAACAAGCTTTGGCATCGTATATAACGTCACAACGATTTCAGAAATTGTATTCATGATGCCTTCAAACTTACTTTCATCACTACTTGAAAGCATTGATTTAATATCTCCACCCGCAGAAAAACCACGGCCACTACCGCATAACACAACAACGTGAACAGAACTTTCCGCCACTTCTTTCAACTTTTGTAATAACTCTTTTAACGTTGGTTCATCTAATGCATTTAAAACCTCTGGGCGATTGACCATGACCGTTGCTACGCGCCCTTCATATTTCACAACAACAGATTCTGTTTTACTTGTTACTTCCATTATATATACCCCTCTTTTCCACATAAAGATTATACTTCTATAATTATAGAAAGCATGTTAAAAACCCTTCTTTTTTTCTTAATTTTCTGTCTAATAATCTCGTAATTTGTATATACCTCCGTATAAAACATACAATTCCGTTGAAAAATATAGAAATTAAAGTCGGTTTATCAATGCTTTTCATCTATTTACCATTGCAGTGAAATGGTGTATTCTTAAGTTTGATGCAAAAAACAAACATTGAAATTCATTCGCCTTACTATGTAAATAAGGCTTTTATACCCATCTCTTGGGTGCTTACATAAAGGAATGAAGAAATGGAGGAACATATGGTTAATAAGTTGAAACAAACGGATAACTACTTCCCGCATTTCCTATTGCTATTCATTGTGTTTCAACCAATTTTAGATTTATTAACATCTTTTTCAATCTATGTATTACACATGAGCGCAACTGTTGGAATCGTAGTCCGTTTCGCCTTTATGCTTCTCGCATTAGGTTATCTACTTCTTCATAGAAAACAACCTGGAGCGAAAAAGTACATTCTCTATTTATGCCTACTTGGAATTGTACTAGCAATTGGCCTCGTAAATAATATGATGGTCAAATCCCCGGTTTCATTTGGCGAAGAAGTGAAATTTATTTTAAAGAGTATATATCCTATTGTGCTACTGTTTGGATATATTATCGTCTTTAAAGAATTAAAAAACAAAGAATATGCATTTCACAAAATCATTACATATTTCTTATATGCAACTTTAATTTTAAGTATCACACTGATTGTCGCAATGCTAACTAGTACAGATTTCCCAAGCTATCCTCACTCAAAGATCGGTTCAAGAGGTTGGTTCTTTGCTGGAAATGATTTAAGTGCTATTTTTGCAATTATGTTCCCAATCGTTGTGCTATATTCGATCCATAAAACAACTTCTTTCTCGAAAATCTATTACTGGATTCCAACAATACTTGCGATGTATGCAAGTATTATGGTCGGAACGAAAGTAGGATACGGTGCAATCGTTCTAACACTTGGCGTGGCACTTTTATTCTCATTCATTGAATATATGATTCATCGCAAAAAAGAAGGAAAAGGATCCACATATCTCGTAAATACAGTTGTTGCCGCTATTGTACTAGGAGGCTTAATTGCCCTTACACCACATACTCCTATCTCAAAAAATATGGGCATCCACATGCAAATATACGAATACAAAAAATCAGTACAAGAAGAAAAGGACAGAAAAGAAGGAAAAGTAATTAAAGAAGATCCAGACGCAGAGAAAAAACATGCAAAAGGTGAGCTAACAGACTCTGAGGTCAAAAGTTTAATTTACAGTGATCGCGATAAGTTTTTAAAAGTATACAAACAATACTATAAAGACGCACCACTATCACAAAAATTATTCGGAATGGGCTACGCTGGTAACTATACGGTTAAAATTAAATTAATCGAAATGGACTTCCACGACCTATTCTTTGCATTCGGAATCGTCGGTTTTCTCATTTATTTACTACCATTACTTTACTTCGGTATTAAAATAATCATTTACGGCGTTACAAACTTCAAGAAAATAGTAACTGTAAAATACATGCTACTAGCTAGCACGCTCGTCCTATCGCTAGGAATCGGCTTTATGTCCGGGCACGTATTAACAGCGCCATCAGTGAGTATTTTCTTCTCTGTCATACTCGCTTATATCATTGCTGATTTTGAAATTGAATAATAAAAAAGAAGGTGCTCCAAAAAGTCAGTTACACTGGCTTCTGGAGCACCTTTTTTCTCATGCTTTTATAAACAGATTTAATATGATCCTCTACAAGACAAATTAAATTCCATCCCCTCACGTTTCCAAGCAGATCGTACGGGGGAAACAAGCAAAATAAAAAAACGTTCAAAAGTAGCTATGCAGCTACCTTTGAAACGCCTTTTTTATCATTCATATATTACTTAATGATGTTTTTAACAGTAATGCTTTCGAAAGCAGCAAGTTTGTTATTGTTACTGTCAGTAACTTTAACGCCGTCTTTACCAGGTTTTACTGTAAGTGTTTTAGCAAGTTCTTTGCTGTCTAATGCACGGTTGAACGTGAATGTAACTTTAGAACCTTCTACTTTAGTTGCTTCTACTGTAATTTTGTTTTCTAACTCAGCAGCATTTTTACCGTCAAGAAGAACGATGAAGTCTGCAGCGTCAACATTTTTAACAGCTTCGCTGAAAGTTAATTCTAATTTCTTACCATCTACAAGCTCAGCTTTTTCTACTGTTGGAGCTACGTTTTCAGTAATTTCAACATATAGATTAGCATTTTCACCAGCTTTTGCTTCTACAGATTTCGTGCTATCTTTAACACCGTTTACAGATACAGCATATTTACCAGTAGCTTCTACTGAATCAGCTTTTAATGTAAGTTTTACTGTAGCTGTTTTAGCTTCGTTGTTAGTTAATACAGCTTTTTCTACTTTTGCACCTTCAATTGCATAGTTTGCTGCATTTGTAGCTGAAGCACCGTCAACTTGACCAGCAAATGTAATGATTACTTCATTGTTTTTAGCAGTAGCATCAACACTGTAAGTAAGTCCTTTAACTTCTTCTTTTACTGTACCTACATCAAAAGTAAGTGATTTTGCTTTTGTTGCATTACCAGCAGCATCTTTAGTAAGTCCTGCACCGAAATCAACTGTCCATTTTCCAGCTGCTAATTTTGATAAATCAACTTTAACAACTTTTTTGTTTTTGCTGTCCACTGCAGCTTCAACATTAATGTCAGGTGTTGTAGTTACATAATCCTTAACTAAAGTACCTGCTACTGGAAGTTGTTTAGCATCTAATGTTGCTACATCTTCATTGTAAGTTAATACAAGAACTTGTTTGTTATCTTCAGTTACAACTTCATGCTTAACTAATTCTGGAGCTACTTTATCTTCTTTAATAGTAACAACTACTTGTTTTTCGTAAGCTTTTTCTAATTTAGCACCAACGCTATCAGTTGTACCAGCTTTAACTACGAAATTATTAATACCATCTACTAAGTTAGCTGTTACGTAAGCAACTTTGCTGTTGTCTTTATCTAGTTCAACTTTTTCTGCTTTAACGCCATTTACAGTAATACCATCTTCTAATGCTGTTGCTGTAAAGTCTTTAGAGAATGTTACTTTTAATTGGTTGTTAGAAACAGCTTCTACACCTGTTACTGTTGGTGCAGTTTTATCGATCGCTTGTTTTTTCACTTTTACTTTTGCTGGGTTTGGAGAAATTAAGTTACCAGCAAAGTCAGTAGCACCAACGATTGTTACTACAACTTCAGTGTTTTCTTTAACTGCAGATAAATCGATAGTTGCGAAGTTATCGCCTGCGTTAAATGATTTTAAAGTTGCACCTTGTGTTGCAGTTACTTTACCAATTTCTTGAACTGGCTCAGAGAATAGAACTTTAGCAGTGTTTGCATCTACATATTCTACACCTTTAACTGTTGGGCGAACTGTATCTGTATAAGTAACAACTTGTGAATGTCTACCAGTTTTCACTTTAGCATCTGCTTTCGTTGCAACAGGTTCTACAACTAACACAGCATCTTTAGCACCGTTTAATTCAGCGAAAGTTACTACAACTGTTTTGTTGTCGCTAGAAACTTTAACACCTGTAGCAGCTTTACCGTTTAAAATGAACAATTCTGGTTTAACTTCATCTTTGTTAAGTTCAGTACCGAATTTAACTTCTACTTCTTGAGCATTGATTGGAGTTGCAGAAACAACTTTTGCTTCTGGTTGTTTGTTGTAGTTCATTGCATTGTAAATGAACTGAGCAGCTGCTTCACGTTTTACAACGCCGTTTGGATTGAATTTCCCTTCACCTTCACCTTTTACAAGACCTAAGCTTGCAAGAGTTTCGATTGAAGGTTTTGCACCTTCCCAACCTAAGTTTTCAAGGTCGCTGAAAGTTGCCTTATTGTTTTCATCAGCTTTAAAGCCGTATGCGTTAACAAGAATCTGTGCCATTTGTGCACGAGTTAATTTTTCGTCTGGACCGAATTTGCCACCGCCTACACCAGCCATGATTTTGTTAGATTCAGCAGCTGCGATGTATTTAGCATAACCGCTATTTTCATCTACATCAGTGAATGTAGTTTTTGTTGTGCCAGTTTCAAGACCTTTCGCTTTTACAATGAAAGTAGCTACTTGAGCACGAGTTACGTCTTGACCTAAACCAAATAGACCGCCACCAATACCTGAGATGATTCCTTTTGCAGCCATTTCATTGATTGCTGTTGTGTACCAATCGTTTGGAACATCCTTAAATGCGTTTTCTTGTGCAGATGCAGCAACTGGAGCTACTACTCCCGCCACCATTGCTGCTGTCATTGTACCAGCCATTAATTTGTTAAAAGACTTATTTTTTGCCATTGATCTATTTCCTCCTTGAGAAATATAATACTAGCTTTAGAAATATGTATTTGAAAAACTAGTGATTTACTAAATTCATATATTAATCTACAAACACTTTTTGAAGAATAGTAATTTATTAGCCATAACAAATTCTATCTTTTACCAAAAAGTTAAACCATGTATATAATACGTCATAATTCTTTTTTTTTAAAGATTTTATTATCGCATAATTCGACAAAATCTTAATGTTTGTCGAATTATGTTTTTATCAAGTTTTCTAATATGTAAACGCATATACATCGCTTGTATTTAATATACAGATAGTATTATAACACATATTATAAATGGATTGATAATTTATACTCTTTAAAATTATCGACATCATTCGACATGTATGCGTTTTATTCGTTGTTATTTTGTCGAATTATTTGTTGTTATTTTGAATAAAGTGGAATTGTTTTCATTTTAATGTCACTAAATACCATTAGGTGCCGTCATTTGTTTTATTCGGAAAACAAAAAACTGATCACCTTTTTCATTTTTTACAAAATGTATCTAGGTGATCAGTCTTTGTTTACTTTATTAGTGTTTTACGTACTCTACATTTTCTTTTGCAATATACGCTTCATTTACAGCAGGGTCATCAGAAATGATTTTAACCCATGCTTGTCCATTTATCATTTCTTCGCCTGTAATCGTAACGACTTTATTTGCCGTTAAGTTATACAGTCGTTCATTCGATGTACGAGGGTCTTTTTTCACTTCTACCTTATTCGTTACACGTGCAAGTTTATATTTGTTGTACTCTTTTTTACCTAAATATGAATCAAAACGGAACATATGCCCTGCTACTTTTTTACCCCAGTTCGCATCAGATGCATATTTCATATTTAAACCGCCAGATTTATCGCCTGTATACGCTGCTGTATAGCGCCAGCTTGATGGGTCTAAATATCCTTCATTCATATATAATTTTGCAGCATGTTCAATACAATCTTCTTTTGAATTAAATGTTAGTCCGTTACCAAATGGACTATTATCTGTTGCATTTAAGCCAAATAAATTATTTTTTTCTCGTGCAAGATCACTCGTCCCATATAAACTTTCATGAACTGCTAATGAATATAAGAATAATGCATTTACATTATACTTACTTTCTACTTCTTTAAATTTCTTTCCTAAACCGATCAGTGGAGAATCTGGTTTAACCGATTTTATGTAACTATCTAATTGTTCAGCTGTATAGTCTGTTTTAGAACGTAATGATACATAATTAAAATATTGATAGAACGTTTCATTTCCAAATGTCTTTCCATCTATACTATACATTGATTGCCCTTGCTTCATGAAAGAAGGCGCCGCACCATATCTAAACTCTGTATATCCAGGTGAACTTGTGTCATACGTATAATATTTATGGTATAAATATCCATCTGATTTTACATAATATGATGACTTTTTCATTTCATTTTCAGGAATTAAAGTAATTTCATTTTTCTTCACATAACCTGTTAAATCAGAGAGTTGCACTTTCACGCGATCTTCTCCAACTTCTAACACTTTAAATTCCGTTCCATACTGAAGATATGTATATACAGTTTGTAAATTATCACCATAAATATTAATTATATTTCCAGGGATTTTCTTCGCCGTTGCAAAGCCATCTTTAATCCACACGTATTCGTTTTCATACTTCACTGCATTGATGCCTTTATTTTGTGCAGCTGTAACAGCTTCTTTATATGTAGTGTAACGCTCTACTATTTTTCCTGCATCATTTAACAATACATAATTCTTTGTTTCTACAGGCGTTTCTCCACCGTTGTTACCAATTTTATCAAGCATTAAGTTCAGCATCGCCGAAGCCATACCTCTTGTCGCTGATAAATGTGGTCTAAAGGTATTATCTTCTGGATAGCCTTTAATAATTTGAGTTGCTACCATAACTTGTACATGTTCTTTATAGTTAATACGATTCGTATCAGCAAATGTAAGCGGACTTACAGTTACTTTAACCTTTTTATAATCTAGCGCCTGTTTTACCATTACAGCCATTTCTTCACGTGTAACCACATCACCAGGTGCAAAAGTCTCAGGACTACGCCCTTTAATAATTCCCGCTCCGAATGCTCTACTTACACCGTCATATAAGCCGTATGATTTTGGCACATCATTAAAATTCGAATCTGCTTGTGGAAGTTGTAACGCTTTCGCTATTAATGTAGCAAACTCTGCTCTCGTTATCTCTTTATCCGGTAAATATACATTATCTCCATATCCTGACATAATTCCTTTATTAATAAGAGAACGCATATGCTGCTCAAATTGATGACCTGTAATATCATCGCTCGCCGCATAACTTGAAATAGGAGCTAAAAGCAATGACCCCGTTAACGCAGCTGCTGTAATACCTTTTGAAAATTTCTTCACGGTTATCCTCCTCGTAATCTACGAATTTATCATTCCAACACCGATTATATACTAATTATATAAACATGATAAATAAAAATTAATATAAAGCCTTTTTAAAATACGTATTTTATTATATAAGAATAATATATAAATTCAATATTCTTCTTTCGTACCTCTTTCCTTTTACAACCGTGAAATCCTTTATGATATAATGGCGTAGTTATTTCTGTTTATATAGAAATAACTACAAAGATATTACATACTACGGAGGATAACTATGCCCAGATTATATGCATTTGCATTTAAATCACTGCAAATATTAACAGTATTATTTTTTGTAATGACTCTTATTTTCTCATTGCAATATTTAATAACTGAACCGAAGTACAACACCTTTTTACTTGTAGTTGCACTCATGATTGTTCTAATCGGTATCGTATTCATTTCCATTATCGTGAACCGGTTCTTTACTCAAACACAATTTCTCATATTTCTTTGTTTACTAGCATTCATACTGCGCCTTGCATGGGTGTTAACAATCCATACAAATGTCGTACAAGATTTCGCACAAATGTATAACGGAGCAGTTGATGCAGCAAATAACAATTTCTCATTCGCGGACAAAACATACTTCACTACTTGGGTATATCAATTAGGGTTTACTATGTATCAAGCTGGTGTTATAAAATTGTTTGGCGAAGGTGTATTGGCGATTAAATTACTAAACATACTGTATTGCACTGGCATTACGTACTTTATATATCGCATAGCTTCGCATCTATTTAACGAATTTAGCGGTAGAGTCGCAGCACTTATTTTCGCAACATACATCCCTAACATCATGATGACTTCTGTTTTAACAAATCAGCACCTCGCAACATTTTTATTCTACGCTGGTTTTTATCTTCTCGTAAAAAAAGGAATCTCGCATTCGTATGCATGGATATTTGTTAGTATTCTTATTGCATTTGGCGATATTATGAGACCAATTGGTATTGTTATTTTACTAGCGCTCATTCTTTGCTTACTTATCACTCATGTAATTGGTGATCAAAAAATAAATAAAAAAATGGTCGTATCAAAGTTAATTGGTATGCTTGGCATTTATTATATCGTGCACTTTATCTTTAGCTATACATTAATTACTACAGGGGTTACACAATATCCATTATCTAGTCGCGACCCTTATTGGAAATTTGTAGTCGGATTCAATCCTGATACAACAGGTGGATTTTCTTTCCCTGACCATAAACTTGTTTTTCAATATCCGATTGGCGAGGAACGTTTCGAAATTGAAAAACAACTCATTACAGAAAGAATTGCCGATAAAGGACAGCTATTATTGTTATTCAAGAATAAATTTAAAGTTATGTGGGGAGATTATGACGCATCCATTTATTGGGGGCTAGAAGGATATGCAAAACCCGAATTATCAAGATTACTATGGACGTTAGAAAAATTATCTTACATAAGCATTTGCATATTTGCTTGCATAGCTTCCATCAAAACGATAAAAGAACAAAAAAATAAAACGTTACTATTCTTCTCCCTATTAATTTTAGGTTACGCGGGAGTCCATATATTTATTGAGATACAATCGCGTTATCGTTACTTTATTATACCTACGTTTATGATTATGCAAGGTTACGGCGTCTATCTCATTACGCAATATATGAAAAAAAGATTTCAACGTAAAGAAGTACACTAACAAAAAAACACTCTACTTTTTCTGTAGAGTGTTTTTTTCTATATGATAAATAATTTTCTTGGCCGCTTGTTCCCCTTGCAGTTGAAGCTCATCTACTCTTCTTTGTAAAGATTGTTGTATATCTTCATGCTGCATCACTTGCTTTTTCGCAATTTTATATAAATCTTCGGCACTCCAGTCTCCATCCACACTTCCTATAACAGGTTGATTCACTTGTCGTAAAAACGAATCAATTTTTGGATCGTATGAAATCCCAACCATCGGAGTTTTCGCTACAGCCGAGAAAATAAGGGCATGAAGACGCATACCAATTAAAAGTGAACACTCTGATAAAATAGATATTTTCTCATCAATATCCATTTTATATGGAAGCATATACGTCTCTTCTCCCATTAAATCCACTACGTCACGCGAAGCATTTTGATCAAAAGGACCATGCATCGGGACAAATAAAATTTGGTATCCTTCTTGCTTCAATTTTTTCAGCGCAATAGCTAACTTTTTCATATAATCTTCTTTTGCATTCCAATAACGTACACTAACTGCAATTATTTTTCCATGCAACGAATGCTTTTGCAACCAATCAGATTGCTTCTCTCGTTTCCATGTTAAAACCGGATCTGGAACAAGTTCAATATCCTTTTTCATTCCAAGTTCTTTTAAATATAAAAACGAATCCTCATCTCGCACTGATATGTAGGCAGCTTTCGACAAATGCCATTTTACTAATAGACGATTATGCCTTTTTGTAATCGGTCCTATTCCTTGCGAATAAATATAATATGGCTTTTTTAATAATCGAGCAAACCCCATAATGCCCGTATAATATAAAATGCTCTTCACACTCGTTTGATCCTGAAGGAGGCTTCCTCCACCGCTAATAAGTCCGTCACTTTTTTTAATCGCGCCAAAAACTGCCTTTATATTCCAGCGATCTACAGCCTCTACACCGTACATTTTCCTTGTATAATCAGGGTCATTCGACAGCACAACGAGTTCAATATTCGGATTTTCTTTATTTAACGATTTGATAATCGATTGTAGAATAGCTTCGTCTCCAACGTTATAAAAACCATAATATCCTGATAAAACTAACCGCACTCTTAATCTCCTCCAACATTTGGCAACCAATTTTTTTACCCATCATAAACTGGCGCCAACTCCTTACCTAAAAAACGAGATACCTTAAAATGTATCCTCTTAATAAGCCCGCCCGAATTCCAATACTATAATTTCATAATTGTATATTTATTTATTTAAAAATGGTATTTGTTTTTTTGATATCCAATTTAATTTCAAAGCACATACCCCATACAAAATTGTCGTAATAGTAAGTGCTACACCACTATATAATAACGCAATAATTCTTGAAGATGTAACATCTATAATAGTAGATAGTTCATATAAGCCTAATCCTAAAATACAAGCTATTCCTATTACAGCAAAAAATCTTCCTATATGAATAGAATAGGAAAGAGATTTTCGAATGTACAGATGATTTACGATACAGATTAACACATATATAATCAATGTACTATACGCCGCTCCATCAATTCCATACTTTCTCGCTAATACAATGTTTAACAATACTTTCACAAAGCTTGCTCCAATAACGATCCACGCAGCTTGTACGGAACGGTTAATCCCTTGTAAAACACCTATTGATAATACCATAATCGATGTAAAATACGAACTACCTATCATAACTGCTAACATTCCGCTACCTTTTGCATCTGTAAACAATCCCACATTTAAAGGTACTGTTAATGCTATTAACCATATTGTTAACGGGGCTGTCAACACATGAGCTAGTCGATTTGTATTTTGGACTGTTACTTTCGCCAAATGTATATCTCTTTTTGCCAACGCAGACGTTAATAGTGGTATTAACGGAAATACAATTGCACTTGCGAAAACAACAATCAATTGCGTGAATGCAAAACCACGGCTATATATTCCAAATTGCGCTTGAATTTCTGTCGATGATCCTTGTAACACATGTGGTACTGTAAGAGAATCTACTAAATTTAATAGTGGCATTGATAAAGCACCAATAGCAATTGGAATAGATACTTGCAATATCCTTTTTCCATCTTTTCTCAAATCTCGAAGCGAATATGGGTCTTCCTTATAATTGTATGGACTTTTACTATATGTCATACGTAAATATATAAGTGAACTAATTACACCAAGAAAAGACCCAACCATTGCACCACTAGTAATAACATCACTACTCTTATTCCAAGATACAAGTATATAAGCGATTATTAACATAAAGAACACTCGTACAAATTGCTCAATGACTTGTGATATTCCCGTCGGTTTCATATCACCAAACCCTTGAAAATAACCGCGATAAACTGCCATATATGGTGCAACGAGTAACGCCAATGACGTAACCAGTAACGGCACTCTCGTTTCTTGTCCACCGAGCATATTTGCAATTTCAGTAGAAAACAATATAATCACGAAACATCCGAAAACTCCAAATGCCAATCCTATAATTGATGCTGATTTAAATAATTTCGCAATTCCTCTTTGATTATTCTTTTCATCCAACTCTGCAATCAATTTCGAGATTGCTAATGGAACACCAGCTACTGATAATGTAAGAGCAATCATATATACAGGAAAAACGAGACGAAAAATTCCAAGTACTTCATCCCCTGCAATATTTTGCAACGGAATTTGAAAGAAACTTCCAAGTAATTTCGACAAAAAAGTTGTAATTGTCAAAATTGCTGCACCTTTTACAAACTTCTTATTCATGTTCCTTCTCTTTTCTTTTATACATATATTCTCAAGCAAGTTGTTACAAACTATAGAGATTGCATTTTATCTCATTAAGTTATCATACCAAATTTCTTATATATTGAATACTTTCTTTTTTACAGCAAAAACAAAGAATACTTGCTCAAAAGAACGATTTTACACATATTCCCTCACGCTTTCTATTTCTACTTTTTTCTAGTATAACTATGCTATAATGTATCTATTGTCAGTAAGAGGAGTGTTACAAGAATGCTGAATTCGGTCAAGAAATTATTGGGAGATTCACAAAAAAGAAAGATTAAAAATTATGAACAAATTGTGAATGATATTAATCAATTAGAGTCCATAATGGAAACATTATCAGATGAAGAATTACGTCAAAAAACTGTTACTTTTCAAAATATGTTACAAAGTGGAAAAACAGTTGATGACATAAAAATAGAAGCATTTGCTGTCGTTCGAGAAGCTGCAAAACGAGTACTCGGTCTCCGTCATTACGATGTACAGTTAATTGGTGGCCTTGTGTTACTAGAAGGAAATATTGCCGAGATGCCTACTGGAGAAGGAAAAACACTCGTTTCCTCTCTACCTACTTATGTACGTGCACTTGAGAAAAAAGGTGTCCATGTTATTACAGTAAATGATTATTTAGCAAAACGAGATAAGGAACTAATTGGTCAAGTTCATGAATTTCTTGGTCTAACGGTTGGATTAAACCTTGCTCAAATGCAATCTATCGATAAGAAGCACGCTTATGAAGCTGATATTACATACGGTATCGGTACTGAATTTGGCTTTGATTATCTTCGTGATAATATGGCGTCATCTCAAGATCAGCAGGTACAGCGTCCCTATCATTTTGCAATTATAGATGAAGTTGACAGCGTTTTAATTGATGAGGCAAAAACTCCCCTCATTATCGCTGGAAAAAAATCAAGCAGTTCCGATTTTCATTACTTATGTGCAAAAGTAATGAAAACATTTCAAGATACTCTGCATTACACTTTCGATGCAGAGACACGAACATGTAACTTCACAGAAGATGGCATTACGAAGATTGAAGATTTATTTGATATTGATAACTTATATGATTTAGAGCATCAAACTTTATATCATTATATGATTCAAGCATTACGTGCATATATCGCTTTCCAACGAGATGTAGATTATATTGTCGATGATGAAAAAATTATGCTCGTTGACATTTTTACAGGTCGTGTTATGGATGGACGTTCTTTAAGCGACGGCTTACACCAAGCACTTGAAGCTAAAGAAGGCTTAAAAATTACAGATGAAAATCAAACGCAAGCATCTATTACAATTCAAAACTTCTTCCGTATGTATCCAGCATTATCCGGTATGACTGGTACAGCTAAAACAGAAGAAAAAGAATTTAACCGCGTATATAATATGGAAGTTATCTCTATTCCAACGAATCGTCCTATACTTCGCGAAGATAAAACAGATGTCGTATATTTAACAGCTGATGCTAAATATAAAGCTGTCCGCACAGAAGTAATAAACATAAATAAGAAGGAACGCCCTATCTTAATTGGTACGATGTCCATCCTCCAATCAGAAGCGGTTGCTCGTTATTTAGATGAAGCAAATTTATCCTATCAACTATTGAATGCGAAAAGCGCTGAACAAGAGGCTGACTTAATTGCATTAGCAGGGAAAAAAGGACAAATTACAATTGCTACAAATATGGCAGGACGAGGCACTGATATTTTATTAGAAAAAGGTGTTCATGAACTTGGTGGCTTACATGTAATTGGTACAGAAAGACATGAATCTCGCCGCGTTGATAATCAATTAAAAGGAAGAGCTGGCCGACAAGGTGACCCTGGAAGTTCTCAATTTTTCCTTTCATTAGAAGATGAAATGATTCAACGCTTCGCGGGCGAAAAAGTAGACAAATTAAAAAAATCCCTTAAAGTTGATGAAAACGGTCTAATCCAAAGCCAAAAAATCCATGACTTTGTCAACCGTACACAATTAATTTGTGAAGGTGGCCATTATGGAATAAGAGAATTCAACTTAAAATTAGATGATGTAACTAACGATCAACGAAATGTCATCTATAAACTTCGTAATAATCTTTTAAACAAAGAAACAAATATGATAGAAATTATCATTCCAATGATTGAACATGCAGTAGATGCAGTTGCAAAAAACTATTTAATAGAAGGTATGCTTCCAGAAGAATGGGATTACACTAGTTTAACAGAAGATTTAAAAGAACTTTTACCAAACGAGGAAGTTCCATTATTATCAGCTAATAACGTCCATTCTATCGAAGATTTACATGCCTTATTAAAAGATATTATTTCAGGTTATATAGAGCGTATTAAAAATACAGAAAGCAACATAGAGGCTCAGCAAGCATTTCGCCAAATCGGTTTACATTTCCTTGATTCAAGTTGGACAAATCATTTAAGCGCAATGCAACATTTGAAAGAAGGTATTGGATTAAGACAATACCAACAAGAAGACCCTACACGTCTTTATCAAAAGGAAGGCTTTGAAATTTTCTTACAAACATACAGTCATTTCGAGAAAGAAATGGTTTTATATATTGCACGATATTTAAAAATTCCACAAAATGTATAATGAGGTGAATTACATGTTATCGTTTTTAAAAAGAGCAAAGAAAAAAGGAAAGGACACTGTCGTTTCTAGTTCTCAACTATTGGGCGGAGAAGAAGCTCCACTAAAAAGTAAAAATGTAAAACCTACACTTTACTTCCATCCTTCATGGGGTGAGGTTGTACAAGAGCAAAAATATATTTATCAATTTTTACATAAGTCGTTACCTAGCTTACAAGAAAATCAAATTTCATTGGCCGGTATCGAGGCAGAACGACGTGATAATACTTATTATATTACGACGTTCATTCGCAATAGTGTATCGCAACCTATTTCATTCGAAACAATTACTCTATTACTATTAAACAAAGATGATGAAATTTGCGCGCGTGAAACATTTAATCTATCTACGCTAGAAGATATCCCTTCAAATGTGAATATGCCATGGACATTTACATTTGAAGAGTCTACAATGACTGATGCTAAATTGTCTGCAGAAGATTGGCAATTAGCGTTTGAATTCAAGAAAGAACATACTTTAGATCTAGATCCTGCGTGGGCAGCCCAACTAGCAGACTCCGCCAAGGAGAAATTACAAGATCTTATTGCAGGCCTTACACCACCTAAAGAAAATGAGCTTAATTTCTTAGGATTACAAGCTCGTCTAGCAGAAAACAATGGCTTACATACAACAATTTTACTGCGTAATGGTCACAATCGAAATGTAACAATAGAGCAGTTGCCGCTACATATCTCAGATGCGACTGGGAATGTTATCGCAAAAGCCAGTTTCAATCTGAAGAACTTTGAAATAAAAGCGAATTCAACAAAACCGTGGACATTTACTTTCCCTACAACTGTAGCTGCTCAACAAGACATTGATTTATCAACATGGACAGCATTTGTTCCGAAATAAAACTAAATAAAAACAAGTCGTACTTTCTTACATATACGACTTGTTTTTTTATGTAAAATGTTATTTAATTCATTTTCAAACGCTCAATATGATACTCAGCTTCTAGTTTACACATTTCATCTATATGCTTTATTTCATTCTTTTTTAACAACTCTAATTGCTCTTCAGTTGGATCTTCATTAATAAACTCGTTAATTTTTTCATTTACTTTCATTGCTAATGCTTGATGGAAATCTGGATGTCCTTTCAACTCATCATCAACTTTATTAATCCAAGTCGATTTTGTGTATAAATATTGTTTCCACTGTTCAACAAATTGTTGCATGTCAAACTTTTCTTCGTTCCATTCAATATCCTTCATATATTTCTCAAAAGAAGCAACAATTGAACGTGTAATCCCGATTTTCACTCCATGTGGTAACTGTTTGTACATCAAATATTCCCTCCAACTTAAAGCGATTCCTTTCAAATACAAGAAAATCTTAAAATTCATATACTATTTATCATACTGTTAATCTAAGATGTTACTATACTGCTTAGTTTATCAATTGTCAATAAACGTATAACATCTAGATATATGGATTTTACACATAATAAACCCAGTAAAAATAATAAGGACTTTCACACTCTACAAAGCATTCCGTGTGAAAGCCCTTATTATTATATCGTTTTAATTTCCGAAAATCGTAATTTCTCTTTTTGCTCATCATTCGCCATCATCACTATCGTTTTTTCAACATGCGGTTGTACATGTTCAAGTGTCACACTCGCTCCTAATTTATCCGATTGCTCAACAAAGTTTAATAATGCCATAGCTCCTGATACATCCATATAGCGTACATCTTTCATACGTAAACTAACTGGTGACTTCACATCTTGTAAAGAAGCAAAAATACGATCTACTGATAGAAATGAAAGTGGTCCCTGAATTGTATACGTCGCTTCTTTTTCTTTTATAATAGAAGCTTTACGTTCTTTACACTTCACCATGTATATAATGAAAGAAAGAATAATGCCAAATGCAACAGCAACCATTAAATCGAATTTTACTGTCACAAACATCGTCACGAACATAACAATCACATCGCCTCTCGGTGCTACATGCACTTTCCTCATGCTTTCCCAATCAAACATACCTATGCCAGTTAAAATTAAAATACCTGATAATACAGCAAGTGGAATATATTGTACGACTGAACCGAGTCCCATAATGAAAATAAATAAGATGACACTATGCATACAAGCTGAAAGTGCCGTCTTCCCCCCGCTTCTTATATTGACGATAGATCTAACAGTTGCACCTGCTCCTGCTAATCCGCCGAACAAACCGCTCGCAATATTACCAATACCTTGTCCGATTAACTCTTTATTACTTTTATGACGTGTCCCCGTCACATTATCCATTACGACAGACGTTAATAATGAGTCAATTGATCCTAGTAAAGCAATACTAAGTGCTGGTAATACAAGTGCTAACATGCCATTTGCGTCTAAATTCGGTACGTGAAGAGATGGCATCGCCTCTGGAATTGCACCAATCTTTTCAATCATCTTATTTAAAGAAAGAGTTCCTACAACTGGTAAGTTTACCGTAATTCCTTGTAGCATAGAAGAAAATAACGGCAACGTTACTGTAACACCTACTAATGCTACTAAACTTGATGGAATGGCCTTAATCCATTTTCCAGAAACAATCATTACAATGATCGTTAATAACACAAGTAGAAAGCTATTTTGTACGTGCTTCATTTCACCTAAAATAATAATCAGTGCAATTCCGTTCATAAATCCAGAAACAACAGGATATGGAATGTAACGAACGTAAGAGCCGAGCTTACATACACCAAATAAGATTTGAAATAACCCTGCCATCATAAATGCAATAAAACTTGCTTCTAATCCGTGAGTTGCAATAACGCCTGTTGCAATAACTGTAATCGGCCCAGTTGGCCCCGTTACTTGCCCCGGTGTACCACCAAATAGCGCTGCAAACAAACCAGCAAAAATCGCACCATATAGTCCAACTAACGCTCCCTCAGACGTTCCAGTTGCGGCAATACCAAATGCAATTGCTAGCGGCAAAGCAACAATCGCAACAGTAAACCCTGCTAAACATTCCTTTGCTGTTTTTTGAAACATATAAATAACCACCTTTGTATAAAGTGAAACTTTAATCAGTGGGGGGTTTTGTTCATCCCCCACTGATTATTAGTTGAACCAATCGGGCGTTTACAGGCAGCCCGACTCCCACCTAACTTCCCCGCATTCGCCAAAATTTGAGGTGGGAGTCTTACTGCCCGCAAATAGCGGGATAAAGTCCACATTCCATTGTACATCTAAAACAAATCATTCGTTAGCGTATTTATAAAAAACTCTTTACAGTATCGTGAAGTAAACGTCTACATTTATAAATAGCCTTCCCAAGTCAACCTAAAAAACAGCAATATGACGAATCTACCTTTGGAAACAAACTTGACTATGCTATAATAAACAAATTAAATCTTTTACTATATACTTGGAGGCACTATGCTAACTTTTGAAGAAAAATTATCAATTATTGAATCTTTCCCGGAATTAGAAAGAAAGAACGTATCATTAAAACGCGTAAACTTTCACTTTGAAGAAAGTCGTTTAGATAAAAAGAACGTTGTATATCATTTACACCCAAATGGAAACGGATTTGTATATGCAAACTTTATTAAAGGTTATAAAACAGATGATAAAGGCATGATTAACATCCGTGAGTTTTCAGAAGAAGAACTGCGTTCATTAATTGAAAAAGTAATTGAACGTCTATCACAGGAGCAAGAGGAAATTGTAGCACCAATGGAACCTGCTGCCGAAGAGGAATGGCGTAATGAAGACGGTCATATCCTAACTCTTATCTCAGAGGATGACATGTGGAACGCTTACGCTGGCGTAAACTTAGACGGTACATTCAACTCTTATCCAGAAGCTGCGGAATACCTTGATGAAGAAGGTTTCTCACGTAAATAATACGTTCCTTGCTACTCATGAGGCCGTCCCATTTTTTTTGGGACGGCCTCTTTTTATTAATAAATAGGCTATCATTGTCGTATTTTGCAGTTAAGTCGATATATTTAGGGTTAGGCTTTTGAGACAGTCCCCTCCCTAAAATTATGGAATCAAAACTTCTTATTCTCACTATCCCCTATAAAAATTTGAATTTGACAACTATAAGACTCCGTACTAAAAAAATCATTAACTAACTCTACTTCAATAAAACTCTCCACTTCTATATTATTTTCTTTTATATATTTAATTATAGTATTCCAACGTTCTTCTTCATTTTCTTTACTATACGCTAATGTTACATAGTTCCCGCCCGGTAATACTTTTATATTTTGCATCTCTTCCATATGTACATGATCTTGTACCTTATTAAAAACATACTTCGGTTCTACATCCCACTTTTCATTGACATTGTATAGAATACCCATTTCCATTGCCATTTTCTCTTCATAATCTTGAATAGTTTTCTCTAAATCAGAATAATAAAGTAACTCCTGTAAACTCCCCACTTCTTTACAAGGCGCTACAATGACATAACGCTGTTCAAAGAACTTAATAGATATTTCATCATTATTTAATATATCCTGCGAACTTCCTACCTTCTCATTTAAACAATCAATCGTTTCGATTACTTCTTTCATTTTCTTTATATTTTCTTCCGCTTCCTCTCTCTTCAATTGTAAAAATTGCAGCAATTTATCTGTATTACATTCCTTAAAAATCTTTTGAAGTTCTACTATACTGGTGTTTAGCTCTCTACAGCTTTTTATAATATCAATGTGAATAAATTGCTCTATAGAGTAATACCTATATCCTGTTGATTCATCAATTTGTTTTGGAATAAGAATCCCCATCTTATGATAGTACCTTAATGCTTTTATCGTTATATCCTTTATTTTTGCAACTTCTCCAATAGAAAATAATTTTTTCACCTGAATCTCTTCCTTTATATTTTTTCTCTCATTACCATTGACTCTCCCCTTAGAGGAGACCTTACTATTTATAATAAGTTATTTACATTAATAAAAGGAGTATACAATTATGAACACAGTAAAATATAGAGCTCTTGTTAAGGAAGACTATGAACCTATAAAACATTTAATTGGTGAGGCATTTGGATTTAATCAATTCATTACAGATAAAAAATTTTTAAATTCACTTTTAAACTTCTATCTACAAAGTTGTATTTTAGGCAGTTCCTTTAGTAAGGTAGCTGAAAAAGATAATAAAATTATCGGTGTCATTTTAGGCGATTCTGAAAAAGATAAAAACCGTTTAAAGAGATTTCATAATATTTTTAGCTTTGCCTATAACACGCTTAAACTATTCATGACTAATAAAGAGAATAGAGAATTTTTAAAAGCATTTATAAAAGTTCAAAAAACATATAAAGAACTCATTCAAGGAAAAGAAGATCATTTTCAAGGATGCATACAATTATTCATCGTATCCGAAGAATCTAGAGGTCTTGGAGTTGGGAAATCTTTATTAAATCACTTATTCCAATACATGACAAAAGAAGATGTTACATCTTTATATTTATATACAGATAATGAATGCAACTATGGATTTTATGACAAACAAAACTTCCAACGTATACAAGAAAAAGCCGTTAATTTCGGACCAAAAGAAGAAGATTTCAACATATTTTTATACCGCTATGACTTTAACTAATAGCAACATTTACACTTCGACGCTCTTTGCTAATTAGCAAAGAGCTATATTAAGTATGATATCACTCGCGAGTGGTTATCAAAAAATCATACTAGCTTAAATCCTCCAGCCAAACTCTTCTACTACTATTGTTTGAATTCGATTAGTGCGAAAAAGAGGAAGATTTGTAACAACTTCAATTTAAAAAGGAGTACACAACATGGAATGGATTCACGAATTATTTCAGCAATATGGATATTATGTAGTACTTGTTGGGTTACTTTTAGAATATATTGCTCTTCCGTTTCCCGGAGAGCCGACATTAGCCTATGCAGGATTTTTATCACATCAAGGTGATTTAAGTTTACCAATTTTAATTATTTTATCTTTTATTGGGACAAGCGTAGGTATGACATTCCAATACTTTTTAGGAAATAAACTTGGCATGCCTTTCATTCAGAAATATGGGAAATATGTATTTTTAACAGAACGGAAAATTAATTTAACGAAAATGTGGTTTGATAAATACGGATATTTTCTAATCTTTGTCGCCTTTTTCATTCCAGGCGTTCGCCACTTCACAGGATACTTTGCAGGAATTATCAACTTACCGTTTCGCCGCTTTGCGATGACAATTTATTCAGGCGCCCTATTTTGGGTATCCTCCTTCTTAATCGGTGGTTACTGGTTAGGGGAAAACTTAGAAGATATATTCCTAGTACTTGAACAACACATTTGGAAAATTATCTTCGGTATTATTATCATTACGCTAATCACCCGATTTCGTAAAAAATTAAAGCATGTGGTTTTAAAATGTATAAAGTGAAACTTTAATCAGTAGGGGTTTTGTGCATCCTCCACTGATTATTAGCCCTCACCGATCCGGCATTTACGGGCAGTAAGGCTCCCACTTAGCTGTTCACAAAAATAATAAAAAGCGGAGACCCATAGTCTCCGCTTTTTCACATACATTTTGTTTCCGAACTAACTCTCACGCTCATTAATTTTTTTACGTCTAAACAACATCGCTCCAAAAATTAATGCGAACATACCCGCAATAATAGAAGTAGATTCAGTTGATGCTCCCCCTGTTTGAGGAAGTAATTTGGATTGCTTATTATTTTCTTTACTAGATGGTACTTCTACTTTATCTTGTACATCTTGTTTATTTGATACTTCCGGTTTCTCTGTTACCTCTGGTTTTTCTAACACATTTGGTTCTTCTGTCACCTTTGGTGTTTCCGGTTTTAATGACTCTTCTATTTCTTCTGTTGTTTCTTCTTCAATCTTTTCTTCTTGTTCTGGTGTTACTAAAATTTCCGGTTTTTCTGTTACCTCTGGTTTTTCTAGTACATTTGATTCTTCTGTCACCTTTGGTGTTTCCGGTTTTAATGACTCTTCTATTTCTTCTGTTGTTTCTTCTTCAATCTTTTCTTCTTGTTCTGGTGTTACTAAAATTTCCGGTTTCTCTGTTACCTCTGGTTTTTCTAGTACATTTGATTCTTCTGTCACCTTTGGTGTTTCTGGTTTTAATGACTCTTCTATTTCTTCTGTTGTTTCTTCTTCAATCTTTTCTTCTTCTTCTGGTTTCACCCAGATTTCCGGTTTATCTGTAACTTCTGGCTTCTCTAGTTCGTTCGGCCCCTCTGTTACCTTTGGCTCTTCCGGCTTTTCTTCTTTTAACTCTTCTGTTGTTTCTTCTTCAACTTTCTCTTCTTCTGGTTTCACCCAGATTTCCGGCTTTTCTTTCTCCTCTGGATTCTCAAGAACATTCGATTCTTCTGTCACCTTTGGTTCTTCCGGTTTTGCTGAGTGTTCCAGTTCTTCTGTCGTTTCTACTTCCCCTTGCTCTTCTACTTCTGTTGCTTCATGCATCTTTATATTCGTAATATCATATCCACTAACTTTCGATTGATATCCTGATACTGGTTGTTCTTTCACTTCATACTTATAAGTTTTTCCTTCAGTATCATATGTTTGTAAGTTATTAAACTCATATTTCCAACCATTTGCTGCCGTTACTTCTTTCGTTGTGATCACTTTACCACTTTGCAGTAAATCTACTTTAATTGTTTCCGGGCGATCGTTTACTTTGTCGCCTTCCCACGTTTTCGTTCCTGTAACTGATGTAGTTTTCAACTTATTTGGAACCATAAGTTTTATTCCATTTACAGCATCCTTCTTAATCGTAACGGGAATTTTTGCGTTTGGATCAAACTCTACATAGTTCGGTGCTGAAATTTCTTGCACATAATAATTACCCGGAGTAAGGTTTGGTGCTTCAACTACTCCATCTTTATTTGTTGTATAAGAATCACCGATTTGCTGACCTGATTCTGTGTACAATTTAAAAGACACACCCGGGATAACTTTCCCTTCGTTTCCTTCAATATGCTTAACAATTTGCAGCGTTCCTTTTGCCGGTAACTTCCCTTCAACTTCGCCATCGAATGCTATATTTTCAACCTTTACACTATTAGATTCAGAAGTAGGCTTCTCATATAAAATTTGATAATTAAGTTTATAGTCATTCTGTAAATGTTTTAACTTTTTCCCGGCATCAGTAATCGTTGATGTATAGGCAACAGTAAATGAATTAGCATTCCCCATATGTCTATAAATCACGACTTCAAATGAATTATCACTAGCAAATGTAATATATCCATAACCTCGCTCTTGAAATTGTTTAAGAGACAAAGATTCTTTATTACTAATATTAATAGTAAAGCTGTCTTTATTAAGCATTTGACCTTCTTGTAATGTATCTTTCAAAACGATATTGTCATGTAAATATTGTTTCTTCAAATTTATATTTAGAAACCAGCGTACTTCATTACTTTTATTTGGCTGAATATCACCAGATTTATAGAAAAAGTACCCAGGCTCTTGCCCCTCACTTTTTGGGTGAGTAATGCTTACCGTTTGTTTTTCTAAACTTGTTCCTAAATTCGTTTGTACATCTTTCGTTGTTCCAACTTCTACATTAGTACCTTGAACAGTAAAACTAAACTTCCCTCTAATATCTTCAAGCTGCTCTACTGTATCATTAAACGTACAGACCACATTATTTTTATTAATCTGGCAAGTACCAAAAACGCGCCCTTTTTCATCCTTTAAGGGAATCGTTCCACTATATCCATTTAATTCTGGAGGAAGTGCTAACGTTAATGTATCCCCAGACTTCATCTTCTTTCCGGGTTTTTCACTAAAGTTTACATGTATGCTAGTCTTGTCCCCGTAATTTAATTTTGTTTTTTCAAATGCAAAACTATCAACAAATCCTGTTGTGTTTAATTCTTGAGCATGACTTATAATAGGCATAAAAACTTGCCCAATAATAACAGTAAAAATAAAACAAATTACAGATATTCTTTTTAAATATGTACTCATAAAGCCTCCATTTTTAGTAATTACATTTTTCTGTCGTGAGATTGTTCTCACCCTAAACTAACCCTTAAAGTTAAAACTAAAGATTATTTGCAGCATCAAACTAGCCTTAGTGATTTAACATAAAGCAGTAAAGGACATGGTTAATTAGTCATTTACTTGAACTTCTCCTTTTGGGCAGCCAACAATAAATATTAGTACTTATGAAAATGCATTACAAGACTGTTCATTTACGCGTCAATTTGTTACTATGTTAGTAGTAACCAAAATACACCGAGTGACTATTTAATTCATATGGTCATCTGATGATTGATTATCTTTCTTCTTCAAATATACTCCACCACATTCTCCTCTAATAACTTTATTCCACTCACACTAAAATTATTATTTCAATATCTATAAAATCTATCTCCTAATTTCATCACGCCCTTACTTAAAGCGAATAACACACATTTAAAATCACGATGTCACGATAAAAATATTTTTATATAACAATAAAAGTATTTATAAATAGAAGATACATACTATTTTTTTAATCATTTTCAAAAAAATAAGGCTACCTTTCCTAATTAAGAAAGATAGCCTTATTTGTATAGAAGACCGCTCTACCGCCTAGTTTTTCGCGCCTTTCAACGACTCTCTCAGCACAAATTTTTGTAATTTTCCACTCGCATTACGCGGAAGTTCATCCACAAATAAATAATGACGTGGACGTTTATAGTCTGCTAATTCATCACTTTCTTTACAATATGTTTCTAAATCAGCTTCTGTAATCATTTCATCTTTCTTTACAACGACGGCAACGACACGTTCTCCCCATAGTTCATCTGGCTCCCCAAGCACTGCAACATCTAATACACCAGGGTGACTATGAAGGAAATCTTCAATTTCGCGAGGATAAATATTTACGCCACCGCTAATTACCATATCATCAACGCGGTCTGCAACGAATAAATAGCCATCTTTATCGAAGTAGCCTAAATCACCAGAATGATACCATCCTTTATACATCGATTTTTTATTTGCTTCTTCTCGATTATGATAACCAGCCATCATAGTTGGTCCGCGTAAAATAATTTCTCCTACTTCATAAGGAGATAACATATCATCTGGCTCTGCCGGTGCATCTTCGTTCGGTTTGACGATTCGAATTTCATGGCTAAAGCACGGTGTTCCTGCTGAACCAGCTTTCGTAATTTGATCCTCTTCTACAAGAAACGCAACAACTGGTCCCATTTCTGTCATCCCGTAAATTTGGACAAGATCAATATAAAGACGCTCTTTACATTCCTTCACTAACGCTGGAGCCATCGCAGCCCCGCCATATACACCGATTTTCATCGAAGTTAAATCATACTCGGCTAGATCTTTTTGCAGTAACATATTCCACATCGTCGGTGCTGCAAAAAACGTCGTAATTTTCTCTTCTTGAATGGTATGTAATACTCTATCCGTATCAAAATGATGTAAAATAACATTCTTTCCGCCAACTTGAATGCGCGGTATTATTCCGGCATTTAACTCGCCGCAATGATATAAAGGCGCGACTACAAGACCGACGCTATCTCTATTATATTTTATGAAATACGTACAAATCATACTATGCTCAGCCATATCACGATGGCGATGTAGTACGCCTTTCGGATGACCCGTCGTACCACTCGTATAAAGCATAGAGCAATAATCCATTTCATCGACTACAATATCTACTTCTTCAGCTGATGCTTCATTTACTTTTTCATGGTAGGAACTAGCATAGGAAGGTGCATCGTCTTCTACATACCAAAAAGACGAATTTGGAAAATCTCGTTCAACTATAGCAACAGTTGATTCGACTGCTTTTTCAAAGACAACTACTTTCGAGGCTGCATCTTGGAGGATATACGATAATTCTTTTGCTTTTAAGCGGAAATTAATTGGGTTAAATATCGCGCCAATTTTCGCACAGGCTAAGTAAACGTTTACAAATTCACGGCAATTATATAAGTAAACAGATACACAATCTCCCTTTCTTACGCCTTCTTTCAATAGAGCTTGCGCCGTTTTATTTATTTGCTCATCCCACTGTTTATATGTCCAACGAATATTTTTTTCTGGTTCTACTAACGCCTCTTTATTCGGATACTTGCCAACTGCTAAATCAAAAATTCTCCCTATCGTCATGTACATGCCAACAATTTCCCCCTTTTCTCTTTCATAAATCTATCATTTCGTCTATAAGTAGACATTGTCCTTTAATAATCCGACTAATTTTTCTGATTATTATCGACATAGTTTTACAAACCTTGGCCCTTAACGATAAATGAAATTATATTAACGATTTTTCGAATATATCAACCGCAACTCAATTTATATCAACGATTTTTAAAAATATATCGACTTGCCGACAGAAACTGACAATATAAAAAAGAGGTTGTTCCAACTCGGAACAACCTCCTTCCTCTTACACGAATAGCTCTTCTAAAATTTTCAGTTTATCTTCTGTATATTTCACGAAGCCATCGTTATATGATTTTGGATCTTTCGGATTTGCAAAGTGTGTAATTGCTCCTGTTTGTGGGTGAACAAATTTACTTGATGCACCGCAACCAAGTCCGATAATCGATTGTACTTCTTCCATAATAACAATATTGTAGATACTTTCTTGCGTAGGCATTGCATACCCAACGTTTTCTAAGTTACCTAAAATATTCTTTTGACGATATAAATAGTATGGCACGTAATTGTGGTTCTTCGTCCACTCTTCCGCCTCATGCATCATCGCAGTAATTTCTTCGCGACCTGCTACTTTATATTTACGTTTGTTTTGCGTCATTTCAGAAGCACGTTTAAATGATAACGTATGAACTGTTAACGATTCTGGCATTAACTTTTCTGTTTCATCTAACGTATGCTTAAAGATATCTAATCCTTCACCAGGAAGACCAATAATTAAGTCCATGTTAATATTGTTCATTCCCATTTCACGTGCTAAATGATACTTTTCAATCGTTTCTTCTACAGTGTGATGACGTCCAATTGCTTTTAGCGTCTCTTGATGGTATGACTGCGGATTAATACTAATACGGTCAATGTTCCATTTATTTAACACTTCTAGCTTTGCTGGCGTGATCGTATCTGGGCGACCTGCCTCAACTGTTACTTCACGTACATCTTTCACATCTGGGAACGCTTCGTACATTTCTTCATAAAGCATATCCATCTCTTCTGCTGTAATACTCGTCGGTGTACCACCGCCGTAATAAATCGTCGTAACTGTAACACCTTTTTCTTTTAAAAACTTACCAATTTCACGAACTTCATAATGTAACCCGCCTAAGAACGAATCAACTGACCCTTGGCGTCCGTTAATTGCATAAGCTGGGAACGTACAGTACGCACATTTTGTAGGACAAAACGGAATACCGATGTAAATACTTACTTCTTCTTTCAAGCGGTATAAATCTGGAACAACCGCTAATTGGCAATCAACAATACGCTGAAGAAGCTCAATTTTCTCTTCATGAATTAAATAACTTTCACGAAGTTCTTTATGCGCTTCTTCTTTTGACATACCATTTTGAAGCAGTTTGTGAAGAAGCTTCGTTGGGCGTACCCCTGTTAAAATTCCCCAGCTCTGTTCAAGTCCAGTTAGCTGTTGAAGTACAGAAAGATATACATAAGAAACAACATGTTTCACTTGCTTCATACGTTCTTTTTCTTCTGTGAAAGCAGATAAATCTTTAGAGAATGTTTCTTCATATACATTTCCAGTCGCAACATCTGTTAAACGAGCCGATGCCGTCACATTACCTTCTATCTGTATATCGACGATAAGATTTGCTTCTTCTTTCTCAAACCCTATCGTGCTCTCTTCAAAAAATAAACCGCCAATATTTTGTAGCGGGCGTAAAAAACGATCATCTTGTAACGTTTTAATTGAAATTAACAACATTATCACCTTTTCATTTGCAAACTCCCTTTAGTTTACTTGAAGGGCGTTTGCAGGTCAATACAGAAGCTTTTACCTTATTTCTTCTATTAAAAACTTAAAGGCATAAGAAATAACATTTCTCTTATGCCTTTTATAAATCTATTAACTATTTTTAATCATAAATCTTAAACGTATTCCTAATAACATAAGAATTACACCTATAAATGGAAGGTAATTCTTATTATGCCCTGTAGCTGGAAGTTTTTGATTATTAGAAACGCCTTGTTCTTTTTCTAGTAAGTTAGGCTTTCCTACTTCTTCACTTGAAGTTTCTGTTCCTTCGCCTGGGCTTTCTGTTTCTTCACCTGGCTTTTCTGTTCCTTCGCCTGGCTTTTCTGTTCCTTCGCCTGGCTTTTCTGTTCCTTCGCCTGGCTTTTCTGTTCCTTCGCCTGGCTTTTCTGTTCCTTCACCTGGCTTTTCTGGACCTTTGCTTGTTTCTTTTTCATTGGTCATTTGAAGCTTTATAACTACTATTTTTTCATTAGAAATCGTAAATTCAATTCCCTTATTAGATAAATTATATCCTTCTGGAGCCTGGACTTCTTTTAAAACGTAATCTCCTGGTTCCAGTTTCTTCGAAGTTGCTTTACCATTTTTATCTGATGTTAATGTGTCTATTTTTATTCCGTCTTTCAGAATTTCAAACACTGCACCTTCTAATTTTTTATCTGTATCATTAGCATCTATCTTTGTAATTTCTACTTGACCTGTGATTTTTTCTTTCACTTTTTCATTCAATATTTCTTGTTTTGCTACTTCATTTGCTACAACATTTACTTTTACTGTAACTTCTACCGCTTTGTAGCCTTCTGGCGCTTTCGTTTCTTCTAACGTGTACTTACCTGGCACTACGTTTTCGAATGTCACAACACCATCTTTATTCGTTGTTTTCGCTTCTCCAACTACTTGACCAGTTTCGTTTTTCAGTCTAAATTCCGCGCCTTCTAGAACCTTCCCACTCTCCGCATCCTTTTTGATTACTTGTAAGCTTCCTAGTTCTTTTGCATTTTCAACTGTTACTGGTACTACTCTGTTCGCTTCAACAGTAACTTCAATTTCTTCTTTTAGTAATTTATATCCTTGTGGTGCTTTCGTTTCTTTTAACGTGTATTTTCCTGGTTCTAATTTTCCAGAGATGACTTTACCTGTTTTATCTGTTTGTAACGTCTCTACTTTCTTACCATCTTTATACACTTCAAATTCTGCGTCTGATAAAAGCTTCATTTTATCGTTTGCATCTACTTTTATGATTTCAAATTGACCAAGGCTCTTACTATTCGTTACTTCTACATCAACAACTTTTTCACCGTCTACTGTTACATGAATTACTTGTTTCGTTAACTCATAACCTTCTGGTGCTTTTGTTTCTTCTAACGTATATTCACCTGGCACTAGTCCGTCTACTTTAACAGTTCCAGACTCATCTGTTGTAATTCCTTCTTTTACAACATATCCTTTAGCATCTTTCAATGTAAATTCTGCGCCTGCTAAACGTTTCGCTTGATCTTTATCATCCGTCTTAATAATTTGTAGAGAACCTAACAACTTTTCGTTTTCTGCCTCTATTTTTACTACTTCTTTCTCATTTTGAATTGTTACTTTCCATTCTTTATTAGAAAGTTTATAGCCCGCTGGTGCTTTCGTCTCTTTCACTGTGTATTCACCTAATGGTAATTTCGGTGACATCACTTTTCCACTCTCATCTGTTTTCAGTTCCGCTACCTTTTTACCATCTTTACACACAGTAAATTCTGCATCTGATAATAGCTTCGTTTTATCCTTCGCATCTACTTTTACGATTTCAAATTGACCCAGAACTTTTTCGTTCATTACTTCCTGTTTTACTACTTCATTTGCTACAACATTTACTTCCACTGTTACTTCTACTGCTTTGTAGCCTTCCGGCGCTTTTGTTTCTTCTAACGTGTACTTACCTGGCACTACGTTTTCGAATGTCACAACACCATCTTTATTCGTTGTTTTCGCTTCTCCAACTACTTGACCAGTTTCGTTTTTTAGTCTGAATTCTGCGCCTTCTAGAACTGTTCCACTCTCTGCATCCTTTTTGATTACTTGTAAGCTTCCTAGTTCTTTCGCATTTTCTACTTGTACTTGTACTACTTTGTTTGCTTCCACAACGACTTCAATTTCTTCTTTTAACAACTTATATCCTTGTGGTGCTTTCGTTTCTTTTAATGTGTATTTTCCTGGTTCTAATTTCTTAGAGATTACTTTACCTGTTTTATCTGTTCGTAATGTATCTATTTTTTCACCATCTTTATACACTTCAAACTCTGCGTCCGATAATAGCTTCGTTTTATCATTCGCATCTACTTTTACGATTTCAAATTGACCTGTTACTTTTTCAACGATCTTTTTATTCAACACATCTACAGTCACTGTTTTATTAGCAGCTACATCAACACGAACTGAGCTAGATGATAGTTCATAACCCTTTGGCGCTTCAACTTCTTTTAATGTATATGTTCCAACTGGAAGGTGTTTGGATAAAGCCTCACCTTTATCGTCTGTAATGATTGTTTCCACAACATTCCCATCTTTATCTATAACATCAAATTTTGCACCTGGTAGAAGTTGACCTGATTCACTATCTTTTTTCAATAATTTAAATTGGCCAGTTTCTACTTTTTTCGTATTCTTCATAACAAGTTCAATTACGTTTGTCTTATTAATTGTTACTTTTACTGGTGTATCAACTGTTATATATCCTTCTGGTGCACTAATTTCTTTTACAAAATAATCACCAAGTGGTAAATCTTTAACTTCCGCAATACCCTTTTCATTCGTTGTAACACTAGCCACAACATTATTTTCTTTGTCTATAACATCAAATTTTGCATCTTTTAAAACAATGTTTTCATCGTTTGCATCAACTTTTTTAATTTGTAAATTTCCTTTTTCCACTGATGGATTTTTCCATTTCGGCCAGTTAAATTTAAAATTATGAACCTCAAATCCATCTCTTTGGTGTAATCCACCAACAAAGGCTTGTCCGTTAATAGAACCACCTTTTGTCTCTACAACTGCATTAGGCGCAAAAACACTTCCTACTACGCCATATCCTTTTGTTGATATCTTTGTAGCATTAGGGAACACCCAAATGACTTTACTAGCTAACTCAGTAAAAAAGGAATTAGGATCATATGGTTGAGATGTATTAACTAATGTGAACCCTCCCTTATCTGTTGTATCATACAAAATTGCACCGCCACCAAAATTCACTTCTTCTGCATCTGAATAAATAACAATAAAGTCTTTATTATCTACATTCGGAAGAAAAACGTCTTTTACATCAAATGTTTTCTTTCCATTTTGGCCTGAAGAAACGTAAATATTAGGGTTATTTACATCTTCACCCATCCCAAAGGTCATATTAGGTTTTGGTTTATCGGTATGTAATTGGCCCGCATCCCCAATTACACCATCAACGTCTTTTCTAAATTCTTTAAATTTAGCATCAATCTCCGCTTGCTCTTTATAAGAGATACGGTCATATGATGATTTCATTGCGCCTTCTGGGTCACCATCTTTTGTCATCGCCACTGTTCCATCTTGGATAATTACTTGCCCTGCTCCCGCTTTCGTAAATTGACCACCTAGTAATAATGATGGATATCCTTCATCTTTCCATTTTGCTCCAGCTAAGTTGTTTGCTCCAGTTGCAGCCGCTACGACTGTATAACTTGATGCGTTCATGTTCTTTTGAACAGCCATCGCACCCTCAATATCCGCACTCGTTGCACTATGATCACCAAAAATGATTGCGTTATAATAAGATGTATCGCCTAAACCTTTTAATTCTGTTGTAGCTGCCTCTGCTTTATACGGTAAATGGATTAAAAAATTCATACATACTAACAATATAATTATAAAACTACTGCATATCTTTTTTACTTTTTGACTTAATGATTTCCTCAAGAAATTCATTCCCCCTTTTCAAATTTCAAAAACTTATAACAAGAAGTACATTTCAGATGTACTTAAAACCTATTCATACTAATTTACAAATAATCCATTTAAATAAAACAAAGAAGCCCTACAACTAATTGGCGAAACTACTACAATTCATTTTTGAGATAATACGTGAACTAAACTAACATGCGGGAGCACTTTTGCTTATGGGAGCTCAATGAAATTAACCTGAAGAATATTTCATGTGGTGTAACTGTTTTGGCAACATCATCCACTCTACAACAGTTTTCTAAAGTATTCAAGTTAATTGTATGTATTTCAGACACAATTCACCACCTGAAACGCTTTCATTTTTCATTGGAATATAAATTTAAGTTTTTTAAATCAGGTCGACAAAAAAACGTAGCCAAAAGGCTACGTTTTTCTTTCATCGTTTCGGTGTATGTTTATGATTCTTTAAAAAAGGAAGCGGGAATTGCTTACGAAAATGCTCTTTAATCATATACTCTACGCCGTTCTCAGTATTAGAACGTGTAATCCAGTCTGCGGCTTGCTTTAACTCTACAGGAGCGTTCCCCATTGCTACCCCAAGCCCAACATTTTCAATTACCTCTAAGTCTTCTATGCTATCTCCAATCGCAACCATTTCACTAAGGTTAATATTTAAATGCTCCCCAAGTAATTGTAAACCACGTAGTTTTGATACATTTTGAGGGAGAATTTCTATATGCCTCGCATCACACTCGATGTACTCTACATCTTGAAATGCCTTTCTTAACGTATTCATCCCTCTTTCTTTTTCACCTTTCGTATGGAAAACGACATCAATTTTTGGCGCTGCTACCGGATGATCACGCAGTGCATCTCCTAAAGAATCTACAAATTGAACCGGATAAAATAATGGATCTGCGCTTGATAATACAGTACGCGCAATTAAGTTTGGTGTATTTCTCTCACGATTCCCAATTGAAAATCGTTCATGAGAAATGCGAACATTACAATCAAAATGCTCTAACACTTGCACGATATTAAAGGTTTTCTCTTCAGATAATCTCCTTTGAACGAACGGCTTATCTAACGTTGCTGAAACGAAAGCTCCACCGTGTGTAACTAATATAGAATCTAATTTTAACGCCTTCGCTATTTTATAAGCAGATTGAAAATTGCGCCTCGTAAACAATGTAACGTATACATCTTTTCTTTTCACAAATTCAATTGTCTCCCGTAACCCTTTAGCAATTCTTCCGTTGTTGTATAGTAGTGTCCCATCTATATTAAGAGCTAGTAAGCGATAAATCATGTCGCACTCCCCCTCTTCGCTGTTGTACTCTATCCATAATTTATGAAATAAATGTAGTAAATAGAACGAGTTAGAATTACTACTTAAAATTTGGTTTACTATATACATATACAACTCGCAAAGGAGATAGTACAATGCAGGCACCACCTTCTTTTTATGAAGACGATACGTTAGAGGTCGCAAAGAAGTTACTTGGACATAAACTCGTTCATATTGTAGACGGCATAAAGCGAAGCGGAATTATTGTAGAAGTAGAAGCATACAAAGGTCCAGATGATAAGGCCGCTCATAGTTATGGAGGAAGACGGACTAATCGAACAGAAGTAATGTTCGGTGCACCAGGACATGCTTACGTATATTTAATTTACGGTATGTATCATTGCTTTAACGTAATTACAGCACCAATCGGCACCCCGCAAGGAGTTCTTATTCGTGCTCTTGAACCTGTAGACGGAATCGAAGACATGACACTAGCGCGCTACAACAAAACTAACATTACGAAAGCTCAGTATAAAAGCTTAACAAATGGCCCCGGAAAACTATGCCGCGCACTCGGAATCACTTTAGAAGAGCGCGGCGTATCATTACAAAGTGATACGTTACATATTGAACTCGTTCCAGAAGAAGAACATATGTCATCACAAAATAAAATAACGGCAGGACCTCGTATTAACATCGACTATGCAGAAGAAGCTGTGCATTATCCGTGGCGTTTTTATTATGAGGGGCATCCGTTTGTTTCAAAATAAAAAGGGGAGCTTAAATGATAGGCTCCCCTATAGTAAACAATACAAAGAAAGCACATTAATCTGTTCACTAATGAATAATCATATTTTTTTGATTAATAACCAACTATGCCCAAGGGAAACATATTGAAATGCTTTCAAATTTCATTGTCCTTTACAAAAAGGTTGCTATAGACCCACTGTATTTTGAACTGATAACATAAAAAAGGTAAATTATAAGAGCTAGGAGGAACATATAAAAATGAATTCATCCAAAGTAGCCTTTTTATCAGTATTAAGTAATTCTTTTGTTGTTGTTTTAAAAGTTGTTGTTGGTATATTTACTGGTTCAGTAGCCATTCTTTCCGAGGCTATTCATTCCTCATTAGATTTATTAGCTTCAATCATCGCTTTCTTTTCTGTCCGAATTTCGAATAAACCAGCTGATAAAATACACCCCTATGGACATGGAAAAATAGAAAATATTTCTGGAACTATTGAAACATTACTAATTTTTGTAGCTGGTTTTTGGATCATTTATGAATGTATTCTTAAATTAATACATCCTGAACCAATTAAACTTCCATTTTTAGGAATATTCGTGATGTTGATAGGAGCATCCATCAATTTTGTAGTATCACGAATTGTTAACAAAACTGCTAAAAAAACAAATTCTATTGCAATGAAATCTAATGCACTACATTTACTCACAGATGTTTATACTTCATTGGGTGTTGCAATTAGCTTATTTCTAGTTAGCTTAACTGAATGGTATTTTCTAGACCCAATTATTGGGATAATTTTAGCTGTTTATATTATGTTTGAAGCTTACAAATTAATGAAAGAATCCTTCCCTCCACTAGTTGATGCACGCTTATTACCCGCAGAAGAAGAAAAAATCATAAAAATTATTGAATCTTATAAAGATGAATATATTGAATTTCATGATTTTCGCACAAGACGTTCAGGCCCAACTGAATACGTAGATTTTCATCTTGTCGTTTCATCTCACTACAACATTGAAACAGCACATAGATTATGTGATCGAATTGAAGAAAATATTATAAAACAATTTGAACGTGCTCATATAATAATCCATTTGGAACCAGAACATGAAATTTCATTAAAATAAATTAAAAAAATATCAGATGAAAGCAAGTATGTCTTGAAGGAGAAGCGATTGGGATAATGCTTGTATAGAAAACTGCTTCAGCCATTTTAAATCAAAGTGTTTTCATTTATACTCTTCTCTGTAAAGCCGATGAGGTTAAACTTGCCCTGCGCAAATATATATACTTTACAATCAACAAAGATTCCAAAAGAAATTAAATAACCTGAGTCCATATAAATATAGACCTCAGGTTGTTTAATTGTGCTGTTTAAATACTATCTACTTAACAGAGGTCCTTTTACTCCGCGCCTTCCGCGGTCGCGATATCACTTTCTAAGTTTTCTCTTGATAATTCAGCTGCCATAAAATCAGCTGTTTCCGGAAGTGCTAAATGCATATGAGCTTTTTGACAAATTTGGATCGTACAGTTTTCTACAACATAATCGAAAACATGTCCGCCCCCGCGAATTTCATCATCAATATAATGTAAGTGGAACCCCGCTACACCAATACCTTGCGCGTAATCTGGTGTCCAAAATCCAGCTAGCGTACCTTCTGTATTTTTAAATGAAAAAATCGGTTGTGATTTCGTCACTTCAACGAGCGGCGTATACGGTTTTTCTTGTCTCGGAACAGTTCTCGTTCTTACTTCACGGAACGTGCCGTCCATTCGAATCGCATAAAATAAGTTTTTACTTGGCATTAATTCATGTAATAATGCTTCCACTTCTTCACGATTCATTGGACGCTCTACCGTATAACTCATTTCTTTTTCAAAAAATGTTACAGTCGCAAACGGCGTTGTTTCTTCCGGTTCTACTTTTTCTGCTGAACCGTCTGAACGTAAATGATAAAATTCATTATCAAATGCGATCATTTCACCATCTAATTGATCAAATGTACCGATGCCGAAATCCCCGCGCTCTTTCAATTCTTCAAAGCTAATAACACCATCGTATATACCATCTAATAACGCAAGCATCGTTGAAGTTTGATATACTTCATTATTCGTTTTCGTTCTTTTCGCATCAATATCAATTACTTGTGCAACACTCATCTCACTCACGCCCATCTTAATTTAATTGATTTGGTAATAGTTTTTCACTTAACTTAATGTTGTCACGGTAATCGATTGGAATATCAACAATGACAGGGCCTTCTGCTTCTAACGCTTCTCTCAATACACCTTCTAATTCGTCTGGTGTATTAACACGAAGACCTATTGCACCGAAACTTTCTGCATATTTCACAAGATCAACATCGCCAAACTCTGTAGCTGATGTTCTGCCGTATTTCATCATTTGTTGGAACGCAACCATATCATATGTACCGTCTCTCCAAACGAGATGTACAACCGGTGCATTTAAACGTACCGCTGTTTCTAACTCCATTGAAGAGAATAAGAAACCGCCATCACCTGACACGGAAACAACTTTTTTGCCCGGTTCAACTAAAGTAGCGGCAATTGCCCAAGGTAGTGCAACACCTAACGTTTGCATACCGTTACTAAATAATAGTCTACGTGGTTCATAAGAACGGAAACATCTCGCCATCCAAATAGAATGGGAACCGATGTCACACGTAACCGTTGTATCGTCACCAATTAAAGAACGCAGTGTACGGATGACTTGAAGTGGATGAGTAACACCTTCTGAAGCACGATTTGGAACTTCCGCTTGTTCTGATAATTTCGCGCGCAATCGTTCTAAAATTTCTTCTGATTCCGTAGATAGTACAAGTTTTGGTAATTCTTTCGCAATGCTATTTACAGTTAAAGCGATATCACCAATTAATTCACGCTCTGGTTGGTAATCATGATCGATATCTGCTTGATGATCATCAAGATGAATAATCGTTCTGTCCCCAAGTTTATTCCAGAATTTCGGATCATACTCAATTGGGTCATAACCGATAGAAATAACAAGATCCGCTTCTTCTAGTAAAATATCACCTGGTTGGTTACGGAATAATCCAACGCGACCAAAGAAATGATCTTCTAACTCACGTGAAATTGCTCCAGCTGCTTGATATGTTTCAACGACAGGAAGCTCTGTATCCGCAATTAATTCACGAACCGCTTTCGTTACTTCATTCGTGCTCGCTCTCATACCGAGTAAAATAACTGGTAATTTCGCTGCTTTTATTTTTTCTACTACATATGTAATATCCTGTGTGGGAGCGATTCCAAGTTGTGGCTTAGAAAGCGCACCGATAGACTCTACAGTCGTTTCCGCAGTCATAACGTCTTGCGGAAGACTTACTAAAGTTGCTCCTGGATTTGTGGAAGTAGCACTTCGAAATGCATTTATCAGTGCTTCTGGCACATTATCAGGATGCTCTACTTCTACGCTATATTTTGTGATTGGTTCGAATAGTGCAGCATTATCCATAGATTGGTGCGTACGTTTTAATCGATCAGTACGCGGAACTGCACCAGCTAAAGCAACAACGGGATCACTCTCCGCATTCGCAGTAACAAGACCTGTCGCCAAATTTGATGTCCCTGGTCCTGAAGTTACAAGACACACGCCTGGTTTCCCTGTTAATCTACCAATAGCAGCTGCCATAAATGCTGCGTTTTGTTCATGACGACAAACAATTAACTCTGGTCCTCTTTCTTGCAGCACATCAAATACAGAGTCAATCTTCGCTCCTGGAATACCGAAAACATGTGTAACACCTTGTTTAATTAAACAATCAACAACAAGATCTGCTCCTCTTGTTTTTGTTTTCACGTCGTTTGCTTTTACACCTGTACTCAAACTAATCATCCCTTTATTTCATAATGTGTGTAATAAAGATTTTTATTTTGTATACTTCACCACATTAATTAACATAGTGTAATATATCTCGTTTATCATTATAGTACAAATACATTATTTTTCCAACTCTATGAATTTGACAGTATTTTGACAATCATTAGGGAATACGCTTACAATCTTTTGTTTATCTTAAAATACCATTCTGATATCCTCCTCTAGAAACATATAAAAAGACGTTTATCTATTCTGGTATTAACAATATTACAGTACCTTGCAAAGAATACTAGAAAATGGTATATTTGTAAATAATTAAATAACCATTAATTGGAATCAGTATGTACCCATTTCAAAAATGCAGAAAGGTTATGCTATTTACTCAAAAACAGATAAGATTCCCAGGTGTAATTAATCATTTTATAAAGGAAAGTGATTGAAATGGACAAAAGTGAATTTTTAAAACAACTTAGTTCTTCTCTACGGAATATGCCTAATTCAGAAAGACAAGATATTATCTCGGAATACGAAACTCATTTTATTAGCGGTAAACAGGACGGAAAATCTGAAGAAGAAATTTCTAAAAAGCTAGGAAACCCTAAAACTATCGCTAAAGAACTTAATGTTACATATGCAATAAGCAACGCTGACAAGAAACGAAGCCTCAAAAATATTATAACAGCAATATTTTCTGTTATGAGCTTAAGTGTTTTAAACTTTATATTTATCATTATCGCCTTTTTCTTATTACTCTTTCTATTACCGATTCTTCTAGCACTTATAATTGCCACACCATTGTTAATCATTTCACCTATTTTATTACTAGGATTAGGATTTTTTAAAGGATTTCATCAAATCAGTTATTCAGATGTATATAGTGTGTTCATAGCTTTTTGCATCGGTTTACTAATTTCTGTGATATCTTACCAAATGATAAAACATGTATACTCAATTTTAGTAAAGTATTTAAAGTGGAATTTTGCCATTTTACAAAGATATTAATGAATGAAAAAGGAGATTAAAATGAAGAAATATACTTTATATCCACTCATACTGCTTACTCTTTTATTTATATCAGCTTGTTCACACAGTGCACAATCTAATGATACGAACAATAAACAATCCGATAAATTTGACGATGTACAATCTATTAAAGATGTTACTATTAAAATTCCAGAAAATATATTTAACTCTCAAAAAAAGAACGAAAATATTAATGAAGACGAAATGAAACAAAATGTAAAAAATTATTTAGATTATAGCGGAGAGTTATTTGAAAACACCGTTCCCCTTTCATCAGCCATGTCTGACGAGAATGTCACTGAATCCGACCGAGAGAAATTAAAAAAACTAATAGATTTAGCGAAACAAAATGATGCGAATTTCCATGATTTTATTAGTAACAATACTATACCTGATGATTACAAAAAGCCTTCGAAAGAAATCTATGAATTTATTTCATCGTCTACAGCACTTTCAGTAGAGCTAGATCAAGAAATAGAAAAAATCGCTCAAGATGGTAACTTATTTAAGGCCGATTTTTCTTTTACAAAGCGCTTTGAGAAAGTTAATGGTAGAAAGCAAAAAGAGATTGAAAAGTTTTTGAAGGAAAAGAATATTGAAACTGAGTATTTCAACAAATGATGAAATATTCAAAAATTGTAGAATCTATCATAAGCCCATTCAAAATAGTCACTAAAAAAGACTGTTTTGAATGAGCTTTTTTGCGAAAGGACTATCAAAATGCAATTCATCCATTTCCTAAACAAAAAGACGCCCCTATATTCTAGGAGCGTCTTCCATCATTACGCTTGTTGCGCGCTATATAATTCTTCAAGTGGCTGCATAATGATTTTGTTAACGTCAGTGATAACGATATTTAAACGTTGCTCAGTTTCCATTAACTTTGTGATTTTAACATCTTGTTGAATGCGAGCTACAACTTCTTGCGCTTTTTGGTTATCTTCTTCAGTGATTTCTTGACCTTGCATCATTTTTTGTTGTAGGCCAAGTTGCATTGTACGGAACTCTTCAAATAAGTTCTTTGAAGCTGCATCTCCTTGTACTGCTGCGTAGCTTGCTTTTAATGTTTGGAAATCTTCGTTTTCAGCGATTGCTTTTTGTAATTCATATGCAACATCATGAATGTTTTTTGTCATTTTATTTTTCCTCCTTTAGAAGGCTAGCGCTTTTCGCTCGCACTGCCTTTTAAGTGCTTTTTATCCGCACCTCTTCTTACCATATCAAACTATGCAAGAGATGTGAAGAAATTTCACTTTTATTACTTAAGGAACAAGAGCAACAAGCCTTGCATAAATCCAATCGTTCCTCCTAATAATGCCCCTAAATATGTAATCATCTTCAACTCATTTTTTGTAATAGATAGTACAAGATCTTCTAGTCTTTCTGTAGAAAATGTAGACACTTCTTGCTGTACGATTTCCGCAAGGTGTAGATTTTTCAATATACTCCCGACGTTTTCTGTCCCCCACTGCAATCCTTTCTGCATCAGGCCAGGGACCAACTTTTCAATGATTGTTTCTCGAACCGGCTCACATACTTGCTGAACAGACTGATTTAAAAATTTACTCACTCTTTCCTCAACTTTAACTGCTGACAGGATAGAGCTTACAATCATTTCTTGTTCTACAAACGTTTCTAATTCTTTTACATCTCTTCCTTTTAACTTTTCCCACTCTTTTTGCAGTACATCACTTAAAATCTGCTTCGTACCATCTTGACCTAAAAACTTAATTACTTCCGGCTGCACACGATCCACTACACTTACATTTCCTAAAAACATCCCGACTAAGTTAAGCAGTGTTCCTCTAGAAGCAAAGAAATCATCAATCATTTTTGAAAGACGTGCTTTTCCTTCTTCACTTTCAAAAAAGCGAATTCCTCGCTCTAAAATAAACGCCGAGACATTCGGAATCGCATGCTCTACTTTTTCATGAACAGAATGAGGCAATGCTTGTTCCCATGTATATGTATAATACTCTGCTAAAAATGCATGAATTTTTTCTGTAATAACATGTTCGATTTTTTGAGTCGCCTCTTCTTCGACATGTGTTAAACTCCATTTTTCTAACATATCCCGTAACGATTGTTCATTCGTAATTACTTTCTCAACTTCAACTTGCGCCCAGCGGATTAAACCGGCTTGAAACTCTTCGTTTGTTAGTTTCTTTCCGATTCCTTCTGGTGTTAACAAATGGTCTACAACCATTTTTCCTAATTGAACAGCAAGCTCATCACGGCGCTTCGGAATTAACCCTGGCGTAAATGGAACTTGAAACTTCCCAATATATATAGGACGATGAGGACGAAATAACATTTTTATTGCTAAATGATTTGTGTACCCTCCAATAATTGCCCCGAGTCCTGTCGTTGTTAACATATTCAACCATATATTCATCACAATCAACCTTTCACTTCTCCAAAACTATAGCATATCATCATACGGACAAAAGTATAATGGTATAAAAACGTATTTGCAATATATAGCTTCGCCTATTATGCAAACATCCTGTTAATAAAGGAGTGATTTCGTTGGTTCTTGGTCTTTTAACTTCCGGGCTCCATCACGAGCAAACGTATTACACCGAAATCGCTAAGCGTGCTCGTCTTTATCATAACGTCGTTGCTCAATTCACACCGTTTAGCATTGATTCAAAGACAGATCTTATTTCCGGTCTTATTTACGATACAGATACAGGAAATTGGATAAATCAAACCTTTCCCATTCCTTCATATATATATGATCGTTGTCATTTCAAAGAGGATGAGGAATTCCAACAAGCAAATGCGATTATTCACTCATTACACAAACGTTCTTCCACTACTTTTTTAAACAACACGCTTATTAATCCAAACGATTTGCACAATCTTTTTCTTACTAATAAACGTCTTTCTCCTTACGTACCAAAAATAAAAAAAGGGACAGTACAAGGAATTTTTAAATTACTACTAGAAACAAGAGATATCATTATAAGACCAATCAATATACATTCCAATGAAAATTTATATCGGGCCACTTACAAAAATAAAACATTTCATATCGATACAATAAATGAACAGCATCATACTTCTACTCAATTCAAACGGACAGATGAATTTATATCATGGTGCAAATTTCACATACACGCATCCCGTTATATGATTCATCCAATGTTACAACCTCCAAATCAACTATCATATCCAATTCATATTCGAACCATTATGCAAAAAAATAAAGAACAGAATTGGGAAGTACTCGGTCAATTTATACAAAAGGATACCTTCCCTACACAATTTTTACTTTCAGCAACAGAACGTTCTATGTTACATCCATTTCCTAAAATTAAATATTTACTTTCTTCAACTGGCGTTCAATTATTGAAAGATGCTTTACATGACGTTGTAACTGAAGTTTTTAAAACACTTGATCAGTCCTATTCTTCATTATTTGAATTAGAGCTTTCTACCATTATGGATCACAAAGGTGCCATTTGGCTTATGTACGTCAATACAATGCCGTCATACGAAATTTACACCAAGTACAACGACCAGTTAGCTGAACAAATTTTTCATGGTCCATTAAAGTTTAGCCGATTTACACCATAACGAAAGGAGGAAATCCCCGTTGAAAGAGCACATATATACATTACGTATTTCAGATGAGAATCCAAATAGTATTACTTTACCTTACGTTTTTTCTATTACACCACCAATTACATCACTTTCCTTTGGCTTACGTTATATTACATGTGAGAATATTAAAATTCATTATTCATTCACTCGAGAAATCATTATTGGAGAACAAATTGCAGCTAAACTTTTACTACCGCATTCAGCAACAATCGATGCCTTCATACAAAATCAAACCATTGTTTTCGGTCCATTAATCGGGATTTTCACAACTGGATTTAACGATGATTCTAATTCTCCTTTAGGAAACCGTTCCCTCTCTCTCGGTGAGCTACTAACACCACCATTCACATTGCAGCCATTTGTATTTGTCTTTGGCATTCAACATATAGACTGGGAAGAGGAAACAATTGAAGGGTACTTCTATCAAGAAGAGAAATGGGTGAAAAACAAAGTCCCTTTACCAAATGTCATTTACGACCGTTTACCAAATCGCCAATCAGAAAATTACAAACCTATCGTAAGAGCAAAGAAACGATTAGAAAGCGACTATGCAATCCCGTGGTTTAATCCAGGATTTTTTAACAAATGGGAAGTCCATCAACTTTTAATAAAAGAAGATCCGATTAAACCATTCTTACCAAAAACAGAGGCATTTCAACATTTTGAACAAGTAGAACGACTCCTTGGTACGTATAAATATATTTATATGAAACCGATACATGGTAGCTTCGGAAGAAATATTCATCAAATACTCTATTCTCAAACGGAGAATTGCTACTATTGTCGTTATCGTGAAAATGACCAAAATAAACTAAGAAAGTATCAATCATTAGAAACACTTCTGAACCATGTATTAAAAGGACATGATTTAAAGAAATTTATCGTCCAACAAGGTATCTCACTACTCCGCTTCGAAGGGCAACCCGTAGATTTTCGCATTCATACAAATAAAAACCATTTTGGTAATTGGGTAGTCAGTGCAATCGTCGCAAAAATCGCCGGCAAAGGTAGCTTAACAACTCATGTAAATAGCGGTGGTGATACGAAATTACTTCAGGAACTGTTTCCTGATTCAACAAAGCAAGTTCAAATTGAAAATAAACTAAAACAAACAGCCTTACAAATCAGTTACGCACTCGACCAACAAGTAACCGGGAACATTGGAGAAATTGGTTTTGACATTGGTTTAGACACCGCGGAAAATCCGTGGCTATTTGAAGCAAATTCTAAACCGGGGCGAACTGTATTCCAAGATGAAAAGTTAAAAGAACAAAGTGAACTTACGCGCCAATTATTTTATGAATATGCCATCTATTTAACTGAACATTCTTTGTGCGGTCCGAAAGAAAAAACATCTCAAATACAATCAAATCCTGCACCTGACACCGGAAGTATCCCGTCCCCTATGATTAACTCACAAATACAAAAACAAAAACTTCCACCTCACTCATAAGGTGGAAGTTTTCTATTTATCCTGCTATTTACGGGCAGTAAGACTCCCGCCTCAAAATTCGGAGAATGCGAGGAAGTTAGGTGAGAGTCGGGCTAATAATCAGTGGGGGATGAACAAAACCCCCACTGATTAAAGTTTCACTTTATACAAACTTCACTACAACTTCCGTTTCCACATTACATACTCCGCAATAAAAAATATGATTGCAGTAATCATTTGAATTATTATGTGTTAGACCATCTACCGCACTTAATAAGTCCTGATCCATATATGCACTGTAATCATCTATGTAATCTACAGCTTTCCCATAATCTTGGAGTATTCCTTGGCAATTTTGACAAGAATATGTTTGTGATTCTAGTGCGTTGCAAAGCGGACAAATTCCCATCATGATTCCTCCATACGTTATCGTTTAAAACAATTAAAAAGCCTCTTTTTTAGATTGAAGAGAGCATCTATCCGCGCATAGGAGCGGTTAGTTTCTTTTTCTGCCCCATCTCAGGTTAAAACAGATATACGAAGTTGATACCATTTTCATTTTTGTTTCTCTAATCTGTTTAATAACATCAAGCTGAAAAAACGTCTAGCCATGCATAGGAGCGGTTAGTTTCTTTTTCTGCCCCCTCCTGGGTTAAAACAGGACTATGCAGTTGCTGCCGATTTAATTTTTATCCCGCTATTTGCGGGCAGTAAGACTTCCATCTCAAAATTCGGCAGGATCAAAGAAGTTAGGTGGGAGCCGGGCTACCCGTAAACGCCCGATTGGTGAGGGCTAATAATCAGTGAGGGATGAACAAAACCCCCACTCCACTGATTAAAGTTTCACTTTATTTTACTAAGCTGTAAGCACAAAAAATTAACGCATATGATTTCGCTCTTAGTTTAGCCTTCTTTCTTAAAAATACAACGATTACTCTTATTTCATAATTTACGAAATCACTACGTTTTTTTGACAAAATTTACAAATTATTATTTTGTATATCTTTCTAGGTAACATCCATACTATGAGTACAAACTTAATTACCGATGGATTAGCGCCAAACGGGGCGATAATATCTGGTTCAAATCCAGCTAGTCCAACCAAAAAAACTTTTATAACTCTAAGGAGGATATATTCCTATGGCAAACCAAAGTTCTTACAATCAATTAGTAGTACCAGGTGCAACAGCAGCAATCGATCAAATGAAGTACGAAATCGCTCAAGAATTTGGTGTACAATTAGGAGCAGATTCTACGGCTCGCGCTAACGGTTCTGTTGGTGGAGAAATTACAAAACGTTTAGTTGCAATGGCTGAGCAAAGTCTTGGCGGATTCCAAAAATAAATATATATGGCAAAAAGGTCTCAGGGCATATGCCCTGAGACCTTCCTTAATTTATTGCAACATTTGTAAAAACTTCTTCGTTCGTTCTTCTTTTGGGTTTGTAAATACAGCTTCCGGTGTACCTTGTTCGACAACGACACCGCCATCCATGAAAATAACACGGTTCGCAATTTGATGAGCAAAGCGCATTTCATGCGTTACAATGACCATCGTCATTCCTTCTTTAGCAAGTTCTTTCATAACCTTTAAAACTTCTTGAACTAGTTCAGGATCAAGAGCTGACGTTGGCTCATCAAATAGTAATACTTCCGGCTCCATCGCAAGCGCACGAGCGATCCCGACGCGCTGTTGTTGTCCGCCTGATAATTGGAACGGATATAAATCCACTTTATCCGCAAGACCAACTTTTTCAAGGAAGTAGTTCGCTTTTTTCTTCGCTTCTTCTTTCCCCATCTTTTTCACTGTAACGAGCCCTTCCATTACATTGTGAATTGCTGTTAAATGCGGGAATAGATTATGGTGCTGGAATACCATACCTGTTTGCGTACGAAGATTTACAATATCTTTCTTCGATACTTTTTTAGAGAAATCAAGCTCTTTATTACCGATGCGAATACTACCAGCGTTCGGCGTTTCTAGTACATTGAGGCAACGCAAGAATGTCGTCTTACCAGATCCAGATGGCCCGATAATAACAACAACTTCGCCCTTCTCAACTGATAAATCTATATGTTTTAGTACGGTATTATCTCCGAAACTTTTTTGTAAATGTTGAATTGAAATCATAAAAACAAAAACTCCTTTTATGAAAGGGTTATTTTAGAGTATAACGTTCTGAACGTTTTTCTAATATTTGTTGCACGATAGATAATAAGAAGCAAATTACCCAATAAATTAGACCTGCTTCGAAATAAACAATTAAAAACTCATAGTTCATTGCCGCAATTTCCTGCGCTTTTCGGAACATTTCTGTCACTAAAATTAACGACGCTAATGAAGTATCCTTCACTAAACTAATAAATGTATTCGAAAGCGGCGGGATTGATACACGCGTTGCTTGCGGTAAAATAACACGTTTTAATGCTTGCGGATATGTCATCCCAATTGTGTAAGCTGCTTCCCACTGTCCTTTCGGAATAGAAAGAATAGAAGCACGAATAATTTCAGATGCATACGCACCAACATTTAATGAAAAACCAACAATTGCTGCTGTATATGGCTCAACCTCAATATTAAGAGTTGGAAGGCCATAGAAAATAATAAATAAATGTACAAGAAGTGGCGTTCCGCGAATGATAGATACATAGATACGAGCAATCCATTGTAAAATACGACTACCTGAAATACGCGCGAGCGCTGTTAGCGTCGCAAGTATAATACCGATAATAAATGTAATAAGCGTTAACGGAATTGTCGTAAAGACAGCTTCCTTCAGCATAGGCGCGAAGGAAGTCTGCATAATATCCATCCAAGTAGACAATCGATCTGACATCAATGCGCTACTTAGATACATTTTCACCGAACCATTTTTTCGTTATTTTATCGTACGTACCATCTTTTTTCATATCTTCTAACGCTTTATTTACTTCTTGTACAAGTTTGTCGCTACCTTTACGGAATAAGAATCCACTTTGTGACGCTTCTTTTTCTGTATCTACAATTTTAATTTTTGCATCTTTTTTCGTTTCTAAATAGTTTAACACTGATAATTTATCATTGATTGTGAAATCAACGCGGCCAGAACTTAATAATTCTGCTGCTTGGCTAAATCCTTCTACACCTGTGATTTCCGCACCATTTTTCTTAGCAATATCTGCGTAGTTACTTGTTAAAGATTGTGCTGCTTTTAATCCTTTTACGTCAGCAAATGTAGCAGGTTTATCTTTATCTTTCGCAATAACTAATGCTGCTGAAGAAGAAATATATGGACTAGAGAAGTCATATTTCTTTTGGCGATCTTCACGAATACCAACTTCGTTCGCAACCATGTCGAAACGTTTTGCATCTATTCCTGCAAGTAAGCTATCCCATTGCGTTTCTTTAAATACAGGTTTTACACCTAAACGTTTTGCAACTTCTTCTGCTAATTCAACGTCAAACCCCGTTAATTTATCGTTTGTATCGTGGAACGTAAATGGTGGATATGTACCTTCTGTACCAATTACAAGCTCACCGCTTTGTTTTATCTTCTGTAACGCATCTTGACTAGCTGTATCTTTTTTCTCTTCTTTGCCACAGCCCGCTACAATCCCAATCGCTAATGTAGTTACTGCAAGCACTGAAAATAATTTTTTCATGATAGTAGTCCTCCAAGTATTCTGATAGGAATTTAAAAACTATATTGATTGTATGCAATTTCGAACAATTTTTCAATGAAAATGTTCTTATTTAGTTTAACCTTTTTCTTCATAATCAAACAAAATGGAAAAATAACGCTACATACAAAAAATAAGTAACATTTTTAAATATAGCATTTATAAAGAAAAAGGTAAAACAATACTTCTTATTATATTACCTTGTCGTGGTTTGTCGAAGAGTCGATATCCTTTGTCGAATCGCTGATATATTTGCCAATCAAAAAAGAACTTGCGGTTTCCGCAAGTTCTCTCTATACATATTAAGCACTCTGGTTTCCTTCCATTTGCGTTTTGTACATATCGTAATAACGCCCGCGCTTTTTCATTAATTCATCATGGGAACCTTTTTCCAAAATCGTTCCTCTATCAAGCACAATAATTTGATCAGCACTTTTAATTGTTGAAAGACGATGAGCGATAATAAACGTCGTTCGTCCTTTTTTCACAACTTCTAGCGCTTGTTGAATCATCGCTTCTGTTTCTGTATCAATACTGGAAGTCGCTTCATCTAGAATTAAAATCGCCGGATCAAAAGCAAGTGCCCTAGCAAACGATATAAGCTGACGTTCTCCGGTTGAAAGTGTACTTCCTTTCTCCGTAATTTTTTCATCTATGTTGTTTGCAAACCGTTCAGCACCAACATCACGTAACGCCTTTACGATGCGATCCTTTGAAATCCCTTCATTTTCTAAGCTTACATTGGATGCCACTGTCCCGCTAAATAAAAACGGATCTTGCAATACAATTCCCATATGTTCACGTGTTGCTTGTTTCGGCATCTTTGTTACATCGTGACCATCAATCGTAAGCTTCCCTTTTTGAAATTCATAAAATTGAAAGAGCACATTCATAATTGAACTTTTTCCCGATCCAGTATGGCCGACAAGTGCCACTGTCTCCCCTTGTTTCGCTTCAAAAGAAATATTTTTTAACACTTCGTCTTTTCCATTGTAAGAAAACGAAACATTATCGAATTTCACATTTCCGGTTAAGCGAGGCATACGTTCTTCTTCTACTGCCTCTCCCTTTTCCTCTAGCAATTCAAAGACACGCTCTGATGCAACACGCGATTGCTCTAAGTTAGCAAGTTGGTTCACCATGTTCGTAATTGGTGAGAATAACCTCGTTAAATAATCGACGAAAGCATAAAGTATCCCAAGTGAAACGATGCCCGAAGCGCTTAATGAAGCACCACCGAAATACCAAATTACACCTGTAAAAGCGATGTTTCTTAATACGGACACTAAATTATGCGAAGTTGCTGCATTTAAATTTAAAATTTTATTTTGATATTTAAAATAATCGCCATTGAGTTCTTCAAATTCCTTCTTCGTTTCACGCTCTTGACGAAATGCTTGAATAATTGGCATCCCTTGAATCGATTCATTCACTGTTCCGTTAATATCCGATAAACGCGAACGCATTTTATGATTGTATACAGACGCATACTTTCTATACATAATCGCCCAAACAATTAAAATTGGGATGATAAGTAAACATAGCGCCGCCAGTTTTACATCAAGTAAAAATAGCGCAGCGAAAATCCCGATAATATAGATGATACTAGAGACGAATGTCGCAAGCACTGTTACATATAAATCACGAATCGCTTCTGTATCGTTCGTTACACGCGATACAATTTTCCCTGCTGGTAAATGATCGAAATAACGAATTGGCAACGTTTGTATATGAGAAAAAGCATCCTCTCTCATAATTTGAATAATTTTGTTTGCTGCCTTCTGTAAGAAGAACTGCTTTCCGTATGCAAATAATGATACGACTACTAATAAAGCGAAATATCCGCCACCAAGTAGTAATAGTCGGTTTATTTCTGGTTTATAAAACGCAAATACTTCTTCTTTCGTTAAGGCTTTCACTTTATACACTTGCACTGCCTTACCACTTTGTACTGTAAGCATATCACCCTTAACAGAACGCGTTCCTTCAAGCGTTATTTTATTCGGTACAAAATAGTACTGAAAACCAACTTGAATCACTCGGACCTCTTTCCCTTTTTGCTCACCTTCCTCAAAGCGATCACTTCGCTTATAAAAGGCTCCATTATATGAAACAGCATCCTCACTCTTCTCTGTTTCATACCAAGGTCTCTCTATTCCAACGATATGCTCATCAATCATCGTTTTTGCGACGAAAGGACCCGCGAGTTCTGCAATGACGAAAACAAATAGCATCGCCATCGCTGCAAAGATTGGCCCCTTCACTTTCATCGCATATTGAAACAATCGTTTTGAAACACTCATATTTTCACCCCACTATCCGCACTTTCACTTTCACCTTGTTGTCTGCCGAACTGCTCAGCATACCAGCCCCCATTTCGAACGAGCGCTTCATGCGAACCTTCTTCAATAACTTCACCGTTATCCATAACGAGAATCCAATCAGCATGCTGCACCGCTGATAAACGATGCGTCGTTATAATCGTCGTCTTCCCGCTTCTTTCTGTTCGTATATTTTCAATAATTGCTGCTTCTGTGCGAGCATCAACAGCTGATAAAGAATCGTCCAAAATTAAAATTTCTGGATTTTGAATAACAGCCCTCGCAATAGAAATCCTTTGCTTTTGCCCACCGGATAAAGAAACACCTTTCTCTCCAACAAGCGTTTCTAAACCTTCTGGTAAAAACTCTAAATCCTTTTTAAACGCAGCTATTTCAATCGCTTTTTCAAGTTCTTCTTCAGTCGCTTCTCTATTTCCAAATAAAATATTTTCCTTCGCTGTTTTTGAAAACAAAATGTGCTCCTGAGGTACATACCCGATCCAGCCAAGTACGTTATCATTCGTAATTTTATCTAGCTTCACATCAGAAACCGCAATATCCCCTTCCCCAAGTGGATATTGACGAAGAAGCTGACGAACGAGCGTCGTTTTCCCGCTTCCTGTTTTCCCAACAACTCCAAGTGTGTCTCCTTGTTTTAATGAGAACGAAACATTTTTTAAATTTGTTTCAATTGATGAAGGATATGAAAAAGTAACGTTATCAAACTGAATGTAATCTGGCTCTTGTACAACCTTTGGATTTTTTGGATTCTTTACATCTGGTTCATAAGCTAACGTTTCATTTACACGATCGAGCGAAGCATTTCCTCTTTGCATAACATTAATCAATTCACCAATTGCAAACATCGGCCAAATCATCATCCCTAAATAAACGTTAAAAGAAACGAGCTCACCAAGTGTCACTTTTGATTGGAATACGAGATATGCACCGTACACTAAACCAATTAAATAACTAAGACCGACGAGCATTTTCACAGTTGGCTGGAATAATGCATCGATTCTTGCTACTCTCATATTTTTCTCGTATACGTCATCTCCTAAATGATGAAACCTTTCTTGATCAGCGTTCTCCTGTACGTACGCACGAATAACGCGTACACCCGCAATTGATTCAAGCACTTTATCGTTCATATCTCCGAACGCATCTTGTGCGACTGTAAATCGTTCATGTAATTTCTTTCCGTATCTATTCATCGCATATGCCATAATCGGAAGCGGTATAAGCGCAGCAAGTGTTAGTTGCCAACTAATTGAAAAGCCCATCATACAAACGATTGTAAGCATATATAGACTAGAATCAACGAGCGTTAATATACCAAAACCTGCTGTCATGGAGATTGCTTTTAAATCATTTGTCGCTCTCGCCATTAAATCGCCAGTACGATTTTTTTGATAAAACGTCGGTGTCATCTTAAGTAAATGCCCCATAAATTTTGAACGCATCGTTTTCTCAAGTACGAACGCACCGCCAAATAGTTGGTGCTGCCAAATGAAAGTAAGCACATACCCACCAATCGTTACCCCAAGTAAAATAAAAATATATTGCATAATCGCCTCGTTCGTTAAGGCTCCTGTTTTAATGTTATCAATTGTAATTCCTAATACTTTCGGAGGAATTACCTCTATCACGTTTACAATTAAAAGTACCCCAATTGCGATACTATACCTTTTCCAATGCTCCCTAAAAAACCATCTTAACTTTAGTAATACTGAAAACAATGTAACCTCTCCCTTCTCGTTCTCGTTTGATGAAGGCTTCTTTATCCACTATCTAGAGTCATCTCATTTACATTTCGAAAACCATAACATTTCATCACATTTTTCCACCTTCCAAATTCTGATTTTTATAGTAACCATACAAAGTATGGAAACAAGCAAATTAGACAAAAAAAAGCATACCGCCGCTTGACGATATGCAAAGGAATGCATAAAAGCGTACGTTACGATATACGCAACGTACGCTTCTCATAAGACAAAAAAGTCCTATATATCCGCACGGGTTGCGTAATAATATGAATGTTTTCCGCCGTTTAATACAGCTAAGCCCATTACATTTACGATTACAATCATTACGCACACCCCCTTCATTTATTTTCCATTTATAATCTTACAACTTTATTGAGTATTCTGTCAATTATTTTTTTCGTTATAGATTAAAATAATTTTTTATCACAAAAAATGAAGAATGGTTCATAACACGATAAATAAGTTTGAAATGAGGGAATCTTCTGCAAGAAAGGGCATACAAAATAAAAAAAGAATAAGAAATCGTTTTCACAAACATTTCATTTGAAAAATGTTATCAAACCCCCTACAATCACCTTATACTCACTCTTACAAGTTGCTATTTTAGGAGGACTAATCATGACAACTAGCAATACGTACAAATTTTATTTAAACGGAGAATGGAGAGAAAGCTCTTCAGGTCAAACAATTGAAATTCCATCTCCATACTTACACGAAGTAATTGGTCAAGTACAAGCAATTACTCGCGGAGAAGTAGATGAAGCAATTGCATCTGCAAAAGAAGCTCAAAAATCATGGGCTGAAGCTTCTCTACAAGATCGCGCAAAATATTTATATAAATGGGCTGATGAGCTCGTAAATATGCAAGATGAAATTGCCGATATCATTATGAAAGAAGTCGGTAAAGGATATAAAGATGCGAAAAAAGAAGTTGTTCGTACAGCTGACTTCATTCGTTACACGATTGAAGAAGCTCTTCATATGCACGGAGAAAGCATGATGGGCGATAGCTTCCCTGGCGGAACGAAATCTAAACTTGCGATCATTCAACGCGCACCACTTGGTGTTGTGTTAGCAATCGCACCATTTAACTACCCAGTAAACTTATCTGCTGCAAAACTTGCACCAGCATTAATGATGGGTAACGCTGTTATCTTTAAACCAGCAACTCAAGGTGCAATTAGTGGTGTTAAAATGGTTGAAGCACTTCATAAAGCTGGACTTCCAAAAGGTCTTGTAAACGTAGCTACTGGACGCGGTTCTGTAATTGGTGACTACTTAGTAGAACACGAAGGTATCAATATGGTATCGTTCACAGGTGGTACAAACACAGGTAAGCACTTAGCGAAAAAAGCTGCAATGATTCCACTTGTATTAGAACTTGGTGGTAAAGACCCTGGTATCGTTCGTGAAGATGCTGACTTACAAGATGCTGCAAATCATATCGTAAGCGGTGCATTCTCTTACTCTGGTCAACGTTGTACAGCTATTAAACGTGTACTTGTACACGAAAACGTAGCGGACGAGCTTGTTAGCTTATTAAAAGAACAAGTAGCTACATTATCAGTTGGATCTCCAGAACAAGACAGCACAATCGTTCCATTAATCGACGATAAATCTGCTGACTTCGTTCAAGGTTTAGTTGATGATGCTGTAGAAAAAGGTGCAACAATCGTTATCGGTAACAAACGTGAGCGTAACTTAATTTATCCAACATTAATCGACCACGTAACAGAAGAAATGAAAGTTGCTTGGGAAGAGCCATTCGGCCCAATCCTTCCAATCATCCGTGTTTCTTCTGATGAACAAGCAATTGAAATTGCTAACAAATCAGAGTTCGGTCTGCAAGCAAGTGTCTTCACAAAAGACATTAACAAAGCATTTGCAATTGCTAACAAAATCGAAACTGGTTCTGTTCAAATTAACGGACGCACAGAGCGCGGCCCTGACCACTTCCCATTCATCGGTGTAAAAGGTTCAGGTATGGGCGCACAAGGTATTCGTAAGAGCCTTGAGTCTATGACACGTGAAAAAGTAACTGTATTAAACTTCGTTTAATCTTATATTCAGCAGCTGATCTAATATTTAGGTCAGCTGCTTTTTATTTCAAAACCTTATTCATTCTCAATAACAAACTCTTCCCTATAATCTGATTATTACTATATCCATTGACGTATAAAAATACATTTGTTACTCTTAAACATGTTAATTTAATACATAAATCCTCATTCGTATCTCGATGAGGTAGAGGTTGCAATCATTAAGAGTATCATTTCAGGAGATGTAGTGGCATTGATGAATGAATGAGAAAGGAATGGTTGCCGAAGTAAGACGTGCCCACCATGCGCGCTTGCTGGGTCTGCATTTAATAAGTGCAGAACTGTCACAAACGTTTCGTTTGTGGAGAGCTATCGAGAGGTATGTCGTGGGTTTCTTATAAGATAGAAAGCATGTAGCGGCAAATTACGTGCTTTTTTTGTTTTGTTTGGACCTTCTCTTCCTTATCAGGAAGACATACATATCTCCTCGCTTGACTTGGTTATACTAACTTTGGAGGTATTTTCTATGCAACAAAAAAAATGGGGCTTTTGGGTACTAACAGCTTTCGTTGTCGGTAACATGGTTGGCGCTGGTATTTTCATGGTACCAAGTACGTTGGCACAAACAGCTAGCCCTCTCGGTGTCACTTTAGCTTGGTTAACAACAGGGTTTGGTGTTTTAATGCTAGCTCTTGTTTTCGGTAATTTAGCAATTCGTCGTCCTGATTTAACAACAGGGCCACAAAGTCATGCATATGCTTTATTCTCATCACCAAAAAAGAAAAAAATGGCTGGTTTCAGCATGGTGTGGGGATATTGGGTTGCAAACTGGGCAAGTAACGTTGCCATTATCACATCTTTCGCAGGATATTTATCACTCTTCTTCCCGATTATGAAAGATACACGACTACTATTTTCAATTGGCTCTTTCAATATAGAAGTCGGAAAACTAATTACATTTACTATTTGTTCCATCTTACTATGGGGAACACATTTAATTTTAACAAACGGTGTAAGCGGAGCCGGAAAACTAAACTTCTTAGCAACAACAACGAAAGTAACTGGATTCCTTCTATTCATCGTCGTTACTTTATTTGCATTCGAAGCTTCAAAGTTTGGACAATGGTACACACCGATGATTGATAAAGAAGGCGTATCACACGGTCTTCTATCACAAGTAAACTTAGCTGCTCTAACAACGCTTTGGGCATTTATAGGGATTGAATCAGCCGTTCTTTTGTCAAACAGAGCTACCTCTCCCAAAACAGTAAAACGTGCAACAGTTGCTGGTTTACTAATTACAGTTGCAATTTACTTAGGAATTACAATTTTAACAATGGGTGTACTTCACGTTGATAAATTACAAGCATCTGAACGTCCATTAGCAGATGCATTAAACGCTGCGATGGGTCATGGCGGCGGGAAACTTATGGCATTACTTGCTCTTACTTCCCTATTCGGTTCCATCTTAGGCTGGATTTTATTAAGCTCAGAAGTACCTTATCAAGCAGCAAAAGAAGGTTTCTTCCCTTCCTTCTTTACAAAAACAAATAAAAAAGGAAGCCCTATTTACTCACTACGATTAACAAACATTATGTCGCAAGTGTTCTTATTCTCAACATTATCAGGAACAATCGCGGAAGCTTATACATTCGTTATTACCGTATCAACTTTAGCCTATCTCATTCCATATCTCGTTTCACCAATCTTCCAGTTAAAACTAGTCGCAACTGGTGAAACATATAAAAATGAAATGCGGGCAAGAATTACGGATGGCGTAGTCGCAGTTATCGCAATTTGCTATGCACTATGGGTTATTAAAACCGGCGCATCCGATATAAAAACATTCCTTCTTGGAATTGGTTTATTCGTAATTGGCTTTGCCTTCTATCCATTAATGAATCGTGATCAGAAAAAAAATAAAGAAAAGAAAAACGAGCAAGTTGCATAACGCAATTTGCTCGTTTTTTCTTTTGTAAAACATATATAATAGAACAAAGAGGTGAAAAACATGTCAATTGAATCGCTATGGAGCAGTCGCTTCCAACAACATATTCAAAATATCATTACATACTTTGCACGTATGATTAACGGTTTACTATATAGCTTTATCTTTATTTCATGCGTTGGTGCATATTATTATGCTCAGTTTCTGAAAACATCTCCTTCTAAAGGAATATCTTTAGTACTCATTACAATCGTACTTACAACGATTATATCGAGATGCCCAATGCGTACATTTATTCAAAAACCTGATGCTGTCTATTTACTAGCACTAGAAGAGAAATTAACTTCTTATTTTAAAAAATCTCTTCTATATAATTACATCATTCAGCTTTTCCCATTATTATTTACGTTCCTTATTCTCGTACCGCTTGCACTGCAATCATTACAATTAACTGTACCTTTCTTATGTACAATCTTTACCGTTTTAATGATTACGAAAGCTTGGAATATTTACATGCATTGGATGTGGCGTGATAGTTATGAAAAAAACATATGGCTGATCATTCGTATCGCTTGTAACGCCCTAATCATTTACATGCTGTTTTATACAGCAAATGTGATCGTATTAGGCGGCGTACTCTTACTTCTTGCTTTTCTACTTCTATATACGAAAAAACAACCCACAAAACGAATACCGTGGGATTACATAATCGAGCAAGAAGAAAAAATGGATGTTCGCTTTTATCAATTTGCCAGCATCTTTACTGATATTCCGCAACTTAATAAGCAAGTAAACAAAAGAAAATGGCTTACCAATTGGATTGAACCTTTATTACATAAAAAACGAGCAACTTTCTTCTATTTACATACACTAGCGTTTTTACGTGGGAATGATTATTTCGGTATATATATTCGCTTAGGAGTAATCGGTGCCTTCGCCTTATATTTTATACCAAACATATACGCAAAAGGTGCTATCGCTTACATCGTCCTATATATGATTTCTATGCAACTCCGTTCCCTGTGGAAATATTTTTCGGGAAATATTATCGTAGCATTATATCCAATTGATACTGAAAAACGAATGAATCAATTTCTTCGCTTAATCTTTATATTGCTAAGCATTCAACTCATTGTATTTTCAAGTGTTATACTCATTGCCACAGGACAATTACTACATGCTTTGATTATTATGGTAATCGGTGTACTTTGGATAAGGTTTATTATTGTACCAAAAACGAAGAAACGCATTTCTTCATTTTAACGAAAAAGAGGCTGCACATAACAGCCTCTTTTCTCGTCCTAAAATTTCTAATCACTTTTCGTAGGCATTTCTCATATAGTGAAAATGACTATACAATTCCTATCCATACGTTAAATAATGATTTCGCACATATAAAGTGAAACTTTAATCAGTGGGGGTTTTACCCATTCCCCACTGATTATTAGCCCACACCAATCGGGCAATTATCTCCCACCTAACTTCCTCGCATTCGCCGAATTTTGAGGTGGGAGTCTTACTGCCCGCAAATAGCGGGGTAAATAAAAAAGATAGGAGCTCTATTATGAACAACAATCCGCCTTCAACGCCCCAAAACAACTCAGAAGAAAATAGCCGTGACATTAAATTGCAAACATTACGAGTCATCGGACTCATCGTCCTCATTAGTGGTTATATCCTCGTCGCTCTCTCAGAAGTAGGTGAGCTGAAAAACTTATTAACAAATCCAAATGCCAATCCTGATTTAGCTGAAGTTGATCCATTTTAAAAATGATATAAAAAGCGATCCTCAGTATAACTGGTTCGCTTTTTATATAGTTTACCCAATCTGAGAAACATTCCTTTCATCCTGATACTTCTCTTTCCCTATCGCCTTCATAAATAATAAAATACTGCTCATACCAACAATAAAGTACAGAGCACTCATGCCCCAAGATGCAATTAATGAACCTAACATAACTCCTAATGCCCCGTTCATTTTTGCAAATTGAAAGACCATTCCGTTAATCGCCATATAAGAACCTCTTGCCTCATCCGACACCATATCTGCCATAATGGATTGACGAACTGGCACATACATTATCTCTCCTACCGTTTGGAAAAGCCCTGCAATTAATAAAATCCATAAGCTATTGCTCGTTCCGAGTATTGTAAATCCAATTGTATAAATGAATAACCCTACATATAAGATTTTTAAATCGTTGAAGCTTTTCAGCACTTTAATAAGAAGCGCTGAACATAAAACAATTAAAATTGTATTCTCTGCTGAAATCCAGCTCAGCATTCGAATCCCCGTTAAATCAAACGTAAAACCATTACCAAAGAAAAAGTGCACCGTTTCAAATTCCTTCTGCAAACGTATTCCTAAATAATTATTAATTTGAAATTCTAACGATAATGTACATATACTCGCTGCACAAAAAATTAAAAACGCCCGGTCTTTCATAACAACTTTATAACTATCCGCCATATCTCTTAATACATTTTTCTTCTCTTCTGTTTTCCGAGCCACATACACTTCTTCCATATATACAGCCATCACATATAAAGTAATGATCGCAACAACCGTTAATACGATAAACAATTGTAATCTATAGTTTTCAAAAAGTAGCCCACCAAATATCGCTCCAATTGCAATGGATAAGTTAATAGCCCAGTAGTTAATGCTGTACATGATTTTTCGATTTTCAGGTGTACTCACATCTATTAACATCGCCTCGGTCGCTGGATTCATAAGCCCAGACCCTAAGCTGTTCACTAGCATAAATACAAATGTTAGCCACGGTGAATCTACATAATCTGAGTTCGCAATTCCCATACAAGCAATAGAAACAACTTGTATACTTTGACCGATAATCATTACTTTTTTACGCCCAAGTCGATCGCCAATATATCCACCATATAAACCAATTATTAATGAAGCTATTACATTAATTAATAGTAAAGCACCCGCAATCGCACTACCTAACTTTATTGAAAAATAAATCGCCATAAATGGAAAAATCATCGTGGACACAGTACGTGTTAAAAACGAAGTTATAATTCTAATTTTTATATTTCGATGCATACTCCAAAACCCCATCGTTTCCCCCTCCTTATGCTTATTCATTTTACTTTGAAAAAAAGGAAGAAAAAGGTTAGAATATTCTAAAGAGTTTCCCCTTTTATAAAGAAGGAAGTGTACACGTATGAAGATTATGGACTATTACATTAGACTGAGATTACATGCACAAGACCAACAACATATACGAAATAGCTTACAAGAATTAGCTGATGTTTTATATTGCAGTACGAAAAACGTGAAGATTTTATTAAAGAAAATGAGTGAGGAACAATTCATTAAGTGGACACCAGGGCGTGGTCGCGGAAATAAAACAGAAATTCTATTTATACATAGTTTAGTAGAAGCGATTGAATTCTATACAGATGAACTGTTAATCCAAGAAAAATTAAAAGATGTCTTTCTTCTTTTAAAAGAGCCCCTTCCTCTTGCACTTCAAAAAAAGATAGAAAATAAACTCCATCATCATTTTGGCTATGAACCTTCAAATGATATGTACGATATATTAAAAATCCCCATATCACGAAAAGTAATGCCGCTAGATCCGGCTTTTGCGGCTGTCACAACAGAGAGCCATCTTACTAGTCAAATTTTTGATACATTAGTCGTTTATAACGATGTTACCGAAAAAATGGAACCACACATTGCTCATACGTGGGAATTAAGTGAAGACCAGCTTACATGGACGTTCTATTTACGAAAAGATATACATTTTCATAATGAAACGGTTTTACCTTCTACAGATGTGCAATTTTCATTTGAAAGATTAAAGCAAATTCAATCTCCTTTCGAATGGTTAACAGAAGAAATTGTTCAAATTGAAACACCGTCACCACTACAAATACGATTCCATTTAGCAAAACCGAATTTATTTTTCTTACATTATGTAAGTTCCATGCAACTCGCAATTTTACCGCATGATGCGAGTATCCAAAATTATCATTATATAGGTACTGGGCCTTTCAAACTTACTCATTACTCTGAAGATAATATCGTGCTTGAAGCTTTTACCCATTATTTTAAAGAACGTGCGTTACTAGACCGCATTGAGTTTTGGCGTATTCCAGATCATGTGCAAATTGATGCTGATTATGAACTACCAAATGAAAAGGAAAACGAAAGACACAATATACAAATAGAAGAAATAGGTTGTATTTACGCTAGCTTCAACTTTACAAAACCTGGTCCACATCACGATATTTACTTTCGTAAAGCTTGGAGAGAAATATATGACGTTGAAACGATCCTCCGTGATTTAGAAGGAAATCGAACAATCACAGCATCAAGCTTCTTTCCTGAAAGAAGCCGCCAAGCTCCTAATAGGTCCTACTCTTTAGAAAAAGCGAAAGAGTATTTGAAAAAGAGCACCTATAATGGCGAAACGATACATATTTACTTCTTCGCATTTAAAGATAGTGCAAACGACGCAAACTTCCTAAAAGAATGTTGTGATAGTTTAGGTATACAAGTAGAACTCCATCCATTTCTCGTTTCAGATTATATGGATCGTTCTATCGATAAACACGCTGATATTATTTTCATGGGAGAAGTTTTTGCTACCGAGCATGAAATTGCATTTTTAAATGTATTTAAAAATAAAAGTTGTTTTATAAGTCGATTCATGGATCCGCACTATGAAAAACAAATTAATTGCTTACTAGATATATTCCTATTAGAAGAAAGTAAAGAAAAGCGCTATGAACTCATGTATGAGATTGAAGAGTTTTTACAAACTGAATACATTATTTTATTTAACTATCACGTTTTAAAAAGAAAAACATATCCTTCTGCTTTAAAAAACGTAACAATTGATTCATTCGGTTGGGCGAATTTTGCGAAGTTATGGATACAGCCATCCCTGCGTTAAAATGCAAAGTTTTTTATAAAAGGAGAAGAACCATGAAAAGCAACCTAGAAAAAAGGCTTTCCTATCTATATACAGGTGAATTATTTTCAGTCATTACTTTTATTTTTACAAGTTACTTACTTAATTATGCTTATCCTACACTATATCTATATTCCCTATACTCTTTTTGGGTCTCGTTTCTTCTTTTAGAGTTTCTCTTACTACAAGGAACTGCTTACTGGTACGTAAAGTGGAAAAGATTAAAAAAAGAAAAAACATCTGTTACACCTATTTGGATTATTCAATATTTAAAAATACTAAAAAAGTTTAATATAGGATTGATTATCACAGGACTTATTATGTTTATTATCGATTTTTTAATTTGGTATCCCCAATTACCTTTGGGCGGGCTATCATTCGCCCTATTCGTTTATGTTTTTGCATTATTTGAGTATATTAACTATTATCATATTCAGCTTTCATATGATAACACCTCTGATATTAAATATTTGATAAAATCAAAAAAACTAAAACAGTCCTGTATGAGTAAAGATTTTCAACGTATTTCATAAAGTGAAACTATGATCAGTGGGGGTTTACGGGTAGCCCGACTCCCACCTAGCCTCTTTGCTCCAGCCGAATTTTGAGCTGTGAGTTTTACTGCACGGCAAATAGCGGGATAAAATATTAGATTCCGCTTATGAAGACTTTAAGCCAATAAAAACGAAGCGATTTTCACGAATACAAAAGAAGGTACTACACTCTTAGTAGTACCTTCTTTTATATTTTTAAAGATGAACCTTCTTACGCACAAGGATGCAAACTATTATTTAATTACTTCATCCAAATGATTTTTCAAGTTTAATAAGTATTGCTCTATATTAGGATTCTTCACCACATCATAACAAGCAAAACTCTTTAACAGACTCATACCGAGAAACTTCTGCACACGGTGTAAATGACTAAGCGTTGATTCTAAACTTGCTCCTTCAAAAAACTTCGTCTTATCTCCAAATGCTTTTTCAGGTGCATTCCAAGTTGTAGAAAACATATACCGCTTCTCTTTTAGTAAACCACCTGTTCCGTATTCATTCGCACCTTCAAAAAACAAGCCGTATTCATATACTTCATCCATATATGTTTTAAATAATCCCGGTACACTAAACCAGTAAATTGGTGTTTGATAAACCACAACATCGGCCCATAAAAACTTCTCTTGTTCTTCTTTAATACTATATCCATCTTGAATCGTTGTTGTTTTCACATGATGATTCTCGCTTAATACCGTTACCATATAATCAACTAACGTTTTATTTAATCGTCCTTCTTTCGTACCGTATTTCTCATGTCCATTTATAATAAAAATATTTTTCATCGCTTTTCTCTCCCCTATTTGATCTACTCTTCAGCTATTAAGCCCAGTTGCTGCTTCAGCGTAAGATTATCTTCTAAATGCCAATCTTCCGTTATCTTTCCGTCTTTCACATGCAAAATATCAATTGCAAAAAAATTGATTTTCTTATCATTATGCGTTCCTGTAAAAGAAAGACGAGCTGTTACTTTATCTCCAACAACTAATAAATCTTCAATCTCACAATGTATATCAGGAACGACTTTACGAAAATTTTGCGCCGCAAATTTTAAGCCTTCAGTACCTTGTGGACGGCCTTTTGGCAATGTATTATCGGTAAAATTTTCAGTAACAGTCTGCGGAATAAGTTCCTCTTTACCTGTATCCCAAAATGTGTAAAAACGCTGAACTGCATGGACGATTTCTGTCGCTTCCTTTTTACTTAATGAAGGATCAATTGTCATTGCTTTTGGCTTCGGCATTTCCTTTAATAACTGAATTTCAATTTTTTGCTCACCACTACATGCTACAAGCACAATACAAATGACAAAAAAACTAAGGAACACAAACAACTTTTTTATACCCATGGAAATCACCTCCTCCTCATACAAACCCTTTGTATTTCGTATTGCTATTGTATATGCACTAACTTCCTTTATGGAAGTAGTAATATTTTTTTCATATAGTTACCAAAAGGATAGTTTTGTGATACTATAAAGCAAATTCATTCAAAATTTTTTTATGGAGGCTAGTTCCATGAACAATATAGATCCGGTTGTATTAACGAAAGGCTTACCTGGAATCCCATGTCCTATCGCTAAAACGCTTGACGTAATTAGTACAAAATGGACATTTTTAATTATTCGTGACCTTCTTATCGAAGGGACATTACGGTTTAGTGATTTACAAAAATCAATGGATGGGATTAGTCCGAAAACATTGTCACTTCGCCTAAAAGAATTAGAAGCACAAGGGATTATAACGAGAAAAGTATATCCAGAAGTTCCGCCTCGTGTAGAATACACATTAACGGATAAAGGAAAGCAATTAGAGGGGATATTTATTGAATTAAAGCGGTTTGGATTAAGTTTGTAAAACAAAAACCCCTTACAACGGTAAGGGGTTTTATTACTTCGCGAAACTTTGAGCTAACTGTTTCTCTCTCCACATAAATGTAATGCCGAGACCAACGATTAAAACAACACCTGAAAATGCATATGGATAATTAATGTTTATATCAAATAATATTCCGCCCATCGCTGGTCCTGCGATATTTCCTAAACTCGTATACGTTGAGTTCATACCAGCAACGAATCCTTGCTCTTTTCCAGCTGCTTTTGATAAAAATGTCGTTAAAGCTGGACGAAGTAAATCAAATGCTAAGAAAATAAAACAAGTAACAAGGAGCACACTCCAATAATTAAAGACGATAGTTGAAACGAATGCTAACACTGCTCCTACAACTAAACATATTTGAATTAATACTTTCTCACCGAACATGTCTACCAATTTTCCAAACATAAATACTTGCACAACTACCCCAAAGATTGAGCTAATTGTAATAATGGCAGCAATATCTTTCGGTGTGAAACCAAATTTATGATCAGAGAACAGGCTAAACACAGTTTCATATGCTGATAATCCAAATGCGAGTACAAATACAATAATAAATGCGATTGCATACATTGGATTTAATGATTTCTTTAAATCCCCGATAAAACTTGATTCTTTCGTATTAGCGGAAATCTCTGCAAGTTCCTCTTTCGTTAAAGGCTCTTTCAAAATAAAGATGGAAATAACACATGCTACAAAGGCAATCACTGCTGCCACAAAGAACGGCACACGTATACCGTATTCTGCAATAAACCCGCCGATTCCAGGCCCTATAATAAATCCGGTACTAATAGCCGCTGAAAGATATCCCATCGCCTTTGGACGTTCTTGAATAGAAGTAATATCAGCAACATATGCCGTAACACCCGGCATAATAAACGCGGCACTAATTCCGCCTAACACCCTCGCTGCATAAAGCATCCACACATCTGTACCTAATCCAAAAAGAAGCTCTGAAACACCAAAAATAAATAATCCAATGATTATCATTTTCTTCCTACCGTAAATGTCGACCCAACGACCCGTAATAGGTGAAGTAATAAGCTGAGCCATTGCAAACACTGCAACGAGATAGCCCATCGTCTTTCCTGTTAAATTCATATCATTCATAAAGGATGGCATAACCGGAATGATTAATCCAATCCCTAAAAAAGCGATAAATATATTACTCAAAAGAATGATCAATACCATCTTTTGTTCTTTTATCGGTTTCTTCACTTTTTAACACCTCTTCCCGTAAGTTCCTCTCAAAAATAATGCCCAAGAAGCTTTTTCTTTATCCTGCTATTTGTGGGCTAATAATGAGTGGAGATGCCCCCACTCATTAAAGTTTCACTTTATCCTTCCACACATACATAAACACACGGTGAATGACTATCATTCAGTTTTTCGCAGAAATGAACCTACCTTTTCAGACAGGTTCATCTTACTATTTCTTTATATGTAGTGCATGTGTTAAAAAATCTAATACTTCTGCCTTTTGTAGCTCGACTTGCTCATCATCTTTATGATCGTATAAATAAACTTGTTCCGCTGCTGATTCAACAAGAGCGATAAATAACTTGGCTGTTCGCTCTGCGTGAACCGAATCACGAATTTCACCAGCTTCTTTTGCCTCGCTTAAAAATTCGCTTAGCCACATATAAAGAGGCTCATACACAGCTTCCCATTCTTTTATATGTTCAGTAGATGCAAGGCCCGCATACATTAATGCCTGTATTTCACGATATTCAGCTATAAAGTTAAATACTGCATCTATTACTTGCTCAACTTTACTTGAAAAAGCTGCATCGTTCTGTACTTTTTCTTTCACTGCAAGTATCATCTTCTCAACCATCACTTCTGCTATTGCAGGCATAACAGATAACTTAGAAGGAAAATATAAATAGAAAGTTCCTTGTGCAATGCCAGCCAATTTCACGATATCAGAAATCTTCGTTTTTTCAACGCCCTTTTCCTGAAACACTTCAATAGCTGCATAGACAATTTTTTCTTTTTTATTCATCATCTAAACCCTTTCACACGCGTATTGAATGACTGTCACTCATTTTATAAAATAACTAGCTGTACTGTCAATCATCGTGCACTTTTCATAATAAAAATCCCCCAACAAATCGTTAGGAGATTTAACTTTAATATCCTTTTCTTATGAAAGGGCCTTTAATCCCGTAACTCCACATACGATAAGAGCTACGCTAATCAAACGCGCCTTACTTTTCGATTCACCAAACAGAAACATATTTAATAAAACTGCGCCTGCTGTTCCAATGCCAATCCAAACCGCATAAGCCACACTTACTTGTAAGAACAAGAAAGAAGTGTATAAGAATGCGAAGGAAGTTGCAAATCCACCTATATAAATCGCTCCATTTGCTAGCGTCTTATCTTTACTATACATTTTAAGGCCTATCACACCGACTATTTCACTAATTGCAGCAAAAAATACGAAAATCCAACCCATTTTTAAGCAGCTCCTTTCACAATTTCTTCCGCGGTTTCTTCTTTATTATCAGCCAGTTTTAAACCGATAACACCCGCCACGACCATCACGATAAAGAATAGTTTTCCTACACTGAAGCTACCGCCGAAAAGGAATACATCCATTAAGAAAGTACCTACCGTACCAGCTCCGGCAAACACAGCATATACAGTCCCTGTTGCAAGATGTTCGCACGCTTTAGAAAGAAAATGAAAATCAACAGCGATAACTCCTACAATAATGACCCAATGCCACCAAGTATGAGCTGTATTAAAACCGAACACCCAAAAGACTTCAAAAATACATGTTAATATGACATATAACCAAGCTTTATTTTTCATATCTCTCACCTTCTATTATTTACTGACTGATCGTCAGTCATTTTTAATTTAAAAAATATAATCTCACTCTAACTACTATTTAAAAAACCAATATCATCCTCATTTATCCTTATATTTGTTCCGTTATTAAGCTAACTACATATAAAAGTTGCTTATCTACACCCTTTCACAGAAAAAAATGACTGAATGTCATTCATAAACATTCTACATGACCAATTGATAAAGTGTCAACACCCGGATTCTATTAACCAAAAAATATTTTAAATTTCTCAAATCTACATGTATAGTTCTTAATAATCTGTCAATAATGGTAGTAACAAAATATTTTCTCCATTCCCCCTTGGAGATCCCTTTGAATTGAGCAGTTGCTTTTAGCTAACTGCTCTTTTTTAATTTATCGGCACATTATAATAAAATACTCATAGATAAATTCCAAAACAAAGACCTGTACTCCCTTTTCAACATGCAACAAAGAACGAAATATTTTGTACGCTATTTACTTTTCAACGAGTCTTTGTATGCAATGATTTTATTTTCGAGCATCTTCTCTGTAATTTCTAAGTTTTCTCTTTGAGTTCGAATAGATTTCCTATGATTTTCTAACAGTTGTAAACGAGCTTCAGTTGTATGCTCCCCTTCTAAATATAATCTAGCGTATTCTCTTATTTTCGCTATCGGCATTTGTGTTTGTTTTAACTTCATTACAAACTGCAACCACTTTATATGTGACTCTTCATACAATCTATTCCCATTTGCATCGCGATTTGCAATTAATATATTCTCCTTTTCATAATAACGTAATGTATGTGTGCTCACTCCTAATAATTTAGCTACCTCGCTAATTGTGTACATACTAAAAACCCCCTCCTCATACCATTTACCCTCATATATTTTGCGCTCTTATCAAATTTATAAAAAACATTTGACTTAGAGTATACTCTAACAAATACAATCTAACCATAATAAAATAATTTGAATTTAGGAGGCTTTTATATGAAATATACTGTTATTACTGGTGCTAGTTCAGGAATTGGCTATGAATCCGCTTTAGCCTTTGCATCTCGCGGAAAAAATTTAATACTTGTAGCTCGAAGACAAGAAGAATTAAACGGATTAAAATTAAAAATTAATGAAATGCATCCGGAGTTGGATGTTATCATTCGAAAAACCGATTTATCCGTCACGGAAAATGTTTATAAACTTTATGAAAGTCTACAAAGTTTCCAGATTGAAACGTGGATTAACAACGCAGGTTTTGGTAATTTCGCCTCAATTGCTGAACAAAATTTAAACAAAATAGAAACGATGTTGCATGTAAATATAGAAGCACTAACAATACTATCTTCTCTTTTCGTTCGAGATTATTCAATGATTGATGGAACACAGCTTATTAACGTTTCATCGGGCGGTGGATATACGATTGTCGCTAATGCTGTTACGTATTGCGCTACGAAATTCTATGTAAGTGCATTTACAGAAGGATTATCTCACGAACTGAAAGAACAAGGTGCAAAATTACAAGCAAAAGTTTTAGCTCCTGGTGCAACTGAAACAGAGTTCGCGAAACGCTCATTTGATATTGATGAATTCCAATACGATAATGTTGTACCAAAATTCCACACTGCAAAACAAATGGCACAATTTATGCTCGACCTTTATGATAGCGATAAAGTTGTAGGGCTTGTCGATGGTTCTACTTATAACTATGAGCTTAAAAATCCCATTTTTAATTTTGCAGTAAGAAAAACAAATTCAAATTCTTAACAACATCTCATTTCTGACTAAAATATAGATGCCCACTATTTCTTAAATAATAGTGGGCTTTTTTTCTCTCTCTAAAAATTTCACCCAACATACCTAATCATCGCCACTTCATCACAATAATCAACTTTTGGACAATGCCTGCAATCAATCCATACTTTCTCTGGCAACACTTCTTTATTCACAAAATCAAACCCACACTTTTGAAAAAATTCCGTTTCATATGTTAAAGAAATTACCCTGTTCACTTTTATTTTTGCTGCCTCATTCATTACATGATTCACTAACATACGCCCGATCCCTTTTCCTGCATATGTATGCGAAACTACTAACGATCGTACTTCTGCAAGATCCTCTCCTAACACATGTAAACCGGCAACTCCAACGACTTCCTCTCCTTCTTTCATAACATATAAACATTGCAAATATTGATAGAGAGACAAAAGCGAACGCGGTAAAACCACTCCCTCCTTTGCATAAACTTCAATGAGACTATAAATTCCTTTCACATCACTCGTAACCGCATTACAGATTTTCATATTATATCCCCTTGCCCCCGATATTAATATTTATAACTCAAAGTGAATTTTAATACATAATTTCATATAATAATACATCTCTCTTTTCTCCTCGTCAATCACTTTATACAAACAAAAAACCAAGCAATCTAATCGATGCTTGGTTCTTCATTTCGTATCGGTAATACCGTCGAATATTTAATTTCACGAAGTGCTAAACTCGTCTGTATCCGTGTAATACCAAGCTTATTCAGCTTTCTAATAAAATGCTCCAGTTCCTTACGATCACGATTTGCAACTTTTAATAAATAATCATATTCTCCTGTTAAACAGTGACATTCTAACACTTCAGGCATAGATTCTAATTCTCGTTCTAGCACTTCAAGCTTTTCATACTGATGAATATTCGTGCTCATAAAAATGAAGCAAAGTAAATCAAAACCTAGCTTTCCTTGGTTTAAAATTGCGACTTGCTTATCAATAAACCCTTCCCCATCTAACCTTTTTATTCGTGCATGCATCGCAGCTGGTGATAAATTAACGCGGCGTGCAAGTTCCGCATTACTTACTTGCGACTCCTTTTGCAGTATATCTAAAATTTGTATATCCAAATCATCTAACACCTTAATAACAGATGACTCCATCAAAATTCCCCCTTTTTTCTTACCGACGATTATTCGAAGAAACATCTCATAACTTATATAAAACTGAATGTTTTTCTGCAAATAAGATTTCTAACAAAACATTTTATTGAGTTTTAACCATTATACAAAAGAATATATTACACAATAAAGAAAAATGCTAAAATTATTTACAATTCGTATTGATTATAACAAAGGGGATTTTAATATGCCTTATTTTTATGTCTTTTTACTATTATTAACGAGCTTATTATGGGGAGGAAATTTTGTCGTCGGGAAATCACTTGTCGATCATGCGTCTCCGACGACACTGACAAGTTTAAGATGGATGATTGCGATTGTTTGTTTATTACCACTCGTATGGTTTAAAGAGAAGAAAGTTATTCCACCGCGTGCTGCTATAATCCCATTAGTAATTATGGGAATTACAGGCGTCGCTCTTTTCAACATTTTTCAATTTTTAGCACTAGAAAAAACATCCGCAACGAATGTAGGTCTTATTTCTACATTGAACGCTATTTCGATTGCATTATTTTCTGTGCTATTTCTAAAAGAAAAAGTAAATACACTTCAAATTCTTTCTATGATTCTTTCATTTTTCGGGGTCATCCTCGTTCTTTTAAAAGGAAATTTCGCTCTTTTATTTTCACTACATTTTAATAGCGGAGATTTATGGATGATTGCAGCAGTTTGTATTTGGGGCATTTATTCTGTTTGTAGTAAATGGGCGACAAAAACAGTTACACCACTAATGGCGACGTTATATTCTGGCATTTTTGGCTTCATTTTATTGCTTCCATTTAGCATAGGCAACTTCACTGTTTCCAATATTAATTCTTCCTTCATAACATCACTTTTATATACAGGACTCGTTTCAACGGTCCTTTGTATGGTATTTTGGAACATTGGTGTACAGAAATTAGGAGCTACTACATCGGGTATTTTTCTAAATTTCAATCCAATTTTCACAGCTATTTTAGCATTTATTTTCCTCGGAGAAGAACTAACATGGATTCAAATTTTCGGGACAGTTATCGTTGTGACAGGATGTTATTTATTTTCTCATTTCAAAACAGTTGCTGTTCAGCCAACTAGAACTTTAGTGCGAAAGCATTCTTAATGAAAAACATCGCCACCAGAGTGGCGATGTTTTTATTTACCTTTCATTTCTTTCACATACTGTTTTTCTTCTTCTGGCGATAAACGTTCTGTTGCCTTTCCGGTATCACCACCTTGAATTTCCCACAAAAAGTTATGCTCCTCAACCGTTTGTGAAAAGTCTCCTTTCTCCCAACGCTCCAAAGTAGAAAGTAACTTTGATTTATGTTTAAAATTTGTACTACTTTCTACTGCATTTTTCGCACTACGAATTTCCTTATTTGTCATTTCAATAAATCCCCATTTTTCAGAGGATTTCACTTTTTGATGTACCATCCTATGCATTGTAGAAATAATTTCATCTTCACTAGCTTGTTGTTTCTCTTCCTTTGCTTTCTTCCCTTGTTGCCCCATTACATTTTGTGCTTTAAGACTCTTCTCCTCTTCTTCTATATAATTAAGAAGTTTAGTAACACCGAATACAGCTCCTATCGCAATTACAATCATTGTAATTGTCCCTATAATCCATTTTTTCATATTATGTATTCCCCATTCCCCTAATAATCACATAAACAAATAGAATCGCCTGCGCACAGCCGATTCCATTTGTTTCCTTATTTCATTTTAAACCTTAATAGCTTCTCGCACAATATAACTATCCACATATTGCTTGAATTTTATGATTTTTCCATTTTTAAGATTCCATATATGAACGAATTCTGCTTCAAATGATTTTCCCGTTTCTTTATAAACTCCAGAATACATACCTTCAGCAATAATTACATCTTTTCCGTTTACTTCATGGTACGTATTTACGCTCGCTTTATAATCATCCCATTCTGATTCTAAACGACTAAATACATTTTCCATTATAGCTTCTATACCTATATACGTTCCGCCGTACGGGAAACCTTCTGCCTCTGTCCATTCTACTTTTTCAGAGAGAGCTTCTGCTAAATGTTTTGCATTTGAAGAAGATGGTCCTTCATATGTGCTTCGAATAATTTCTAAATTTGATTTAGACATAGTAATTCCTCCCTCGTTTATTTATTTTTTACACAAGTTGTAACCGAAATAGTTACAACTTGTGTAAAAAAATATTCTAATTATTTTATTCTTAACTCAGTTATTGTAACTATTATAGTTACAATAACTCTTTAAGTCAACAATTTATAAATAAAATTTACTTCGTTTTCACTACTTTCTCTTTTAAGAAACGATCTACATATCCTTCTGCTTTTACAACGAATAAATACGCACCCATTGATAATAATGCAAGATCTAATTCATATCCTGGATTCTTTCCATCGCCTAATAACCCTGCTGCTCCATTTACCTTTACGATAGCTCCAGCCAAAATAAGAGCGAATAACAATCCTACATATCGTACACCTAAACCGATGATTAATAATATACCACCTACTAATTCAACTGTTGCTACGCCGTATGCAAGACCACCTGGTAAGCCGATGCTTGTAAACCACCCTGCTACGTTATCGATACCTGATTGAAACTTTGCTAAACCGTGTGCAAAAAACGTAACTCCTAACACGATACGAATAATTAAATTACCAATATATTGATTCATTCTGAACTCTCCTTTTTCGTTTTGTTATGGTGAACATTTATTTACAAGACAAAACAATACGGTATTTCTTTTCATTCGTCAAATACTTTTTTTAAAGAAAACAAAAAACATTATCCGTTTTACGAATAATGTCTTTTATAAAATAGCGCTAATTCAAGCTTTTACTCTATCGCACAGAAAAAGTTGAAACTTTTTTCCAGCATCAACATAAGGCAATAAAGACACATCTTCTTCAATCACCATCCCAACAACATTCACTCTCTCATCTTCAGGTAAATCATTTATAACAATTTGCATCTCTCCAGCATATCTACCGTACAATTCATTATCGATTGTAATACTGCCTTTCTTTCTTGAAATTGTATTCACTGGCTGTAAAATCACTTTATTTTCTTCTCGCGATTCTACAGAACGAATTACGTCACGTGCTGGATCTAATCTATTTGTATGCACTTGCTCTACCACTTTTAATACTTCACTTTCATTTATAAATGACTCATACCGCACCGGAATAATCCCTCTACTCGCGCTCGCGATTTCTTGTACACTTTCGAGACTTCCGCTTATATCCCCAATTAACACTTTATCAACATTGCACTCTTGAACAAGCTCTAAATACGCCTCAAGCGGGCGCATATGTCGATGTTTTTCCAAAGTCGGTAACCCTTCATATAACGGGCCACGTTTTTCCCCATCTCCTGGAATAAATGCCATCGTTTTTATTCCGCGCTCCTGTAAATATTGATTTTGTTTTTGTAAGAAGGACTTTGCTAGTCCCGTTTCTGGACGCGGGTAAAAATTATGCCACGCTTCTACACGATCTACTCGTATATTTTCCGCAAGTAACTCTTTCCAAAATGATTCTGTAATCGTACTCGCATTTAAAGCCACTTTCATTTTATGAGATACGAGCGCAATTTCTTTTGGTGCAATACCGTAATCCATTCGCAAACCAGTAATGCCCCACTCTACTAACTCTTCCACATTTTCATACGTTATTCCTAAATGCTGTAAAGATTTAGGAGAGACATCGACCATTAATTCCATTCCATACTTCAGCGCTTGTTTCCCAAGTATTTGTATTAATTCTTTATACGTATTCGGATCATCTTCTGGAATGTGAAGAGATGTAAAAATAGATAAAAAACCGTTCTCCCTCCCCATTTTTAACCATTCTTCTTGTTTCTCTACTCGCTCTTTTGAAAGATAAATTGAAACTCCTAACATATAAATCTCTCCTTCTACTAATATAAAAAAAGAGAAAGGAATCCCTTTCTCTATATGTTTTCTGCCATTTCTTCTTTAAAGCCGAAGAAGTACGTAAAGATAAATCCGAAAGTATATGCAATCACTAACCCTAAGAAATATAATAAATATTTATTATCAGCAATTAACGGAATTAAAGATAATCCTGATACACCGATTCCGAGTGAAGCCGTTTTCATTACTGCCTGGAATGCCCCACCGACAGCCGCTCCTAAACAAGCAGTAATAAATGGTTTCCCAAGTGGTAATGTAACCCCATATAATAACGGTTCGCCAATTCCTAAAAATCCAACTGGCAATCCACCTTTAATCACATTACGAAGTCGTTTATTTTTTGTTTTTACATAAATCGCAATCGCTGCTCCTACTTGCCCAGCGCCAGCCATTGCGAGTACTGGTAATAAAGGTGTTACATGTGTTTGATTAATGAATTCCATATGAATTGGTGTTAAACCATGATGTAACCCGACCATAACGAGAGGTAAAAATGTTCCTGCAAGCACAGCTCCCGCAAATGCTCCGCCAACATTTAAAATTGCGTTAATACCGCTCGTAATACCATCAGATAAGAATCCCGCTGCTGGCTGGATCGCTAACATCGTTACTATACTTACAGCTAATACAGTAATAAGCGGTGTTACAATAATATCTACTGCATTCGGCACTGCTTTTCGTACTCGTCTCTCAACTACTACCATAAGCCATGCTGCAAAAATAACTGCAAACAATCCGCCCCGGCCAGGTACCATTGCTTCACCAAATAATTTCACATTTGCCATCGCCGGATTAAAAATTAAAATACCAGCAATCGCTCCAAGAACTGGTGTCCCGCCAAATTCTTTCGCTGTATTCCAACCGACTAAAATCCCTAAAAATGTAAAGATACCGCCGCCAATAAGTAGTAACATTTGTAGCCATGTAGCATTCGGATCAGCACCTGCGTTTTTCGCGAAGTTAGCAACTCCGTTTATAATTCCTGATGCAACAAGACCAGGTATTAACGGAATAAAAATGTTACCTATTTTTCGTAAAAAGTTCTTCACTGGTGTATTATTTTTCTTCTTCATCTCTGATTTAATCTCTTGACCAATATCTTCAAGATGATGATCTGCAACCTCACCAATTCGTAATCCTGTTAAAACTTCCATTTCAGCTGCTACTTTATTTACCGTTCCTGGACCAACAACAACTTGAAGCGTTTCATCTTCAATGACGCCCATAACGCCTTCAACCTTTTTCAAAAGGTCCATGTTCACTTTACTTTCATCATGAAGCGTTAATCGTAACCTCGTCATACAATGAGCAATGCCACGAATATTTTGTACTCCCCCAAGTTGCTCCGTAATCCTACTGGCCATTATCTCTTCTTTCTTCATAACAGAATCCCCCTCCCCATAGTTTAAAGTGCCTTCTTCACAAATCCTTTCGCCGCTTTTAATTTTTCTAGTGCTTCCCCATATTCACACTGTAGTAATATCATAACGATTGCAACTTTCACATTTCGATTTGCTTTCTCATAATACTCTGTAGCTACTTCATAACTAGCTCCTGTCGCTTCCACAATAATTCGTTTTGAGCGTTCTACCAATTTTGCATTTGTAGATTGAACATCTACCATTAAGTTTTTATATACTTTCCCTACGCCAATCATAGACGCTGTAGAAATCATATTCAGTACTAACTTTTGCGCTGTACCAGCCTTCAATCGTGTTGAGCCTGTTAATATTTCTGCGCCTGTCTCCACTTCCACATTTAGTTTTGCATATTTACTTATTTCAGCATTTTTATTACAAGAAATACTCGCCGTACTAGCTCCCACGCTACTTGCGTATTTCAATCCACCAATTACATAAGGTGTTCTACCACTTGCTGCAATTCCAATCACCGTATCTTTCTCGTTTAATCCTATACTTTTTAAATCTTCTTCTGCTAACTCTTCACGATCTTCGGCGCCTTCCACCGCTTTAGTAAACGCTTTCAATCCACCCGCTATAAATCCTTGCACCATTTTATCATCCGTTCCAAATGTCGGTGGACATTCAACCGCATCTAAAATACCTAAACGGCCACTCGTACCAGCCCCAATATAAATTAATCGGCCCTCTTCTTCAAAAGATTTAATAACAGTCTGTACTATCTTTTCAATTTGTTCTATCTCTTTTTCAACTGCTAACGCAACCGTTCGATCTTCTTCATTCATACTTTGTAACACTTCTTTTATACCCATCTCATCTAGATTCGTCGTTTTCTCATTACGGTGTTCTGTCGATAAATTTTCTAACATATTGCCACCCTCTTTGAAATTATATTTCACACTTTTATTATAACTTCAAGAAATTAAAAATCAATAACTCTTTCTTATTTTATGAAATAAAATTTCATAACATGACATATTTGTGTCAAAGATAATAAAAAAAGATGAGTCTCCTCATCTTTTCTTCTACTTTAACTTCCGTAACCGCAACGCTTCTTCTCGCGTCTCCATAAATTGATCCAACACTTTATTACCAATACGATTAAAAGTAATCACATATAAAGCATCAATCATATTCAGTTGTGTCATTCTCGAAGCAATACTCGCAATACGATGATCTTGCTCTACATCCGGCATACAAAGGCGAATGTCTGCAGCTTTATATAAAGGAGATGATTGATCTAGCTTCGTAATCGCAATAACTGTAGCTCCTCGCTTCTTCGCATATTGCGCCATTTCGAGCACATCTTTCGTCCGCCCAGAAGTTGAAATCGCCACAAATATATCTCCTTCTTTTAAATTCGTTACGAGTGGCAACATCATATGAAAATCAGATAGCATCATCGCAGTAAATCCAAGCCTAGTAAATTTATAAGCTCCGTCCATCGCCGGTGTAGCTGATCCACCTACACCATAAAATATGATCTTATTAGCATTTACAATACTATCTGCAGCTTTCTCAAGTTCCTTCTTATCTATCGCAGTAACACTCGCCTCAATTGCAGCTTTATTCACATATGTAACTTTATTAAACAAATCGTACGGTCCGTCTTCTGTATTCATCACTGAAAAATCGTTAATATTATAATCAACAATTGTTAATTCACGAACGAGTGCTATCTTAAATGCTTTAAAGCTTCCAATACCGATTGTTTTACAAAAACGTACAACACTCGCCTCACTCGATCCCGCATTTGTAGACACTTCTTTTGTCGTTAAATTTGGAACAATCTCTGCGTTCTCCATTATGTACATGGCAACCTTCTTTTCAGCTGGTGAAAATTGATCCATATTATTTTCAATTTTAAATAGTAATGTTGAAGCTTTCACTATTTAACCTCCACTTCTTACGGTTGCTTTTTATTTCTCATTTTCTCCTTCTTCATAGAGATAATAGCCATCATCACCAGGAGGATGAAACACATTTACAGTGCGATTCCCTTTTTGATAAACGGTTCTTTCCCCTTCTGTCCACTTCTTTTCCCATCCTTTTATCCAAACTGCAAAGTCTGGTAAAAATGCAGTGTATTTATATTCTTGTGGATAACGGCCTTCGACATGAGAAGAAAACATAGAAACCGGAAAATCTTTCACCTTTGATTCTTTTCCTACAATAAATGGCATGCACAGTAAAAGAAGTATAACTACGCCTATAACTTTCCCCCTCGTAATCTTCATCTATTTCTCTCCTTACCCTACATATACGTAGATTTTACCATAATTACAACCCATTCATGCTACATAATCAGTGCTTTTTTCGCTTAAAAAAAGAGCTTACCTATATAAGATAAGCCCTTTCTCGCTATACAAAATATTTCTTCAAAAGTGGCGGCGTAATAATCGTCGTCAATATAACAACAATGACAATAGCTGTGAAATTTTCTTTCGCTAATAAATTCGCAGTTAATCCATTTGCTGCAATAATGAGCGCTACTTCTCCGCGTGATACCATCCCTGCACCGATACTAATAGAAGATTGTAAGTTAAATCCTGTTAGTCTTGCTCCTAAACCTGATCCAATTAACTTTGTGAAAATCGCAATGAGCGTCATAATGATAATGAACCAAAGTTGGCTTCCGATACCTTGAAATGTAATTTCCATTCCGATACTTACGAAGAAAACCGGTACGAATATCGCGTAAGCAATCGGTTCAATTTTATGTTCCACTTCATGCTTATACTCTGTTTGAGAAATCGCAATCCCAGCTGCAAATGCTCCAATAATACCTGCAATTCCCATCATTTCACTGTAATACGAAAAAGAGAAACAAATAATAAGTGCAGCACTAATTAACGCTTCTGTTACGCGAAGTGGTACGAGCATTTTCATAATCCACGGAACAACTTTCCAAGCGATAAAAACGATACTTACAAAAAAGATGATTTTTTTTGCAATTACAAGTGTTACATTTACATCTTGTGTGCCTAAAAAGCTCATGACAAACGCTAATAAAATAACGACAATCACATCGTCAAATACTGCTGCGCCTAAAATTGTTGTACTTTCTCTCGTATTCATTTTCCCTAAATCTCTTAGCGTTTGAACAGAAATACTAACCGATGTGGCACAAAGTAATAATCCTAAAAAAATCGCATGCGACTGCAACATTCCAAAAGCAAGCCCCGCTAAATACCCACCAAGGAATGGGAAAATAATTCCTCCCATCGCTACTGCGAATGCAGATTTTAAATTACGATTTAACTCTTCTAAATCAGTTTCGAGTCCTGCCATAAACATAAGTAACAAAACACCAATTTCGCTAAGCTCATCAATAAGTTCAGAACTATTAATAATACCGAGTACTGCAGGACCGATAATAATACCAACGATTAATTTACCAAGTACAGAAGGCTGTCCAAGCCTAACACTAATATCACCAGCTAATTTCGTACAAAGTAAAATGACAACAAGTTCAAAATAAAATAACATAGCATCTTCTCCTACTATATGAAGTAAAACTTTAGTCAGTGGGTTATTCTTCATCCCTACTGATTGTTAACCTGCATCTATTTCTGCACATAGTTTCTCCTTACAGCCGGCATTTTATTTGTTAAAGTTTTATTTGACAAAATATTCTCAATTATAATAAGATTAATCCAGAAATTTCAAAAAAACTACATCTCATAACTGTATCTTCATTCACTTACATACTCTTTTCCAATGGGCTCGTACTATATTCGCAGTTATGGAGATGAAAACTAAAGGAGGAGAGTTCAAAGTGAAGTCATTATTACGAAAAAAAGCGCTTAGTACTGAATCACCACGGCAGCTAGATAGAACATTAACGGCACTCGATTTAACGTTTTTAGGAATCGGCGCCGTAATTGGGACAGGGATTTTTGTATTAACAGGTATTGTAGCAGCAAAACATTCTGGTCCTGGTATTATGCTATCATTCCTTATTGCTGCATTTACTTGTGCTTGCGTAGCTTTTTGTTATGCCGAATTCGCTTCTTCTATACCAGTCTCAGGAAGTGTTTATACTTATGCATACATGACCGTAGGAGAAGTTGTCGCCTTCATCGTTGGTTGGTGTTTAATGCTCGAATATTTACTCGCAGTTGCAGCGGTAGCTGTTGGCTGGTCTGGATATTTACAATCATTGCTTCAAGGATTCAATATACACCTTCCCGCCATTATTTCCTCGGCCCCCGGAACGGGAAAAGGTGGTCTCATTGATTTACCGGCTGTTTGTATTTTACTTCTCATTACTGGGCTTTTAAGTTTTGGTATACGCGAAAGCGCACGCATTAATAATATTATGGTCCTTATAAAATTAGCAGTTATTATCGCCTTTATCATAGCAGGCGCAAAATATGTAAAGCCTGAAAATTGGACACCGTTCATTCCATTCGGGTACGACGGTATTATTACTGGTGCTGCCACTGTCTTCTTTGCCTTTTTAGGTTTTGATGCAATCGCAACTGCGGCAGAAGAAACGAAAAAACCGCAGCGTGATTTACCAATTGGCATTATCGGTTCCCTTCTTATTTGTACAGTTTTATACATGATCGTATCTTTCGTTTTAACAGGTATGGTTCCTTATACGCAATTAGATGTTTCTGATCCAGTTGCATTTGCACTGCATTTCGTTGGCGAAGATACTATTGCAGGGCTACTTGCAGTTGGTGCGATGACAGGAATGACAACCGTTCTTTTAGTCGTTATGTATGGACAAGTTCGTGTTTCTTATGCAATGAGCCGAGACGGCTTGCTCCCAAAAGCGTTATCACGCGTAAATAAAAAAGTAAAAATCCCTTTACTAAACACATGGATTACCGGGGTATTTGCAGCTTTATTAGCAGGGCTTTTAGATTTACATTTACTAGCGAATTTAGTAAACATCGGTACGTTAACAGCCTTCACATTCGTTTGCTTTGCTGTACTTATTTTACGGAAAACTCATCCTGATTTAAAACGTGGCTTTCGCGCACCACTCGTACCTGTACTACCAATTGTCGCTATTCTTTGTTGTTTATATTTAATGATTAATTTATCCAAAACGACATGGATCAGCTTTGCAGTCTGGCTTATAATCGGTCTATGCGTCTACTTCTTCTACTCTAGAAAACATAGTCATTTAGCTAATGAAAAAACAAATGATGAGAAGAAAAATGCGTAATAAAATAGCTCGCCTATAAAACGGCGAGCTATTTTCATGTCTATTATGTTTTTTAGTTAACGATTGTAAACTGAAAAATATACCGATGCAAGTAAGTACATAACCTACAACTTTTGCATACGTATTTCCCCTTACTTCGTCTCCTTCTTTTTCTTCCTCCACGCATTTACACTATCAAAGAAAAAGTTAATAAATAGCGTTCCTAATCCCGCTAATAAAAATGTCATTAAAAATAGAACCCATATACTTTTATCTTTTAATAAATAATATCCTACAAGGAGCACAACCGCGATCCATACATATTCAAGAATTCTTTTTAGTTTTTTCTCTTCCAAATTATTCGCTCCCTTTTGTTATACTATTTTTAGTATAACAAAAAAGAAGCCTATCATGATAAGCTTCTTTTTCTTCTATCTTATTTATTCATGCTTTTTTCAACGAGTGAAATCGCATGCTCTAATGTACGATTCATCGTTTCTACCTGCGTATCTTTTACTTTCGCATCTTTTAATACAGCTTCTGCAACTGTAATTTTTTGCTGTAATGATTTCACTGAACCGTCTGTTATATTTCCATCTTGCGCTTTCTTTACGGCAGCTTTGGCCGATTCAATGTTGATTTGTAATTTTTCTTTCGGTGTTTTTGGCTGTTCTTCTGCCACTTTTGATTGTACGAATGTTACATTAGCTGTTTTTAATTCGTTATATATTTGTACAATTTGTTCTCCAGTACGTCCTACATTTTCAAACGCTTGCTTTGCAGTGTTATAGCTTTTCTCTAGTTCTTGAAATGCTTCCTTTGAGTACTGACCTGACTTATCACCAAATTCATACGTGCCAGCTAACACTTCTTTTACTTTTCCTAGCTCTTCATATAACGCGTTTACTTGCTCTAACTTCGTACGATTAAAAAACTCATTGTACGCTGCTAATACTTCTGAAGAACTTAATGCTTTACTATATAATTTTGCTAACGCAATTTGTCCATTTAACGGAATACCGCCATTTCCGTTACTATCTGGATCTGCACCAAGTGCAAATGGTACGTTCGGGTGATATACTTTCCCTTGAGCTGGCTGACTATTTACTTTTTTACCATCTACATAAATTGCTACTTCACTTCCATTATACGTTCCTGTTAAATGATACGTTTTGTTTGCTTCTAATTGAACGCCCACACGTTTATAGCTTCCGCCAATATGAGCCCATAATTCTACATATCCACTTCCTGTAGACTCAAAACCAATTCCACCGCTCTCTGTATTTTGCAAAATACCTTGTCCGCGAATTTCATTCATTGAAAATACAGTTTCTAACGTAAATGAATTTGCTACTTTTTCTTTTTGTGTTGCTGAAAATGGAAGGTATCCAAATGTATTTGCTTTTCCATTTAATTTCATTACATTTGTTTTCAAAGCTTTATCATATTCAATAGATACATTCCCTTTCATATCACCTTTCGTTCCAAACGGTGAGTTATCTTTAAATGTACCATCTAAGAAATTCACATCAAAAACGTCTGCCTTTGGTACTTTCACATTCGGATCAATATTATCTTTTTTCGTTGTGATTTCTGCAGTTAGTGGCTGCGCGCTTTCATTGCCAAACGAATCAATTGCAACTACTTCAAGTGTATATGATTTCCCGCCATCTAATCCTGCAAGCGTAAATGTAAGTTCTTTCGGCACTGGATCACGATAAAACTCAGAGAACGCTAATAGCTTATTTTTAATCTCACCTGTTTGTTTATCCTTTGCTTGCAAGCGATAAGAATGAACAAGAAGGTTGTCCAACGCTTGCGGGAATGTTACTGTTGCCGCATTTTCCGTTACATTTGATACAGTAAGCTTTGCATCCTTCGCAAAGTATGGCTTTTCTTTATCACGATCTTCTACATAGTTGAATCCTTCTTTTTTCGTTGGTAATTTAATTTTCCAAGGCTCACCTGTCCAAGAGTTTGTATGGAAATCACGGCGATTAATTGTTACTTCTTTATCATCCACTTCTACTAATAAACCTTGGCTTAATGTACTAGCTCCTGGCGGGATATTCCCTTGTACTTTACCGCCTTCAACTTCCATATAGCTTACAGAAGATGTTCCAACAGACGTAAAGTCTTTTTGATGAATCGATTTTGGATCATCTAACGGATAATGTGAATGACCTGAAAACGTAATTACTTGTGGGTATTCTTTTAATACCGCATTAATTTTTGCACTATCTTTCGTTCCCCATTCTTGACTACCGTACACTGTATCTTTAATATGTTGATGTAAAAACACAAAAATCGGTTTTTCCGGATCATCTTTTTGTGCCTTTGCCATTTCTTCTTTTAACCAATTAATTTGCTTGTCCGAATAATACCCATGTGTCGTTTCATTTTCTGGAGACATTACGATAAAATGATAGCCTTTTACCACTTTATGATAATAAATCGATTCCATTCCTGTCTTTTCTAAGAAGCGCTTTTGCGCTCCCTCTACAGATAAACCGTTCCAATAATCATGATTACCTAGAGAATTCATTCGTACCGCATCTTTATTTGCATTTTCGTTATACACTTGCATAAAACGATCATATTGCTTTACTGAACCCGAATCAGTAAAATCACCTACAATGACAAACGCATCTTGCTTTGGTGCAAGCGTATTAAATTGCTCAATCGCTCTTTTCCAGCGGAACGTATCATCTGTTCCACTATCTTTAATATGCACATCACTTACAACTGGAAAAACAAGCTTCTTCTCACTTGGTGCCTTTTCTTGCTTTTTCTCTTCCGCTTTAACCGACGCACTCCACGGAAATGACACGAATGCTAATACAAAAACCATCAATAATCCAATAAGTCCTTTTACTTTTCTTAAAGCAGTTCTTTCCACGTAAATCCTCCTCATATAATAAACTATTTACAATGGTTATTGTATCGAATGCATATTAACTTCGTTTAAATTAAGAATGAAATTTATTTAAGTTTTGTAAATATACAGTCAATTTTGCGTAACATCCCACATTACTTGTATTATCTTATACAACCACCTTTTGTCTTACAGACTCTCATAACTTATTATGAGCTGTAAGCCTATTAAACATCTTTCGTGAAATTTTTCGCCCCTTTATTAACACAACTATCGTTTTACAACATTTAATAGTAATAAAAAGAAACTATGAAGGGAGGAACTATTAATGGCTTGTAAAAAAAATATCGGCTGCTATGCCCCTTTATCTATCATCTGCCCTCCCTACGATCCACCTAACCCACCTAAACCACCAAGCTGTGAACTAGTCACGAATGAATTCGCTGGTAATTTTTTTATAACAAAAGAAATCCCTCCACCTTCTGAAAATTCCACATTAGTTTTATGGGAAGGAGATGGTTTACTTAAAATATCAGGTACCATTTCTGTGTATAATAGCACTAGTAGTACTGGAGGGATTACCGTTCAAATTATTGGGCAGGTGACAAATAATTTTACTGTCTATCCTGGCAACACAATGTCATATACAGGTCAATCATTACAATCTGTGACAATCATTAATATTCCAAATAACCCAACTCAATATATAGAGGGAAAATATTGTTGCCAATTCTCATTTTGTTTATAAAATTCTTTACCACCCTAACTTACAAACTATACAAAAAAGCATACCATTACGGTATGCTTTTCCTTATGAAATCGGATAACGCACTGTAAGGCATAATTGCCCTTGGCTCGTTGTCGTCCCTGTTGTTACAATTTGAATTGTAGTAAAATACCTTACTGTAAACGATCCACTACTTTGTGGTTGTACAGTAATTGTATTAACTACTGTCGCTCCTACTAAAAAGTTTACTGTAACTGGATTTACACCCACATCATATTTTACATATCCAGATGCGTACAAGTCTTGTGTAATATTATTCGTATATACCGTTTCAGTGACCGCACCAGTAGCAGCCCAATCTATACACACCTGATCTTGAACAAGTGTTTTACTGGAACAGCATGATAAGTTAGAATTGCACATCTTAGTCCTCTCCTTTTCTATTATGAAAGTGGATAACGTGTTGTTATACAAAACTCTCCTTGATATGTTCCAGCTGTTCCAGCAGGTAAAGTTACTTCAATTGTCTGGAAACGACGGTACGTAAAAGCTATACTCGTTCCAGGATTTAATGTTTGTGTGTCAATTGTAGCCCCTGTTCCATCTAAAACTGTCAGCGTGATTGGACCTGGCCCGACGTCATACCTAACAAACCCTGTTCCAATCATATTTTGATTAATATTGTTGTTATACAGCACATTTGTAATTGCAGTAGCAACTACAGTTCCTGACCATGGACTACACACTTTATCTTGTACAAAATTTTTATCTGGACAACAAGTTAACGCCGCCCCTGAGCATTCACAAGCCATAGAAATTTCCCCTCTCTCTTACTTATTCCTTATATGTGTATGTCCTTAAGAGTCCTTTGCCTGTATTATTCATCTATATTCACCAAAAATTATGCGCCTTTATCTTTAAATAGATTCCGTTTTGTCCCTCTTTTTCATATATTTATAGATTAAGATACAAGCCACAATTACAAGGACAACGACTAATATAGGTAACATGTACTCCCCAACAATAGCCCCTGCTTTTTCCCAATGCGGACCTAATTTCATTCCAAAATAAATATACAAAGTCGTTAACGGGAACATTGCTACAAATGTATATATGCTAAATTTCCATATATTCATTTTCGCCATACCACATGGAACGGAAATAAGTGTTCGAACTCCCGGGATGAAGCGTCCTAAAAATGCTACAACCGGCCCATATTTCTCAAAGAAATCATCTGCTTTTTGAATTTGTTCTTCTTTAATAAAGAAGTATTTCCCGTATTTTATTAACAGAGGACGACCACCGTAATAACCGAGTGCATATAACGTTAATGGTCCTGTCGTTCCTCCAATTGTTCCAGCTAATACAGCAAGCCAAAAATTCATATCACCCTCGTATACCCAATACCCAACAAGAGGCAAAACTACCTCTGCTGGAATAAATTCAAAAGTTAAAGCCAACACAACTCCAAAATAAGAAAACTGCTTTAAATACTCGATTATATCTAAAATAATTTGCTCCATACTTTTAGCTCCTATCCTACATTTACATTATGCTTTTCTTGCAATTGAACTGGTGCCATCTTTACAATTCGGTTCAAAATGAATAACACAATTCCAATATCATCTAAAATACCGATAAACGGCAGGAAGTCTGGAATTAAATCGAGCGGCATAGCAACGTAACCAACTAAAAAAGCAATAGATAAGATTTTCTTCTTTATGGAAACCTCTTTTGAAGTAAAAAAGTCAAATAAAAATGGAACAAAACGGCGGACATGAAATACAACTCTTAATCTACTAATAAGTTTTTTCATTTTTATATCTCCTCTCTTTGTATACAAAAAGGACCCTACCAAATATGGTAAGGGTCCTAAAAAGACAATAAGGGGCCTTTACCATTGCTGGTAAAGGTCTCACTAACAACGAATCGTTGCCAATAAAGCCGAGGGTTTCTCCCTGTAATGACGACTTTACTGTAATAAGTTACTCCCCTTTATATACACAATTTTATACAATCACATTAAGATATTTGGAGAGGCTTGTCAATATTTTTTTCATTACTTACATTGCCTATTACGATTATAAACTCAAAAAAGACTTTCTTCCATATTCTCTTTTGAGACAATTTGGAGCTTATAACTATTCGGATCATAGAAAATTATTCTTACTTCTTCACCATGGCGCTCTTCTACAAATGATATTTGATAAAACTCTAACTTTTTCTTTAACCGCTCGATATTTGTAGTTTTTAACAATAGTTCCTTCACTGATGATATAACAGTCTCTCTATACTCTCCCAGTCCCCTGTTTACAACAAAACAAATTCTCGTTGAACCAATATCATACCACACACCTGTTACACGTAATTGTGGTCTCTCCTTGCTCGGTTTAAATCCTAGAATTCCTTCATAAAAATATAATGTTTCCTTTAAGTTTTTAGATTCTAATACAATACATGTTGTAATACTTTCCATCCGCACTCCCCCTGTCTCTATTAGTTTTCTATATGAGTCATAATTTACAATTATGTACGAATACAATACGTAGTGATGAATATTTCATTTATAAAGGAGGAGTGTAACGTGGATAAATATATGAAATCCTACATACCTTACCATAGCCCAAACGATCCTTGCCCTCCAATCGGAAAGAAATATTACTCAACTCCCCCCCACTTATATATGGGCTTTCAACCAGCTAATTTACCCCAATTCTCACCAAGAGAAGCTTTAAGAAAAGGGACTTTATGGCCTGCATTTTATGATTATTATGAAAATCCTTACAAAAAAGGACGGTGAATAAAAACGTGACACAAACATTGCCTGATGAATATTACAAATGGATTGAAGAACTACAAGAGCTAGACTTTGTATTAGTTGAACTTACCCTCTATTTAGATACGCATCCCGACGATATTGCAGCTATAAATCAATTCAATGATTTCTCCTATAAACGAAGAGTATTAAAACAAAGAATTGAAGAAAAATACGGGCCACTTCAGCAGTTTGGAAATAGTTATTCTAACGCTCCATGGGAATGGAGCAAAGGCCCTTGGCCATGGCAAATATAAAGTGAAACTTTAATCAGCCCGCACCAATCGGGCGTTTACGGGCAGCTCGACTCCCACAAATAGCGGGATAAAGGAGAGAAACTATGTGGATTTATGAAAAAAAATTACAATATCCTGTTAAAGTGAGTACTTGTAATCCAGCACTCGCAAAATTATTAGTTGAACAGTACGGTGGTGCAGATGGTGAATTGGCTGCTGCCCTTCGCTACTTAAATCAGCGTTATACTATTCCTGACAAAGTCGTTGGCTTACTAACCGATATTGGTACAGAAGAGTTCGCACATTTAGAAATGATTGCTACAATGATTTATAAATTAACAAAAGATGCAACACCTGAACAAATGAAAGCTGCTGGATTAGACGCGCATTATGCGAATCATGACAGCGCTTTGTTTTATCATAATGCAGGTGGTGTTCCCTTTACTGCTACTTATATACAAGCGAAAGGAGACCCTATCGCAGATTTATATGAAGATATTGCCGCTGAAGAAAAAGCACGAGCAACTTATCAATGGCTAATTGATTTATCTGACGATCCCGACATAAATGACAGCTTACGCTTTTTACGCGAACGAGAAATTGTCCATTCGCAACGCTTCCGAGAAGCCGTTGAAATTTTAAAAGAAGAACGTGATAAAAAGATTTTCTTTTAATACACATATCGTGACGATATGTGTTTTTTTATATTTAAAGTTAAATATTTCCTAATTAACATATAAATAGTATATTTATTCAATTTAATGCATTATTTTTTAATATTTATAAAATTCCTTCTTGCTTTATAGTCATCAGACCTTTAAAATAATAACAGTTACTCGACAAATTATTTGAATTTTCGACAAAAACACTCATTAGGAGGATTTTCTTTATATGCGTACAACTTTAAAACCAGCGCAAATACTTTCGATTAGTTTACTACTATTCGCAGTTTTCTTCGGTGCTGGTAATATGATTTTCCCGCCCCTTCTCGGTCTTTCTTCCGGAGAGAACATGTGGGTTTCCATTACAGGATTTATTATTACAGATGTCGGTTTATCTTTACTAGCTATCGTCGCTGTTGCCCTTGCCGGTGGTAGTTTTAATACTTTAGCAAGCCGTGTTCATCCAAAATTCGCAGCAGTATTCGCTATCATTATTTATCTTTCAATCGGCCCACTATTTGTTATTCCACGAACTGGAACTGTATCTTACGAAATTGGAATCGCACCACTCTTCCCGGACCAATGGTATTCTATGTTAGTTTTTAGTGCTATTTTCTTTACAGTCGTCTACTTCTTATCATTAAATCCATCCAAATTAGTAGATCATATCGGAAAAATATTAACGCCAATTTTACTTGTAATTATTGCAATTATGGCAACAAAAGCAATTTTTTCACCAGGATCATTCACAGAACCTATCGGTGACTATAAAGACATCCCATTTTTCAAAGGATTTCTTGAAGGATTTTTAACTTTAGATGCAATCGGAGCTCTCGTATTATCAACAATTGTTGTAAATGCAATTCGTCAAAACGGTATACAAGATAAGAAATCGATTGCGAAATATACAATTATTTGCGGAAGCATTGCTGCCCTATTCTTAACAATTGTTTATTTCTTACTCGGTTATATCGGTGCTTCAAACGGGAACTTAGGACAATTTGAAAACGGCGGTCAGCTATTAGCTACTGTTATGTATCAATTCTTTGGGACAAGCGGGAATGTTTTATTAAGTATCGCAATTATCTTTGCTTGTTTAACGACTGCAATCGGTGTTGTAAGTGCATTCGCCAACTATTTCGCAACAGTATTAACAAATGTTTCATATAAGAAGCTTGTATTATACGTTTGTATCTTTAGCTTCGTTATTTCAAACTTAGGATTAAGTTTATTAATCAAAATTACATTACCCGTATTAATTATTTTATATCCAATTACAATCATTTTAATTTTCGTATCATTTATCGATAAATATACGAAACGTAAACCTTCTGTCTATATCGGAGCGATGATCGCAGCATTCATTATTAGCTGTATTCATGCACTTGATAATGTGGAAATGATTCCAAACTTTATCGCTAATATCGTACACACAATTCCTTTTTATAACTTAGGAATCGGCTGGATTGTTCCGGCAATTATCGGTGGTATAATCGGATACTTTATCCCGCAAACAGAAGCTGAAGGTGAAGTTTCTACAAAATAAAGAAGAAGCAAGCATGAAATCCATGCTTGCTTCTTTTTATTTTCTATCGCTAAATACAGTATTTGTATATGAGCGAACAGTTAACATATAGTAACTAAAGTAAATCATGATATATACTCCTATACTACCTAGTACAGGAAGGCTATATTCAAACATTCCTTGAAAGCCCATCAAACTTAAAAATGCAAAGAACGTATGACAAATCGCAAGCAGTAATGGTACTAAGAAAATTGCACCTACTTGCTTTCTTACAGACTCTATTGCTTCCTTTTTCGTTAGTCCAATTTTCTTTAACATTTCGTAAGCTGGTCGCTCTGCCATCGCTTCTGTTATTTGTTTAAAGTATAAAATACAACCCGTTGCAAGAATAAAGACAATCCCTAAAAATACACTAGCAAATAATAACACTGCACCATCTTGCAATTCAGATTCGCTCGCCTCTTCAAAGGATTGGAATTTTGCTTCCTTAGATAGGATAGTCCCTAACTCTTTCGTTAGCTCTCTACTACCGTTTCCTTCAACGATAAATCCGCTAACTGTTGAAACAGCATTTCCTTGCTGCAGCTTATTAAATAACGAATCTTGAACAACAAGTCCAACTGGTGCAAGTTTCGCACTCACAATTGTTTCCTCACGATGATCAACGATTGTTATACCATTCTTCATCCCTTCGAAGGATACGTCGTTTCCTTCAAGCGAATTCTTTTCTATGTTATATGATTTATACGGATCTAATAAAACAACTTCCTTTTCAGAACCTAGAATAACTTGTTTATTACCTAACATAGAAGCTGATTTATTATAATCCGACACTTTTATAACTTGTACATTATCATTCCCTATTAAGTACCCAGTTAGTATTTGTTCTCCCTCTATCTTTCCTTTCATAGAGAGCATAGCTACAGACGTTTCATTTTTGATTCCTAACTCATGTTTTTGAATTTCTTTTCTAACTTTCTTATCTAACTCCTTTCCAGTTGTTACATACTCATAACTAACTGGATTCATTAATGTCGCCGTTTTCTGCGCTCCATAATACATACTAGAACTAATTCCAATTGTACATAGTGTCACTGCACTTAATAAAGATAATAGCGCAAGCATCTTTACATTTCCTTTTATTCTGAAGAACAAGGAAGAAATCGATAAAATGTTCGTTCCATTCCAACATTTCGTTTTATCTCCCTTTATTTTATGGAGTGATTTCACTGTATACTGCTCGAATAGTAAAAACGTACCTTTTACAATACACCCAAAAATAAGTAGACCTGTAATAAAGATTGCTCCAAATCCAAAAACTTGTGTGAGTAACGCAATTATATAACCTGTAATTAATAAAACAATCGCTCGTTTTGCCTTCTTACTTGAATACGTAGGTGCCTCTTCTTTCTGATTTTCACCATATAGTAATTCAACTAAACGATGCTCATAAATTAACTTTTTACTTTTCCATGATGCAATAAAGAAAATCGCACCTATCGTTATAAGAACTTCTACTATAGATAAAAATGAAATCGTAAATGTAAAAGTAAACGCACTTCCCATTAACTTCACAAGAAGCCCTGCACATATATTCGCTATAAATAAACCAGAAATAATACCTAATACACTTGCCGCAGCACCAACTAATAATGTTTCATAAAAGAGTAACTTAGCAATTTCCTCTTTACGAATTCCTAATAAACTGTATAATGCAATTTCTTTTTTCTTCTTTCGCAAAAAGAAGCTATTACAATAAAAAATAAAAATCGTTAAAAAGATAATCAACAAAATTTGTGCAAACGTAAATGTCGTTTCCACCTTATCCGATTCTTTCAAAAGCGCTACTACACTTTCGTTTCGTTTAATCGATACAAATGTAAAATAAATAATAATGCTGCCTACTAACGAAATAAAGTATAGAAAATAATCTTTAATATTTCGTTTTATACTACGTTTTGATACTTCTAAAAAATCCATCGTATACCTTCACCTACTCTCGCGTTTCTCTATGCATGAAGTGTATACGAAATTGTATTTCTTCCCTATCGATTTTCATTACACCTCTCTTACGATATTGTAATATAACAAAATAAAAGAACCTAGTTTCCTAGGCTCTTCACATCGTATGTTTAAAAGTAAATAACTCTTCTTTTGACTGCGCAGCAGATTGTTCTTCTTCTACAACTGTCTTCTTTATCTCTCCCCCTAACCTTACTTTCATCATCGCCTCTTCTATACTTTTTACAATCATATTTCCTGAAAAAATAGTAAGCCCGAAAAATGTAATTGGGACGAGAGGAATCCATGGATGCACTGTTAAAGATCTAAAATAGACTCCAATTAAACCTGACCATTCATGCGTGTAAGAGTCTATTTCTTCTACCGGTCCTAAAAACTGAACAGTTCCACCAAAGAATACTTCTAGTAACCCTAAGTGCAGTAAAATAGTAAGAGTCTGCGTAAACTGCTGAAGAAATACGAGTATAAACGTCATATAGAGATGCGGAAAAAGATGCTTTATAACAATATGTCTTCTTGATCCACCTAATATGCGCGCGGCATCAATAAATTCTTCCGTTTGTAATTTACGAACTTCCTTCGCAACATACAGTGCAATAACTGGCATCGCAAGCAGTACAAGTAATACAACTTGGAACGAAGCCCTTTCAAAAAAAGTTGTTGTTTCCTCTCCACTTCCAAATCTATTCACAGATTGAAGAAAGAAATACGCAATCATAACTGTAGGAATAACTGTGAAACTATCAAAGAAAGCCTCAATCTTTGCAAAGCCTCTTTTTATGTATGTTCCGAGCAAAACACCGAAAAATACACCCATTACCATTCTAAGTAATGCGATTAAAAACGATATTCCAATCGTCCACTTTGCTCCCTCAATTACTAAATGTAAAAGGTCATATCCATTCCGGTCTGTCCCGAGTAAAAATTGTAATGAAGGTGAAAACGGTGGTACTTCTGGGTTTCCAGCCGCATCGTATTGCAGTGTAACTTTTCTAATCTGTCCATCATTCCATATCGTATTTCCGATGCTCAAAAGAACTAATATGAGAAGAAATCCAATGCTTATCCAAAACCTTTTATCACGTTTTATATACGTCCACATATTATAATCTCTCCTTCATCGCAGCTGGAACGAGATAATGAAACAGTTTAAATAAAATAAAAATTGGAATATAAATAAGCAGCACACTAACGATGAAAACCTCAACCCTAATACCCTCATACGATTTCAAAAACATAAAAATACCACCCGTATTAAAAATCCATTCTATAATATATAAATTAGATAACATAAAAAAAACATTCGTTTTCGCAAAGAAAAGTGTACTAAGCAACACATTTCGTAAAATATGACGATTTAAAATATGAAAGCGATCGAGCCCTTTCGCTTTAGCAAATAGTACATAATCTTTTTCTAGCTCATTTTCAAAACGAAGCACTAACATTTTTACAAACATAATCGTAGTCGGTATACTCAAACAAAATATTGGCAATCCTCTAATCGACTCGCCTCCAATTGACGCAATTTGAAAAGGTAAAAAACCTGTTTGTTTAAAAAACCATATAACTAAAATTTGCGATACTAAAATAAGAAGAATATCTGGAATGGATTCTAGGAAGATAAGAAATGATTTAATTCGATGTTGTATACGCGGTGAACTACTCATAATCATATAAACGATACAAAATGCTACAAATAATGAAATGAAAAAAGCGGCCAAAAAAATAACAATCGTTTCTTTATAATGGACAAACAACTGTGGGAATAAAAATTTATCTCTCACATATTGCAAATTGGAGAGATCCATTAAGTTCAAAAATACTTCTTTTAAACTCTTTATGTACTTTGATACATGCAGCTCAAATCCATAAAATAATTTCGGCAGTGCCCCTAAACAAATAATCCCCAAAATCGAAATAATAAATTGAATCGTCATTTCCATCCCATTCAAAAATACTTTTTTGACCATTTTTCCCCTTCTCTCTCTATGATTTACCCCTTAATTTTATTCTTAATTTTCTGAATTGTAAATATTCAAACATAAAAAATCGCTAGGTTATGATCCCAGCAATTCCGTATGCACATGCTTTTCTCTTTTCGCAAACGGCATATACAAAATAAAACATCCAATCAAAGCCGCAATTTCCAATGAAATAATATAGTAAGGATGCGGACCTAACATATCAAGTAATGAAGCAGTTTCTGGCTTATGAGCTAAAAACATATAATTTCCACCTGTTTTAAAATTCACAAACGAAACGATAGGAATTAAGATGTTTAAAAATATCATCGTACGCTTAATAGATTGTAATGTTGGACGATATCCTTCCACCCAAGTCATAAAGAGCGGTGCCCAAATGAGCAATATATGTGCGATAAAAAACTCAATGAAACGAAAATGCGGAAAAGCATATTGCACGTTTGGCGTTAAAATGGCTTGTGATGCACCAATAATTCCTGTGAAAAATACAATCTCATATATTCGATAACTTTTCGTTACAATCATAATCGACGCTAACAATAAACTTATCGTACATAACTCAAATGGTAATGAAATGCCTAGCTCAAAAATACCCGCTTTCCATTCCCATATATGAAGTCCAATCTCACTTCCTACAAATAGAAATGCAATCGCATATCGAACCGTTATATTCCACTCACTTTGACGTAATACATCTTGGTATTGATACAGAAAAACTATCCCCACCAACATAATAAATAATATAATGGCATGTTGTCTTGAGTATGGAATAAATGATTTTAATGGATACGCACTAAAATAAGCTTCCATCTTCCTTCCTCCTCTCCTTCATACAATATTATTGTAAGAAAGAAACAACGAGTCAATTCATTTGCTTAAACTAGGACAACCTCTACCTTACATTTAGATATTCATACCTTACAAAACTGTAAGGTTATTGTAAGCTAAAACGATTTGTCAGATTCTTCACCTCCTCTATACTTAATGTAGATACTAAAACGAACGAAAAGGTGATAAATAGATGAAGAAGAAAAATAAAGTGTTAATTACTAGTGTAGTAGCAATCGGAATTGCAGCTGGATCATATTTTGCATTTGCTGGCGGTGGTTCAGAAGTAGCAATGGCATATAGCGGTTATAAAGTTACGGAAAAACAAATTGAAAATGCACAAAAATTTGGCGGCGAAGTTATTCCAAATGGAATTGAAACAATTTCATTCGATCCAACAAAAGGCACATATGAATTAGCTGTTAAAAAAGGTGATGAAGTGAAAAAAGGTCAGCTTCTATTTAAATATAATGACCCTACTGCTAAACAAGGTGTAACGGAAGCAGAAATGCAAAAGAAACTTGCTAACAAAGAAGTTGACTTACTAAACAAACAACTAAATGCAGCAAAACAAAAATTACAAAAAGATAAAAATGCAGGCCTTCCTCAGGAAGCATTAAAAGCATCGGAAATCGAAGTGCAACAATTAGAATCACAACTTGAAATGAAGAAGTTTGAAGTAGAAAAAGCTGATGAAATGATTAAAGTAGCAAAAGAGAAAGTAAACACACTTTCTGTAACGAGCCCTGTTGATGGCGTAATTGATGATATCGTGAAAACTGCCGATGAAAAAACAGGTATGAGTGGCATTACACTTCGTCACGCTGGTCAATTTAAAGTAAAAGGTCAACTTTCTGAATATGAGCTTGCTAGTATGAAAGTTGGGCAAGAAGTAACTGTTTCATCAAAAACGGTCGCTGGTAAGACTTGGGCAGGAAAAGTAACGGAAATCGGTTCTACACCATTAAAGAGCATGGACGAAAATAAAACTGTTTCTAACTATCAATTCACTGTCACATTAGATAATAGTGAAGAATTACAAAACGGCTTCCACGTTTACGTAACAAGTAAATCTGGCGAAGCAACTGGTACGATTGTTCCGCAAAGCAGTATTGTGAAAAAAGGTGACAAAAATGTTGTCTTCGTTGTGAAAGATGGTAAAGCGAAAGAACAAGCGGTTACTGTTGAATTCGAGACAGATAGCGAAGCAAAAGTTTCTGGAGTGAAAAAAGGAGAGCAAATTATCTCTAAACCTGAAAAAGGCTTAAAAGATGGTATGGAGGTTGTCGTTGAATGATTAACTTAAAAGGCATCACGAAATCCTTCCAAAATGGTGCAGAGTCCGTTCAAATATTACACGGAATTGATGTAACTCTAAACCAAGGAGAATTTACTTCTATTATGGGACCATCTGGTTCTGGTAAATCAACTTTAATGAACATTATCGGTTGCTTAGATAAACCAACGACAGGTACGTATGAATTAGCGGGACAAAATATTTCAAACATGTCTGAAACCGAACTTGCACACGTTCGTAATAAAGAGATCGGGTTCATATTTCAAAACTTCATGTTATTACCGAGACTTACAGCACTTCAAAATGTAGAACTACCTCTTATTTACGCTGGAGTCGATAAAAAAGAAAGACGCGAACGCTCATTAGCCGCTTTAACAAAAGTTGGTTTAGCTGATCGAGCTACTCACTTACCAAACGAATTATCTGGTGGTCAAAAGCAGCGTGTTGCCGTTGCCCGTGCAATTGTAAATAACCCAAAATTCATTTTAGCTGATGAACCAACGGGTGCACTTGATACGAAAACGAGTACACAAATTATGGACCTCTTTTACGAATTAAACAAACAAGGCTCAACAATCATTATGATTACCCATGACCGCGAAATCGGGGAAGCTGCAGCACGTCAAATTGTAATTCGTGACGGAAATATCGTCCAAGATTGGAGAGGTTAATTTTGAACACGAGTGAAAATATACGCATGGCCCTTTCCTCTATCTTTGCTCATAAAATGCGTTCTATATTAACAATGCTAGGTATTATTATAGGTATTAGCGCCATTATTACTATCATTTCAATGGGTGATGGTACAAATGCAAAGTTTAAAAAAGAGTTAGGCCAAGGAAAAGATACGGAAGTAACGATTTACTACAACAACCCTGATTACGGAACTGATAGTGCCAAAATTACAGCTGATATGTTAAAACGTCTTCAAACTGTGCCAGGCGTTAAAGATGTTTATCCCGATGTAAGTATGAAAGTAAAAGCATCTTCTGGTTCAAAGGATGTCTCTCTTGATTTAAAAGGTGGAACAGGCGCCTTTATGACAGATGCGAAAATAAAATTAGTTCACGGTCGTGAATTAAATGATAGTGAATTAAAACAAGCAATCCCTGCTGTTATTTTAAATGAAGAAGCTTTCAAGAAACTATTTAACGGCTGGGAATCAAATTTATACACTGACATAAAAGGAAAGCCATATAAAGTAGTCGGTGTGTATGAAACGAAAAATGATTTCGGAATGGCTATGTCAGAAGGTTATACATCACTTGAAAACGCTCCTGTAATCTCAGGAGTAACTGAGTATGACTCTGTAAGATTAATATTAACTTCACCAGCAGAACGTAAAAGTGTAGAAAAACAAGCCGCTTCTGTTCTAAACGAAATGAAAGCTCCTAAATTTGAGCATAAATTCGAAGCTCAAGATATGGGTGAATTTACGAAGCAGCTAGATGAATCAATCGGTATGATGAAAATGGTATTCGGTGGTATCGCCGCTATCTCCTTACTTGTTGGTGGTATCGGTGTAATGAACATCATGCTTGTATCTGTAACAGAACGTACACGTGAGATTGGTATTCGTAAAGCACTTGGTGCAACACGCGGTAAAGTATTAACGCAATTCTTAATCGAATCGTGTATTTTAACGGGACTCGGTGGTTTCATCGGATTCATGCTTGGTATCTTCTTCGCTTGGATCGTCTCAATCTTTGCCGGATGGCCACTCGTTATCTCAAAAGAACTTGGACTTCTTTCAGTAGGTATCTCAATGCTAATCGGTATTGCATTCGGACTACTACCAGCTAACAAAGCTGCAAAACTTGATCCAATTGAATGTTTACGATATGAGTAAATAAAAAACGTAGGAGTTTACACTCCTACGTTTTTTATTTTATTGAAGGCAAATGTAATTTTATCGACGTTTTGACAAAAATAAGAACCTCTAACTTCTATTATATAAAGTGAAACTATACTCAGTGGGAGTTTTGTTCATCCCCCTCTGAGTATTAGCTTTCCCCAATCGGGCGTTTATGGGCAGTTAGTCTCCCACCTAACTTCTTTGCTCCAGCCAAATTTTGAGGTGGGAGTTTTACTGCCCACAAATAGCGGGATAATTCTACTGCAATTCGTGAACCAATTCATAACGATATCGTCCCTTTAAATCATGTTTCTTCTATTATATATGTTTCATGTTACGAATATCTTTTTATCATTTAAACTTTCATTTCTCGCGAAAGCTATCAAGCAATCCTATTATTACAAAAATAATATGTAAAAGAACAAATTCAAGGCGTAATTTTTTCCATACTACAACTTATTTTGTAACAATTATATCTCTATTTCATTAAAATTCACCCTATATATATGACTTCACACACAAAAACATTATATTTTCATAACTAGATTGCGATTCAAACAGTTAAATCCCCCTATTTTGTAACGTTACAGAAACAATCTAGTAACACTTCCGATACATTATTAATCTATTAGTAATTAAAATAGTATTGATTTTATGAATCATATGTTCTAATCCCCTAAAAAACGCAAAGGAAGCGTTAACAGGATATTACTGGAATTATTACAGAATATTAATACCCCGTTACGAAAGCTTTGTAATTCTATGTTTTTCGCAAATAAGAAAATAATGGTTGCTATAATGAGGTCAACGAAAACAAATGCAATGGAGGCTATTATGAAAAAATTTATGGGTATAGCAACAGCAGCGGTTTTTGGTCTTGGGATTTTCACAACATCTGCTAAAGCAGAAACAATCGTAACGACTGATGTACTAAATGTACGAGAAAACCCAACTACTGAATCACAAGTTGTCGGAAAGTTATTAGATGGATATAAAGTTAACGTTTTACATACAGAAAACGGATGGTCAAAAGTTAAATTAAATAGTGGTAAAGAGGCTTTCATAAGCGCTGACTACACAAAAGATACTTACTACGTAACAGCAAACGTATTAAACGTACGTGCTGGTGCAAACACAGACTCAGAAATTCTTGGTAAGTTGAAACAAGATGATGTAATCGAAACAACACACGAAGTGCAAAATGACTGGATTCAATTTGAATATAACGGAAAAACAGCTTATGTTCATGTTCCTTACTTAACAGGTAAAGCACCAGTTAAAGTTCAACCAGCAGTTAAAGTTGAAAAAGCAATTAAAGTTCAAGACACAGCTAAAGTTCGTGAAGCAGTTAAAGCTGGAGAAGTAGCTGAAACTCAAGCAAAAGCTAAAGCTCAAGAAGCAACTAAAGCTCGTGAAGCAGCTGAAGCTCAAGCAGAAGTTAAAGCTCAGGAAGCAGCTAAAGCTCGTGAAGCAGCTAAGGCTCAAGCAGAAACTAAAGCTCAGGCAGATGCTGAAGCTCAAGCAGAAGCTAAAGCTCGTGAAGCAGCTAAAGCTCAGGAAGCAGCTGAAGCTCAAGCAGCGGCTAAAGCTCAAGAAGCAGCTAAAGCTCGTGAAGCAGCTAAAGCTCGTGAAGCGGCTAAAGCTCAGGCAGATGCTGAAGCTCGTGAAGCAGCTAAGGCTCAAGAGGCAGCAGCTGAAGCTCGTAAAGCAGCTAAGGCTCAAGAGGCAGCTGATCGTGAAGCGGCTAATAAGGCTCAAAAACCAGCTACACAACAACCTGTTGCAAAAGAAACTGAGAAAAACACACAATCCTCTTCTCGTGAGTTCCAAGTTGTAGCAACAGCTTACACAGCAGATCCACTTGAAAATGGTTATAAAGCAGGCGACCAAGTAAAATCAGCTTTAGGCCATAACTTAACAGCTAATCCAAACATGAAACTTATTGCAGTTGATCCAAGTGTAATTCCATTAGGTTCAAAAGTATGGGTTGAAGGTTACGGAGTAGCAATCGCTGGTGATACTGGTGGAGCTATTAAAGGAAATAAAATTGACGTTTTAATGCCAGATAAAGGTACATCAAGTAACTGGGGACGTAAAACAGTTACAGTGAAAGTTTTAAACTAGTTAATAAAAAAAGAGTCAGTCTCGTTGTTGAGGCTGACTCTTTTTTATAATTCTTACATTCTTTCTTTCTCCTTCTCTCCCGTCCAAATTAAATCTACCCCTTTGAATTCTATATACGATAGACTACTATTTCAACAGAAAAAAGAGGATGCCATCGCATCCCCCTCCTTTTCTTCCCTATTCCACACAAGTAAACTGTGTCCAAGCCCCTACATAATCTAATAAGAACAACTCTTCTTCAGCAATTGTGCCGACAATATTTTTCCGTTCATCTATCGGCATTTCTTTCAAGATGATTTGTAGTTCACCTTTATACTTTCCGAATGAGTTGTTACCAATTACAACTTGGCCTCTTTCCTGCGGTAAACTTTCTCGCATTGGGAAATCGTCGTCTTTGTACTTTTTACGTACTTCTGTAGAACGTACCATATATTCTGTTATGTCGCCGCGTCTTACGTGTAATTCTTGCAGTGTCGCTCTCTTCTCTACTTCAGTCGCTCCGTCTACAAATTGTACTTTTAGCTGTAACATGTAACGATTTAAGTTTCCGAGTCTCTCTAACTCTTCTTCGCTCGCATAAGCATTTCCGATAATAACATCATCAATAAGCCCTGTCGCCCATAAATGCTTCGCTTGTACTTCAATTGGTAAATTACGATGTTGTTCAAGCGTACATAATCCGTCGTTAATATCCCATGGACCAATGCAAGCAGCATGCGATGTAATAAATGCTGCACTGCGAATACCATGCTTTTTGAAGCGTTCACTACAGCGAATGAAATAATCATACGGAAGACCAGTGAATTTTTGCGGATAAAAATTATGACAACCGATTAAAGCTGATTTATTCGCCTGATGCGAAAGAATATTTTCTAAATACGCAATATCGTTACTTACGTTTAACTCAATTTTTAAACCGTACGGATTATTCGTCATTTTTGCTTCAGTTAATCCGTCAAACCCTACATCTAAACGAATACCGTCTGCACCCATCTCTGCGAAGAATGATAGATCATTATAACTAATACCAAGTTGATCGAATACAGCTGGAGCTACATCTAAAATAACTTCCATATTGTTATCTTTTGCGTGATTAATAATTTCTTTAAATTCAGCTACAATTTCCTCTTTCGGACGATTAACAGATAGTAAACAAGTGAATATTCTTGAAAAACCGTGGCGGGCCGCTGCTGAAATGTATGCCATATCTTTTTCTTTCGTTGAATGCTCTGGATAAAGTGAAATTCCTAATTTACGCTCCATGCTTTTGCATCTCCTTCACACGTTGTATTAATGCCATGCTCGTAAATCTATATTTTGCAGATAAACATGTCGCACATAAAATCGTTGGTACAATGATAAAGAATGGTGATTGTAAACTAAATGCTACATAAGCTCCCATTGAACATCCGATAAATAATATCGATACTAGTAGTAACACTAATAAAGATTTACTTTGTACCCATTTTGAATAATGAGCAATGCATTGTCCGACCACGAATGTAATTAAGATGATAATTGCTCCGAGCATTCTGTTTTCTCCTCTCCTGCTAATTGTTGTTTCTCATACATTTTGAAGAATGGATAGTAAATAACAAATGAGATAACAAAGTTAATAAGTACAAGTACACCAGCCATAATTGTCCAGTCCGTACTAATAATCGCTGCAATTGGCGCTAACATCGTAAATGGCAGCTTCGCCATCATGAGCGGAATCATACCTGAAACAACTGCGAAATATGATACCGTCGTTGTAACTAGCGGTGTAATAACGAACGGAATAATTAAGATCGGGTTCATTACAATTGGTGCCCCGAAAATAATTGGTTCGTTAATATTGAACAAACCTGGTACGAATGATAGTCTACCTAACTCTTTTAAGAACTTAGATTTAGAGAACATAAACATAATAACTAAAGCTAACGTTGAGCCCGATCCGCCAATCCATACGAACCATTGAATAAATTGCTCTGTAAATAAGTTTGGTAACTGATGTGCATTTCCTGTAGCCGTGAATACTTCCATATTTTCAAGAATTGCTGAATCCCACATCGGACGAATGATTGGTCCTAAAATCGCTGGACCATGTATACCGAACGACCAGAAGAATACGATTAGGAATACTGTTAATAAACCACCGAATAAATTATTCCCTACTAACACTGACTTTAATGGCGCAATTAAATATGTGATCGTTGTATTTACATCAAATTTTAAACCGTAACGAATGCCCCAGAATAAAAGAATAACTACTAAAGTTGGAATTAATGCTGCAAATGAATTTGCAACTGCTGGTGGTACACTATCTGGTAATTTAATCGAGATATTATGCTTAATCATGAAATGATAAATTTCAACTGCAATTAATGCTGTCACAATAGCTCCAAATAAAGACGTAGCACTTAATGTCCCTACTGAAATATATCTTCCTGCATCAATAACACCTGGTACAGCTTTTGTTATTTGAATAGGTTCAACTGATGCTAGTAAAAAGGCGAGTACAGATAACAATCCTGCACTTAACTGATTGAGCTGATAAAAGTTCGCGAGTGAGGCCCCTACCCCAAATGCTGCGTATAACGCCATTAAGCCTACTGTAAATCGGAATGGAATATCTAAAATATGGCGAAACGGTGCAATCCACTCCATATATGCATCAATTGGTAAGTTTAAAAAGATAACGAAAAATGACCCGACAATCGTTAACGGTAATGTAGAAATAACTCCATTTCGAATTGCTAATAAATGTCGTTGCCCCGCAATCTTTTGCGTTGTTGGCATAATCTTCTGTTCCATAAAACTCATAAAACCATTCATCGATAACCCTCCCTATGTTCAATCTGACAAAAATAAAAGTTATAACATTATAATGTTTGTATTTAAAAAAATATAATTACGCTAAAACTAATTGTTCAGCTTGCTTAAGTACTTTCAAACCATCACACATGCCATAATCTCGCTGCTCTATAATTGCAACTGGTATATTGTATGACTTCGCAAGAAACTCTACTGTTGGAAACAAATACTTCACCTGTGGCCCAATTAAAACAACATCAGCATTTTTAATTTCCAATTTCACAAGTTCCGAATCAACTGCTTTAATTTTATAATCCTTCCCTTGTTTCTTTGCCTCTTCTTGCATTTTTCTTACAACCATACTCGTTGACATGCCTGCTGCACAACATAATAAAATGTACATATTATACTGTCACTTTCTCTTCCACTCTTTTATGAAGAGTAATAAACTCCTCAGCAAGTTCTTTTACTGTAATTGCATTCATTAAATGATCTTGTGCATGCACTAATAGTAAACTTATTTCTGCATGATTCCCTCTTGCTTCCTCTTGAATTAAATCTGTTTGAATGCGATGAGCTGCTGAAATTTCCTCACTAGCAAGTTCCATCTTTTCACTCGCATTCTCAAAATCTCCTTGTCTTGCAAAAGCGATTGCCTCAAGCGCTGCGCTTCTAGCATTGCCACCATGTAAAATTAACGCAAATGGAGTTTGCATATCAGTCATTTTAAATTCCCCCAAGCTTTGTTTTTCTATATTTTAATCTTATTATGAAAACGCATACAATTAAACATAAAAAACTTCCGTTATGTAACGGAAGTTTTTATATACTTTTTCAAAACGATAGTAAACTCTCTTGAAACTCTTCAATTACTTCAGTCTGAGTTAGTTTCTCTATCGTATTTTGATTAGACATAATATCATATAAAAAATCATAAAGCCTTTGCAAATCTTCATTATTATTGCGCTTCACACTAAATAAAATAATCAATTGTACTTTTTTATCTCCCCACTCAACAGCCTTATCAAGTGTACAAAACATCAAAAATGTTTCCTCACTTAATAATTGCATCGGATGCGGAATCGCAACTAAATTCCCAACCGCTGTAGGAGATGTGTTCTCTCTCTCCATAACAGAATCATAAAAGTTTTTGGGTACATAGTTTTTCTCAGCAGCTTTCTCACATAAAAACTGGATAACTTCTTCTTTCGTAGAAGCACTACGATTTAAAAAGATCAAATCTTCCTTAATATATTGCTTCACACTATTATCCACATGTGTAAACAACTGCTGACCAATCGATTTAATCTCTTTATCATCAAATATTGAGTTCACTTTTATAACTGGCACAGGCAAACCACTCGGTATATGAATCGTACTAATAATACAATCTACTTTATCTTTATAAAGATCTTCTACTTTCAATTGATAATAGCCTGTAATACCTACAATCTCTAATTTATCTCGGAACTGTGATAAAATTTTATATTTCAATAGTTGTGCACTTCCTTGCCCAGTCGCACAAACTAATAAACATCTTTTCTTTTGATTCTTTTCCTGCAAACGGCTCATCGCTCCGCCAAAATGAATGGCAATATAACCAATTTCACTTTCCGGAATCGATTCTCCCGTATATTCACCAATTATATCTCCAACGAGAACCGCAATTTCAAAAGCATACGGATAATTCTTTTTCACTTCTGCCAAAAGGGGGTTTCTCGTATTTAACTTATATTTCAAACGGTTTAATAACGTTTTTAAATGAACACCAAATCCAAATAATAATTCTTCATCATAATAAAAAATAAGATTCCGTTCTTCCGCAACTTTGAAAAGAATGTGCTGCATGAATGCATATACATCTTTTCCTAATAGCTCTTCTACATTTTCATAGCGATCTCTCGCTGTAACAGCTGTACTCAACAAATGCATCGTCACATATAAAATTTCTTCTTCTGGAAATTGAAGATTCAGCTCTTCCTCTAATCCCCCTAAAATTTGTTTCGCAATTATATATTCTTTCTTTATTATCAGTTCAGATTTCTCTACATGCAGTACTTGAATGTAATGATTATCTTGGCATCGCTTTAACGCAATCGCAATATGAATCGCTAAATTATCAATTTCTATATCTGATAAATATATCGTTCCTCCCTCAATATACTTTAATATAACTGAACGGATAAGTGATATATGAGGTAACGATACATATGTATTTGTCTGCTCATATTGCTCATGAAACGGAGTATGGACATAACGTGGTAAACCATATTGTGATAAACAAGAACGAATATTAAATTCCTCTCCAACAATACGTATACCATAGTATGGTCTCTTTTCAATTTGTAATTTATAGCGACCGCAAATATCTGTAACATCTTTCATAATTAAATTTACAGTTGATTTACTCACATAAATCTCTTCTGCTAACTGAGAAAGCTTCACATATCCCTCTGTCGTTAAAACACGTTGTAAAATGTACGCTACTCTTTCTTCATAAGAAATTGGAATCTTTTCCGTCTGTTTTTGAAATAGGCTCATACAAAACTCTTCAAATTTCTTCGTTTGTATAATTTCTAGTTCGTATCCAGTCCCTCTTTGTGATTCGATTTCCGCTCCGTGTTCTCTCAATATATCATTTAATAATTTGATATCCTTTTGAATCGTCTTCGTTGATACATGTAATCGGCTCGCTAAAAAAGCTCGATTTAACATCGATTTCTCTTCTAAAAACTCCTCTAAAATAGAAATTAATCGCTGATGCACCTTTGTCATAGCTCTTCCTCACGCTCTTTATATATAAAAAGGAAAAACCTGCTGAAATCAGTAGTTTTCCCCTTTTATATTTTATCTATTTCTTTAATGTAAATCCGAATTTATCCCAAGCTTGTAAATAATCTAGTAAGAAAATCTCTTCTTCTACAATTCGCCCAACTACATTTGTTTTTCCTGTATTCACCATATCTTTTAATGCAATTTGTAATTCACCTTTATACTGGCCATATTGCTCATTATCAATTAAAAGATCGCCACGCTTAATTTCACGTGTATTGTGTGGTTTAAACTCTTCTTTTTTATATTTCACACGACTTTGTGTAGAACGAATCATATATTCAGATACATCCCCGCGATAAAAATGTGGTTCTTCTAACACAATAATTCTTTCTAACTCTGTTGTCGTTTCATAAATCTCTATATCAAAAGTTTGCTTATCTTTATTTAATTCACCAAGCGCCTCTAGTTCTTTTTCTGATGCATAAGCATTCGCAATAATAACATCATCAATTAATTCTGTCGCAAACAAATGCTTCGCCTGTGTTGTCATTGGTAATTCACGATGCTCTTCTAACGTACATAAACCTTCTGTTACCGGCCAAGGTCCGTATGTTGCATCAAATGATGAAATAAAAGCAGCTGTTCTCATGCCGTAATCTTTAAATTGTTTCGAGCATTTAATAAAATGATCGTATGATAATCCTGAATAACGGTGCGGATAGAAGTTGTGACAGCCAATTAAATTTTCACGATTTGGTCTATGACTCATAATGTTATCTACATACTTCGTACCGTTGCTCATATTAATCTCAATTTTTAAATCATACGGATTGTACGTCATAATCGATTCTTCTAATCCTGAGAAGCCGACATCTAAACGAATACCGTAAGCACCTAGTTCATGGAAAAACGATAAATCATTATAAGAAATACCTAGTTGCTCAAAAACAGACGGACTAATATCAACCAATACTTGAAATCCTAATGCATTCGCATGAGAAATCGTTTCTTTAAACTCTTCTATTATTTTCTCTTTTTCCCCATCCACAGATAGTAAACATGTGAACACACGTGTAAATCCATATTTACTTGCTAATGTTAAATACTCCTTATCTTTCTCTACTGTTGAATGTTCCGGATAAATAGAAATACCTAATCGTCTCATATGTACACGCCTCTTTCTTCATTGTTTTGTAAACCTTTTCAAATATATGTAGTGAAAAAGTATATATCCCCTTCTCATCCACTACTTTTTGAATCCGCTTTCTTTAAAGAAAAAACAATTTCTATCATTCATAACAATTACTAGTCTATACATCTATACTTTACATCTTTTTTTCATAGTTGTGTAGCTTTTACACAAATTTGTCAGTTTTTCATCTTAAAAATTATTATCCGCTTTCAAGACACCTTCCTTGACTGTTACATTGACCAATACATATACTCGAAAGAACAGAGATAAAGTGAAACTTTAATCAGTGGGGTATTGTTCATCCCCCACTGATTATTAGCCTTCACCAATCGGGCGTTTACGGACAGCAGGGCTCCAACCAAATTTTGAGGTGAGAGTCTTACTGCCCGTTAACGCGGGAAAACTTTTATATAGGGGATGAATATATGGGAGAGGCAGTACTCGTAAAACGAGAACCGTTATGGACAAAAGAGTTTATTGCGCTAATTCTAGCAAACTTATGTATGTTTTTAGGATTTCAAATGTTAATTCCAACTTTACCTGTTTATGTGAAAGAAATTGGGGGCACAAGTTCAAATATCGGATTCGTTGTCGGCATGTTTACCGTTGCAGCACTTTTTATTAGGCCGCTAACTGGAAATGCCCTGCAGAAATTCAACAAAAAAATCATTTTAATGATCGGTACCGCTATTTGTTTACTCGCTATGGGCAGTTATCTTTTCGCTTCAACCGTTTTCCTATTGCTTGCCGTTCGAATTTTACACGGAGCTGGTTTTGGTATTACAACGACTACATACGGAACTGTCGTTTCAGATTTAATTCCGCAAGCTCGCCGCGGTGAAGGCATGGGGTACTTCGGTCTTTCTGGAACTATCGCCATGGCGCTCGGCCCGCTTATCGGACTTTGGCTTATGCAAGCATATAACTTCACGATTCTTTTTTTATGTGCACTTTCATGCACAATAGTTTCATTAATATTAACGAAACTACTTCAAATCAAAAAATCGCCGCAACCACCACAGCAAACATCTGGTACCTTTCTCGATGGATTTATTGAGCGTAAAGCTTTACTTCCTTCATTATTAATATTATGTATTACATTAATGTATGGGGGAATTGGGAGCTTTATCACATTATTTGCTACGGAAGTCGGGATTGCTGATATCAGTCTCTTCTTTTTATTTAACGCACTTGCAATCGCTGTAACTCGGCCATTTTCTGGAAGATTATATGATACGAAAGGTCATACATTCGTCATCATTCCAGGAGTTATTATTACGTTTACAGGGATTATCTTGCTGTCGTATACAACTACAATTCCGAGTTTAATTATTGCCGCAGCGTGCTATGGCAGTGGTTTCGGAGCAATTCAACCGGCACTACAAGCATGGATGATTGACCGCGTAGCACCGCACCGGAGAGGAGTAGCAACAGCAACATTCTTCTCAGCATTTGATCTTGGAATTGGTGCTGGAGCGATTATTTTTGGATTCATTGCACGCTTTACCAACTATGCAACTGTATATCGATATTCCTCTTTATTACTTATTGCTTTTCTTTTCATTTACATCACAAGCTTACGGAAGCAAAAACAGGGGGCAAAAACAAAAGAAAAAGCCGTTGGGTAATGCTACTTGGTTCTTTTTCGAAGTACTTGGACCAAAAAATCATGTATACACATTTGAAAAAAGCAGTGGATTCCTAAAAAAATCACACTGCTTTTTCATTTTCATTTAATACATTCATTTTAAACCTCCCCATTTCCTCTACATATTTTTCTAACTTTAATCAAAAAATATACAAAGAAGCATTATTATAAATAAGGTGACACTTTACTTAGCGCATCCAATTTGGATAGTTTACCTCTCCTATTTTTACTATCCGCAAATAGTGTGATAAATGTGATTTCTTTACACACCGATTAGATATATCATCTAAAAACCAATTAAATACAGGTGTTTCTTTAAATATTTGTAAACTTTTCACCTCTTTGTAAATTTAGTGTAAATTTTACTAGCAAACCGTTTACAGTCACTCAAGGTTCAGTTAATAATTACATCGTACATGAAATTTAAGGAGTGGAATGCGTGGAATATAATGTTCAAGAAATGATCTTCCAGTTCATTGGTGGATTAGGTATTTTCTTATTCGGGATTAAATACATGGGCGATGGACTGCAACAAGCAGCTGGAGATCGTCTTCGCGATATTCTAGATCGCTTTACAACGAACCCACTTATGGGTGTACTAGCAGGTATGTTAGTTACTGTATTAATTCAATCAAGTTCAGGAACAACTGCTTTAACGGTCGGACTTGTAAGTGCCGGATTTATGACATTAAGACAAGCAATTGGTGTTATTATGGGTGCGAATATCGGAACGACAGTTACTGCATTTATTATCGGAATTAAAATCGGAGAATACGCTCTCCCAGTTATGGCAGTTGGAGCGATTTTACTATTCTTCTTTAAAAATAAAAAAGTACATTCTGTAGGTCAAGTTGTATTCGGTTTTGGTATGTTATTCTTCGGTTTAGAATTAATGAGCGCAGGTATGAAACCTCTTCGTTCTTTAGAGTCATTCCAAGATTTAATGATTAGCATGAGTGATAATCCAATTCTAGGAATTATTGTCGGTACAGTCTTCACTTTAATTGTACAAAGCTCAAGCGCAACAATCGGTATTTTACAAGAATTATTTGGCCAGGGTGCAATCGATTTACAAGCTGCCCTTCCTGTATTATTCGGTGATAACATCGGTACGACAATTACAGCAGTATTAGCAGCAATCGGTACTTCAATTGCAGCAAGACGTGCAGCATTAGTTCACGTTATCTTTAATATTATCGGTACCATTATCTTTACAATTATATTGATACCATTTACAAGTTTAATTCAATATTTCCAAACGTCATTAAACTTAAATCCAGAAATGACAATTGCATTTGCACACGGAACATTTAACGTAACGAATACAATCATTCAGTTCCCATTCATTGCAGTATTAGCCTGGATTGTAACAAAAATTATTCGTGGTGAAGATGCATCCATTAACTTCAAACCACAACATTTAAATCCAATCTTTATTGAACAATCTCCAGCTATTGCTTTAACAGAAGCTCAAAAAGAGATTATCCGTATGGCGGAGTTTTCATTAGATGGATTAAAAGAAGCAAACCAATTTTTAAATACACAAGACAAAAAACACGCGAACATGGCTACTCAATTAGAAGGCGCTATTAACAATTTAGATAAAAAAATTACCGAGTATTTAGTTTTACTATCAGAAAAACCACTTTCACCTTCAGATTCTGAAAAACATTCCGTTTTAGCAGGTGTTGTCGGAGATATTGAACGTGTCGGTGATCATGTAGAAAACCTTGTAGAACTTGTAGATTTCCAAATTTCAAACCGTGTTTCACTATCGGATGAAGCACTAGCTGAACTAAATGAAATGCTTGAATTAACAATTTCAACATTACAAGACTCAGTTGAAGCTTTAACAAACTTCGATACTGAACTAGCTCAAACTGTTATTGCAAAAGAACGTAAAATTGACCAAATGGAACGTGTTCTTCGTAAACGTCACGTATTACGTCTAAACGAACGTAGCTGTTCAGGTGATGCAAGCATCATCTTCGTTGATATGGTAAGTAACTTAGAGCGTATCGGTGATCACGCTGTAAATATTGCTGATGGTGTTTTAGGGGAACAAGGAAAAGTAAATTTAAAACAATCATTATAATAGGAAAAGAGACGCTCAAATTAGCGTCTCTTTTTTCATTTCATATTTACAACCGTTCTCCCTTTTAACTTTCCTTGCAGTATAAGTACAAATTTCTCATCTAATTCTTCTAATGTACATTCTTCTGTATAGGACGCTAACTTTGAATTTTTCCACTCAGTCGCTAATAACGCCCACACTTCTCTTCTCACATCTATCGGACATTGAACTGAATCTATTCCTATAAGGCTAACTCCTCGTAATATGAATGGATATACAGTTGTATTTAACTCATGCCCCGCTACATTACCACACGTCGTGACACAACCTCCATACTTAACTACCTTTAAAGAACTTTCTAACATGTTTCCGCCTACAGTATCGACAACCCCAGCGTATATTCCTTTAAGCATCGGTCTTCCTGATTCATCACTCAATTCCGCGCGGCGAATCATCTTTTTTGCACCTAAACGTAGCAGCATCTCTTTCTCTTCCATTTTCCCTGTTGCCCCTACTACGCTATATCCTAGCTTTCCTAAGATACTAACTGCTACACTGCCTACTCCGCCCGTAGCACCAGTTACTAAAACATCTCCCGTACTAGGCGTAATTCCCGCTCTAATAAGCTTATATACCGATAAGGCAGCTGTGAAACCTGCTGTCCCATACATCATACTTTCCTTCAAAGACATTTCTTTTGGTAAAGGAACGACCCAAGATGATGGCACGCGAATATATTCCCCGAAACCACCAGAAGTATTCATACCTAAATCATATCCAGTTACAATAACTTGATCGCCTTCCTGAAAGGCGCTATTTTCACTACTAACTACCTCTCCCGCTGCATCGATGCCTGGTGTATGAGGATATGTTCTCGTTACACCTTTATTACCATTAGCTGAAAGGGCATCTTTATAATTTAATGAAGAATAATAAACACGTATTAATACGTCTCCTTCAGGTAAACTATCGACTTCTCTCTCAACAAAGGTTCTTTCAAATTGATTATTTTCCTTTTCTTTCACGACCATTGCTCGGAATGATGTATGATTCATTACGCTCTCTCCTTCATCCGTAAAATCCTTCTTTATTATATAAGAAATACCCATAAATCTATTCGCTTCTTCTTGGCTATATTTCAACAAATCTTACTTCTCTATCACTTTCTCACAATACATATTTTCATTTCTACTAAAACACATTATACTTGTTCTACATCTTTAAAATAAAATATAGAAAATCTGACTTTTTATAAATAAATTGAATTTTTACGAAATGTAAATGATTTGTAATGTTTTTTTTCGCTAAATTTCATTATAATAAGTGGATATGAGTGTCGTATTTCAATCCAAATGAAGGAGTACAAGAAATGGAGCAAAACCCATCTTTACAAGAAAATACACGAAGTAAACCGAAAAATAGTAAGAAAAAAACAAAAATTATTATAAGCGTTATTCTATTAGTTTTAATAATAGGTGGCGGTTATACATGGTTTTTAGTAAATAAAGCATCTTCTGCTGTTCGAAACGCCGCTCACGATTTAGCACGCGGTGATAAGTCTGATTTACGTGCTAAAGCTGTAAAACCTATTACAAATAACGTCTCTGTCTTAATAATGGGCGTTGATGAAAGCGATGTCCGCGGGAAAGAATATGGTGAAGCTATAAGAACGGATGCACTATTACTTGCAACTTTTAATAAAGATAGCAAAACTGTAAAGCTATTAAGTATTCCACGTGACACGTATACTTATATTCCAGTAGAAAAGAAAAAAGATAAAATTACACACGCTCATGCATTCGGTTCTACCAAAAACGGAAAAGATGGTGGACCACAAGCAAGTATTGATGCAGTTGAAAAGTTAATGAATGTCCCTGTCGATTACTTTGTAAAATTTAACTTTAAATCATTTATGAAAATTGTCGATGATTTAGGTGGCATTGAAGTTGACGTACCAGTTGAATTTACTGAACAAGATAGCAATGATAATGCCGATGCAATTCACCTGAAAAAAGGTGTTCAAAAGTTAAATAGTGAAGAAGCTCTTGCTCTTGCTAGAACAAGGCACATTGATAGTGATGCAATGCGTGGACAACGTCAGCAACTTGTTATTGAAGCAATTTTAAAGAAACTAACAAGCGCTGGGTCTGTAACAAAAGTTGGTAACATAATTGATGATATTAACGGACAATTCGTTACAAACTTAACATTCGATGACATGCTTTCATTCTATAAATATGGATCGGATTCGGAAATTGAGAAATTACAACTTCAAGGTGAAGATTGTTACATGGCAAAAGGTGATGATACATGTAGTAAGTCAGCTGGTGGTGGCCGAACTTACTACTACAATCCAGATAAAAAAGAATTAGCTAATGTTACAAACGAACTTCGTAGTCACCTTGGACTACCTGCCTATACAAAATCTGATTCTGATTCTGATTCGAAAAAAACAAGCTCAGAGAAAACAAAAGAATCTAAGTCTGAAAATACGAGTGAACGCGAATCAAGTAACAATGAAACTAAAGATAAGAATAAAAATAACAGTCAAGATACAGAAACATCGTCTAATGACAATGAATAAAGTGAAGCAGTGCTCTATGGAGGTAGAGCACTGCTTCTTTTTAATGCTTTCAAAACAAAAAATCAGAACTTTCCAACTATCTTTTTTAATATTTTTAAATTATAATAAATAATAGTAATCTATTCCAATTATCAGGGGGCTCATACATATGAAAGCTGCAGTAAAACATAACATTTCAGATTTTAAAGAGTACTTAAAATCAAACGATATATACATGGAAGAAAATATAGATGAAAATGATGGTTCGGTACATTTTTCAGTAGGATTAGAAACAGAAGCTGGCGCAAAAATTCAACTTATCGCTGCTTTCCAAAGCGAACATCCTGCTGTGGATATATACTGCTTCAATGTTGCTCTTGTACCTGATTCAACATCAAAAAATGACATTTTACATGTCATCAATGAATTAAACACATCTTATCGATTTGCAAAATTCACGCTAAACAAACAAAATGCAATTGATATTTCAACATCTCTTGCATTCTCAGAACCAAACTTTAATCCCGCACTTGTCTTTGAACACACGAGAATGCTATATAAACTGGCAAACGATGAATATAAGAACTTAATGAAAGTTATTTGGGCGTAAATAAAAAGATGGTGCTACAAGAGCACCATCTTTTTATTTCGATATCATATCAATCCACATCTTTATCGCAGTTCCTACAATTAAAGCGGACAATACATATTGCAAAATTTTTTGATTCAGTCTCTTCCCTACTTTCACTCCAAGAGGAGCGGCAAATAAACTTGCTATCGCAACGATAAGAGCCGGAATAACAACTATTTGTCCAGTAATCACTTTCCCAGTAGTAATTCCTATCGAGGAAATAAAAGTAATAGCGATAGAGGTTGCTATTGTCGTACGTATCGGTAGTTTTAAAACAACTAGCATAATCGGGACTAAAAGAAACGCACCACCAGCCCCAATAATGCCGGAAACACTTCCTACAATAAACGCTAACAAACTAGCTAGCCATTTATTGTACATAATCCCCTCTGATCCCTTACGATCGCTTCGCTTCGGTATAAACATCATAATAGCCGCGATAGTAGCTAATATTGTATAAACAACATTTACAGCATGCTCATTTAATAAATTCGCGCTAAAGCTACCTACAAAGCTTCCTATTAATATACTAGCTCCCATATACACAACCAACGTTTTATCCATATCGTTACTTTTCCTGTACGCCCACGCGCCTGCAAAAGTTGCAAAGAATACTTGAACTGCTGTAATACCACTCACTTCATGTGATGTATATCCGGCAAATCCTAGCAATACTGGAATGTATAGGATCATCGGATAATTAATAATTGCACCGCCAATCCCAACCATCCCTGATATGAACGAACCTATAAATCCAATAATAAAAAGTAGTACTGTTAAACTCATATTGTATCCCCCGCCTTCTAAAAAGAAGGTGATTTAAATAAATAAATTCACATTCCCATCCGAAGCATCTGCTAAATATGCACCTACTCCTGCAAACTCTACCCCTTCCATAATCTCTTCCTCTTTTAACCCTAATAAATCTACTGTCATTTGACAAGCTACAAGCTTAACCTCTTGCTCTTTCGCCATATCAATTAAATCTGGCAAAGACATCGCATTATGCTTCTTCATAATGCCTTTAATCATCTTTGGCCCCATACCAGCAAAATTCATTTTTGATAATCCCATCTTATCAGCGCCGCGCGGCATCATTTTTCCAAACACTTTCTCTATAAACGTTTTCTTTACTTTCACATGTTCATCTTTCCTAAGCGCATTTAAACCCCAGAAAGTATGAAAAATAGTCACCTCATGATCGTACGCCGCTGCACCATTTGCAATAATATAAGCTGCCATCGCCTTATCATAATCTCCACTAAATAAAACAATCGTCGTTTTCTTCTGTTGTTCCATGTTGTTCTCCTCCTAATTACCTATAGGGGTATTTAATTATTTATAAAAAGGCTCAAATCATTTATCTCCGTACTATACAACTTTACCTTCCCAAGCTAACATGCCACCTACCATATTTATGGCTCGAAAACCGTAACTCTCTAAAAACTGAACTGCTCTTGCACTTCTCCCGCCTGAGCGACAAACGATAATATATTCTTTATTTTTATCCAGCTCATGTATTCGAAACTCTAGTAAACCTAACCTAATATGAATCACTCCTGGAATTTTCCCTTCCATCACTTCTTCCACTTCACGAACATCAATCACATGTATCTCTTCATTTCGTAACAATCTTTCCTCTACTTCTCTCGCTGTTATTTCTTTCATCTTGCTATCCCTTCCTTACAAAGCGTTCATACCGCCTGAAACATTTATAATGTGCTGAAATCCTAATTTCTTTAATACTTTTGCTGCTTGCTTACTTCTCATCCCGCTCTGACAAATAACGATTACTTCCTTATTTTTATCTAGCTGATTTGCCTTACTAACTAACTCATTTAGCGGGATATTCTGAAATCCTCTCATATGATTTCCTCTATATTCACCTACTGTACGAACATCAATAAAGTACTTCCCCTGTTTTCCCACTATACTTTTTAATTCTTTTCCATTTATATTTTGAACACCTTTCACCGGTAAAAAACGTGAAATAACAAACCATGCAGCAAATACAATGAACAGCGTACTTAATATTGTATTCATATAACCAACCTCTCCGCCTTTATAAAACTAGTTCTTCACTACGCCTTCTTAATCCAAAACTTCAGCACACCGTCTTCTATATTATGCTTTACTATTTCATGACCGCCTGTTTTTGACCATGCTGGAATATCCTTAACTGACCCTTTATCCGTTACATGTACTTCTAACACTTCTCCAGATTGTAAAGTATCCATCGCTCTCTTCGTTCTTACAATCGGCATTGGACATGCTAAACCTTTCGCATCTAATACTTGTTTTACATTCATCATCTATTCCTCCAGTTTGTTATTTTATAATGAATCATGAACTGCACAACGATTTGGGCCAATCTCCATTTCACGCTCTTCTTCCACACTCGGATAAATCTTACCCATATTCGTTTGACGAATTTCTTCATAAGCATTCGGCTGAGGCGGTAAGTTCTCTGTCACAGTTTTACGAAACTCTCCCTCATCAACAATATTTAACCCTACATTCTCCTTAAATAAATCTTGTAAATGCGCACTCACAATGCCTCTGTCGTCCATTTCACTTATTTTTGAATAATGAGCTGGTAAAACAATTAAATCTTGAGACAGTTCCTTATAAAGTTTATATAACGTATTTCGTAAATCACTCACCCAATCTTCAGCCTTCCCAGCAAGATCTGGACGGCCAATTGAATCTACAAATAAAATATCACCTGATAATAAATAGGAATCATCTACAATAAATGACGTACTCCCAATCGTATGCCCTGGTGAGTATAACGCGTCAATTCCAATTTTGGTACCCCCCACCGTAATAACAGATCCTTCTACAAGTGGTTCGTATGAGAAAACGACTTCCTCCGCATCTTTTGGAGGTAACCAATACGTACCACCTACTTTTTCAGCTAACTTACGACCACCAGAAATATGGTCTGCATGTAAATGTGTATCCATTACATTCGTAATAGTAACTCCATGCTCTTTCGCAAATTCCTCGTATGCTTCAACCGTTCTTACTGCATCAATAACTGCTGCTTCACCGTTTGAAACGACCATATAAGATAGGCAGCCTTTCCCAAGACGGTTAAATTGATATATACTCCCTCCGCCCTGTACATCTCCTACTTTGAGCGGCTTTACATATTCATTCCAAGCTTTCATCCCACCAGCTAAATAGGAAACATCGTTGAAACCAGCATTTAACAATTGCTCCGCAACAAACTGCGAAGAACCTTCTTTCGCACATACGACTAAAATCTCTTTTTCTCTCGGTAATTCATCTACAATATGATCTACACCATCTAACAAGTCAAAATAAGGTTTATTTATAGAAGAAACTTGTTTCCCTTCAATTTTCCAATCTTCATAATCCGTCTCATTACGAACATCTAAAATAAACAAATCTCCGAATAAAACTTTCTCTGCAACATCTTTTGCTTGTAACATCTTAATGTTCATTTAATTACCCCCATAGGTATATTTTCATTTAAAAAATTTTATTTCTCCACATTCCCTTGCCACTCTAACATACCTGGAATGACATTTTTCACGTTTGAAAAACCTTTTTCTTTCAACATTTGACACGCTATATCACTACGATTACCCGTTCGGCAAACAACATAAATTGGTTTCGCACTGTCTAACAAAGCACTATCTAATTCACCTAACGGCACCGAAATTGCGGATGGAATATGACCAAAGACGAATTCCGCTTCTTCACGAACATCTAATACAGTGCAATCCTCACCACTTAATAATATATTTTGCAATTCCCCATTCGTAATCGTATAAGAATATTTCACAACTTCATTCACTTCATGCTCATGGGCTTTTCTTACATAATGCTTTAATATATCTCCCTCTTGTTTCGTCCCGATATATTGATGCCCTACTTTACTCGCCCAACTTTGAATATCTAACGTAGATCCTTTATCTGTTGCCTCGATTTCAATCACTTGCCCTGATGCCAATCTTTCCATCGCCTTCTTCGTCTTCACAATCGGCATCGGACAAGCCAATCCTTTACAATCTAGACTCGTATCCACTTTTATACTCATCGTCATTTCCTCCCTAATCACTATACATATACCTGTAGGGGTATAATAAAATGTTTTTGAAAATCTGTCAACACATATGTTTGACAGATTATCGGCTTTTTACAAGTAATTGAACAGCTTCTTTAATTAATTCTTCATTTGAACCATTTCCACTTTCAAACTGTTCACGTAAACATTGCTCTAAATTTGTTCCCACAACGAGTCCAATTGTACGATCTAGCGCAGAACGGGATGCAGTTAACTGTGTAATAACATCTCGGCAATCTTTTCCCTCTTCCATCATGCGAAGCACACCACGAACTTGACCTTCAATACGTTTCAATCTATTTTTCATATCTTGATTATATTCCACTGTAGACCACCTCCGTAATTATAACTATATTATACATTACTTTGTAACTTTGTATAATATCATATACCCTTGAGGGTATATTGTAAAGTTTTTAATTTTAAGCCTATAATTTATACTTTCTAACCAGATAAAAATAGACCGAATCAACCATATGGCGGGTTTCGGCCTATCCTTATTCATTAATTTACGTTAATCGTTATTAATTCAGCTATATTTCTATCATTAATCACAATCGCTTTTTTCTCATTATTCGGCAGTAAAATTATATACTTCCCTTTTCTGGGAGTCTTCCAAATAAATTTTCCTTCTTGATTAGTCTTCCCTATCGAAATTACGATTTCTTTGCTAGGCCCAGGGGATTCATCTTTTATAAGCATAATTTCAAAATCTTTTATCGGTTGTTTCTCTTTATTCTGAACATAGAAAGTTATAGGATTACCAACCTTACTAGCATTCTCCTCATTATTTGCTATACAACTAGACATCAAGATTATGACCAATATACAAAACAAAATCCCAATATACTTACTATATTTATTCAGACCATTTTTTAATATTATTAAAAACATCGTCTGTTATCCGATTTCCAGAATTCATATTTTTATTTCCTCTTGTATGAATGGCTATTATTCTGACACCCGTATCAAAATAATGGTATACAGGTGATCCACTTTGCCCCTCATAAGTATCAATCCTATATGTTAAAATTCTAGGGTTAACGCCTTCAAACGAAGGCGAAACAAGATCTTCTCCTCTTAGATCATTACTATACAAAGATTGTTCTTGAAAAAGTACTCTTTCTCCCTCATTCGAAACTGATGTCCAAGGTACATCTTCTGCATATACCTTCTGATTCACCCAAAATACCATATAAAAAAGATAAAGAGAACACCAAAACTGTAAAGAGCCAATCTACATCTTATAGAAATAAAGCTATACACTTTAACTTACCTCCTATATAAATGATAGCGAACAATTGAGGATCCCCTTTATAAATTCTAATTTTTCTTTTCTTAGAAGTCAATGTAATTAATAATGATTATCATTATTAATTACATTGACTTAACAAAACGATAAAATTATTTACATTCTTTACTTTGAGTTAAAAAAGCTTAGTTCTTCCAAGGATTCAGCTGTAAAGAAAAGGAGTTAGGTGGGAGATCAACTTCCCGTAAATGCCCAATTGGTGATGGCTAATACTCGGCGGATACTATGACTAATACAATATATCTACTACAAAAAATTCATTTCATTTACGAACGAAAGAATCAACCGTTTTATTATCCTACTTCCTATAATCTCTTTGTAAAACTATAATCCATCTCTCCACCTAAAGCTCCAGCTGTATCACCAGTTTCTCTAAAATCATGTGTATAAATTTGCTCAAATGAACCAAAATCTACTTGTTTATAAAATTCATAACAAGGGAATCCATCATGCTCTCCTTGAATATCGATACTACCATCCTTTTTAACACATACAGTTAATAAATAATCCACAGGAGGTGCATATATATTTAATGGATTACTTGCACTGGCACTCATTTTGAATTGGACACCATCAGAATTCCATGCAATATGAGTACACACAATATTTTCAGTACTCGCTTTTCCTGTTCTTTTATTCACAGAACCATCTAGATTTGTAATCTTCTCTGTCGTAATACCCGTGTTTGCATATGAAAACACTTCTTCTTTATAAAAATCTACTACTACCTCTTGCTCAACTCTAGAGCGCATAGTATTTACCGCATGTGGTGTAAATTCACGTGAATCACCTTCGAATTGGATTACTCTTCCTGTTTGTACATCCTTCTGTGGTTCTGTCCACGACATTGGAATAAATACGTTAGCTCTAATTTTAACGATATTAACCATGTGAAACCTCCATTAATTCTATTTATATAAATCATTATTTGTTCTATCACTAACATATAGTCAATTTAATTGACTATATGCAAGGAGGTTATTTACATGGATCATCAAACATTTAACGAATTAGATCTTACTTCACTTTTATCACTATCCTTCAGTACATTAATTACTGAACTACACGACAAATTAAGTGAATTGGGATTTGAAGATATTAGGCCCGCACACGGTTTTATGTTCAAACGTATCCTTCCTAATGGAGCAACCGGTATAGAACTAGCTGAATATTTAGGGGTTTCAAAACAAGCCATAAGTAAAATGGTAGATTCTCTTGAGAACAGTGGTTATGTCGCGCGCCAAACGCATCCTACTGATAAAAGAGGTAAAATCATTGTTCTCACCGAACGTGGTTTAGCAGTAATGCAAGCAAAAAAAGAAATAGTAGCTGAAATAGAACAGCGATGGATTGCAAACATAGGTGCAGAACGAATGCAAATGCTTAAAGAGGATTTAACAACATTCGTTACTAAAGAAAATACAGGTAGATTTTCATCAAGTATACGACCTGTTTGGTAACCAAAAGCTCCATATAAAAAACGAATCCATTTTGATTAGTCTTTTTCAAAATGGATTCGTTTTCTACAGTTTTATTAAAATCATTGATTCCCTTATCTCTATGATATCCGATAAAATCAATACCTAAAGGCGGCGTAATATCCACCTGACATACCCCTACTTTGCTCATTTGAATCGCTCCATTTCTATATTTAACTCCCTTTCTTCAAGAATAGCATAATTAACTTTGTTCCAAATAAAAAGAACGGACACAGCATTCTATGTCCGTTCTTGCCCTCACACATACTTCCGATGCACCATCTTCCCATCATAAGAAAACACAACACCCTTACTCTCCACAATGGACTCCATATGCACCGTTCTTCCCCATAACTGATGAAGATACGGTAATACCTTTTCTAAGTATTTTAAATCGAGCTCAATTCCTTCGTAACTATGTTTAATGTACAATTCCCCATTCTTTAAGTAATCGCCATCTTCTACCACTAAGTATGGGAAACCTCCATTTGTACGCATATTTACAAGTTGATCTCGTACTTGTTTCCACTCTTTATCAATTACTTTATATTCTTTACCTTGGCGCTGGAATAAGTACATATCTTCTCTCATTACGAGTTCTTTATTTAAGTAATTTCTTAGGAATGATACGTCCCATTCAATTTCTCGTACTTCAAACATTTTCTCACGGCCAGAACCAGGCTTCACACCACGCCTTTTCATTTCTTCTGTCGGATTGTTATAGCGTTCTTCAATATCTTCAAACATTTTAATACCAAGGTAGTATGGATTAATACTTGTTTTTGATGGCTGTACGACACCCGCATTTAATTTCGCAAATTCAATTGCTTCACCAGATGTTAAGTCCATTTCACGAAGTATGCGTTGATGCCAGTAGGAAGCCCAGCCTTCATTCATGATTTTCGTTTCAAGCTGCGGCCAGAAATATAACATTTCTTCACGCATCATCGTTAATATGTCGCGCTGCCAATCTTCTAGCTCACGGCTATATTCTTCGATAAATAGGAGTAAATCTTTCTCTGGTTGCGGAGGGATTTTCCTCTTTTTATGCATATTAGGTCGTTCTCTCTTTTTGTTTCGATCATCTAAATTCCATAAATCATCGTACTGTGATACCTTTTTCTTTTCTACTTCTTCCTCTTCTAAATCATCAATACTCCACGCAAGTTTCGGACGCATAAGTGACGGGTCAATATGTTCTTGAATGGCAAGTACGGCATCTAAAAATGTTTCTACCTCTGCCTTTCCGTACTTATGCTCATATGCTTTCACACGATCCGCTGTTGCAGCCATACTTTCTACCATGTCTCGCTTCGTATTCGAAAAACGAATATTATTTTTAAAGAAATCACAGTGCGCTAAAACGTGCGCTACGATTAGTTTATTTTGAATTAAAGAATTCGTATCTAATAAAAAGGCGTAACATGGATCAGAGTTAATAACGAGTTCATAAATTTTACTAAGTCCTAAATCGTATTGTAATTTCATTCTGAAAAATTGCTTTCCAAAACTCCAATGTGAAAACCTCGTCGGCATCCCATATGCACCAAATGTATAAATAATTTCCGCTGGACATACTTCATAACGCATCGGATAAAAATCAAGCCCAAATCCAGTCGCAATTTCCGTAATTTCCGCAATCGCATATTGCAATGCTTTATCTTCACTTGCTCTCATTATTTTCCCTCCTTACACTTTCCCTTAAGAAAGTGTATGATGGGGCACAAGCTTTCATGAGGATTGATTACATAATAAAAAGACACCCTCGTAAAAAACGAGAATGCCTTCCAAACTAACCCTCAATAATCTCCATCTTCTCCGTAATCGGCGTACGAGCTTTTCCTTCTGGTGCTTTATCGAAATAGCCGATGTGAAGAATTCCAATGATGCGTTGACCTCTTGTTAAACCGATTCCTTCTATAAATAGTGGATTATAGTTTAATCCACCTGATTTCCAAACACAGCCTAAGCCGCGTTCCCAAGCAAGCAATTGGAAGTTTTGCATAAATGCACATGTTGCAGCGTAATCTTCGTCACGTGGAATTTGACGCGGATCTTCATCAATGTAAACAACGATTTGTGCAGGCGTACTTAAGAAACGATCAGATAAAGTTTTGCCGCGTTTTGCTCTTTCTTCTTCTGTGAAAGAGTTTAATACTGCGTCTACTAATTTCTGACGGCCTTCTCCAATGTATAATTTACAATTCCATGGTTCACGGTGTTTATGATTCGGTGCCCATGTTGCGTCGTTTAATAGTTCAATTAATAGCTCTTTTTCTACTGCTTTATCTGTAAATGTACGAACAGAACGTCTTTCTTTAATAACGTTTGCGATGGAAGTATATGTAGTCATATTTTTCTCTCCCTTATTTTTATCTATATGTATAAATCCGTCATTGATATTGATTTTCAATTTCGATTATAACCTAGTTTTTCACTATTAATCAATGTTTTATGTTGGAAAACCATGAAAAACTTCTTTTTATACTGTGAATAAAAAAACTTAACTTGTTCACAAGTTTTTCACATTTTATGGAAATGATATGTGTAAGTTTTCCACATTACCCATCTAGGAGGAGTTTACATGTATAAGAAAATCGTAGTAAGTATGACTATGGCAGCATTATTGTGCGGGATATCTGTCTTTCCTGCTTCCGCTGCCACGCCAAAAGAAGTAACAATGCACCATCATAAGCCTATTTCAGAAGAAGAAATGCAGTCGCTCGAAAAACTCGGCTATAATAAACATGAAATTTGGAAAGCTGCCCACATTGCAAGAATAAGTAAAAAAGAAATTAAGGACGTTTTAGCTTACTATAAGCAAAATAAATCTTGGGAGAAAACAGCCGAGCATTTCGGTGTAGACCCAAGTAAATTGAAAAAGCATCATATGAATAAAGAAACGAAAAAAGCACTACTGCAAAAATTAGCAAATATGCAAAAGTCCACACCAGATGGACTAAAACAAAAAATGAAAGAGTATAACATAGGCTTACGTCAGCTCACGGTATTAACAATCATCGCTCAAAAAAGTAATACTTCTCTCGATGATGTACTGAAAATGAAAAAAGATGGGATGGATATTAAACAAATTGCAGAAAAACTAAATGTTAAAAAGGAAGATATACGGGCAGAAATGATTAAATTAGTGAAGTCTATTAAAGAAAAGAAAACAAATTAACATGCCAAAAAGGAAGAGATATTCATCCCTCTTCCTTTTCTTTATGAACTTTCAATTTTCAAGTATAAATTCCCGTATTCCCCAAAAACTAACATAAGTAAATAATGTAGGTAAGGGGTGAGAAAATGTTTCGTTTTTCATCTAAGAAGAATAAAAAAACAATCTGTTCCATTCCAGAATTTATCCAAACTATGAAAGAGTCTAGTGATTTCGTTTCTTATAACATCGTAGAAGATGGGACGTTATGTTTGTTTTACTATAAATCTACGGCTGAATCACTCCTCATTAATCGATTCATTTTAACACCTATAAAAAGAGAATTAGATCACATTGAAAATATAAGTGATATAGCAAATATCGTCACACTTGAGGAGATTATCACTGGCCCTACTATTGATGACATTCGTGAAAAATTATTAGGTGGGTATGTACTTATACAACTAAAAAATGATTCTCAAATCGCAGAATATGCACTTATTCGTGCTGAAAGTTCCGTTTTAGGTACACGGCTATATAACGATACTGAAAATGAATATAGTGTCATCGGTCCAAAAGTCGGATTTGTTGAGAATATCGATACAAATATACACTTACTTCGGCGAAATATTGTCACAGAACAATTAGTTTTCAAAGAAGTTATGGTTGGTTCTATATCAAAAACAAAAGTCGTAGTTGCTTACATCGAAGATATTACGAATGAGCAGCACGTTAATACTGCGATGCAGCGCCTACAAGACATTGACTTTGATGTTCCTTTCGATGCAACTATGATTGAACAGTTTATTAGTGATAACAGCAACTCTCCCTTCCCTGTTTTACTCCCTACAGAGCGTTTAGATCGCTCCGTTTATGCATTATTGAATGGAGGAGTCGTCATTTTAACAGACGGTTCACCTTACGCATTAGCTGGACCAGCGACATTACTCGATTTCTTCGTCTCTCCAGAAGATTATTATTTACCATGGATAGCAGGCTCATTTCTTCGAATGGTTCGCTTTTTCGGAGCAGCATTCTCGCTATTTTCATCAGCTATTTATACAGCTGTATTAACGTATCACTATCAAATGATTCCTGCGGATTTACTAGGTCCGATTATTTTTTCAAGAGCTAATGTACCCTTTCCGCCCATTTTAGAAGCACTTTTTTTAGAAATCACAATCGAATTGCTCCGTGAAGCTGGAGCACGATTACCTACAAAAGTTGGACAAACAATCGGCATCGTTGGCGGGATTGTAATTGGCCAAGCATCTGTTCAGGCTGCTTTAACGAGTACCATTTTATTAATTGCAGTTGCTTTATCAGCACTCGCTTCTTTTACAACACCAACTGTAAAAATGTCTTCTACTATCCGGATACTACGATTTCCACTTATTCTTTTAGCTGGTGCATTTGGGGGCTTAGGTCTCATTGTAGGATTCGTACTCATATTAGCTCATTTAATTCGCTTAAAATCACTTGGATCACCTTATTTATTACCTCTATATCCATTTCGCGGTTTAGGAACGGCAGAAGGTCTCTTTCGCTTGCCATTTAGTCAAACTGCAGGACGTGCCTCTTTTCTAAGACCAAAAAAGAAATGGCGCTATGATCCAAACAAAGCGAAAGAAAAACATGATGGTGAAGAGAAATGAAAAATACTTTATTATGCTTTTCCATTATCATTTTAATTTTCCAATCCGGCTGTACACAACCGAATATAGTAGACACACAGCGAATGATTCATATAGGTGGATTTGATATAACGAAAGATAAAAAATTTCGCGGGACAATTTTATATCCCGATTACACAAAAGGCGTTCAATCAAAACCAGAAACTCAGTCAACTACCGCAGATACAATTGAAACAATTTCTTCACTTCTAAACGCCAAATCACCACATACGATCGCTGTAGGTCAAATGCGTGTTGTCCTATTTGGAAAATCATTTGGTGAACGTGGAATTGGGGATGTTATTAACAACTTACAACGTGATCCTAATATTGGCCGAGATGTGCAACTAGCGCTTGTAGATGGTTCAACAGAAGAATTACTTAAACATGTCAAAACGAATGGATCGCTATATCTATCTGATTTACTGGAGCAAAATATAGAAACCGAGACAATCCCTCGGACAGCTTTAAATATTTTTTTATATAACTTTTATTCATCTGGATGCGATCCATTTCTTCCTTATATTAAAGTTGATGAAGACAAGTCTGCTTCCATTAAAGGAATTGCTTTTTTAAAAAAGGATAAAGTGGTTATGTACACAGATAAAAAAGGATCTTTTTTATTAAAACTACTCATTAATCCAACTAAAAATGGTCGTTACGAAGTTCCGATACGTCAAGGTAAGCGTAAAGGATTGATCGCTACTCAAAACTTATCCGGGAAAAGTTTTTGTTCTCTTTCCCAAAACGGTGACATTCCGAAAGTTAACATCCACTTAAAGTTAAACGGACTTATAAAAAATGCTCCCGACTGGCTCGATTTAGCAAAGCACGAAAATATAACTTACGTAAAAAAACATGTAGAAAAAACGCTTGAGAAGCATTTAAACGAATTAATAAAACAATTCCAAGAAAAAGAAATCGATCCGATAGGTATACAAGAAGAAATTCGTAGTCATTCAAGAAAATGGACTATAAAACAAATTCAAGAAATGTACCCTAATGTAGACGTTGCTGTTCATGTGCAAATCAATGTCGTGCAATCTGGTATTGGAGAATAGTGAGGTGCTATAGTGGTTGAACAAGATAAAACACATACTGTTTCCCCTTATTTCACATTCCTTCTATTACACTCTCTTCAAATTGGAGTAGGCGTGTTAGGATACCAACGAGTTATTGCACAATATGCTGGTTATGATTCTTGGATTTCCCTTATTGTTGCGGGTGTCTTAACTCATATCGTACTGTTTTGTATGTTAAAAATGTTAGATAAAGACAATGATTTGATGACCATTCATACGACATGTTTCGGAAAATGGATTGGAACCTTTTTCTCTATGTGCTTTGCCGCATATCTTCTCTTATTTTGCCTTACTGTGCTTCGTACATATATTGAAGTCATTCAAGTTTGGGTTTTTCCTACAATTAAGCCATGGAAATTAACATTATTATTTTTACTCGTGACGTATTACGTAATAAAAGGCGGCTTCCGCTCTGTAACAGGAATGTGTTTTTGGGGTGTCATAATACCGATTTTCGTACTATTCTTCTTAGTTTTCCCTATGAAATACGCACATGTCCGTAATATTTTACCTATTTTCACCCATTCACCTGCAGACATTCTATATTCAGCGAAAGCATCTGCATTAGAATTTCTTGGCTTTGAAGCAATCCTTATCTTTTATCCATTTATTAAAAAAGGAAAATCCTTAAATAAATGGGCACATAGCGGTATTGCTTTTACAACCATTCTATACGTAATATTAGCAATCGTATCCCTTATGTACTATAGCCAAGGACAATTACATCATACAATTTGGCCAACATTAACGATGCTAAAAATAATTAAGGTTCCTTTTATCCAAAGATTTGAGTACATTATTATTTTCTTATGGTATCTTATTATTTTACCTAACCTTTGTTTAACGATTTGGTCTTCTTGTTGCATTAGTAAGAAATCTTTTCGCATACCATTTAACATTACACTGCCATTTTTTATCGCAGCTATATTTATTTCATCCTTGTTTTTCACAAACCGTGAAAGTATCAATACATTAAATACAGTACTGTCTCAAGCTGGGTTATATATTGTATACGCTTACATCCCAATCTTATTTCTATTCCATTCACTACGATGGCACTTCAAAAATAAGTCGAAAAAATCTTCTCCCGACACCCCATGATATTTGATACAATTTTATTAATACATTTGTAAAGGGGACAAGCGAATGAAAAAGTATGTATTTTCTTTACTCGTAGTACTGAGCTTAATTCTTACTGGATGCGGGAGTACTGGTACAGATGAAAAAAAATCTTCTGAATCAAAAGAAGAGCATGACCACGCATCACATACTCAGCAAGCAGATATTCAAGAAAAAACAAAGGGAGTCGACACACTTCCGGCCTTCCTAGACAAGCTTGATCCACAAATGAAAGACATCTATACTGTCGCTGGACAAAATGCTGAATTATTAGATTGGATTCCTTGTTACTGCGGGTGTGGTGAAAGTGTAGGGCATAAAAATAATAAAAATTGCTTTATTCGTGAAATCAAAAAGAATGGTGAAGTTGTTTGGGATTCACATGCGACAACTTGTGTGAATTGCTTAGAAATCGCAGTTGAATCTGCTTCGATGAAACAAAAAGGAAAATCAACGCTTGAAATTCGTAATTATATTGATAATAAATACAAAGAAGGATATGGGAAACCAACACCTACGCCAATGCCAAAAGCTTAAAAAACGAGGAGACTCCTCGTTTTTTTCTTTTCATTCACTTTTTTTCTTAACAAATTCTTTCAAGTGTATTTCTTCTTACTTGTCACACACTATATATAACTCCTCAGTAAGGAGGGTATACAGTGCAAACATATAACGACTATGACAAAGCTCTCTATTACACGTATTGCTGTAATTGGGATAAACTACTCGTTTTAATGGTTCAAACGAATGATCAACTATTTTCTAAGCGTATTGAACACTTTTTACACGCTTATCAATACAGTAAAGAATTGCCAGAAGTTGACAAACAATTGCAGCTCCTATTTCAATATATTGACCATGCATCCCAGAAGTCACATGTAGAAGAAGTAGTAGAGCAAATTCAAATGTAAAATATAGCGCTATTCTCTCTTAGAGAATGGCGCTTTTTTGAACATTTTTTATATCAATAAAAGTTTTCTTTTACAAAACTTTTATTGATAAACATATTTTCTCTTTCTTTTCTGTGCTACTTCATACTATAATTTAGTATGTAACTATTATAAGTGAGGTATAAAATATGGGACGAGAAAAAAAGCAAGAGTATGCTTTATTTACTGCATGGGGAGCTTCTTTTATTGCTACGCTAGGTAGCCTATACTTTTCTGAAATCATGAAATTTGAGCCTTGTGTCCTTTGCTGGTATCAACGTATCTTTATGTATCCATTCGTTTTATGGCTCGGCATTGCTGTAGTAAAAAAAGATTATCGTATTGCAAGTTATTCCTTACCAATTGCAAGTATTGGTGCTTGTATTTCTTTATATCATTATGCAATTCAAAAAGTTTCAGCACTATCAGCTGCAGGAGCAGCTTGCGGACGCGTACCTTGTACGGGAGAATACATAAACTGGTTCGGCTTTGTGACAATCCCGTTTTTAGCTCTTATCGGCTTTATCACAATCGCTATTTGCAGCTTTATTGTAATTAAAAACAAATAAGGAGATGAAAGAATGAAAAAAATGCTTATATTTGGTGGTATTATTATCGCTTTGTTTGCAGCAATTTTCGCTGTAACACAAATGGAAGAAAAAAGTGCTTCAACGAGCCAAAAAATTGATAATGCTACTAGTCAACCAGATGGCCCTGACTACTACACAAATAAAATTTCTCTTTCAGATCTCCAAAAGAATTTAAAAGAGAAAAAAGAACAAACAGTATACTTTTATCAAACATCTTGCGTTCATTGCCAAAAATTATCTCCTATCGTAGTACCAATGGCTAAAGACTTGAATGTCGATATGAAAGTTATGGATATTGAAAAATTAGATGCTCCTTGGGATGAATATAAAATTAAAGGAACTCCAACAATCATTCATTTTAAAGATGGTAAAGAAGTGAGCCGTATTAGCGGCGAACAATCGAAAGACAAATTAAAAGAATGGCTTGAGCAAACGAAGCAATAATGAGAAAAGGAAACTCCTTCTACACATGAAATGGGCGTAAAATCCCACACTAATGTATAAGGAGGGGGTTTTTATGCCAGAAGTAAAATGCTCTGTTTCCAATTGCTCATTTTGGGGACAAGGTAACTTTTGTCAAGCAAGTGCAATCGTTGTTCAACCTGATGCACAAGAATCAGGTCAAATTGAAAACAGTTCGTATACAAGCGCTACTTTAACAAACGAGACGCTTGAAAGTTCTGTAACAACGAGTGTAGAAACGTGTTGTCATACATTTAAACCGAAATATTAAACGTAAAAGCATACGATTGGTCGTATGCTTTTTTTATATTCCCCTCCAAAAATCATGCATTATAAAAAAATACAAAATAACGAGAAGGACCGTCCCGCACAAAGTAATACGTCGGTATATACTCTTCTCCCCTTCCCTCGCTTTAACAAATGCCCAAATAAATCCGACGAACAATATTAAATCAACATATGGAACATAAAAAGAAAAGACGAGAAACGCATACAAATACACGATAAATAAACAGGTCGTTACTAAGAAAATTTTAAATGCAAATTCACTTTTCATACTGTGACCGCCTCCCAATCTGTACTGTATTATATTCACCAAAACATAATAGTTGCTGTTTCAATTTTCTCATCTCACTATTTGTAGGCACGCGATTGGTATGAAATCAATAAAAACAACTAAACTTCATCACAAATAAGCTACCGCCTATACACGGTAGCTATTATGGAATATTATATTTCCGCTTATATATATTACTCAAAATCGAATAAGATAATTGCTCATAACGAATTTTTTCTCCCGTTTCCTCTACAATATACAAATTGTTTCCTATATAATAGGTTCCATCTTTTCGTTTGGAGTACACTGCGTATTTTTCATTTGGCAATACCGTTTTTACTTTCGTTAATTGTCCATTTGGTTCTTGCCAATATATATTTACACGATCTACTAACATAAGCATTCCAATTTGTTCTTCTTCTACTTTACGACCATTCCAGCTCACAACACGATACCCAAGCTTATGAGCTTCGTATTCGGGACTCGTATGAAAACGAGAAATAATTACTTTTGTCTGTAATTGTACCCGGTCATATAACCATTGTATGTCTCGATCGTGCATGCGAATACAACCATTTGATTCCCGACTTCCAATCGTTCCTTCACGATTTGTCCCGTGAATGGCATATTCCTTTTTATCCAGACCTAGCCATCTCGTACCGAGAGGATTATTCGGTGCACCCCCAGGTATTTTTTTACGATGGTATTCTTTATTTTTATATTTATTTATAATACAAAAATTCCCTTCAGGCGTCGGAGTGCTATCTCTTCCTGTCGTTATCGGAAATGTTCTAGTATAGTTTCCCTCTTCAAAAAAAGAAAGCTGATTCGTCGTAAGGTTAACTAATATTAAATGATCTGTATTAGCAAAAACGCTAGCTGGCAGGCAGAAAAATAGGATTACGATACACCATACTTTCTTCATCTAAATCCTCCCTAGCACTAACATCATAATAAAGTGAAACTTTACTCGGTGGGGGGAGTTGTCCATCCCCACTGAGTATTAGCCTTCACCAATCGGGCATTTACGGGCAGCTATCTCCCATCTAACTTCCTTGCATTCGCTGAATTTTGAGGTAGGAGTCTTACTGCCCGCAAATAGCGGGATAAATGTAATTAGCTTTACTTTGCTCTTATAAATGAAAACTATCCATTCACAATTACTCCACCATTTACATGCATCATTTGCCCTGTCACATATGCCGAATCACTAGACGCCAAATATACATATGCAGGCGCTAATTCATACGGCTGACCAGGTCTTTGCATAGGAACATTGCTCCCAAACTGTGATACTTTTTTCTCATCAAAACTGGATGGAATAAGCGGTGTCCAAATTGGGCCTGGTGCAACACCATTTACACGAATTCCTTTTTGTACTAAAGACTGAGATAGCGATCTTGTAAAAGCGACAATTGCTCCTTTCGTTGCAGAATAATCGATCAACGTTTCATTTCCTTCATACGCAACGATAGATGCCGTGTTTATAATTACATCACCTTTCTTTAAATAAGAGAGTGCTGCTTTCGCAACGTGAAAATAAGAAAAAATATTAATACGAAACGTTTTTTCTAACTGTTCCGCTGTAATATATTCTAATCCTTGCTGCGGATATTGCTGTGCGACGTTATTCACTAAAATATTTAAACTACCTAGCTGCCCAGCGGTCTCTTCCACAATATCTTTACAATGTTGCTCATTACTTAAATCACCCGGCAGCAATACACACTTCACGCCTTCTTTCTCAACAAGTTTTTTCGTCTCATTTGCATCTTCGTCCTCATCTAAATAAGCAATCGCAATATTTGCTCCCTCTTTTGCAAAAGCGATGGACACAGCTCTCCCAATTCCACTATCTCCCCCTGTAATTAATACATTCTTTCCTTTTAACTTTTCGCTTCCTTTATAATTAGGATCTTCAAACTTTGGACGAGGATTCATTAACGATTCAATACCAGGCTGTTTATTTTGATGTTGCGCTGGCATCGTTAAAAAGTTTTTTTGCTGCGGCATAACTTCCTTCAACTCCTTTCCCCTTATAATGTGCACAATATTAAAAACTACTTACACATTAAAAAACCGCAATTCACGCTCATTTTTACGTTTAATATTCGAATTTAAGACATAAAATATGAATTGTTCTAAAGTTTTTATGCAAAACTATTGCAAAATAGTTAAAAAACGAATATTATATATAACTGTTGTGAAAATTATTCGTAAAAAGAAAGGATGTTTATATGTTTAACCTTTCAAAACATAAAACTTCTATTAAAACTGAAATTATGGCAGGTATTATTACCTTTTTAACAATGGCATATATCATTGTCGTAAACCCTGTCATCCTTGGGGATGCAGGTGTTCCGTTTGAACAAGCATTTACAGCGACAATCATTGCAGCTGTTGTCGGAACATTATTTATGGCGATCTTTACTAATCTACCAATCGCAATTGCACCAGGTATGGGATTAAATGCTTACTTCTCTTACTCTGTTGTAAAAGCTCATGAAGGCATGACTTTCGCGATTGCATTCTCTGCTGTATTCGTAGCAGGTATGATTTTAATTTTGTTATCATTCACATCTTTCCGTACGAAATTAATGGAAGTAATTCCTGAAAACTTAAAACATGCACTTACTGCTGGTATTGGTCTTTTTATTGCTTTTATCGGTTTGCGCTTAACAGGAATTGTTACAAAAAATGATGCAAACTTAGTTGGGCTTGGCGATCTTCACTCTGCTCCAGTTCTACTAGCATTAGCTGGCCTCGGAATTACAATTATCCTTATGTCTTTAAATGTAAACGGGGCATTATTTATCGGAATGTTATTAACTGGTATTATTGCTTACTTCACAGGTCAATTAACATTCTCAAATGGCGTTACGTCAATGCCTGGATTACCAGAAGGAATTATCGTTTCAAATCCAATTACTGCTGTTTCTGATGTAATTAATTACGGATTATACGGTGTTGTGTTCTCATTCTTCCTCGTTACACTATTTGATACAACAGGAACATTACTTGGTGTAGCACAACAAGGCGGATTTATGAAAGACGGAAAACTTCCAAAAGCAGGACGAGCTCTTCTATCTGACTCATTCTCAGCAACAATTGGAGCTATGTTCGGAACAACACCATCAACAGCTTACATTGAATCATCTGCAGGTGTTGCAGCTGGTGGTCGTACTGGTTTAACAACTGTGACAGTAGCTGTTCTATTTGCATTAGCAGCATTCTTCGGACCTTTAGTGAGCGCTGTTTCTGGCGTTTCAGCTATTACAGCACCATCATTAATTATCGTTGGTAGTCTTATGATGGGCTCAGTTCGCCACATCGATTGGGATACATTCGATGAAGCATTCCCAGCATTTTTAGTAATCTTAAGCATGCCACTTACATCAAGTATCTCAACAGGTATCGCACTTGGATTTATTTCATACCCACTTATGAAAGTGGCAAAAGGACAATTCCGTGCTGTTCACCCACTTGTGTATTTATTCGGAATCTTGTTCGCTTATCAATTAGTTTTCTTACCACATTAAAATCCCTCTTTATGAGGGGTTTTTTATTTTCAAAAAACATTTGACAACCGTACAGAATCATGGAATAATTCGAAATAGTTAAATATTCGATGTCTTATCAAGAGCAGGTGGAGGGATGAGCCCTACGAAGCCCGGCAACCGACCCATTTATGGGCACGGTGCTAATTCTTACAACACGTTGTGTTGAAAGATAAGAGTAATATGATAAGACGTCTTTTCTATTTGAAAAGGCGTTTTTTATTTTCACTCCCTCCCCTCTCTTCTTAGTTTAGGAGGGATTTTTTTATGAAAAAATTATGTTCCATCGTACTTATTTTTCTCTTACTTACATTAACATCTTGTACAAATGAACAAGATGCTATCTCTTCACAAAAGCAACAAACTGTGAAAAAAGTAACTACAACAGTAGAAAATCACTTACAAACAGAAGTTCCAACCCAAGTAAAGAAGCCATTAAAAATCGCATTAATTATGCAAATGTCTATCGGAACTTTTTCCTCTCAATATATTGAGGGCGTCAAAAAACAAGTCGAGCTATTTGGCGGCAGTGTACAAGTCTACAATTCTGATAACGATTTAGCAAAAATGGCTGCAAATTTAGATACTGCTATTAATTCAAAAGTGGATGGCATTTTAATTGATCATGGCCGATCTGAAGCGCTAAAACCTGGAGTCGAAAAAGCGTTACAGGCGAACATTCCCGTAGTCGCATTTGATAACGATCTACGCTTACCAGGTGTAACGATTATTGATCAAGATGACTATAGCCTTTCATGGAAATCATTAAAAACGTTAGCGGAAGATTTGAATGGACAAGGAAATATCGCAGTTGTATGGGTTGGTGGATTTGCTCCAATGGAACGTCGCAACGTTATCATTGATGCTTTTTATAAACGTTATCCAAATATAAAAGAAGTTGCGCGATTCGGTACTGCTAGCAATAACACACCGCTTGATACACAAACACAAGTAGAAGCTTTACTAAAAAAATATCCGAAAAAAGGAGAGTTACAAGCTATTTTCGCTTCATGGGATGAGTTTGCTAAAGGAGCTGTTAAAGCACTTGAACAAGCTGGTCGTACAGATATAAAAGTATACAGCATTGATTTAAGTAATGAAGATTTACAACTTATGCAAAAAGAAAACTCACCTTGGTCTGCTACGGCTGCAACTGATCCAGCGGAAGTAGGTAAAGTTCAAGTACGATTCTTATACAAAAAAATTGCCGGTGAACAAACACCAGATATTTATTCACTAGAACCTTATTTAGTAAAGAAAAATAGTTTACCAAAAGAAAATATAACAATGGATCAATTATCAAAACATATAAACAGTTGGGGAGACTCGAAAGATGTGTATTCTCCTTGGATGAAAAAATTAGAGAAGGAGAAAAAATGATGACATTCTCTCTTCAAAACATTACACATTCTTATCATGTCGCTACACCTGTTCTAGAAGATGTTTCTATCCATATTCAAAAAGGAAAAGTTCATGCCCTACTAGGAATGAACGGTGCTGGGAAAAGTACTCTACTGAAAATAGCAACTGGTGAATTTCAACCAGTTGCTGGCGATATAAAAATTGATAATCAATCTGTTTCCTTTACTTCACCACGCGATGCAAAAAAGCACGGTATTTCTTTTGTAACACAAGAAGTAGATCACGGACTTATTCCGGGATTATCTGTATTAGAAAATGTACTTATCGATCATTTAGCAATGCAAAATAAAGTACTATTTTCAAAGTCAAAATTAGTCTCACTCGCTAAACAACATTTGCAAACTGTACAGGCTGATTTAAATGTTTCTGAAGATGTTTCCAACTGCTCATTACATGAAAAACAATTACTTCTTATCGCAAGAGCTTTATCCAACAATACAAATTATCTTTTATTAGATGAGCCTACTTCTTCTCTTGGACCTAAAGAAGTTGAAAGTTTCGGGAAACTATTAAAAGATTTAACATCAAAAGGAATTGGCATCATCTTAATTTCTCATCGTTTATCAGAGATTCGAAATTTCGCGGATGATGTAACGGTATTACATAACGGTAAAGTTGCACTTTCTGAAGCTATTACACAGGTTACAGATCAACAAATTGTGGAAGCGATGACTGGAAAACAACTTACACTTCCTATTAATACAGCACCAAAACGAGGGAACGAAGAATTATTTAAAGTACAAGAACTTCCCTTACACAAAGACCATCCTCCCCTTTCTCTCACCATATGGAAAGGTGAAACTGTTGTGATATACGGATTAATTGGCAGTGGCAAAACAACAATTGCTGAAACTTTATTTGGTGCACGTCACACTTATCATGCAAAAATAGACGGCCAAAATATTACGATTAAAACACCGCGAGATGCGATTAAAGCGAAAATCGCACTTGTACCAGAAGAAAGAAGAAAACAAGGCGTATTTCTTTCGGAAGATATTATAGGTCACACAAATTTACACCAATCAGGTTGGAGACGAAAACAAACCGAATTAAATAATGCTACTACGGCAATTTCTTCTTTCAGCATTTCACCCGATGACCCAAAAGCCTTTATTCATTCACTTAGCGGTGGAAACCAGCAAAAAGTCTCCATTGCAAAGTGGGATGGATTCAAACCGAATCTATTTCTTTTAGACGAGCCAACTAAAGGGGTGGACATAGCTGCAAAACAAGACATTTTTCAATTCATTCGCAACATTACAGAAAACGGAAGTTCCGTAATTTATTTCACAGGAGAACAAGATGAAGCGCTGCATATCGCCGATCGCATTCTTATACTGACAAACGGTGAATTTGTAGGTGAATACTTGCCAAACGATCTATCTCCTGAGCATCTTTTACATTTATCTGAAGGGAGCTATTCCATTGAATCTCGTTCATAAAACGAAAACTAAGAAACTATATTTACCTACTCATCTTTTTTATCAATTTAGTACGATTGCTATCATTATAGGTGTTACAATTTTCTTCTCTATCGTCAACGATTCTTTTTTAACATACAACAATATTAGTGATATTTTACGTTCCATTTCTATCGTAACGTTACTTGCAATTGGTGTTACCTTTACATTAATTGTAGATGGATTTGATTTATCAGTCGGCTCTACCGCTAGTTTAGCAACAATTGCAGCTGCTTCCTGTCTCGTTTTATATCGACAAGAGCTATTAGTCACACTCCTTATTCCTATTCTTTGCGGGCTATTAGTTGGATTATTAAATGCCTTACTCGTTATCCGAATTAAACTACCAGATTTACTAGCTACATTAAGTATCATGTATATCGTTAATGGACTACACTTAACATTTTCAAAAGGATCTTCTATTTATGAAGGAATGTCTGGTGCCAAAGGACATTTTATTCCATCCTTTTTATTTATCGGTCAAGGTTCCTTGTTAGGAATTCCAGTCCCTGTCATTATCATGCTTATCGTCGTTTTGATTGCATATGTATTTTTAGAAAAAACAACGTACGGTCGTTTCTTTTATATGACAGGTGGGAATCGAGAAGCTGCTAGACTAGCTGGTATTCCTACTGATCGTTACCGTGTATATGCTTATATGATTAGCGGTTTACTTGCCTCTATTGGCGGTATTATTCTATGTAGCCGCGTTGGAACAGGACAAGTTTCAGCTGGCGTCCCATTATTAATGGATGCAGTTGCAGCTGCCTATATCGGTTACGCAATGTTCGGTGCTAAGAAACCAAATGTCATCGGAACATTTCTTGGTTCCGTATTAATTGGGATCATATTAAATGGCCTCACAATGATGAACGTTCCTTATTATGCACAAGATATCATTAAAGGCAGTATTTTAATTGCAGCTTTAGCCTTTTCATTTATTAAAAAGAAGCGTAAATAAAGTGAAACTTTAATCAGTGGGGGGTTTTCTTCACCCCCACTGATTATTAGTTGAACCAATCGGGCTTTTACGGGCAGTTGATCCCCCACCTAACTTCTTTGCTTTCGCCGAATTTTGAGGTGAGGGTCTTACTGCCCGTTAATGCGGGATAAAAAAGTAGAGCATCGAATCCCGATGTTCTACTTTCCTTTTGCAACAATCACACGAACTACTTTCAACGCAAGGAGCAGAAGACCGTTCGCTATTGCTGTATAACACCTAAGAAGATTGCTATCATAAGCTCTCCCATTCCGTTATTACATACAAACGTAATAGAAGAAATGAAAGCCAAAATAAACAATATGAACGCTGGTATATATTTAATAAACGGCTTCTCATATGATCTTTTAGAAAGAAAAAACGTCATTAACAATGTCATAATAAAAACAAAATATACTGCAAATAAAAAAAGCATATGAAAGCCTCCTCTACGACCAAACTACTTAAAAGAGGCTAGAAACCTTTAATATTTCTCATTTACCTGCAATTCTTTACTATACTTTTGAATGAAAACTGTTGAAATAACCATCACCATTCCTACACTGAACCCAATAAGCTGATCCAGTAGCATTTCATTATGAATAAGCCAGCGAAGTAAAAATACGCCGCCAAAAATAAGCATTGCAGTAAATCCAGTATGTCTAAGTCCTTTATATACATTTTTCATATGTATCATTCCTTCACACACTTTTATCCATATTATACCATATTTTCGTTGTATATTTCCATCAAGCAATACAAAAAAAACTGCGGAGAACTCCTTCTCCACAGCCTAATTATTATTTTTGCAAAAATGCCTGTAAATCTGCAAACTGTCTCTTCGCATCTTCATAGCCTTGCTCATATAGATTTTGTAATTTAGCCGTATCCTTTTCCATACGATCTACTTGAAGCTGCACTTCTGGGCGAATAACAAATAAATTACCAGCTTGTTCTTCTTTTTCAATGTAGTGAAGTGTTTCATTATACACTTCATAACGAGCTAGCATCGTGTTAACAAGGTTCGGATATTTTTTATAAGCTTTCGTTGCAACCCAGCCAAATTTTGATTTTTTCTTTGCGTAACCATGATTTCTCGTCAAAATAACGACTGATTTTTTAAATCCATCCTCCTGTGCTTTACGAACTGGAATCGGATCAGAAATCCCGCCATCTAACAATTGCTTACCACGGTAATTTACTACTGGTGCAATGAAAGGTAACGAACTAGATGCTTGTAATAAATTTAGTGCATCATCATTCGTTCCCTCTTTTTCAAAATAAACAGACTGTCCTGTTTCACAATCAGTTGTTCCTACAAGGAAACGCTCTGGACTATTAAAGTATGTTTCAAAATCAAATGGGACATGTTTTTCTGGAATTTCATGAAAAATGAAATCCATATCGAATAATTGACGTTTTTTCCATAAGTTTTTATACGATAAATATTGTGGATGCGATGCATAATCAATATTTACTGTTTTATTTCTATTTCTTTGTCTGGAAAGATACGACGCTGCATGACAAGCACCAGCTGATACACCGATTACATATGGAAAATATAAATCTTGTTCCATAAAGTATTCTAGTATCCCTCCCGTATATACACCACGCATACCGCCGCCTTCTAATACTAACCCCGTATTTTCAAGCATGTTATTCTCTCCTCTTTATATATATTGACTCTTTAATTATTCACTATGTTAAGTATCTTGTTCTATTATATATGAGTTCTTTCAGAAATTATATTCAAAAGGCTTGAGAAAAAGGTATTTTTTCTTCCAATTATATTTCCAAATGACCCGTGACATCCTTTATAAACCTTTGAATACAATCTTGCTCTTCTTTCGTATACCCATCTAAAAGTAACAGCCACTTTTCTTCAGCTTGTTTATGCAATTTTTCATGAGCCTTATATATTTCAGCTCCTCTTTCTGTTAGACGGAAGAAAATTTCCTTTTGATTATCTAACATTTTCATCTTCTCAACAAATTGTTTTTGGAACAACTTTGTACAAATTTTAGAGATTGCTCCCTTCGTCATCCCCATCTCTGCCGTAATTGCAGTTACATTCATCACTCCTGTCTTTCCGATGCACTCGATAACATGTAACTCAGATAAAGACAAACCACTTACACCTGTCTCAAGAAGAAACTTCTCATTATTTTCTTTCAAATGCTCTTCTTTTTTATGCAAAAGTGTACGAATATCCGAAAGTATTTCCATTTGTTTCGTTGTACGTTCCAATCCGTTCGCCTCCTAAGTTTCCAAAGAAACAATTTAACTATATACCATTTTAAAATCATTTTTCCATCTTTACAAGTGAGAAAATCATGTTAAAATAAATTTAGTTTCCAAGGAAACTAAATAACAAGGGGGTTAACATTATGGAAAAAACCAAACTGAATTTCATTTTATATATTATCTGTATGAGCGCCTTACTCGGTTCCTTCGCTCAAAATATTTACACACCTATCTTACCGATGATTCAAAACTCGTTTCATACTTCTCTTTACCTTGTAAATTTAACCGTTTCACTTTTCACATTCGTTCTTGCAATTATGCAGCTCATATATGGACCTTTAATTGATACAAAGGGAAGAAAATCTGTCCTTATCCCTAGTTTAATTATTAGTACGATCGGCTCAATTGGTTGTGCTTTCTCACCAAACATTTACTTATTTCTATTTTTTAGAGCTGTTCAAGCTTTAGGAATAGCAGCTATACCTGTAGTTGCAGCAACTATTATCGGTGATTTATTTGAAGGAAAAGAACGCGGAGAAGCGATGAGCCTTTATCAAATGTTACTTGCTCTCGCACCTGCGATCGGTCCTCTCATAGGTGGTTATCTCGGCAATATAAATGGTCATTTATCTGTATTTCTCTTTTTATCTACAATTGGCATTATCGTATTAATTATAAACATTTCACTACTCCCAGAAACAAAACCAAATGTAATTGAGCAACCTAAAACAAAAAAGAATTACTGGCTTATCTTAAAAAATAAAACTGGATTTTCTATTACCCTTATTGGCTTTATTCAATTTTGTATATATTTTTGTTTCCTCGTTTTTTTGCCTAGCATATTAACAAATATATTTCATCTACACGCAAGTGAAATTGGTCTTATGTTTATACCAATGTCCCTTTCCATTATGTTAGGAAGTTATTGCTACAAGTTTTTGCAAACAAAGCTCCCAACAAAGCAGGCTTTACTAATTACTAGTCTCTTCAATATTATATGCATCACTTTATTCTCTTTCACATATAGCATCAATATCCCATTCATAATTATCGTTACCTCTCTATACGGTTTTAGCATGGGACTTTCTATGCCAACTCACACTACTTTATTAACGGAAGAATTCATACAAGAACGCGCAACTGCTATCGGTATGTACAACTTCATTCGCTATCTTGGCATGGGTACAGGACCAATTGTAGGTGGGTTTCTTTTATTTCATCAAAATTACTTTTGGATTTTCTTCATAGGAGCAATTACGTTTCTACTCGTAATCTTATATGCAATGAAAATGCTACATTTTCACACTGTACAAAAAGCAAACTAGAGACTTCCCGAAAGGAGGTCTCTAGTTTAAGTTCGTTGATCCGCAACAATATGAATATCAATATACTTCGTTTGTCTCATAATTTCATTTACAATAGAACCTTTTCGTATTTCCTCCCACCGTGTTCTCGCCGATTGCCCGAGTAAAACTTGTGTTACTTGTAGTCTCTGGGCAACTTCAATAATAACATCAGCCGGTTTTCTTCCTTTCGCTTCTTCTAATACAAAACTCGCATCAAATTGATTTGTTAGCGACTTCCACTCTTCAATTGTTTGCTTTTTCCCTGCTGAAAGAGAATCTATATTTTCCCTCTCAACGTTTAAGACATACAATTCAGCGTTTAACCGGTCAGCCATACGCCAACCTCTTCGTATTAACTTCTCTGCTGTTGAACTGTATTGTACACAAACGAGAATTTTTTCTTTCACCCCAATTGGTTCTGTAACTGTTTGACTAATTTTCTCATCCATATCATCTGCCACTTCACGAAGCGATAACTCTCTGAGTGCCCCTAAATTATTGAGTGTGAAGAAATTTTGTAAGCTTTGCTCTATTTTTTCTTCCTTATATATCTTTCCATCTATTAATCTCTTCCGGAGTACCTCAGGTGTTGCATCAACGAGTTGAATTTCATTTGCTTTTTGCAAAATAAAATCCGGAATTCGTTCTCGTACTTTTACATTCGTAATTTGAGCTACAATGTCATGAACACTTTCTAAATGTTGAATATTAAACGCAGATAATACAGATATACCTGCATCTAACAATTCTTGCACATCCATGTAACGCTTCTTATTTTTAGATCCAGGAATATTACTATGTGCAAGTTCATCCACTACAACTACTTGCGGTGCACGCTTTATAATTCCTTCCACATCAAGCTCATAAAATCCCTTTCCTTTATAATCTATTTCTTTTAAAGGGACTTTTTCTAAATCAGCAATCGCTTCTTCTGTCTCTTCCCTCCCATGTGTTTCAATTAAACCAATTACAATATCAATGCCATCTTTTTTCATCTCTCTTGCATCAAAGAGCATTTTATAACTTTTCCCTACTCCTGGTGCAGCCCCTACGTATAGCTTTAACTTCCCACGATTTTGTTGACGAATGTATTCTAAATACTCTTCTGGTGTCCGCCTTTGAAACGTCGGTTTATAGTCATCCGCATACAAAACACTCACAACCTTTCTTTCGAAACAACACTACCTCAATCCGTTAGATTGAGGTAGCACTGTTACTATTTCATTAATTTCTGTAATTCTAAATTTAGCTTTAAGACGTTCACGCGATTTTCTCCAAACAAGCCGAGCGCAGCACCTTCCGTTTGATCCTTAATCAATTGATCTAGCTTTTCTTTCGGAATATTCGTTAATTTCGAGATGCGATTTACCTGCACAGAAGCCGCTTTTGGACTAATGTCAGGATCAAGCCCTGAACCCGAATTCGTCACTAAATCTATCGGTACTTCTGTAACTGGAACGGCCCGGTTTTGTTGCTTCCAGTCTTCAATACTTTTCTCAACTCGTTTTGCTAAATCTGGATCAGATGGTGCATAGTTATTTGAACCAGATGCTTCTGCTTTATATTCTATACTAGAGACACGTCCATGAAAATAACGTGGATCTGTGAAATTTTGACCGATTAATTTTGAACCAACTACTTCATCCTTATCATTATATATAAGACTTCCATCCGCATTATCCTTCATTACCGCTTGCGCAATACCAGTTACAATAAGCGGGTATACAAGGCCGCACAAGACTAAGAACGTAAAAGTAATACGAATAATTGGTGAAAGTATACTTTGTTTTTTCGCCATCTTTTTTCCCCTCTTCCTTATATGAACAAGCCGACAATCATATCAATTACTTTAATTCCAATGAACGGAACGATAACTCCGCCAAGCCCATAAATGAGTAAGTTTCGGCTAAGTAGTGCATTCGAACTCATCGGTTTATATGCGATACCTTTCATCGCTAGCGGAATAAGTAACGGAATAATAACCGCATTAAATATTAATGCTGATAAGATTGCTGAAAGCGGTGATGTTAATTTCATAATGTTTAATGCTTCCATTTGCGGAATCGCAAGTGTAAACATTGCTGGAATGATTGCAAAATATTTTGCAATATCGTTCGCAATACTAAACGTCGTTAACGCACCACGTGTCATTAACAATTGCTTACCGATTCCTACAACCTCAATAATTTTCGTTGGATTCGAATCTAAATCAATCATATTTGCTGCTTCTTTCGCAGCTGTCGTACCACTATTCATCGCTAATCCAACGTCAGCTTGCGCTAATGCCGGAGCATCATTTGTACCATCACCTGTCATCGCTACAAGTTTCCCTTTATCTTGCTCTGCTTTAATAACCGCAATTTTATCCTCCGGTTTACACTCGGCAACGAATTCATCTACCCCTGCTTCTTTTGCAATTGTTGCTGCTGTTAACGGATTATCACCAGTACACATAACCGTTTTAATCCCCATTTGGCGCAATTGTTCAAAACGTTCACGCATACCAGGTTTTACTGTATCCTTTAAATAAATCAAACCGTAAATACGATCATCTACTGCAACTACAAGCGGTGTCCCGCCCTCTTTTGAAATTAAATCTGCTTTTTGATTCACATCTTTCGGAATTGTTCCGCCTTGCGATTGAACCCATTCAATAACTGCACTAACAGCACCTTTTCTCACTTTCGTTCCGTCCTGTAAATCAACACCACTCATTCTCGTTTCTGCTTTAAATGGAACAAATTCACCTTGTTCTGCAATTTCTCTATTATATGATATAGATTTCGTTTGTACATATTCTATAACTGATCGACCTTCTGGTGTTTCATCTAAAACTGAGCTAATCGCAGCCCATTTTCCTACTTGCTCAATTGTTTCATTTCCTACAGGAAGCAGTGTATGTGCCATCCGGTTCCCAAAAGTAATCGTACCCGTTTTATCTAAAATAATTGTGTTGATATCGCCCGCAGCTTCTACTGCTTTCCCTGACATTGCTAGCACATTAAACTTTGTCACGCGGTCCATCCCGGCAATACCAATCGCTGATAATAACCCACCAATTGTCGTTGGAATTAAACAAACTAACAACGCTACAAGTACAGCTGTATCAATTTGAAACCCTAAATAATTTGTAAAAATCGGCAACGTCACAACAACTATTAAGAAAATAAGAGTTAAACTCGTTAATACTGTATTTAAAGCAATCTCATTCGGCGTTTTTTGACGCGCAGCTCCTTCTACTAAAGAAATCATTTTATCAATAAATGATTCACCTGGGTTACTCGTAATCACAATTGTAATCTCATCACTTACGACCATCGTACCGCCTGTTACGGAACAAAAATCGCCACCTGCTTCTTTTATAACAGGAGCAGATTCTCCTGTTATTGCAGATTCATCTACAGACGCTAATCCTTTAATTACTTCACCATCATTTGGAATCATTTCTCCTTGTTTTACAATAACAACGTCTCCTTTTCTCAGATCAGTTGCTGAAACTTGAACAATGTCTCCATTTTCTTTTACAACATTTGCAAATACATCTTTTTTCGATTGTTTTAAAGAATCGGCTTGCGCTTTACCACGACCTTCAGCTAACGCTTCTGCAAAGTTAGCAAATAAAACTGTAAATAATAGAATGAGAGAAACTGTTATATTAAACCATCCTGGTACGCTACTCGAACTACTTGGAAGAAAGGATAAAAGTAACGTTATGATAAATCCAATTTCCACAATGAACATAATAGGATTTTTTATCATTACTTTCGGATTCAATTTCGCAAAGGATTGCTTTATCGCATGCGTAACAATATCACGATCCAACGTTTTCGCTTGTCTAACCTCATCTTCTACAGCATGTATTTGTGACTGATTTACTTGTTTTTCTTTTACTACTACCGGTCTCATCATTTACCCTCCATTACTTCAATGTAAGAAATTCTGCAATTGGACCTAATACTAACATCGGGAAGAATGTTAACGCACCAACAATTACAATCGTTCCGATGAAGATGCCACCAAATAAACTATTATCCGTACGGAATGTTCCGACTGTTTCTGGTACGACCGTTTTCTCCTTCAGTGAAGCAGAAACAGCTAGCATCGTAATTAAGCTGAAATAACGTCCTAAAAACATAACTAAACCAGTCGTAATATTCCAAAACGGCGTATTATCCCCTAAACCTTCAAATCCAGACCCGTTATTCGCAGCTGACGATGTGTATTCATATACAACTTGCGTTAAACCGTGGAAACCTGAATGAGAAATGGCATCTGTTCCTAAACTTGTTGAAAGAGCTAATGCTGAAAATCCTAAAATAAGCAACGGATGGAATAATATCGTTACCGCAATTAATTTCATTTCCTTACCTTCAATCTTTTTACCTAAAAACTCTGGCGTCCGTCCGACCATTAATCCTGATATAAAGACTGCAATAATTGCATACATGATAATATTGATAAAGCCTGCTCCAACGCCGCCATATACTGTATTCAACATCATATTTACGAGTGGAACTAAACCGCCAATTGGTGTTAACGTATCATGCATCGTATCAACCGCTCCTGTTTCAGCAGCTGTCGTTACTGTCGCGTAAAGTGAAGAAAATACGGTTCCGAATCGTACTTCTTTTCCTTCTGTGCTTCCTTGCACATGCTGGATACCCGTTTGGTTCAATACTGGATTTCCATGTAATTCGGATGTCGTAATCGTTATAAATCCTAGTAAAAAGACCATGAACAGTGATACAAAAAGGATACGGCCTTGCTTTTTATTTCCTACCATTCTTCCGTACGTAAATGGAAGTGCTGTTGGTAATAACATCATAAGCATCATTTGCAAAATATTACTAATTTGTCCTGGGTTTTCAAATGGATGTGCTGAGTTTGCTCCGAAGAAACCACCACCATTATTCCCAAGTTCCTTAATTGAAACGAATGATGCAACTGGTCCACGCAATATACTTTGCTTTGCACCTTCAATCGTATGTGCTGTAACTGCCCCGTCTAACGTTTGTGGTACACCAAGTGCGACAAAGACTAATGCTGCAATAAATGCGATAGGAAGAAACACTCTCGTTAACGCTCTCGTAAAATCAACGAAAAAGTTACCAAGTTCTTTTCCAGCAAGCCCTCTTATAAATGCCATAACAATCGCTAAAGTCGTTGCTGGTGCTGCAAACATTAAAAACGTAATGGCGATTAATTGTGATAAATAAGATAAACCATTTTCACCGCTATAATGCTGCAAATTTGTATCAGCCATAAAACTAATTGCTGTATTAAAAGCGAGCGTAGGCTCCATCCCTGCAATATGCGCTGGATTTAGCGGCAGCACACCTTGTAATCTGAAAATGAAATAAACAACGACAATCATAAACCCGTTTAACAATACTAATGATAATGCGTATTGCTTCCACGTTTGATTGTATGCTTTTACACCCGTAATTTTAAAAATAAGTTTTTCAAAAGGCCCGAATACTTTATCTAGCTTCTTGCTACCTTGAAAAGCTTTCTCTAAATAAATCCCCATTGGCTTTGCTACTAGAATAAACAAGAGCATTGTAATAACGACTGCAACCCAAATCATAATGAATGATTCCCCCTAATTAAAACTTTTCTGGATTTAATAATGCGTATACTAAGTACACCGTAATCGCTGCAACAATAACCGATAAGGCAATCATCATGATTGCTTCCCTTCTTTCACAACTTTATCTGACCAACTTGCAAGACTTACCATCGATGCGACTAACCCAACAAAAATCCCGATCATTACAACATCTAACATAACTACCCCTCACTTTTTGTTAAAATTTGACATTTATTCATCAAAAAAAGAACACTAAGCTCTACTTAGTGTTCGAAGTGAACAACACAAAGTAAACCTCCTCTCTAAACGCTTACGAGGTTAGCTGTCGGATTCGGGCCTAAAGAGTAGCCCTACTTTCAAAACTGAAAGATTCACCCCAAGTGACGATGCACAAAATTGGTTCCCCCGCTCCATTTCTGGAACTCAGCGATTTTAGGTTTTTTTTGGAAATTTCATGAATGATTTATGAGAGTAAATATACTCCTCTATATTTAACTTGTAAAGAGGCAAATTACTTAAAATAAGAAAATATTCCGCCGTTTAAACGCTTACATTACGTATTATTCATATAATTTCATCTATTTTCTTGTCTTTTCTTTCTGTTTCATAAAAATGATCTTTTAAATATGAAATAAAAAGAGCAAATTACATGAAGTGCATAGCTTGTTGCACCCAGCATTCGCTCTTTTTTCATTCAACCTTTATTCTCCTCGTAGAAATGCACGTAAATTTCTTCCACGAATATAAACCTGTGCTAATTCTACATGCAATTCCTCATATTCGATAATATCCGCCTCTAAATACAAAGCATCTTTTGATGGTAATAAAATATATGGCCTTGGAAAAATAGGATCAATCTGTGCCAATTCTTGAACCCTCTCGATCGATACCGCCCAACGATCTGCTACATCTCCAAATAGTAGTACCTTCATCATTTCTTCCCCCGCTCTATTCAAAAAATAAAAAAGAAATATTATCACAGTTCGTAAACACAACAAATTTTGCTCCAATTGTTTCATAGAGCCGCGCTGGATATCTTTTATTTTTTGTAACAACAGTAATAGGCGCTTGAAAAGAAAAACGAATGCGTTCTGTGAAGAAGCTAACTATCGGAAGCTCATCTCCTAATAAAATTACTTTCTTAATCCGCTCACAAATACTAGTAAAATCCTGCTCCTTATTACAGCTATAAGTCGAATCAAATCCACAATTTCTAACTTCAGCTGCTATCTCTTCATTTGCTGTAAAAATAATTAGCTCCTGCTGAAATGCTACTAGCTCTCTTAAACTCTTTACCTTATTTTCTTCTCCAACGCAAATAAGCGTTAATTCCATATACCTCATCCTCCTTAGCATAAAAGAACTCAAACATAGATTGATATTCTCCTATACTAATCAGACCGACGAAGTGATGTATCCATCATGGCACCGTCCTCTCTCAAGACGCTTACGAAGTTAGCTGTCGGATTCGGACTTTGAGAGTAGCCCTACTTTCAACATTGAAAGATTCACCCCTAGTGACGACGCACAAATTGGTTCCTCCGCTCCATACAATTGGACTCAGCGTATTACAAAAAATGTATTCTGGCTGATATATTACTCCTGTATTTTGAAAAAGTAAACATAAAAAAAGCCAGTTAACAAACTGGCTTCTCATGTCTTTATACACGTGTATTATTCATCTTATAAGCAAAATGATTCGTCGGTCCATGGCCACTACCAATATTCAATGGCTCTTCAATTGCTATACTAATAAATCGTTTTGCCTCTTGAACTGCCTCTTCAATTGAGTATCCTTTTGCAAGTCCAGCTGTAACTGCTGAAGCAAATGTGCAGCCACTTCCGTGCGTTTGCTTCGAAGGAATTCGTTCACTTCTAAATTCAATAAACTCTTCTCCATCAAAGAGTAAATCAATTACTTCATTCCCTTGATATTCTGCATGTCCGCCCTTCATAAGCACATATTTAGCACCTAATTCGTGCAACACTTCTGCAGCTTTTTTACTATCTTCTATATTATGAATCTCCATCCCAGTTAACACTTCTGCTTCCGGAACATTCGGTGTTACAACCGTTGCTAGTGGCAATAAATATTCTTTTAATGCTTGCACTGCTTCTTGCTGTAATAATGATGCCCCGCCCTTAGCAATCATAACAGGATCTAGCACAATATTATTCCAGCCAAATTTCTTAATATGTTCTGCAACAATTTGAATAATTTCACTGCTAAATAGCATTCCTAGTTTCACAGCATCTGGCGTTAAATCCGTACCAATTGAATTCAGCTGTTCTGTAATTCCTTCTAAAGAAACAGGATATACCCCTTGAACGCCAAGCGTATTTTGCGCAGTAATTGCTGTAATAGCCGTCATTCCATACACACCAAGCTCTTGGAATGTTTTTAAATCTGCTTGAATTCCAGCACCGCCTCCGCTATCAGATCCTGCGATTGTTAAAGCTTTATTTACTTTCATCCCACTCATCCTTTTCTATCCAAAATAGCGATGATAAATCGTCTTTGCTTCGCTTATATCTTTCGTTCCATGTACAAGTACACGGCCATCTTTAAAGGCAACTAATCTCTTTCCTTCAACTGAAAACGATAGTAAGTATGGATTTACATTCAAATCATTCACACGGTCATTCAGCAGTTTTTTATATTGTTCAAAATTCATTTCCTCTTTATACGGTGGTCTAATTTGAACTGTATTTCTCCCGCATAAAACTGCTGTTTTCGATGTGTTTTCTTTATTTAAATATGGATATAACGCATTCTCACCGCACGATGGACAATTATGTTTACGAAGTTTTTGCACGTTCATACATGAATATTCATTTTTCCATACATCAAATGATACAAGTCCATCTCGAAGCGATTCATAATCTTCTACTAACAGTTTAAGTGTTTCCGTTACTTGATGAGAAACGACAAGAGATACAGCAGGTGATATAATCCCCGCTGTATCACATGTCGCTCCGCCAAGCGGAATCGATTGTAATAAACATGATAAACATGGCGTTTTACTAGGAAGAATTGTGTAAGAAAGGCCGTAACTTCCTACACATGCCCCGTAAACCCATGGAATAGAATATTTTTGCGATATATCGTTCACAATGAAACGCGTTTCGAAATTATCGGTTGCATCAATAATTACATCAACGTTTGTAACAAGTTCTTCTAATTCCTCAGCTGTTACATCTTGAACGAGAGCTTCTACTCTTACTTCACTATTGATCTCTTCTAGACGCTTCTTTGCCGCTACAGCCTTCGGAAGGTTATTCTCTACATCACACTCTGCATACAATTGCTGCCTTTGTAAATTACTCCAATCTACATAATCGCGGTCAACAATTGTCACCTTACCAACGCCTGCTCTTACAAACATCTCTGCGTTTGCACTACCTAATGCGCCTGCACCGATAATAAGTACATGCTTTGCCCTTATCTTTTGTTGCCCTTCTTCCCCAATTGGAGAAAATAGCTCTTGGCGAGAATATCGATTATTCAACTACACTCATTCCTTCTAAAGGACTACTTGCTGTCGCGCAGCGCTTGCGCGCAATACGACCCGCTTCAAAGCCTAATCGGCCTGCTTCAATACCTAATTTCATCGCGGATGCCATTTTAATAGGATCTTTCGCACCAGATACTGCTGTATTTAATAACACGCCATCTGCTCCTAATTCCATTGCAAATGCCGCATCAGCTGGGCTACCAATACCGGCATCAACGATAACTGGTACTGTCGCTTGTTCAATAATGAAGCTTAAGTTTAATGGATTTACAATACCGAGCCCTGAACCAATTGGTGATGCTCCTGGCATAATCGCGTGTACGCCAAGTTCTTGTAATTTACGAGCTAATACAACATCATCAGATGTGTATGGAAGAACGATAAATCCTTCTTCCAGTAACATTTCAGATGCCTTTAATGTTTCCACTGGATCAGGTAGTAACGTTCTATCATCCCCAATAACTTCTACTTTTATCATGTCACAAAGCCCTGAAGCTTTTGCTAATTTCGCAATTCGAACAGCTTCTTCAGCATTTTTTGCTCCTGCTGTATTTGGTAATAACGTATATTTTTTCACATCAAGTTTCTCTAATAAATTAGGTTGCTTTGCATCAAATATATCCATACGACGTACTGCAAATGTTAAAATTTCAGCTTCTGAAACATCAATTGCCTTTTGTTGCACATCAAAATCAGAGAATTTCCCTGTTCCTAATAAAAGTCTAGAATGAAATGAAAATGGCCCAATGTTTAACATAATCAACCGCCTCCTACGAAAGTTACAATCTCAATTTGGTCTCCATCAAAAACAGATGTATCGTTATGATCATCTTTTTGTAAAATATCTTTATTACGTTCTACTACAACAATCCTGTTATCTAACTCTAAATGTGTAAGTAACCCAGCTACTGTTTTTACACTCTCTGGTACTTCAACTTGGTTACCATTAATTTTTAAATTCAAACTTCCATCCCCTTTCTAAACCGTTTTAGAAAGCAATGAATCTAGCAAGTGATTCTTCTGCTTTCCTTCTATTAAATCAGCCATATACTGACCTGAAACAGGACTTAATAAAATGCCGTTTCGATAATGGCCCGTACAAGCATATAAACCTTTTATTTCTTCATGCTCTCCTATATAAGGAGCTTCATGATTAGACTGCGGTCTTAACCCAGCCCACGTACTTTCCCACTCTGCTTCTTTTAAAGCAGGCAATATCGTATAAGCACGCTCTAATACGGAAGTAATACTTTCTGGTTGTACAGATTTATTGAACGTATGAGGCTTCATCGTTGCCCCAATCACATAACGGCCACCGCGCTTCGGCGTAATATAAAACCGCTCTTGGAAAATAGGAGCTTTCAAGAGCGGTTTCCTGCTTCTTACTGCAACAACCTCGCCCTTAACAGGATATGTACCCCAATCACTATGGAAATAATGTAGTAATTTCGTACTCCATGAGCCTCCAGCGATAACGACTTTTTCACATGTGATTACACCTTCACTCGTAACAATTCCAGCCACTTTATTGTTTTCAATTTGAATATCAAACACTTCTGTCTGTTCATATATATCGGCTCCCGAAAATGCAGCGGAATGTGCGAATGCTTTCGTAAGCTCTGGCGCAATAACATGACCATCTTTCGGATAATATACCGCTCCTATAATTGACTCGGATAGAAACGGCTCTTTTTCCCGTAAATGGTCCCCCGTTAGAAAATAGGAATCTTCACCTGTTTTCTGTTGCCAATCCATAATATGAAGAATTCTTTCCTTCTCATCTTCATTTTGGGCAATGCGATAAATACCTTTTTCCTCATACCCAATATCGATGCCTGTCTTTTCACGTAAAACTTCTGCAAGTTGTGGAAATATAGCACGGCTTTCTCTAGCAAGTTCAAACAGCGGATCATATTCATCCCACTCTGCCTGAACACCGAGTAAACCAGCAGCTGCTTTCGAAGCTTCAGATGCGATTCTTTGCTTCTCTACAATCGCTACTTTATGCCCTCTTTCTGCTAGAAAGTGTGCAACTGAACTACCAATTACACCTCCGCCAATAATCGCTACATCATACTTCTTACACATGTTTTTCCGCCCACTTTCTTATTGATTCCTTATAAGATTTCACCTTACTATACGGATTACTACTGCTTATAATCCCGGACATAACAGCAATGCCACTTACACCATTTGCAAGAACATCACCTGTATTTTCAGGAGTGATTCCACCAATTGCAGTTATTGGTATGGATAAACACCTTGCCATATGAGCAATTTCTTCTAATCCTCTTGCTGGTACATCCTTTTTACAAGCCGTTGGAAATACATGACCGTAAACGAGGGAATCCGCTCCATTTTTAAATGCCACTATCGCTTCATCTAGAGAATGTACTGAATAACCAACATGCAAATAAGAAAACTTTTCTTTTACTAACCTTACATCTGCGCTTCGATATCCTAGCTGAACACGCGGAATATTTAATAGAATAGCAATATCAATTCGATCATTTATCACTATCTTTGATGCCGGAAAGCCTTTCCCCAAAAGACTTTCCACACCTTCATATAATTCCTTCGTACTTTTCTCACGCTCACGAATATGCAAATAATCAATCTCACTCTCAATTTGCATCGCTACATTCACTAACTCTTCGAATGGCATATGGCCATTTGAGATTACATGGAGCTCATTTTTCATATTCATTCGCCTACTTTAAAATGTTTTCAAATAATTCATCGGCCGGAACGATTTCTTTCGTCATTCCTTTGTCTTTCAACCATTTGTTTTGTTTCTCCCATGACTCTTTTGAATCTGATAAGAATGGCTCATCTTTCGTTTCCATCTTCTCTAATAAAATTTTCATACTTTCTTTTTCAACTTCTGGTACAAGCGGGAAGTTTTCTTTTTCTTGATGATCTAATAAAATATTTAATGCTTCATCAGGGTTTTTCTTCATAAAGTCATACCCTTTTTGTGCCCCACGTAAAAAGGCTTGCAATGCTTCTTTATCTTTTTTCAACGTTTTATCACCCGTTACAAACACAAGCTCATGATAGTTCGGTACTCCGTAATCAGCTGGATTAAAGTATGCTGGTTCATGGCCCTCATGACGCATAACAGGTACTTCATGGTTAATGTATGCTCCTGTTACAGCATCTACTTTTTTCGTAATTAACGCTGGTACTAAATCAAATCCAACATCGACTACTTTTACTGTATCTGGATTACCACCATCTTCTTTTACCATCGTTTTTAAATATGCTTCACTTAAAGGAGTTCCAGAATATCCAACTGTTTTTCCTTCTAAGTCTTTAGGTGACTTAATACCTGCTGATTTCAGTGATACAACATGATTTAACGGCGAACGTACGACAGCTCCAATTGATTTCACTGGAATTTGTTCATTTGCTCTGGCCATAACAACATCTGGCTGATAATACAAACCAACTGTCACTTTCCCTGCTGCCGCTAGCGTTAATGGATCAGTCGGATTAGAAGGGAATTTAATATTCACCTTTACTCCTTCTTCTTTAAAATATCCTTTTTCAATTGCCGTATAAATAAAGCTATGTACCGCATTCGGGTACCAATCGAGCATGACCGTTATTTCTTTTTCTTTTTTATTCTTATCTGATGCTGAATTACTCGAACATCCTGCAATCATTGCAACTAATAATGTAAACACAAAGATGCGTTTTAATAATTTCATGAATGTTTCCTCCAACTAATAAATTTCTTTTCTAATATAGAAATAAGTATGACGAAGAAAATAGCTAATAATGATAACAATACAATGGGTGCAAATACACCAGCTCCGTCTAACTGCGTCATCATTCTTTTACTGAAATATCCAAGCCCAGCTTGTGCACCGAGCCATTCTCCAATTGCTGCCCCTATTACACTAAGCGGAACTGCAATTTTTAACGCTGAGAAAAAGTAAGGAAGAGCAGATGGCAATTTTAGCTTTAGAAAAATATCCTTTTTCGTTGCACCATACGTAACTAAGAGCTCCTCCCATTCTTTCTTCGTACTACGCAGTCCATCATACGTATTTACCGCAATTGGGAAAAACGTAATTAAAACTGTAACAACAACCTTGCTCCAAATGGTATATCCAAACCATAAAACAAATAGCGGCGCAAGTGCTGTAATCGGGATTGTTTGTGAAGCTACTAATAACGGATAAAATGCTCTCTCCATCCATGTACTCGCATTCATTAACATTGCTAGCCCTACGCCCAGTACGATAGAAATAACAACGCCTATTAAAACGACGTACAACGTTGCAGGTAAATGAACCGTAAATAATATATCCTTTAGCACCCATATCTTCATTACAATTGCAGACGGTGATGGCAAAATGTACATCTCATCTACAATTCTTGCTCCTACTTCCCACAGAGCAAGTAAAATTCCACTTAATATGAGGGCAGGTAATAGCTCCTTCAAGCGATCCATCATACGAGCACCTGCCTTTGTAACATACTAAGAAGATCTTCTTTAAGCGCTAACACTTCAGGCTTATATAAATCTTTTCTTGTTCGGTTACGATCAAGCGGCACAATTCTCTCAGTTAAAGTTGCTATCGGTTGATTTTCTACAACCAAAATTCGATTAGAAAGAAACAGTGCTTCTTCAACATCATGAGTGATAAATAAAATTGTTTTTTCCCACTCTTTCCATTGTTCAAACAACCATTCTTGCAAAGATGCCTTCGTTAAAGCGTCCAATGCACTAAAAGGTTCATCTAACAATAATATCTCCCCGCCCGTTAATAAAGTTCGGATAAAAGATACGCGTTGCCTCATACCGCCAGATAAATCTTTCGGATATTTTTTCTCGTACCCTTGTAAACCAAATTTATGTAACAGTTCTTTCGCTTTTACTTGCGCTTCTTTCTTCTGCACTCCTTGGCACTCTAGCGGTAGGGCCGCATTCTCAATAATCGTTCTCCACGGCAAGAGCATATCTTTTTGGGGCATATACCCTACAGGATGACTCTTTGTTTCTGTCAGCTCTATCTGTCCAGCACTTGCCTCTTCTAAACCTGTAATAAGGCGAAATAAAGTACTTTTCCCGCAGCCACTCGGTCCGATAATACTTACAAACTCTTTATCTTGTATAGAAGCATTTAATTCATCGATGATTGGTTTTTCATCATAATGAAAGGAAACATTATGAAACTGTAGTATGTTCTTGCTCCTCAAAACCCCACATCTCCTTACGATAAGCCATATCCCAGAATAAATATTCAAATCGGCTGGAATATAAGAAAATCTCCTCTAATCGGTCTAGCTCTTTCTCTGACTTTCCAACTGCCATTTCATTTAATAAATCTATTAACCAAATACAAAGCTTACCGTATTCTTCAGAACTATATCCTTGAATCCACTCTCCAAAGAACTCATGATCTCTTGCTCCAAGAATATCATTTAAACGCTTTCCAATCTCCCAATAGCTCCACATACATGGAAGTAAAGCTGATATTAATTCTGCAAGTGTGCCATTTTGAGATACAGACATCATGTAATTTGTATAGGCTAAATTTTTAGCAGATGGTTTCGCAGATTCCATCTTTTGTGTAGAAATGCCAAGTCTTTTTGCATATTGTTTATGAATCGTCATTTCACCATTTAAAATCCCATCAATTTGCTCTGCAAATTTTGCCATAACTTGTGGATTCGTTGCCTTTACAACCCCAATTGCATATAGCTTTGCATAATCTAACAAATATAAATAATCTTGAATAATATAGTACTGGAATTTGTCTTTTTCCAACGTACCATCCCCCATACCTACTACAAACGGATGATTATGACTTTTCTCCCAAACAGGCTGCACCGTATCAAATAATCTTTCACAAAATTTCATTAATAATTCCCCTTCCTATATATCTATTTATCTCAATAAAAAAACCACTTCTGTATATAAGAAGTGGTTACAGCAAATAAAATTATAATTTATTCGTTGTTCCACTTCCCTTCGCTAGTATTATCTAGATCAGGTGTTGTAAGGGTTAAGGATTATTCCTCTCTCAGCACGAAAAGCACCCCTAGTGGTGTTAATATGAAATTTTCAAATAAAAAAGCCCCGTTTCTATACGCAAAGAAACGGGGACTCATTGTTAATGTCCGAATTGCTTCCCTACGCTAGCATAATCTAGATCAGGTAATAAAAAGGATCAACGGCTTACGGCCCTACTCTCAGCTGGCAACACCAGCCCTCCTAGCAAACTATAAAATTATCACTGTCAGTATAACACCGCCATAAGACATCATCAACTGTTTTAATTTTCTTAATTGCGAATTAAATCTTAATGTGTTAAACAAATATAAATGCGACCCCACAAATGATATATACAATATTTATATACGAATCTCTCTTCTAACATTATTTTTATTGATTTCATATTACATTTATGTGAATACGACCAATATATTATATCTTTATACTATAATAAAATTACAACTATACAACTAGAGGAGGTCTTTATTACATGAATATGAAAGCTACAGCTTTAACAGCAACTACTATCGCAATTGCTTCTTTACTTCCTTCTATGGGAGAATCCGATATACAAACAGCGTCTGCTAAGCAACTATCTACAGTAAAAACTGGATATGTAAAAATTGACAACGTTGCACTGCATCAAAATAACCATGCAGACAGTGCAATAATTGATAACATTCGATTTAATAGCCCAGTTACTATTCTTGAGACAACTCAAGATTGGTATAAAGTATCTGTTAACAACAAAACAGGCTATATGAAAAAAGATGCAATTCTATTCAAAAAAAATGTTCAACCAAAGAATCAATATATCGTAAATGCAAACGCATTAAACGTTCGTTCTGAACCTAATACAGAGTCTTCTATTCTAGATATATTACCAAATGGTCAATTCATTACCATTCAAGGTGAACAAGGGGATTGGTACAAAATATTACATAACGGTCAAATTGGATACGTACAAAAAACATTTGTATCTAATGGATCCACACCTCTAGTAAAAGGTGTAACTGTACAAGGTTCTCCTTCCTATACTGTTGCAACACCAAAATTAAATGTACGTAGCAACGCTAGTACAAGTAGCACTCTACTTGGCTCATTACAAAATGGTACACAAGTACAAGTAGTAGAAACGGTAGGTACTTGGTATAAAATTCGTTTTGGCACAGGATACGGATATGTAGCGAAACACTATGTAGCGCAAAATCAAAATCAAGCACAAGCTAAAACAGCTCAACCTGCATCAATTCCAGCAGTTTTCAAATTCCCTACTCAAGGGAAAATCAGCTCCACTTTTGATATGCGCTGGGAGCAAATGCATTATGGTATAGATATAGCAGCACAAGGAAATGTCTCTATTCAAGCTGCTGCTGCAGGTAAAGTTGTGAAATCTTATTATTCGGCTAGCTACGGCAATGTCGTGTTCATCGCCCATCAAATAAATGGGAAATTATATACAACAGTTTATGCTCATATGAAGGATCGCACTGTACAAGCTGGTGATCAAGTACAAACTGGACAATTAGTAGGTCATATGGGAAACACAGGTCATTCATACGGGCAACATCTCCATTTTGAATTACATAATGGGGAATGGAATTTTGAAAAAACAAATGCAGTGAACCCACTGCCATATTTAGTTAGGTAAATTATATGCCACGCAATATACCTCTCTTTATTGAATACCTGGCCTTTTTAGGTTTAATCTGTTGTTTAATCATTTATAATACGAACACTGTATTTTTATCTATTATTATTGCTTTTGTTGCTTTAGAAATCATTATGGAAGCATTACAAATGCGGCTAAAACAAAAAATTGCCCATATTTATAATGCAATTTTTCTTTTGAGTGCTCTTATAACAAATATAATTAGTAATGGTTTTTATTTATCTACTGTACTTCCTGTATTCTTTATAGGTGTCTTATTATTCCTAGCTAGATACGTTAATGTCCCTAATAACCAAAAACATGAACAAGAAGCTTAGAAAGAGGAGACACTGTGTACCAATCTTTCAAAGATAATCCAATGAAATATATATTGAATTTATATAAAAAAATGAATACTTTTTTTGGTATACAAGGAAGTTATACTTCACAATTTCTCCTTTATGGAATGTTATTTCTTATCTTAGTTACTTTCTCCTTGTTTTACTAACAAAAAAGGATCTCACATAAACTTGAGATCCTTTTTAATTTATATTAATTTTTAATATGTAAAATACGGTTTATCCACAAGCATATTTTTCATAAATGAAACTAAGATTATATTTTTTCTCTAAGCTCATTCTTTGTTCATCGTCGCACCAATAGAAAAGAATATCATGAATCGTTGCATAACGCTTATTTTTAAGAAATAGTTTAAAGAATGATGGTAAACAATCATGTAATTGTATAAATATATAATTGCGTAGTATTTCTTCTTTGTATTCAATTCCCTTACAAATATACAGTAATTCTTCACAATAATATGCATGCTGTGGAACTTGGATCATTTCGAAAAATGGTACATATGATAGTAACTTTCCAATAAAATGACCATACCGATCCATTACCCCTATCGTCATATGCTCCATCATTTCTTTCATCACATATAAATAATCATCTACATGAGTTGTCTTTAAAGGGTCTAATCGATCGGAAATTTGAGAAAGTACAGCTCTTTGACAAGCTAAAACTGCTTGACTAGGTCCATAATATGATAGGAAATCTGTACACTTACGATACTTTCGTAATAAGTCATGTGTATATAAATCATACACAAAAGTATTACAATACATTGCTAGACTCATCATATCACTATTTAATTGTTCTTTTGATAGTGTTTTTGCTCGCTTACACATATAAAAGAATGTAAATTCCAACACTTCTTTATGAGATAATAGGTGTTTACAATCTGTTATACATTTCTCGTTAAATTTAACTCGATTCCAAATTTCTACATCCTCAGCTGTTAATTCACCAATACGATATTTAATAATTAAATAGTTTAAAGCAACTGCTTTCGTCAAAAGATCCCATGTTTCATACTCCAATGAAGTTTGGACAAATTCATCTAGCCCTTGGGTTACCATAAAAGCATTTGCCTCTTCATACCAACCAATCTCTTGACATAGACGAAGAATACGTACTAGAGTTGGAATTTCATCTTTATGAAACTGCGGTAAATTCTTTACTCTATTCATGCCATATACGATAAATGACGCTAAATTTTCTTCTTTATAAAATTCTTTTTCTTTCCATACTAATATAGTTCGCTCTTTCCCTTCACCTTTTGGATGACAAGGTACAAGTAAAGAAAATAACTCAGCGAAATTATTTGGTTCTATATATGTATCTGTAACCAAATTCCAATTTGGATCGCCCTGTACATCCCTCATATAATTCCCCTTCCCTTTTTATCCCGCTATTTTCGAGCAGTAAGACTCCCACCTCAAAATTCGGCGAATGCGAGGAAGTTAGGTGGGAGATAAAACTGCCCGTAAAAGCCCGATTGGTTCAACTAATAATTATTGGGGGATGGACCCCAATAATTAAAGTTTCACTTTATCTACATAGGAAATATTAATTCATTATTACATCATTAATAATAAATATTGTTATATTCAAAATCTATCATAATACTTATATCTCTCAGTATATCATTTTTTCTCTTATTAAAAATTAGGAATGACAAATTTAAAAAAACTGTCAAAAATATTGACTCTACACTTATTATATAATGTCTCAGATACATCATGCTAACATATCAGTTTAATCCATATATACTAGAATAATGTATCTGATTTTTATACGTAATTTATCTCGCTCTTTTCGGGCAGTAAGACTCCCGCTAATTAAAGTTTTACTTTATTCCGTATGCTCCGAGATTTCACTTAAAGCAAAGCCTGCTTGATCATCTGCTGATTCTCTTATAGCTAAATCCCCTAGTGCTAGCATCCCAACAAGTTGACCGCTCTCAACTACCGGTAACCGTCTAATTTGATATTGTGCCATTAATTCTGTAGCTTTTTCAATAGAATCATCTGGAGAAACTGAAACAATGTTTGTTGTCATTACATTTGTAATTTGATTAGATCCAGGATGTTTTTCAGCAATCCCACGAACAACTAAGTCTCGATCAGTAACAAGCCCAACAACTTGTTTATTTTCAATAACAGGAATCAATCCAACCGATTCTTCCTTCATTTTTACAGCTGCCTCATATACATTGTCTAATGGTGTACAATGTACGATATGAGTACTCATAAGTTCTCTAACTTGTGTCATTTTCATCTCCTCCTTTTAATACATACCATAGCTTTTCCTAAATCCCTTTATTTATTTCAGGAAAATAAGGTGATAAAAAGAGGCTTATACATAATAAAAAAGAGTCAGCATATTGCTGACTCTTTTTTTATGACCCGTACGGGATTCGAACCCGTGTTACCGCCGTGAAAGGGCGGTGTCTTAACCACTTGACCAACGGGCCATGGCTCCGCAGGTAGGACTCGAACCTACGACCGATCGGTTAACAGCCGATAGCTCTACCACTGAGCTACTGCGGAATATATATGGTGGGCCTAAATGGACTCGAACCATCGACCTCACGCTTATCAGGCGTGCGCTCTAACCAGCTGAGCTATAGGCCCATATACTTTACAGGGGCAGTAGGAATCGAACCCACACTGGAGGTTTTGGAGACCTCAGTTCTACCTTTAAACTATGCCCCTAAATGATGCCGGCTAGAGGACTTGAACCCCCAACCTACTGATTACAAGTCAGTTGCTCTACCAATTGAGCTAAGCCGGCATAATTTAAAAAAATGGTGGCTCGGGACGGAATCGAACCGCCGACACGAGGATTTTCAGTCCTCTGCTCTACCGACTGAGCTACCGAGCCAACATAAAATGGCGGTCCCGACCGGGGTCGAACCGGCGATCTCCTGCGTGACAGGCAGGCATGTTAACCACTACACCACGGGACCATTGGTTGCGGGGACAGGATTTGAACCTGCGACCTTCGGATTATGAGCCCGACGAGCTACCGTACTGCTCCACCCCGCGACGATATTATGTTTTAAAAATAAATGGAGGAGGTAGAGGGATTCGAACCCCCGCGCGACTCTCGCCGCCTGTCGGTTTTCAAGACCGATCCCTTCAGCCGAACTTGGGTATACCTCCATGAAGGAAAAATTAATATCTTATTCATTTTTATATGTACTAAACCACTTTTTAAAAAAATGGAGGAGGTAGAGGGATTCGAACCCCCGCGCGACTCTCGCCGCCTGTCGGTTTTCAAGACCGATCCCTTCAGCCGAACTTGGGTATACCTCCGACATATAAAAAATAAAGTGGAGCCTAGCGGGATCGAACCGCTGACCTCCTGCGTGCAAGGCAGGCGCTCTCCCAGCTGAGCTAAGGCCCCATGTTTTTGGGAAAATCGGGAAGACAGGATTTGAACCTGCGACCCCCTGGTCCCAAACCAGGTGCTCTACCAAGCTGAGCCACTTCCCGTTAATAAAAGCGCGCCCGAGAGGAGTCGAACCCCTAACCTCTTGATCCGTAGTCAAACGCTCTATCCAATTGAGCTACGGGCGCATATGGTGCCGAGGGCGGGGGTCGAACCCGCACGGTGGTCACCCACCGCAGGATTTTAAGTCCTGTGCGTCTGCCTGTTCCGCCACCCCGGCATATCATACTGAAAATTGGAGCGGAAGACGGGATTCGAACCCGCGACCCCAACCTTGGCAAGGTTGTATTCTACCACTGAACTACTTCCGCAAGACATGTATGATATATTTTTTTAAAAGTGCGGGTGAAGGGAGTCGAACCCCCACGCCAAAGGCGCTAGATCCTAAGTCTAGTGCGTCTGCCAATTCCGCCACACCCGCATATTTTATTGAAAATGGTGAGCCATGAAGGATTCGAACCTTCGACCCTCTGATTAAAAGTCAGATGCTCTACCAACTGAGCTAATGGCTCTTAATGGCTGGGCTAGCTGGATTCGAACCAGCGCATGACGGAGTCAAAGTCCGTTGCCTTACCGCTTGGCTATAGCCCAATAATTAAGAAATGGTGGAGGGGGGCAGATTCGAACTGCCGAACCCGAAGGAGCGGATTTACAGTCCGCCGCGTTTAGCCACTTCGCTACCCCTCCGACATATATGGTGGAGGATGACGGGATCGAACCGCCGACCCCCTGCTTGTAAGGCAGGTGCTCTCCCAGCTGAGCTAATCCTCCATTTTGCCTGGCAACGTCCTACTCTCACAGGGACAAGGTCCCAACTACCATCGGCGCTAGAGAGCTTAACTTCCGTGTTCGGTATGGGAACGGGTGTGGCCTCTCTGCCATCATTACCAGACTATATTCATTTAAGACAAGAATGATTGTAACTCATTCACTTTTAAAGGTCAATAAGTTTTTTATATTCTTTCAAAACTAGATAACATTGCTTCATATTATATGGTTAAGTCCTCGATCTATTAGTATTCGTCAGCTCCACATGTCACCATGCTTCCACCTCGAACCTATCAACCTGATCATCTTTCAGGGATCTTACTAGCTTACGCTATGGGAAATCTCATCTTGAGGGGGGCTTCATGCTTAGATGCTTTCAGCACTTATCCCTTCCGCACATAGCTACCCAGCTATGCCCTTGGCAGAACAACTGGTACACCAGCGGTGCGTCCATCCCGGTCCTCTCGTACTAAGGACAGCTCCTCTCAAATTTCCTACGCCCACGACGGATAGGGACCGAACTGTCTCACGACGTTCTGAACCCAGCTCGCGTACCGCTTTAATGGGCGAACAGCCCAACCCTTGGGACCGACTACAGCCCCAGGATGCGATGAGCCGACATCGAGGTGCCAAACCTCCCCGTCGATGTGGACTCTTGGGGGAGATAAGCCTGTTATCCCCGGGGTAGCTTTTATCCGTTGAGCGATGGCCCTTCCATGCGGAACCACCGGATCACTAAGCCCGACTTTCGTCCCTGCTCGACTTGTAGGTCTCGCAGTCAAGCTCCCTTATGCCTTTGCACTCTACGAATGATTTCCAACCATTCTGAGGGAACCTTTGGGCGCCTCCGTTACACTTTAGGAGGCGACCGCCCCAGTCAAACTGCCCACCTGACACTGTCTCCCGGGTCGATAAGACCCGTAGGTTAGAATTTCAATACAGTCAGGGCGGTATCCCACCAGCGCCTCCACCGAAGCTAGCGCTCCGGTTTCAATGGCTCCCGCCTATCCTGTACAAACTGTACCAAAATTCAATATCAGGCTACAGTAAAGCTCCACGGGGTCTTTCCGTCCTGTCGCGGGTAACCTGCATCTTCACAGGTACTATAATTTCACCGAGTCTCTGGTTGAGACAGTGCCCAAATCGTTACACCTTTCGTGCGGGTCGGAACTTACCCGACAAGGAATTTCGCTACCTTAGGACCGTTATAGTTACGGCCGCCGTTTACTGGGGCTTCAGTTCAGAGCTTCGCTTACGCTAACCCCTCTCCTTAACCTTCCAGCACCGGGCAGGTGTCAGCCCCTATACTTCGCCTTACGGCTTCGCAGAGACCTGTGTTTTTGCTAAACAGTCGCTTGGGCCTATTCACTGCGGCTTTCCGTTAAGAAAGCACCCCTTCTCCCGAAGTTACGGGGTCATTTTGCCGAGTTCCTTAACCAGAGTTCTCTCGCACACCTTAGGATTCTCTCCTCGCCTACCTGTGTCGGTTTGCGGTACAGGCACCTTTTATCTCGCTAGAAGCTTTTCTTGGCAGCGGGGAATCAAAGACTTCGCTCCATAAGGAGCTTCCCCATCACAGCTCAGCCTTCACGATAAGCGGATTTGCCTACTTATCAGCCTAACTGCTTGGACGTGCACAACCAATCGCACGCTTCTTCTATCCTTCTGCGTCCCTCCATTGCTCAAACGATAAAGAGGTGGTACAGGAATATCAACCTGTTGTCCATCGCCTACGCCTGTCGGCCTCGGCTTAGGTCCTGACTAACCCTGAGCGGACGAGCCTTCCTCAGGAAACCTTAGGCATTCGGTGGACGGGATTCTCACCCGTCTTTCGCTACTCATACCGGCATTCTCACTTCTAAGCGCTCCACCAGTCCTTCCGGTCTGACTTCACTGCACTTAGAACGCTCCCCTACCACTGATACCATTGGTATCAATTCGCAGCTTCGGTGGTGTATTTAGCCCCGGTACATTTTCGGCGCAGAGTCACTCGACTAGTGAGCTATTACGCACTCTTTAAATGGTGGCTGCTTCTGAGCCAACATCCTAGTTGTCTAAGCAACTCCACATCCTTTTCCACTTAATACACACTTTGGGACCTTAGCTGGCGATCTGGGCTGTTTCCCTCTTGACTACGGATCTTATCACTCGCAGTCTGACTCCTAAGGATAAGTCATTGGCATTCGGAGTTTGACTGAATTCGGTAATCCGATGAGGACCCCTAGTTCAATCAGTGCTCTACCTCCAAGACTCTTACACTTAAGGCTAGCCCTAAAGCTATTTCGGGGAGAACCAGCTATCTCCAGGTTCGATTGGAATTTCTCCGCTACCCACACCTCATCCCCGCACTTTTCAACGTGCGTGGGTTCGGGCCTCCATTCAGTGTTACCTGAACTTCACCCTGGACATGGGTAGATCACCTGGTTTCGGGTCTACGACCACGTACTAAACGCCCTATTCAGACTCGCTTTCGCTGCGGCTCCGCCTCTTCAGCTTAACCTCGCACGGGATCGTAACTCGCCGGTTCATTCTACAAAAGGCACGCCATCACCCATTAACGGGCTCTGACTATTTGTAGGCACACGGTTTCAGGATCTCTTTCACTCCCCTTCCGGGGTGCTTTTCACCTTTCCCTCACGGTACTGGTTCACTATCGATCACTA